>NZ_PYUC01000015.1:0-172620 GCF_003028655.1 Trinickia symbiotica
GGGCGGCGATATTGCCGCCTCCCATCGCCGCCCCCAGACCCGCCACCAAACCATGCAGGCCGACACGCGCCGCACCATCGTTGCTCCACAGCGCCGCTTGCAATAACGAGGCATCGTAATTCGCCTGCGCTTGGGCAATTGCATTCGAATCGCCCGACGCCTGAGCAGCGGTCAACGCCAAATAGTCCTTCTTCGCCTGGTCACTGGCCTTCTTCTTCAATCCCTGCGCGACGTCACCGGCCACCTGCATCCCGACCTGCCCCGTGAGTTGCTGAATCGACAGATCGTCCTGCACATTTTGAGCACTGAATGTGTTCTGCACCGAGCCGTTCGCGCTCGCCGGATCGCGGCTCAATCCCGCCGTGCTGTCATGCCCCGTGCCCGCATCCCCACGCACGGTGATCGTGCCGGGACTGATCGCCGCGTACGTCGTTCCCGACGCATCGCCGCTCGTGCCCGCCATGCCGAAGCCGCTTGGCCCCAGCCCCGCCGAATTCGTCGCGCCGGACATACTGCTGCCCGTTTGCACCGGCGTCGTGAATGCCACACCGTTCGGCGTGCTCTTGCCGGCCGCGCCGCTCACGCTGAAGCCCATGCTCGTACCCGAGTAGCTCGCCGTGTTTTGCAGATTCGAGTAGCCGAACGTCTCCGTTGACAGCGTATTCTTGTCCGCGCTCGCCGTACTCGCGATCACGCCGCCATCCAACTGCGTATGGTTGCCGACCTGCACGTTGAACCCGCCGTTGCCCGCGTAGATGCCGCTTTGCTTGTTGACGGACTGATAGTTGTCCTTGATCGTCTCGTCGCTGGCGCTTGCAGTGCCGCTCACGGTCTGCCCATAGCAGATCGGCGGAATGCACAAGCTCAACTGCACGCCGGCGCTCGACTGGCTGCTCTGATACGTGTTCGTGTCCTGCGGACTCTGGATATTCAGATCCCGCCCGACGTTCGCATCGACGGTATTGCCCGATACCTCGGCCCCACGCAGGTTCGTGTCACGGCCGCTCGTCAGCGACAGCGTATTGCTGGCCGTAATCTCCGTGTCGCGGTTTGTCGCACTGTTGCCGTTGGCATTGCCCTTCGACACACTCGCACCGATCTCGACCGTAAAGCCGTTCTGCTGTCCGCCGAAGGCCGCACCAACGCCGATGCTTCCGCCGCTGCTGCTGTTGCTACTCTTTTGCTGCGTCGTATCGAGCGCGCTCAGCAAATTGATATCCCGCGCCGCGTTCAATGTAACGTTCTGCCCCGTTATCTGCGTGCCGCGCGAATTGATATCGCCATCGAGCGCATTCCCGTTTGCATCTTGCGCCCCACTGCCCGTGGCAATCAGCGTCACGTTGCCGCCAGCCTTCAGCGTACTGCCGTCGTTCGTTACCGAACTGCTTTGCGACTCGCTATGGCTCGACCCGCCCCCAATGCTGACCGTCACCTTGATGGCCGCCTGTGTCCCTTGCGACGTACCGTTCGACGGGCTAAAGAGCGATTGCGTGGCTTGCGCCCAATTTGTACTCGTAGCCGCCTGCTCTGCTCCATATACTGCCAGCCCCGCCTGCGCCACATCGAGCGCCGCCAAGCGCTTGTTATCGGTCTTGCTCGCCTGCGCCATGGCTTGATTCACCGTTGCGACCGCGTTGCCGATCGCACCACCGAGCGCGAGTGAGACCCCGAATTGGCTCGAGCTCTGACTCATGCTGTTCTGCAACGCGTCGGTACCCGCATCGAGGTTCACGTTCTTGCCGATGAGCGTGAGGTCCTTGCCCGCGGACACATCGGAGCCTTGAACCGTCAAGTCTTGGTTGGCGTCGAGCGTCACGTTGCCGTTCTGGCTTGCAATCTGGCTACGGATCGTGCTTTGCGTTTGAGCGGCCGAATCCTGCACCGAATGGCTGCTCGCCACACCGATGGTGAACCCTGTTCCCGTACCGTTGCTGCCGAGGCTGCCGACCTGGTGGCTGCTGGGTTCCTGATGGCTGGTGCTCGTGTCCGTCCCCGCGAGCACGTTGATCGCGCCCTGGGTCGCAATCAAATCGACGCCTTGCGTGCCGCTGATCCCGGAGCCGACGACGTCGATATCTCCGGTCTTGCTCTTGACCACGACGCTATTGCCAGTCACGACCGTGGCCGTCTGCTGCGTCGAAGAGGAGTTGCCGTTCGAGTTGCTGCTACTCGCGTTATAGGGCGATGAGCTCACCCCTCCGTTATTCGGCCCACCGCTCACCCAGCGAGAGAAATCGCCCGGGGTCGGCGCCGCCAATTGGATTCCCATACTCGAGCTACTCGCATCCATGCTTTGCCGCAACTGATCGGTGGACGCCTGGAAGATCACATCGCGGTTCGCGCTGAACGAGGCAATGCCGCCCGCTGTCACTGTCGAGCCGGTCACCGTGATATCGCCGTCAACGGAGTTGCCGTTGGCATCCTTGAGCGCACCGCCTGTCGCCACCAACGAGACGTTCCCGCCGCCGCGAATAGTACTGCCGGCGTTAGTGGTGCTCGACATGTCGGTCGTGCTCGAACTGCTGCTGCGTCCGAACGAAACGGAAACGGAGGGCAAATCCTGCCCGCTAGCCGCCAACTCGTTCAGCACGCCCTCGCCGCGCTGGAATCCCGTACCCGACGAGTTTGCGTCGCGCAGGTTGCGCACGGTATCGAGCGGGGTGCCCGTGATCGCCATGGAAATGCCGCTCGAATGCGACGTTTGGTGATCGTGGGACTGGCTCTCATCCTGACCAGGATCGATCGCGATGTTCTGCGCCTGAATCGCAATATTGCCGGTCGCGCCAGTTGTGTCGGCCGCGGCCTTGCCGGCCACCACATCACTGCCCCCGATGTGCACGTCCTTCCCTGCCGAAATGGACACATTACCCGCGACGCTGCCGACGGTGCTGCGCGACTGGCTTTCCGTCACCGACGTGCCGTTGTATTGGTCCGTCCGCTCGCTCGATCCATAACTGATGCCGAGCCCGCCCGTGCCCGAGAAACCCGAGTGCTTCAGATCGTGATATTCGGAGTCCTGATAAGTATTCGTCGCAGCAGTGATGTTGACATTGCCCTTTGCGGCAAGCGCAACGTTGTTCATCCCGACGATATTGCTGCCGGTGACGTTGATATCCTTGCCGCTGACGATCGACACGCCATCGGCGGACACGGTACTGCCATCCGCGAGCGTCGTCGTCTGGTCGACACGATCGACGCCACTGGTACTGCTGGCGAATCCGCCATGGCTGTACGATTGATTGACGTTTGAAACGTGAGTTTCCTTCGCCGCGCCAATGTTGACATTGCCTGCCGCCATCAGCAGCGCGTTGCCCTGCGTCAGATCGAGCGTGCTGCCCGTCAGCGTAATATCCTTGCCTGATACGACATTGAGGTTCTGTCCGCTTTGCAGGGTCGTGCCGGTGACTTTGTCATCCGACGTATAAATGTCCTCGGCGTTATGCCGTCCGTGATAATCGACCGAACTCGTGCCGTGAATCGTCGAAGTCGCCGTCGCGGCCAGCAATGAGACATCGCCGCCCGCCATGATCGTCCCGCCTCCGCCAAGATTCATCTGCGCTCCGCGAGCCGTCAAATCGCCGCCGATCAATAGCGACGACGCACCGCCCACGCTCAAGCTGCTGCCGGTCAGGCTCCAGATGCTGGTATCCGATGCGCCGCCGGCTCCCGCGACGACCTTCTTTTCGCCCGTTTGCTGGGCACCCATCGTCCAGTTCCCGCCAACGCTCATCGCAAGATTGCCGCCCACCGAAAGACTGCCGGCGTTCTGCTCGAAGTTGCCTCCGGTCACGATCGCCGCATCGCCCGCCACATCCAGGCTCGCCAGCGGTGCGAGCGTAGTCGTCGTCCTCGTTGCGCCGGTCGCGCTGACCTGATTGACCGTCTTCGCGGCCGTATCGAGAATGAGATTGCCGCCCGCTTGCAGCGCAAGGCTTCCCGCCTTCACGGTGGCGGAAGTCAGATCGACGTCGCCCGTCGTCGCCAGCGCCATCTGGCCGCCGCTCGTGAGCGTGCCGTACTTGTTGTCGATGCTTTGACCCGTGATCGTCAGGCTGTTCGTCGCGCTGACGGTGCCGCTGTTCGTGAACAACTGCGTGTTCTGCAGGTCGATGTCGGTCGCGGCAATCGTCGGTCCGTTGCCCATGTTCTGCTGGCTCGCCTTCGCCAGATATACGACGGGCACGAGCACCGACTGGCCATCCACGACCTCCGTCTGCATGATGACGACGTTGCTCGTGAGCTTTGAGACCTGCTCGGCCGAGAGCCCCATGCCGGGCGCAAGATCAAGCTCCTTCGCCAGTTGGGCACCCGATGTCATCGCTGCCGCTATTCGACACATCGCCGGCTGCACGAATATCGATGTCTTGCGCGTGCGACGTGCATGACCAACTCATTGCGGCAAGCGCACCGCATAGCGGCAGGACCGCGCGTAAGCGGGCGCTCCACGGGCCACGCTTCGTTGTCGTCGGCCAACCCGAGAGCCTGTCGATTGCAGGCTTGCTACCTCGTTTTTTCATTCTCTCTATGGGTTCTTCTTATCAGTCGCTCGCCGGCACGATCGAATGCCAATGCGAGCGACGTGCTTCAAGCAAAAGCAAAAGCGGGCAACATGGCTGTCAGGCTTCACGATGGCCGATGCCGTCGCTCTCAGATAGATCGACAAAGGAAATCCGCGACGGGTACCGTAGTCACTTCAGTGCCAAACGATTGCCCGCTCACGCTTCGATAGAAGCGTGAAACAATGCGTTGGGAGCGATCTATGCGGCCCGCTCCGAGCGGGCAACCAACGAAGGCAATTGCGAAGCGTCGGTATCGCCGTCGTCAAACGGTGTTCGAGAAAACCTTGTCGAGAAAGCAGTGCGAAAGCAGCTAGCTCAATCGGCGCGCTTCTGAAGCGCCCGAAACTCGATGGAAGGGCAACGTCGTGATGGCTTCTGTGACGTTGTTGCCAATATAGTCAGCATGCTCGACGCCTCTCGTCGTCGACTGCCCAATGACCCCGAATGCTTGTGACATGTTCAGCCCCGGAACTCGAAATTTTTAGTCTTGATGAATGGCATTGCCGCAAAAACCGGCTGCGGTTCCCGTCTCTATGTACGGTTAGCGGTGCCGATAGTTTCCGACCACACACGTGCCGAATATCGGCATGCCGAGGCCGATCTTTAGAAATTTTTTGTAACAGGCGCCGCCGCGTTCCGCTGTCGGGCACCTTCATCATTTTGACTTGGTATGATGTGCGCCGCGCCGCCGGCCAACGCCGTCGGCCTCAATAACCACGCCCCTTCGCGGCACAACCGTGAGGGGTTCGACGAACCGCTTCGAGGAGTCAACGTGAAAAAACTATTTGCCGCAGTAGCCATTGCTGCATTCGCTTGTGCCGGCGCTGCGCAAGCAAAAGAATGGAAGGAGATTCGCATCGGCGTCGACGCGAGCTACGCTCCGTTCGAATCGAAAGCGCCGGACGGCAAGCTCGTCGGCTTCGACATCGACCTCGGCAACGAAATCTGCAAGCGTGTGCACGCGAAATGCGTCTGGGTCGAGAACGACTTCGACGGCTTGATTCCGGGCCTGAAGGCGCGCAAGTTCGACGGCGTGCTGTCGTCGATGACGATCACGCCGGAGCGTGAGCAGCAGATCGCGTTCTCGAAGCCGCTGTTCGACACGCCGACGGCGCTCGTCGCGAAGAAGGGCTCGGGCCTGCTGCCCACGGCCGCTTCGCTGAAGGGCAAGTCGATCGGCGTCGAGCAAGGCACGACGCAGGAAGCCTACGCGAAGAAGAATTGGGAGCCGGCCGGCGTGAAGGTCGTCCCCTATCAGAACCAGGACCAGGTCTATCAAGACTTGCTCTCGGGCCGGCTCGACGCCGCCTTGCAAGACAAGGTGCAGGCAGACCTCGGCTTTCTGAAGCAATCGCGCGGCGCTGGATTCGCGGAAGCGGGAAATCCGATCCCGAGCGGCGCAGCCGCCATGGGTATGCGTAAGGAAGACGCGGACCTCAAGGCCGCAGTCGACAAGGCCATCGACGGCATGATGAAGGACGGTACCTACAAGAAGCTCGAGAGCAAGTATTTCGACTTCGACGTGGCGCCGAAGTCCGCTAGCTGATCAATGTGAACGCGCCGCCGCAAGGCGGCGTTTCTCTCGATGAAGGGCTCCGCCATGCGCGGGGCCTTTTTTTGTTGATCTGTAAGACTCGCGGTGGTGCTCTTAAGTTTGGCTTAATTGTTGGCTGTCACGATGGCACCCATACCACCCCTGTTGAGCCGCCGGAGCATCGGCGGCATCTTTTTGCCTATGGGTTCTCTCTTTCTCCGGCGTCCTCATCGCGTAGCGACGCGGGAAACGGAAAGGCGATGATCGAAGATACCGTCTTCAAGGATCTGCAGAGCATACTAAAGCGCGACCACGCGCTCCCCGTGCAGAGTTGCCGGGTATCGGCGCCCGTGCAACGCCCCTGGGGCCGTACTTATCGGCTCGTCGAATGGACGATGGCCCATGACGCTCCTTCACACCGTTGCGTGGTGCCGGCGGAACTCAGCGATACGGAAATCGCACGCCACGTCGCTTCTCACATCCCCGGCCGCATCTTTGTCGACGAAGTTCGCTGAAACTCACTAAGCCACGAAGGGCGCCGCCCTCACACGGTCGTTCGACGGAACCCCTCCAGCCGCGCGGCATTTCGCCCGCCCGATTTGCTCCGCGAGCGTTCTCTGCTACGCTTGCGAACCTTCATCGTGCAACGCGCACCGATTTCTTTTCGATGGAAAACACGTTCAACGAACGCGGTGTCATGATCACGCGCAATACGCTCAGCGCGGGCGGCCAGGTATTTTCGCTGCGCGAGATCGAAGATGTTCGGGTCGTCGAGACGCGCAAGAACAAGGTATTTCCCCTTGCGATCTCGATCATCGGCGTCGTTCTCGCGGCCGTAGGCGCCCCGATCTATCGATCGGGTGCCGCGCTCGCGCTCGGCGTGATGCTCGTCGTCGTCGGCTGGCTGGCCTGGCTTTGGCAGGACGTGATACACCGGCTCGTCGTCAAGACGGCCAACGGCGAGCGAGAGGCGGTCTCGAGCCCGGACCTCGAATTCCTCGCGCGCGTCGAACAAGCGGTGCGCGGTGCCTTGGCGAATGCGCACGCTGCCTCTGCACAGCGCTCGCCGTCATCGCGCAAGAATGAATCACCCTGACGCCTGAGCTTCGCGCATCGAGGCGCCGCCGCATTACTCCGTTTCAAGCGCCTTCACGCGCCAGATGTCACGCGCGTATTCGGCAATGGTCCGATCCGACGAGAATTGCCCCATTCCCGCCACGTTCTCAATGGCACTCGCCGTCCACGCACGCGGGTCGCGAAAGCGCGCATCGACTGCATCTTGCGCGGCCGCGAAGGCCGCGAAGTCGGCCAGCACCATGTAGTGATCGCCCCAATCGACGAGCGTGTGAAAGATGTCGGAAAAGCGATGCGAGTCGCCGTCAGAGAAGAAGCCTGTGCGGATCTGGTCGAGGGCTTGGCGCAGCTCGGCATTCTCCTCGTATATCTGGCGGGGCCGGTAGCCTGACGAGCGCAGCTCCGTCACTTCATTTGCCTCGAGCCCGAAGATGAACATGTTCTCTCGGCCCACCGCCTCGCAAATCTCGATGTTGGCACCATCCATGGTCCCGACCGTCAGCGCGCCGTTCAGCGCGAGCTTCATGTTGCCGGTGCCCGACGCTTCCGTTCCCGCCATCGAAATCTGCTCGGAAAGATCCGCCGCTGGAATCAGCAGCTCGGCGACGCTGACGCCGTAGTTCGGCACGAAGACAACCTTGAGTCGATCGCCGACGAGCGGATCGTTGTTGACGATCGCGGACACATCGCCGATCAGCTTGATGATCGTCTTCGCCATCTTGTACGCCGACGCCGCTTTCCCCGCGAAGATGACGGCGCGCGGCACCCAGTCGTGATTGGGATTCGCGCGAATGCGGTTGTAGCGGACGATCACGTGCAACACGTTCAACAACTGCCGCTTGTACTCGTGAATGCGCTTCACCTGCATATCGAAGAGCGCATCGGGATGGATCGAAGCGCCCATGTCGTGCAAAAGCCGGTTCGCGAGCCGGATCTTGCTGCGGCGCTTCGCGGCGCGAAACTCGGCCGCGAACGTCGGATCGTCCTTCAATGCGCGCAGCTTGCCGAGCTCGAAAAGGTCGGTACGCCAACCCGTGCCGATATGCGAGTCGATCAGCGACGACAAAGGCCGGCTCGCCTGCGCCAGCCATCGGCGCGGCGTGATGCCGTTCGTCACGTTGGTGAACCGGTCGGGAAACATGCGCGCGAAGTCGCTGAAGAATTCGCGCTCCATCAATTGCGAATGGAGCTTCGATACGCCGTTGACCTTCTGGCTCGTTACGATCGCGAGATGCGCCATCCTCACGCGGCGTTGACCGAACTCGTCGACGAGCGAGATTCGCCGGATGACGTCGACGTCGTGTCCGAAGCGCTCGCTTGCCTCCTTCAGAAAACCCGCATTGATTTCGAAGATGATCTCGAGGTGCCGCGGGAGCAGCCGCGCGAGCATATCGACGTCCCAGGTCTCGAGCGCCTCGGGCATCAGCGTATGGTTCGTGTACGAGAACACTTGCTGAACCATCTTCCACGCGCGGTCCCACGGAACGTGATGAACGTCCACGAGCAGCCGCATCAGCTCGGGAATCGCGAGCACCGGGTGTGTATCGTTGAGATGGACCGCGACTTTCTCGGCGAAGCGACCGAACGTGCTGTGCGTGCGCTGATAGCGGCGAATGAGATCCTGCATCGTCGCGGAGACGAAGAAGTACTCCTGGCGCAAGCGCAGCTCGCGGCCCGCCTGCGTCGAATCGTCGGGATAGAGCAGCCGCGAGACGTTCTCGGAATGTTCCTTTGCTTCCACGGCGCGGCGATAGTCGCCTTGGTTGAACGCGGACAGATCGAGCTCCTCGGTCGCGCGCGCCGACCATAGCCGCAGCGTATTCGTCGCGCTCGTGCCATATCCCGGTATCACCGTGTCGTACGCCATCGCGTTGACGTGCTCGGTCTCGACCCATTCGACCCCGCTGTCGCGCTGAATCGTATGACCGCCGAAATGGACGATGTACTGAACCTCCGGACGCGGGAACTCCCACGCATTGCCGCCACGCAGCCAATAGTCGGGCGTTTCGATCTGCGCCCCATCGACGATCTGCTGGCGAAACATGCCGTAGTCGTAACGGATGCCATAGCCGAAGCCCGGGATTGCGAGCGTCGCCATCGAGTCGAGGAAACAGGCGGCGAGCCGCCCCAAGCCGCCATTGCCGAGCGCGGCGTCAGGCTCGAACTCCGCGATGGACGCCATATCGACGCCGAGGCTCGCAAGCGCTTCGTTCATCTGGTCATAGATGCCAAGCGCGAGCAGCGCGTTCGTGAACGTCCGGCCGATCAGGAACTCCATCGACAGGTAGTAGACACGTTTCACGTCCTGCTCATACTGCTGGCGCGTCGTCTTCATCCAGCGCGCGACGAGCCTGTCGCGCACGGCCAGCGCCGCGGCATGGAGCCAGTCCTGCGGCCGCGCGGCGACGGCATCCTTGCCGACGCCGTATATCAGACGGTTCGAGATGGAGCGCCGCAGCGCATCGGCGGTGCTGTTCAGCTGATCGAACTCGAGGTCGACGGCTGTCATGAATCCTCCTGGTTAGCGCAGCGGCACACGCTTTGCTATCGCCCGGGCGGATCGCGAGAAACGCGGGTGCCGCGAAGCGCACAGGTTACGCCTTTTTGCCGCGCCGCGGGACCATCCCATCCGACGTAACGCATCCTCGCCCCGATGGCTGCATGGGCCTCGGGATTGGCGGATCAATGCGCGCCGCCTACTATGGAAACCGTCGGCAGTCCTAACGGAGTTCGACATGGCCTCGCACGTGACGATGCACTCGGTCCTCGGAATGATCCACGCCCAGGAACTGTTGACCGTTTCGCTGATTCGCGCCCTACCGCCTGATATGAGGCGACAAATCGTGGATGAGTTCCAAGCACAGGCGGAACTCGCCGAGTTGCCGCATTTGAGCGCGGACAGCGAGCGCGAGACGATCGAAGCGTACAAGACGCATATCAGGAAGCTGTCGATTCGGCTCGCCTCGCTGCGCTAGCCGCGAGCCCGTTCGGAGCGCTCGGCAGCGCTACCGCGGCAAATAGGCGAGCGGGTCGATCGGCGCGCCCTCGCGGCGAATCTCGAACTCGAGCGTGCTTCGCCCGCTCTTGTCGATGCCCATCGTCGCGAGCGGCTGGCCTTTCCTGACCACATCGCCTTCCTTGACTGAGACGGGGCCGCTCACGGAGTAGCCGGTCACGAGCGCGTCGCTGTGCTTCACGACGATGAGCGACGCGTACTGGTCGCCCGCGGTGGGACTGCCGATGTAGATGACCTGGCCATCGGCCGCCGCCTTGACGAGTTCGTCGGCCTGCCCGGCGATCACGATTCCCTTGGCGTTCGCCGCCGACTGCGATCTGAGTACTTGGCCATAAGCGGGCCAAGCCAGGCGAATCGCAGGCGCGCCGGCCACATTCGCGTTCGCCGCCACGGGCGGAACCACGCGCAACACCTGCCCGGGAGCGAGCGCAGCGTTGAGCGGCAGCCGGTTCCATTCCGCGATGTCCTGCGGCCGTTGGCCGAAGCCGGCCGCAACGCTGGCGAGCGTGTCGCCCAGGTTGACGCGATAGTAGCCGGGCTGTACGCCGGCCTGTTGCGCGTAGGGGCGCGCTTCCGTCGTTGCCGTCGGCCCGTTCAACCACCGGTCCGTCGTCTCGCAGCCGCTCACGAGCAGCGCGCACAGCGCGAACAACGCCGCGTGCGAGAGCACGCGCTTTTGATTAGCAGGAGTCGAAATTGTTGTCGTCAAGATGGCCCTCGATCGAATGCAATGAAACGAGTGTCTTACTTGTTGGCGATATCGATTCACGGTTTCGCGGCACGAGGATCGCACATCTTGCCATCCGAGGGCAAAAACGAAACTGGCCCGCGCCCCGTTTGCACGGTGGCAGCGAGCCAGTCTTTCGGAATGCTTACTATCGCGCGCCGCTTCTTTTGATAGGTTGACTTATGCGAAAGTCCGGTGCGCGTTCGTCCGATCAGCGACCGAAGAAGAGCGGGTGTACGCCGTCGGCGTTCGTCGGGCGGCTATTCACAGGCGCCCCCGATTGGACCGAACCGTTCACGGCGCCGCCGACACCGGTGTTCTCGGCAACGGGCGCACCCTGTTGTTGCGCGACGCGCGCTTCAGCCGCTTGAATATCGGCCGGGTAATACGGGTCGGTGCCTACCGCCGGGCTGTAGCCCGCCTGCTCCACGCGGACCAGATCAGCCTTCACCTGGGCGCGGGTCAGGGGTTGATTCGATTGCACTTGAGCAAACGACGCGAGCGGCAGCGAGAGAGCGGAAGCTGCGGCAACTGCAAAAATGAGCGATTTCATGACTTCACCTCCGGTGTTTGTGTTCGCCTCAAACACCTCTTGTTTGAAGCGTTAATCACAGTCTAACGACCGGAGCACCTAGGGAAAACCATTAAATTGATGAAAGAGTGTTTCCCAAAGAGCAATAATCCGGTCGTCCCGAACTACCGTTGGCTATGAAACCGACCACAATTGACTTGCGCCGACGTTCCCCCCTCACGCCCAGGTCGCGTGAAAGCTTCCGTCGCGGTCGATCCGCTCGAACGTATGAGCACCGAAGAAGTCGCGCTGCGCCTGAATCAGGTTTGCCGGCAGACGCTCCGAACGGTATCCGTCGAAATAGGCGATCGCCGAGGCGAACGCCGGCACCGGTACGCCGGCCGCGATCGCCGCCGTGACCACTTCACGCAGCGCCGATTGATAGTTCTCCGAAATATCGCGGAAGTACGGGTCGAGTAGCAAATTCGCGAGGCCCGGCTCTTTGCCGTAGGCGTCGGTGATCTTTTGCAGGAACCGCGCGCGGATGATGCAGCCGGCCCGGAAGATCTTCGCGATCGTTCCGAACTGCAGGTCCCAGTCGTACTCCTCCGAGGCGGCGCGCAGTTGCGCGAAGCCCTGTGCATATGAGATCACCTTGCTCAGATAGAGCGCGCGCCGCACCCCTTCGATGAACGCGGCGCGGTCCCCCGTGAATGCCTTCGGCTGCGGCCCCACGAGCACTTTGCTCGCCGCCACGCGCTGCGTCTTCAGCGACGAAAGCACTCGGGCGAACACGGATTCGGTGATGAGCGGCAGCGGAACGCCGAGGTCGAGCGCGTTCTGGCTCGTCCATTTGCCCGTGCCTTTTTGCGCCGCGCGATCGAGGATCATGTCGACGAGATCTCGTCCGCTTTCCTCGTCGCGTTTGCGGAAGATCTTCGCCGTGATGTCGATCAGATAGCTGTCGAGCTCGCCCTCGTTCCATTCCGCATAGACCTGCCCAAGCTCCGCGTTGGACAAGCCCGCCACCTGCTTCAGCACCGCATAACTTTCGGCGATCAACTGCATGTCGCCATACTCGATGCCGTTGTGAACCATCTTGACGAAATGACCCGCGCCGCCTGGTCCCATGTAGGCAACGCAGGGCTCGCCGTCGGGCGCCTTCGCCGCAATCTCGGTGAGAATCGGCGCAACGAGATCGTAGGCGTCGCGCGGACCGCCAGGCATGATCGAAGGCCCTTTCAGCGCGCCCTCCTCGCCGCCCGAAACGCCTGTGCCGATGAAATGCAGGCCTGATTTCGCGAGTTCTTCGTTGCGCCGGACGGTATCGGTGAAGTGGGTATTGCCGCCATCGATGAGCACGTCGCCAGGTTCGAGCAGCGGCTTTACCTCCGCGATCGTCGCATCGGTGGGCTCGCCCGCCTTCACCATCAGCAGGATGCGGCGCGGCTTCTCGAGCGAGTCGACGAACTCCTGCAACGAATAGGCCGGCACGAGATTGCGGCCCTGAAATTCGGCCAGCATCTCGTCGGTTCGCGTGCGGCTGCGGTTGTAGACGGCCACGGCATGGCCGCGGCTTTCGATATTGAGTGCGAGATTACGGCCCATGACTGCCAGACCGATGACGCCGATGGCTGCTTTGCCCATTGCTGAATTCTCCTAGGAGTGCTGCCGCGACGCGGAGCATGAATCAGATGATTTTCGACGCGGCGCTAGAATGCCAGCCGCCGATGCGGCCGCGAGACGACCCAAGCGCCGTCATCGCTATGAAAAATGTCCGGCCAGTGCGGCCAATGCATCGCCGCACGGCAGTTCGACTTTGAGTGACAGCAACGAGTCGGCCCGAGTTCGCCCGATGTTCAGCGCGGCGATCGGCATGCCCGCACGCGACGCCCATAGACAGAAGCGGTAGCCCGAGTAGACCATCAGTGACGAACCGACGACGAGCATCGCATCGGCCGCTTCGAGCGCATGGGATGCTGCGTCCACACGCTCGCGCGGCACGCTCTCACCGAAAAAGACGACGGAAGGCTTCAGAAACCCGCCGCAATGCGGGCACGCCGGTACACGAAACGCATCGAGTCCGTCCCATTCGAGGTGCGCATCGCCATCGGCGGAAGGCGCCGCGACGGTGTCGGCGAGCCCCGGATTCTCGCGCGCGAGTATGTCCTGAATATCGGCGCGCGGATGCTCGACGCCGCAATCGAGACACGCGACCTGACGGATGCTGCCGTGGAGTTCGATGACGTCCGTGCTGCCGGCGCATTGATGCAGACCGTCGACGTTTTGCGTGACGAGTTGCGCGACGCGGCCCGCTGCGCCGAGCCGAGCAAGGGCCCGATGCGCCGCGTTCGGCTGCGCCTCGGCGAGAAGCGGCCAGCCCACCATGCTGCGAGCCCAATAGCGGCGCCGCGCGTGCTCGGAATCGAGAAAAGCTTGCAGCTGAATTGGTTGCGGGCGCATCCATTCGCCGTTCGCATCGCGATAGCCCGGGATGCCGGACGCCGTGCTGGCGCCCGCACCCGTCAACACGAAAAGACGTCGGTGCCGCTCCATGAATTCACGGAGCGCGTCGAGGCCGCCCTCGATCGGGGCAGCCGGCTGGATGGCGAGGGACGGAGACGATGCAACTGACGATGATGACGCGACGGATTCGCTCATGACACGGGGGAGCTACGACGGCGCAACGCGCGACGAGGCGCATTCTACGCCGTTCGCCTCGCATCTGCCGAGAGCTCGGCCGAGCGCGCCCCGCGTTCGGCGTTCAGCGCGATTGCGGCGCGGCTCGCCGCGCCTCTCTTGCGCCGAGCACGCTCTGAATCATGCCGTCCATCTCCTTGACGATTTCGGCGAGCAACGATGTGACGACCGCGAACTCGCGGCCATAAGGGCCGGCGCGGCCCGCGGAAATGCGAGCGTTGATCGCGACGATGTTGGCCTGCATCGAGATGTGACTGAGCCTTTCCGCCAACTCGGCATTACGTTTCGAAGCGGCCTGCTCGACGCCTCGCATCTCGTTCTGATAGGCGAGCGTGATTTGCTGCAGCAGTTCGAGCAGCGGAGTCGCCTGTGCGATCAGCGTATCGACGGCACCATGGCGGTTGCCCGAGGGCGATTGACTGCCTGCCGCTGCGGCTCCCGCGCCGATCGACTCGATCGCGGCGCTCGCATCGCCGATGAAACGGCGGATACGCTCGTCCGCCTTGTGGGTGCCGAAATAAAGCGAGCGCAACGCCTCGGAGAAAGCACCTGGCAACCGCGCATTGCCGTCGACCAGGTCCGCATGCGCGCCGGCAAACGTCGCGACGCTCTCACGTGCAATTGCGAGCGCCGACGCATCGCCTTGGCCGGCAAGCAGGACATGTAGAACGATGCGCTGCGACAACATCCGCTGACGCCCCGCGACATTGATCAGCTCGCCGATGATTTGGCCCGAGACGGCATTCTGCTTCTTGTCTACTTGTTCTTTCATATCCGTAACGCTCGACCGGTCGCCCAATCGGCGCGAGATCGATGAAGGACCCCGTTGTCCTTTCGGCCGCGGTCGTCGCCGCGGCAAGCATCGTTTTCGTACCTCCGGCGAAGCCCTCGTTGACCTTGCCGCGGCACGATCGACGCAATAGCCATGCCACGCATCGGCCGGCAACCACGGCGCGGGTTGCCCGTCCTGATTCATGCGATCTTTCAGGACGAGGTCGAGCAGACGCCCGTCGCACGAGCGTCGCGAGTCAGTTTGGTGCAACGAGGCCGATCGAGCGCACCGTCGAGGGGCCGGCCGGCGGCCCGCCCGGCGCCCGGCGCCCGGTTCCCGGTTCCGGTGACGCGCGGAGCTTCAGAAGCGATCGACGCGAAACGGAGCGGGATCGACGAAAGGCGCAACGCCCGCCATCATCTCGGCGAGGAGCCGGCCCGTCACGGGTCCCAGCGTGAAGCCGTGATGCGCATGGCCGAAAGCGAACCAGAGATCGCTGTGATGCGTGGCGGGCCCGATGATCGGCAGCATGTCTCCGGTGCAAGGGCGCTGGCCCATCCATGGCTCCCCATCGACTCTGGGCCCCAGGGGAAAAAGCTCGCGCGCGATCGGCTCGACCGCATCGAGCTGATCCGGGGTTTTCGGCTGATCGAGCAAGGCGAGCTCGGCGCCCGTCGTGAGCCGAATGCCGCGATCCATCGGCGTAATCAGATAGCCCTTTTCCGCGTCGAGCACGGGATAGGTCAGGGGCGCGTCGGGCTGCGGCCGATAATGCATGTGATATCCGCGCTTGATCCCGAGCGATAGCCGATAGCCGAGCCTCGATGCGATGCGCTCGGACCACGGACCCAGCGCGACGACGGCCGAGCGCGCTTCGACTCGACCTTCGTCCGTCTCGACCTGCCATTGTCCGGAAAGCGTATCGGCGTCGCCGATCAGGAAACGGCCCCCTAGCCGCTCGAAGTGGCGCGCGTAAGCAGTCACGAGCGCGTTCGGGTTGCCGACCGAATACGTCTGCGTGAACCAGACGCCGCCCACGAGCGAGGCGGCGAGATTGGGCTGCAGCTCGTGGAGCCGAGCCCCGTCGAGCGCCTCGAATTCGACGCCGTACTCCTTTTGCCAACGCTCGGCAGTCCTGAATTCTTCGTCGCGCTTCGCCGCCGTGCGGAATGCCTTGATCCAGCCGGTCGGCCGCATGAGCCCGCTCGCGCCCGCCGCGTCGGCCAGCACGCGGTGTTCGCTGACGCAATGGCCGATCAGCGTCGCATAGGAGCGGGCGATCGCCGCGTGGCGCTCGGGGTGCGAGTTGCGCCAGTAGCGCAGCAGGAACGACGCAAGCTTCGGCATCGCCGCCGGATGGTAGCGTACGTCGAGCGCCTCGTTGCGCGCGTAGTCGAGCAGTTTGCCCAGCTCGCGCGGAAAGGCGTAGGGGTAGACGCCCTCGCGCTGGATCAGCCCCGCATTGCCGAACGATGTCTCGTTGCCGGGTTGCTTGCGATCGATCAGCGCCACGGCGCACCCGCGCTTTTGCAGATGCGTGGCGACGCAAACGCCGACCATGCCGGCGCCGAGCACGATTGTGTCGAATTTCATGAGATGCCTAGCGAAGGTAGGTGCCGACGGCCCCGCTGATGAGACTCGCGCCCATTGTGCAATGCGCAAACGTGCGCGGAGCGGTCGGCTTGTTTTTTCATTCGAGCGTGTTGGAGCTCAATAGCGAATGTCGAGTGATAGCGAGTGGCCGCAGCAATGATACAGGCTGACACGGTGCGTCCCGGCCGCGATTCGACGATTTGCCGGACGTTCCCTCGTGAGCCCCAGCCGACGAACGGCAAGCGGAAAACGCAGCGCCTGCCGTCAAATTGTGCTTTACTTGCCGATGCATCTCGAATAACGAAGCACGGCTGGCTAATCGTCAAGATCAGCGGCACGGTCAAAGCGACGGTTGGCGGCGCGAGCGGCACCGAGCGCACTCGACTCGACTAGAAGTGCCGGTCTCGATCCCCAAGGAGACGATTCATGGCAATCAGCATCAGCCTGACGGTCAACGGTAAGCCGGTGACCGAGGAAGTCGAACCCTACACCCTCCTCGTCCATTTCATCCGCGACGGTCTTCGCCTCACCGGCACACATATCGGTTGCGATACAGCGCAATGCGGCGCCTGCACCGTGCATCTGAACGGCCGCGCCGTGAAGGCGTGCAACGTGCTGGCCGTGCAGGCCGACGGCGCCGAGGTCACTACGATAGAAGGCCTCGCGCGAGACGGAGAACTTCATCCGATGCAAGCGGCGTTTCGCGACTGCCACGGGCTTCAGTGCGGCTTTTGCACACCGGGCATGGTCATGAGCGCGGCCGCGCTCGCGGCGCAACGGCCCGAGCTGAGCGCGGATGAAGTGCGCCATCAGCTCGAGGGCAATCTTTGTCGCTGCACGGGCTACCACAACATCGTGAAGGCCGTGCTCGAAGGCGCGGCGGCGATGAAGAGCAGCGCGGGACAAGTCCGTTAAGGAGACCTGAACGATGAACGCACCCGAACAGCCGAGCTTGATCGGTGCTTCCGTCAAGCGCAAGGAAGACTATCGGTTCCTCACCGGAAGCGGACAATACACCGACGACGTCGTGCTTCCGCAGCAATCCTATGGCGTGTTTCTGCGCTCGCCGCACGCGCACGCGCGCCTCGGCAACATCGATATCGAGGACGCGAAGCGCTCGCCGGGCGTGATCGCCATCTTCACCGGCGCCGATCTCGCGGCCGAGCGCGTCGGCGGCTTGCCGTGCGGATGGCTCATTCACAGCATCGACGGCACGCCGATGCACGAGCCGCCCCATCCCGTTCTCGCGGTCGACAAGGTGCGCCACGTCGGCGATCCCGTCGTGCTCGTCATTGCGGAATCGGCGAAAGAGGCCAAGGACGCGGCCGAGTTGATAGAAATCGAGTACGACGTGCTGCCCGCCGTGACCGACACGGCCCATGCGGCCGATTCCAGCCAGCCGCTCGTGCATGACAGCGTGCCCGGCAATGTCTGCTACACATGGGGCCACGGCGACAAAGCGGCAACCGATGCCGCGTTCGCGAAGGCCGCGCATGTGACGACGCTCGATATCGTCAACAACCGGCTCGTGCCGAATGCGATCGAGCCGCGCGCCGTCAACGCCAGCTACTCGAGGCAGGACGACAGCTACACGGTCTATGTCGCGAATCAAAATCCGCACGTCGAGCGGCTGCTGATGGCGGCATTCGTGCTGTCGCTGCCTGAATCGAAGCTGCGCATCGTGGCACCCGATGTCGGCGGCGGCTTCGGATCGAAGATTTTTCTTTACGGCGAGGACGTCGCGCTCACCTGGGCTGCGAAACGTGTCGGCCGCCCTGTCAAGTGGACGGCGGAGCGCTCGGAATCGTTCATCTCCGACGCGCACGGCCGAGACCATGTGACCCAAGCCGAGCTCGCGCTCGACGGCGACGGCCGGTTCCTCGCCATGCGCGTGCATACGATCGCGAACATGGGCGCGTATCTGTCGACGTTCGCGTCGTCGATACCGACGATCCTCTATGCGACACTGCTCGCCGGGCAGTATGCGACGCCCGCGATCTATGCCGAAGTCAAGGCCGTCTTCACGAACACCGTGCCCGTCGATGCCTACCGCGGCGCAGGCCGCCCCGAAGCGACCTATGTCGTCGAACGGCTCGTCGAAACGGCGGCGCGCGAAACCGGCATCGATCCGGCCGAAATCCGCCGCCGCAATTTCATTCGAGAATTCCCTTACACGACGCCCGTTGGCCTCACCTACGACACCGGCGACTACGAAGCCTGCCTCGCAAGAGCGATCGAGCGCGCGGACGTGGCCGGTTTCGCGGCACGCCGGGACGCGTCGAAGCAAAACGGAAAACTGCGCGGCCTCGGTTATTCGTGCTACATCGAGGCGTGCGGCCTTGCGCCTTCGAGGCTCGCCGGCGCGCTGGGCGCACGCGCGGGGCTCTTCGAAGCCGGCGAAGTGCGCGTGCATCCAACGGGGACGGTCACCGTCTTCACCGGCTCGCACAGCCACGGTCAAGGGCACGAGACGACGTTCGCGCAAGTCGTGGCCGACCGGCTCGGCGTATCGATCGAAAACGTCGAGATCGTGCATGGCGACACGGGCCGCATTCCCTTCGGCATGGGCACCTACGGTTCGCGCTCGATCGCCGTTGGCGGCTCCGCGATCATGCGAGCACTCGACAAGATCGAGGCGAAGGCGAAGAAAATCGCCGCGCATCTGCTCGAAGCATCGGCGAGCGACATCGAGTTCAAGAACGGCGTGTTCCGCGTGGCCGGTACCGATCGCACGAAATCGTTCGCTGATGTCGCGCTCGCCGCCTATGTCCCGCACAACTATCCGCTCGAAGAGCTCGAGCCGGGCCTCGACGAGAATGCGTTCTACGATCCCACCAATTTCACCTATCCGGCGGGCGCTTACATCTGCGAGGTGGAAGTGGATCCGGACACAGGGGAAACGCGTGTCGATCGATTCACGGCCGTCGACGACTTCGGCAACGTGATCAATCCGATGATCGTCGAAGGCCAGGTGCACGGCGGACTCGGCCAGGGGATCGGGCAGGCACTGCTCGAGCACTGCGAGTACGACAACGATACAGGGCAGTTGTTGTCCGGCTCCTATATGGATTACGCCATGCCGCGCGCGTCGGATCTCCCCGACTTCACGGTCGAAACGATGAAGGGCACGCCCTGCACGCACAATCCGCTCGGCGTGAAGGGCTGCGGCGAAGCCGGCGCGATCGGTTCGCCGCCCGCCGTCATCAACGCCATCCTCGATGCGCTCGCGCCGCTCGGCGTCAAGGATATCCAGATGCCGGCCACCCCGCACCGGGTCTGGTCCGCCATCGCCGCGGCACGGCAATCGGCTCACTAAGCGAAGGAGTCCTCAATGTATTCGTATTCATTCGACTACGAGCGCGCCTCCGACGCGAAGGCAGCCGTCGCCTCGCTTACGGCCGACGGCGACGCGAAATACCTCGCGGGCGGTCAGAGCCTGTTGCCGACGATGCGGCTGCGGCTTGCTCAACCGGCCAAGCTCATCGACGTGACGCGCATCGCCGCGCTGAAGGAAATTCGCGTGGACGGGGCGACCGTTACGATCGGCGCGGCGGTCTGCCATGCGGACGTCGCCGAACATGCCGACATCCAGCGGGTATTGCCGGGGCTCGCCGAGCTCGCCGGCAACATCGGCGATCGACAAGTACGCGCGCGCGGCACATTGGGCGGATCGCTCGCCAACGACGATCCGGCCGCCGATTATCCGGCCGCCGTGCTCGGGCTCGCGGCAACGATCGTGACCGACAGGCGCCGAATCGCAGCCGACGACTTTTTCGTCGACATGTACGAGACCGCGCTCGAGCCCAGCGAGCTGATCATGGCCGTCGAGTTCCCCGTGCCGCAAACGTGCGCCTACGAGAAATTCCGCAATCCCGCTTCGCAGTTCGCGCTCGTCGGCGTATTCGTAGCCCGGCATGCGGATGGTGTGCGGGTCGCCGTGACGGGCGCCGCCTCTTCGGTCTTTCGCTCGACAGAGCTCGAGAAGGCGCTCACCGCCGACTTCACGAGCGCGGCCGCGCGCTCCGTGACGATCGCACCGGACGACCTCAACACCGATCTGCACGCGAGCGCCGATTACCGCGCGCATCTGATCCCCGTACTCGCGGCGCGCGCGGTCGAGCGGGTACGCTGAATCGGAAGCGATGCACTATCGAACAATGCTAAGGACTTCGAAGTAACCACGGAGCACGAGTCCCGCCCCTCACCGGGGCGCGACTCCGGCCCACGCGACGATGCAACTGATGACGATCGATGAGACGCTCGCTCAGCTCTCGGCAGAGGGTTACTTCGCGAGCCGCGAGTTGGCGACGGCGCTTTTTCTCGCGCTGCGCATGGACAGGCCGCTCTTTTTGGAGGGAGAGCCCGGCGTCGGCAAGACGGAGCTCGCAAAAGCGGCGGCCGGCATGCTCGGCACGGCGTTGTTGCGCCTGCAATGCTATGAAGGTCTCGACACGGCAAGCGCGCTCTACGAGTGGGACTACCCGCGCCAGATCATGGCCTTGCGTCTTGCGGAAGCGGCCGGCGAGCATCCGAGCAACGACACGCTCTACCGCGGCGAATTCCTGCTCAAGCGCCCCCTGCTGCAGGCGCTCTTGCCCGACGAACAGCATCCGGGCGCGCAGCGTGTCTTGCTGATCGACGAGATCGACCGCGCCGACGAGCCGTTCGAGGCGTTTCTGCTCGAGCTCCTTTCGGATTTCCAGGTTTCGATCCCCGAGTACGGCACGGTGCGCGCCGCGCGCGCCCCGCTTATCGTCATGACGTCGAATCGTACGCGTGAAGTGCACGATGCATTGAAGCGCCGTTGTCTTTATCAATGGATCGACTATCCCGAGCGCGAGCGTGAGCTGGCCATCGTCGCCGCGCGAGCCCCCGAAGCGGGCGCGGAGCTGCAGCGGCGCGCGGTCGGTTTCGTTCATCGGCTTCGCGCGATGGATCTGTTCAAGGCGCCCGGTATCGCAGAGACGATCGACTGGTGCCGAGCGCTCGCCGCATTGAGTGTCACGGAGCTCGACCCGCAATCGGTGCGGGACACGCTCGGCGTGCTGCTCAAGTATCAAGACGATCTGGCCCGCCTCGATGCCGAGCGCATCGCTCAATGTCTCGTTGCGCCGGAGTGAACGATGGCAGGCATCGAGCAGGACGCGACAAAGAACGGCGACGCGCCGATGTTCGCGCGCAACGTCGTTCATTTCGTGCGGCTCTTGCGCGCGGCAGGACTGCCGATGTCGCCCGCGCATGCGGTCGATGCGCTGGAAGCGTTGCGTCTCGTCGACGTAGGGCGTCGCGACGACGTGCAGGCCGCGCTCGCCGCGGTGCTCGTCTCGGCCCCGGACGAACGCGCGCTTTTCGACTCGGCGTTCGACGTATTCTGGCGCGATCCCGATTGGGAAGGCCGGCTTCGTGCGCTGATGCTCCCGAAGGCAAAATCGGGTGTGCCGCCCGCCCCGCGCAACAACCGGCTCGCGGATGCGCTCGCCAGTCGCGCGCGAGACGGTTCAGCTGATCATGTCGGCGAGGCGACGCAACACGAGCTGCATGCACATGTGTCGTTCAGCGCCGAGGAACGGCTGCGTCGGCGCGACTTCGATACGCTGAGCGCCGACGAATGGCGCATGCTGCGCCACCTGATCCGTAGCCGGCGCGTTTCGCTCGCGACCGAACCCACACGCCGTTTGCACGCTGCCTCGCATGGCACGCACGCCGATTTGCGCGCGAGCGCTCGCCAGGCCGTGCGTGAAGGCGGCGACTGGGTGGTCTGGAAATACCGCGCCGCGCGCGAGCGCAAGCCACCGCTCGTCCTACTGCTCGACATTTCTGGGTCGATGAGCAGCTACTCGCGGGCGGTACTGTATTTTTGCCATGCGCTGCTGCACTCGCGCGAGCGCCTTCAGGTCTTTCTGTTCGGCACCCGCCTCACGAATGCGACGCGTGCGCTGCGCGAGCGCGATCCCGACATTGCGATAGCGGCGCTCGCCGAACACGTAGCCGACTGGTCCGGCGGCACGCGCATCGGCGCCGCGCTCGCCGAGTTCAATCGACGTTGGGCTAGGCGGGTTCTCTCGGGCCGCGCGACTGTCCTCCTCGTCACGGACGGACTCGATCACGAGGCCATCGATCTGCTCGAGACAGAGATGGCCCGGCTCGCGCGCTTCGCGCATCGAATCGTCTGGCTCAACCCGCTATTGCGATATGCGCAGTTCACACCGCGTGCGCGCGGCATTCAGGCTATCCTCCCTCATGTCGACGCACACCGTCCCGTTCACAACCTAGACAGCCTGATCGCATTCGGGCACGACTTCGCTACACTCGCGCGCGTCCCGCGCTTCCGAGCCAGCGCGTCGTCATCATCGGAAGGAGCGATGTCATGGAACTGACCGAGCAGCACATCCTGCCCGTTCCGCAGCAGCGTGCCTGGGAGGCGCTGAACGACACGGCCGTCCTGCGTGCGACGATTCCCGGCTGCGAAAGCTTCGAGGCGGACGGCGAAAATACCTACGCGGTCGCGATGCGCGCGGCGGTAGGGCCCGTCAAGGCGAATTTCAAGGGACGCATGTCGCTGACGGATATCAATGCGCCGCACAGCTATACCGTCGTCTTCGAAGGGCAAGGCGGCGTGGCCGGCTTCGCGAAGGGCACGGCCCAGGTCGTGCTGGAACCCGAAAGTGAAACATCGACAAAACTTTCGTATACGGCGAAAGCGCAGGTCGGCGGAAAGCTCGCGCAAATCGGCTCGCGACTCGTCGAGGGAGCTGCGCGTAAGATTGCGGGTGAATTCTTCAAACGTTTCTCGGCGTATATGACGGGCGAGGCTGAGCCTGACGCGCAGGCGGTCGAGTCTGAAAACGCCGACGGCGCCGGCGACAATACCAGTGCGCAAGCAGCCGATCCGTCGGAACGCGCGGCCGAAGCCGCCGAGCATGCGCCTGGAGGAAAGGGACATAAATCATGGAAAGCGTGGATCTCGAAGTTCTGAGGTCGAGCGTGCGATGGCTCGAGGACGGCCATCGTGTATTGCTCGTGACGGTGGTGAAGACCTGGGGCTCGTCGCCGCGCCCGCAGGGTGCGATGCTTGCGGTGCGCGACGACGGCCTCGTGGTCGGCTCGGTTTCGGGCGGATGCATCGAAGACGATCTGATCGACCGCGTGCGCCGCGCGGGCATCGAGCAAACGCGGCCGGAGGCGGTCAAGTACGGCATTTCGGCCGAGGAAGCCCATCGCTTCGGGCTGCCCTGCGGCGGCACGATCGAGCTAGTGCTCGAGCCGCTGACGCAGGCGAGTCGTGTCGACGAGCTCTGCAACGACGTCGAGGCGGGGCGGCTCGTCGCTCGGACGCTCGATTTGGAGACGGGCGTCGCCACGCTCGCGGCGGCGCAAGCGACGGACGGCCTCGAGTTCGACGGTAAGCGGCTCTTGACAATTCATGGGCCGCGCTATCGGATGCTCGTGATCGGCGCGGGACAGTTATCGCGCTATCTCGCCAGCATCGCAGTGGGGCTCGACTATCAGGTCACCATATGTGATCCGCGCGAAGAGTACACCGACGAGTGGGACGTGCCCGGCACGACCGTCGTGCGGACGATGCCCGACGATACCGTCCTCGATATGCGGCTCGACGAACGCTCGGCCGTCATCGCGCTGACGCACGATCCGAAGCTCGACGACCTGGCCTTGATGGAAGCGCTGAAGACACCCGCGTTTTACGTCGGCGCCCTCGGCTCGCGCCGCAATAATGCCGCGCGGCGCGAACGGCTGAAAGAGTTCGAGCTGACCGACGCGGAGCTTGCGCGGCTGCACGGGCCTGTGGGGATCTACATCGGCAGCCGGACGCCGCCCGAAATCGCTATTTCGATTTTGGCTGAAGTAACCGCGGCAAAGAACGGCGTATCGTTGCCGACACTGCTTCAAGTGGAAGGGGCCAAGGCCGCACGGGAGCAAGCAGCGAGCGAAGGCTCGAGCTGCAAGGTCTGAGGGCACGGCCATAAGGTGTGCCCCGTTTCCTGAGCCGACTCAGGACGCCAGCATCCCGGGGCAACCACACGCAAAGATGGATGGATCGTAAGACAATCGCTCAGTAGTCCCAATCAAACACTCGCCGAAAATCGCATGAGCCAATCGTCGCCGTTCCGCCCTGCCCTCGAACACGCCCTTGATCACGCTCTAACTTATCTCGACAATCTGTCATGCCGTCCCGTCGCAGCGGAAGCCACACTCGAATCGTTGCGCGCGCGCCTGAGAAAACCGCTCGGTGAAAACGGGATTCCGGCCGATCAGGTCATCGACGAGCTGGTTGCCGACACGGCGGGCGGCATCGTCGGCAGCGCGGGCGGCCGTTTCTTCGGCTGGGTGATAGGCGGAGCGCTGCCGGCGGCGCTCGGCGCCGATTGGCTCACGAGCGCCTGGGATCAAAACGCGGCGTCATACGCTTGCGCGCCTGCGGAAGCGGTCGTCGAGGAGGTGTGCGGTGCGTGGCTGAAGGATCTGTTGCGGCTCCCGCACGATGCGAGCTTTGCGTTGACGAGCGGTTGCCAGATGGCGCATCTGACCGCCCTCGCCGCCGCACGGCATGCGCTGCTGGAGCGGCGCGGCTGGCAAGTCGAGAGCGATGGTCTCTTCGGCGCTCCACAAATTCGCGTGCTCAGCAGCGACCAGTTTCACGGCAGCGTGACGCAGGCGCTGCGCCTTCTCGGAATGGGGACGAGCGCGATCCAGCCGTTGCCGTCGAACGAGGCGGGTCAACTCGAAGCGGCCACGCTCGAAGCCGCGCTGCGAGAATCGCCCGAGACGCCGACGATCGTGCTGCTGCAGGCGGGCGATCTCAACATCGGTGCATTTGATCCGTACTCCGAGATCATACCGCTCGCCCATCGATATGGCGCCTGGGTTCATATCGATGGAGCGTTCGGGCTCTGGGTCAATGCCAGCGCGCGGTACCGCCATCTGCTCGAAGGCGTCGAGCAGGCGGACTCATGGGCCACCGACGGGCACAAATGGCTCAATGTTCCTTACGACAGCGGCTTCGCGTTCGTCGCGCATCCCGACGCTCATCGCAATGCGATGTCGCATCATGCGAGCTATGTCTCGTACAACGAGCAGGTGCGGGAGCAAAAGGACTGGACGCCCGTCTGGTCCCGGCGAGGCCGTGGTTTCGCCGCCTACGCGGCGCTGCGTGAACTGGGCCGCAACGGCGTCGCATCGCTCATCGAGCGGAACTGCGAGGCGGCGCGTGCGTTGGCGAACGGTATCTCGGCGCTGGCGGGCGTCGTGCTCGTCCGAGAACCGCAGATCAATCAAGGGCTCGTTCGCTTCCTCGATCCGCGCCCGCGCGCAACCGAGCAAGATCACGATGCGCGGACCGATTCCGTCACGGAAGCCGTGCTCGAAACGGGCGAAGCGCTTTTCAGCAATACGACGTGGCGCGGGAAGCGGTATATGCGGATTTCGGTTTGCAACTGGCAAACGAATGACGATGACGTCGCTCGGGCGATCGCCGCTGTTGCGAGCGTTGTCCGACAAATCACAACTGCATCGGGCAATCGCTGCGCTTAGGCGAGTCGTCCACTTCTACAGGGTCCGGAATGCCGTAGCGCAGGATCGTGACTTCACCGCATTCGTCCTCAACCACTTCGAGCGCCTGGTTGACGAGGTCTTCCAGCGTCGCCACTTCTTGTAGAGCGTAGCCAAAAAGCTCGGTCTGGCGATCAGGGCTCATCGTAAATGCCGAAGACAGACAGACTAGCCCCGCATGAATCGCTTCACGGGAGTAAAGCCCTCCCGGCAGACTTGTGTCCGGTCCGCGAAAATCGACTGCGTTATGCGTGACGATCGTATAGTCGCCATCAATTGCAAAGCGGATCAACCGATGATCCTTCATCCCCGACAGACCGCGATCGCGCACGCATGTGGTTTCCAAATGTCCTGCGGCACGAGCCACCTTGACGAGACCCGGCCACAAACATTCATCGATCAGAAAGCGGTATCTCACTCACCGCCCCGTGCTCGGCGAACCACCTTTCTACTAATCAACCGCAATTGAGCATTGGTTTCGTCGAGCCGCCGCGGGCGCCCAGGGCGAGGATGGGCCTTCATGTATATCCCCGCGTCGACCAATAACTGCTCGGTCAAAAACGGATACGCGGCCTGCAGCTCTGCGAGCGCTACGCCGCTTTCACGCGCCGCAAGCACGTTGGCGACAGGCACGCGCGTCCCTGCGAAGCAAGGAGCACCGCCCAATACCTCCGGGTCTTCCACGATATGCAGTGAAGCCTCCGAGACTTGCGACGCGCGTCGCGATGCCTCCTCGACGAAGCGAGCTAAGAACACGGTAAACGTCTCGCTCGCGACACTCCAATCGAACCCGGCTCGTAGCACCCACTCGCTTAGCGCAAGAAAATCATCGAAATCCGGCCGTTCCGATAGCCTCGCGATCAGCGTTTGGATGACCTTCACTCGCGCAGCGCGCGTCAAGTCTTCGCTCGCCCTAAAGTAGAAGAGGGCGATCGGCGCCGTAAGCGGCGCGAAGCGACGCCCCTCGCCCCGAAAGAAGAGAACCGCCGGCAAAACGTTTTCGTCGACCAGCCGGTTCACCTCTTTGTCCGTCAAGCCCGCTATGAAGGCGATCTCGGCAGCCGACACTCCATTTTTAGCGCTCAGCATGGTGGTGCTCCAGGTTCCGGTCCAACGGCGAGAAATATTTCCGGCCTATCGGAAACATTATAACCGATCCGCGAATCTTGACAACGGTAAGCCCAGCCCTACGCGAGCCAGCCCCACGGCTTCGTGGTTGGTTGCGGCACCCGGCACAGATGCCTATCCTCTTTTGTGTGGGAGTCATATCTCGATGCAGGGAGGTCGAATGGGCAGGATTTCCGCGACCGCGTTCCGATCGCCGCCGTCTGTCATCTCTGTACTATTTGGCTTGTTCGCCATGTGGGGCATCGCCGCCACGGCGGACGGCTCGAATGCTCCGGCTGCGCAAAGCATCGAGGTCTTGTCCGGCACCTATGGCTCGAATTGTGGCCTGCCCCGCGGCAACGCAAGCCGTGACCTCACGCGCCGATGCGACGGGAGCGAAACGTGTTCTTACGAATTGGGGGATCGGTTGGGGAGCGAGCCTATGAAACAGTGCCGCCCTGATTTCCTCGCCGAATGGCGCTGCGGAAATGCCGAGCTTCATACCGCCGCGCTGGCTCCTGAAGCAAAGCCTGGCGACACGCTCGTGCTGAGCTGTGCGCGGGTAACAGGCGCTGGCAAGTGACTGCCGTTGGCGCAGTCGAGGAGGACCGACTGTCCCCTATTGATCAAGACCCGCTGGAACGCCGGTCCCGCCGCGCATCTTGCTAATCGCCCATTTGCTCATGTCCTTGTGCTCGAACTTGATTTCATAATCAAGAGCAGAGTCGACGACGAGCAAGAAAAGGCCTTCGGGCTTATCGAGAATGGCCAATAGCGCTCGGCCTTGCGCCGTCACAGCGTGAAAAAAGTCCTTGTGCTTTAAGACATCGACAATGTCGACGCCCCTCTCATGCACGTACGAAGCTTTCGCCTCCGATACAGCATCACGCACACAAATTCGTAAAAATGCCTTTCGCCAGTCCGGAGCAACATCCCGGACCAGAGAAACGAGCCCTTTGGCAAGGTCAACGACAAGTGGTGTCGCCTCTTCTTTGATCATCAGCACCCCGTTACATTGATTCGACCGAACCGGTCGTCGCCAACCAATCCCGAATTTGCCAATCAGTATAGGGCGCCACGATAACACCGAACGCCCGGCGCTCGCCATCGCAAACGGATGGCAATGCCCCAGGCGTTGGCCCCGCGACTTAGAAATTGAAATTATCGATATTCGACGCGTCGAACGTCGTCGGCGGCCCCAGGATGATTTCACCGTCCTTGCCGATGGTCCGCTTGCCGAGCTTGCCCGCATCGAACGATTCGCCTTCCTTGCCCGTGATCGAGCCCGACGCGAGATTCGCCGCGGCATAAGCTGCGAGGTAGCCGAGCTGGCCCGGATCCCAGAGCTGGAACGCCTTGACGGTGCCGTCCTTCACGAACGCGCGCATTTGATTCGGCGTGCCGAGCCCCGTCACCGCGACCTTGCCTTTGTAGGGCGACGAAGCGATATAGCGGGCGGCGGCGGCAATCCCCACCGAGGTCGGCGCGACGATCGCCCTCAGATTCGGATACGCTTGCAGCAAGCCCTGCGTCTCGACGAACGACTTTTGATCGTCGTCGTTGCCGTACGCGATCTTCACGAGCTTCATTTTCGAGTACTCGGGCTTCTTGAGCTCCTCCTGCATCCATTTGATCCAGGTGTTCTGATTCGTCGCATTCGGCGTGGCGGAGAGAATCGCGAATTCACCCTCGCCACCCACCAGTTTCGAAACGAGCTGGATCTGCCCGCGGCCGATGCTCTCGGCATTGGCCTGGTTGACGAATAGTTGTCTACCCGCCGGCGCCGTATCGGAATCGAACGTCACCACCTTGATGCCCTGCGCCATCGCTCTCTTCAGGTACGGAACGAGAGCGTTCGCATCGTTGGCGGCAATGACGATCGCATTCTGTCGTTGCGTGGTGAGCGTGTTGATGTACGAAACTTGCGACGACGCACCCGCATCCGAAGGGCCAACAACCTTGCCGTCGCCCTTGAACTCCTTGATCGCCTCCATTCCTCCGTTATCGGCGATGACTTCATAGGGATTGTTGATCTGCTTCGGAACGAAAGCGATCTTGAGCCCTTCCTTGATGCTGGCCGCGGATGCCGTTGTGCCGATTGCCAAAAGCATCGCACAAAGCACCGCGGATGCGGCACGGCCTGACAGGTTCAACATGAATCGTCTCCTCTTCGAATAATCGGACGCGCGTCCGAGTCATTGCCACACAATCGAACTGCACGATGATGAAGACCCGCCTTCATCGAATGCCCGTCGCCGGTGATGCTTCAAGCATCACTCGGCAACGAGCCGCTTGTCCCGCCCCGCGCGCCACCGGGCGGCCAGATTGGGAATCAGCACCGAGGCAAGCAGCAGCGCACCGGTGACGATCGTGAGTGTTTCGCTCGATACGTCGACGAGCGTCAATCCATTCTTCAGCACGCCGACGATCAGCAACGACAGCATGACGCCGTACATCGAGCCGCGGCCGCCGAAGATGCTGACGCCGCCGAACAGCACGGCCGCGATGACGGACAGCTCGAAGCCTTCGCCGTTATCGCCGCGTGCGCTCGTGAAGCGCAGCGTATAGAGGATGCCGGCGAGCGCGCTCATCGCGCCCGACAGCACGAAGAGCCGCAGCTTGATCTTGCCGACTTCGATCCCCGAAAAGGCGGCCGCAGAAGCATTGGCCCCGATCGCATAGAGACTCCGCCCGAACGCCGTTGCCTGAAGCAAAACGGTGAAGCCTACGGCCGCCACGATGACGATCGTGAACGGCAATGGAATGAACGTGGAGCCGAGCGTATTCATGCCGAAGAGCGTATAGCCGGGCGGAAAATCGGCCACGGCCTGATCGCCAAGCAGCACGTACGCAACGCCGCGAAACAGCGCGAGCGTGCCGATCGTCACGGCAAGCGAAGGCAACTCGAGCTTCACGACGATAAGCCCATTGAGAAGTCCGGCCAACGCACCGGCCACGAGCACGAGCAGCATGACGACAGGCATCGGCAAGCCCGCATGCCAGAGCACACCCATCAATGCGCTAGAGGCACCGAGGACCGAAGCCACGGAAAGATCGATCTCGGCCGCGACGATGATGAGCGTCATCGGCAACGCCATCAGCGCGATCTCGGTGAGCTCGGCGAGCGCGTTGGCGAGATTGGCCGAACTTAGAAAAACCGGCGACAGCACGCGCCCGAGAATCAGCGATGCGAGCAGGATGATGACGAGCAGCGCCTCCCACTGCAACGGGATGCCGGACGTGCGCGTGCGCGCCGCGGAATCGGGCTTAGCCATGTTCGCGTTTCCTCATCATGCGCTTGGCCACCGAGCGGGCAAGCAACGTATCGGTTGCGATCGCCGCGACAATGAGCGCGCCTTCGATCGCCTGTTCCCAGAACGGTGAGACATGCAGCACCACGAGTGCAATGCTGATCACGCCGAGCACGAGCGCGCCGAGCGTGGCTCCGAGAATCGTGCCGACGCCGCCCGTGATCGCCACGCTGCCGACGACGGCCGCTGCGACGACTTGGAGCTCGATGCCCTTGGCCGTTCCGGCCTCGACGGTGCCGAAACGCGCAAGCCAGAGCGCGCCGGCAAGACCGGCTATCGCGCCGGAAATCAGAAAGCCCGCCATCACGCGCCGCTCGACATCGATTCCCGCGAGCCGGGCCGCTTCGAGGTTCGATCCAATCGCGTAGTGCTCGCGGCCGGGGCGAAACTGTTTCAGATAAACCGAGAGCGCAACGAGCAGCGCGGCGGCAATGAGGACGAGCGACGGCACGCCGAACACCGAGCCTGTCGCAAGGCGGGAAAACGCTTCGGGCAGGCTTGTCGCGTTGATCTGGCCGCCGTGCACCCACGCATAGTCCGCCCCGCGGAATATATAGAGCGTGGACAACGTCGCGACGAGCGATGGCACGCGGCCGACCGCGACGAGCAACCCGTTGATCGCGCCGGCAACGAGCCCGATCGCGATGCCCGAAGCCAGCGCCACGACGACGGGCATCTGAGGAAACGTCACGTAAAGGCTGCCGACCGCATAAGCGCTGATGCCGACCGTCGATCCGATGGAAAGATCGATATGGCGCATCAGGATGACGATCGTCATTCCGGCCGTCAGCAGGCTGATGATCGAAACGTTGAGCAGCACGTCCCGCAAGTTCTGCAGATTGAGAAACTGCGGCTCGGCGAGCGCCGTTGCGCCGATCAGCAACAGCAAGACGACAAAGAGTGTGCTTTCCCTGCTCTGCAAAAGCTTCTCGACGAAGCGCCGGCTGCCGTCACGACGGCCGGCCGCGTCGGCCTTCTGGTGCCGCAAAGCCTCGGCGTGAGTGGTCGAATGGCGCATCATGCCGCGTGCCCAAGATGAATGTTCGATTGCCCGAGCGCCGCCGCCATGATGCGCTCCTCCGTCGCCTTCGCGCGCGAAAGCTCGGCGCTGATTTTTCCCTCGTGCATGACGAGTACGCGATCGGCCATGCCGATCACTTCGGGTAATTCGCTCGAGATCATCAGCACGGCGAGGCCCTCGCGCACGAGCCCCGCGAGCGTGCCGTACACTTCGGCCTTTGCGCCGACGTCGATGCCGCGCGTCGGCTCATCGATGATCAATACCTTCGGGCCCGTGGCGAGCCACTTGCCGAGCACGACTTTTTGCTGATTGCCGCCCGACAATGTGCCGACGGGCGCGAGCAAATCGCTCGCCTTCAGTTGCAGTTGCTTGCCCCATCGACTGGCAAGGGCGACTTCGCGCGCGGTCGATAGGAGTCCGAAGCGAGTCAGCCGGCCGAGGACCGTCATCGACGCATTGCGCGCGATGCTGAGCTCGAGCGCCAGGCCCTGTTGCCGGCGATCTTCGGGGACGAGTGCAAGGCCGGCCCGGATCGACGCCGCCGGTTGCCCCATCACGAGCCGCTTGCCCGCGATATCCACGTGTCCGCTGTCGCTGGGATCGATGCCGAAAATCGCGCGCGCCACCTCGCTGCGTCCCGCGCCGACGAGCCCCGCGAGCGCAACGATCTCGCCCGCGCGAACATCGAATGAAATGTCATGAAAAACGCCGGTACGCGTGAGCCCGCGCACGGAAAGCAGCACCTCGCCGGGCTGCACGTCCGCCTTGGGATAGAACGTCTCCAAATCTCGGCCGACCATCTTCGCGACGATCGTTGCCGTGTTCAGCTCGCTCACGGGCGCGTCGGAAACCTTTGCACCGTCCCGCATGATCGTGACGTGCTGCGCGAGTGCAAACACCTCCTCCAGACGATGCGTGATGAAAAGAATCGCGACGCCGCGTTCGCGCAGCTTGCGCACGATCGCGAAGAGCCGTTCGACCTCGGGCAGTGAGAGCGCGGCTGTCGGCTCGTCCATGATGAGCACATTCGCGTTGAGCGAAAGCGCCTTCGCGATTTCGATCACCTGCTGATCGGCGATCGAGAGGCCTCGCACCGGCTGCTCGGCTCGCAGTTCGACGCCGAGCGAAGCGAGCAACGCATTGACTTCGCGGCACATGGTGCCGTAATCGATGCGCCGAAGGCGATCGACGGGCTGACGGCCCATATAGATGTTTTCGGCAATCGATAGGTCGAAGAACAGCGTCGGCTCTTGATAGATCACCGCGATTCCCGCATCGCGGGCCTGCGCCGGCGAGGAAAATTGCCGCTGGGTGCCGTCGATGCGCAGCGTTCCACTATCGGGCTGGTGAACGCCCGCCAGGATTTTGACGAGCGTCGATTTGCCCGCGCCGTTCTCGCCCAGCAGCGCATGGACCTCGCCCGGCCAAAGCGTCAGGTTGCCCTCCGCGAGCGCAAGCACACGGCCGAACGATTTGCGCGCGTGGCGCAGCTCGAGGCGCGGCACACGTGCGCTCTCCGTATTCGTCTCCAAGCTCGTCTCCTTCATCGTCGGCGAGCGGCGCGAACCGCCGCGCCCGCCGATCAGATTCTGTAAATACGTTCCGCGTTCGTGCGAAAAAGCGCCGCCTTCTCGTCGTCGCTGGCTCCGCTCACGATCTCCGCATACGCATGCCAAAGATCGGAATAGGAAGCGAAGAGCCTGTCGACCGGAAAGTTCGACGCGAACATCGCGCGCTCGACGCCGAACGTATCGATCGTCTGCAATACGTATGGCCTGAAGCTCTCGATCGTCCACCTGTGATCGAACATGGCAAGCCCGCTGATCTTGACTGTGACGTTCGGCAAGGCGGCAAGCGCACGGAGCCCGTCGCGCCACTCGCGATAACCGGCGACGCTATGGCGATCGACGAACATGCCCGCGTGATTGACGATGATTTGAATGCCCGGATGCGCGCGCGCTAGCGCCGCCGCCTCTTCCATCTGCGACGGATAGAGCTGCATGTCGAACGACAGCGCGAATCGCTCGAGCAGCGCGAAGTTCGCGCGCCACGTTTCATCGCGCAGATAGTGACGCTGCACGTAGTTGTAGAGCGGATTCGGATGGATGTTCAGAATCTGCCGGATCCCTCGCATGTTGGCGAAAACGGCATGCGCCGCGAGCGTGTCCGCCGCGTCGGGAGCCGATAGGTCGGCCGCGGCCACGATGGCCTCGGGAAGACGGTGCTTTGCGTTGCCTCGCTGCTGACCGGCATCGGCCAGCGACTGCAGCCAACGCGTCTCTTCCACCGGGTCGGCCGGATCGTGATTCGCTTCGACGTGCACCACCTTCAACACGTCGATGTCGTCCGAATCGGCGAGGAAGTCGGACGGCAGATAGCTATGCTTGAGACGGCTTGCGTCCCCGACGAACGACGTGCCGGGCTCGTCGAGCCACGGGTAACGGTGGCTATCGAGATCCCAGAAGTGGACATGCGGATCGACGACTTGCATGACGCGTTGCTCCTATGTCTCCGTCTTTATCGTTTTCCCGCTTCTTGGCGGGACTTTGCTGCGACTATAATCCGTGCATCGATAGCAAACCAATCCGTAGTTGGGATCGGGCGATCGAGAAACCGAATCGCAGGAGCCCGGGAGACCCATGAACCGTCAGGCCGCCACTGTTGCACTCGTCAACCGGCTGAAGTTCAAACATCTAGCACTCCTCGTTGCGCTCGACGACGCACGCAACGTTCATCAAGCCGCCGAAACGATCAACGTCGCGCAGCCGAGCGCGAGCCGTATGCTCAGCGATATCGAAGAAGCCTTCGGCTTCCGTCTTTTCGAGCGCAACGCGCGCGGCATGCAGCCGACGGCGCTCGGCGTCGTCACCTTGGCTTACGCGCGCCGCGCGCTGGCCGAGCTCACGCGCTTCGCGGAAGACCTCGACGTGAAGCGCAAGGGCGGACACGGCCAGCTCACCGTCGGCGCCATCATGGGTGCCGCGCCCGACCTGCTCGCCACGGCCGTCGCGACGCTCAAGACCGAGCGCCCGCTGCTCAACGTCCGCGTGCTCGGCGAAACGAGCGATCAGGTCGTGCAGCTGCTGCATCGCCGCGAAGTCGACCTCGCGCTCGGCCGCTTGACCACCCCGCTGCAACACAACGATTTCGACTTCGAGCCGCTCGCGCGCGAAACGCTGATGCTCATCGTGCGGACGCGGCATCCGCTCGCCGGCGCCGCGAGCATTACTTTGCGCGAGCTCATGGACTGGCCGTGGGTCGCGCAGCCCGTCACGAGTCCCGCCCGCGTGCTGTTCGAAGAGGAACTTGCGCGCGCGGGGCTTGCGACGCCCGTCAATCTGACCGAGTGCGCGTCGATCTTTGCCACGCTGCAATTGCTCGAGAAATACGACGCCATTGCGATGCTGCCCGAATCCGTCGTGCGCGATCACGTGCGCGGCAAGCTGCTCGTGCCTTTGCCGCTGGAAATCGGCAAGAGCTTGCCGGGATTCGGCATTCTCACACGCAAGGAAGAGCCGCTCGCGGAGCCCGCCGAGCATTTCGTGGGGCTGTTGCGCCGCTTCTCGCAACCGCTCGCCACCGATCACGCGGCGTCCGGCCGTCATGTCTCCTCCTCGCTGCCAATCTATTGAAGATTGACGAAAAGCCCGCCATCGACGAGCAGCGCGGCACCCGTCACATAGCGGGCACGATCCGACGCCAGAAAGACGACGCACTCGGCCACGTCCTCGGGGGCGCCGAGCCTGCCGAGCGGAATCCGCTTTTCGAAGTAGGCGCGCTTGCTTTCGTCGGCGAGATCGTCGGCATTGAGATCGGTGGCAATCGTGCCCGGCATGACCGAATTGCAGCGAATGCCGTACGGTCCCAATGCGATCGCGCACGACTGCATCAGCGAGTGGACGCCGGCTTTCGTCGGTGTGTAATGCGTCTGCATGCCTCCGCCGACGAGTGCGCTGATCGAGCTCGTCGCCACGATCGCGCCACCCGTACCCTGCTCCTTCATCTGGCGCGCCGCGGCTTGCGTCACATAGAACGCGCCGTTCAAATTGACGCCGACCGTGCGCTCCAGCACCGAAGGCGGCATGTCGAGAAAGGCATGAAAGGGGCAAATGCCCGCATTGCTGGCGAGCACGTCGACCTTGCCGAACGCCTCGACGGTCTGCCGCACGAGATCGACGCCCGTTTGCGGCGCCGCGACGTTGCCTTCGACAGCGATTGCGCGACGGCCGAGCTTCTCTATTTCCGCGAGCACTTCCGATATCGCCGAGCGGCGTCCGTATGAGGCGTCATTGTCGCTCCAATAGTTGATCGCGACATCGGCGCCTTCGCGCGCGGATGCGATGGCAATCGCCCGGCCGATGCCACGCGATCCACCGGTGACGATCACGACTTTGTCCTTGAGCAGCACGTGTCTCTCCTTTCAGCCATGCTTCGTGATCGACGCGTCAATGCGAGTAAGGCCGCACGAGCGCGCATTCTGGATTGAGCCGCACGCCGAAGCCGGGCGTATCGGGCACCTTCATGCGCCCATTGACGGGCACCGGCTCGTCGAGCAAGAGCGGCGTGAACATCGGCACGACTTGATCGGCTTTCGGCGCCATCATCAGGAACTCCGCGAATGGCGAGTTATGTCGCGTCACGACGAAGTGATAGCTATAGACCGACGAGCCGTGCGGCACGACCAAGACATTGTGGGCATCCGCGAGCGCCGAGATCTTGATGAGTTCGGTGATGCCGCCGCACCAGCCGACGTCGGGCTGAATCAAGTCGCAGCAGCCCATTTCGAGCAGCATGCGAAAGCCCCAACGCGTCGCCTCGTGCTCGCCCGTCGAAACCATCATGCCGCGCGGCACGTTGCGGCGCAGTTCCGCGTATCCCCAATAGTCGTCGGGCGGCAGGCACTCCTCGACCCACTTGAGCCCATACTCGTGCGCCGCTTGCGCGAGCCGCGTCGCGTAGGGCAGATCGAGGCTCATCCAGCAATCAAACATGAGCCAGAAATCGTCGCCGACGCGCTGGCGCATGTCGGCAAGCTGCTCGATGTTCTTTCTGAGCCCGTCTTCGCCTTCGGCAGGGCCATGTTGGAGGGGAAGCTTGCCGCCGATGAACCCCATTTGTTTCGCCAGGTCGGGGCGCGCGCCCGTGGCATAGAACGTGAGTTCATCGCGCACCGGACCGCCGAGCAGTTGATAGACAGGCTCCTGCCGAACCTTTCCGAGCAGATCCCAAAGCGCGAGGTCGACGCCGGAAATCGTATTGAGCACGATGCCCTTGCGACCGTAGTAAAGCGTCGCATAGTACATCTGGTCCCACATCTTCTCGATGTCGGTCACGCGCTGGCCTTCGAGAAAGCGGGCAAGATGTTTTTCGACGATGAATGCACCGATCTCCCCGCCCGTCGTGACGGCGAACCCCACAGTCCCGTCGCTGGCCTCGATTTCGACGACGAGCGTGCCGAGCACGTTGATGCCGAACGACCGGCGGCTTTGCCGATACTCAGGGTAGCGTGCCATCGGCGTCGCGATATGGTCGTCGATCCAATGTCCGTCCGATTGATCGTGATAGTCCGCGCCGCCGCCGCGAACGACGAACGCGCGCACCGCTTTGATGGTTGGCATGGCCATGTAGGTAGCTCCGTTGTTTCGTAGAGTCTTGATCGATTACCGGGCGCGCGGGACCGAGCCGGGCGCAAGCGCATCCCGTGACGACAGGCGGGGAACGACGAGCGCGATGAGCAGCGCGGCGGCGATGCTCGCGGCGCCGAGCGCGATCAGTCCCGCCGCGCTCGATGCAAAAACACGCTCCGCAATGCCGCGCAATGATGGCGCGACGAAACCGCCAAGGCTGCCCAGCGAATTGATCAGCGCGATGCCGCCGGCCGCCGCCGCCCCGGTCAAACGACGCGTGGGGAACGTCCAGAAAAGCGGCTGAGCCGCGATGAAGCCGCTCGCCGCGCAGCAAAGCGCGATCAGCGCAATCAGAGGACTATGCGTGAGGCCCGAAGCCGCAATGCCGCACCCGGCCAGCACGAGCAGCCGCATCGCCCAGGCGCGGTGGCTATTCGAACGATCGGCGCGCCGCGGCACGATCCAGGCCGTGGCGACCGCGCAAATCCACGGCACCGCGGTGACGAGACCGACTTCGAGGCCGACCTTCTTGCCAAGCAAGGAAGCCACCTGCTGAGGAAGAAAGAAGATGACGCCATAGACGCTGATCTGGACGAGCGCATAGATGAGCGCATACGAGAGCACGCGTCGATCCATGAGTGCCGCCACGACATTGTGCGGACCGGTCGCCGCCGCGTCGCGCGCGTCATGCTCGATCGCGCGAGCGAGCGCGCTGCGCTCGTCGCCGCTTAGCCAACGCGCGTGAGCTGGCTTGTCATCGAGAAACCGGAAAGCCCACACGCCGACGATCGATGCGAGCGCACCCTCGACGAGAAAGAGCCAGCGCCAGCCGGCCACACCGAGGAGCCCGTCGAGATCGAGCAAGAGGCCCGACAGCGGACTGCCGAAGATGAATGCGAGCGGCGCGCCGAAATAGAACACACCGACGGCCCGTGCGCGGGCGGACTGTGGAAACCAGTGCGTCAGGTAATAGATGACGCCGGGAAAGAACCCCGCCTCGGCCACGCCGAGCGCGAAACGCATGACATAAAACGATGTAGGCGTATTCGCTGCCGCCATCGCGGCGGAAACGAGCCCCCAGGTCACCATGATGCGGCACATCCAGATGCGTGCGCCGACGCGATGCAACAGTAAGTTGCTCGGCACCTCGAATAACGCATAGCCGACGAAGAAGACGCCGGCGCCGAACGCGAATGCGGCATTCGAAAGTCCGGTGTCTTGCTGCAGTGCCTTTTGCGCGAAGCCTATGTTCGCCCGATCGAGAAACGCGAGGACGTACATCAGTAAAAGGAATGGCAGCAGGCGGCGCATCGTTTTGTTCACCGCATCGTCGGCGGAAGGCGCAAGCGTGTTGGGCATATCGATCGTCTCCTTGAACGGCCGGCTTCGTTCGCCGGCTTCCTCTTTCGATGTTTCTTGTTCGTTCGCCGCCGCCAGTCCGGCTTCGATGCCGCTCGCGAAAGGATCCTTCCTCATCCTTCCGATGGCAGACATGTACCGATCGGGCCGGCTGGCGGCGGCCCCTCAGGTTCACTCAGGTTCAATAGGTGGCGCGGCCGCCCGACAAATCGAATACGGCGCCTGTGCTGAAAGCGCAATCTTCAGAAGACAGCCAGACGATCAGCGATGCCGCCTCCTCGGGCAGGAGGAAGCGATTCATCGGGATTTTGGAGAGCATGTAGTCGATGTGCTGCTGCGACATCGAATCGAAGATCTCGGTTCGAGCCGCGGCGGGCGTCACCGCGTTGACGAGAATGTTCTTGGTCGCCAGCTCCTTGCCGAGCGACTTCGTCAAGCCGATCAACCCGGCCTTCGACGCGCTGTAGTGCGATGCGTTGGGGTTGCCCTCTTTGGCCGCGACGGAGGCGATGTTGACGATCCGTCCATAGCCTTGCCGAAGCATTTGCGGCACGATGGCCCGGCATGTCAGGTACGGGCCGATGAGATTGACGTCGATGACGCGGCGCCAGACCTCGGGAGAGAGCTCCCACGTCGTCCCATTGCCGCCCGTGATGCCGGCGCAGTTGATCAGGACATGGATGGCGCCATGCGCATCGATGGTTCGCTGCGTGGCGGCCGAGACAGATTGTTCGTCGGTGAGCTCGACGACATTCGTCGACACAGTGCCGAGCTCGGCGAGCTTCGCCCGGCTTTGCTCGAGCCGTTGCTCATCGATATCCCAAAGAGCGACTGCGGCGCCCGATCGCAACGCGCGCTCGGCAATCGCATAGCCGATCCCGCGCGCCCCTCCTGTGACAACCATCACGCGACCGTTCAAGTCGATTTGATTCATGTCTCCTTGTCTCCGTTTATTTGCCCATAGCGGGCACTATAGGTCGCGGTGCGATAGCGGGACAATCCGGATGAAGCATGAGGCGATAGCGAAACCGCATCGACTCACGTCGCAAAGAGTGAATTGAAAGCAATTCGTCAGCGAACGTTCGGTTGTTACACCCCATTACAAAAGCGACGAGACCGTTTCACCTCGGCCGCCGGGCCGCGGCTAGTATCGGCGCAAGCTCGATGGCCAAAACGAAACTTAAGAAACTCGAAGTGGGGTGAACGATGAAACGCGCTGTGATCCTGGCTGCCGCCGCGGCAGCCACCGTATTGGCCTCCGTTGACGCGCAAGCGCATGCCGATATCGGCGTCTACCTCGGTATCCCGGGGCCGGTCGTCGAGGAGCCGCCCCCTGTCGTCTATCAGGCACCGCCTGTTGTCTACGCGCCGGCGCCCGTCTACGGATATCCGTATCAAGGCGGATACTGGGACGACCGCGAATGGCACGACAGAGGCTGGCATCGCGGATGGCATCACCATCATCACGATCGCGACGACGATTGATTTGGTCGGCGCTCGTGCATAGGTCAAGCGCGGAACAGAGCCGTCTTAGGCTTGCGCAGCCACTGCCACGCACTGAGCGTCATACGCCGCGGATCGGCCCCGGATATTGCGCCACGAGTGGATCCGCGGTGAGCAGCAAAACCTTCCACGATAGAGTCCGCGACTATCATTCGCTGCCCATCCGGTCGAAGTCGTCCGGAACCGCGATCTCGCCCTTCAGAAAGCCGAGCCGCAGCTTTTGCGCGCCGACCGGCGCATCGAGCGCGACCACTTTGACGAGCGGTCTCCCCGCTTTCGCGATGACGAACGGCTCGCCACGAGCAGCCTCGTCGACCAGGCGTGAGAGCTGTGTTTTGGCTTCGTGGATATTGACGGTGCGCATACGAGATCCATTGGACTAAGCTTGGTTAGTCTGACCATTGCAAGATTGGCTGTCAAAGGCTGGCGCAACCCATCGACGAATTGGCGACACTACGCTTCATCGAACGCGGCAAGAGCGCCGTGTTGCTTGGTCCGTCCGGCGTTGGCAAACGCACCTGGCGATAGCCATCGGGTACGCCGCTACGCAGGCGGGTATGAAAACAATGTCCATCACGGCGGCGGCCCGGCGCCAAAAGCGTTACCACGCCGTGCTCCGCCGCAATATCAGTCCAGGACTGCTGATTGTCGACGAGATCGGTTACCTGCCGCTCTCCGGAGACCAAGCCAGGCACTTCTTACGAATAGTGGCAAAGCGGTACGAACGCGGTTCGATGATTCTGACCAGCAACCCGCCGTTCATCCAATGGCACGAGACCTACGGCGGCAATGCAACACTAACCGCAGCCACGCTCGACCGCATCCTCCACCATGCCCACATCATCCACATCAAAGGAGACAGTTGCGACTTGAACGGTGACGAAGGCCGGACACGTCCCGGCATCGAAGAAGTAACGACTGGCTCAGTTTTACATTGCGCGCTCACGCGTAAAGTGGCTCAGATTTCAATGCGCTTGACACCCGTGGGGAATTGCTCATCGGTGCATGTAGTTCATCATCGACCGAAGTGGTATAGAAGTCGCAATTCGAATCAGTATGACCCGATAACGCACTATGTGACACGTGGCGCGCTATCAACTGGGGTTCCCGCGTCAGACCAGTAGCATCAATTGTTGTTGATCAATTAATAGGTGCAGGCATATGTTGGCCTAAGAACTAACGAGATTTCGCCCCGATCCCCGGTCGAGGTTGCTCGCTCAAGCGCGGATCATCGCCCATCGCAGAGCAATTGTGCGGCTGCATCAACGAAGGGAGATTCAAATGAGGGCGGAGTTGAACACCGGTGATCGTGTGCGGCTGGCGTCGGGCTCGCCGACTATGACGGTCGCATACGGGATTGAAACCGAAGACGGGTTTGCCTACCTATGCCAGTGGGTGGACGCTAGCGGGATTCCGCAGCAGGAAATCTACCTTGAGGGAATGCTAGTCCTCTTCGATTAGCAGCTACACTTTGTGGGCCGCGAGTGCCTTTGACGCGGTGAAAGTTTGTAGGATTTGGGCTGATTCTTCAACTTTTTGGGTTGGCCTGTCTTTTTTGACGCTGCGCGACGGGGAAAAAAATGACGAAGTTCATAGCAGGTGATGCGACGGATCTTGCACTATGCGCGACGCTGAAACACGAGTATCTGCGATGCAGCGATGCCTTTGAAGAATTCGCGCGCGTCGCCGAAACGATGATCATGCAAGGCGAGGACCGGCGCTTAGCATTCAAGACATACAACGCCTATACGCGGTTCATTCACCATCTGTATGAATTCCTGCTCGCGGCGACACAACGGGATCGCAAGGACACGGCGGAGATTAAGCACGAGTTGGCCGATCAGTACATCCACGGCATTGCCCAGCGCTCATTGAACAATCGGCGGGAGGCAATACTGAATGGCACGGCCCCGCCGTGGGAAAATCATATCAGCGCATTCCCGGAAAAGGTGCCGAAGGAGTTTGCGAGCCAGTTCCGTAAAGTCAGAAATACCGCGCTAGGCCACGCGAATCCGCAACGCCACAGCTTAAGTCTGACCGACTTCTATCATCAATTCCACATGTTCCTTTATATGATCTACGTCGATTCAATGTGGATGTGGGGGCGGGTAGACGATGACTTCCCGGACTTGGGGCAAATCACCGCCTTTTCAGTCATGATCAAAGAGAAGTCGCCGCGCAATTGAGCATCAGCTAGCTACCCAAGGCCGCCCACGTCGCCATAGGATCAAGCTTGTCGGAATTCTCTGCGCGGTCCTGGCCTGCTGAAGTAAGCCGGATGACGCCCTGGTCGACTTTTACTAACCCGACATCCTGAAGCAAGACAGCATGATAACGGACAGCCGACTCTGCGGCTTTGTCTTTCAGCCTCTCAACAAGCATTCTCATGTCCATATGCCAATGCTCATCGAGTACTAACGTCCGCAGGATCTCTTCTGCAAGCTCTTTGTCGCGACGCATCGGGTAATCTCCTTCTGGCTGGTAGTGAGCTTTAACAACAATCAATCCACCTTGATGACATACGAGCCGTCAACTTCGTCATCGGGCACTTCAAAATGCGCCATCTCCGCATTAACGAGGTACGTCGTGTCCTTCGGCACCACGAACGTTAGCACCTCTTCGTAGTCGATACCCGGCTCCATTATGTACCCGCCTTGATAGCGAGAGACGAAGTTAGAGACGCGGTACTGCACTGGCAGTTTGTCGAGATTGATCGGGCCGTCCGCCATTTTCGAGGGAATGACCTTCACCTGAACCTCGATATCGCCATTCTTTCCGCCGTCGAGTTCTATCGGCACTTTGCCGACATTCTTGGGCCGCACGTGGACAATCAGCAATCGTCGCTCGTCGTCGTAAGGCTTGAATTCGGCGGTCACGCTAATATTCGGATTGATTTCGTGCGTGTCCTCGACCGAGAAGTTGTGATAGACCCACCAACCGCCAACAGGTAGGGCGATAAACGACGCACAGGTAAGCGCAAGCTCAGCCCACGTCTTAAACGTCTCTAGATCGAATCGCATGATGCCCCCTGTTGTCGCCGGTCGTTGCTTTCGCTGCAACCACGCATCGATGTTCGCCATTAGTTCGGGTATGTCGCGCTGTAGTTGGGCATGACATTTTTTCATCGAGCGCGCGAGGATTACCATTGCGTACCGCTTACGGTCCATCTCCTGGTTGATGTCCTCGCCCGGATATGTATTCCGGAAATGCTCGATGTTCGCCAACAACCGGTTGTTCAGGTCAAGGTCGGAAAAATAGTCACGCAGCATCGCGTAGACACTCACTATGGTGGTGCGTAACGCCTCATCATTGATATGGCCGACCCTCGCGGATGCGTTGGAATAGGTAACCAAGCTGTTCGGAGTAATCGGTACTAGACCATCCAAGTGCTTGCCGTCCGGGACGTGCGTTAGCGCTGTCCCAATCCTCCCGATGTGGCGGTTCCAAACCGTACTAATTTCATGCTTGATCGCCTGCACGAACGCGCAGGTTTGCTCCAAGTCGTCGGCTTTCTTATCCTGGTATTGCTTCGCATATACTCCTACCGCTGCGATGACCGCGAGTAGCGACCCTACACCCTGTACCCATGCTGCAACTTCGCCAGCGGTAGCCATTGGTTTGGCGTTGAACGCCGCGAACAAGACTAATAGAGCGAGCGCGACTAATGGTATTGGCCAACGGTTTTTCATAACAGCCATCTCTTGTTATTCCGTTATGACATTCGTCTGTAGTTGGCGGGCGGCCCCTCGGCTTGCTCGCCGCTGACGTTCTCCCAAAAGAATTTTGCGTAGTGGCGGTACACGCCCGCAACGTCGCCGGAAAGTGAAAACGTGTCTCCCCAAACCAAGCTGAGAAGCAAACGCACGATCTCTAAGGTGTCTTCGTAGAACGCTTCTATTTCGTCGTCGGTAGTATCAGCCGTTGCGGCCTCGGCCTTGGTTTCCTCTAACTGATAGTGAGCTAACCGCTCATGTCGCAGAGTCCGCAACCCCTCTACCACGGAAAAACCGGAGCCGCCCTCTAGGTATTTCTGGATAAGCTCGATGATCCTGGCTCGTTTCGGTTCCAAATCCTTTCGCATACCGTCTTTTGTCCAGAGGTCACTAGCTGACCCGGCCCAATGATCGACGATGGCATTGAAGACCGCTTTATCCCTCAATTTTTCTCTTACGGCGGTGATTTGCAGCGACTGGCCTTGCTTATTTTTGTCCCAGATTCTTATCAGCGCCAGCAACATCTCGCGGCGAAGCGCGAGCCGCACTATCTGAAACGCCTGGGTAGCATAGGAAAACCCCATTCGCCGGTGGAGTTCTTTATCGTAGGCCGTTGGCTTCCACGTCTCATGGAAAGCGATTGCCATTACCGCCTCGGTTTGCGCAGCCTTTGCGGTAGTTTTTAAAGCCTCTATCTCATCAGCGACGGTTATTGATGACGCCATTTGGTAGCCTCATAAAGTTTACTCAGCGTCAAACAACCGCAAAAACCCGTGACTGTTAATTTTGCAATTAGACGATTTCAAGAAATGATCTACTAACTCTTTCGCGGCGTCGAAAGGATGAATGTCATCCGTGCGTGGAGCGGGTTTGCCACAATAAAAAACCTTCGGATTGTCGCCCGCTGCTAGCGGCCTCCCATCTGCGAAGTTGTCGGCCACGTGCAGGACACTACAAATCTGATTGATGTTCGCTGCAGTGAACACGGGACCATCGATTACGTCGTAAGTAGCACGCCCCGCATCGTAGTACATCACTATCACAAGACGCACATCGGGTCTTTCTGTGGCGAACAGATATATGTGATGCAGTCGTTCCCGCTTGCTGGTGGTAAGACCATCGATGACGTTGATGAACCGTCCTAGGCTCTCGTCTGCGGTTGGTGATGCTTCGAATCTTCGCGCAGAAGCGTTCTGATCAAACCATGCCATACTGCCCCCGGTTAGCTCGGACGAAGTCATCATAACAGGCGTGACGCATCAATCGATGCTTGTTGTCACGTCCCACTAACTACCGGTCTTCCCGTTCACGGTGGAATTGATTTTTACCAGCAATTTAGCCGTGCGCTCTCGGTGTTCCTGCTCCTCGTGAGCCTTTAGTTTGTCGCGCGCGATGATCAAAATTGCCTCTCTCACGGCTTCAAAATTCCGCAAGCACTCGTCCTCCGACAGTTCATGAACGTGTTTGCTCAAGATGCCGTATAGCTGCGGGTGCTCCACCAAGAAAGCCGGGAGATATCCTTTAAGCATCGTAACGCGTTCGTTCATTCGTGACCGCTGATATGCGTCGTCATCCCAAGCACCATCGTTGCGCGCTTTGTCGTGCGCTTCTTCTACTAGTGACTCGAAGATCCGGCGTAGATAGATGTACGAACCGACGCCTACTCCATGCGCGGCCAGCCCTATTGCGGTGTTCAACTCGCGCACGCGGTCTTGTCCTAGCACCTTGATAAATTGCTTGCTCTCGGGAATCGACAGGTCGGCGAGCGACGGATATTGGCCTATCTTCCATACGCCCTTCTTGAAACGATGCAAATAGACGAACTGCATGCGGTGACTTCCATTCCTAGCGCACGCTGCGCTTACGACCAACACGGGGCTTCCCATGCAATAGGTTTGGATCGCATCCTCCGTCCCGCGCAGCACCAGATTGCGCTTAGTCTCATCATGTTCGGGTATGAACGTAGCGGCACGCTTACATTCAACGCAATAGGCATCGAACGGTGTCGCCCGTAGAACGAGCGCCCTGATAGCGTGATAACAATGCTTTGGATCGCTACCCGCGATCTCCTCGTACAGCGGCGTCCTTAAAAGCCACTCTTCGGCCTTGGCTCTTGCCTCTGGTAAGTCCATGCCCCGTTTCCCCCGCCGTTTTGTTCGGAAGCATTCTACGCGTCTCCGGCTGTGCAATTCATTGCACGAGCCACGTGTTACGCTCGCACACGCCGGGGCGGCGGCGGAACCTCTACCGCGGGCCGGATTCCTTGGTGTTCGGTTTCCACTTCGGGTGCATGGCCCCGCCCCGTCTCTGGCGCGTGGCTCGCGTGTTAGAATCGCGCGCGAATCCTCGCCCGAAAACGTTTGCCGCATGCTGTTCCGAGTTGACGATCTGAGCCTGGGACTACCCGGGTCATGGTGATGGCGGTGGAGGAGAAGCGGCCTAACGGCGCATGCGGAGACGGGCCAAAACCCAACGTAGCTACCTGAAATTTTTATTTTTTGGCTTGGCAAGAACGATTCATTCTAATGAGCCTTGATGAGTACTACGAACGATTAGGCTTGCCGAGCGCAGCGTCGCCTGCCGAGGTCAAGCGAGCCTACCGCCGTCTCAGGGCGAAGTACCATCCGGACCGCAACAAGGGCGACGAGTCGTCTGTCGAACCGGCTTTCAAGCGTGTCCAGGAAGCGTTCGAGATTCTGACGGGCAAACGCGAGGCACCGTCGCGGCCGCAGTCCGCATCGCATAGCGCCGGCAGCCGCGCCCCAGAGACGACACGGCAGAAAGGCCACGCTCGCGAAGACGCCTCGCGGCCGAAAAGCCGCGCACACGGAGACGCCGCGCGCACCGATCGCGACCGCCCTGCCTCAGATCCCTGGCGCGGCTTCGCCTCGCCCGGCGGTCCACTTCCCGTACGCGGGGCGAATCGCCACACACAGCTCTACGTGCCGCTGGACGTCGCCATGAACGGCGGCGACGTGCCCGCGAGCTATCAAGTGACGGCAACGTGCCGGCAATGCAACGGCGCAAGCGCGCCGCATATGGCCAAACCATGTCCCATATGCGACGGGCGAGCCCGGCTGCACGACGGCACGGTGTGCGAGGCCTGCTCCGGGCGGGGCCGTGTCCGAACCAGCCTATGGTGCGCGGCCTGCCAGAACAAAGGCATCGAGTTGCTGCCGAAATCCGATGCGATCGCGGTGCCCCCCCGCGCATGGGATGGTCAGCGGCTCGTCGTGACGGGCGGCGGCGCCCCCGGCTTGCACGGCGGCCCGCCCGGCGACGCGATCTTCACGATCGCGATTCTCTGCGGCGCCGGCGTTCAGCGCGACGGCCTCGACCTGACGGTGGACATCGAAATCGACTTCGTCACGGCAACAGTGGGAGGTCCTTTCAACGCGAATGTGCTCGGGCGCGACTTATCGATCACGGTTACGCCGAACGCACAGCATGGCAGCGTGATCCGGCTGCCGACTCAAGGGCTCTCGGACAGCACCGGCAACCGTGGCGAACTGAAGCTGCGCGTCGTCCTCACGATGCCGCGGGCCGCGTCGCAACTGACGGACGAAGAGCGGCGCACGCTTCAGGAGATGTTCGCCGATGCTGAGCGCCGCAGCTCGTCGAATTGAGTAGCGTCCAAAACTAGACGACGTTCTTCTCCACGATGGGACGATTTTCCAGAATGCGGTCCCAGCTCAGGGAGGATAGATCGAGCGTCGTGTACTTTCCGTTGAGAATCAACTCGCTCACGCCCCGACCCGTCGCGGGGCCTTGCTGCAAGCCGTGGCCGCTGTATCCGTTCGCAAACACGCAGTTCGCGATGTCGGGGTGGTAACCGATGATGGCGTTATGGTCGAACACGTTGTACTCGTAGTACCCGGACCAGCAGTTCTCGACGCGAAGGGCTTCGAACTCCGGGACGCGATGCGCGAGCGTCGGCCAGATGACCTCGTCGAAGAGATCGTGATCGACTTCGTCCAGCGGCAAATCGTTCGGATCGTTTTCCGCGCTCGGCGACGTACCGGTGATATAAGTCTTGCCTTCAGGACGGAAGTAGACGCCCGTCGGGTCTATCAACAACGGGCTGTTCGTCAGACGCGCCGGTGACGAGACATTGAAAATGCTGCGACGTCGCGCATAGACGGGGATATCGATGCCCATCATCTCCGAGATCTTGCGCGCCCATGCGCCCGCCGCGTTGACGAGCGTGTCGCACGGGTACCGTTCGCCATTGCCGGCAACGACGTGCGTGACCTTTCGACCGTCAAGGACCACACCCGTCACCTCCGCTGCGACATAGCGCGCGCCGAGCGATTGCGCTTTTTTACGCAGCGCCTGAACCAGGCCATAGCCGTCGAACCAGCCCTCCCCGCTGACGCCGTATGCCCCCGCAGCGATGTCTTCTACGTTGAGCCAGGGGAACTTTGCCTTTAGCGCGTCTTGCGACAGCAGATCGATATCGGCCCCAAGGCGCCGTTGCAGCGCGTGGTTCTCGCGCAGCGTCGTTTCTCCCGTCGGCGTAGCCAGAAACAAGTAGCCGCCTTCGTGCAAATCGATGGAGGGCTGGCTTCCGTCCACCTCAAGCAGCTCGCCGATCTTACGGAGGAAGTCGATGCCAAAGAGTGACATCTGAATCGACAGCGGCGTCGAAAACTGCTGCCGGATCGATGCGGCCGATAGCGCGGACGACGACCTCGCATAGCTCGGATCACGCTCGATGACCGTCACCGACACCGTCGGATCCGACGCACGCAGAAAGTAAGCGATAGAACTGCCGATTACGCCGCCGCCCACGATAACGACTTGAGAACTCACGAGTTGCTCCCGCTTATTCGACGTTGAAGTCGATACCTTGAGCCAGCGGCAACGCCGATGAGAAGTTGACCGTGTTCGTGGCGCGGCGCATATAAGCCTTCCAAGCATCCGAGCCCGACTCGCGTCCACCGCCCGTCTCTTTCTCGCCGCCGAACGCGCCGCCGATTTCCGCGCCGCTCGGGCCAATGTTGACGTTCGCGATGCCGCAATCGCTGCCCGACGCCGACAGGAAGCGCTCGCTCTCGCGCAGGTCCGTCGTGAACACGCAGGACGAGAGCCCATGCGCCGCGGCGTTGTTCGCTTCGATCGCTTCGTTGAAGTCGCTGTACTTGAGAACGTACAGAATCGGCGCGAACGTCTCCTTCAGCACGATTTCCGTCTGCGACGGCATTTCGACGATGGCCGGGCGCACGTAGAAGCCGTTTTCATTGCCGGCTACGACATGGCGCTCACCGCCGAACACCTTGCCGCCTTCGCGCTTTGCCTGCTCCAAAGCCGCCTGCATGCGGTTGAACGCGGATTCGTCGATGAGCGGGCCCATCAGCGTGCCCTGCTCGAGCGGATTGCCGATCGCGACCTTGCCGTACAGGGTTTTCAGACGCTCGACCGTTTTGTCGTAGACGCTTTCATGAACGAACAGGCGCCGCAAGCTCGTACAGCGTTGACCGGCCGTGCCGACCGCCGAGAACAGGATGCCGCGCAGCGCCAGTTCCATGTCTGCCGTTTGCGAGACGATGCCGGCGTTGTTGCCGCCGAGTTCGAGAATCGAGCGGCCAAAGCGGCGCGCGACTTCGACACCGACCGCACGCCCCATCTCCGTGCTGCCCGTTGCGCTCACGATGCTCGAACGACGGTCCGACACCAGCTTCGCGCCGACGTCGCGGCCCCCATTGACGACGCACGTCAGTCCTTCGGGGGCATCGCCGAACTCCTTCAGCGCATCCTGCAGAATCCTGTCGACGGCCAGTGCGGTCAGCGGAGCCTTTTCCGAAGGCTTCCAGATGACCGCATTGCCGCATACCAAAGCCAGCGCGGCGTTCCACGACCATACGGCCGCCGGAAAATTGAACGCCGAAATCACCGTGCATACGCCCAACGGATGCCACGTTTCCGCCATGCGATGGCCCGGGCGCTCCGACGCGATCGTCAGGCCGTAGAGCTGGCGAGAGAGGCCGACCGCGAAATCGCAGATGTCGATCATTTCCTGCACTTCGCCGAGGCCTTCCTGCAGAATCTTGCCCGTCTCGAGCGTGATGATGCTGCCGAGCGCACGCTTGCGCTCGCGCAGCTTGTTGCCGAGGAGGCGCACCAACTCTCCTCGACGCGGCGCCGGAACGTTGCGCCAGACCTTGAAGGCATCCTGCGCTTTTGCGAGCGCTGCATCGACTTCCGCGACGGTCTTGCTTGCGACGCGGCCGATAAGCTCGCCGTCGATGGGCGAATGCACGGCGATGTCGCCAGCTTCCGCCAGATGGGAGATGCCGAGTTCGGAGAGGATGGTCGATGCTTTCATTTGATCCCTCGTAAAATTTCCGATACGAAACTTGAGTACATCGGGGAACTATACACTCGTGCCGTCACGGCTACAACGTCTGCCTACGACGCTCTGGCCTGCGCGCCGGCGCGAGCAAGTGGACGCTTAACATGGCCACTCAGTAAGCAAGATCCGTCTCGATTCAACGCTGTTTCACATCGGCAACATCGCGTCTGCGGGCCTCTCCCGGCCGCTAGCAGCCCCCCTGTGAGCCGCATGGCTATTACGCGCATCGCCATACGTTTCACAAAAGAAACCTCGAAGCAAGGAGCGGCGCTCCACCCCGCCGGACCATTGGTTTCCCGGCGGTCGTCTTTGTTATGATAGGAAACTTGCAATGCCGATCGTTAGGACTGCGATCTTTCCCCGCATATGGAAAAAACTTTACTGAAGCCAGTTGAGCAGGGCTCATCTGAGCTTGGCAAGCGAGTGAAGGCCGCCCGGTTGCGGCACGATTACACCCTCGAGGTCGCGAGCCGCGTATGCGGCGTATCGCGCTCGACCCTCTCGAAGATCGAAAACGGCATCATGTCGCCGACTTTCGACGTGCTTCAGAAGATCGTCCATGGCCTGAACATCGACCTAGGCGAATTGTTCGGCTCGAGTCCGAAACCCGCCGCGAGCGGGCGGCGTGCGTTGACGCGCAAGGGCGGCGGGCAAATGCACGCGGCGGGCTGCTATCTCATGGAGCTGCTCGCCACCGATCTCTCGCAAAAGGCGATGCATCCGTTTCGGATACGGATCACCGCGCATTCTCTCGACGATTTCACCGAATGGGGACGTCATGAGGGCGAAGAATTTCTCTATGTGTTGAGCGGCAGCGTTTGTCTGTACTCCGAACTCTATGCGCCGACGCATCTGGAAGCGGGCGACAGCATCTATTTCGACAGCCGCACCGGGCACGCGGCGGTCTCGACGAGCAAGGACGACGCCGAGGTGCTATGGATCATCGACGAGGGCCATATCGCCGCCTTCGATGCCGGCGCCGCGACCCCTTCGCTGCTCAAGCGCCCTGCCTGATTCGATCCACCTACGCCGCGCGACTGAAACATGCCGACACTTCCCACATTCGATGCCACCGCAACGGCGGCCCTTCTCGACTTCGAAGCACTTGTCGATGCCCTCTCCGTCGCCGCCCAGGAGCATGACGCCGGGCAGATCCGCTCGCCCGTGCGCACCGCATTGCCGCTCAACGAAGGCGGCGTGCTCCTGTCGATGCCGGCAAGCGCGCACGATATCGCCATTCACAAACTCGTCAGTGTCTGCCCGCGCAACGCGGCGCGCGACATGCCGACGATCTTCGGGGCGGTAACCGTCTGCGACGCCACGACGGGCAAGCCGGAGTTCATTCTAGACGGCCCAACGGTCACGGGACGCCGGACGGCGGCGCTCTCGATGCTCGGCGTCAAGCTGCTGCACCCTTCAGCGCCGCGCACCTTCCTTCTGATCGGCACGGGACAACAAGCGCGCTTCCATGCGGCCGCGATCGGCGCGCTCCATCAGGGCGCGAAGATCTTCGTCAAGGGCCGCACGCCCTCATCCGAGCAAGCGTTCTGCGAGCAGATGGCGCGCGAAGGCATCGCCGTTGCCGCTCTTGCGCAGGTGTCCGCGGGCGGACCGATTCCCGACGACATCGACACGGTCGTTGCGGCTACGACGAGCAAGGTTCCCGTCTACACCGATGGCGCGAAAGCGAGCCGCCTCGTGATCGGTGTCGGCGCGTTCACGCCCGACGCGGCCGAGATCGCCGCCGAAACTGTCCGCGCGAGCCGCGTCTTCGTCGATGATTTCGCCGCCGCAAAAGAGGAAGCGGGCGATCTGCTGCAAGCGGGAGTCGACTGGACTGTTGTCCGTTCGCTCGGTTCGATCGTCGGCGGCGAAGTTCGGAAAGATCAGCCGATTGTCTTCAAGACCGTCGGCAGTGGCGCGTGGGATCTCGCGGCGTGTCGCGTCGCGCGCGCGGCCGCCGCCCGGACCAAGGACTGATCCAGCCCCAATGCGCCGCTGGCGGCGGCGCTGGCCGCGAACCGAACGTCGGACTGCCGAAGGAGCGAGCGCTCTCCAGCAGTGAAACCGGTTTTGCAGTATCCTCTTACTTACTGTGCTGCAACGCAGCGCGGAAGTAAGTTACGGAAATCCTGCATCGTGTCCCGCCCCAAGTACCTTCCCGACAATTTCACGCTGGCCCTTGTCGGAACCGTCGTCTTCGCAAGTCTGCTGCCGTGCCGCGGTGAAACGGCGGTGGCGGTCGATTGGTCGACCGACTTCGCCATCGCCCTGCTCTTCTTTTTGCACGGCGCGAAGCTGCCGCGTGAAGCGATCGTGTCGGGCGCCACGAATTGGCGCCTGCACGCCCTCGTGCTGCTGAGTACCTTCGTGCTGTTTCCGCTGCTCGGCCTTGCCTTTAAGCCGGTCCTCTCACCGCTCGTCACCCCGGCGATGTATGGCGGCATCCTGTTCCTCTGCACGCTGCCGTCGACCGTGCAATCGTCGATCGCGTTCACGTCGATGGCGAAAGGAAATGTGTCCGCTGCGGTTTGCAGTGCGTCGGCCTCGAGCCTGCTCGGCATCTTCATCACGCCCGCGCTGGCGGGCGTGCTCATTTCGAGTCACGCGACATCGGGCTCCGGCTGGCATACGGTCGGCAACATCGTGCTGCAGTTGCTCGTGCCGTTCGTGTGCGGACAATTGCTGCGGCCGGTGCTCGGCGGATGGATCGACCGCCATCGCGGCCTCGTTCGCTTCGTCGATCAAGGATCGATTCTGCTGGTCGTCTACTCTGCGTTCAGCGAGGCTATCAACGAGGGGCTCTGGCATCGCGTGCCGGTCTCGGCGCTGGCCGGATTGCTCGTCGTGAGCGCCGTCTTACTGGCCGCCGCCCTCATCGTTACCGCGACGGCGAGCAAGTGGCTCGGCTTCGAACGCGAGGACCGCGTCACGATCATTTTCTGCGGCTCCAAAAAGAGCCTCGCGTCGGGCATTCCGATGGCGAAGGTCATCTTCGCCTCCAACGCTGTCGGCGCGGCGGTGCTTCCGCTCATGCTCTTCCATCAAATACAGCTGATGGTCTGCGCCGCGCTCGCGCAACGATGGGGTGCCGCCGCAGCTCGTGCTGACGCGCGCAACGCGAAAAGCGGAAACCCGCGGGCCCTCAACGAAACGGTTTGACCGCGCCGCTCCGCGGAAAACTGCGAATAGTGGGTGAGTGGCCTTGTTGTCGATCCGCCGCTCACTGCTGCGCGGGTGGTTGCGGATTGTTCGCCGGGTTCGTATCAAATTTCAGCACGCGTTCGATGCCCTCTTTAGCGACAAGAGCCGACAACCCCGCATGAAGCTGGTCCGCAACGTCCCTCTCATAGACCTGCTCGCCGCCTACATAGACGGTGAATGACCTCAGGTATTTCTCCTTCTTTTCCGGATTCCCGATCGTCTCCTTCGTCCATCGATACAGCGGGTACCGCTCGGGGCCCGCGCGTTCCGCCTCTGCGACGTAATCCGCGAACGCGTCGAATTGACACACTAGCGTTGCGTTGCTCCGACGCAGGATCGATTCGATCGGATCACGGCATGGATGCGGCGCCCCCGCCCGCAAGGCCTCGGCTAGCCCGGGCGCGACGTCGATTCGCACTTGGTATTGCCATCGTTGTTCCATCGGATGCCTCGCGAAGTGAAATCCGTACTGCTTCCATGGAATCTCAATTGTTCGAGTTTCAGGAAATGTGATGTTGGGCAAGCCCTCTTTGTCTGAGCGCTTCACATCCCTACACTGCAAGCCATCAACACAGCGCGCCGCAACGGACTCAGTCCACGCGGTTCCCAGTCAGTTAAAACGTACCGGAGGTCATCATGAAGACGAAGTTTATCGCTGCTCTTGTTCTCGCTGCATCCGCGTCGATCGCCGCGCCCGCTTTCGCTAGCGGTTATGGTCCCGCACCGTCCTATCGCCCTGACGTCGGTGCGCCGTCGTCGCAACGTGGCATCAGCGCGCAAACGCTCGCGGCGGAGCAAGGCAATACCGCTGCTGCGCAAAGCGACGTTGGCGGCTCGGTCTCGGTAGCGCAGTCGGGCGGCACCCGCGTTCAGGCGGGCGGTCATATCAACGACACGTTCTTCGGTCATTGATTGCAGGCGAAGGGCGTGCTGCAGTAACGCCCTGAAGCGACAGTACTAGCTTTACGCGCCGCTCGAGAAGCGCCATCGCGTGATGAACGCGATGGCGCTTCTTTATTGGCTGCGGCAGAGGAAGCGGTCCTCCGCATCGGCTTCGCGGAGTGAAATCCGTCCTGCTTCCATGGAATTCCAATTGTTCGAGTTTCAGGAAATGTGATGTTCGGCAAGCCCTCTTTGTCTGAGTGCTCGACATCCCTACACTGCAAGACATCAACACAGCGCACCGCAACGGACTCGGTCCACGCGGTTCCCAGTCAGTTAAAACGTACCGGAGGTCATCATGAAGACGAAGTTTATCGCTGCTCTTGTTCTCGCTGCATCCGGGTCGATCGCCGCGCCCGCTTTCGCTAGCGGTTATGGTCCCGCACCGTCCTATCGCCCTGACGTCGGTGCGTCGTCGTCGCAACGCGGCATCAGCGCGCAAACGCTCGCGGCGGAGCAAGGCAATACCGCTGCTGCGCAAAGCGACGTTGGCGGCTCGATCTCGGTAGCGCAGTCGGGCCACGCCCGCGTTCAGGCGGATAGCCCTATCAACGACACGTACTTCGGTCGTTGATTGCGAGGCGAAGGGCGTACTGCAGTGATGCCCTGAAGCGACAGCACTTAGCTTTAGCGCCGCTCGGGCGCCGTCGCGTGATGAACGCGATGGCGCCCGATTCGTCTGGGCATCGGATAAGGCGAGCCTATCGCGCTGATTGATTCTGCGCATCACACGCAAAACCGAGACACGCATTGTTCGAATTTCGGGAAATGAGTTGTTCGATCAACCCTCTTTGTCCGATCGCGCCGCAGCTTTAAGCTTGGAACTGTCAACGTTGAATTGAGTGCGCCGCAAGCGAATCAATCTGCTCCCAGGCGCGATCCTGCATACATCGATTGAAGTTACCGGAGGACACCATGAAGACCAAATTCATCGCCGCGTTGTTGCTTGCAACGTCTGCCTCGATCGCTGCTCCCGCTTTTGCGAGCGGCTACGGTCCGGCGCCGTTCTATCGCCCTGACGTCGGTGCGCCGTCGTCGCAGCGTGGGATCAGCGCGCAAACGCTCGCAGCCGAACAATACAATGCGGCGACCGTTGCTCGTGACGACACGACGAGTGGCGTGGGCGGTACCGTCGATTCATCGCAGTCGCAATCGGGCGGTGCGCATTCGCGGTCGGACAGCGTGCCGACGCAGTCGGGCAACCAGGGACTGTATTTCGGCCACTGATCGATACTTCGGGGCGTAGTAGCAGCAACGCTTCGGTATCGCCCGGTGTTCGACATCATGCGGGCGCCGTCACGTTGACAAGCGTGACGGCGCCCGATTTCATTGCTGCATTTTCCGCATCAAGAGGTACGCTGCCGGCGCAGCGCAACTGTGCCGATCACGCCGACGGCGAGCAGCGCGGCGGCGGCGATCGCGGCCTGCTCCGGCTTCACACGCGCGGCCGGCTCGAGATAGCGCCGCTCGGCGAGCTCGATCGATCGATCGGCCTGCCGCTCGAGCGCAAGCGCGACCGCTTCGGCAGGATGCATCGGCCAGCGCCCGGTGCCGTCGCGGATCTGCTGCCGGCAACTGAAGCCGTCTGCGATGACGAGCGTATCGGGCGCCGCCTTGCGGACGGCCGGCAGCAACACTTGCTCCGCGATTGTTTGCGAAACGTCGTAGTGCTCGCGTTCGTAGCCGAACGATCCGGCGTGTCCGCAGCAGCCGCTGCGCAGCGGCTGCAGCTCGATGCCCATCGCGACCAGTAGCTCCCGCTGCGCATCCGCGTTCAGTACCGCGCGCTGATGGCAATGCGACTGCAGTAGCGCACGCGCCTCGAGCCGCGGCGGCGACCAGCCGTTCGTCTGCGCGAGCAGCTCCGACAGTGTCTTCGTCTGTCGCGCGAGCCGCTCGGCGTCGCGGTCGGTCGCGAGCAGGTTCGGCATTTCGTCGCGGAACACGGACGCGCAGCTTGGCTCGAGCACGACCATCGGAATGCCGGCGCGGATCGCGGGCCGCAGTTCGTCGAGTATCCGACGCAGCCGGCGCTTTGCGAGATCGAGGAAGCCGTAGTCGTAGAGCGGCCGGCCGCAGCAAAGCGGCGCGGCCGGCACCGCTACCCGGTAGCCGGCCGCTTCGAGCACGCGCACGGCTGCTTTTGCCGTACCAGGCAAGAAGAAGTTATTGAAGGTGTCCGGCCAAAGGATCACTTCGGGCAGCGTCGGATCGCCGCTGCGCACGTGTTCGCGTTCGCGCTGCTGCCACCACTGCTGGAACGATTCGGCTGCGTAGGCGGGCGTCTCACGTTGACTCGTGAAGCCGGTGGCGGCCTTCAACAGCGCGCCGATCCCCGGGGTTCGCAACAACGCGTTCACCCAGCCGGGCGCGAGCATCGCGACGCGCGACCAAACGTCGATGAGTCCCATCGAGTAGGCAGCGCGTGGGCGCAACCGGCCCGCGTAATGATGCGAGAGAAACTCCGCCTTGTAGGTCGCCATATCGACCGAGACCGGGCAGTCATGCTTGCAGCCCTTGCATTGCAGACATAGATCGAGCGCGTCGCGCACCGCGTCACTGCGCCATCCGTCCGTGATGGCCTCGCCGCGCATCATTTCGAACAGCAGCCGTGCCCTGCCGCGCGTCGAATACTTTTCCTCGCGCGTGCCCTGAAAGCTCGGGCACATCGTCTGACCGCCGAGTTCACGGCATTTGCCGACGCCGAAGCAGCGCTCGGTCGCATCGGCGAACGAATTGCGATCTTCGGGAAAGTGGAAATGCGTGACGACGTCGATCGGCTTGTAGTCGGGGCCGGTGCGCAGGTTCGTATCGAGCGGATAGGGATCGATGATCTTGCCGGGATTCATCCGCCAGGTTGGATCCCAAATCGTCTTGAAGTCGCGAAACGCCTGAATCACCTCGGCGCCGAACATTTTCGGGAGCAGTTCGCCGCGCGCCTGACCGTCGCCGTGCTCGCCCGATAGCGACCCGCCGTACGAGAGGCACAGATCCGCCGCTTCTTCCATGTAGGCGCGAAATTTCCGCACGCCTTCGGTCGTGCGCAGACCGAACGTCATTCGCGTATGAACGCAGCCATCGCCGAAATGCCCATAGAGCGTATAGCGGTAGCTGTAGCGGCGATTGAGCGCGTCGAAATCGCGCAAATAGTCGCCGAGCCGTTCGGGCGGCACGGCCGCGTCTTCCCAGCTCGGCCACGCCTCTTCGTCTTCGGGCACTCGGCTCGCGCCGACGCCCCCTTCACGGAGTGCCCAGATCTCTTCCTGCTCGCGCGGATCCTCGAACAGATGCATGGCCGATGCGCCCGTATTCATCTTGCGCAGCGCGGCGAACGTGTTCTCGACCTTGCCCTTCGCTTCCTCGGCGCTCGTGCCGCCGAATTCGACGAGCAGGTAAGCGCCGTCGCTGTCGAGCATGGCCATTCCCGGCAGCCGTTTGCCCTTGCGAAGCATGTTGTCGATCATGTGATGGTGAAAGCCTTCGATCGCGACCGGGCCGAATTCGCGGATTCGCACCACTTCGTCGGCCGCGGCAGCGGCGTTCGGATAGCTGAGCACCATCAGCGCGCGGAACGCAGGGTAGTCGATCAGCCGCACCGTTGCGCCGAGCACGAGCGCGCAGGTGCTTTCTGAGCCGACCAGCGAGCGCGCGACATGGAAGCCCTTCTCGGGCAGCAGGTCGTCCAGGTTGTAGCCCGAGACGCGGCGCGGGATCTGCGGATACGAGCGGCGGACCGCGTCGCCGTAGCGCCCGATCAGCGCCTTGAGATCGCGATAGATTTGCGCGCGTCGCCCGCCCGCGCGCACGATCAGCTCGAACTCATCGTCGGACGTCTCGCCGACGCGCATGCGCAGTCCGTCGTAGGTCAGCACATCGAGCTCGAGGACGTTGTCGACGGTCTTGCCGCCCATCACCGTGTGCGCGCCGCACGAGTTGTTGCCGATGTTGCCGCCGAGCGTGCAGTAGCGGTGGGTGGCGGGGTCCGGAGCGAACGTCAGCCCGTGACGCTGCGCGGCCTCGCGCAACTGGTCATTGATGAGTCCCGGCTGAACGCGCGCCTGCCGCGAATCCGGGTCCAGCGCGAGCAGCTGGTTCATGTATTTCGAAAAATCGATCACGACGGCGACGTTGCAAGTCTGGCCGGCCAGGCTCGTCCCGCAGCCGCGGCCCAGCACCGGCACGCCGCGCTCGCGACATGCGGCGACGACCGCAATGACGTCGTCGTCGGTGCGCGGAATGACGACGCCGATCGGGACCTGCCGGTAGATCGAATGGTCGGTCGCATAAAGCGCGCGCGATCCGCCGTCGAAACGAACCTCACCGGCAATTTTCCCGCGCAGTGCGGCCGCCAGTTCGCGCGCCGCGTCGTTCTGCCTGCGCGCATCGCCAACGTGGCGCTGGCCGCGCGTCCTCGCGTGTGCATGCATATCGATGACGCTCATCGGCTACTCCTTCTTCTTGCGCTCGTCGGATTCGTGCTTGGGCTCGCTCTCGTGGTGCCCGGTCAGCTTGTCGATCACGCGCCCGGCGATACCGAACGGACTCGCCGAGAAGCGGAACTCCTGCGCGGCATGCCGGCCGATCGTGAGGCCGATCTGTTTGCGGTTCACCTCGCCGCGCGCAAGCGCGTCGTAGAGCAGCCGCACGTCGTCCTTCTTGACCATCGGCGGCCACGGCGGCTCGAGCGGATCGACGATGCATTCGATCAGCACCGGCCCTGGCATGGCGAGCGCATCCTTGAGCTGATCGCGGCAGCGCGTCGGATCCTCGATCCGCACGCCGCGCGCACCGCAGGCCTCGGCCACCTTGACGAAATCGACGGGGCTCAGGTCCACGCCATATTCGGGGTTGCCCAGATAGAGCATCTGCTCCCATTTGATGAGGCCAAGCGTGTTGTTCTTCATCACAACGACTTTGACGGGCAGGCGGTGCTGCACGAGCGAAGCGAACTCGCCCATCATCATCGTGAACGAGCCGTCGCCCGTGAACGCGACGACCTGGCGGCCCGGATAAGCGACCGACGCGCCGATCGAGTACGGCAGCGCGGCCATCATCGAGCACATCGTGCCGCTGAACGAAAACCGCTGGTTCTCGCGCAGCTCCATGCGCGCCTGCCACACCGTCACGGTGCCCGAGTCACCGCAGATGATCGCGTTGTCATCGAGCAGCTCGGGCAGATGGTGTGCGACGACCTGCGGACACATCGGCAGTGCCGTCGAGGTCCCGCGCTCCTCCATCAGCGCACGCCACTCTCGCATGCGCGATTGGGCCAGCGTCAGGAACTCGCGTGATTCGTTGCGGCGCAGCTTGCCGAGCAGTTCGTGCAGCGTCGCCCGCGCATCGCCGACGAGACCGATGTCGGCCGGATAGCGCAGGCCGATATGCTCCGGGTTGTGATCGATCTGCACGCAAGCCGCTTGGCCCGGCTTCGGCAGAAACTCGATATAGGGAAACGAGCTGCCGACGATCAGCAGCCCGTTACAGCCTTTGAGCGCTTGGACCGACGGCAGCGTGCCGACCACGCCGATTCCGCCCGTCGTATACGGACTCGTATCGGGCACGCACTCCTTGCCGAGTTGCGCTTTGACGATCGGTGCGCCGAGCCGCTCGGCAAGTTGCTCGAGCTCGGCGCGGCAACCGCGCGCACCGGCCCCGGCGAGGATCGCGATCTTCTCGCATCCGCCGAGCAAATCCGCTGCTTCAGCGATCAGCTCGGCCTGCGGCGTGCGCGTCGGAGGCTGATACGCACTCGACGTATGGCCCTTGATATTGCGCTTGAAGCGTTGCTCCTTCGATGCGGGCATCGCCTGGATGTCGATGGGAATCGCGACGTGCGCGACGCCCGAGCGCGACAGGGCCGTCCGGCACGCGTAGTTCATCACGTTCTCGAGATGCTCGGGACCCATCACGCGCTGGTTGTAGTAGGCGACGTCCTGATACAGGTAGTCCTGGTTGATGTCTTGCAGATAGTGCGTGCCGATCAGGTCGTGATAGGTCATTCCGGTGATGGCGAGCACCGGCGCGCCGTCGACTTTCGCGTCGTAGAGGCCGTTGAGCAGATGGACGGCGCCGGGCGCGGCGGTCGAAAAACAGACGCCGAGACGCCCCGAGAATTTGGCGTAAGCGCAAGCGGCGAGCGCGGCGCTTTCCTCGTGGCGTAGATGAACATAGCGAATGCTGTCGCTTGCCTTGCGAAAGCTTTCGACAAGTCCGTTGATGCCGTCGCCCGGCAAGCCGAACACGGTATCGACGCCCCATTGCTTGAGAATTGCCACGACGTGGTCTGACACGGTGTCCGTCACGGATGCCTCCCGCTGAATTCGGTCTGACGGGTTGACCGGACGTGCCGCGCGGAAGGTGCGCTCCATGCGCGATGCGGCCAACCGTTGCAAGGTTTTTCGCAGTCTCGCGCGCGGCGTTGTGGTGCAGAGGCGACGAACGCGAGCATCGGCAGGCGCCGCAGTTAACGTGCCCGTTCGCGAAGACAATCGTGGAGACTAGGCGACCGCTGGTTTTCTCGGATCTGGGTTGATGCATCGCCGGCTGGCACGATGAATGCGCTGACCGTTTGGATCACGATTGCGTTCCCTCCCGCTCTGCGATGTCGATGTTCGTCGTGCTGTCGGCCGTCGCCGGATTCGTCGATGCGGCCTGTTTTCTTGCGTTGTCGAAAGTTTTCACGGCACATGTCACCGGCAATCTCGCAGCGCTGGCGAGCGCGCTCGTCAAACCAGACGAGACGACGGCGTTGCGCATTGCCGTCATCGTCGCGTTCGCGGGCGGCGGCGTGTGCGCCGTCATTGCGGCACGCATCATCACGATCGATGGCCGCGCCGCGCCGATGCGAGCGCGGCGCGCGGTGATCCTCGTCGAGGCGGCATGGCTCGCGCTGCTGCTCGCCTCACAAGCGGTGCTGAGCGACGGGACTTGGGCGCGGTACGCCGTGGCGCTCTGCGCGGGGGCTGCGATGGGCTGCCAGAGCGCGCTCTCGAAGCTGCCGGGCGAGCTCAGTATGGGCACACCGACCACCGTGATGACAAGCAACTTCAGCGCGTGGACGATCGCACTCGTCGAGCGCATGACGCGTCGTCACGATCGCGACAGGCACGATCGGACGCTCGTTCAGCTCTCGCTGCAACTGCTGCTGTTCGTGGCGGGCGCGGCAGCCGGCGCGCTCGGCTTGCATCGGTTCGGCATCGCCGTACTGGGCGTGCCGCTGGCTTTACTGCTGGGCGTGGTGTTGTCTTGCGGACGCAGCCACGATTAGCGCGTAAGCCTGTCATGACAACTGAGCCCTTCTGATGACGGACGATGTATGAAGATAGAGCGCGCTGGGCCGCTCAGATTCTGTTGAGGTTTCCCCCTATCAAGTAGCGCCCCGCGTTGCCGTTATACCGCCCGAATCGACAGGCAGCCGCGGCGTGTGTGCCGCATCACGACAGGGGGAAAAGTGGACCGTCTGAGTCTGAACGCGAAGTTGTGGTTGGCCTTGCTGGTGATGTGGCTGGGTTTGCTGTTGTTCGGAGGCTGGGCGGCCATACAAACTCGCGACACGATGCTCGCGGAGCGCAAAGCCGCGATTCGGAACGTAGTCGAGGCGGCGCACGGAATCGTGGCGCAATACGCACAGATGGCGGAGCGACATGAGCTCGCCGAAGCCGATGCGCAGCAACAGGCGATGGCGCGTCTTTCCGCGATGCGTTTTCCCGGCAATGGTTACATGATCATCACGACCGCGAAGCCCGTCGTGATCATGCACCCCGTGCTCGCCGATTTGCGCAACAAGGATGTGAGCCACTACGCGGACAGTGCAGGCAAGCTGCTTTTCGTCGATCTCGTCAAAGTCGGGCAGGCCAGCGGTCAAGGATTCGTCCAATACATGGGCCGTGTGGCAGGCAAGACCGAGCGCGTGCCGAAGCTCGCATTCGTGAAGCGGTTCGAGCCCTGGGACTGGTATCTGATTTCAGGCCTTTACATCGACGACATCGACGCGGCTTTCACGGGCGACCTCATTCGCTACCTGATCGCCATCGTCGTGATCGGCAGCTTCGCTTCTCTAGCACTCGTGGTGATCATTCGGAACGTCAAGCGCAGTCTTGGCGGCGAGCCCGCGTATGCGGCGACGGTCGCCCAGACGATCGCCGAAGGCGACTTGACGCACAAGGTCGCGATCGCATCGGACGACGGCAGCATGCTGTCCGCCATGCAGCGGATGCAGCAGCGGCTGGCTGATGCCATCCGTCGCATTCGAGGCAGCACCGAGACGATAACCGACGCGGCACGGCAGATCGCGGCCGGCAATCTCGATCTGTCGGCGCGCACGGAGCAGCAGGCATCGTCACTCGGTGAAACGGCCGCGAGCATGGAGCAGCTGACGGCGACCGTGAAGCAAAACGCCGACAACGCGCGACAGGCCAATCAAATGGCGGCCGAGACCTCGCGGATCGCCGGCGAGGGCGGTGAAGCCGTGCAGCAAGTCGTCTCGACGATGCAAACGATCGCCGACAGTTCGAGCCGCGTCGCCGACATCATTTCCGTCATCGAGGGCATCGCGTTCCAGACGAACATCCTGGCGCTCAACGCGGCCGTCGAGGCGGCCCGCGCGGGCGAGCAAGGACGCGGCTTCGCCGTCGTGGCGGGCGAAGTGCGCAATCTTGCGCAGCGCAGCTCGGAAGCGGCGAAGGAGATCAAGTCGCTCATCGAGGACTCGGTCGGCCGCGTCGAAAACGGCCGGACGCTCGTCGAGGCAACCGGCGCGACGATGCAATCGCTGGTTCAATCGGTGCGGCGCGTGACGGACATCATCAGCGAGATCTCGGCCGCCTCCGAGGAGCAGAGCCGCGGCATCGAGCAGGTCAACATCGCGATCGCGCAGATGGATCAGACGACGCAACAAAACGCGGCGATGGTCGAAGAAGCGGCCGCCGCGGCACAGTCGATGGAAGAACAGGCCCGCGTGCTCTCGGAGGTCGTGGGCGTGTTCCGCGTGGCGGGGGCGGCGGCCTAGCGCCTCATACGGTTCTCGTCACGGACAAGGCGCGTGGCGCTTCCTCTATCGGTGACAGAATATCGAGCGTCGAACATCACGATTCGAACGAGATGGGAGGCGAAGATGAGGAAGATCGCCAACGAACGAGTTGCCGGAGCCGCAGGCAACGTTCTCGCAGGCCGGCTCATGCAATTTTTCGCGCTGGGGCTGGCAGGCATGGCGCTGGCGCTCGGCTCCGCGTTCGCGCAAGCGCCGGCATTCGATAGTTTCGCCGTCCCGCCCGGTAGCGCGCCTCACGATGTCGCGCCGGTGCCGGTCGCGGGCGGTGCCGTCTGGTTCACCGAGCAAGCGCAGGGCGCGGTTGGCCGGCTCGATCCGAGCACGGGGAAGATCGAGAAGATTCCGCTCGGTGAGGGATCGGCACCGCATGGTGTGATCGTCGGTCCCGATCGAGCCGCGTGGGTGACCGACGGCGGCGCGAACGCGATCGTGCGCATCGACGCCGAGACGCTCGCCGTTAAGCGTTTCCCGCTGCCGAAAGACCGGTCGGACGCCAATCTCAACACCGCCGTATTCGACAAGCAGGGCCATCTCTGGTTTACCGGGCAAAGCGGCATCTACGGCGAGCTGGACCCGAAGACGGGAAGCATGCAGGTCTTCGACGCGCCGCGAGGCCCGGGGCCCTATGGGATCTGCGTGACCCCCGACGGCAGTCTCTATTTCGCCTCGCTCGCCGGCAACTATCTGGGCCGCATCGATCCGAAGACGGGCGCGACGGAGGTGATCGAACCGCCCACGCCGCATCAAGGCGCGCGCCGCGTCTGGTCAGATTCGAAAGGGCGCGTCTGGATCAGCGAATGGAACGCCGGGAAAGTCGGCATGTACGATCCGGCCACGCGCGGATGGCGCGAATGGCGATTGCCTGGCGACAATCCGCACGATTACGCCATCTTCGTGGACGATCAGGATATCGTCTGGCTCAGTGAGTGGATCGCCAATGCCCTCGTGCGCTTCGATCCGCGCACCGAACGGTTCGCCGTACTGGCGCTGCCTCGCGCGCACGCGAATGTGCGTCAGATGGCGGGCCGCCCGGGCGAGGTCTGGCTCTCGGAATCGGGCACGGATCACTTGCTGCGCTACCGGTCCGGAAAAACCGGCTCGCGCGGCAATTGATTCATCTGCCCGCACGGCGGCGAAAGGCCATCGCTGGCGATGAGCCTGTTCGCGCCGTCTGTTGTTGCCGTCCGTTGTTGCTTTTAGACCGCTGTCACGGTGACCGACTTCGTGACGAGATACGGCTCGAGCGACTCGGGACCGCCTTCGGAGCCATAACCGGAATCCTTCACGCCTCCGAACGGCATTTCGGGCCACGGCGTGGCCGGCTGATTGATCCAGAGCATGCCGACCTCGAGCCGCTGCGTGAGCAGATGGACGTTGCTGAACGAGCGCGTGAACGCGTAGCCCGCCAGGCCGTACGGTAGCCGGTTGGCCTCGTTGATGGCCTCCTCGAGGGAGTCGAAGCCACGTACCGCCGCAATCGGGCCGAACGGTTCGTTGTTGAAGACATCGGCATCGAGCGGGACGTCGGTCAGCACTGTCGGCGCGAAGAAGTTGCCCTCGCTGCCGATGCGCTCGCCGCCCGTCGCAATGGTTGCGCCCTTCGCCCGCGCGTCGGACAGCACGCTGGCCATCGCGCTCAGCCGGCGCGCGTTGGCCAGCGGCCCGAGCGTCGTGCCTTCGGCGAGGCCATCGCCGACCTTGATGCTCTGCGCATGCTTGACGAGCGCTTGCTGGAACGCTTCGCGAATGCTGTTGTGGACGAGAAAGCGGGTCGGCGAGATGCAAACCTGACCGGCATTGCGGAATTTCGCGCCGCCCGAGATTCGCGCCGCGAGCTCGAGGTCGGCATCTTCGGCAACGATCACGGGCGCGTGGCCGCCAAGCTCCATCGTCACGCGCTTCATGTGCTGACCGGCGAGCGCCGCGAGTTGCTTGCCCACGGGCGTGGAACCCGTAAACGTGACCTTGCGGATGGCCGGGTGCGGAATCAGGTAGCCCGAGATCTCGGCCGGATCGCCGTACACGAGCCCGATCACCCCCGCGGGCACGCCTGCATCCGCGAATGCGCGCAACAGTTGCGCCGGCGAAGCGGGCGTCTCTTCAGGCGCCTTCACGATGAACGAACAGCCGGTCGTGAGCGCCGCGCAGAGCTTGCGCACGACCTGGTTCACCGGAAAATTCCACGGCGTGAATGCCGCGACGGGGCCGACCGGCTCCTTGACGACGAGCTGCTGAACGGCAAGGTTGCGCGACGGCACGACGCGACCATAAACGCGACGTCCTTCGTCGGCAAACCATTCGATGATGTCCGCCGCCGCCATCACTTCGATGCGGGATTCGGCGAGCGGCTTGCCCTGCTCCAGCGTCATCAGCCGCGCGATCGTCTCGACACGCTCGCGCAGCAGCGCGGCGGCTTTGCGCATCGTGGCCGCGCGCTCGTGCGCGGGCACCTTGCGCCAGATCTCGAAACCGCGCTGGGCAGCCGACACAGCGTGCTCGAGATCCGCGATGCCGGCGTGCGCCACGGTGCCGATCACCTTGCCCGTGGCCGGATTGACCACGTCGATGGTCTTGCCGCTCGCGGCGTCGCACCACTCGCCGTTGATGACCAACTGCGTGTCCACGTACCCTTCGATTGCCATGCTGATCTCCTGTTTTCTGCCCGGAAAGACGTCCCACCGGCATCCTCTGCGCGCTCGCTCATTGGAGGGTCGAGCGGCAAGGCGGCGGGGAAAACCGTAACTTTCGCAGAATTTGCGGTTTTCGGCAGAGCAGTAGACAGAAGGCGATCGAAACGCCCGATGCTTTCGGTTTGCCAACAGCCGCCGCTCCCAGTACGCTCGGGACAGCGGATGCGCGCAGCGGGCGAGTCGAGCGTGGAGCGCTCGACTTCAATCGGCGGCGACAGTTCCGAGCAGATCGAGCAGCGCACACAACCGTTGGCGCTCGAGCATCGATATGCTCGGAAGTTCCAGCAGGCTGTCGATTTGCGAGACCCAGTATTCGCGGCGAATCAGGCGCGGACGCGTGATCAACACGTTCACGGCCTTCTCCAGTTGTCCCACATCGGCTTTCAGCATATTCACATGCATCTCCTTCGCGACAACGTATCATCGCCATCGGCTCATGTCGGCGAGCAAACCCCATTGCCCCAGACGGTGCGCGGTGAAACGTTTGCGCCCGGCTGCTTGGCTTCCATGACAGTTCGATGACTACTGCCTTATAACGACGACGGCCCAAAGAATCTTGATTGGGGAAAACACTTAGACGGAGATCGTCATGCCGGATGTCACGACCGAAATCGCGCGATTCAACGCAGGCCGCGATCCCGAACGCCTCGCCATGAAGTATCGGCTCATGCGGGCCTCCGCTTTCGCGTTTCTGCGAGGCACATGTCATCTTTTCTATGCACGCGTGCGCGATCTGCATGACGGGGGCGTGCTTACTGAAGGGCCTTCGACTTGGGCCTGCGGCGACATGCACTTGCAGAACTTCGGCAGCTACAAGGGCGATAACGGGCTCATCTATTTCGATATCAACGACTTCGACGAAGCTTGCCTCGCCCCTTGCCTTTATGAATTCATCCGCTTGCTCACGAGCGTGCTCGTCGCCGCGGAGGATCTGCACATCAGTCGCGCCGAGGCGCTCGCGTTGTGCCATGTGGCCGTCGAATCGTATGGCACGGCCCTGGGCCTCGGCAAAGCGCGCTGGATCGAGCACGAGCTGGCCGAGGGCATGGTGCGCGAGCTCTTCGATTCACTGGGCAAGCGCACGAGAGTCGATCTTCTGAATCGACGCACTGAGTCGAACGGCAAAAAGCGCGTCCTCAAGATCGACGGCAAGAAGGCACTAGTGATCGACGACGAAAGACGCAATGCGGTGATGGCCTTCATGAGCGATTTCGCGAGCGGCCAGGACAACCCCGGTTTCTACCGGCCGCTCGATGTAGCGCGGCGGATCGCGGGAACGGGCAGCCTCGGCGTCGATCGGTATGTGATCCTCGTCGAAGGGAAAGGCTCGCCCGACGGCAACTACTTGCTCGATCTCAAGCAAGCGTTGCCGTCGTCGCTCGCCCCCAACCTCACGGTGGCGCAGCCGCATTGGGATAGCGAAGCGCGCCGCGTGGTGGAAGTGCAAGCGCGCGCTCAAGCCGTACCGCAAGCGCTTTTGCATGCGGTAACGTTCGAGAAGCGCCCATACGTGCTGCGCAGCTTGCAGCCCTCGGAAGACCGCGTCGACCTCGGCGCTTGGAACGGCAAGTTGCCGCGACTCGAATCGGTCGTCGACAACATGGCGCAGCTCTCGGCATGGGCGCACTTGCGCAGCGGCGGCCGCCAAGGGTCCGCGATCGCCGATGAACTGATCGCGTTCGGCGCGCGCAAAGATTGGCGGCTTCCGTTGATCGATCTTGCCGTCAAATGCGCCGAGCAGGTCGTCGGCGATTGGCGCGAGTACTGCGAAGGCTACGATCGCGGCGCGTTCAAGAACTGACTCGTCGTCTTCAAAAGAATTAGGCAAGAAATCCGGAGGATTCGATAAGCGAAGGATGTGGAGTTTCATGCACACTCCCACATCGTCGCAGACCTCCGGAGCCGTCAATGTCCACCTCGTTCGTTCTCAACGGCAAGTCCACGACCCTCGATGCCGATCCCGACATGCCGTTGCTATGGGCCATCCGCGAAGTCGCGGGGCTCCACGGAACCAAGTTCGGCTGCGGGATGGCGCAATGCGGCGCCTGCACCGTTCACCTCGAGGGCCAGGCCATACGTTCCTGCGTGACGCCGCTCGCAGCCGTCGCCGGCCGCCACATCACCACGATCGAAGGCCTGCAGGGAAAGCCCGCGAAGGCCGTGCAAGCCGCGTGGGTCAAGCTTCAGGTTCCTCAATGCGGTTATTGCCAATCCGGTCAGATCATGTCGGCCGCGGCGCTGCTGGAGCACAATCCGGCGCCCACCGATGCCGACATCGATGCCGCGATGAGCGGGAACATCTGCCGATGCGCGACCTACGCGCGCATTCGCGCCGCCATTCATGAAGCCGCTCAAGAGATCAAGGGGTAACGACTCATGACGACCGATATCGCTGAAGTATCGCGGCCGGCACGGCGCGAGTTTCTCAAGGGCGTCGGCAGCGCGGCGGCGCTCGCGCTCACCATCGGCTTCGAATGGGGCGTCTCGGCGCCGCGCGCGCTCGCCGCGACGTCCGCCTCGGGCGGCCCGGCGGGCGGCACGTTCATGCCTAATGCATTCCTGCGCATCGGCACGGACAATCGCGTGACTGTCATCGCGAAGCACGTCGAGATGGGTCAGGGAGCCTATACGGGCATCGCGACGATCGTCGCCGAAGAGCTCGACGCCGACTGGTCGCAGATCAGCGTCGAAAGCGCGCCGGCCGACGCAACGCGCTACGCGAACCTCGCATTCGGCAAGATCCAGGGCACGGGCGGAAGCTCGGCGATGTCGAACCTCGTGGATGCAGCTTCGCGAGGCGGGCGCCAAGGCGCGCGCCATGCTGATCGCGGCGGCGGCGCAACAATGGAATGTGCCCGCGACGGAGCTTCGTGCCGAACGCGGCACCGTCCATCATTCGGCAAGCGGCAAGCAGGCGACTTACGGCTCGCTGGTCCCCGTCGCGGCAAAGCTTCCCGTCCCCGAGACCGTCGCGCTGAAAGACCCGAAGACGTTCAAGCTCGTCGGCGCGAAACCGCTGCCGCGTGTGGACGTCCCCCCGAAGACGAACGGCACGGCGCAATTCACGATCGACGTTGCAATGCCCGGCATGCTCGTCGCCGTCATGCAGCGCCCGCCGCGCTTCGGCGGCACGGTGAAGTCGTTCGACGCGTCGGCGGCGAAGGCGGTGCCCGGCGTCGTCGACGTCGTGCAGGTTCCGCGCGGCGTCGCCGTCGTCGCGAAGAGCTTTTGGGCCGCGAAGAAAGGACGCGACGCGCTCAAGGTCGAATGGGACGATAGCCGCGCCGAAAAGCGCAGCTCGGCCGATATCATGGCCGAGTACCGCCGCATTGCCGACAAGCCTGGCCTGCCCGCTCGCGTAGTCGGCGACGCGCCGAAGGCGATCGCCGGTGCCGCGCGAAAAGTTTCGGCATCCTACGAATTCCCCTATCTCGCCCATGCTCCGATGGAGCCGCTCGACGCCGTCGTCAAGCTCACGGCCGATAGCTGCGAGATATGGGCGGGCGATCAGTTCCAAACCGTCGATCAGGGCAATGCCGCGCGCGTCGCGGGCCTGCAGCCGGAGCAAGTGCGGATCCACACGCTCTATGCGGGCGGCAGCTTCGGACGGCGCGCCAATGCGGAATCGGACTATATCGTCGAAGCGGTGTCGATCGCCAAGGCACTCGGCGCCAACGGCACGCCGGTCAAGCTGCAGTGGACGCGCGAAGGCGACATCCACGGCGGCCGTTATCGCCCGATGTATTTCCACAAGCTCGAGGCAGGCCTCTCCGCCGACGGCCAGTTGACCGGCTGGCGGCACGTGATCGTCGGGCAGTCGATCCTCGCGGGCACGCCGTTCGAGGCGGTCATGGTCAAGAACGGCATCGATGCGACCTCGGTCGAAGGCGCGGCGAACATCGCCTATGCGATTCCCAACATCGCCGTCGAGCTCTCGACGACGCAATCGGCCGTACCGGTGCTCTGGTGGCGCGTCGTCGGTAGTTCACACACGGCCTTCGCCGTCGAGGCGTTCATCGACGAAGTCGCACACTCGGCGGGCCAGGACCCCTACGCTTTCCGGCGCAGTTTGCTCGCGCACGAGCCGCGCATGCGAGCGGTGCTCGATCTCGCCGCCGAGCGAGCCGGCTGGAGCAATACGCCGCTCCCGCCGGGCAAGGGCCGTGGCATCGCCGTCGCCGAAGCCTTCCATTCGTTCGTCGCGCAGGTGGCCGAAGTCACGGTCGACAAGGACGGCAAGGTCAAGGTCGACCGTGTCGTCTGCGCCGTCGATTGCGGCACGGCGATCAACCCCGACATCATCGCGGCGCAGATGGAAGGCGGCATCGGCTTCGGGCTCGGCGCGGCGCTCTCGAGCGCGATCACGCTCAAGGACGGCCACGTCGAACAAAACAACTTCGACGGCTATCAAGTATTGCGCATCGACGCCATGCCGAAAGTCGAGGTCCATATCGTGCCCTCGAACGAAGCGCCCACGGGCGTCGGCGAGCCGGGCGTGGCGCCGATCGGGCCGGCCGTCGCGAATGCCATCTTCGCCGCGACGGGCAAGCGCGTCCATGCCTTGCCGTTCGCGGCCTCCAACGTCCAAGCGTGAGAAACAATCTCAAGGAGAGAACTCAGCCATAGAGGAACAATTGTTGCGGCGAGCTACATTGCTCTATCGTAGGAGCAGGGCGGCGTTGTGACGCCCAGGGGCGTGACTGCGCTCGCGCGATGAAAGCGGGGGGCGCCGCGCTTCTCGCCCTGCTCCAATGATTTCCTTGCAGTTGAGGAGGCTCAAATGGCAACAAGTCGAGATGAAAAGGAGAAGGCAACCGGCGCTGAAAACACGCAGGCAACGCAGGGTGCTGACCAATCGCCCTCGGGCGACGGCAAAGGCCGTGGCATGAGATATGGACTGCGCGGCCCGGCCCGGGTCGCTTCGGAAGAATTCGGTGGCCCGATCATCGGGTTCGTCTGCGACACGGTGACGGGGACGCTACGCGCGACCGGCACCGTCGCAAACGACGCAGTGGAAATCGTGCGCGACGTGTTGACCGGCGCGGTGCACGCGACCGAGGAGGTCGGCACGGAAACGCTCGGCGCTGTGGGAACGCTCGGCAATGGCGTCGTGACGACCGCACGCGAGATTCTCGTGGGCGGCGTCGGCGGTGTCCGGGACATACTCGGGTCCGCGGTACCGCTGCGTCGTGGATCGGCGCGGGAGGAAGGCGTTAGTACGCGCGAGCGCGAGGCGGCGGGCAGAACCTAAGTACAGGTTGGCGCGCTCGACTGCTTCGCCTGGGTGGGTGGCCGTGGTTCAGAAGAGCGGCGGCGCCCCCTCGAAAAATCAGAAGAGCGTTCCGAGCGCGTGCAGCACGAGGCCCACCATGCCCCCGATCAACGTTCCGTTGACTCGCACGAATTGCAGATCGCGCCCCACCTCGACCTCTAGCTTTTCCGTCACGGTGGCGGTATCCCAACGCCGCACCGTATCGGCAATCAGTCGCGCGAGCTCATGCCGCTGAGCCGGCATCATATCGAGGATCGCCTCTCTCGCGCGCTCGTTCATCCGCGAGCGCAACGCTTCGTCACGCAACGCTTCGCGCGTCCATTGCGTGATGAGCGTCTGCAGTCGCGCCTTCACGACCGAATCGGGTGCCTGCGCGTCGATGCGCGTTTGTTCGACGAGCTCGCTCCAAAGGCTGCCGACCCAGGCTCCAAACGCAGGATGCGCAAGCAACTGCTCGCGCCATGCCTCGCATTTCGCCAAATAGGCCGGCGACGCGGCGAGCCCGGCGACGAGCTCATGCGCGAACTCGCCGAAGCGGCGCCTCCAGGGATGATCGCGATTGTCGCGCACGTCGCTCATCGCTTCGTCGATGACGCGAATGACCGCGTCGGCGACCTTATCGTCGAGCGCGATGCGCTGCCATATCCATCCCGTGCCTTCGCGCACGCGGCGGCGGATCAGGTCGTGGTTCTCATGAAAGAGCAACGCCAGCTCTTCGAGCGCAGGCGTAATGAGCGCATCGTAGTCGATGGTTTGCGCCACTTGCGTGAGCACGCCGCCCACGAGCGGCGCAAGCTCGATCTCGCGGATGCGTGCCGCGAGCGCGCTGCGTGTGAATTGCTCGACATCCTCAGTGCCGACACTGGCCAACAAGTCAGGCATCAGCCCAGCCAGATAATCGGCGATTTGCCCCGTCTGCTCGGCCTTGCCGATCCATCGCACGAATGCGCCCGAAAGATCGACGTCGGCAAGCTTGGCCGCGATGTCTTCCTGCGATAGAAAATTCTGCTCGAAGAAATTGCCAAGGTTTTCGCCGATACGGTCTTTGTTGCGCGGGATGATCGCCGTATGCGGCAAGGGCAGCCGCAGCGGGTGCCGAAACAAGGCCGTGACGGCGAACCAATCCGCGATGCCGCCGGCCATGCCGGCCTCGGCGAACGCGCGAACGAAGCCGAGCACAGGATATGCTCGCTCGAAAAAAGCCGAAGCGGCGAAGAGCGCGATCATCGCAATCAGCAGTCCTGTCGCGGCCGCTTTCATCCGCCGCAGGTCGCGCGCTTTGTCGGGTCGTTGCTGTAGTTTGTCTCGTTTCATTTGCGGTCGATCGCCAGAACCTCGTGGACTGGCCGTCATTCTAGGCGACCCGTGGGACTATCCCTAAACGGCTGGCATTCGCATGAGATTGACCTATGCTTGGTCTCTCTACCGCTGACGACGAAGAACACTCATGAACGGGCGCTCCGATGCGGCTCTCGCTACGGCGCTTGCGCGCGCGCCGGGCGAGCCTGCCGCGATGCCTGATGCAGCGAACGCGGCCGTCGTCCTGCACTCGGCCGTGCCAGGGCGCGCAAGATTGCATGTACCACGACTCTACCGCGACGAAGCGGCGTGCAACGCCTTCGCGCAGAGCTTGACTGCCCGCGGCCCCGTCCGCCGTGTCGAAGCCAGCGCGTTGACGGGAAACGCATTGATATGGTTCGATCCGGCGACTCCGGCCGCCGAGATTGCCGCGCTCGCCGACGAGCCGCCAAACGGTTTCACTCCGAATCATTCGCCACCGCCTGCCAGCGCGACTGCAAGCGCAACGGCACGCGTTCTTCATCCTCCGTTTGCCGCGCGCGAACAGGACCGCAAAGAGCGTGCGCGCGCAAGTGCCGGTCAGCCCGACCAAGCTGCGCGGCCGTGGCACGCGCTCGATGCTAAGGAGGTACTGCTCGCGCTCGGCTCGTCGAGGCGTCGCGGTCTGTCCGAGCACGCAGCGCGGCGGCGGCGGCTCGCCAACGGGCCGAATCGCCTGCAGCGGCCGCAGCGTCGCTCGCCGCTCGCCATGTTCGTCTCGCAATTCAAGAGCTTGCCCGTCGCGCTCCTGGCGAGTTCGGCCGTCGTTTCGATCGCCACCGGTGGGCTCGCCGACGCCGTGCTGATCACCGGAGTCGTGATCGTGAATGCGGTGATCGGCTATGCGACCGAGGCGCAGACCGAACGGGCGATCGAGGCGCTGAGCGAGGACACGGAGCGGCATGCCCTCGTGCTGCGCAACGGGGCCTTGCGCCGAATCGACGCGAGCGACCTCGTCGTCGGCGACATACTCGTGCTGTCGGGCGGTGCCTACGTGCCCGCGGATGCACGCGTGATCGAAGCCCGTCAACTGTCCGCCGACGAATCCGCGCTGACAGGCGAAAGCGTGGCAGCCCATAAGTCGCCGATTCGTACCGACAGCGAGGACGTCGCGCTCGCGGATCGGACCTGCATGGTCTATATGGGCACGACGATCGTCACGGGCAACGGCCTCGCCGTAGTCGTCGCCATCGGACGCGCAACCGAGATCGGTCTCATTCAAACGCTCGTCGGCACCACGCGCCCGCCGGCCACGCCGATGCAGCGGCAGATGGAACGCCTCGGCAATCAGACGGTGCGAATCGCGGCCGCGATATGCGGGCTAGTCTTCGTTCTGGGCCTGCTGCGCGGGCGCGGCTTGCTCGAGATGTTCAAGGCGTCGGTATCGCTCGCCGTCGCCGCGGTGCCCGAAGGACTACCGACCGTCGCGACGACGACGCTCGCTCTCGGCATCCGCCGCATGCGCCGGCAAAACGTGCTCGTGCGCCGGCTCGACGCCGTCGAAACGCTCGGTGCCGTCCATACCGTCTGCTTCGACAAGACCGGCACGCTGACGATCAACCGCATGCGCGTGCTCGCCATGCATGCGAACGGCGAGCGCAGCGCCGTGACGGACGGTCTCTTGTATTCGCCGCAAGGTCGAATCGATCTCTTCGCGCGCGAGGACGTGCTGAGGCTCATGCACGTCGCCGTGCTCTGCAACGAAGTGGAGTTGAGAGGCACGGCGCCGCGCTATCGTCTCGACGGTTCCTCGACCGAGATCGCGCTCGTCGAGCTCGCGCTCGCAGCCGGCATCGACGTCAATGCCGTGCGCATGCGTCATCCGCAGCTGAAGATCGCTTATCGCGCCGAAGATCGAAACTACATGAGCACACTGCACCGGCATGCCGAATCGGGAGGGCATGTCCTCGCCGTCAAAGGCAATCCGGTCGAAGTGCTTGCGCTTTGCGACGAGCAGATGAAAGACGGTCAACGCCTTCCACTGGACGACGAAAATCGCCGCCGCATTACCGAGGCGAACGTCGAGATGGGCGGCAGCGGGCTGCGCATGCTCGGCTTCGCCTATGCGTCAGGCGACGAAACGCTCGAAGTGGATGCGCGCGGCCTTTGCTGGCTCGGCATGCTGGGACTAGCCGACCCGATCCGCGAGGGAGCGAAGGAGCTGATCGCGCTCTTCGAGAGGGCCGGCATCAAGACCGTCATCATCACCGGCGACCAGAGCGTCACGGCGCGGGCGATCGGCAAGACGCTCGGCATCGGAACCAACGGCGGCGCGATCGTCGTCGACTCGACGCAGATCAACGGCATGGACGAAGGCGCCTTCGCCGAGCTTGCGGCGGACGCCGACATTTTCGCGCGTGCCAGCGCCGCGCAAAAGCTCAGTATCGTGCGCAGGCTGCAACGCCAGCACCAGGTCATTGCGATGGTCGGCGACGGGGTCAACGATGGTCCCGCGCTCAAAGCCGCCGACATCAGCGTGGCGATGGGGCGCCACAGCACGGATCTGGCACGCGAAGTGGCGGACGTGGTCCTCCAAGACGACGATCTGCAAACGCTCACGATCGCGATGAGTCAGGGTCGCACCATCTACAACAACATCCGCAAATCGGTGCACTTTCTCGTCTCGACGAACATGAGCGAAATCGTCGTGACGCTGTCGGCTTTCGGCCTCGGCATCGGCCAGCCGCTCACGCCGATGCAGCTGCTCTGGATCAATCTTCTGAGCGACGTCTTCCCTGCCCTCGCCCTTGCCGTGGAGCCTCCCGAACCGGACGTGCTGCAAAGACCGCCGCGCGATCCCGGTGAAGCGATCGTGCAGCGCACGGACATGCTCCGGTACGGCAAGGAAGCGCTCGCCATCAGCGGCGGGGCGCTCGCGAGTCATACCTTCGCGGCGATGCGCCACGGTGTCGGAGCGGCGGCCGGAACCGTTTCCTTCATGACTTTGACGCTCGCTCAGCTCTTGCATGCGTATAGCTGCCGCTCAGCGACGCGCGGCGCGCTCAGCATCGTCAAGCGGCCACGCAACCGGCAACTCGATCTCGCAATCGGCGGCTCGGTGGCGCTGCAGCTGCTTGCCAGTGTGATCCCGGGGTTGAATGGAATGCTCGGACTGTCGCGCATCGATGTGCTCGATGCGTTGGCCATCGCCGCCGGTGCGACGGCGCCCTATTTACTGAACGAATCGACGAAGCCGGCGCTGACCGTGCGCAACGGGCCGCACCCGCCACGCTGATCGCTTCTGCTCGTGTTACGTCAGATCAATGCTGCGACGAGTGCGATCGCACAGCGCTCGACCAGCGCTTCGATCGCCTTGTCGACGAGTGCGTCCGCGAGCGACCGAGAAGGCATTGCCCGTGCCATGCCGCCGATCTGCGGCATAGTCGCCGCCGGGGCAGTCACGTATGGAATCGCTAGTGCATCGAGCAAGCCGCACGCCCTGAGTTCGGCGAAGATCCGCTCAGCGCTGATGAGTTCGGGGTCGAAACGCACGACGAGGCTGCCGGTCAGCGGGTTACCGATCGCGCTGCGCACTCCATCGAGCACGCCCAGTTGCTGCTCGGCAAGGCGCGCGCGCGCGTCGTTCCGTTTGATCGCCGAAAGCTTCAGTCGAAGCCGGCCGGGCACATGATGAATCTGATCCGCGAGATACTCTGACTCTGCCATTCTTGCGAGCGCCCCGTTACGCATTCATGCCGATAGCTCGGCGTCATGCGTTATTGGAACGCCTCGATGTGACGGCTTGATTAAAGAGCGCGCGATTTCGCGGAAAGACGTGCGATCTTTTCGCCCCCGGGGCAGGCAGGCTTATCGCCGATCCCGACCCCCGTCATCGCCCGCTGCGGGCGGTACAGGCGGCATGGGCGCGGGAGAATCAGTACGCGCGCGAGGACGAGAACGCCACGCGTCATAGGCGTACCAGAAGAGCGTGACCGCGGGGGCCATGATCTGCCCCCTGACCGTTTGCAGGGTACCGAGACCCGCAAGCGTCGCACTCAGCCTGCGCGCCTGCGCTCGCTCGCGGTCGTCGTTAGACTCGCCGGCTTTGCGACGGGTGATCCGCGCCGGCTCACGGCGCGTCATCGCATGGGCGCGCGCAGGCGCGCTTTCCTCCGACGATACGCGCGGTAGCCGAAGCGAGAACAACCCGTGCCGATCCGCATAGGTCGCAATCGCATCGACTGTCGTGGTATGTCGAATCAGTACGCTGCCCGTCAGCGGACTCGCATGCACATCCGTCACGCCGTCGCATTGCGCGAGACGCCGCGACAGGTCGGAAAAGTACGCGGCGTCGCGACGCCGCGAGAGCAGTTTGATGCGCAACCTCCCCGCAATCCGATGCGTGAGCTGCGCTTCGTCAAGAGGCACCGGGATGATCCTGTGAAGGAGAAGATGCGGCCGCTTCGCCGCCGTTCGCGCCGTGCGCCGCACCCGCCGCGGACATCCCTTCGACGATCGCGCCTTCGTGCGGATGCGGATGCTCGAGCTCCGCGCGCGCCTCGGCCACGAGGTCTTCGAACACCTCGGCCATTTCCGCGGCGGCCTCTCTGCCTTTATCGAAAAGAATGACGCCTGTCTTGATCGCCGTTTTCGCAAGCGGCTTCGAGACGGCCGCAACGACGGGCAATACGACCGGTGCAAGCACTACTGCACCGACGCCAACCGCGAGCCCCGCCAAGACGTTGCCCCTGAAGAAGTCGTCCAGTCCGGCCATGACGCGCCCTCCGCAAAGAAATCCATTATAGACGCGCGGTTTCGCGCTGCCGGTGGGTGATCCACCGATTGCGAAATCACATTCAGCGACGGCTATCGGAGCCGGGCGCCGGATGAGGCATCGGCCCGCGTTCGGGATGCAGCTTCACGAACGTATCGAATGCGAGCCAGAGAAAGACCCAGCCCGGCACGGTTTCGATCATGAGCCCGCGCCTCGCGATGGACCACACGCCGGCGGCCACGAGCGCGAGCGGCAGCACGAGCCGCAAGTCGATCGGCATGCCGATCGCGCGGCGCGCATAGGCATCGAGATCGTCGATCGCTTCCGTCAAGCTCGGATGGCGGCCAGACTCCGGTCCGGCCTCCTCGACGGTCGGCGGATGCAGCGTGGACTCGACTACGACGTCGAGGTCCTGCAAGAACTGAAAGATCCCCTTGCCGTCGAGCTTCGCATGATCGTAGGGAATCGTCATGCTGCCGGTCGCCGCATTGACGACGACATCGCCGATGCCGTGCTTCGACTCGAGGTATTGCTCAATGCGCTCGAGCTGCGCCTTGCTGCGCGATCGATGGTCGAACTTGACGCGCAGGCGGCCGCGCACCTGGCTCGCCACGCGCGCGTGGGAATGCGGCTTCTCGCTCGAAGGTTTCATTTGGCTGTCTGACTCGCCCGAAGGAAGGAGAACAACCGTGCGCTGCGAGAAGCGTGCCAGCCCCTAGTACTGCGCGACGATCGTCACGCGTCGGTTCGCGGCGCGCGCCACCGCATCGTCGCCAAGCGCAAGCGGATCGTTGTCGGCCCGCCCGATTGCGGCGAGACGGCCCGGCTCGATCCCCCGCTCGACGAGGAAGCGCACGACGGCCCCCGCTCGCGCAGCCGAAAGCTCCCAGTTCGAGGCATATTGAGCCGTGGCGATCGGCGCGCTGTCGGTATGGCCTTCGACGAGAATGCTCCTCGGCGAGCCTTTCTTCAATACCTCGGCGACGCGCGCGAGATCGTCGAGGCCGTCGGGCAACAGTCGCGCTTCGCCCGAATTGAAAAGAACTCTCGCATTGATCGCGATTTCGATCCCCTGCGGCGTCTCCTTCACGGTCACTTCGCGGCGCTCGACGAGCGGCGCGAGCAGCGCGACGAGCCGAGCCCTGCGTGTCACATCGGGCTGCGTGACGGGTGGCGCCACGGCCACGGGCACTGCCTGAGCCGCCGCGGCTTTCATTTCGGACTCCTTCGTTTTCGCGAGCTGCAGAATGTACATTGCGAGGAAGAAGACCATCAAGGTCGTGACGAGATCGGCATAGGAAAGAAGCCAGCGCTCGGAGCGCGCTTCGTCCTCATGCTCCTGGTCGCGCGGCGAAGTGCCGGGCGGCTTGGTGATCGATGAAAATTCCATGTCCTCGGACGCTCCGTTGGACTGCCGTATCGAAAGGGATCGGCAGCCGCTCCACCAGTATGTCAGCCGAGCAATTCAGCCGATCGTTCGCGGATATCCCCGGCGAGACGCGTTTCGATCGTTTGCGGCGATTCCTTGCGCGAGATGGCGAGCAAGCCGTCGAAATAGAGCCTTCGGAAACGCAGCTCCGAATCGACCTGCGCCTTGATCTTGCCGTAAAGCGGCAAGAACACGAGATTCGCGAGACCGAGACCATAGAGCGTCGCCGTAAACGCCGCGGCAATGCCGCGTCCGAGCGAAGCGGGCTCGAGGATATGACCCGTCACGTGAATGAGGCCGAGCACGGCGCCGAGGATACCGAACGTCGGCGCATAGCCGCCGGCCTGCTGCCAGATCTTCGCCGCGGCCATGCGATTGCGCTCGTAGGCGTCGAGCTCCCTGCGCAACGCATCTTCGAGAACCGGCGTCGGCACGCCGTTCGCCAGCAAGTCGAGGCCGCGTTTCGCGAAAGCGTCGATGCCGTTCGAATCGATCGATTCGAACGCGAGCAGACCGTTGACCTTGGCCTGATCGCCCCATTCGAGCAGCAATGCCAGATTCGCGCGGTCGACCTGCTTCGGCTTCGAAAACGCGAGCGCGAGTTGCTTCGCGCCGTCAAAAAAGCGCGCCCAGGTGTTCTGTATCATCACGGCGCCAAGCGTCCCGCCGAGCACGACGACGAGCGCCTCGGCCTGCAGCAGCGACGTAAAGTCGCCGCCTTCGAGCCAGAAGCCGGTGGCGATTGCCGCGGTACCGAAAATGGCACCGAATAACGTAAGCAGATCCATAGCCGATCTATTCCATTTTGGTGAGGCAGCGTGCAATCAGGCAGCGCCGGCCGTCGGGGCCGATTTGAGCGCCTTTACGGTTTCGAGAAAGCGCACCTCGATGTCGCCCACCTCGACAGGGTCGACCTTGATGTCGCGTCGCATGACCCACGCAATTTCGTTCCTGCGCGTTTCCGTCATCACGGCCAACAGGCGGTCCACGACCGATTGGTCCGTCATCGAGGCGAAGAGCTTCGCGAGATCGTACGTATCGGTCTGGCTGATGGCTTCGAAGAGCGTGCGTTGATCGACGTACGCAAGATCCTCGAGCGACTTCACCTCGGTCACCCTGCGCGGATTGCGGCGCGAGAAGTAGGCGACGCCCTTCTCTTCGACGTAGTTGAGCACCTTGGTCTTGCGGAACGCGAACACGTCCTCGGCGATCTCGGCGTGCGAGAGCTTGTTGAGGATCACGGATTTTTCGACGCCGATCAGCGCCTCCAGATCGGTCAGATCGATAAGCTCGAGCTCGCTGTTGATCGCGATGTCGAGATCCTCGTCGGCCACCTGTTGCGCACGCTCCGTGATCCGCGCCGGGTCGAATGTGACGAGCTGGCGTCCCGTGGCGCCGTCGTTCGCCGCGTAGCGCGCGGTGTTGTTGCTGAAGTGCTCCGTCGTGCCCGACTGCAGCGTGATGAGATTGAGCTTTTCCATCCGCTTCAACATCGTCAGAACGTGTGGGCGCGAATGCCCCGCGATGGCCCGGCATTTCTTGATGACGTCGACGAGCGGCACCGAGACTTCCTCGGACTGGCCGCGACGCGCCCAGCCATCTCCCGAGTCGGCGTTTTCGGACCCTGCCATCAACGAAAGGACATGCGCGTACGAGAGCACGCCCGGCAGGAAATCGGCATGCGTATAAGTCGCGAGCAGATCGTCGCGCTTTCGCAGTCGGCGGATCGTCGAGCGCACGATATGCCGCAACAGCGGCGAGGCGCGCTCGAGCTCCTGCTCGACCATTTCGGCCTGGATCACCGTCAGTTGGCAGAACGTCAACGCCTTCGCCGTATGCGCTTTCGGTTCGGGCGGCAGCAACGCGGCTTCGCCGAAAAACTCGCCCTTGCCGAGCGTGGCGAGCACGACCTTCTTGTCGTCGCAATTGGTCGAGATCTCGACCTTGCCGTCCGCGATCACATAGATGACCGGCTCTCCGGCGTAACCTTCGGAATAGATGACCTCACCCGGTGCGGCCGCCCGCGACCAGGAAGTGCGTTGTTGGCTCACTCTCGATCCCCTGTCAAGCTTGGATGTTGTGCTTTCCCCGTATGGACCGGATAACGGCAGCTTGTCAGGAAATCTTTATCGATGTTTTCCCGTAACGAACCTCGTGCACAGGTAAGAATGACCTATGCCTCGGCGAGCGGCGGAAGCTCGACGGCTTGAAACGTCGCGGCTCAGTAAGCCGCCTTCCACAATCGCGTCAACGGACCGCCCGCACCCGTCAACGGGTCGCTTTCTGGAAAGTCGACGGCTAGCATCGCCTCGTGCTCTGCCTCGCTCAACGCCTTGCGACTGATGGCCGTGTCCTGATTGGGTGGATATGCGCCGACGACGAGAAAATCGGAGCTCGCGTCGATCTTGCAGTGCGCCGTGCCCGCGGGCAGCACGACGACATCGCCCGCCTCGACTTCGACTTCACGCCCGACCGGCGGCGGGCCGCCGAGAATGACACGCGCCCTGCCTCGCGCGAAACCGAGCACTTCATGCGTCGACGGGTGGAAATGATGGAAATCGTAGACACCGTCTCGCCAGTGCGGCGGCCAGCCGTTCTGACTGAACAGCTGCTCGAAGCGCGCAGCAGGATCAGAGCCGACGATCGGCACCGCGCGTCGATAGACGAGCACGGGCAAACGCGGGTTGTTCGGAATCCAATCGTTCGAGGGCAAGTGAAATGCATCGGGCTGCGGAAGCGCGGCGGTCGAATCGGTCGCCCCGAGCGTGGCGAACGCGGATAGCAATCCGCCAAGTCCAGGCCCCACATTGAAGCATCGTTGTTCCCGCTTAGTCATCGAGGTTCTCCTTGAGCGACATCATCGATCAAGCAAACCTCGTGCGAGCGCCGGCCGCTAAGACCGGCGCCCTACTCGCCGAGACGAATGCCTTACTGCCCTCCCCCATAAAGCGCATTCAAGCGATCCAACGTCCCGTCTTTTTGCGCGCGGAGCAGTTCCTGATACACCTCGGCGCGCGTCTTGCCCATGGGAGCACCGCTCTCCATGCCGGTTGCCGGTTGCGCGCCGACGGCGTTCTGCGTCATCACCGTGGCGTCGCTCGATGTCGTGCTTGGCGTGTCTTCAGTTCCAGCCGCCATTGCCTGCGTGGTACAAGCCGCGAATGCGGCAATAGAAATCACCGTCAGAGTCTTCATGGACTTTCTCCAGCGAGATACGGGCGAGGCCCGGCACGGATCGCTCAATGCGGTGCGCGCCGGCTGCAAGTGGCGCTCCTGCACGATGCAGGAACGCCACGCCGGAGGTACCGGACGACACGATGGTTTATTCCTGGTTTTTCGTTGATGCGGGAGCGCTAGCATCCAAACGCTGCGCCAGATGCTTCAACGCATCGGATACCGCAACGGGATACGGATCGGCAGGCTCCAGGCTTTGCAACGCGGGCGGCAGTGCCATCAATTGGCGGCGCGCGTGGTCGCGGCTGGCCGCGAGGTTCGGCAGGCCTTTGCGGCGCGCGCCCGCCACCATGACCGGCTCCAGCAGCGCAATGCCGTCTCGCTTTTCGTCCGCGAGCGCGAGGCAATCGCGAGTCATCACACCGTGCCGGTCTACCTGCCGAAAGACGGCCTTGCGCGCGGGCCAGGTCGCCTTGCCCTCGGAGCGCTTGCGCCGCGGCTGGTGCGCATATTCGACGAGCTTGTAGGCGAAGTCCAGGTAAGGCGCATCGGCCGACGTATTCATGCGCGTGCCTACCCCGAAGCCGTCGATCGGCGCATGGGCCGCGACGAGATCGCGCAAACGGTATTCGTCCAGATTGCCGCTCGCGAAAATCGTGACGTACGGCAACCCGCCCTCGTCGAGGATGCGCCGCACGCGGCGCGCATGCTCGCCCAGATCGCCGCTGTCGATCCGGACCGCCTTGATCGCGATGCCGTATCGCGCGACGCGCCGAGCGAGGTCGACGATCTTGCGCGCGGCCGCTTCGGTATCGTACGTGTCGATCAGCAACGTGGTATTGGCCGGCTGAGAATGAGCGAAGTCCTCGAAGGCCTGGGTTTCGTTCGCGTGTGCCTGCACATACGAATGCGCCATCGTGCCGTGGACCGATATTCCGAAGCGCACGCCGGCGGCAAGCGTCGCCGTTCCCGTGAAGCCCGCGAGGTAGCTTGCGCGCGCGGAAAGCAGCGCGGCCTCCGAGCCGTGCGCGCGGCGCAGCCCAAAGTCGATGAGCTGCGCATCGGGCGCCGCGAGCACGATACGCGCGGCTTTGCTCGCCACGACCGTCTGATAGTGAATCAGGTTCATCACGCGGCTTTCGACGAGCTGGGCCTCGCGCATCGGGGCCGTGATCCGCAAGACGGGTTCGTCCGGAAAGAAGACGGTCCCTTCACGGATCGCATCGACGTCCCCCGTGAAGTGCAGCGACCCGAGCGAACGGAGGAACCCCGGCTTGAAGCGGCCAGTTCGAGCAAGCAGCGTGAGGTCGTCTTCCGTGAACCGCAGTTTCTCGAGGTAGTCGAGCACCTGCTCGAGCCCCGCCGCCACCAGGAAGTTGCGTTGAGGCGGCAACGATCGGACGAATAACTCGAAGCTCGCCGAGTCGTTCATGCCGCCGTCGAAGTACGCCTGCAGCATCGTCAATTCGTACAGATCGGTAAGAAGCGGGCTATCGAGCGATACCTTCATGATGGCGTCCCCCCAACGGCGTCCGTGCCGGCGGCAGGCGCAACGCGTCGAGATCCCTCAGGAAGGTGCTCGCACTTTTTGCGCCAGCCGCGCGCGGTCAGCCCGTCGGCAGGTCCAAGCCAACCGCCGAAAAGCGTCAACGGCAACCGTCAGGCCGCTACATGGCCGCTTTCCTCTGGGCGCTTCTTGCCGCCGGCGGCACGTGCGCCGCTCGGCGAGCCGCCGCGCCAGTCATCGCCGCCTTCGAGCGCCGGCGTCGACTCGAACAGCTCGGCGACCCATTCGGCGAATACGCGGACTTTCGCGGACAAATGGCGGTTGTGCGGATAGACGATCGAAATCGGCTTCGGCTTCGGATTGAAATCCGGCAACACCTCTTGCAGCGATCCGTCGAGCAGATGCGGCAACACCATGAAGAGCGTCGGCTGAATCAGCCCGAAGCCCTCCACGCCGCAAGTGACGTAGGCGTCCGAATCATTGACCATGAGGGCGCCCTTCACCCTGACTTCCACAGGCTTCCTATCGATCATGAATACCCACGGATGAGGACGGCCGTCATGGCTCATCCGAAAATTCACGGCGCGATGGCCCTCGAGTTCGGCGATCGTCCTCGGCTCGCCGTATCGCTTCAGATACTCAGGCGACGCGCAGGTCACGCGCTTCAACGTGCCGATCCGCCGCGCGACCAGCGACGAGTCCTCGAGCGGGCCGACTCGAATCATGCAGTCGACCCCTTCCTCGATCGGATCGACGGGCCGATCCGACAACCCCAGATCGAGCGTGATATCCGGATACCGCTGATGGAAGATCGAGAGCGCCGGAATCACGAGCCGGCGCCCGATGGCGCCCGGCATGTGCACCCTGAGCGAACCGCTCGGCTTGCGGTTGCCCTGCTGGAAGCTGGCGTCGGCTTCCGCGATCTCGGAGAGAATCTTGATGCAGTGCTCGTAGTACGCCGCGCCGTCGGGCGTCAGCGAGAGCCGCCGCGTCGTCCGGTGCATCAGTCGCACGCCCAGCAACGCCTCGAGGCTCTGGATCGTCGTCGTCACCGTCGCCCGCGGCATGCTGAGCGTCTCAGCGGCCCGCGTGAAGCTGTTCGCGTCCACCACGCGGGTAAAAACCTCCATTGCCTGAATGCGGTCCATATGCTAGCCCTCCGGTCGCCAACGCGTCAGGATAGGACAGCGGACATGGCCGGCACAAGCCGATTCCTCTTTGATTCTTGACTATTCGTCTTGGCTGAACAGTCAGACTTCTTTGGGCGCTGATGAGCCAATCGCGTTGGAGAAGCACATTCGATCAGCTTTATTGATAAGACGAATAATTTACGCTGATGACGCCCCTCCCTGCATAAAGTTATCGCCCCCGCACGCCGTAGATGAACGGTGATTGCAACCATCCTGGCGCGCATGCGCACGCCGCCGTATCGACAGATGACAAAACTATCGCTGAGTCAGCGCCTCTGGATCGTGACCATCGCCGTCTGGCTGGGCCTGTTGTCGCTTGGTGTATTCGACGCCTTCAAAGCTCGCTCGCTGATGATCGCGGAACGGGAAGCCTCGCTGAAGGGCGTAATCGACATCGCCACCAACGTCGCCAATGCCTACTACCAGCAGGCGCAGAACGGAACGCTGCCGCCCGAGCAGGCCAAGCGCGAAGCGTTGGCGCGAATCAAGGAGATGAGATACGGCAGCAACGGCTACGTCCTCGTCGACAATTCGGCAGGCATCGTGCTCATGCATCCGGCCGTGCCCTCACAGATCGGCAAAATGACGCTCGACGCGAGGGATGGGACGGGCAAGCTCTACATCCGCGAGATCATCGATGCGGCGTCGAAGGGCGGAGGCTTCGTCAACTACGTCTACGTGAAGCCCGAAACGGGAAAGCCGACGCCGAAGCTGAGCTACGTTCGCCGGTTCGATCCGTGGGACTGGAACATGATCACCGGCGTCTATAGCGACGATATCGACGCGACGTTTCGCGGCATCCTGCTGCGCGCGCTCGTGCTCATGCTCATCATCGGCGGGGCCGTCACGCTGGTGACCACCCGCATCACGCGCGGCATCCGGCGTCAGCTGGGCGGCGAGCCCGACTACGCCGCTCAGATCGCGAGCCGTGTCGCCGATGGCGACTTGACGGTTTCCGTCGCCGCGCGCGCGACGGACGATCGCAGCCTGCTCGCCGCCATGGCTCGCATGCAGCGCAATCTGTCGTCGATCGTCGGCCGCATACGCGGTAGCGCCGAAAATCTCACGACCGCCGCGCAGCAGATCGCCGCGGGCAATACCGATCTTTCGGCGCGCACGGAAGAACAGGCTGCGTCGCTCGAGCAAACGGCGGCGTCGATCGAACAACTGACCGCCACGGTCAAACAGAATGCGGAAAGCGCGGGACACGCGAACGGCCTCGCGACGAACGCGTCCGAGATTGCGGCGCGAGGCGGCGACGTCGTCGGCCGTGTCATCGATACGATGCAAGGCATTTCATCGAGCTCGAGCAAGATCGGCGACATCATCGGCGTCATCGACGGGATCGCGTTTCAGACGAACATCCTTGCGTTGAACGCGGCCGTAGAAGCGGCCCGCGCCGGCGAGCAAGGCCGCGGATTCGCGGTCGTGGCCGGCGAAGTGCGCACGCTCGCCCAGCGCAGCGCTGCCGCGGCGAAGGAAATCAAGGAGCTCATCGTCGAATCGACCACGCGCGTTCAGGACGGCTCGGCACTCGTGGAGCAAGCAGGCGGCGCGATGCGCGAGATCGTCGAAGCGATCGAGCGCGTCAGAAGGATCATCGGCGAGATCGCCGCGGCCTCGACGGAACAGAGCACGGGGATTGAGCAGGTCAATCGCGCGATCGCGCAAATCGACGAGGTGACGCAGCAGAATGCGGCGCTCGTGGAGCAGGCATCGGCCGCCGCCAGCCTCATGGCCGATCAGACGCAACAGCTGATCGCCGCCGTCGCCGTGTTTCAGACGGCCGAGCGCGAAGCCGCAATGTATTAGCGCGTATCCGTGCTCGATACCTGGCGCAGTTCATCGGCGATGATCGCGATCAATGCGTCCGTCGCCGCACCGGGCGGGCGCCGCGGATGACTGATGCGCACGATATGGCGCACGATGCGCGGCGCGAGGATCGGGTGGGCCCGCATCGTGCCTCGCTGAACCGCTCGCTCGACGACGATGCGCGGCAAGATCGTCGCGAAGCGCGTGGTCTCGACGAGCTTGACGATCGCGCTGAGGACGTCGATCTCGAAGCGCGGCGCGAGCAGCACATCGGCGGACTGTGCCGCCGCGTCGAGCACGCCGCGCAATCCGTGACGCTTCGTGGGCAGCACGAGATCGAGGTCCTGCAGCTGACCGAACTCGATGACAGAAGGCAGCGTCGGACCGGCGGCGACGCCGGTTGCGAGCACCATTTCTTCGTCGAGAAGCGGCTCGGAGTCGAGCGACAGGCGCGCACGGGGTCGATTGATGAGCGCGGCGTCGAGCTGGCCGCCCGTGACGAGATCGATGAACGTCGTGCTATAGCCGTCGGCAACCGTCACTTCGACGTGCGGATACTGCGCGTGAAACCGCGAGAGCGCATCGGCCAACACCGTCTCGGTAACGGATGCGATGAGTCCCAGCGATACGTGCCCCGTCACGATCTCGTCGCGCTGCATCAGCTGCATGCGCGCGTGCTGAAGGTCGCGCATGATCGGCAGAAACAGTCGATACATGAGCCGGCCCGCGGCAGTCGGCGTCATGCCATGCGCTCCGCGCTCGAACAACGTCTGGTGGAGTTCGTCCTCGAGCTTGGCGATCTGCATGCTGAGGGCGGGCTGAACGATGTTGAGCCGCTTGGCGGCGCGCGTGACCGAGCCGTCTTCGAAAAGCGCAATGAAGTATTGGATTTGCTTGAGGTCCATGTCGTTTCGCCGTGGGCGGAAAGTGCCGCCTTCGTCATCATCGTCGCTGATCGTACGATCGCCCGGTCATCAATCCATTTCAACGAGTTCAATGCTCGTCAAGTGCCTGCATCTCTGCCACGAGCCAGTGCGCCGACATCAGTGACAACACGGATATCACGCTGACTGATTTGATCGATCAGAAAACAATATTAGCCGTTATAGGTCCGACTCGCTATGCTGCGTCAAATGCCGATTGACTTGCCCCGCGACGGCCGTTCACGACGATCGGCGGCCATGGCCAGAAAGGATCCCCTTCAATGAATTCAAGAGAGTTGACGGCGTCCGCAAGCGCCGGAGTCCGCGAAGGCGGAGCGGCGCCCGGAGGTACGCTGCGCGACTGGCTCGCGCATCTGGACCGGACAGGTCGGCTCGCCACCATCAAGCGCACAGTCGATCTGAAGCATGAGCTCGCCGCTGTCGCCAAGCGTCTCGATGGGCGACAGGCCGCCTGCTTCATGCGCCCCGGCAGCCATTCGATCGCCGTGGTCAGCGGCTTCATGTCACGCCGCGCGTGGATCGCCGAGGCGATGGGAGTCAGCGAAGACGCCCTGCTGCGGCGCTTTTCCGATGCCGCCGTGCATCCGTTGCCTTGGCGTGAAGTCGGCCAGGACGAAGCCGCGTGCCAACAGATCGTGCACACCGCGGGCATCGATCTCTACGCGCTGCTGCCGATACCGACGCACAGCGAGCACGATAACGGTCCGTACATTACGGCGGGCCTCGTCATCGCGCGCAACCCGCGCACCGGCATCCAGAACGTCTCGATCAATCGCATCCAGGTCCACGGCCCCGACCGAATGGGGATCCTGATGCTGCCGCGGCATCTCCATGAGTTTTACAGCGCCGCCGAAGCCAATGGCGAACCGCTGGACGTCGCCATCGCGATCGGCGTCGATCCGCTCACGCTGCTTGCGTCGCAAGCCATTACGCCGATCGATCATGACGAGCTCGAAATCGCGGGCGCACTGCACGGCGCCCCCCTGCCCGTCGTCAAATGCAAGACGAGCGAAGTGCGTGTGCCGGCCAATGCGGAGATCGTCATCGAGGGGCGCATCCTGCCGGGCGCGCGTGAAATGGAAGGACCGTTCGGCGAGTTTCCGAAGTACTACAGCGCGCGTGAGGCGCGCGAAGTCATTGAAGTCCGCGCGCTCACGCATCGTCGCCATCCGATCTATCACACGATCGTACCCGCCGAGATGGAGCATTTGCTGCTCGGCGCGATCCCGCGCGAAGCGACGCTGCTCGCTCATCTCCAACGCAGCCATCCGAACGTGAAGGACGTGGAGTTGTCCGTCGGCGGCGTTTGCCGCTATCACCTCTGGGTCCAGCTCGACAAGAAGCGCGAAGGGGAAGCCAAGAACGTGATCCTCTGCGCATTCGGCGCGCACTATGACATCAAGCAGGTCGTCGTCGTCGATACCGATGTCGACGTCCATGATCCGGCCGAAGTCGAATGGGCGATCGCCACGCGCTTCCAGGCCGATCGCGATCTCGTCGTCATCGAGGGCGCGCAAGGGTCCGTGCTCGATCCTTCGACGACGGTCGGCCTGCCCGACGATGCGCCGCCGCACATGCAGGGCATCAGCGCGAAGATGGGCCTCGACGCGACGCGCCCGTTGGTCTATTCCGGACACGTCTTCACGCGCGTGCGCATTCCAGGCTTCGAGACCGCGGACCTCGCGGCGCTCGTCGCGCCCGACAACGCCGCGTTCGGCACCTACATGCGCCGTTCCAATGGCTAGGCCGCGCCTCGTCGTCGGCATCACCGGCGCCAGCGGTGCGATGATCGGCGTGCGCTTGCTCGCGGCGCTGCGGCGCCTCGGCACGCACGAGACGCATCTCGTGGTTTCGCCGTCCGGCGCCGTGACGGCCGCCCAGGAACTCGGCGTCGGCCGCGCCGATCTTGACCGTCTTGCCGATGTCGTACACAACGTGCGCGACATCGGCGCGTCGATCGCGAGCGGATCGTTCGTCACCGCCGGCATGGTGATCGCTCCCTGCTCGATGAAGACGCTCGCGGCGGTCGCGCATGGCTTCGCCGACAATCTGCTCACGCGCGCGGCCGATGTGACGCTCAAGGAGCGGCGGCGCCTCGTGCTCGTCGTCCGCGAAACGCCGCTCAATCTTGCGCATCTTCGCAACCTGACGCTTGCGACCGAAATGGGTGCGATCGCCATGCCGCCAGTACCTGCCTTCTATGCGCATCCGAAAACGATCGAGGACGTCGTCGACCACACGGTCGGGCGCATTCTCGATCTCTTCGGCGTCGAGCATGGCGAGATCCCGCAGCGATGGAGCGGCCTTGCCGACGCGTTTCGCAATGGCGGCGACGAAGAGCCCGAGTCGTGAGTGCTCGTAAGCGACTCGCGGTCGGCCGTCGCAGTGGATGCTGCGCGGCTATCTGCGCGGCGCGATTCCGCGAACGCACTCCTCTGGCCATCCCCTATGAAGCAACCGTTGGCGACCCTTCACGGAGCACAAGCAGATGAATACGACCGTTGGCGGCGTTAGCAGCACCACGACTCCGAGCAATCGCAGCATCATCATCGCGGCGGCGTCGTCCTGTTTCGGTTGGGCGCTGGACCTCTTCGACCTCTTCGTCCTGCTCTACGTCGCCCCTGTAGTCGGCAAGCTGTTCTTTCCGTCGGGTCACCCGACACTCTCGCTGGCAGCCGTCTATGCCTCGTTCGCGGTCACCTTGCTGATGCGCCCGCTCGGGTCCGCGCTGTTCGGATCGTACGCGGATCGTCACGGCCGCAAGCGCGCGATGAAAATCGCCGTGCTCGGCGTCGGCGTCAGCACCGCGCTGTTCGGGACATTGCCGACGGTCCACCAGGTCGGGATCTTCGCGCCGGTCATCTTCGTGCTGTTGCGACTCGTGCAAGGGGTGTTCGTCGGCGGCGTGGTCGCCTCTTCGCACACAATCGGCACCGAGTCGGTGCCGCAGCACTGGCGCGGCGCGGTGTCGGGATTGATCGGCGGCGGCGGCGCCGGTATCGGCGGGCTCATCGCGTCGTTCGTGTTCTATGTCGCGTCGGAACTCTTTCCCGGCCCGCAGTTCGAGGTGTGGGGCTGGCGCACGATGTTCTTCGCCGGACTGCTGACCTCGCTGATCGGCGCGCTGCTGTTCACGAAGCTCGAAGAGTCTCCGTTCTGGAAAGCGCAACAGGCGCGGCGTACCGCCCGACGCGCGGCAGGCTTCACGCAGAAGTCGCCGCTGAGCGTCCTGTTTTCTCCGCCGCATCGCCGCGTGATGCTCGTCAACCTGATCCTCACCGGCACGAGCGGCGCGGGCTACTACCTCTGCTCCGGCTATATGCCGACCTTCTTCAAGGTAATCAAGCATCTGCCGAACAGCACTGCCTCGACGATCTTGATGATCACGGGGTTGCTTTCGATGGTCGCCGCGATCGCCATCGGCGCGCTGTCCGAGCGTGTGGGCCGCAAAACCGTCTTTATCGGCTCGGGGGTGCTGCGCCTTCTGCTCTTGCCCGTGCTCTATCTACTGATGACTCGAACCACGAGCGTACCCGTGCTCGCAGCCTACTCTCTGGTACTCGCGATTCTCGGCGGCGCGACCTACGCTCCGCTCTTGATCTTCCTCAACGAACGCTTCCCGACAGCCATTCGCGCGAGCGGCACCGGTCTCTCCTGGAACATCGGCTTCGCGATCGGCGGCATGATGCCCACGGTCGTTTCACTGTTCGCCCGCGACGTGCAGCAATTGCCGGCGACGCTATCATGGTTCCTCTTCGTCATTTCGGCGCTGTTTCTGCTCGGCGCCTGTATCGTGCCCGAAACGCGCGGCAATCTGGAAATCGCAAGGCAAGTGGAAGATCAAGAATGACAAGCGAAACCGGCTCTCTTTCAGGAGCGCGCCTGCTCGTAGGCTCGTTGCGCGCGCAACGGACCGATACCGTCTTCACGGTGCCCGGCGAGAGCTTTCTTGCGGTGCTCGACGCACTTTACGATGTGCGTGATGAAATTCGCCTCGTGGTCTGCCGACATGAGAGCGGTGCCGCGAACATGGCCGAAGCACACGGCAAGCTCACGAATCGCCCTGGAGTCTGCTTCGTCACGCGTGGCCCCGGCGCATCGAACGCGTGCATCGGCGTACACACGGCACGGCAGGACTCGACGCCGATGATCGTTTTCGTCGGTCAAGTGTCGCGCGATGCGCTCGAGCGCGAAGCGTGGCAGGAGATCGATTACCGCCAGATGTACGGCCACGTCGCAAAGTGGGTCACGCAGATCGAGTCCGCCGCGCGAATTCCCGAGATCGTGAGCCGCGCATTCCATGTGGCGACGTCGGGACGACCTGGCCCGGTCGTCATCGCGCTGCCCGAGGATATGCTCGTCGAACTCGTTCCCGCTGAGAACGTGCCGCCGCTACTGCCCTCTCATTCGATCGTCATGGAGCCGGCCAGGGCGCAGATCGACGAACTGCGAACGCTGCTCGACGAGGCGCAGCGGCCGGCCGTCCTGCTCGGCGGCGGCGCATGGACTCCCGCCGCGTGCGCCGACTTGCAGGCGTTCGTCACGCGCTTCGATTTGCCCGTCGTTTGCGCGTTCCGGCGGCAAGACCTCTTCGACAATCGCGATCCGCACTATGCGGGCGAAGCCGGACTCGGAATGGATCCAGCCCTCGCCGAGCGGCTGCGCGCAGCGGATCTCGTTCTTGCGATTGGACCGCGCCTCGGCGAGACGAGCACACGCGGCTATGAACTCTTTTCCGTTCCGGTACCCGCGACAAAGCTCGTCCATGTCCATCGCGACGCCGGTGAACTCGGCCGAGTCTACCGTCCGCACCTCGCGATCAATGCCGGCATGGCCGAGTTCGCGCAAGCGCTGTCGCGATTGCCCTCGCCCGCCCAATCGAGGTGGAGCGAATGGACTCGCGCCGCGCACGCCGACTACGAAGCTCGGCGAACGCCGCCCGCAAGCAAGGGGGCAATCGATCTTGCGGCGATCGTGGCGCACGTCGACGAGGCCCTGCCTGGGAACGCGATCGTCAGCAATGGCGCCGGCAACTATACGTTGTGGGTGCAACGCTTCTTTCGCTATCGCGGCTGGCGTACGCAACTTGCCCCGACGAGCGGGGCGATGGGCTATGGATTGCCCGCCGCGATCGCGGCAGCGTTGCACGAACCGACGCGGCCGGCGGTCTGCTTCGCGGGCGACGGCTGCTTCCTGATGACGGGTCAAGAACTCGCGACGGCGGTGCAATACGGCGCGCTCGTCATCGTGATCGTCGTGGATAACGGCATGTACGGCAGCATCCGCATGCATCAGCACCGCCACTACCCGGGGCGCGTGATCGGCACCGAACTCAAAAGCCCCGACTTCGTCGGGCTCGCGCGCGCGTATGGCGCCTATGCCGAGCAAGTGGAGCGCACTGAAGATTTTCCTTCGGCCTTCGAGCGCGCACGCGCTGCGCGGACAGCGTCTGTGCTCGTCTTGCGCACCGAACCCCACGTCCTTACGCCAAATTTAGTCATCGATGCCGGAGCGGAGGCAAACGCTCGATGAAACTCGCGCGTCACCTGTCCATCGCCGATCTCGAGCGCAGCGCGCGTCGGCGGCTGCCGGCCAGCATCTATGGATACGTGAGCGGCGCAGCGGAGGACCAATGCGCACTCGCGGGCAACCGGGCCGCATTCTCTCGTTGGGCGCTCGTGCCACGGATGTTGACCGGCGTTGCCGAGCGCTCGCAGGAGGTCGAACTGCTGGGCGCGCGCTATGCATCGCCGATCGGCATTGCGCCAATGGGGCTTGCCGGACTGTGCGCGCATGACGGCGACCTCCAACTCGCCCGTGTCGCGCACAGCGAGCGCGTGCCGTTCGTGCTGAGCGCGGCGTCGACGGTGCCGCTCGAAGCGATCTCGAAAGCCGCGCCCGGCAGCTGGTATCAGGCCTACTTGAGCGCCGATCGCGCCGCGATCGCCGCTCTACTCGTGCGCGTCGAAGCCGCGGGCTTCCGCGTACTGGTGGTGACTGTCGATGTCCCGCTCGCTTCCCTACGAGAAAACGAACTGCGCAACGGCTTCAGCGTGCCGCTGCGCTTGAGCACTCGGCTCGTGCTCGGCGGGCTCGCCAGGCCGCGCTGGATGTGGTCCACGTTCGCGCGAACGCTGGCCACACGGGGCATCCCGCACTTCGAGAATTTCACCGCAACGCGCGGCGGGCCTATCGTCACTGGGGCCACCGGCGATCACCGCAGCGGACGCGCGGCGCTCAACTGGAGCGATATCGACTGGTTACGGACGCAGTGGAAGGGCAAGCTGCTGATCAAAGGCATCCTTCATCCGGGTGATGCACGGCGCGCGAAAGAGGCCGGCGCCGATGGGGTGATCGTGTCGAACCATGGCGGCCGGCAACTCGACGGTGCCGTCGCCACGCTCGACGCGCTGCCCGAGATCGCCGCGGTCGCGGGCGACATGGCCGTCATTCTCGATGGCGGGGTGCGCCGCGGCACCGACGTGCTGAAAGCACTCGCACTGGGTGCGCGGTTCGTTCTCGTCGGCCGGCCCGCTATGTATGGGCTCGCGGTGGGCGGCGAGGCTGGCGTCCGGCATGCGCTGCGACTGCTGCGGCGGGAGATCGACGTGGATCTCGCGTTGATCGGATGCGCGCGGATCGACAACATCGACCGGGAGTTCGTGGCGCGGATCGGGTGATCAGATGGCTGGCCCCGCGACGAAGCATGAAGCGCGTCCGACTACTGATCGCCGCCGCCCAATTGGCCGTCCAAGCGTAGACGACCTTCCTCGACCCACCCTTGGAAATCCTCACCGGACTTGTTCACATACATCACTTGGTACCACGTCTTGTATGGCTTATAGACCGCCACGACGTCGCCGGGAACGATAAAGGTTCGCTTGGTCAGGCATTGAGGGGCGGGAGCCGAATAGAAATAGGCACGCCCCGATCCCGTGACCGTCGCTGAAGCCGGCGGTCTGAAATTGTTGTCCGGGCCGCTCGTCGCCGCGTTGAGTTTTTGACAGTCCAATGAACTGCCAGCATGCGCATACGTTGTGGAGAAGCTCGCGCACAAGACGAGGATAGCTCCTCCCGACATACTCACCGGCATCGCGATCTTTGCCGCGAGACGTTTCGGAAACATAGGTGTCGACACGGATGTCTATGGCTTCATTGTTGGACCGGAAGGGGCACCTCGATCGTTGGGAGCGTCTCAGCCGCGGCTCCCCAACGCGCGCTCGATCTTCTTGTCCGTCTTGTATTGGCTCAACGCATAAACGGACCAGATAGCGGCGGGCACCCAACCAATAACCGTGAGTTGGAGCAGGAGACAGATGATTCCAGCGAACGGACGGCCGATCGTGAAAAACTGGAACCACGGCAAAACCAAAGCGAGCAAAAGACGCATTGCGATCCCCATGTGGTGAGCGTCGTTATCGATACCGGCTAACGGCCGGGCGGCGCGTTTGCGCCCCGGGTCATTTTCTCATTGTTCCCCGTTTCCGCCCGCAGCGCAAAGAAAAACTGCCCGCGCGAGAAAACCGCGTGCGGGCAGCATGACGCTCCCATGATGGGTGTCGACGCGTCTCTATTGCCGTTGACGCTGCTGCAGGTACTGCCTGACGTCGCTCATCGTGACGCGCCCGCTGTGCGTCGTGTCGATCTGGTCGAAGTGCTTGGCGATATAGCCGAGCCCATTCGCTTGGGCTTGCGTCTTGGTTATCGCAGCGCCATTGCTGAGCACCGTGTTAGCGCCAAGGCGTGCGTCGAGCCGCTGCTGCGCCTGTTGGGCCAGATCGTTGCCCGTCGTCGGCATCGTCGCCGTAACCCGCGTTCGCGGGAAGTACGGGCCATCGACCCCGCTGCCGCGATGCGGCAGTTGGACAGGCGCAACCGATTGAAGCGTGGCCGCACCAACACCACCGGCCAGCACGCTCAATAGCATCAAGATAGAAAGTCTTCGCAGCATATCGATTGGTGACATGATCCGCTCTCTATAAAGGGTAGCTGAAGAAACCGGCAATCGCCGGTTACTGCGTCGAGGACTGTGCCGCCAGCGTCGGCGTGCCCGCCGGGCTTTCGTCTCTCCACGGCGGCGGCAGCATCCAAAGTCCGAGTGCGCCGGGCGCCGGCTGTCCGGCATAGAAGTCACGCAGATCCGACTTCATTTTCGGGCGTGCGTTGTCGTCGAGATAGATCATGTGGCCGCCCGGATAGAACGTCACCTGCAGGTTCGGATTGAACCCTTGCACCGTCTGCAAACGTGCGAGCTGTTTCTCCGTGTTGAAGAACGGCGTGGCGAGATCGTGATAACCGTTCAACGCAAGCACCTGCAACTGCGGGTTGAGCTCGATCGCCGCCAGCAGATCGGGAATCGTATCGGGCAGCGGCTGGCCGTCGTGCGAGAAATTCCAGACGTTAATGATGTTGTCGTTCAACGGCATGTACGTGGCGTTCGGCGCCGTATAGCCGAGATACGTCGGCATCTGCGTCGCGAGGGCCGTCGTGAACGGCTGCGAAATCAAGATATCCGAAGGATCGCCGTCGGTTTGCAGTCGCGGATCGCTATCGGGCAGCGAGACGCGTCCGTCGTAGCGGCCGATCGTCGTGCCCGGCAGCAGTTCGTTGTTGAATGGATTGATGTTGAAATAACCATTCAGCGCCTGGAACGACAAGCCCGACGACCACGTCCACGAAGCCAGCGTAGGTGCGCTCGGGAAAACCGGCGTGCCCAGGAACGTCGGCACGCCGAGCTGGCTCAGTACCCACGACTGCGCATACTTCGTGAAGTCACTATAGTGGGTCGTCGCGAACAACTCCGACTGGAACGCAAACAACGCCGGGTCCACTTGAACCGGCAGCGACAGTTGATTGAAGTAGGCCGCCACCGCCGCATATCCGGGGTAATAGCCGCTCAACGTATCGGTGTCGAGCTTGAGCGCATTCATGTCGATCGTGTTGCCGCTGAGGATCGCGACCGCTTCGATCGCATCGGCGAAGTAGTTCAGGATCGACGACTGCAGCATGATCCCCGTCAGATGGACGCCGGCGGATTCGAGTGCGAGCGCCAGCATGTCCGTGCGCGGCGTGCCATACGATTCGCCATACAGGTACAGCGGCGAATTGCTCCGGCTGTTCGCCGCGATATAGCGACGAATGAAGTCGCGCATGACATTGACATCGGGATCGCTACCCCAGAACTTCTGGTTCGTGTTGGGCGCAATGGCCTCCGAGAGCCCCGTGCCCGGCGGGTCGATGAAGACCATGTCGGTTGTATCGATAAGGCTCTGCGCATTGTCCACGAGCGGGAAATTCGGCCAATTCGTCATCAGTGGATCAGGCGTGGCCACGCGCGTAGGGGCGAACGAGCCAAGCCGCAGCCAGATCGATGAGGAGCCCGGGCCACCGTTGTAGAAGAACGTGACCGGGCGAGGCGTCCCGTCCTTGCTCGGCGCCGTGTAGGCGACGTACGACATCGTCGCTTCCGGCTTGCCGCCAAGATCGAAGGCCGTCAGATGGCCCGTCGTCGTCGTGTAGTGAATCGTCGTATTGCCCGAAGTCCAAACGTGATGCATGACGGCTGCCTTCTCCGATACGTGCGTCGGATCGAGACTGTCGCCCGCGTTCGTCGAATAGGCTATCTGATCCACGAAAGGCGCATCGGCCATCGCCTGCTGCTCACCGGCTGACTGCGCTGCCGTGGGTTGCTGGGCATTCGCGCTCGCCGTCACCGGCGAGCCGCCGTCGCCACCGCCACACCCGGCAAGCGCAAGCGCTGCCGCCGCAATCGCACCGAGCCAGAGCCCGCCGCCACAACGACGCTCGAGCCCCGGTGTACCACTCCTATCTCGCTTCTTCATTGTTCGTCCTTGGAAGTTGAGTTGCCGTTTCTCGATGACCGCCGCCTTCCATACGCGTCGTTTTTTTCGGCGCGCAATAGCAGACGACGGTCGACCTTCAGCCCTCTTCTCGACACAACCAAGAGCCTGACTATCGAACCGCACAAATTAATACTGCGTGATGCGAAACGTCTGTTAAGCGATTTTGATAAATAATTTCGGAGGGTAATGCATAGATACCGATAAGATCGGCGTTATGAAATTAGGTGGGAACGCGCGGCTTGTCAAGGCGCGGCTTCGTCTTCGGCTTGAGCGTAGGCACTAGGCTGGCGCTCTGCGAACAACACGGGAGCGAAATCTTTTCTATTGCCGGAGCTTTACGTGCTTAATCGCCCGCCCCGAAAATAGTAAGGTATTTGTCAATAATAAATATAAAGGCCGTTCTTTCTGTATTTAACGCAGCCAAGCAATCTATCGCTAACTCGTGAATTGGGAAAAGATTGAGCTGGATGCTGCATCACTATGCAACGCGGCATGAAGATTGCGAACCGGTTCGTTGCGAGCTTTTGCCGACGCCGCCGTTTGAGAAGAACGGCGGACTAGTGAATGAGCTTGAGCAGCCCGACGACCAAGGCGGTCATGCCGAACGTCGTGCCGATGTACCACTTGATCAACTCGGCTTTCATCTCGGACAGCCTTGCCGAGACACTCGCATCGAGCGCGGCCAGGTCTTGCTTCGTCGCAATCTGATCATCGATCATTTCGCGCAATGCGTGCGCCTGGCCCTTGGCCTGCTCGTGCGTAAAGCCAGCGGCCTCGAGCTTTTCAGCGTAAGCAAGCGTGTCAAAAACGATAGCCGTCATCGCGCGTCGAGGAAATTCGGTGAGGGGATCCATGGTAGCGCACCCAGACGTCAAATGCAATTTCTATGTTGCATTACGCTGCACGGTAAGCACCAAGCCTCGATACGCGTCGGCCTCCTTTGGCGGAACTGTCTGTCCCGTCTTTTCGTAGCGACCGATTTGCTGTCGCGTGAGGCCCCAGCGCTCCGCGAGCTGCGTCTGCGTGAGCCCGGCCTTCTTGCGCAGCGCCTGCGCGTCCTCGCCGTAAAGCACGTCGGTATCCCTCATGGGAGGTCCATCAAATGGAACATACATGTTCCACCATCATACCTCACCCGCTGTTCCTATCTCGAAATACGCCCGCCTCCGACAATACTCCTCGCGACGCTGAAAAGGCAAATAGCCGCGATGCGTCACCCCTGCAAGCCGGCATGCATGATCAGGCCCAGTCCCACCACGGCGACAACGGCACCGATGGCCCTTGCGATACGCTCGCCGCCCGGCGCGAGACGTTCGGTGGTAATGGCAACCGTCACGACAGTCATCATGCGCAAGTCCATCATCCCAACGACGAGCAAAACCGCCGTCAACCCGAGCGAGCAATAGCAGCAATGCAGACCAAGACGCAAACCGTGGAGCCATGCCGTGCCGGCGTCGGGGCGCAATTTGCGATCGCGCCCCGGTGCCTCGCGGCAGCAGGCGAGGTGGCGCATGTTCCACGCGGTGAACTGGAGCCCTCCGGCAGCTACCACGGCCATACCGCTCGCGATCGGAACCGCGCGCGCCAGCGCCGGCCAGGCCATCTCGGCTGCGGCAAGCGTGACGCCAATCGCAAAAACCGCCATGCCGATAAGCGTCCACACGAAGAAATAGCCCGCACCGACAATCGATGTCAGCCACGCTAGCCGTCTCGCGCCCCGGACATCGATCGCCCGGCCGTAGCGCAGGAGCATCGGCACCAGCGACGGCATCATCATTGCCGTCATCATGGCGACCCACATGCCGACGAACGATGCGGCGAAGCCGAGCCATGTCTGATCGGGCATCCGCATCCAGGCCATCGACATCGACCAGCCGCCCGCCATCGGCATTCCGTGCATGGCCGACATCGATGCGGACCAGACGACCGTGATCGCCGCGCCGATGACGAACAGCAGAGCCGACGTGCCGAACAGGGCTCGCTGGGAGGCGAATTCCGAGGCGATGGGCCGCGGTATCGCCCGCTCCGCGGGATGGTCTTCCCTCATGCTCATTTTGAACGCTGCCTCAACGCGTTTCGTACTCGTCATGGCGAAGCCACCAGAGGCCGTCCGCTTCGTTGCGTCCTTTCGGCGCGCGATCGAGCCACTGGTACATGCCCCAGAGGCCGTCCAGTCCTCGCGCATAAGTCGAGTAGGTGTGATAGACGACACCGTCCTCGAGGATGAATGCGCTCATGCCGGGCCGATCGCGCGTGTAGGTCGCCGCGTCGGTGCCGCATGAACTCGCAAACCGTACGACCGGTTCCGGCGGCTCCTTCATATCCATGGCATGACCGCCGCGCTCGTAGTTGTATTCGACGTCGCCCTTGCGCTGCTGCTCCTCGGTCACCGACACGTTGAAGTCGAAATTGAACTCGCTGCCGAGCGACGACGCCCAAGGAAACGTCCAGCCCATCCGCTGCTTGTACGCCTGCAGCTTCGCGAAAGGCGCTCGCGATACCGCCATCAGCATGACGTCGTGGTTCGCGAGGTGAATGGCGAAGCCGTTGAATCCATCCGCGATCGTCGAGCATGCCGGGCACCCCGCTTGGTAATCGGGCCCAAACATGAAGTGGTAGACGAGTAGTTGCGAGCGCCCTTTGAACAGATCCGCCAGCGAAACGTTGCCTTCCTCGGTGTCGAACCGGTAGTCCTTCTCGACGCGGACCCACGGCAGTGCCTGCCGCTGCGTCGCCAGTTCGTCGCCGCGTCGCGTCAGCTCCTTCTCGGCCTCGAGCAGCTTGATCCGCGCCGCAAGCCACTCGTCACGGGTGCCGGTTGCATGTGTCGTTGCCATTCCTTCCTCCTAAGGGGTTTCGTCGGGTTTCGTCGCTCGGTCGGTCCCCGATTCGACGTGCTAGTTGGTGAGCGTGGTGATAGATTAGGGCCGGGCGTCTGACGAGAGGGAGTGACAACTTTGGCGCGATTCGGATGGACTCGCTGATCGAAGCCGCGGCACGCGCGCTCGCGGCCGGAGATGCGCTCGGCGCGCTGAATCGCGTCGCGCTGCGCGGCGACGCGCCCGCGCTCGCGCTTCGAGGCATTGCCATGGCTCAGCTCGGAGACTTGGCGCGAGCGAAAGCGCTGATGCGCAGCGCGGCGCGCGCCTTCGGTCCTAAGGAAGCGTTGGCCCGCGCAAGGTGTGTCGTCGCCGAGGCCGAGATCGCGCTCGCTTCGCGCGAGCTCAACTGGCCAGCGAAGGCGCTGGACGCAGCACGCGCGACGCTCGAAGCGCATGGCGATCGACTGAACGCAGCCCACGCGCGGTACCTCGAAGTCCGGCGCCTCTTGCTGATCGGCCGCCTCGAGGATGCCGAGCGCTTGCTCGTCGGATTCGACGCCGCACCGTTCCCGCCCGCGTTGAAGGCGGCGCATGAGTTGATCGTCGCGGGCATGGCGATGCGGCGCCTTCAGGCAAAGGCCGCGCGTGCCGCGCTCGTCCGCGCCCGACACGCCGCGGCCCATTCGGGCATTCCTGCGCTAAAAGCGGAAGTCGAGAGCGCGGCCCTCCTGCTGTCGACGCCGGCGGCGCGGCTGATCGCGCACGGGCAAGCGCATCCGCTACTGCTCGAAGAAGTCGAAGCGCTGATGATGTCGGGCACGCTCGTCGTGGACGCTTGCCGGCATATCGTCGCCTGCAACGCAGCCCCCGCGATCCGTCTTGCACGGCGACCGGTGTTGTTCGCGCTCGCCCGCGCCCTCGCCGAGGCATGGCCCGAAGACGTGCCCCGAAACGCATTGATCGCCGATGCATTCCGGACGAAGCTCCCCGATGAATCGCATCGCATGCGGCTGCGGGTGGAGATGGCACGGCTGCGCGCAGCCATTCGGCCGCTCGCTGAGGTGGTCGCGACGAAAAGAGGATTTGCGCTGATCCCGCAGCATGCTCGCGAGATCGTCGTGTTGGCGCGGCCCGTCGAAGAGAAGCACGCGGCCGTTCTCGCATTGCTGGCGGACGGCGAATCGTGGTCGAGTTCCGCCGTGGCGCTTGCGCTCGGCGCCAGTCAGCGCACCGTGCAGCGGGCACTCGATTCGCTCGCTCAGAGCGGCAAGGTGCAATCGGTCGGCCGCGGACGGGCCCGTCGTTGGATGGCGCCGCCCATGCCGGCCTTGGCGACCACGTTGTTGCTCCCCGCTCGGCTAGTCTAGTGAATGACGAACACCTCAGGAGACGTGCATGAAACGATCGGCAGCCGAAATCATCCGCGAGTATGGCCCCTTTCCCGGCGTCGATGGCGTGCACGGCGTCAGCTATGACGGCCAGCATGTCTGGTTCGCGACCGGCGACAAGCTGCAGGCGTTGGACCCGTCGAGCGGGGAAACGCTACGCTCGATCGACGTCGAGTCGCGTGCGGGAACGGCGTTCGACGGAGAGCATCTCTTTCAAATCGCCGACGACCGCATCCACAAGATCGATCGCAAGACCGGGCGTGTGATCGCCACGATTCCCGCGCCGGGCGGAGGCGGCAACTCGGGGCTCGCATGGGCGGAAGGAACGCTCTGGGTCGGGCGCTATCGCGAGCGCAAGATTTATCAGGTCGACCCGGAAACAGGCGCCATTCTTCGCGCCATCGAGTCGAACCGCTTCGTCACCGGCGTGACCTGGGTCGACGGCGAGCTCTGGCACGGAACTTGGGAAGACGACGCGAGTGAGTTGCGGCGAATCGACCCGCAAACGGGCGAAGTGTTCGAATCCATCGAAATGCCGGAAGGCGTCAATGTCTCGGGGCTCGAGTCCGATGGCGGCGAGCAATTCTTCTGCGGGGGCGGTGGCAGCGGGAAGTTGCGGGCAGTGCGCCGACCGAAGCATGACGACGCAGCCGGTAGCGGTGCGGACCAACCTGGCGACGCCATGCGCGCCTGACCGAATCGGATTGAGGGAAGCCGCTAAAATAGTCGGACATTTTTTACCCATCGTTTTATCGTCTTCCCGAGCAGCCCCATCGTCCCATACCCCATGCGCGACATCACGACCGAGACCGAGATCGAGCCAGACAAAGCGCACGAGCGCAAATTGACGATCACGCTATGGCTCGTCGCCACGGGGTTCTTCATGCAGACGCTCGATACCACGATCGTCAACACGGCCCTGCCCGCGATGGCGCGCAGTCTCGGCGAGTTGCCGTTACGTATGCAATCGGTCGTCGTCGCCTACTCGCTGACGATGGCGCTGATGATCCCCGTTTCGGGCTTTCTCGCCGATCGCCTCGGCACGCGGCGCGTATTCTTCGCCGCGATCCTCGTTTTCACGGTGGGGTCGCTCTTTTGCGCGAGCTCGCGCGCGCTTTGGCAGTTGGTCGCGTCGCGCGTGTTGCAAGGCGTCGGCGGCGCCATGCTTCTGCCTGTCGGGCGCCTCGCGATTCTGCGCACGTTTCCGCGCGAGCGATACCTGGCGGCGCTCAGCTTCGTTGCCATCCCGGGTCTCGTCGGCCCGCTGATCGGCCCGACGCTCGGCGGCTGGCTGACCGACGTCGCGTCATGGCATTGGGTCTTTCTGATCAATGTGCCGGTCGGCGTCGTCGGCTGCGCGGCCACGGCGCTCTTTATGCTCGGCGAGCCATTGCCTTCGGCCGGCGGCTTCGACATCAAAGGCTATGCGATGCTCGCGCTGGCGATGCTGGCGCTCACGGTCGCGCTCGATGGTCTCGCGGAGCTCGGGCTCCAGCATGCCATCGTCCTCGTGCTGCTCATCTTCGCGTTCGCTTGCCTGACGGGGTACGCATTGCACGCCGCGCGCAGCGCGGAGCCGCTGTTCTCGCTCGACCTGTTTCAGATCCCGACTTTTCGGGTCGGTCTCCTCGGAAACCTCTTCGCGCGCATCGGCAGTGGGGCGATGCCGTACCTGCTGCCGCTTCTGCTCCAAGTGAGCCTCGGCTATTCGCCGTTTCACGCCGGCCTGATGATGTTGCCGGCCGCTGCTGCCGGCATGGCGTCGAAGCGCATCGTCGTCGAACTGATCACCCGGTACGGGTACCGCTCGGTGCTGCTCGTCAACACGGTGATCGTCGGCCTGACGATGGCGAGCTTCGCGCTCGTCGCGCCAAATCAGCCCATTTGGCTGCACATCGTGCAGTTTGCGATCTTCGGCGGTTTCAATTCGATGCAGTTCACCGCCATGAACACCCTCACGCTCAAGGACCTCGGCACCGCCGGGGCGAGCAGCGGCAACAGCCTATTTTCGCTGGCGCAGATGCTCTCGATGAGCCTCGGCGTCACCGTGGCCGGCGCGCTGCTCGGCACCTTCACGTCGTTGTTCGGCCATCAATCGTCCAATGAAACGCTCGTGGCGTTTCATGCGACGTACGCATGCGTCGGCATCATCACCGCGTCTTCGGCGTGGATCTTCGCGCAGCTCGCACCCGATACGCGTGGGCTCAGCGGTCACGGCGAAGCGCATATCGGAGAGGATTGAGCCGCGCGGTACGCACGTTGCTGCGCAGTCCCGACATCACGACTCGACGCCTGAGGCGTTGAGCGAACCTGAGGAAGAGGATCATCCACCCATGCGCATCGAGACATCGTTTCTTTTCGACCTCGACGGTACGCTCGTCGACAGCGTCTATCAGCATGTGCTCGCCTGGAAGGAGGCGCTCGACTCGGAGGGCATCGATCTTTCCGTCTGGCGCATTCACCGCAAGATCGGCATGAGCGGAGGTCTCTTCGTCAACCAGCTCCTGCGCGAAACGCACGATCAATTCAACGAGGATCGAGTCGAGCGTCTGCGCGTCGCCCATACGGCAGCGTATCAACGCCTGCGTAGCGAGGTGAAGCCGCTGCCGGGCGCCATCGCGCTGCTCGAAGCGCTGACGCGCGCAAAGATTCGATGGGCGATCGCGACGAGCGGGCGGATGGAAACGGCGAAGTTCAACCTCGAAGCGCTCGGCGTCGACCCGGAAGCAGCCGTCGTCGTCACGCGCGATCAAGTCAAGCACGCGAAGCCCGACCCCGATCTCTTTCTCGCGGCTGCCGATCGGTTAGGTGTGCCGATCGAACATACGGTCGTGGTGGGTGACAGCGTCTGGGACATGCTGGCGGCGCGTCGATGCCGGGCCCTCGGCGTGGGACTGCTCTCGGGAGGCTATGGCACCGACGAGCTCGAGAAGGCGGGCGCCCTGCGCGTCTATGAAGACCCCGCCGACCTCCTCTCTCATCTCGACGAAGTCGCGGCCCGGCCGTAGCGGATTGCGCTCGGCTTTCGCGAGCGAAGCACGACGTCAGCCGCCGATCAGCTTCAAACCGGCGGGCAGCGTCTCGCCGAAAACGCGCACCGAGTCGGCGTCGTCGAGCTCCACCACCTCGCTGACCATCCGCACCCATCGCGGCGGCGCGTTCGCCGCCTGCAACCGACGCGCGACGGTCTCGCGGACTTCGAGCGGCAGGTCTCGGGCCCGGTCGCCCGTCACGCGAGCGATCTGAAGCGCGGCAAAGACGGCCGATTCGACCTTCTTCCAATCCAGCGCCAGAATCGCTTCCAGCCATCGCGTCGCGACTTCGGGCGGCACCACGCCATGCGCACTGCCGTAGAACGGTCGACGCGTGCCGATCCGGCCGATCGCCCACCACTGCTGCTGATTCTCCGAGGGCTTGCGAAGTCGGTCGAGCAGCCGCTCCGCCATCTCGATCTTGCGCTCGACCGGTATTCGCTCGAGCGATGCGGAGACGAGGACCATGTCGGCATGGCCGACCTTCGCGGGATCGAACGGCATTTTGCGTCGCTTCATGTTGGCCGGATCGAGATAAGCCATCGCATCAAGCAACTGCAGTTGCGCCTCTTCGCCGAGGCCGCCCGCCGCGCGGCGCCAGAGCGTCCACCATTCGGACCAGACGCGGCCGTCGTTGACGTATTGAATGCCGTCGTCGAAGAGCGACCAGAGTTGATCGACGCGCCAATCGTCGAGCGGATAACCGAAACCGGGGCGAATGCAGTACCCAGCCAGATTGAGCCATATCCGCTCATGGTCCGCGGAGCGCCGCCGCCGACGCGCGCGCTCCCAAAGCGCACCGAACATCTCGCGAAGCAATGCGCTGTCCCAACTTTCGCGCGGCCCGAGCAGTTCCTCGAGCCGCGAGCGCAACCGCTTCGTTTCCTTCGGATCGACGCCGGCTGCGCGTGCGCCGAACGCTCGATCGATAGGCGCGATCGCCGCTTCGAGCGACGAATGCGCCGCCGTTTCAGACGCGGACGCGGCCTCCGCACCGAGTTCGCCCTGCCGCAATTGGAACTCGAGCAGCCATCGTTGCGCGGGGTCGTCGGCGCCGACGCAATGCATCTCGAGGGTGCCCACCTCGGTGAGCGAGGTCGCGAGCTTGACCGGCGTTTCGCGCGCCTCGCCCGTCCCCTGCGGCTGCACGACGGTCGCGATCGGCGGCAATCGCACGAAGTCGCCCGTCGAGAGATCGACGAGCTCGCCATGCCGGTAGGCCGTATCGGCCGCGGTCGAAACCAGATGGAAACGCACGGGGTGCCCGAGCCGCAGCGCAAAGAGCCGATCCTCGAGACGCACCTCGTGCCCCTCCTCGGTCCCCCTGGGCAAAAGACAGACACCGCGCTTCACGTCGCCGTCCTCATCGAGCACGAGCATGTAGCTGCGCGGCGAGCCGCCTCCGATCCTTGGCGCAAAACCTTTGCGAGCGAGGCTATAGGCAACGGCGCCGCGCGCGACGGCCACATCGGGATGATCGTTGCGCAGGACGTGCAACGGCCGTTGGCGCCATGCGCCGATCGTGTCGGCGAGACGGTCCGAGAGCAGCTGGCTGCGAAAGACGCCGCCATTGAGCAACAACGTATCCGGCATGGCCGCGGCCGCGCTCGCGTGCTCCGGCAATTTCAACGCTTCGCGCGAGGGTCCGTCGAAGCGACTCAAGAACGCAGCGATGTGTCGCGTGATGGCGGGGTCCGCCGCATAAGGCAACCCGAACTCGACGATCGCGCCTCGCGCGCGACGAGGCGTTTCGCCTGGCTCGACGACGGGGAAAAATCCGTCGACGACGACGCGCTCCGCTTCCTCTCGGTCCAGCTCGGCCGTTCGCGCTCCGCCGACCAGTCTCGCTCCGGCGGACAGCAGCGTGATGGCGACCGAGTCGCGTGCGTCGTCCGACAGGAGCTGCTCCTTTGCCGCCCGACACCGCTCGACGAGCTGCGAGAGGCTCGCCGCCGACAAGCGTGTATCGCCCGAGGCAATGCGCGTTTCGACGAGCCGCGCAAGCGCGAGATCCATGTTGTCGCCGCCGAGCATCAGATGGTTGCCCACACCGATGCGCGTCAATTGCGGCTCGCCGTTGTCGAACTGCACTTTGATGAGCGTGAGATCAGTCGTGCCGCCGCCGACATCGCAAATCAGCACCAGTCGCGTATCGGCAAGCTCCTCCTTCAGCGTGGCGCGATGACGGAACAGCCAGTCGTAGAACGCAGCCTGAGGCTCTTCGAGCAGCCGCAGGTCGGGCAGCTTCGCGATGCGCGCCGCTTCGAGCGTAAGCGCGCGTGCGCCATCGTCGAACGACGCGGGCACCGTGAGCACGACATCCTGCTGCTCGAGCGGAGCGTGCGGAAAGCGGTGGTTCCAGGCGCGGCGCAGATGAGCCAGGTAGCTGGCGCTCGCGATGACGGGCGATACCTTGCCGACTTCGTCGTCGGCGCCCCAAGGCAGAATCGGCGCGAGACGATCGACCGAAGCATGCGAGAGCCAGCTTTTTGCGCTCGTGACGATGCGGCCCGGCACCTGCGCGCCGAGCGCCCGGGCGAGCTGGCCGATGACGGCCGGCGGCTCGGCGCCGACCTCGCCGTCTTGCCCGGCGCGCGTCCACGGCAATTGCAGGTCGCCCTCATGGAGCTCGCCGGGTGCCGGGTGATACCGCACCGACGGCAGAAGCGGCCGCGCGCCGACTTCACCGAGACTCACGAGCTGGTCGACGTCGAAGACACGAATGTTTTCCGATCCCGCCTCGACATAGGCGAGGACCGTGTTGCTCGTGCCGAGGTCGATGCCGACCGTGTATTGCTTCATCGAATTCAGCCGACGGCCCCTCCGCGCACATCGAATTCGACCTTCCAGCGCTCGTCGGTCCCGCGCGGGATCGCTTCGAGCTCGAGCGTCCCCGATTCGGTGACGCGCGCATGAAGCTTGACCGGCACGACTTCGCCGGCCGTGCGCCCTTGCGCCGGCAGCGTCGCCTCGATCGCGTCGAGCTCCTGCAACTCGTCCGCCGACCACGCTTCGAGCATCGTGCCGACCTGATCCTGGCGGCGCACCGACGAGCCGAAAAACCGGAAATGAACGGGCTCGCCGACGACGAGACCGAACTCTTGCTCCGGCAAGTCCGCGTCCGTGCCTTCCTCCATGCCGAACGGCGCCACGCAAAGCGCTTGGATCGGCGGCTCGATGCCAGGAACGGCCGGCATCGCCGATTCGACGCCGACATAGTACGAACGCGCCGTGCCGCCGCGAATCCGCACGCCTTTGCCGCGCTTCACATAACCGTAATAAGCCGCGCCGCGCGCGACGGCAAGGTCGAAGTCCGCACCCGAGAGCAGACGCGCAGGCGCGGAGCCTTCGGCCGCGAGCCAACCGTTCAGCGCCTGCATGATGCGCTCGACCAACAGCGGCGACTTGAATACGCCGCCATTGAAGAGAACGGCGGTCGGATGCAGGAAGCTCACCCCTTCCACGCGCGCCTCGTTCAAGCCGTCGAGTTCGTCGAGCGCGCCGACCTGCCGGCCAAGAAAGGCGGCGAGATGCCTCGTGATGCCCGCATCCTGCGCATACGGCAGGCCGAGCCGTGTCAAGCCGGCCCTCGGCCGATTGATCGGTCGCGCCGAAACGTCGACTTGCGGGAAAAAGCCTTCGAGAATCGTTTGCGTCAGTTCCTCGCGCGTGAGCTCGGTCCGGATCGAGCCGCCGATCAGCTTCGAGCCGCGGCTCGGCACGACGAGCGGCGCGACGTCCGTATCGGTCGCCGTCAGCAGCGTCTCCTTCGCCGAGCGGCACGCGTAGGTGAGTGCGCGCAATTGCCACGCGTCGGCCTGCGTGCCTTGCGCGGCCAGCTTGCGCGCGACGACGTGCGCGAGCGCAAGGTCCATGTTGTCGCCGCCGAGCAGAATATGATCGCCGACCGCGACGCGATGCAGCTCGAGATTGCCCTCGCGCTCGACGACGGCGATCAGCGACAAGTCTGTCGTGCCGCCGCCGACATCGACGACGAGGATGATGTCGCCTACTCGTACCTCTTTACGCCAGGCCCCCTCGCTCTTTTGGATCCAGCTATAGAGCGCCGCTTGCGGTTCTTCCAGCAGCGTCGCGCGGCTGTAACCGGCCGCCTCGGCGGCCTCCGCCGTCAACTCCCTCGCGGCCGGGTCGAACGACGCGGGAATCGTCACGGTGATGGCCTGCTCGGCGAATGGCGCGTCGGGGTGCGCATAGTCCCACGCCTCGCGCAGATGCGTGAGATAGCGGACGGAACTCTCGAGCGGCGACGTGCGCGCAACCTCGGGCGGCGCGTCGCTCGGCAAAATGGCGGCGCGGCGGTCGACGCCGGGATGGCATAACCAACTCTTCGCGCTGGACACGAGCCGAATCGGCGTGCCGGCTCCCCGGCTGCGTGCCATTTCCCCGACGATGAAATCTCGTGCCGAAGTCCACGGCAGTGCGAGATCGCCCGGCGTCAATTCGCTTTCATGCGGGAGATAGAGGAAGGACGGCAGCAAATCGAGGGCTTCGAGCGCCCCCGGGCCGACCAGTTGCATGACGGGCATGACGTCCTGGCTCGTCTTCTCGCCGTCGCTCGCGGAGAGATCGACGTAGGAAAGCGCGCAATGCGTCGTACCGAGATCAATGCCGATCGAATAGCGCGGATCGCTCATAGCTCGATCTCCGCCGGTGCAATCACGGTCGCATCGTGACTACCCGTCAGCTTCGGCAGCCGGACCTCCTCGACGCGCCATCCACGATGGCTGATGCTGCCGCTGAACGGCGGCTTGCCGACAACGTTGCCCGTGAGCCGGATTGCCTTGGCATCGAAGTTCTCGGCCAACGTCACGCGACTGCCCTCGGCCTCTTCGCGCACTGGGCGAATGGTGAAATGCTCGCGCAGCGCCTTGCGGCAGCCTTCGTGCACGAGCCTCGCCGCCGCGCCGATGTCCGCATCCGCGTAGCTGGCGATGTCCTCCTCGACGAAATCGATCAAGCGCGCCTCGCGCTGAAGAAGTCCCAATAGCTGAAGCGCCGCATCCGGGCCCGTATCCTTGATCACGGGCGCGGCAGCGGTCGGGGCTTGGGGCGCCGCGGCGACGGGCGCAGCGCCTTCCCGCAAGCGGAGCACGCCGGCCGCGAACTCACGATCGGCGAGGATGGTAAAAAACGTGCCGATCGCGAGAGACAATCGACTGAAGAACGAAACGTTCGTTTCGGGCATGAGCAGTGGCTCCTTTGAGCTCGCTTGAACGACGAATTGACTTTCCCCTACTCGGCATCGATGGCCGGCAAAGGAACAAAAAGGGTCGGAAGGCCGATACGTGACGTGACCGGCGCTCTGCCGACGTGCGCAGACGACATTTTGCTTCAGGTGAGCCTTCGCAGCCCAGTTGCGCTCATTCGCGAGGCCTACCCGATGCAAGAACGGCGATGGATTGGCGCTACACGCCTGCCTTGGCAAGAATGACGATCGAAATGCCCAGCGCCGCCTGCTCCGCATCCTCGTTGCGATAGGAGTGCGCTACATGGCCGGGGAACGCGAGCACGTCCCCGGCGACGAGCGAGTGCCGTTCACCCGCGACGAACACGGTCACGGTGCCCGACAAGCAGGTGAAATATTCGCGCGTGCCAGGAAGATGCGGCGTACCGCGCATCGATGCACCTGGCGCGAACGCCATCGTATCGAGTATGCCGTCCGGTACCGGCTCGGGCACAAGCGGCCGGACCGTCAGGCCGGTGCCGCGATTCGATGCCGGCACTTCGCTGGCTGCCCATTTCCGCACCTTCGCGCGAGGCGATGCGAGTAACTCGTCTATCGGCGCCGCAAGCGCCCCCGCGACCTTCATCAGTACGGCGAGCGATGGATTGCCCTCGCCCGACTCCAAGTTCGCTATCGTCGATCGAGGCAGCCCTGAAACCTTTGCCAGTGCGTCTTGCGTCAGCGAACGCGCATGTCGCAAGGCCACGAGATTGCGGGCGAGATGGTGAGCAGCCTGTTCTACTTCGTCCATCGTATCGACTTTCCGACAAAGTTTTAGACATCACGCTGGAGCGTGCACCGCAGTGTCGCCATTATCGGTCATACGGAAACCGCCGGTTGTGCACCGGCAGAACCTGGACGAGGAGAACGATCATGGAGCAACCGCTCAGCCTTGCAGGCATACGCGCCGCGATCACCGGGGGCACGTCCGGACTCGGCCTTGCCCTAGTCGATGAGCTTCTAGCGCGCGGAGCGCGAGTGGCCTTCGTCGCGCGGGACGCCGGGCGCGTCGCATCTGTGGCCGGCGAACGCCCGTACGCGACGGGCTTCGCGGCCGACGTCTCACGCAAGGACGACATTTATCCGCTCGCGATGCAAATCACCGGCGTGCTCGGCGGCGTCGATGTACTCGTAAACAATGCGTCGTCGCTCGGTCCCGTGCCGCTGACGTTGCTTGGCGACACCGATTGCGAGGACCTCGAAGTGGCGATTGCCACGAACCTGCTTGGACCATTCCGTCTGACAAAGGCGCTTTTAGGCGCTCTCGCCGCCGCGGCGCGCGAGCGAGGCGGCGCAGTCGTACTGAATGTATCGAGCGACGCGGCCGTCGAGCCGTACCCGACTTGGGGCGCCTATGGCGCGAGCAAGGCTGCGCTTCGTCACATGAGCCGCATTTGGGACGAGGAACTACGTGCCGAGCGCATTCGCGTGCTTTCGCTCGATCCCGGCGATATGAATACGCCGTTCCACGCACTTGCGGTGCCTGACGCGGACATCGCGACGCTCAAGCGCCCAGCTGACGCGGCACGCGAATTTGCCGACGCCATCGCATCTACGCTCGAGGAAATGCGTCACCTGCCAGCCAAAGGAGAAATGTGAGCATGGAAGCGGCAACCACACCGGTCCAGCGACCGAAGAATGCACGACTACTTGTCGTCGATCGCTACGGGAAGATCGAGCATCGCGCTCGTAGTGCGTTGGTGGGTCTGCTGCGCCGCTGCGATTGCGTGATCGCCAATGATGCCGCAACGCTGCCCGCGAGCCTGTCCGGCGTCCTCGAACGCACGGGCGCGCGCGTCGAATTGCGGCTAGCCGGCCGTTCTTCGCTCGAACCCGACGACGTTCGAGACTTTCGTTGCGTCGTTTTCGGCGACGGCGATTTTCGTACGCCGACTGAAGCTCGCCCAGCCCCGCCTCCGTTGACGCTCGGCGAGCGTATCGTGCTCGGAGCGCTAAACGCTACCATCGTCCGACTCCTCGACCATCCGCATTTGATCGAGATCCGATTCGAAAGCGAGCCGGTACGGATCTGGCACGAACTCGCGGTGCATGGCAAGCCAATTCAGTACTCCTACATGGTCGATCCGCTTGCGATGTGGGATGTCTGGACGCCCATCGCCGCGCATCCCGTTGCGTTCGAACCTCCATCGGCGGGTTTTGCTCTTGACTGGCATATGTTGCGCGAATTGCGTGAGAAGGGGGTGGCATTCGCAACATTGACGCATGCGGCGGGATTGTCAACGACTGGCGATCCGGCGCTCGATGCGAAGTTGCCGTTCGACGAGTGCTACAGGATCCCCGCGGCGACTGCCGCGTTGGTCGAAGCCACACGCAAGCGCGGTGGACGCATTGTCGCCATCGGGACCACTGTGGTGCGCGCTCTGGAGGCCGCGGCAAGTGTCGATGGCACGGTACAAGCGGGCGACGGTGTCGCGCGTCAGCACATTGGTCCGCGAACGAAGCTCAAAGTCGTCGATGCAATCGTGACAGGCACACACGAACCCGATTCCAGCCACTACGCGCTGCTCGGAGCATTCACCGATGAGTTGACGCTACAACGCGCGGAGGCCGCACTCGAGGCGTCACACTATCGGACACATGAGTTCGGCGATTCAATGTGGGTCGAGCGCCACTGCTCACGCCGATCCGCGCCTCGCATCGCTTCGTGCCTCGATGGCACGCACGACTGCCGCCATATCCTCGTTGCCGTGCCCTAGCGACACGGTCTCCGAATACAGCTGGAAGCAGATATCCAGCAGCGGCGATGCAAGATTTGCGTTGCGCGCCGCCTCAGTCGCCAGCCGATTGTTCTTCAGCACGTCGACGATCGAAGCCTGGACCTCGAAATTTTCGTTCACGAGCTTGTCGACCTTCACGCGCGATATGCTGCTCGCCATTTGACCCGCGTCGAGCACCGCCTGGAACTGCTTCATGTCGAGCCCGAAACGTCGCGCGAGATGCGCGGCCTCGGCAAGCGAAGTCACCATCGGAATCAGAAAGCTATTGACCGACAGCTTCATCAAAAGCGCGGACGGCACGGCGCCGCAAACCACCGTTTCATGACACATCGGCTTGAGCAGCGGCCGAACTTCCTCGACAGCCGCCGGGTCGCCCGCCATCATCGCCACGAGCTGCCCCGCCTCGGCCGGCTTGCGCGAGCCGGAGACCGGTGCTTCGACATAACGGCCGCCCGCCGAGCGGACATCGACCTCGAGCCCGCGCGAATAGTCGGCCGACGTCGTGCCCATGTGCACGATCGTATGTCCCGCGACGTTCGCGGCGAACGCATCGGTGCCGCGGCCGAGCACCGCGTCCAATGCAGCATCGGTTGCCATCATCGCGATCACGATGCGAGCCTCCCGGCAAACTTCCGCGACGCTCTCGGCGACTTGCGCGCCCGCTTCGCGCAATGCGTCGGCACGCTCCGGCGTACGATTCCAGACGACGAGCTCGGTACCGGCGCGCGCAAGGTTGAGCGCCATTGGCTGGCCCATGACACCGAGGCCGATGAACCCGATCTTCATAAGCGTCTCCCGTGTGCCCCACACCTTACCGCGACTTGCGACCGCGGCCGCCGAAATCGCGCTACAGACCGCCATTCACGTGCGCAGGCGGCTCGATCCCTACAACGGCAAGCGCCTCGTGGAGCGTTTCGAAGATGTTCGATGTGCCCACGATCGCGGTTACGCCATGCCGGTCCATATCCGAACGCAAGTAACTGTTGACGCGCCCGAAAATCACGCGGATGTTGCGCACGCGCAGATCTTGTATCAAGTCGCTCACAGTACGCGCCGCGGAGTAGTCGAGGTCGGTGATGGCCCCGGCATCGACGACGAACCAGTGCAACTCCTCGCGCGCCGCTTCGATGAGTCCGGCGACTTCCGAGCAAAAGAAGTGATCGTTAGCATAGAACAGATCCGCGCCGAACCGGTAGACGATGAGGCCCGGCGCGGTAATGACGCCGGGCCGCGACGGCATGGGAAGCCACCGTCCGCCCGGTGCGGCGGGAGAGAGCACCATCGTATGCGGATGATAGCTGTGCCGCACGTGCCGCATCATCGATAAGGCAACAGCGAGCAGAATGCCGTGCTCGACCCCCACCAAAACGACGGCGGCGGCCGTCACCAGAGCCAGCGCAAATTCGCCGGGGCTTTCGCCTCGAATCGCTTTCAGCGCCTGAACGTTGATGAGCCCCAGCGCGATGGTAAAGACGATGCCGGCCAGCACGCAACGCGGCAGATATTGGAGAAACGAGCTAAGGAAAAGCAGCACGACTACGACGACAACCGCGAACGCGAGTTGGCCCATCTGGCTGCGCGCGCCCGCGCGCTCGGCCATGGCCGTTTGCGTCGGACTGCCGTTGACGACGAACGTCCCGCTGAGCGCGGCCGCCGCATTGGCCGCGGCGAGCCCGAGGATGTCAGCGTTCGCGTCGACTTCCTCGTGGTGCGCCTGCGCGAACACCCGCGCCGCCGCGGCGCTCTGCGCGATGATCATCACGAAGCACGACGCGGCGACCGGCACGAGGTCGAGCAACTGCTGCCAAGTCACGACGGGAAAACGCGGCAGCGGCAGTCCGCCCGCTACCGGACCGAGTACCGACATGCCGTGCGCGGCGAAATCGAAAACCTTGCTGGCCGCGATGCTGCCCACCACCGCGATGAGCGACATGGGCACACGGGGCAAAAAGCGCTTGCAGCCGAGGATGGCGACGACGACGAGCGCCGTCAGCGCAACGGTCGGCGGATTGGCCTGCGTAAGATGGCCGGCGACGTAGACGAGTTGCGCAAAGCTTCGCGATGAAGGGATGGGCACCGTCATGCCGAACATATCGCCGAACATGGCGATCGATACTTGCACGCCCACGCCGGCGAGAAAGCCGATGAGCACGGTGCGGGAAAGAAAATCGGCAAGAAAGCCGAGCTTGAAAATGCGGGCAAGCAGCAACAGTGCCGCGGTCATAAGCGCGACCGAGCTTGCGAGCGTGATGTATTCGGCACTTCCCATCGGCGCCATCGCCGAAACGCGGCTTGCGAAAATGGTGGCGGTTGCGGAATCGGCCGCGACCACCAAATGACGGGATGCGCCGAAGAAGGCGAACGCGACGAGCGGAAGAAAGACCGTATAGAGCCCCGTCACGGCCGGCATGCCCGCGATGCGCGCATAACCGAGGACTTGCGGAATATCCATCGATGCGAGCGATATTCCGGCGAGGACATCGCGGAATGCCGCGGCGCGGCCGATCGGGAAAATGCCTTTCAGAAGACTGAACCTGGCCGACGAGCTTCCATTCGATTGGGGCATGCGTAAACCGTGAGGGGACGAAACGATCCGCGCATCGTGCCCCGAATCAGCTCGCTATGGCAAGCCCCCCCCCCGTCATGTCGCCCTAGCGTTTCATCCAGCGGATGCGCCCGATATCCGTCTGCTGCAGGAAGACAGCGATGACGATGATCAATCCTTTGAGAACCAATTGCGTGTTGCTGTCGATGTCGTTCAGCAAGAGGATATTGCCGAGAAAGCCGAAGATCAGCACGCCGACGACCGTACCCGAGATGCGCCCCATGCCTCCCATCAGACTGGTCCCGCCGATCACCACCGCCGCGATCGCATCGAGCTCCCACCCCATGCCGGCGTCGGCCTTGCCTTGTCTGTACTGTGCCGCGTAGAGCACGCCGACGAGCGCCGAGAGCATGCCGGAGATCGCATAGGCGATCATCTTCTGGCGATTGACGTCGAGGCCCGAGACGGTCGCGCAGGTTTCGTTTCCGCCGATCGCGTACAGGTACTTGCCGAAGACGGTCCGGTTCATGATGAAACCGAAAACGAGCGCTATGACGAGAAAGAAAAGCGCAGGCACCGGTACGAGGTTGAACAACAGCGCGCGCAGACCCTCGATGTCGGTCGATGCGTTGGTCCCGCTGTAGATCGAATAAACGGCGGTATCCTGCCCGGCGATGAGCCGCGCGGCGCCCAGCACGCCGACCATCGCGGCAAGCGTCACGATGAACGGCTGCATGCGGCCACGCGTGATGACCCAGCCGTTGATGCCGCCGACGGTGAAGCCCGCGAGCGGCACGATCCACAGCACCGCGAGAAGCGGCATCCGGTGCGCGGCATGCGAAGCGATGTACACACAGACAAGGGCCGCGCAGACGAGCGCGATCGCGGCGGGGACCGCATGCGCGGCCGACGCGCGTTTGCCTTGCGCGGGAACACGGGCGAGCCACGCACGCGACACCATGAAGATGACCGATGCTGCGGCGATTGCATCGAGCACGAGCGAAGCGCTGGTGGCCCGACTCCATCCTTCCGTGGTCAGCAGCATCGCGGTCAGCACACTGCCGAGACCCATGATCGCGCCGACGGAAAGGTCGATGCCGGCGGTAATGATCACGAGCGTCATGCCGATCGACATCACGCCGACGTTCGCCACCTGGCGGAACACGTCGGAGATGTTGGCGCTCGACAAGAAGATGTTGCTACCGTCGCCCGCATGCGGCGACGTCAGCGCGCCGACCACGAGCAGCACGATGAGCCCGAGGTAGTACTTGAGGTGCGTCATCAGGACGCTGAGATGACGGGTGCGCGTCGGCGAAGCCTGTTCGACGGCATGGTCCTGCGCTTGCAGCATGATGATTCTCCGTTTCGAGGCTGCGTTGGTTTCGACGGATTCGATCGAGCCGAGCCGAGCCAGCTCGGCTCATGGCGACGCGAGGCGGATGAGGACGTCCGCCGAAAACTCGCCGCGCGGCAGAATGCCCTTCGCCTGCCCCTCGCACAGCACGAGGATGCGATCGCAAAGCAGCATCAGTTCGTCGATCTCCGAGCTTGCAACGATCACGGTCACGCCCGAGCTCGCTGCCTCCAATATCTGCCGATAGATTTCGGCTTTCGCCGCGACGTCGACGCCGCGTGTCGGTTCGTCGAGCAGCAAGATTCGCGGCCGCGTCATCAGCCATTTGCCGATGATGAGCTTCTGCTGATTGCCGCCCGACAACGTCCTTGCCGGCTGAGCGAGGCTTCGATGCTTGACGCGCGAAGCGCGGGCCCGCTCGGCTGCCCATGCGCGGAGCCGGCCACGTCGATAGAACGGAAAGCCCGGCACGCGCGGCAGCGACGGCAACAATAAATTGGCTTCGAGCGAGTGGTCGAGCATGAGCCCGTCCTTCTTGCGGTCTTCGGTCACGAATGCCAGTCCGGCTGCGGCCGCCTCGCTCGGCGAGCGGAAGGGCCGACGATGCCCCGACACGGCAACGGCTCCTTCCAGCGCATAGGCGGACGTGCCGAAAATCGCCTCGAGCAACTCGGTCTTGCCTGCGCCAAGCAAGCCGGAAAGCCCGAACACCTCTCCCTCGAACACCGAGAACGAGACCTCGCGTACCATCGTCCTCGCCGGCGCCCGCAGCGTGAGATTGCTGACGTCCACCACCGTGTTCCGCGATCGCGGTGCGGCGTCCGCGTCGCGCTCAGGCGGCGCGAAGTCCTTGCCGATCATCATCGAAACGAGCGCCGTCGACGATTCGATCTGTGCGGTTCTCAGTGTCGAGATCCGGCGGCCGTCGCGCAGCACGGTCACGCGGTCCGCCACCTCGAAGATCTCGCTGAGCCGATGGCTGATCAGCACGATGCCCATGCCACGCTCGCGCAGACGACGGACCAGCCCGAGCAGCGCATGTGTTTCAGTATCGGAGAGTGCCGAAGTCGGCTCGTCCATGATCAGCACTCTCGCATCGGCAACGAGCGATTTCGCGATCTCGACGAGCTGCTTCTCGCCCACCCGCAACGTGCCGACGAGCGTGTCGGGGTGCGCATGGAAGCCAAGCTGATCGAGCGCGCGGCGCGCCGACGCACGCATCGCGGCGCGATCGGGAAAGCCGAACCGCGTGCGGATCTCCTTGCCGAGAAAGATGTTGTCGACGACGGACAGCGTATCGACGAGGTTCAGTTCTTGATGAATCAGCGCGATCCCGGCATCGATGGCGTCTTTGGCGCCGGCGAGACGCGCCGGAACGCCGCGCACGCGAATCGTGCCGCGATCGGGCGTATAGAGTCCGCCGAGCATTTTCATCAAGCTCGACTTGCCCGCGCCGTTCTCGCCGACGAGTGCATGCACCTCGCCCGCCGCCACGCCGAAATCGACGTCCGAGAGTACGGTACTGCCGTTGAATGAGATTGAAAGACCGGTTGCTTCGATCAGCGCCGTCGTCTCGACTGCTTGCATTCAGGCTCCTCGTGCAATCCATGAGGCGCGACCGTCTGCGTGCCGCGCCTCGGGGAACACTCAGTGACGCTCAGTGACGCTCAGTGGCTGGCGATGTAGGTCTTTGCGTTATCGGGGAAGATGCCCTGCGTGGCCAGGGTCACCTCTTTCGGAATCTTTTCGCCGCTCAGCAGTTTCAACGCTTGACGAATACCTTCGGCCCCTGGCGTCGGATACATGAACGTGCCGGCCAGCAATCCCTGCTCGACCCACGTAGCACCCTCTTGCGGTAAGCCGTCGATGCCGACGAACTTGATGTTCTTTTCGCGACCCGCGTCCTTCGCCGCAAGATACGCGCCGTAGGCCATCGGATCGTTGTGGCCGTAGACGACGTCGATCTTCGGATTCATGCGCAGCACGGTTTTCATGTACTCGTAGGCCTTGTCCTGCTTCCAGTCGCAATCGACGCGTTCGCCCACGAGCTTGATGCCCGATTGCTTGCCGATCACGGAGAAGGCCCCGTCGTGCCGGTCATGCGCCGGCTGCGCGCCGAAGCCGCCCCAGATCTCGACGAGATTGCCTTTGGCCGCTCCCGGACCGCCCATCAGCTTGACGATGAATTCTCCGGCCTTTTGGCCGATCTGTACGTTGTCGCCGCCGATGAACTGCGTATAGGCATCGCCATTGACCTTGCGATCCAGCACGAACACCGGAATGCCGGCCTTGTAGGCCTTCTCCACGACGCCCGTGAGCCCTGCCGATTCTTTCGGTGAAATGAAGATCGCGTCCATCTTCTGCGCGATGAAGTTCTCCATGTCCGCGTTCTGCTTGTCGGTCCGATCCCCCGCGTCGGCAATGATGAGATCGACTCCCGGATGCTTGGCGGCTTCCGCTTTCATATCTTTGTTGAATTGAACACGCCAGGGCTCGACCGTCGTGACCTGCGAAAAGCCGAAGCGATATTTTTTCCCAGCGGTCTGAGCGAATACGGGTTGGCTGATAAGCGCCCCAATCGCGCCCGCCGCGCCCGCTAGCGGTGCGGCGGCAAGACCCGCCAAGATGATGCGTCGTTGCTTATCCATTTGCCTGTCTCCTTTCCTTTTGTAATCTCGGGCCAGACGGCTCGATTTTGTGGGCCTGCATGCAAAAAATGGAACGTTACAGCGCCAGTCCCTTCGATACCTCTCTCATGCGCGCACGGCCGGCACTGCGGAAGCCGGCGCTGATTCGGATTCAGAAGCGGTGTCGATCTGCTCCGGCTCACGTGCTACGCCGGTGCTTTCTCGCAGGCGAAGGTCGGCGCGCATGCGCAAATGCACGATTTCCGTCGTCTCGCCATTCAATTGCTTGTGCAGCAGATTCCAGATCGCCCGACCGATCGCCTCCACCGGTTGATGGATCGAGCTGATGCCGGGGCGCAGCACCGACATCCATGGCGCATCGTCGAACGAGAGCAGCGAGATATCGTCGGGCAGGCGCAACTCGGCATCGCGAATCGCCCGCAAAGCGCCGAGCGTCGCAACGTTCGCCCCGGTGAAGAGAGCCGTCGGCCGTTCGCGCTCCGACAAGAGGCTCAGCGTCGCCGCGTGGCTCTCCGCGTCGGTCATGCCGCAGACGACCACGCGAGCGTGCTGCTCGAGATCGGCCCGCCGCATCGCCTCGAGGTATCCGTCCACACGCTCGCGGCTGTTGACGAGATCGAGCGCGTTGACGACGAAGGCGATGCGCTTGTGCCCGAGCGCCACAAGATGCCTGGTGCCGTCGATCGCCGCGCGGCGGCTGTCCGTCGTGACCGTATTCGCCGGAAAGGTGTTGTCCACGCGATCGGCCATCACGAGCGGCACGTCGCATTCACGCAGCTCGTCGACGGCATGCTGGTATCCATGGCACGGAATCAGAATCATGCCGGCGACCTGGCGCGACAGCACGAAGCGGATTCGCTCCGCTTCGCGCTCCGGGTCCTCCTGCGCGTGCGCGAGAACGAGCCGATAGCCGGCCTTCTCGGCGTGGTCTTCCAGGGCGCAGACCAGCTCGATGAAAAACGAGTTCGTCAGATCGGGCACGACGAGGCCGATCGATGTGGGCCGGTTGCTGCGCAATTCCGCCGCGAGCGTATTGCGGCGATAGCCGAGCCGCCGCGCGGCTTCCCATACGAGCCTGCGACGCGCCTCACTGACGTTGGCGGCGCCGGCAAGAACCTTCGACGCCGTGCCGAGCGAAACGCCCGCGGCATTCGCCACGTCCTTCAACGTGCTGGTCGTCTTTTTGCGTTCGTCCACGTCGCGCTTCGCCGAATTTTTAAGGGGCGGAAATGAAACGTTTCACAGCTTAAGTATCCGGATTGCGCGGTTCAAGTAAGGATTTATACGGAGACGCGGACATGGACCGCCAGAGCACATCTCGCTGGCTTTGACCTGGAAGGGCCGCCGGACAGGTCGATAAGGCTCTGCCCGGCGGTGTCGGTCGTGACTGACCTGTCGCTGATCTGGCTACCGATCGTGCACTCGAAGGCGGTCGGGGGATCAAGGCGGAATTGTGTAAAGCCCGCACGCGCGGGCCGACGATCCCGAATATTCAAGCGAGGTTCGCTTTATCCAGGCCGTATGCCTTGTCGGACGAACCCGGCACGACTCTGAACGCGATGCTCGCCCGGTTCCATCCGTTGATCATCATTACCGCGAATGTCAGGTCGGACAGCTCTTTTTCCGAGAACTGGGTCCGCACGTGCTCGTAGACGTCGTCGGGCACGCCATGTTCGGGAAGCTTCGTCAGCACTTCCGTCCATGTGAGCGCGGCGCGTTCGCGTGCCGAGAAGAGGGTCGATTCGCGCCAGATCGCGACATGGTGCAGACGCAACTCACGTTCACCGTGAATACGCGCTTCTTTGACGTGCATGTCGACGCAAAAAGCGCAGCCATTCATCTGCGATGCGCGCAGCGAGACGAGGTCGAGGATCGATTCTTCGACTGCGCTTTCCTTCAGCTGGTTGTTGACCTCCAGAAACTTCCTGAAGAGTTCCGGCGATTGCTTAACGTAGTTGATACGCTGCGTCATGATTTCTCCTGGCGACAATGAGCACACATCCGCCACTTTGGCGGACTCCGTCGGCGGCAGTGTGCCGCCTGCATGGACTCATCATAGGAGGACGCGCCGACGTGCGGTAGACATGCGAACGGACTCACGGTGTTGCACTTCGGACACCAATCGGTGACTTGAGTCGCGCAAGCACCGAGAAAACGCTTGTGTAGGCCGCTCGGCCTACGCGCTGCCGCCTTGACGATCGCTATTGCCGCGAATCATCTCGTAGAGCGCCTCAGCCGCGGGCGACAGATGAGCCGCCTTACGCTTCACGAGCACGAGCGTTCGCGAGATGACCGGATGCGTGAGTTCCACGACGCGGACCGTAGGATAGGCGCCCTTCTGAATCGCGAGCCGCGGCACGATGGCGGCGCCGACGCCTTCGGCGACGAGACCGACCGCCGTCGAGCTGCGCTGCACCTCATAGAACGAACGCAACGCCACCTGGCTTGCCTCGAGCGCTAAGTCGAGCAACGCGCGGTTGCCGCTTACTTCGCCCGCGAAGATCAACGGATACGCTTGTAATTGCCGCCAACCGATGCGTCGACGCTCGGCCAAAGGGTGATCATCCCGACAAATCAACACGAACCGATCGACCGTCAACGGAACACTTGTAAGCTCCGGGTAATGTTCGCCACCAATGTTGATGCCGAACTCGACTTCGCGCCGCAACACGGCTTGGGCGACGGCCGACGACGCATGATCGAGAATCCGGATGCGATTGTGCGGATGGCGTGCCGAGTAGGCCTGCAGGATGCGCGGCAAATACTGAATGCCCACCGTCGGCACGCACGCGATGGAAACGTCGCCGCGCCGAGCGACACCCGTCTCGCGGATTTCGGCGAGCGCGTCCGAGAGCTCGGCGAGTAAGCGCCGCGCTTGGGGCAGAAAGTTGCGGCCGATTTCCGTAAGCGCCAACGAGCGGGTCGTACGCTCGATCAGCGTGACCCCGAGAAAGTCCTCGAGCTTGCGCAAGCGCTGCGTGATCGCTGTCTGTGTGACATGGAGCGCGTCCGCCGCGCCCTGAAAGCTGCCTTCATCGGCAATGGCAACGAACGCCTGCACGCCAAGAGTGTCGATTTTCATCGGCTTGCGCCCATCAGAAAAATGAATCAATGCCAGTTATAAATTCATTTTACTCGGTGCGCCCGCGCATCCAGAATTGGTCCATCGTCGAAGAAGCAATATCGCGGCGATAGCGGTAGCGCGCCCTCGCGGGGCGCTCAATTCGGATCATTGAATGAGGAGGCAGGAAGCGTGGAAACCAAGACCGATTGGAGTGCACGACAATACATGCTGTTCGAGAAGGAGCGTACGCGGCCGGTGAAGGACCTGGTGGCCGCCGTACCGATGGAGCAGGTTCGCGTCGCGATCGATATCGGCTGCGGGCCCGGCAATTCGACGGAAGTGCTGCGCGAGCTCGCGCCGGCGGCGACGATCAGCGGAATCGATAGCTCGCCCGACATGATCGATGCGGCTCGCAAGCGCCTGCCGGACTTGAGGTTCGCTGTTGCCGATATCACGACGTGGGAGGACACCGGGCCATACGACCTGATTCTTGCGAATGCCGTGCTGCAGTGGGTGCCTAGCCATGAAACGCTGCTTCCGAAACTGCTCGGCAAGCTCGCCGCGGGCGGCACGTTGGCCTTCCAGGTGCCCGACAATCTGGACGAGCCGACGCACCGCCTGATGCGGGAAGTCGCAGCGTCGGGTCCGTGGGCGGCGAAGCTCGAAGATGTGCGACTCGGCATTCGGCATACGGCGCAGTGGTACTACACGTTGTTGAAGCCGCTTTGTAGCCGCGTCGATGCTTGGCGAACGATTTACTATCATCCGCTCGCGGGTGGAGCCGACGCCGTAGTCGAATGGCTCAAGGGCACAGGATTACGTCCTTTCCTGTCGCCACTCGATCAAACCGAGCAGGCTGGGTTCCTTGCGCGTTATCGCGACGCGATTGCCGAGGCGTATCCGGCCCTGAGCGACGGCAGCGTTTTACTGCCGTTTCCACGGTTGTTCATCGTTGCGACGCGCGTATGAGGCCTGCGATTATCGAGTAGCGATTCCGTTTTATGGCGCAATCTAGGTTGCAATTTCGTCGTAGCCGGCTCCGAGGAACTGGACGAAGCAAAAGCCATGACCGAACGGGTCGGCCATTAAGGCCAGCCTTTCCCACTTGTGCGTAGAGATCGCGCTCTCGATCCGGGCACCCGCTTCAACAGCGCGCTTGACGGCCGACTCAATGTCATCGACGACGAGGTCCAAATGGACGGGGGTCCAATGGCGGTCATATCTGCGAGCGTCGAACGCCGTACTCGAGGATGGCGTCCCGGCTTCTTTGACGAGCAGGTAGATCGGCGCGGAACTGCCGATCAGTTCGACGCCGCCGTCACCGAAACGACGGCCGACTTCGAGACTGAATGCTGTGCTGTAAAAGCGAATCGCCTTGCTCAGGTCGTCTACGTCGATATTGATCAAGACGTTCATAATTTCGCTCCGTTTGGCGGTGACCGGCCTGCCCTTGCGGAACGTAGATTGCTTGCTTCGTCCGACGGTACGCGAACCCAAGGAGAAGCCTATGCTTCAGGCTTTGCGACGGCAAGCGACGCTCGAACAACGCCCATCGCTCATCGTCAGCGCCGCCGTGCTCGGCGTGCTTTATGCAGGCAGTCCGTTAGTCACGCCACTGTATCCCCTGTATCAGCGTAGTTTCGGCCTGTCCGAGCTGACCATCACGCTCGTCTACGCCTCTTACGTGATCGGCAACCTTAGCGCGCTATTCCTTTTCGGCCGGGTGTCCGATGGGGCTGGCCGGCGGCCCGTCAGTCTGGCCGTGCTCGCCGTGGCGATTGTCAGCACGCTGCTGTTCCTGCTCGCCACGCACCCCGCATGGCTTTTTGTCGCCCGCGCGGCGAGCGGCCTCGCAATCGGAGTGGGCGCCGCCACGGCAACGGCATGGATCGCGGAACTCCACCCCTCGGCCGACAAGGCGGCCGCAAGCCGCCTAGCCGCGGCGGTCAATCTCGCCGGCCTCGCTGGCGGTGCAGTGATCGCGGGCTTGCTTGCGCAATTCGTTCCGTGGCCGCTGCGCACGGTGTACGTCGTCTATCTGGCGGTTCTCATCGCCACCGCGGTGCTGACTGCGTTGTCGCGCGAAACCATCAAGCAACGAATTCATTCGGCTGCCGAACTTTCGATCGAGCCGCGCATCGGTGTTCCGCCGGAACGGCGTACGGCGTTCATCGCCCCGGCCGTCACGGCATTCGCGACCTTTGCGTTGCTCGGGTTCTACGCCGCTCTTTTGCCGAATCTGCTCGGAGACAGCATGCATATGCATAGCCCCGCACTCAGTGGCGCGATCGTTGCCGAGCTGTTCGCCGCGAGCGCGATCACGGTCATCGTGACACCGATGCTCGCCGCGCATGTCGCCATGTTCGCGGGCTTGTGGCTGCTTCCCCCAAGCCTCGCGCTGTTGCTGTGGGCACAGATCGCCGGCTCGGTCACACTGCTGGTCGTCGCAACCGCGCTCTGCGGGGTCTCGACCGCGCTCGGCTTTCGTGGAAGCCTGCAAGAAGCCAATCGAATCGCGCCTGCCGAGAGACGTGCCGAGTTGTTGTCGGCGTACCTGCTCTGTTGCTACACCGGCAATTCGCTGCCGGCTGTCGGCGTCGCCCTGCTCTCGCGCAGCGTCGGGCATCTATGGGCCAACGTTACCTTCGCCGCCGTGTCGGTAGTGCTCGCGTTCATCGCTCTGGCAGTCGGTGCCCGCCACGTCCACCGGACTACGTGACGGGTCCCGAACGCGGGCCAGTCCTTGCGCGGCAATCCGGCTAGCCGCGAAACCGCCACAAGAAGACATCGTCTTTCTGGCGCCGGATTCCTCGCACCCGCGGTTCATCCCGCGATGCGAGGTTCCGCGGCACCTCAACGTCCCCGCAGTTGCCGATCGGCGGCATGTCCCCGTCACGTAAACCCGTATCCCATTCCGCTTGCGGCCATCGTTTCGGAGGCATATATTGGGATACACCATTTCACTATTTCTATGCAATAACCCATGAGCGACGACATTCTGCTGTCGAATCACGGCCGCGTTGCGGTGATCACATTGAACCGTCCCGACCGCCTGAATGCGTGGACCACGCCTATGCGTGAACGGATCATCGAAGCGCTTCACCGCTTCGATGGCGACGAAGAGGTCCGCGCAATCATCATGACGGGCGCCGGCGATCGCGCGTTTTCGGCCGGCCAGGACCTGGCCGAAGCGCATGACTTCGATGGCGAGCGTGCGGTGGCCTGGGTACGCGAGTGGGAGCGCTATTACGATGCATTGCGCAGCCTGAGCAAGCCGCTCGTGATGGCACTGAACGGCACGGCGGCCGGATCTGCGTTCCAGGTCGCGCTGCTGGGCGACATTCGAGTGGGCCACCCGGGCGTGCGCATGGGACAGCCCGAGATCAACGCTGGCATCGCGAGCACGACGGGCCCCTGGATCATGAATGCGATGCTCGGCATGTCGCGCACGATCGAGTTGACACTGACGGGTCGACTGATGGACGCGTCCGAATGTGAGCGCATCGGCCTGATCCATCACCTGGTGCCCGCCGATCAGGTGTTCACCAAAGCGCTCGAAATCGCAAACGAGCTGGCTGCGAAGCCACCTGTGGCGATGCGACTCGACAAGCAGCGCTTCCGAGAAATGACCGAAGCTGGCTTTCGCGATTGCATCGCAGCCGGTCAGCGCATTCAGAGGGAAGCCTACGACTCCGGTGAGCCGGCACGCATGATGGAAGAGTTTTTTCGTCGCCGCGCCAAATAGGTGCAGGCGCAACGAACGCTTGCATTCCTTTCGATAATCAGGCGGGAGACCGAAGATGACGCATGAATTCAATCCGATACGCCGCCGCGTCTTGCAGCGGGCGGGAGCATTGGCCGCCGCGGCCGCATTGCCCCGCTGGGCTGGCGCGGAATTGAAGCAGATCGTCGTATCGGATCCAGGAGGCCCCTATACGACCGCGTATAGAGCCGCTTTCTACGATCCGTTCGAGAAGGCCACCGGCATCAAGGTCGTCAGCGTGGCGCGCGAATCGCAACCCGTCGCGCAGTTCGCCGCGATGGTGCAGACGAAGAACTTCATCTGGGACGTGACCACGTTGACGTTGTCGCAAGACATCCCCTATCTCGAGTCGAAAGGATTCCTGGAGCCGATCGGGCTCAAGGCGTCCGATTTTCCCGCGCTGATGCCCGAGGCGATCACGTCGGATTGGCTCGGCGTCGACGTCTATTCGACGGTGCTCGCGTACCGGACCGACAAGTTCGCTCAGAGCGGCCCGCAATCGTGGGCAGACTTCTGGGACGTCAAGCGCTTCCCTGGGCGCCGCTCTTTGCGACGCAACCCCATCGATACCCTCGAGCAGGCCCTGCTCGCGGACGGTGTGTCGCTCGACAAGCTCTATCCGCTGGACGTAGATCGCGCGTTCAAAAGCCTCGACCGAATCAAAGCTCACGTGAACCTATGGTGGACATCGGGCGCGCAGGCGATGCAGGCGATCCAGAGCGGCGAAGTCGACATGATGTCGACGTGGAACGGCCGCGCGCAAGCCGCGATCGATGCGGGAGCGCCGGTCAAGATTGTCTGGAATCAGGGGCTTTATTCAATCGAGGGATGGGCGATTCCGAAAGGAACGCCGCACGCTGAATACGCCAAGCAGTTCGTGCGCTTTTGCGCGAACGCGAAAGACCAGGCGACGCTCACGAAAACGCTCGCTTACGGGCCAACGAACCGCGATTCTTTTGCCAGCATACCGCCGGCACGCGCGGCGATGCTGCCGACCGCGCCAGCCAACGTGCGCGATATGCGCCTGCCGAGCCCGCAATGGTGGGCCGACAACCGCGCGCGCGTGACGGAACGCTTCAACAGCTGGATCATCGGCTGAAGGCGCGAAGGAGTCGAGGATGATCGCGAAGGTTCAGACGATCGGTATCGCAAAGCGCTACGGCGACACGACAGCGTTAGAGCCGACAGAGCTCAGCGTGCAGGCCGGCGAGTTTCTCACGCTGCTAGGCCCGTCCGGCTCGGGCAAGACCACGATGCTGCAAATGATCAGCGGGCTGGTTGAACCGACCGAAGGGCGCATCGAGATCGACGGCCGCGACGTCACTTACGTCGTGCCGGGCAAGCGAGACATCGGTCTGGTCTTTCAGAGCTATGCGCTCTTTCCGCACATGACGGTCTGGGACAACGTCGCTTACGGCCTCAGAATGCGCCGTACGGCGCGGCGCGACCTGCGCCTCGCTGTCGACGCGGCCCTGACGATGGTTCGCATGAACGAGTATGCGAGGCGTTATCCGCGGGAACTGTCGGGCGGTCAGCAACAGCGCGTCGCGCTCGCGCGTTGCTTCGCCTATCGCCCGTCCGTCATCTTGCTCGACGAGCCGCTCGGAGCGCTCGACAAGAAACTGCGGGAGCACATGCAAGGCGAGATACGGCGGCTGCACCAGGAACTGGGGGCGACGTTCATCTACGTCACGCACGATCAGGACGAAGCGCTTACGTTGTCGGACAGGATCTGCCTCATGAACCAGGCGCGCGTCGAGCAGGTCGGAACGCCGGCCGATCTCTACGATCGACCCGCGACGCGTTTCGTTGCCGGTTTCATCGGTCACTCGAACCTGCTCGATGGAACTTTCGAGGCCGAGGCCGACACCGGCACAGCCGCACCGTCCGCGGCGCTGCGGCTTGCAGCCGGCGGCCGTGCGCCGCTGCCGCACGATGCGTGCGCGGCGATGGCCGGCGCGCGCGGTTGTCTGCTCGTTCGGCCGGAGACAATACGGCTCGTCGACCCCGATGCCGGGTTCTCGGCCGGTGTCATCTCCGACATTGTGTTCTTCGGCAGCGATACGCGCGTCCAATTGACGATGAGCGACGGCTCCCTCTTCAACGTCCGATGCGCGCGCAACGAGAAGCCGCGCATCGGCGAGCGCGTCGGATTACTGTGGGATCCGCAGCGTACGACGCTGCTCGATGCGTAGGCTCGAGAAATGACCACGCTCTCCTACGCGTCCCGCATGAGCGGGCAGGAACGTCCCCGCCGGTCGCTAGTCGCGCGTGCGTTGCGCTTCTGGCCGATCGTCCCAGCGCTCGTGTTTCTCGCGGTCTTTTTTCTCGTGCCGGTAGGTGAGATTCTGCAGGGCGGACTCTTCGATGCGAATGGCCGATTCGGACTCGCGCAGTTCGGGCGCATCGCGCAAACGCCGGTCTACGCGAAGGTCCTCTGGACGACATTCTCGATCGCCCTGACGACGGCGGCACTATCGGTGATCCTCGGCTATCCGGTCGCGTATCTGCTGAGCCGAATGCCTGGACGCTCGCGCGAACGATGGTTGCTCTGGATCATGCTTCCGTTCTGGACCAGCTATCTCGTGAAGACTTACGCATGGATGCTCCTGCTCTCGCGGACGGGCGTCGTCGCCACCCTCGGCCACTCGATCGGGCTCGGCTCGCATCCCGGCGTCGCGGTTCCTTCGCTGACGGGCGTGTTGATCGGTATGGTGCATGCGATGCTGCCGCTCGCGGTCATGACGATGCTGCCCGTCATGCGCGGCATCGATACACGTTACGCACAGGCGGCCGAGACGCTCGGCGCCGATCGCAGCGTGAGCTTCCTGACGGTGTTCGTGCCGTTGTCGGCTCCCGGCGTCGCGGCCGCGGGATTGCTCGTGTTCATCACCAGCCTCGGCTTCTTTATCGTGCCCGCGTTGCTCGGCACCCCGGCACAGACGATGATCGCGCAGCTCGTGATCTCATCCGTGCTCGAAACGTTCGACATGCGATTCGCCGGCGCGCTCTCGACTGTACTGCTGCTGTGCTCGATCGTGATTTTCATCGCGTATGACCGTATCGTCGGTCTTTCGTCTTTGACAGGCGAAATCACCGAGCGCGCTCGCGGCTCGCTCATGCGCAGCTGGGCATTCGGTGCGCTGTTCACGCTTGGGCGGCTGATTCCGAAGCGAAAGCGAGGTAAAGCATCCGGCATACGAGCGCCGCGCTTCGGCGCGCTGCACGCGTACACGCTCGTCGTGCTGGCGGCTCTCGTCGCACCCGTGCTGTCGGTCATCCCCTATGCATTCACGCGGGCAGACTACATCGCCTTTCCGCCGCGGCTTTTCAGCTTGCGCTGGTTCTCGACATTTGCGGCGTCCCCCGTCTGGCGCAGCGCGGTCTTGCGTTCGTTCGAGGTCGGAATCGGCACCGCGGTGCTCTCCCTCGCGCTCGGCTTCGGTGCGACGCTGGCCCTGACCAGAATGCGGCAGCGCGCGAGCAAGCCGCTCTTCGCGTTGCTCGTCGCTCCGTTGATCGTGCCGCGCATCGTGATCGCGATCGGACTCCTCTACCTGCTTGCGCGTCTCGGATTGACGGGCACGAACGCGGGTCTGATCGTGGGACACACAGTGCTTGCCATTCCCTACGTCGTGGTAACGCTGGCGGCCGGCCTCCGGCAGTTCGACTGGCGCCTCGACGATGCGGCACGCATCATGGGGGCATCGGCGCCACAGCGAGTGGCAACGATTCTCATCCCGCTCATTGCACCGAGCGTGACCGCGGCCCTGCTGTTTGCATTCCTGGTCTCTTTCGACGATCTGACCATCGCGATTTTCGTGAGCGGCGGCATCAACACGACATTGCCCAAGCAGATGTGGGACGACATCCAGCTCGCCGTCACGCCGACGCTCGCCGCCGTCTCGACGACGCTCGTCGCGCTGATCGCGCTGATCGTCTGGATTTCGTCATTCCTGAAGCGCGAGCCGCGCTGAACGACATCGACTAGCCGTTACAAATCTCATGCACGCCTACCCCGACTGGTTCCCACAACGTCATCCCGAAGACAAGCTCGACTGCGCGCCGCTGATCGCGAGAAGCCTCATCAACGCGCAAGCTGGCCCGCGTCTTTTCATCGAAGGCGTGCCGGTCAGCCGCAGCGAGACCGTTCAGCGCATTGCGCAGCTTCGTCGCTGGCTTTACGACATGGGCCTGCAAACGGGCGATCACGTTGCAGTGATGTGCGGCAATCACGTCGATCATATCCATCTCATCTATGCATTGATCGTCAGCGGGATCGTGTGGGTCCCGGTCAACACACGACTCCGCGGTGCCGGGCTCGCCTATCTGATCGAGCATTCGAGGCCGGCGTTACTCGTCGCGGACGAGGAATTCGCCGGCGCCGTCGATGCGGCAGGCCTCCGCGGCATACGCCGCGAACGGCTGCCTTCGTTCCACGCGTCGGAGGAAGACATTACGCTCGATGCACCCAACCTCGAGCCCGAGCACACGCTATGCATCATCTATACGTCGGGAACGACCGGTGCACCGAAGGGCGTCGTATTCACACACAGGATGATGCGCATTGCCGGCGAGGCCGTGCTACAGGTCGCCGACGTGCGCGGCGGCGACCGCCTGCTGCTGTGGGAGCCGTTGTGTCACATCGGCGGCGCGCAGATATTGCTGCTACCTTTTCTCGAAGACATCGAGCTTCACGTGGTGCCCCGCTTTTCGGCATCGCGGTTCTGGGACGACGTCGCGCGTGCGCGCGCAACCCACTTGCATTACCTCGGCGGTGTGCTCGACATTCTGATGCAGTTGCCCGAGGAGGCGCAGCCGCGCAACCATACGCTGCGTGTTGCCTGGGGCGCCGGCATTGGTGCAACGAACTGGCGCGCCATCGAAGAGCGGCTGCACGTGCGACTGCGCGAGTGCTATGGAATGACGGAATGCTCGAGCTTCGCGACACTCAACCGCACGGACAAGCCCGGTTCGATCGGCCGACCTTTGCCGTGGCTCGACGTCGACCTGCTCGACGAGCACGGCAAGCCCGTAGCGCCAGGTGAGCCGGGCGAAATCGTGTTGACGAGCCGCGTCGAAGGGGCTTTGCTGCCCTGCTACCTCGACAACGAGGAAGCCACGCGCGCCGCTTTGCGAGAAGGCCGGCTGCATACAGGAGATTGGGCGCGGCGCGATGCCGAAGGCGATTTGTTTTTCGTGGGGCGCCGTACCGATAGCATGCGGGTGCGCGGCGAAAACGTGTCCGCTTGGGAGATCGAACGCATCTTCGCGTCGCACCCGGCAATCCGCGCAAGCGCCGCGATCGGCGTGCCGTCACCGATCGGAGAACAGGACATTCTGCTCAACGTCCAGTTCAAGGACGAACCGGTCGACTGGCCGTCTCTCCATGCATGGGCCCGCAAGCAGCTCGCGAGCTATCAGTTGCCGCGCTACTACCGCGCCATCGCGCAGTTCGATATGACACCGAGCGAGCGAGTGAGGAAACACATGCTCTCGCGCGATCTGCGCGACGTCTGGGATTCCGGAACACTCAAATAGCGCTGGGGGCCGAGCTTTTGCCGCTAAGGGGAAGAACAGGCTCATGGTCGCAACGACGCGTCGGATAGATTGATCGTTTTATAGATTGCGATAATGTGCGTATTTCACGCTTTTCAGGACGAACGTGGCTACCGCTTCCACTAAAGACACATCAAGAAAGAAGGCAGCGAAGGGACAGCCGGCGCAGGTTGTCGCTGATCCCAACTCATCGCCGCTCTTCGTGCAGTCCGTCGAGAAGGCAATGTCCGTATTGACCGCATTCGACGGCAGTAAGCGGCAACTCTCGTTGTCCGAAATCGCCGCGTTGACTGGCTTCGATATGAGCGCCACGCAGCGCTTCACGTACACGCTCGCCGTGCTCGGCTACCTGCGCAAGGATCCCGATAGCCGCAAGTATGAGCTCTCGCCGAAGTTGCTCGATTTCACCTATCACTATCTGACGTCGAACGAGCTCGTCAGCCGCGCGACGCCGTATTTGCAGCAACTCGGCGCGGAAACGGAGGAAGCCACCAATCTGACCGTGCTCGACGATACGGATATCGTCTTTGTCCTGCGCATCGTGAGCCGCAACGTGTTCAACGCGCATGTGATCACGGGCTCCCGGTTGCCGGCGTACTGCACGGCGCCGGGCCTTGCGATGCTCGCAACGTTCAGTGACGGCGAAATAGAGGACATCCTTTCCCGCTCGCGTCTCATCGCCTATACCTCGTCGACGGTATACGAACCGCAGCGGATCAAAAAGCGCATCGTGCAGATTCGCAAACAAGGCTATGCGCATGCGGAGGACGAATACTTCATCAGCGACATTTCGACCGCCGCCGCGATCGTCAATGCCCATGGCCGCGCGATCGGGGCGGTCAACATCGCCGTCGCTCGGCCGAGGTGGGACGCGACCCGGGACGAGAAGCGCTTTGCGGATCTCGTGATTTCGACGGCGTCGGCAATCTCGTCGAGGCGGGTGTCTGCGCAGGTGGTGCCGTGAGGTTTGATATAAGGATGGGTCTCGTACCCGCTCAGGTAAGAGCAACGTGATCGAGCCCGAACTACGGGATCACTCGGCTTCGAGCAATTCCTTAAGTCTCATCAAGTCGCGCATGACCCATTCCCCGTCGGCGGCAAACTTTTCGTCAGTCATCCCTGGGACGCGGAAAAGCGTGAATTGCACTTCGGCGCCCGTGCTGCCATTCGAAATCACGCGCATTGGTACATAGATCTCGGTGCCATCGGGCAGTTCGACGTAGTGATCGAGCACACCGTATCCATTGGGTTCGGTGAAGCGAATCTTCACCGGGCCACTCTCCCCTTCGAATCGCCATACGGGGCCATCGTTGCCGACAAGCTTTCCGAGGCCCGAGGCCCATTGTGCGAACGAGGCAGGTCGCGACGTAAAGTCGTACACGGCTTGCTGGCTTCGTTGGATCGATACACTGATTGTTTTCGATTCAGCCATTGGCATCGTAGGGAGACTCCCAGGTTGGACATCAAGCAACGGACCTGCTGTTACCGGCCGCAGATTGTCGACGATTCAGGGCTGGACGCCGAACGGCTCCTTTTTGTGATCGAGTGCCGCCCACGTAAGAAAGCCGTGCACAATACCGCTATGCAAATCCCCGACCTCGAACGCCTTGTCACCCTCAGTATGCCATTCGGCAAATATAAAGGCCGAATCATCGCCGACCTGCCCGGGCATTACCTGAATTGGCTGGCTCGCGAAGGGTTCCCGCGGGGCGAGTTGGGCCGGCTGCTCGCGCTGATGCACGAAATGGACCATAACGGCCTAAGGGGCTTGCTGGAGCCGCTGCGCAAACGCGGATGAGCCATTACGTGAATATCACCACAGCAGCGATGGCAACGCCGGCGCGGTTCGCCGCGCATTTTCCCGACACGCGCACGAGATAAGATAACCGCTGGCCGCCGCAGCGATGCGAGAGCCTTGATTAGATTTCGTTTTTCTTTCATTCCTAGACTAGGATGCGGTCTCGTTTATCCTGCTTCGGTCTTCTTTCTTTCGCCTACTCTGTCTCATGCTCAGCCCCCTCGCTCTGCTAGGTATCGTGATTGTCTCTTGCCTGATGAGCGTGGCCATCCTTGGTTCGCTGCTTCGGACTGCGGTGCCGGGTATCGGCCGCTGGTGCGTGGCTCACGCGCTATTGGCCGCTGCATCGTCGTGGGTGTTGATCGCGGGCGCTCAGTCAGGACAGTTCGTGATGATCGGCGCTTCGCTCATTACGTTGATGGCGGTGCTGTTGCTCGTGCAGGGTATGCGTCAGTTTTTTGGTAAGGGTTCCGCGCGCCACGAAGAGTCGGCGGCGTTCGTCATCGTCTCCCTTGCGTTGGTGTACTTTACGTACGTGTCTCCGAACATCGATGCAAGAGTCACGCTCATATCCATCTTCCTCACCTATGCACGGATCGCTGTAGGTACCTTGGCTCTGCTTCACGCGCCGCCTGACGGCGCGCGCTACCCCTATCGATTCGTCGCCGCGGCCGCTTATCTAGGCGCTTTATTCCACGCCACGCGAGCCGCCGCGGTGGCCTTCGGCATGCCGCAGATGGCATTTCTGCAACCCTCCCCCTGGAACGTTCTGTTTCTCGGCCTTGCGATTGTCACGTTGCCGTGTATGTCGACCGGCATGGTGATGCTCGCGCACGATCAGCTCACCCGAAGGATGGAACAGCTCGCGAGTATCGATGAGCTGACGGGCGCACTCATGCGGCGCGCGTTCATGGCGAGGGCGAACATCTTGCTTCGCGAAGCGCTGGTATCGGGCAAGCCGCTGTCGATCGCCATTCTAGACATCGATAAGTTCAAAGCTGTCAACGACGGCTTTGGCCATGCCGCCGGCGATCGAATCCTTAGGCACGTGACATCGGCTGTGTCCACGCGACTGCGGTCGTGCGACCTTTTTGGGCGGCTGGGCGGGGAGGAGTTCGCGATTGTGTTCGTCAACGCGGGAAAGGCTGACGCAGCGGGGTTGACGAATGACCTGCGCCTTGCGGTCGAACGATCGCCCAATCAAGGTCTGCGCTGCACGTTTAGCGCGGGGGTTGAATGCGTTACGTCGGGTGATACGCTGGAGGGCGTCCTGGCGCGGGCCGACGCGGCGCTTTATATGGCGAAGGCGACAGGACGCAACCGCGTCGTAACGGCGCCAGAAGTCGAGGAGTGCGACGTCGTGGAGCCGGACTGAGCGGATCTGGCGATCCGCACTGCACTTGATGGGGAAAGTACTCGTATTAGTGCGTAACCGCCAACCAGCAGCGCCGGCGATCCGACGCCGATCTGCGCGCTATCTGGACTAAAAACGCTGAGGCTTCTCCCACCTCACCGAGGCGCGCGAATGGGCGAGCGCGGCGGCATCCGGCAAGCCGCTTTCGCTCGTCATGATCGACATCGATTTCTTCAAATCGTGCAACGACTATTACGGTTACCTGCAGGGCGACGAATGTCTTAAGCGCATTGCACGCGTGCTCGGCGAAGCTGCACGCCACATTGTTCTCACGGTGCGCGAGGGAAGCCGGGAATATTGGGTCGCCTACTGAAATGATTTTGAAATAAATTCGTTAGTGCCGCGTAATGCACTCGCTATACTCAAACAGGATATCGGAGTAGTCGCTCCATCGTCCGGGGGACGCTGCCGCCCCACCCCATCGGCAACACGGATTGGAGACCGACATGATGCCAAGAAACGTGGGCTTCATCGGGCGCTTTTTGGCGCTAGCGGCGTATGCAATTGCAATGTCACTTGTTCCCCAAACCATGAGCCGTGCACAGACACCGGAGAACGTGAAGCAAGCTATGGCTCTGCTGAAGGATAAAACAGCCAAGTTGGGGCCACCGGGGATCAAAGGAGAGGACGCTGTTGCCGGTAAGCAGGTTCCGGCGTTGTACTTCGGTACGACGAAAATGAACAACAACTTCGCGGTAGTCGACGAGGTTAAGAAGGAGATGGGCGGGACTGCCACGTTGTTTGTAAAGAGCGGCGATGACTACGTTCGTGTGGCAACGAACGTGCAGAAAGATGATGGCTCAAGGGCAATCGGCACTGTCCTTGATCCGAATGGAAAGGCCATCGCGGCGATTCGCGGCGGTCGTGCCTACTATGGTGAGGCCAACATCTTGGGGAAGCCCTATATAACGGGCTATGAACCCATTCGCGACTCCAATGGGGCCGTGATCGGCATCTACTACGTTGGCTATCTCAAAGCGCAATGAATCACGGTGAACGACATCGCGCTTCACAGCGTAAAGTCCATGGGGCGCCTGCGCCCGTCCGACGAACAAAGGCGGTCAAGGATAAAAAATGATGGGGACTTTGACCGCTCGCCAAGGCACAGCTGCCGTTTGACCGTCCCAACGAACCGGCGGCCGAACGGCGGTTCGTGGCCGCCGGACGCAAGGGGCAGCACGCGACCCAGGGTGTGGACGCTGTGCAACGAACTCGTCGATCCTATGGTCAGCAAGCCGCGCAGTATCAGGTTTTGGCGACCGATCTTCCGTGCCGCATTCAAGGCGCCGCTGCTACCGGCCGATAACGCACTTACGCGTTATTGGACGATCATGATGAGCCACGAAAACAAAGATTTGGCCGGCAGCCCACTTCAGGCCGCATTCCTGCGCCACGAGGACAGCCTTGTACCGCCTGGGCGCCTGCCCGGGGAGGACAACCCGGCCGTTTATCGCGCGCTGCTCGAATCCACCCGGGCGATCCCCTGGAAAATCGACTGGGCGACGATGCAGTTCGCCTATATCGGCCCGCAGATCGAGGCCCTGCTCGGCTACGCGCCGTCCACCTGGAAAACGGTCGAGGACTGGGCCGCGCGCATGCATCCGGACGACCGAGAGTCCGTGGTGAATTTTTGCGTCGCGCAGTCGCAGGCGGGCACCGATCACGAAGCTGACTATCGCGCACTTACGGCCGACGGCGGCTACGTTTGGATTCGCGACGTTGTCCACGTCGTGCGCAAAGAAAACGGCGACGTTGAGGCACTGATCGGCTTCATGTTCGACATCAGCGAACGCAAGCGCACGGAGCAACGGCTCGCGGAGCTCCAGCGCGAACTGGAACGCCTGTCGCTGTCTGACAGTTTGACGGGCGTCGGCAACCGCCGCATGTTCGATATGGTCATCGCGCGCGAATGGGCGAGCGCAGCGGCATCAGGCAAGCCGCTTTCGCTCGTCATGATCGACATCGATTTCTTCAAGTCCTACAACGACTATTACGGTCACGTGCAGGGCGACGAATGTCTCAAGCGCATTGCTCGCGTGCTCGGCGAAGCTGCTGGTCCAAACGCGTTCCTGGGCCGCTATGGCGGCGAGGAATTCGTGCTCGTGCTCGCGGAAACCGATGCCGACGAGGCCGTGCGCGTCGCGGAGCGTTGCCGCAATCTGATTGCGGATGAGGCCATCGCCCATCTGCGCTCGCCGCACGGTCAGCGAGTCACAGCGAGCTTCGGAGTGGGCACCGTTGCGCCGAACGAAGGTATTGACGTCACTGCGTTCATCAATCTGACAGATGCGCAGCTCTATCAGGCCAAGGAGCAGGGACGCAATCGCATTTCGGCGGTGGACCTGGCAGGTATCGGCGGCGCAGGGTTCAAGCTGCAGTCGCGCTGATCCCTTTGATAGCGAGAAGGAGATCGAAGCAGTCCTGTCGACCGTCCCCTACTGGCCGAACCCGAAGCCGATCATTGATGATGACTGGTATGTGTTTCCGCCGAATGAGAACTGGCCAGCCCTTGGCGGCCGCGTCCCCGCATCGGCCAGGTAGTTGGTCCAGGCAACCAGGTCGCCGCGCCGACGCGTGCGGCAAACGCAGAATAAGCGAACATCGCCGTCGCGCCCCCCAAAGTTCTCAGGGAGCGCGACGACGAGGAAGATTTCGGCATGGCCTGTTGCCGCATTACCATACGGTCACCCGCATTGCCGGCGGAGCAGGCCCGCTGACATCAATGCCCTCGAAACAGCTCGAGTAGCTGCTTTTGCATCTCCATCATGGATTGCATGAAGTCGTTGTCCGATTTTTCCATCGCCTGCTCGTGCTCCATCGCGGTCTGCATCATCTTGCTCTTGATCTGGATCACCTGGTCTCTCTGCTGCGGCGTCAGTTTGTCCATCGACATCGTAACTGGGGTATCCCACCACGGCCCGTAGCTTCCGTTGTGTCCGATACCACCACCCTGCGCGTGTGCCGTACCTACCGCACACATCAAAGGTACCAAAGCGCAGAGAACTGCTTTGCGAACGGTTTTCATGTCTGCTCCATCGAGAAAGTGCGACCCCATGCTGGCGGTCGAATCGCTTCGAGGTGCAGCACTGGAGCGACTGCCCGCGATTCTCGCGCGGCGCTTATTCTCCAGCCTGGACCTCTGGAAGCCATTCTCGTGAGCGGACTTCACGCGCACATCAATGAAAGATCACATATTGGTCACGGGTGGAGTCGCTGGCGTCTTCTCGCTTTCACGCATTGGAGATGCGATCTCGGCTGCGTCGAAGCGCGTTAGACGATCGAGCGCAGCCTTGCGCTCGATTTCAGCAGCCGCGCGTGCCGTGAATATCTGATACACGGCGTCGGTCAGAACGTCCTCCTGTCTCATTACCTCGTCGTTGAAGAACGCCATATGCCCAATGATGTGGCCTCGGCTGCCGAATATCGGGATACCGTAATAGCTCTCATAGTCCTTTTCGCGCGGGAACAACTCGCGAACGCGCGATGAATAAAAAACAGGACGACCCTCATCGAAGATCGCCTCACAAGGCGTGCCGGCCAGTTCGAACTCGATGTTGTCTACGAAGTCGCCGCGCCGCCAGTATGCAAGTGTCTGGACGCGCTTTGGGGGCCAACCTATGCACTCGGTGACGAAAGCGCAAGGGACTTCCAGCGCAGCGGCAAAATTGCGCACCATCGCTCGAAAGAATGCTTCCCCGCCTGTGCCTGAAGTGCCCTCGACAATGTGGTGCAACACGCTTTCGATTTGCTTGACGCGCGTGATATCCGTATCCAGCGCGACGATGCGCAACGCCTTGCCGTTGGCATGACGGATAATCGTGCCCAGCGAACTTACCCACCGGTACCGCCCATCCTGATGCAGAAGCCTGAACTGTTGCTCGAACTGGGTGACGTGCGATTCCAGCCGGCAATTCAACGTCGCGTCCACGGCTGCGAGGTCGAGCGGATGGACATGCTCCCGCCAGGCCTGAAGTGAATCGGGGAAGTCATCCTCGGTGTAACCGAGCATGCATTTCCAGCGTGGCGACAGTATGAACTGACCAGTTTGCAGGTTCCATTCCCATGCGCCGTCGTCTGAAATCCGCATGGCCAGCACGTAGCGCTCCTCGCTGTACTGCAGCGCGGCTTCCAGTTCGCTGCTTTTGTCGTTGGCAATCTGAACCGCCTCGCCGAGCGCGTCGACCGTGCCGCTCGCGCGCTCGAGCGCTTTTCGCACGGCGTCAATCTCATCCTTCTCGGTATCGAGCTCGCCGTGGTCCGCCCGTGAACGATACGTCTGCAGAATGTTGCGAAGCGGTTGCCGCAAGAAAATATCGATCGTCACACTGACCGCCGCAAGCACCAGCGCAAGACCGGTCGCGACATCGGCGAGCAACCCGATACGCGCGTATCCCGCAGGGACGCCAGGCACCCATCCGACAGCCAGCCATGCGAGCAGCAGTAGGCCACCCGCGGCGGCCGGCAGAACCAGCTTCGATTTGAGGCTCATACGGAGTGCCCCCCACGCTACGTGAGCGTGTCGAATAGATTCAGTCCTTCGACGATACGCCATCATCCCGCGCTGCACCAGCCGTCCGCGCTGGACGCCGTACGCGGGGACAAACAGTTCATGCAATCGTGACGGCTTCGTGATTTCTCGGCGCGAAACTGACGCTCATCAGCCACCCGTCGAGTTTCTCCATGCATGCTCCACCTTCCCGCTGTATGTCGCCTCAGTCCGTTCCCGCAGCGGCGGGCGTCGGATTACGCACCGTACACTATCAGCGGATACTGACCGAACGCCCGGCCATCGCATGGTTTGAAGTGCATAGCGAAAACTACTTCGGCGCGGGCGGGCAACCGCTCTATTACCTCGAGCGCGTTCGCCACGCCTACCCGCTGAGCCTGCACGGCGTCGGGCTTTGCCTGGGTTCGACCGGGACCCTGGACCAGGCGCATCTGCGGCGCCTCGACAATCTCGTGCGTCAGATCGAGCCGGGTCTCATCTCCGAACACCTGAGCTGGGGACGCGTTCAGCAGCGGTTTCTGAACGATCTGCTGCCGTTGCCTTTCACCGAAGAAGCGCTCGCCGTCGTATGCGACCACATCGACGAGGTGCAGGAACGTTTGCGCAGGCAGATCCTGATCGAGAACATTTCGACGTATGTCGAGTTCCGGCATTCGACGATGCCGGAAAGCGAGTTCGTCTCGCTCGTCGCCAGGCGCACCGGATGCGGCATCCTGCTGGATGTCAATAACCTGTATGTGAACAGCTCGAATCACGGCGTCGATCCGTTCGCCTACATCGACGGGCTGCCCGCTGGGGCCGTGACGGAGATCCATTTGGCCGGCCACCACCGTGCGGGCACATTGTTGATCGACACGCACGGCACACGCGTTGCCGAGCCCGTATGGTCGCTCTATCGCTACACGATCGAACGTCTTGGCCCCATCGCAACGTTGATCGAGTGGGACACTGACATTCCGGCCTTCGACGTGCTGATGAAAGAAGCCGGCAAAGCGACGGCGATCCTGGAGAATTGCGATGCCTTCCCTCTATGACATCCAGGCCGCATTTGCTGCCGCGATATTTGAGCAGGACCCGTCACGGGCCGAGGGCCTTATCGTCGGCACCGACAGCGGCGAACGGCTCGCGGTCTATTACAACAACGTGTATCGCAATTTCCTCGAAGCGCTGCGGGCGGTCTATCCGGTGGTTGAACGCCTGGTCGGCGAGCGCTTTTTTGCTCACGCCGCGAGCCGGTACATTCATGACACGCCGTCACCGAGGGGGGACATACAGTGCTTCGGGGCCTCATTTCCGGCTTTTCTGGCGAGCTTCCCTCCCTCGTCGGCGCTCGGTTACCTGCCCGACACCGCCGCGCTCGAATGGTGCATGCATGAGGTTTTCCACGCCGCGGATCATTCGCCGCTGTCGCTGTCCCAGTTGGCGATCCTGACCGAAACGGACTGCTCGATGTTGAGGTTTCGTCTTCATCCCGCATGCCGTCTGCTCGCCTCGGACTTCCCCGTTCTGAAGATCTGGCAAGTCAACCAGCCGGATCTCGGCATAGACGAAACCGTCGATGCGCAGGCGGGAGGCGAGCTTCTGCTCATCCGGCGCCCGGGCCTCGCAGTTGAAGTCGAGCCCCTTGAGCGTGGAGAGTTCGCGATGCTTCAGGCCCTGTTCGACGGCGCCGGCGTGGACGACGCGTACGGGTTCGCGCTGCAGGCGGATCACGATTTCCACCTCGGCGAATTCATCCAGCGCCGTATCGTCGATGCCACGCTCGTGGACTTTTCTGTTGGTCCTGGTGCGAGCGAAATGGAAAGTCGGCGCCGCACGGCTCACGGGCGCGTATCGCCATGAAGCTGACAGCGCTGGGATCCAGCGGCGCGTTCGGCGCCGGGCAGCACTAGCCAGCCGGCTGATCCGCCGAGGCTGCCGACAGTTCGACGGTAAACGTCGTCCCTTGGCCCAGCGTGCTCTCGACACGGATTTGCCCCCCGTGCAACTCCACAATGCGCCGCGCGATGGCGAGGCCGAGACCGGCGTTGCCGGTGTCGCCGGATTGTCCGCGATTGGCGCGATAGTAGCGATCGAAAACGCTGCCAAGGTCCTCCGGATGGATTCCCCGCCCGCTGTCGGTAACCTGCATTGCCACCCGCTCGCCGGCGGCTCGCACGCTGACATTGATCTTCCCGCCCTCCGGCGTATACCGCATTGCATTCTCGATCAGGTTTTCGAGGACGCGCTCCATCATGCCGATGTCGGCGCGAATCGGGCACTCAGTACTGACATCCGCGCTCAGCATCTGGCCACGCCTTTGCGCGCTCAGTGCCAGTTTCTGCACCACGTCCTGGGCGAGCTCGCCAAGCGGAAACGCTTCGACCTTAGGCCTGACCTCGTTGGCTTCAAGCTTGGTCAAATCGAACAGGTCTCGCACCAGTCGGCCAAGTCGTTCGCACTGCTTCACCGCAATCTGGAGGTAACGCATCCGGTCTTCGGGCGAGAGCCCATTCGCCTTGATCAGCATGGTCTCGAGGTAGCCCTGCATCGACGCGAGTGGCGTCCTCAGATCATGCGACACGTTGGCAAGCAGCTCGCGACGCTCATGGTCCACACGCGAGAGTTGCGCGAGCTGCATGGCAATTCGTTCCGACATTTCCTGAAACGCAGCAACGAGCTGCCCGATCTCGTCGTCGGACCCGCCCGCCTGTTCGATCCGCGCCGGCGTGGCAAAACCGCTGGCGCGAAACGCTTCGATGGCAGCAGCGAGCCTGCGCAGGCGGATCGTCAGAAAGCGGAACACGACGAGAGCAGCGATCAAGCTGAACAGCACCGTACCCACGATGAGGTCAGTCGCGAGCTCGAACAGACGCTGTGTCTCGAGCATGCGTTGCGACGCGAGGATCATGATCGCGCCGATCGCGATAAAAACCGTCATTAGCGCAGCGGCAAGACGGCTGTAGAGGGTGGCGAACATACGCCTGTCAGCTGCCTGATGCATTGCAGAACTTATATCCGACGCCCCATACTGTCTGGATGTATTCGGGCGAGTTCGGGTCGATCTCGATCTTCGCTCGCAGGCGGTTGATGTGCGAGTTCACGGTGTGCTCATAACCGCTATGACTGTATCCCCACACTTGGTCGAGTAACTGCCCGCGCGTATAGACACGCCCGGGGTTGCGCGCGAAATGCACCAAAAGCTGAAACTCCTTGGCAGTCAGCTCCACCGATGCGCCACGCACGGTCACCACCCGCTTCTCGACGTCGATCTTCAGGTCCTTCGATTCGATCAGCGCGTGCTCGCTCGAATCCGGGCTTGCAAGCATATCGACGAGGCGGAAGATCGCCTTCACGCGCGCAACGAACTCGAGGACGCTGAACGGCTTGGCGAGGTAGTCGTCCGCCCCTAGCTCGAGCCCCAGCACACGGTCGAGCTCGGTCGAGCGCGCGGTCAGCATGAGGATCGGAGTATAGCGGCGTTCAGCACGCAGGCGCTTGCAGATCTCGAGACCATCGATGCCGGGAAGCATCAAATCGAGCACCACCAGGTCGTAAGGCCGCGCGAGGGACTCAGCCAGACCCGCTCTGCCGTCGTTCACCACAGTGGTCTCGCATGCAAGCCCGGCCAGCTGCATGCGGACCAGCTGCGCTATATCGTTGTCGTCTTCGATTACCAGCACATTCCTTGACATGGCTCCCACCTTCATTCGACCGCCAGGCGTCTACGCTGCGTCGTGCGGTTAGTACAACGTACGCTTTGCCTTCAACCATTCTACTTCGCGATGCGCGCGTGTCTAGCGCTTGCAGCGACGCAGTCCCCTTGTGCCGTGCGCCGTGACAGAAATTTGATCATTGGGCAACAGACCCGTGAGCCGCGTTGCGCACACTTCCTCCGGGTGACAGGCAATTGCGCCTGTCCTCACGACCACTCTGGAGGAAACATCATGAAGAGCGAACGAATCATTCAAGGCGCGATCGCGAGCCTGCTCGCGCTGGGCATCGGGGCGGCCAGCACGCATGCTATCGCCGCCGGCGACACCGAAAAATGCGCAGGTATCGCAAAGGCGGGCAAGAACGACTGCGGGACCAGCACTAACTCCTGTGCGGCCACGGTGAAGGTGGATCGCGACGCGGAAGCGTGGGTCCTGGTTCCGAAAGGAACTTGCAGCAAGATCGCCGGCGGACACCTGCAGCTTTCCGAATTCGCAAGGCACGGCGGCAAGGCCGGCTGACGCTCGCGGCACGCAGGCGCCGCGTCGTCATGCGGCGCTCACCTTCCTTTTTGTTCAATCGACGAACGGAGGCTTGTTCATGAAGCCCTCATCGCAACTCTCGACGACACAAGCCTTGCCGCCATCCGGTCCCCTCCAAAAGGCACTCGGACTGCACCGTGTGGCCCTGCGGGTATTCGCATTCGTCACGCCCGCGCTCGACCTCGGCATTCGCATTTTGATCGGCCTTGTCTTCGTCCAGTCGGGGCTGACGAAGCTCGCGAGCTGGTCGACCACGCTTGCGCTTTTTCACGGCGAGTATTCGGTGCCGCTGCTCCCGCCCACTTTGGCTGCATGGATGGGCACGGCCGCGGAGGTCGGCTTTCCAGTCTTTCTCATCCTGGGCCTCGGCAGCCGTTACGCGGCGTTCGGGCTATTCATCTTCAACATCGTCGCGGTGATTTCATATCCGGACCTCAGTGCGGTCGGCTTGAAGGATCACCAGTATTGGGGTCTGTTTCTGCTCGTCACGCTGTTACATGGTCCCGGCAAGCTCTCGCTCGACTATCTGATCTCCCACTGGCTTGGACACGGCAATACACGCAGATAACGGCAGCGCGTCCAAGTTCGTATTTCTGAGCACCGACGCCGCCGCATCGATCACCGCGACAGCGCTCGCGGTCGATGGCGGCTGGACGCAGCACTGAGAGGTCCTTCATGAATCGGACGAAAATCGCAGAATCGGCGCGCGCCGGCACGAAACCGATCACGCTTGCGTTGCAGGGCGGTGGCGCGCATGGCGCCTTTGCCTGGGGCGTAATCGACCGGCTCCTCGAAGATGGCAGGATTGCGATCGAAGGGGTCAGCGCCACCAGTGCGGGCGCGATGAACGCCGCCGTGCTCGCCTATGGCCTCCAGCTCGGCGGCCCGGCCCGCGCGCGCACAGCGCTCTACGACTTCTGGCGCGACATTGCCCACGCGGCGCAGTACACCAGCCCTTTTCGCAAGCTGCCGTGGGAAACGCTGCTGCAAAATGGCGATACGCTCGAGTACTCGCCGCTGTACCTCATGACCGACCTGATGCTACGAGTGTTCTCGCCGTATCAGTTCAATCCGCTGAACATCAATCCACTGCGCGACGCGCTCGAGCGTCACGTGAACTTTGAGGCGCTTCGCGCCGCGTGTCCAATTCATCTGTATCTCTGCGCAACCAATGTTGAGAGCGGTAAGGTACGCGTGTTCTCAGGTAACGAAGTGACCGCGCAGGCGGTGCTTGCGTCGGCTTGCCTGCCGTTCCTCTTCCAGGCCGTGGAGATCGATGGCGAGCATTACTGGGACGGCGGCTACATGGGCAATCCCGCCATCTTTCCGCTTATCTACCACTGTGGCACGCGAGATGTCGTCATCGTGCATATCAACCCGATCGTACGGCGGGGCGTACCTAAGACCGCCGCGGAAATCATGAACCGCATCAACGAAGTGAGCTTCAACTCGTCGCTGATGCGCGAACTGCGCGCGATCGCCTTCGTGACGTCGTTGATTCGCGGCGGCAAGGTCGATCCCGCCAACATGAAGGAGATGCTGATTCACTCGATCCGTTCCGACGAAACCATGACAGCTCTTGGCGTCTCCAGCAAGTTCAATGCGGACTGGACGTTTCTCTGTTACCTGCGCGATGCGGGCCGCGCCCGAGCCGAAGCGTGGTTGCAAGAAAACTACGAGGCGCTCGGCGCACGCTCGAGCGTCGATATTCGCAAGGAGTTCCTGTAGCGTCGACGGATGTTGCCGGAGGCCGTATGAACCATCGCATTAGCAACGCGTTCGTGGTCATTGGCGCGATCAGCGCGATCGCGCTATCGATCGACCGCAATACGCACCTGACCGAGCATACCGTGGCTCCATTCAAGTTCAATCGCGAACGCTGTTTCGGGATAGTGCGCGCGGGCAAGAACGACTGCGGAACGGCGAAGCACGCATGCGCTGGACGCGCGCCACGCGACGCGGCCAGCGACGAATGGCTGCTGCCGGCAGGCACGTGCGCAAAGATTGTCGGCGGCACCATTAACCCCGTGCCCTGACAGCGAGGGCCACCGTGTCGAGCATGACCCAGAGGGCGTTATCGATGCTGAACGGCCGCGGGACGATCACGAACTGGCCGCCGCGCGTACAGCGCGAGCTTGAACGCGAGCAACATCGCAGCGAGCTTATCGTCACCGCAGTCCAGTTGCTGGTCGCGGTGCTGCTCGCCATTCTCTATGCGATCACGCCGCCCGGTTTTTCGCCGGACGCACCGATTCGCGCGGTGCCACTCGGACTCACGATCTTCGCCGTCACAACCCTAGTGCGGCTCTATCTTGCGGTGACCGGCCAGCTCGCGCGATGGATGGTGGGCGCCACGGTGGTGATCGAGATGGCGTTGTTGCTGTCGGTCATCTGGGCATATCACCTGCAATATGAGCAACCTGCGCCGTTCTATCTGAAGTGCACCGAATTCGCGTATGTGTTCATCCTGATCGCGTTGCGTGCGCTGCGTTTCGAGCCGGTATGGGTCCTGCTGTCCGGACTCACTGCCGCTGTGGGATGGCTGCTGCTCCTCGGCTATGCGTTATCGCACGGTACGGGCAACCCGGTAACATGGGACTATGTGACATCGCTGCGCTCGACACAGATCCACTACGGCGGCGAGTTCGACAAGGTGCTGGCCATCGTTGCGACGACCGGGGTGCTTTCCCTCGCGCTCGGACGCGCCCGCAGTTTCGTCATCAAGGCGCTGTCGGGACAGCAGGCCGTCACCGATCTTTCGATGTTTTTCGACGACCCGGTGGTCCATCGAATCACCCGCTCGGACCTGGCAGACATGCCGACACAGGCGGACGTGCGCGACGCCACCATCGTATTCTTCGACATGCGCGGCTTCACTGCCGCATCCCGCGCGCTATCCCCGGCCGCATTGATCGAGTTGCTGCGCGAATATCAGCGTCTCGTCGTGCCAATCATCCGGTCGCACCACGGCAGTATCGACAAGTTCCTCGGTGACGGCATTCTCGCCAGCTTTGGCGCGGTGGCGCCCGATGAACGTCATGCGGCCCATGCGCTCACTGCAGTCGATGAGGTCATGGCCGCCATCGCCCGATGGCGCCAAGCGCGCGCGGCGTCGAACCGACCGGCCCCGGATGTCGGCGCAGGTATTGCGAGCGGTCCAGTGCTGTTCGGTATCGTCGGCGACATGAGGCGCCTCGAATACACCGTTATCGGCGACACGGTGAATCTCGCCGCCAAGCTCGAAAAGCATAACAAGGTGGAAAGCACGCGTGCCCTAGCTGCAGAGACGACGTACGCACAAGCCCTGGCGCAAGGCTACGCAGGCACGAAGCCGGTCACGCCCGCGCGGCTCGTCGCGGGTGTGTCCGATCGGCTCGGCCTCGTCATCGTCTGCGGGCTGTGACAAAAAATTGATCTCTGGACGATGCGTGCGTGAGCTTCGTCTCACACACTGGATGACGGACCCGCAAGCCACTCCGGTTGCCGGGCGTACACAAGGAGTCGATATATGGATGCCGAAAAGAACATCGTGATCGTCGGCGGCGGCTTTGCCGGCACGACGCTCGCGCAAGCGCTGGAGAAGGCGTTGCCTGCGCCATACCGCGTGGTGCTCGTGAGTGACGAGAGCTACTCCACTTTCAATCCGATGCTCGCCGAGGTCGTGGGTGCCTCAGTGTTTCCCGAGCAGGTCATCGTCCCCATTCGTCAGATACTCAGGCAATCCCGGTTCATCATGGCGACCGTTTATGACGTCGACTATGAACGGCGCGAGATTCATGCCACCACGCTGGCGGGTCCACGCAAGATTGCGTTCGAGCATCTGATCTTCGCATTCGGTACCCGCGCGAATCTCTCCCTGGTACCTGGCATGTCAGAGCACGCAATGCCGCTCAAACTCGTCGGAGATGCGATGTTCATCCGCAACCAGGTGCTGCGCCGGCTGGCATGCATCGAACTCGAAGCAGATCCGGCGCTCCGGCGCCGCCTCGGTCACTTTGTCGTCGTCGGCGGCGGGTTTTCCGGTGTCGAGGTAGCAGGAGAGCTGGCTGACTATATTCACAGCGTGAAGCACTACTACGAGCTCGTGCACGACGACGAACTGGCGGTTACCCTCTTGCAGGACGCGAACCGTCTGCTACTCGAATTGCCCGAAGCACTCGGGCGCATGGCTGCCCAGGCAATGACCGACCGTGGTATCGACGTCCGTCTTGAGACGCGCGCTGCCCGAGTCGACGCGGACGGCATCACGCTGGAGGGCGGCGAGTTCATTGCTGCATCGACAGTGATCTGCACGATCGGAACGAAACCCAATCCGCTCGTCGAACGGCTCGGCGTACGCCTGCCCTTACCCACCCAGCGCGGGCGCATCGAAACCGAGGCCGACATGAGCGTGCGCGGTATGCCCTGTGTCTGGGCCATGGGCGATTGCGCGCTGGTGTGCAACGCGGCAACGGGCCAACCATCCCCGCCGACGGCCCAATATGCGGTCGCGCAGGCTCGACAACTCGCGAACAACCTGCTGCGCCAGCTCGCCGGACGCGACACACGCGCGTTCTCGTTTGTCGCAAGGGGGATGATGGCCACAATCGGGCACATGAAGGGCGTCGCGCAGATCTATGGCATATCCGTGGCAGGGCTGCCGGCCTGGCTGCTATGGCGCGCCTTCTATCTTTCGCGCATACCGACGCTTGGGCGCAAGCTGCGGATTTTCGTCGAATGGACCTGGAGCATGTTCTTCTCGACCGACATCACGCATTTGCGCTTTACGCGTTCGAATGAAGCGGACGGCGCACATCGCGATACACCTGCGGCTTCACCTCGCACGCAAGTGCATTCCATTGGTGATGGTGTTGCCGGGATGGACGTCGCCCCGCCAGTCGGGCGAGCGCCCGAAGCGATGCCAGGCGTCGGCGTCCGTACCTGACACATAGTCTCTGTCATCCCACTGCGGTATATGCCCCAAACGGAGCCAGTCATGAAACTAGAAGCTATTATGGGTCTGCCTTCGATGCCCGCCGCATCGCCGTCGTACCCTCGAGGACCCTATCGGTTCATCGATCGCGAGTACCTGATCATTACGTATGAGACCGATGCGGATGCGATACGCGATGCGTTGCCGGAGCCGCTGCAACCGGACGGGAGCAACACTGCGTTCTATGAGTTCATCCGGATGCCTGATTCAGCAGGATTCGGTGACTATACGGAATCCGGCATCGTGATCCCAGCGAAACTGGAGGGCGAACACGTTAACTTTACGGCGCAGATGTACCTCGACGACGAACCACCGATCGCGGGCGGACGCGAAATCTGGGGTTTCCCGAAGAAGCACGGTAGGCCGAAACTCGCCGTCGTCCAGGATACGCTGACAGGGACACTCGAATACGGCAGCATCCAGGTTGCGGTCGGCACCATGGGCTACAAACATCAACACCTGCTTTACGACGTCGAAGGCAGGCGGGCGTGTTCGTCCGATTCGATCATCGACAAGATGCGGACGACACAGGTCAATCTGAAGATCGTACCAGGCGTCGATGGCGTACCGGCGATTGCCCAGCTAGTCGGCTACAAGCTGACCGATATCGAGGTCAAAGGGGCCTGGTCGGGTCCGGCGCGGCTCGCTCTGCTGCCACACGTCAATGCGCCAGTGGCCGACTTGCCCGTAAAGCGTGTCATCGGCGCAGTTCACTTCATTGCCGATCTGACATTGCCATACGGACAGGTGCTGTACGACTACAAGGCCGATACACTAACGTCAATCGCGAAGCGACTTGTGGAGGTCGCAACAGACCTGTAAGCGGTCAACCGCCTGCCAGACCCAACCGACCGAAACCGGCCGGACAGTGACCAGATGCCGTCCGGCATGCGTGCGAGGGTCAGCGACTTCTTGCGCTACGATCAGAGTTTGTACGGTGATGGAGGAGGATCTACATGGGGTGTGCGTGCAGCGGGGCGCGGGCGCAGACGGACAAGGAACGGAAGACGTTGCGCGTCGCGTTGGCTTTGAATCTTGCGATGTTCGGCATAACCGACCCTCTTTCGCCGTTCGTTCTAGCGCAATCCCGATGCCGGCTTCCGAAGTGGAGCAGCCATCGGGTTTTGCGACAGCCAACGCCGGCGCACTGGCTCAGTCCCTCTCGGGAGTGCCGCCCGCGCTAAACGCGGCCCGAACGTCGTCCACCGTCTGTTTAGGCGCTTGCAAATGCGGATAATGGCCGACGTTACGGAGAATCGTAAGCTTCACACCGTTCCGGTTCGCGTACTCAACGCCCATTTCCTTGTTGATGTAGATATCCCGCTCGCCCCACACCACTTTTACGGGGACCTTCAGCTTTGCCATATTGGCTTCGAAGTAGTCCTGGTCGCGGGTGAAATAGGAATAGTAGTGGTAGAAGGCGTCTGCCGACGTGAACTCACTGCCCCAACCTTTCGCCATATCGTCCCTGAACTCCTGGGACAACCCGTAATGCTCCTCCGCCGGCATGCCTCGGAAGAATGTGTTTGCCAGGATTTCGTCACGGTTCTTGTTCATGGCTGCATGCACGGCGTCAGACGACGGCTTGGACTTCAGGCCCTGCAGGCTTTCGTACATGTACTGTGGGCGGTTGAACGGGGCAAAGTCGCCAACGATGATCTCCCGGGCGATATTCGGTTGCTCCAAAGCTGCCAACAGCGCCGGTAGTGCCCCGATATCGGTGGCATAGATCACCAGCCTCGAACTGTCGATGCCAGACGTCCGGATATAGTCTTCCAGGACATGGGCATAATCCTTCGGCGCATAGGAGAAGCGATCGGCCTCAGGACGCGAGGACTGTCCGTAGCCCGGCCAGTCAAACGCATGCACCGCGTAGTCGCTGGATAGGGATTCGGCAATCGGCTTCCACGCATACATCGTCTCCGGAAAACCGTGCAGGAACAGTACCGTGCCCTTGGGATGCGCAGGCAGATAGACCATATGACGCAGCTTGATGTCAGAATTGACCTGCACCTCGCCAACTTCAATCTTCGGCGCCGATGAGGATGACGCAGGCGGACGTGTGCCTGCGGAAAGGCTCATCGCTACTGTGGAGAGGGCCGTCGCCTTCGTTAAACGTTTGGACATGATCGTGATTCTCGTCTAGTGCTCGCGTGACAGATGCAGTGCATATGCATGATAAGAGGCAATGTAGTGTAGATACACCATATGCTCTAGAGAAATTGCGTTAACTAAATTGCACTTCCATGTTTCAGGATTGCGGACGCTCTGCTGTATGCGACCGTACCCCCTGTGCTTTCTACTGGGGTGAAGTGGGATTCACAAGCTTGCTCAACGGCTTGAGTGGGCCTATCGGGATGAGTGAGAATGTCATCAAGTGCGCTTTCCCCAAGGGAAGTGCCTCAAGCATTTCATGCGCTTGACCCACATCGGTAACGTTCAGGATGAACGCCACCCCAGCCTGGTCTTGCAGTGAATACCACTGATCAATGTTGCCCTCGAGGTAGAGCTGCGCTGTCTCGCGAACTTCGGCCGGAAGGATGTGCTGGACAAGCTGCATGTCCGTGCCCGGAGGAAAAGTGCCAATCGCCAATATCTTCGTGGTTGGCGTGGTTGGCATGGGAGCGGTGTGTGCCATGGAGACTCCAGTAGAAGCGACCATCACGGACGCTATTGTCAAATTAAGAATAAGGCGTTTCATAGCGCCGCGGATTCGGGTCCCGTCAGATAGCAATCGCGAAAGCGCTCATCGACGCGCTCCCACATCAGTTTCGAAAACAGCAGCGCTGCGTTGAGCGGACGATGATTGATGACCACGGAATCCGTCTCGCCCCGTTCGTTAAGGTGCGCGACGACCACCGTCTCGATCGGCACGCCCTGAATCTGAGAGCGATACGACTCCATATACAAACCGTCGCCAATCACGCCCTTGTAGCTGTGATGCTGGAATTCGTAGAGCGAGACCGCGTGTTTAATCACCGAGAGAATATCGTCCCGTCCCTCGATCGGACGCTTCAGGACAGTGGCTTCGAGCGTCGCGTTTGCAGTGAGGCTCGCCAGCCAGAGTGGCAGACCGCCAGTGGGTGCCATCACAGGGGCTGTATCGTTGAATTTCATGCTGGGTGCTCCCTTACAGTTTGTTCGTGATGCCCGTCCTCGGTTCATCAGATGCGCCCATGATCGGGGTTTACTCGTGCGCCCGGGAGTGGCAGTATCGCCATTATTCAAGGAATTTCAGACACGCAATGGCTATCATCCGCATCTGGGTTTATGACGGAATTCTCGCGTCCGGCGTCGCGGGTCCTGTTGACGTGTTCAGCGCAGCCAATCAGTTCCATGCGCGCAAGGCTGCCCCAGGCTCGACCTCCGCGCCCGTGTTCATCTGGCGCGTGGAATCGCTTGACGGGCGGCCCGTCACGGCGGCGTCAGGCCAGACGATTCACGTCGACGGCAAGATCGACCCGCGCAAACGGGCCGACGCCGTTCTGCTGACGGCACCGTTCTTCTCGACCATCGACGAGTTCATCGGGCGCCGCGAGCAGTTGAGCGAACTGTCTGCCGCGCTGAGGCGCCAACGTAAGGCAGGCGCTGTGCTGGCCGCTTATTGCACGGCCAATTATCTGCTCGCCGAGGCCGGCCTGTTGGATGGCCGCGCCGCAACGACGCACTGGGCGAGAGCCGCGGACTTCGCGCGTCGCTATCCGCGCGTCGAAGTTCGCGCACAGGAACTGCTGATCGAGCAAGACGGCATCATCTCGGGCGGTTCCGTGACGTCGTATCTGAATCTCGCGGTGCGACTCGTCGAGACATTCGCTGGAGAATCGCTGGCCACGATGACTGCAAAGGCACTGTTGATCGACATGAACCGGACTTCGCAGGCTTCCTATGCAACGCTTGTAGGTGAACATGGGCACACCGACACGCTCGTCGCGCGCGCCCAGCAGCAGATGGAGGCTACGTTGCAGCAGGGATTTCGATTGAGTGAGCTAGCCGCATCGCTTGCTGTCAGCGAACGCACGCTCAATCGCCGTTTCAAGGAAGCCGTCGGGCTCGCACCGTTGACGTATCTGCAGAATCTGCGCATCGAGGTCGCGAAACGGTTACTGGAAACGCGTCCGATTGGGCTCGAATCGGTTAGCCAGCGTGTCGGCTATGGCGATATCAGCACGTTTCGGCAATTGTTCAAACGTAAGACGGGATTGTCGCCGAGTGAATATCAGATGCGGTTTTCGCGTGCCGCGGCGGCGGAGAGCGTAGAAGTGGAGCCAGGCAGCAACGGCGGCTGAGGCTTTGCGACATCACGTCACCGCCCTCGTCATTTCCTCCCTCACGCCCCGCATCTTCCTGTTGTATCCCAACGTATCTGCAAACAGACTGTCCGATCTCGGGCGGCTGCTTCACGACGATCGTCTCTCCTGACGGCATGCTGATGGCCGAACCACTATTCGACTCTCGATCGTTACGTATCGGGTGGCTCACGTGTACGAGCAAAATTTCGAAAGTGACGCCGGGATAATGCTGCCAGCGGATCAGCTAACGCGTCGTCGGATCAGCTGGCGCAACGAGAGGGCGTGCAGCAGAATCGAGCTTGGCACCACGAAAGCAGGCGTCAGCACATCCGGATAGGCGCCGGCGCCAATGCTCGGCACATTCGGAACAATCAACTGGAACCGGCCGGGCGAGGTGATCAACCCCAAGGTAATTGCGACGGCGAAATCGGCGAGGCCGAAGATATTCCAGGCGATCGCCGCCTTTCGGCTTTGAGCTGTACTGGTCGCCAAGGTGAATGCCACCGGCACCGCAAACATGCCAGTCAGCACATCGCCAATTCCCGCCGGCAATGCGAACTCGCCGGGCAGCGCCCCACGCAGCCAGGCAGCGAGAGCGAAGCTGCCGAATACGCGGTAAAGCTGAAGAGCGACGAGCCAGCCCGCCGGCATCACATCGAGCACCTGCCCGATCCGGTTCGACAACAGTAACAGCGTCGCGCCGATGATTACCGGCAGAAAGATCGCCAACGGCAGCCACGGCACCGATGATGGTGAGGAGCCTGCGCGAAAGGCGCCATTGATCGCCGCGCTCCAGGCGAGCGCGAACCAAACCGTGTCTGGGACCATGATCGCCAGCCAGGTCGCGCGGCGTTGGCCCGGCGTCAGGGCAGTGCTTTCGAGGCCGAGCCACAAACCGACCGCGATAAGCCCATGGGCCACCAGCTGATGGGCCGTTGTCGGAACGCCGCTGGCCTGAATAATCGGCTGCCAGTAGATCAATACGATCCACATGACTGTCAGCGGGACGATCCAAAGCAGACTGCGCGAAGCGGGACGCGGCGGGACACCAGCGGAAACAGGGACGGCGGTCATCGCGGTTCTCCAAGTGAACTCGGGTCTTGCACTCCTGATTTGCACGTTAGGTGTACCATCGTCTCGCGCGAACGACTATTCATCGCAATGTTGACGGGCTATGAAGCAGAAGTTCACAGTCAGGCCATGCCAATCCCGAGGTCGAGGTGGAGATAGCCGCAAGCGAGGAACTGATCGATCTTGCGGCGGATTTATTCTCAAGAAGCACGCCTTGCGCTATGCGCGTATTGGGAGGGTCGCGGATCGGCTGCGCCGACTCCGCAATGCAGCGTTAGCTATATCGCTGGCGGGTACTGTCGGTTGCAACATCCGATAGGCTTTTCCGCTGGGCCGGTCAGCGGGATGCCTTTTGATGCTTTTCGATCAGCGAGCGAACCACTTCTGTGTCGGCGGGCGTCGCTGGGGAGTAGACGACCATGCTGAGGTCGGGTCGGCCATCGATGACGAAGGACGAATGCTCGAACACGAGCGGTCCGCCCTGTGGATGCAGGAGTTGTTTAGTGCCTTCACCGAAGGAGCGAACGTCATGGGTCTTCCACAGCATCGCGAACTCTGGACTGGCACGGCTAAGCTCCTCTACCAGCGCCGCCACGCTCGGAGCCGCGTCGGTCGCTGCCGCCCGTGCTGCATCGGCCCGGAAGACCGATACCAGGAGCCGCGCAACGCTGTCCCAGTCGGACTGAAAGTCTCGGACTTGTGGATCGCAGAAGATGCGCCGAAGGATGTTGCGCTGTGACGGTTCCAGCTCATCGTAGTTGAACACGACCCCTGCGGCGTGATTCCAGGCAACGAGATCCCAGGTCAGCGTCTTCACATAGGCCGGGCTATAGACCAGCGCATCGAGCACGCGCTGAATGCGGGGCGAAATGCTTTCGGTTTGCTGATAACGGACTTCCGGCGGTCGCCCCAAGGCAAGCAGGAAAAGATGCTCGCGCTCGGCATCCGTCAGCATCAGCGCGCTCGCGATCCGGTCCAGCACCGCGGCGGACGGCGGTCCGCCGCGCCCGCGTTCGAGCCAGGTGTACCAGGTCACGCTGATGTTGGCCCGCTGGGCCACTTCCTCCCGACGCAAACCGGGCGTGCGTCGGCGCCCGCCGGCAATCCCGAAGGCAGCTGGATCGAGCCTGGTGCGGCGATCTTTCAAATAGGCCCCAAGGGCGTTCTCATTCGTGGCTGGCGTGCTCATCCGGTTAGGAACTATACCTGTATGAGTTAACTGCTTTACCCGGATACATTATGAGCCGAGAGTTAGCCCCGGTCTACTTTCGATCGGGATGGGTGCTTTCCATACTTTCGTGCCTGTTCCCATCTCTGCGTATTCCCATTCTCGGGGTAGGCAAGTTATTTCCGCAATGACACAAGGAGATTTTGATCATGCGTGTATTTGTAACTGGGGCAACCGGCTGGGTCGGCTCGGCCGTCGTGAACGACCTCATCGCCGCTGGCCATCAAGTGATCGGCCTTTGCCGTTCGGAAGAGAAGGCGGCAGCGCTGGCCGCCACAGGCGCCGAAGTCCTGCGCGGCACGCTGGAAGATCTCGACTCCTTGCGTCGCGGCGCCGCGGCTGCGGACGGCGTGATTCACACCGGCTTCAACCACGATTTCTCGAAGTTCGCAGAGAACTGCTTGGTGGACAAGCTCGCCATCGAGACGATCGGCGGCGTGCTCGAAGGTTCGGACCGTCCGTTGCTCGTGACGAGCGGCACTGGGCTGCTGGCGCCGGGTCGTCTCGTGACCGAGGACATGGTGCAGGGTTTCGATCCTGCATGGCCTCGCGCTTCTGAAGAGGCCGCCATCGCTCTGGCGGCGCGCGGGGTGCGCGCCTCGGCGGTGCGCCTTCCTCCGACGGTGCATGGTCACGGCGAGCACGCCTTCGTGCCGATGCTGATCAACATCGCGCGGGAAAAAGGCGTCTCTGTCTATGTCGGCGATGGTTCTAATCGCTGGGCCGCAGTGCATCGCCTTGACGCGGCGCGCGTCTTCCGGCTTGCGCTCGAACACGGCGCGCAAGGGGGGCCTTTCCATGCCATCGCCGAAGAGGGCGTGCCCTTCAAGGCAATCGCCGAAGTAATCGGCCGACGCCTGAACGTCCCGATCGTTTCGAAATCGCCTGAAGAGGCGGCGGAGCATTTCGGCTGGTTCAGGTTCGCCATGATGGACATCCCGGCGTCGAGCGAGCGAACCCGGTCCCTGCTCGGCTGGAAGCCGCAACAACCAGGGCTCATCGCGGATTTTGACCACCCAGCCTATTTCTCGTAGCAGCGCACTCGCATGGTGGCGCCATCAGCGTCTATTTCGATCACGGCACGCCGGGACTAGGCCCCACCTCGAGACGTATCAAAACCCGAAGTGGGGTTGCCGGCGCAACACGAAATGTCGATCCATTCGAGCACCAGAATGTGGGCAATGACCCTTCCTTGGTCGTCGCGCCCCGAAGCCCTATCAACGAATGGGCTCCGGCGCGTGTGCCGGGATTAGCCCATCAGCCTTCAGCATCCGCCAGAGGTCGGCTGGAATCTGCGCTGACATCTCTTTCACGTTTTCGCGAACCTCGTCCGGGTTCCGTGCCCCGGCGATGACAGCGCAAACCGCCTCCGGAGCGCTGCAAAACTGCAACGCTGCGGCCTTTAGGCTTACGCCGAACTGAGCACAGCGCGCTCCGATCAGAGCAGCCTTTTCAACCATTTCAACGGGCGCCGTCGAATACTCGAACGTCGTACCCCCTGCGAGAAGTCCCGAGTTGTAGGGGCCGCCGACTACCAGTTTTGCTCCGCGCTGTTCGCATGCGGGAATCAGGCTGTCAAGCGCCGACGTATCGAGCAACGTATATCGACCCGCAAGCAGGAACACATCCGGGTCCGAATCAATTAGCGCCCTGATGCAGGGTTCCACTCGGTTGACGCCCAAGCCCCATGATTTGATCACGCCCTGCGCGCGCAGGTCGGAGAGCGCTCGCGCCGCGCCGTCCATTGCGGTGCGATACTGAGTTTCCCAATCGGCGCCATGCGTGTCTTCCGCAGCATCGTGGATATAGACAACATCGATCCGATCGATACCGAGGCGCTCCAGGCTGTCCTCGATGGAGCGATATGCGCCGTCCGATGAATAGTCGTACTCGACGCGGAAAGGCAGACCGAAGACATAGCCATTCTGGGCAGACGGCACTGAATCGTCTGAAACAAGGATTCGGCCAACCTTAGTGGACAGCACGAAATCCTGCCGCGGCAATTCGCGGAGTATTTGGCCCAGGCGTTGTTCGGATAGGCCCGTACCGTAAAACGGCGCGGTGTCGAAATACCGAACGCCGCTTTTCCATGCCGCCCATATCGTCTGCGCAGCGAGCTCTTCGGATACGGGCGAAAACAAGTTGCCCAGAGGCGCACCCCCAAACCCGATCGGTCCGGGAATCGTGACGCCGCTTGTGGGCTGCACCGCTTCTATTTGGCTTTCCACTATGTATTCCTTTCCGCGAGCAACTGCTCGGCGGCGCTGGCATTTTTAGAGCGCGACTTTTTCCGCGACTGCTGGCCCGCGGTTACAGAGACCATGGGACCTGCCGAACTGGCCACCGAATCGCGCCTCGAGGGTGGACTTTTGCATGACTGACGCACGACGAGCTCCGGCGAAAAGACCATGTGTCGGGGGCTGCGGTCGTCTCCATTGATGCGCTCGATCAGCATCCGGAGAGCGGCTTGGGCCATTGAGTCGACCGGCTGACGTACGGTCGTCAGCGCAGGGGAAAAGGCGCTTGCCCATGGAAAATCGTCAATTGCGGTAACCGATACGTCCTCAGGACAAGCGACGCGCTTTTCAGCCAGTGCTCGCATTGTGCCGATCAGCATCTGGTTGTTCGCAACAAAAATAGCGGACGGCGGCTCCGGCAAATCCATGAGCTCAAGCGCGGCTTGGTAGGCTTCCGGCTCGCCGAATGCGCCTTGACGAACATACTCGGGCACGACCGGCAGGTTTGCGGCTGTCAGCGCATGCTCGAAGCCGCGCAAGCGGTCGCGACCGGGCACGAGATACGGAGGCCCGGCGATGATCGCAATGCGCGTGTGGCCGAATTTCAGAATATGTTCGACAGCAAGGCGTGCGGCGCCCATGTTGTCGAGCGCGACCGAGTCCCACTCATTGGAGAGCACCACATGGTCGACTACCACGATCGGCATGAAGCCGGAGTCGGAGCGGAGCTCGTCATACGAACGTTCAGGTGCCGAAGCACAGAGGATTGTGCCGACGGCCAGATGCGCGCGCAGCATGCGCAAGTAGGCACGCTCCTGTTCGAAATCCCGATCGCTGTCGAACAAGAGGACCGAGTAGCCCAGCGCATGCGCGCGTTTCTGGATACAGTGGACTAACTCGGTGAAGAACGGGTTCGTGATATCCGGCACGACAAGACCTAGAAGCTTGGTCGTGCCTTTCTTCAGGCTGCTCGCGATCGTATTCGGGGCATATCCCAACGTCTTGACTGCGGAGCGAACACGCGCCGTCAGATCCGGGCTCACATATGTCGAGCCGGACAAAACCGCCGAGACGGTCGCCACGCTGACTTCCGCGAGGCGTGCCACATCCTTCATTGTTGCCATGATTCTTGTTCCATGAAGTGGTGCGCTGGGCTTCTCACTCGTTCAGTTCCACCACCCGGCGTGCTCGCGCTTCGGCTGCCGAAGAACGCCATCCGGGGTACGGGGTGGCTCAATCTCGAGCAGGAACCGATGCGCCGGCGGCATGCGCTCATAGAGCTGGGACGTCAGGTGGTCAATCTGAACGAGTTGTTGGGGAAGATCGCGTCGAGTGTACGTCAGATGCAGCACCCGGCGGTTCGCATCGTTCTTTTTCAGCGTGCCACTGTGCCAGCCCGACGCGTTCATGACGAAGACGCTGCCTGCGCGACCGGTCAGATGAACTTCGCCCGGATACGGCGCGTCGAGGTCCGCGGGAATTCGCTCGCGGTCCTCTTCCGAAATGGGACCCGGCTCCCAGTCGCCTTGGTTGACAACGGGCACATTGATCGGCGCCCATTTATGGGAACCCGGCACGACTCGGGTCGGTCCGTTTTCCAGCGTCATGTCGTCAAAGAGAACGACGGCGTTGACCACCCACCAGTCGTCAGCGAAATACTTGGGCACGTCAACGTGCAGCTGTTGATGGCCGAACCCTTTTATCGGATCCCGCAAGTTGGCTCCATGCACCTTGATCTCGCCGAGTAGGTGGTGCGCCGCGGCCAACACCGGCTGAAGCTCCAGGCATTGATCGAACGCCGCGCTCTTGTTGAAGATGTTCGATATGCGACGTGCACCGGGCTCAACGTGCACTTCATGCCCCCCTGTCAGGCGCTCGATTTGATGGAGTCGCTCGAATTCCCTGGCCATCGAGCGACATTCGTCTGGGCTCAGAAGATCCTCGACGAGGAAGTAACCTTTTTCGTCTAGGTCTCGCAACTGGTCACACGTGAGCGCGTCGCTGACTCCGAGCTCCCGTATCGCTTGTTTCGTGTACATGAGGTCGCGTCTCCATTGGGCGTTGCGTTGCTCTATTCGGCGAAACGTTTAGCGAAACGTTTCGATGGGCCTTTTATAGCAAGTGTGCGTGTCCATAGACATCCGGGTTTTTACCGAAAACTCGCGGAAACCACCTGCGACATAGGGGTCGATTGAGGCAACAGCCTCCATGTTTACCCGACGGTTCATTGACAGGTATTGCAACGCTTCCTACAGTTGGCGAAACGTTTCGCTAAACGTTTAGCTGCGCCCCTGGCACGCAGCACCTCTTCGGAAACGCATTCAAGGAGACAGTGATGGCCAAGAAGCCTTCGATTCCCGTTCGTTTTTTGCACACGCGCCGCCGCGCGCTAGGCGCCGTATTCGGCGCCCTCATGCTCTCGGTCATCGCCGCTCCTTCCGCTTATGCGACGAAGGACCACCCCGTTGTCGCCCTGTTGCCGGGCGTGGTTGACCCGTTCTACTTCACGATGTACCACGGCGCGCAGAAAGCAGCGGCCGAAGACGGTGTCCAACTGCTGTTTCAGTTGCCGAAAAGTTGGAATACGACCGAGCAGGTGCCCATCCTCAAGGCGTTCATCGCCAAGCACCCTGATGCGATCCTGATTTCGCCTGTCGACGCGCAGCAACTGATCGAACCGCTGACAGAGGCGAAGGATGCAGGAATCAAGGTGATCACTGTGGACACCTTCATCGGTACCGGCCGGTATCAGACCGGTAGCGGAAACGCGGATTTTCCGCGCTCATTCATCGCGTCTGACAACGAGGAAGGCGGACGCATCGCGGCACGAACGCTGGCAAAGGCGATCGGCGAGAAAGGCGTCGTGTTCTGCGAAAGCCTGAAGCCGGGCGTGTCGAGTACCGATGCACGCGTGCGGGGCTTCCAGGACGAAATGAAAAAGTACCCGAAGATCAAGGTTCTGCCGACGCTCTACAGCGAAGACGACGCGAACAAGGCGGTCTCCGATGTGTCGGGGGTGTTGGCACGGGAGCCCGGACTTTCCGGCGTGTTTGGAACGAATACCTTCTCAGGCAAAGGCGTTTCGCAGGCATTACAGATGGCGGGAAAAAGCGGCAAGGTGAAGCTCATCGTGTTCGACGCCGTGCCGGGCATCGACAAAGACCTGAAGAGTGGCCTTGTCGACTATGCCATCGCGCAACGGCCAGCCGACATGGGTTACTACGGCGTCAAGTACGCGGTCGACGCGATCCGTGGCAAACCGATCCCGAAGGAAAAAGACACGGGCTTCGTCGTTATGGATAAGTCGAACATCGATAATCCCAACGTCAAGCAATTCATCTATTCCAACTGATATTCGCCGGCGGCGGCCCGAAACCGCTGTCCGGTGTTTGCACTGAGGCATTCGGAGACATTGCAATGCAAAAGTCCCCTTCACTTCCGGGCCTGCAATCCGTAACGCGCTTACCGTGGGCGGCGAGGATCGATTATGCAGACCTTGTCGGGCGCTTCTGGCCTTGGCTCTTTCTCGCGGCGCTCTGTCTCTTCTTTGAAGTCTGGACACAACTCACCCAGCACAGATCGTTTCTCGTCAATGACTACAACTTGCAGTCGATCGCGCTCGCCGCGAGCGCACCGATGCTTCTCGCGATTGGGCAGACGTTCGTGATCGTCACCGCCGGCATCGATCTGTCGGTCGGCTTCGTGATGGGCCTCGCCGCGGTGTGCGCGGCACAGTTCACGCTGCTTGGCGGGGCATCGGCTTGGTCGCTTTGCCTTTCGGTTCCGCTAACGATTGCCGTGTCCGTCATTCCCGGTGCGATTAACGGCGTTCTTGTTGCACGTTATCGGGTACCCGCGTTTATCGGAACACTGGGCATGTATGGCATCGCCCGCGGCGTTGGGTTTCTCGCCGCCGGCAGCGGTATGACGGTATCGGTTGATAACCCGGGACTGCAATGGCTTGGCTCGGGCTGGAACCCGGTGATCGTCACAGGCGTGTTGTTGGGTTTGATGCACTTCATTCTGTCTCGTACCCGCTTCGGCCAATACACCTATGCGGTCGGCGGCAACGAACAGTCGGCCGCTCGCGCAGGCATCAATGTGCGTCGGCATCTGATTGTGATTTACATGCTTTCAGCGGCCTTCGCTGCGGTCGGGGGCATCGTCTACACGGCGAGATTTTCCGCAGGCTCGGCCACCGCCGGGGAACCGATGTTGCTTAACTCCATCGCCGCTGTCGTGATCGGGGGCGCAAGCTTGTTCGGCGGCACTGGCAATCTGGTCGGTACGTTAATCGGCGCACTCATCATCGCCGTGATCGAGTTCGGGCTGGTATTCATCAACGTCGATGCGTTCTGGCAATTCATTGCGGTGGGCGTCGTCATCATTGTCTCGGTGCTGATCGACCAGTACAAGGAACGTCTCGGAGTTTAATCATGAGCCAACCTCTACTTGAAGTACGGAATGTGTCGATTCGCTTCGGCGGCGTCGAGGCGCTCAAGAAGGTGTCGATGGAGGTCTATCCGGGTGAGGTGGTCGCACTGTGCGGGGACAACGGTGCGGGCAAGTCGACATTGATCAAGATCATCTCAGGCGTTTATCAGCCCAGCGAAGGCCAAGTCTATTTTGATGGCGAACCACTCGATATGCGCGATCCGCATGACGCGCGTGCGAAGGGCATCGAGACGATCTACCAGGATCTTGCGCTTGCCGACAATCTCGACGTCGGCAGCAACATCTTCCTGGGGCGTGAGCCGTTGAACCGACGGTTTGGCGTAAGCACGATCGATCGGCCGCGCATGGCCGCGGTGGCGCGCGAGGTGCTGGACCAGCTCGACATTGTGATACCGGAAAAGAAGATCTATGGACCCGTCAAGATGCTCTCGGGCGGACAGCGCCAAGCCATCGCCATCGGACGCGCGATTTACTGGAACGCACGGGTCTTGATCATGGACGAGCCCACGGCCGCTCTTGGCGTGCCCGAGCAGAGAAAAGTGATGGAACTGATCCTTGGGCTCAAGAAGAAAGGCGTCTCCGTCATCCTGATTTCACATAATTTGCACGATATTTTCAGTGTGTCGGATCGAATCGTCGTGCTACGGCGGGGTGAGGCGGTCGGAGAAAAACGTGTTTCCGAAACCGATGGCGAATCGGTGGTCAAAATGATGGTCGGCGACGAGTACGCGGCAACGAAGTCGGCTGCTTGAGAAAAAACGGCAGTCACGACGCTCCCCCCTTCAGGCCGGAACGTCTTGGCCGTCGACATTGAAACGGGAATCGCCCCGTTCGTGGTGCTTCACTGCTACACGGGCAAGAGGCCCGCTTTGCGATAGTTTTCGATCAGTGCGTCATAGAGGGAGAGGTCGGAACGGCTCCTTGCGATGAGCTGAGCGCCGGCGATGGCGGCAAAGATCGCTCGAGCCCGGTGTTTGCTCTCCCGAGAACCGACTACTGCCGCTGCGGCCAGAACCTTGCTCAGCCACGCTACATTGACATCGGCGAAGGTCCGGACCTCTTTCATCACGACTTCCGGGAGGTCGTCGATTTCGGCGGCCATGAAGCTGCAAAGGCATATGCGGTTGCCGGTCTCGAGCGCCTTGCGGAATGTATCTGGATAGTGACGCAGGCATTGCAGCGGGTCCTGCGATTTAGCCAGCATGTCATCCAGAGCCGCCGCTGACTCTTCCCAGTAACGCCTCGCTACGGCCGCGCCGAGATCGGCCTTGCTCTCGAAGTGGTGGTAGATGCTCGCGGCCTTGATACCCACCTCGTCCGCCAGATCACGATAATTCAACCCGCTGTAGCCGTGCGTCTGCGCGAGCCTCGTCGCGGCTACGAGGATTCTCTCTCTCGAGTTCGGGCTCGCGTCATTTCGCACTGCTTCAGCCTCCGCAAACAGAAAACGGGTGTTGACACCGCGTATTGTACCTTATATCGTTAACCTAACGAACGTTAGGTAGATGAATGGGTGGCATGTCTTCACGCTGTCCTATCCGATGCAACCGACTATGGAGCGCCCCGCAATGACTTCCAATACCGCCAATTTCAATGCAGCATCACTGCCAGTGATGAAGGTCTACGACTTCCCGACAGGGCCCTACCCAACACGTGTCCGTATCGCCCTCGCCGAAAAAGGGCTGCAATCGCGCGTCGAGTTCGTGATGGTTGATCTTTACAAGGGGGAGCATAAAAGGCCCGAGTTCATCGCGGGCAAAAACTATTCGGGCACGCTGCCGGTCCTTGAACTCGAAGACGGAACCTGTATTGCCGAGTGCACTGCCATTACCGAATACCTCGACGCGCTCGATTGCGTACCCACGCTCACGGGAAACACACCGCGCGAAAAAGGCATGATCCACATGATGAGCAAGCGCGCCGAGTTGGAGCTGCTCGACGCCATCAGCGTCTATTTCCATCACGGCACACCGGGACTGGGCCCCGCCGTCGAGACGTATCAAAACCCCGAGTGGGGGTTCCGTCAACGCGACAAAGCACTGAGGGGCATGCGCTACTTTGATGCAGTTCTGCAAAGACAGCCGTATGTCGCGGGCGAGGCGTTCTCGATGGCTGACATCACTGTCATCGGTGGTTTGATCTTTGCGATGCTTGTGAAGCTGCCGGTGCCCGAGGAGTGTGAGGCGCTTCACGCCTGGTACGCGAGAATGCTGCAGCGACAGAGCGTCAGGAATCAGCCGGTGTTCGCCAACCCCTGACCCGAGCCGCAACTGACCGGCACGAATCAGCGCCGCGACGAAACGCGCGGACTCAGCAATCTATCGTGCCCTAAGCCGGCTCTCGGCGAACAGTTGGCTCAATGGCGACCTCAAAACTTATCGAGTTCGCAATGAAGCAATGGCGATGCGCGAGTTGGTGGAGCTCGTGCGCCTTCGCGACGTCGATCGCGTCGTGCCGTGCGTCGAGCACGATCTGCGGCCTCAACGCGACGTTCGTGAATGCACCCGCGCCATTGGGCCGTACCTCGAGCGTGCCTGATGCGTCGTCGTGATAGCCCGTCACGATCAATCCCTGCTGCGAGCACAAGTGCAGGTACCAAAGCATGTGGCAGGCCGAGAGGCTCGCGACGAGCAAGTCTTCGGGATTGTGGCGTGACGCATCCCCCCGAAACGCCGCGTCGCTTGAACCGTCGATAGTCGGTTTATCGGCTACAGCGATCACGTGGTCGCGGCCGTAGGACGTATAGCTTCGCGTCCCGACTCCACGCGCGCCGGTCCAATCGATCGTAACCGCATACCTATGGCGCGTCATATGCCCGCCGCGGTGACGAACCGAGTGGCGGCCGCGCGCTCGCGCTCCCAAGCTTCTGAGACGGCCTGCCCCTTCGTATAGTCATCGACCACGAGAATCAATCGATGATCGTGATCGCTGTACATCACTTCGATATTGACATCGGCCTCGGCCATCTGTCGTGCGATTTTGCCGAGCTGCCCCGGCACGTCCTGGCGCAAGCGCTGCACGAGGACATCGTTGACGGCCCGCACCGCAATACCCGCGCACTCAAGTGCAAGCTGCGCAGCCTTCCCGTCTGAAAACAGGAAATGCGCAACGCCTCGGCCATCCACGACCCAGACGCCGCCACCCTCGACGCTTATGCCCGCCTGCCCCAAAATCTCGCCCATCCTCGCCAACGCGCCCGGCTGATCATCGAGTTCGATTGCAACGTCTTGCATCATTTGCTCTCCACTTGGTTGTCTTCGGTAGCGGGCTCGCCCCCGTTGCGGTTGTCAGGCTGAGCCTGGTGTGGAGACGACTTTAGCGGTGCGGCAGCGATCGACGTTTCAGCGCGACACGAAACGTCGATCAATTCGAGCAGTGTCCGGACGAGCAAAAAACAAGTCGCCGGTGCTCTATCGGCTTTGGTCAGATTCGGCGTGACACAGCTCGCCCAGAACCGCCTCCAGTTCGACGTTGCCGCACAAGATTTCATCAGAATGGCTTTCGAAATCGATCCAGCCTTCGTTGAAGCCGTCCAGCATGCGCATGCGGAATAGAGGATGCTTCATCCCCTGCCTGCGGAACAGCGCTTCCCACGTTCGCCTTTCGACAACTTCCGCACGTACCGGACGACCCAGCGCGCGGGCGAACGCCAATGCGAGATCGTTAGGACTCACCCGGCGTGGACCTTCGAGCTCGACGACGCGCACACCACTCCATGTCTGCTGAAGCAGTTCGGCTGCAACGCGGCCTACATCCGCGGTAGCGACCATCGGCACGGGCTTGTCGAGCGGCTGCAGGTAACTTGCAATGACACCATCGTCGCTTGCAGACGCAACATCCCATGCGGCGTTCTCCATGAACCAGCCCGGCCGCAGGAACGTCACCGGCATCGGCATCTCGCGCAGTGCCTGCTCCATCAGCGTGCGTTGAGTAAGCAGATTGAGTTCCTCAGCCTGGGCACCGATCGTCGACAGGCAAACGACCTTGTCGGGCCGCGCCTTCAGGAGCGCCGTGGACACGGCCTCGATCACCTTCCGCGCTTCAGGAAACCCTGGCTGCGGGTCGAACTCCGAAGGCGGGAGGATGAAAACGCCCGTCGCGCCTTCGAACGCGGCGGCGAGCGACGAAGCGTCTTCCATGAAAGCCGTGGCGATCGCGCAACCTCGCTCTGCCCACGCCTCTGCACGCGTCGCATCGCGCACGACCGCTCGCACCGGCTGACGATTGGCCAGCAGCTCGCGGGCCAGTGCGCCGCCGACCTTGCCGGTGATTCCTGTTATTGCATACATTGCTCGTTCTCCATGTGGATATAGCCTCGGTGAGACGCATTTTGGACAAACACCGGTCCAAACAAAATGACATGGATGGAATTAGATAAGTGACAAGCTGTCACTAATCAGGCATGCTGAAGGAGATGCCCGGCACCGCCGCACGGCGCAGCGTTGGCCTTCAGTTGATCGGCCGCGATCTGTCACCCTGCATTGACTCGAACAACGATGAGATCCAGTAGCGAGAAGCTTTCCGGCAGCATCAGCGTGTTCGCCGCCGTAGTGGATGCAGGAACGTTTGCGGCCGCGTCGGAAGTAATCGGAATGACGCCACCAGGTGTCAGCCGGGCGATTGCGAGGCTCGAAAAAAGATTGAACATCCGGCTCTTCAATCGCACAACGCGCTCCGTCTCCCTGACTGAAGAGGGTCGCCGCTTTTACGAGCAGGTCATGCCCCATCTGGCCGGGCTGGAGGAAGCCGCCGCTGTCGCAGCAGGTGGCGCCTCCGCCGTGCGTGGAAAGCTCAGAGTCAATCTGGATCCGGTCGTCTACCGGGCCATTCTCGGGCCACAACTCGATGCGTTCATGGATGCGCACCCCGAACTCGAAATCGAGTTCATCGCGCGAGATAGCCTAGGCGACCTCGTCATGGACGGCTTCGACCTCGCCGTGCGATTCGGCGAGCCCAAAGCGTCTACCCTGATCGCGAGAAAGCTGCTCGATACCCGCATCGTGACGGTCGCGTCGCCCTCCTACGTTGCTCGCTGGGGGCGCCCAGCCAAACCCGAGGATCTTGAAAGTCGAAGGCACAGATGCCTTGAATTTCGCAATCCGGAGACAGGCAAGCCGTTCCCGTGGGAATTCCATCGCAAGCGAAAACGCATTGTGGTTGACACTCGGGGACGTCTCACGGTCAATGATCCGGGTGCCCTGCTCAACGCCTGCCTTGCCGGTTCCGGAATTGCGCAGATGTTGCTGCTCGGTGCCGCGCCACTGATCGCTGACGGCCGATTGATCAATCTCTTGCCCGAATGGGCAGACGAACGGTATCCCTTATATCTCTACTACCCATCCCGGCATCATGTGCCGGCAAAAACCCGAGCTTTTGTCAACTTTATGGTCGAACTGACGGGCAATCACTAGCGCCTCGCGCAGGCTAGCGCTGTCGCGGCGGACTGGCGAGGCAATACCCTCGCGCTCGAGCCAAGAACGGAACATCACGACGAGTTGATCGCCAGCCTTCGCGTCGGCGACATAAGTGCAATAGCTGCGCGACGGGAGCCGAGGACCGCAATCCTCCGTGAAGGCGCGTTCAGCTCGCCCGAGTCAGCTTGATCGCGCGCTCGGGGCAGGCCGTCACGCACAGTCCGCACGAACGGCATGCGTCGGCGTTCGGCGTGTAGGCGACCTGCATGCCGTGCACGCGCAGCTTGAAACGATGAAGCACGCCGAGGCCGCGGTAATCGGCCTCGTCGATGCGCCGGATCTCGAATACGTTCTCGGGGCAAACTATGAGGCAATCGCCCTTACCCTCACATCGGCGCAGATCGACAGCCGGCACGATCACGCCCGGCGGCTGCTTGCAGGCAGTAGTCGATGAATCGCGCATCTCATTCCCCTTTCGGCGCTTCGCGCCGCGCATGCCATGCCGAGCGGAAGCGCTCGCGCTCCTCGGGCGTCATCGCTTCCCACTTGCGCCAATGGCGCTTGTGGCGCCAGCCGCCACCGTGGCCGCGAAATCCGCCGAACAGAATCCGGCTCAGCACGAGCAAGCCGAGCGCATGCGCAAAATCGATCGTGCGCGCGCCGACGAAGAGCGCGGGCATAACCCAGTTCCAAAGGAGCGTGACCCCCCATCCGAGCGCGCCGATCGCCACGAGTACAAGCGCGGCCTTGCCGACACATCTGATTTTGCGGTAATTCATCGATCGACTCCGTTAGATATCGAGTTCCTCATAGGTGTCCTGTAATCGCGCGCGCAGGTGCAGCACCGCGTAGCGCTTGCGTGCGAGCAGCGTGTTGATCGCCACGCCGCTTTGCGCCGCCATGTCCTTGAAAGTTCGCCCTTCCAGCTCGTGCGCGATAAACACCTCGCGCTGATTTGCGGGCAACTCGTCGAGCGCTGCTTGCAGCGCCTCCAGCAAGACGCTGCGTGCGTAGAGCGCTTCGGGGCCGGCATCGTGAGCGGGCAGCGCCAGATCCAGCCGGTAGTCGTCTTCGTCCGCGGTGGCGTCGCCGTCGGACAGCTCGACGAGCGGCTGTTCCTTCTTCTTGCGGAAAGCGTCGATGATGCGATTGCGGGCGACGCGAAAGAGCCATGCGCTTGCCTGCTCGATCGGCGCGGGCAAACGGTAGGCTTGCACGAACTCGTGGAACACGTCTTGCAGGATGTCTTCGGCGTCGCTCGGGTCGCGTACACGGCGCCGGATGAAATTCCCGAGCCTCGTGCGCTCGCGCACGATGGTCGCGGTCATGTCGCGGTCTCGTTCGTTCATCGCGTCCGAAGTGAATGGAGGGTCCATGCGCTTGAAGACGAATGGGGCGCGCGGATATTGTGGACGGTGAGAGGAATTTTTTCTGGAGATGTCGTTGCGCTCACTCCTCTGCCTTTACCGAATCTCCAAAACGCTCCACGACGAACTCGACGAAGCTCCGAAGCTTCGGCGTCATCTGCCGATCGCGCAAATAAAGCAGGTTGAGCGGCCGCGAAGGCGGCGCGTAGTCCGGGAGCACCTTGACAAGCCGCTCCGCCTTGAAATCCGCATCGACAAGTAGGCTCGGCAACATCGCGATACCCATGCCGGCGAGCGCGGCCCTGCGCAGCGCGTCCGCATTGTCGATCTTCAAGCGTCCGGCAATCGGAACGCTCACGCGACCGTTTGGCCCGGACAGCGCCCATTCCGCTTGCGACGAGCGCATTTCGGAACGCAGCGGATAGGCGTAGCTGAGACATTCGTGAGCTTGAAGTTCCTCCGGCGTCGCCGGTAGGCCCTCTGAGGCGAGGTATGCAGGCGACGCACATAGAACGAGGCGATACGGCCGTAAAGGGCGTGCAACCAGATCAGGGCTGCCGGGCGTACCGATCCTGATCGCTGCTTCGAAACCATCCTCCATCAGATCCGACAAGGCGTCGGCCGCGACGACATCCAGCTGAACCTCCGGGTAGCGCTGGCAATAGTCCGCGATGGCGGGAACAAGGCACTCGTTGTTGAAAATCACCGGCGCAGTGATGCGCAAACGCCCGCGAGGCGTCGCATGATGATCGAGAGCTAGCCTGTCGGCGTCGCTGACGAGATTGAGAATTTCGACACAACGCTCGTAATAGACCTGCCCGAATGCGCTGATCTGCTGCTTGCGCGTCGTGCGGTGTATGAGCCGGGTGCCGAGCCGAGCTTCAAGCGCCTGCAGATAATTGCCGACCATCGTCGGCGACAGGTCGCAGGCAAGTGCAGCGGCTGTCAGGCTACCGGTCTCGACTACCTGCACGTAGGCGGTCATTGCTTTAAGAAGGTCCATTTCCCAATAATAGTTGGTTCTGCGCCAATCGGCACCCGCTTTATCAATTAGAACGGGGGAATTAAATTGTGCCGTGGCCAACGATCGAACGCCCCGTTCGCATCGCGCCAAATCGAAACGGCTCATCATGGAAAGACAATTCGCATCCGCGCGATCGCCTCGCCTCGCCTTGCTTGCCGCCAGCCTTGGCTTCGTGATCATTTGTCTCGACGTCACAGTCGTGAACGTCGCGCTCGAACGCATCCAGGAAACCTTATCCGTCGGCGCCACGGAGCTCGAGTGGATACTCAACGCCTACACCCTCGCCTTCGCCAGTCTTCTGCTCAGCGCGGGCGCGCTCGGAGATCGGCTCGGTGCGCGGCGCGTCTTCGTCGGCGGTTTTGCGTTGTTTACGCTGGCATCGATAGCATGCGGTTTCGCGCCCAACGCGAGCGCGCTGATCGGGTCGCGGGCCGCGCAGGGAATCGGGGCCGCGCTATGCGTGCCTTCGTCGCTGTCGCTTCTCAACGCCAGCTTTCCCGACGCGTCCGCGCGCGCGAAAGCGGTGAGCATTTGGGCAGGAACGGCCGCCCTGGCGCTCGGAGCGGGTCCCGTCGTAGGCGGCGTACTCGTCGGTCATTTCGGCTGGCCGAGCATCTTTCTGATCAACTTGCCGTTCGGCGTCGCCGGCATCTGGCTGACGTTGGCGCATGCGCCGGATTCTGCGCGCAATGCGGCGCGCCATATCGATTTGCCCGGGCAGGCACTGGGGGTAATGTCGCTCGCCGCACTGACGCTGGCCGTCGTCGAAAGCGGAAAGCTCGGCTGGGCAAGTCCGGCGGTGATGGCGGGGCTCGCTTGTTTCGTCGTATTCAGCGCGCTGTTCGTCATCATCGAAAGGCAACAGTCGCATCCCATGCTGCCGCTTTTGCTCTTCCGGATATCGGCCGTCAACGTGACGTCGGTGGTCGGCCTGCTCCTCAACTTCGGCTATTACGGCCTGATGTTCGCGATGAGCCTCTTCTTCCAGACCGTGCAGGGCTATACGCCGCTCGACGCTGGCCTGGCCTTCCTGCCGATGACTGCCGTCGTGACCGTGGCCAACCTCGTGTCCGGAAGTCTCACCGCGCGATTCGGCTACCGTCTGCCGATGGTCGTCGGACAGGCGCTCGCGGCGATCGGATATTTGTCGTTCGCGATGATCGGTGCTGGCAGTAGTTACCTGGCGATCACGTTGCCGTTGCTGGCGATCGGTATCGGGGTTGCGCTGGCCGTGCCATCGATCAATGTCGCGCTGCTGGCTCATATCGATCCGCCATACACTGGCATCGCTTCAGGCGTCCTGAATACCGCTCGTCAAATCGGAGGCGCGCTCGGAGTCGGCGTATTCGGATCGCTCTTTATCGGAACGGTCAGCGATAAAGTCAGCGGCTTGCACGCGGCCGCGTCGATAGCAGGGAGCGGGATGGTGGCCGGGGCGCTGATCGCGCTGTCGGTTCTAAAACGGGCAGGGTCGCCGGTGCGGCCCGACCCCGCATAGGGCTACAAGGGCAAGGCTCGGCAGTAATAGCCAGTGCAATTACAATCCCCTACTTCGTCTCCACAACCCTGCACGCATCGTGAAACATCTCCTTGCGGCGACACTCGCACTCGCCATCGTAGCCACAAGCACGGCCGCCATAGCCCAGACAGCCGGCACCAGCGATACATCCGAGCAGCAGTGCGCCATCGGCTATGTGACAGGCATCGGCGGATCCGCGCAGAGCGTTCGCGAATATCTGGCGACGCCGGACAACAGCAAATATCGCTATCTCGCGGATAACCCGATCCAATGCCGGATTTCCGACGAGGGCCGCGCTTCCGCCTGCACCGGACTCACAAACCTTCGCAACGAGAGAGTCAGCGTGTATGACGACTCGGGCGGCGCAACGATGACCGTCGTCGCCCGTGTCGAGCTCGACCAGGGAACATACCCTGTAATTATCGTTGTGCGAAAGCAGGACGTGCGGTGCGAGCACTGAATGTGCGCGCACTCCACGAGCCGCTGCCATCGAACGTAAGCCGCCATGCCGCTAAACGACGCGTAGGAAAGCGTCTGCATGCGCCTAGATCCGCTGCAGCGTCTTAGTATCAGCCTCGCCCGCGAAGTACTTACGCAGCGCTTGTAGAAAGATTTGGTTGTCTTCCGTCGCGCGCGAAAACAGCGTCATCGACGAGCGAAACTTCATGTAGTCCGGATAGCCAAAAATCTCCTCGATCGAACGACGCTCCACGTCGTTCACGAGCCTCGTCGCCTCTCGCAGGCGCTCGCTCAACACCGGATGCTTCAAATAAGCCTGCGCTTCGGCAAGCGACGAAATCGCGAACCGCTCCGCCGTCGCGCTGCTCCCAAGGCCCTCGATCTGCGGAAACACGAACCAAATCCAATGACTGCGCTTATGGCCCTCGCGCAGTTCCTCGAACACCTGCGTGATCACCGGATTTTGCGCATCGACGAAGCGCTGAAGGTCGTAAGGGTCGTCCATCTCGTTCTCCTGTGTGCCGGGCGGCAAACGTACTGCTCAGTCCATTCTCGCCCTGCCCACGGAGGCCGGCAAGTCAACTTTGTTACACCTCTTACCGAAGCCGAACCGCCGTGTTACAGGAGCCTTTCGACTCTCCGCTATACTCCGCGCTGCCTCAAACAAGTACACGTCAGGCCTCTAACATGTCGAAGAAACTCATTCAGATCGTTGCTGCCGCGGCGCTGAGCGCCGCAGTGTCGTTGCCCGCGCTCGCGAGCGACTTGAACAATGCGCTCGGTGGGGCGCTCGGCGGCGCCGCCGGTGCGGCTGTCGGCGGTGCGCTAGGCGGGAGCACGGGCTCCGTCATCGGCGGCGCGGTAGGCGGCGGCGCCGGCGGCGCGCTCACCTCGAATCGCAGGGAGCGCACGGGCGCCATCATCGGCGGTGCGCTCGGCGGCGGCGCAGGCACCGCTGCCGGCAATGCGATGGGCGGACGCAGCGGCGGCATCATCGGAGCCGCGGTAGGCGGCGGCGCAGGTGCGGCGGTCGGCGGCAACATCTCGCGATCGAACTCGTACGATAACGACTACCACCGCGGTTACCGGAGAGGCAAACACCATCGCCGGCACCACGACGACGATTAATAAGCCGCCCGCTTCTCTCGCGCATTCGCCGCAGCCGCAACATCGGCGGGAAGCGTGCAAGCAGTCGCCGTCTGGCGCCATGCACGCTTCACCGCCCTCGTTTGCATCACTCCGCCCGCGGCGCCTTCGGCGCAGTGACGATGTCGATCTCCCTCATCGCCCGCCCCACTT
>NZ_PYUC01000016.1:0-163380 GCF_003028655.1 Trinickia symbiotica
GCCGTGCGCCGTCGACCGCGGCGGCGCCCGTCCGCGCGCGTGGCGCGAAGGTGGAGGCGGGCAGCGGCGCCGGGTTCGTTACCGAATCGCAGCCTGCGTCGGCTTTGACGACGGGGCGGCCCGCTCCCGCGGACTCGCCAGTCGCCGCGCGCTCGGTCGGCGCGGACGCCCACGCCGACGAGCCGGCCACGGATGCAGCGGACAAAGTGAGCGAAGCGCCGCGGCCTGCGGCGATTGTCGCGAACGATGCGCCGCTGCGACCGGTGGAGAAAGAGACGGATGCCGCATCGGATCCGGGTCGTGGCCTCGATACGCGACCGCGTACGAACTCGGCACCGGTCGACACGGCATCGCCCGCGCGAACGGGCGGTGCGAGCGCGGCGCTCGAGGTGTTGCGCAGCGCCGGACTGCGCGTGTCGACGGATCGCGGCCGCGCGAGGGGCGAAGCCGCCAAAGCGGCAACGGCCCCCGCGCCGAAGCCGGCCGCGCCGCGAGTGCCGGTCGATGTTCCCGCGCCGAGGGCACGGCGTGAGGATGGAGGACCTTCCGCGCCGGCTCCCGTATCGGAAGCGCGGGAGCGTCGAGAGCCTCGCGCGGCGCGGGACACCGCGCCGACGCCACCGTGGGACGACGCGCCCCCGCTCGATGCCGCGTTCGACGACTACGTCCCGTTGTCAGCAGAGGACACTTATTTCTCGGCGCCCGATGATGGCTTTGCCCCGCCGGACGACCGAACGGGCGGCGATGCACGCGGCACGCGCGAAAGCGAAACGGCGCCCGCCATCGATCTCACCAAGCTGCCCGCACCGGTGCTGCTCGATACGATCGGTTTCGCCGGCGACTGGCCGGCGCTCGCGGTCGATCTGGGGCTCACGGGCGTGGCGCATCAGCTTGCTTTCAACAGCGAGCTGACGGCGCTCGAGGGCGAAGTCCTGAAGCTCGCGGTGCCGGTGCCGCAATATGCCGAAGCGGCGCAGGTCGCGAAGCTGAAGGCGGCGCTTGCGCAACGGCTCGGCAGGCCAGTCGAGGTCCACGTTGAAGTCGGGCCGGCGCGCCGCACGGCCGCGGTGCTCGAGGCTGCCGCCCGCGCCGAGCGCCAGCGCGAAGCCGAGCGCGAGATCGGCGCTGATCCGTTCGTGCAATCGCTCGTCCGCGAATTCGGCGCCACGATCGTCCCGGGCTCGGTCAAGCCGCTTTCGCCCGATACGGGGGCCAGCGCTCGCTGAAGACCCGTGCCCGCCCACCTGACATTCGGCGCCCGCCCGCTCGGGCCCCGCATTGACATCCATACGATCAAAGGAGCACATCCATGATGAAAGGCCAACTCGCCGGGCTGATGAAGCAAGCCCAGCAGATGCAGGAAAACATGAAGAAGATGCAGGAGCAGCTTGCGCAGATCGAAGTCGAAGGACAGTCGGGCGCGGGCCTCGTCAAGGTGACGATGACCTGCAAGAACGATGTGCGCCGCGTATCGATCGACCCAAGCCTGCTCGCTGACGACAAAGACATGCTCGAGGACCTCGTCGCCGCCGCCTTCAACGATGCGGTACGCAAGGCCGAGGCGACGGTTCAGGAAAAGATGGGCGGCATGACGGCGGGGCTGCCGCTGCCGCCGGGATTCAAGCTGCCGTTCTGAGCGGCGTGTACGCCCGGGTCGAACCGCCGTCATCGTCATGAAACAGCCTTCCGCTCTCGTTGCGCTCGTCGACGCGCTGCGCGCGCTGCCGGGCGTCGGGCCGAAGTCGGCTCAGCGAATGGCGTATCACCTCATGCAGCATGATCGCGAAGGCGCCGAGCGTCTCGGCCATGCGCTTCTCTTCGCAACCGAGCATCTCCGGCACTGCGAGCGGTGCAATACGTTCACCGAGGCCCGGATTTGCGACGTCTGCAGCGATGAGTCGCGCGATCCGACGCTGCTCGCCGTCGTCGAGACACCGTCCGATCAGGTCATGCTCGAGCAGACCATGACCTATCGCGGGCTCTATTTCGTCCTGATGGGGCGCTTGAGTCCGCTTGACGGGATCGGCCCGAAAGAGATCCATTTCGAGCGGCTCGTCAAGCGGGCGACGGACGGCGTGGTCAGGGAAGTCGTGCTCGCGACGAACTTCACGAACGAGGGCGAGGCCACCGCGCACTATCTTGCGCAGGCGCTGAAGGCGCGCGGCCTCGCGGTGACGCGGCTTGCGCGGGGTGTGCCTGTCGGCGGCGAGCTCGAATACGTCGACGCGGGAACCATTGCGCGCGCGATGCTGGACAGGCGATCGATTTGACCGTTGTCGGAGGCAACGGAGAGGCGGCGGGACGACGGACGCTACCGTCGCCGCAATGACGAGCCATGAGAGGAAGACAATGAGCAGTACAGCAGCCGCAACAGCCGGCCCGCTCCAGGGTATCAAGGTCCTCGAGCTCGGCACGCTGATCGCGGGGCCCTTCGCCGCGCGCTTTCTCGGCGAATTCGGCGCCGACGTCGTCAAAGTCGAAGATCCGAAGGGCGGCGATCCGCTGCGCAAGTGGCGGATGCTTTACCCCGAGGCCGGCGGCACCTCGCTCTGGTGGGCCGTGCAAGCGCGCAACAAGAAGTCGGTGACGATCAACCTGAAGGACGAAGAGGGTAAGGAGATCGTCCGGCGGCTCGCGAGCGGCGCGGATATCGTCGTCGAAAATTTCCGTCCCGGGATGCTCGAGAAGCTGGGCCTCGGCTATGACGTGCTTGCGGCGCAGAATCCGGGGCTCGTCATGGTCCGTTTGTCGGGGTACGGGCAGACGGGGCCCTACCGTGACCGGCCGGGCTTCGGCTCGATCGCCGAAGCGATGGGCGGATTGCGGCACATCACCGGCTATCCCGATCTGCCGCCTCCTCGCATCGGGATCTCCATCGGCGATTCGATCGCGGCGCTGCACGGCGTGATCGGCGCGCTGATGGCGCTGCACCACAGGCAGGCGACGGGCGGCAAAGGCCAGGTCGTCGACGTAGCGCTTTATGAAGCCGTCTTCAACATGATGGAAAGCATCGTGCCGGAGTACGGCGTTTATGGCGCCGTGCGCGAGCGCACGGGGGCTTCGTTGCCCGGCATCGTGCCGTCGAACACTTATCCGTGCAGGGACGGCAGCATCGTGATCGGCGGCAACAGCGACCCGATCTTCAAGCGGCTGATGACGGCAATCGGCCGCGCCGACCTCGCCGACGATCCGGCGCTCGCGCACAACGACGGCCGCGTGCCACGCACGCAGGAGATCGACGACGCGATCGCCGCCTGGCTTTCCCAGAGGACGATCGACGAAGCGCTCGAGGTGCTCAACGCGGCAGACGTGCCGGTCGGGCGGATTTACAGCGTCGCCGACATGTTCGACGATCCCCAGTACGCGGCTCGCGAGATGATCCGGCATTTCAAATGGCAGGACGGTCTCGACGTCTCGCTGCCGAACGTGACGCCGAAGCTCTCCGAGACCCCGGGCAGCACGCGCTGGCTCGGCCCGGCGCTCGGCGAGCATACCGACGAAGTGCTGCGCGAGCTGGGTTATGACGACGACGCCATCGCCGGGTTGCGCGAGCGCAACGTGATTTGATCGACACGTCACGGCACGACGACGACCTTGTCCGCCCCCGCCGCCCGGCCATGTCGTACGAGGCGGATGACGAACGCCCGTGCCTTTTTCGACGCGGGCGCGGGTGTGGGTGAAGGGGGACATCGGTGGCGGCGCGCCGTCATGACAGGCGATCAGAGCCGCAATGTCCTCGGTTACAATCGTCGCATGCGAATCTTACTCAGCAACGACGACGGCTATCTGGCACCCGGTCTTGCGGCGCTTTATGAGGCGCTCAAGCGCTTCGGCGACGTGACCGTGATGGCGCCCGAGCAGAACTGCAGCGGCGCATCGAACTCGCTCACGCTTTCGCGGCCGCTCTCGGTGCTGCGCTCGGCAAACGGCTTTTACTACGTGAACGGCACACCGACCGATTCGGTGCACATCGCGCTCACCGGCATGCTCGACGACAAGCCCGATATCGTCGTCTCCGGCATCAACAACGGCCAGAACGTCGGCGAGGACACGCTCTATTCGGGGACCGTCGCGGCGGCGACGGAGGGGGTGATGTTCGGCGTGCCGGCCATCGCTTTTTCGCTCGTCGAAAAGGATTGGGCGCACCTCGAGGACGCGGCGCGCATCGCGGCCGATATCGTCGAGCACTTCCTCACGCATCCGCTGCCGGGCCACCCGCTTCTGAACGTCAACATTCCGAATCTCGCCTACGACGAGATGGGCGACTGGGAGGTCACGCGTCTCGGGAAGCGTCACCCTTCGCAACCGGTGATCCGCCAAACGAATCCGCGCGGTGAACCGATCTACTGGATCGGTCCATCGGGCGCCGCCCTCGACGCAAGCGAGGGTACTGATTTCCATGCGCTGGCGAACGGCCGTGTGTCGATCACGCCGCTCCAGCTCGATCTCACGCATACGCAAATGCTCGCAGCAACGCGCGAATGGTCGCGCGCGGGGCGTCGCGCTTCATGACGAGCGAGCGCGCCAAGCGTTTTCCCTTAGGGCTTGCCGATCTCGAGCGCAAGCCGCGCGGACGCACGGGCGCGGCCGCGGGCACCCCCGTCGGCGGCGACGAGCGAGGGCGCGCGCGCGAGTCCGCCTCGCGGCGAGCTGACACGCTGGCGTCGCAAGCGGCGGACAAAATGGCGGCGCCGAACGTTGCGCTCGCAAGCACGCTTGCGCTTACGTCGGAACGCGTGCGCGAGCGCATGGTCGAACGCCTCCGAGCGAACGGCATTCGTGACGCGCGCGTGTTGAGCGCGATGTCGGCGGTGCCTCGCCACATGTTCGTCGATCCCGGTCTCGCGGCTCAGGCTTACGAGGACTCGGCATTGCCGATCGGCCACCAGCAGACGATCTCGAAACCCTCGGTCGTTGCGCGCATGCTCGAGCTCGCATCGAGCGGACGTGCGCTCGATCGCGTGCTCGAGATCGGCACCGGCTGCGGCTATCAGGCGGCCGTGTTGAGCCGGCTCGCGCGCGACGTCTACTCGATCGAGCGGATCAGGCCGCTTTACGAGCGAGCCAAGCTCAACTTGAGGCCGCTGCGCGTGCCGAATATCCGTCTTCATTACGGCGACGGACGAATCGGCCTGCCGGCGGCGGCGCCGTTCGACGCGATCGTGATTGCGGCGGCAGGTTTCGATGTTCCGCAGGCGCTCGTCGAGCAGCTTGCGGTGGGCGGCCGGCTCGTTGCGCCCGTCGCGGCTCCGAACAGCGACAAGCAGATGCTGACGCTCGTCGAACGCGTCGCGCCGACCCAATGGCGCGAGTCGCAGCTCGATCGCGTTTTCTTCGTTCCTTTGAAATCCGGAGTGATTTGACACCGATGTTTACGTTGCGCGCGATACCAACGAAGAAGATGGACGCTCGTCTGAGCGCCGTTGAACGCGTCATTTGCGCGGTGGCCTTGTCGACGCTCGCCGCATGCGCGACGCGACTCGATCAAGCACCTGTCGTGGACCGCTCGAGCGCGCAGAGCGCGCAGACGTCGCCGGCATCGACGCTGAGCGGGCCGGCAGGACAGGCGGCCGCCGCGCCGCTCGGCCCGCCGCCTCCCGGCTACTACCGCGTAAAGCCGGGCGATACGCTTTATCGCGTGGCGTTGGACAACGGCCAGAACTATCGCGACATCGCGGCCTGGAACAACCTCGCCAATCCGAATCAGATCGAGGTCGGCCAACTGCTCCGCGTGGCACCGCCGGGACAGAACGCGGCGGCCGTCACGCCGGGTGTCGCGGCGGCGCCCGTGGTGGGCGGACCGGTGCAGAGCGCACCGCTTTCGAGCGGCCCGGCGGCGGCGCCGAGCGCGGGCTCGAGCGCTACCTCCGCTAAAGCGGCGCCGCCGATGTACGGCAGCAGCCCGTCCACGGCAACGACGATTCCGCCGCAGCCGCCCGCGACGACCGCAACGGGCCCCGGTCCCGTCACGAACGCAGGAAACCTCGCATTGACATGGCCCGTGCATGGGCCGATCCTCGATCGCTTCGACGATGCGAACAACAAGGGCATCAATATCGGCGGTACGCCGGGCGAGCCAGTCAAGGCCGCCGCCGATGGCCGCGTCGTCTATGCAGGAAATGGGCTGCGCGGATACGGCAATCTCATTATCATCAAGCACAACGCAAACTATCTGACAGCGTATGCACACAACCGCAGTTTGATGGTAAAAGAGGGGGACTCGGTGACCAAAGGCGAGAAGATCGCCGAGATGGGCAACAGTGACGCCGATCGGGTAATGTTGCACTTCGAGGTACGCCAGCAAGGCAAACCCGTGGATCCGATGAAATACTTGCCGCCGCAATAAGCGAAGCGATACGACTATGCCGAAATCGAAGCGCCGCAAGCAGCAAGCCGAGACGGAAACGCTCACCAGTGCCGGGCAGGATCTTGAGCAGGACTTGGGCGTTGCGATGAACGAGGCTGACGACGAAGCCGCCGAGGCCGAAACCGATTTCGGCGCCGAGAGTTCGGCGGGGGAAGGTGAAGAGGGCGAGGAGCGCGAGCGCGCCGGTGACGCGGCGAGCCCCGATCCCGATGATTTCCGGGCGCTTTTGCAGGCGGAACTCACTGCTGACACGATCCAGCACTACCTGAACCGAATCAGCGTAAAGCCGCTGCTGACTGTCGAAGAGGAGCAGCGCTATTCGCGCCTCGCGAAGGCGGGCGAGTTCGAGGCGCGGCAAGTCATGATCGAGCGCAACCTGCGGCTCGTCGTCAGTATCGCGAAGGGGTATTTGAATCGCGGCGTGCCGCTGCTCGACCTGATCGAGGAGGGCAACCTCGGCCTGATGCACGCGATCGAAAAATTCGACCCGACGCGCGGCTTCCGCTTCTCGACTTACGCGACCTGGTGGATTCGCCAGAGCATCGAGCGCGCAATCATGAATCAGGCGCGCACGGTGCGGCTTCCCGTGCACGTCATTCGCGAGTTGAACCAGGTGCTGCGCGCAAAGCGCCACCTCGAAAAGAATTCGATGAACTCGGGCGACGCCAACGAGCGGCGCGATGCCAGCATCGACGATATCGCTTACCTCACCGGTAAAACGACGGACGAAGTCACCGATATCCTCGCGCTGAACGAGCATACGGCCTCGCTCGATGCGCCGCTCGATCTCGATCCGGCAAGCAGCCTGCTCGACCTGCTCTCGGACGACCAGAGCCAATCGCCCGATGCAGAGGTTCAGCACCGCGAGCTCGAAACGCTGACGCGCGCCTGGTTGTCGCGGCTCTCGGACAAGCACCGACACGTGATCGAGCGCCGCTTCGGGCTCAATCACATCGAGCCCGCGACGCTCGAAGAGCTGGCCGATGAAATGGGCCTCACACGCGAGCGCGTGCGGCAGATTCAGCAGGAGGCGCTCGTGCGGCTCAAGCGGTTTTTCGCCTCGAACGGCGTGCGCAAGGACGCTGTGCTTTGAGCCGCTGCGCCGAGGCCGGCGCGGGTGAGGACCGGGCTTCGCGTCGGCCGCCCAAGGCTCGCCCTTATCGACGTGGTTTAGACAGATTTCCTGGATGACGCCTATTCTCGTTTTCGACATCGAGACGGTTCCCGATGTCGCCGGCATTCGCCGGCTCGAAGATTTGCCGGCCTCGATGAGCGATGCGGAAGTGGCCGAGCACGCGTTTGCGGCGCGCCGCGAAAAAACGGGCGCCGATTTCCTGCCGCACTATCTGCAACGCGTGGTGGCGATTTCATGCGTGTTCCGCGACCGCGCGGGCTTGCGAGTGCGCTCGCTCGGCAACGCGGAGGACGGCGAGGCCGCGCTGATTCAGTCATTCTATCGCGTGATCGAAAAGTACACGCCTCAACTCGTATCGTGGAACGGCGGCGGCTTCGACTTGCCCGTCCTCCACTATCGCGCGCTCGTGCACGGCATCGGTGCGCCGCGCTACTGGGATCTCGGTGAGGACGACCGCGATTTCAAGTGGAACAACTACATCAGCCGCTACCACTCACGCCATACGGACTTGATGGACGTGCTCGCCATGTACCAGGCGCGTGCCAACGCACCGCTCGATGCGCTCGCGAAACTGTGCGGCTTTCCGGGCAAGCTCGGCATGGACGGCGGACAAGTCTGGACGGCATTTCGTGACGGGCGCATCGAGGAAATCCGGAGCTATTGCGAGACTGACGTCGTCAATACGTACTTGCTCTATTGTCGCTTCCAGCTCATGCGAGGCGCGTTCACGGCGAACGAGTATGCCGACGAGATCGTATTCGTCAAACAGTCGCTGGCGCAGGAGCCGGGTCCCCATTGGGTCGAATATCTGGCGGCGTTCGGCTGCTGAGGCGCGGCGGAAGTCTCGCCGCGTGCATGTCGCTGCCCGCCTTGTCCGTCAACATAGCCGACGCTCTTCAACGCAGCTCCAGAACGATCGGCTGGTGATCCGACGCGCGCGTCGCGCCATCGATCTCGCAGCGTTGAAGCCGGCTCGTCAGGTCTTCGGTGATGAAGACGAAATCGCAAGCGATCGGCCCCGACGACCATTGCTCCACGTCATAGACGCCTGCCGTCGGCGGTGGCGTATGTCCCGGGTGAAGCGTCGTCCACGCGTCGACGAAACCGGGTGCGCCCGCCAGCGGCGCAATGAACTGCTGATAAGCCTCCGAGCCGAACTCGCTGTTGAAGTCGCCGCAGACGATCGCGCTCACGGGGCGCGCCGTCCCGGCGAACGGACCGGTCGCATTTTCAGCCGGCGCGGGATGGGCGGCATGCCCGGCCGCTTCGAGCTGCAATCGCCTCAACTTGTCCACTTGCGCGACACGCTGCTTGAGCGAATAGTATTCGAGGTGGGTGACGATGATGCGCAACGGCTCGATCGGCGTGCGCACCACGGCCTCGAGCGCCACGCGCTGCATCGACGGAGTGTTCTCGTCGGCTGGCCACGGCAATGTATGACGAATGACTTGCTCGACCGGCAAGCGCGTGGCGAGCGCGTTGCCGAATTGCCGACGCGCGCCGCCGGGCACGAGCGGGGGCAGGTCGGCACCGATCGCTTCGAGCACCGTGAAGCCGGGCAAAGCGGCGGCAAGCTCGGCGAACTGGTCGTCGGAGGGGCCGCCCGGGAGCGAACTGAAGCCGCGCGTGACTTCTTGCAGCGCCAGGACGTCGAAATCGACGATCCGGCGCGCCTCGTCGAGCGTTCGGCCCAGATCGACCACGCCGCTTGCATCGCGTCCCCATTGGATATTCCAGCTTAGCAATCGCATCTCGTTCCTCCGCGCGCCGTCGCGAGGCGCCGTTCGTCTACAATCTCGCCTTTCGTTCTACGTCCGTCAGGAAAAAGCAGGTGTCCGACTCTTCCCGCCATCCCGTTCAGCCGCTCAAAAACGCCGTATCGGCTCAAGCCGCTCCGGCCGAGTCCGTCCGCGCCCCAATTCTCGAGGTGGACTCCCTCGACATGGAGGCGCGCGGCGTGGGACGTCTGAAGACGGAAACGGGCGAGCCCGGCAAGGTCATTTTCGTCGAAGGCGCGTTGCCTGGCGAGCGGGTGACTTATTCGAGCTATCGCAAGAAGCCGAGCTTCGAGCAGGCTCAGGTCGTCGATGTGTTGCGCGAGAGTGTGATGCGCACGACGCCGCGCTGTCGCTTTTTCGGCACCTGTGGCGGATGTTCGATGCAGCACCTCGATGCGCGCGCGCAAATCGCGGTCAAGCAGCGGGTGCTCGAGGACAATCTCTGGCATCTCGCCAAAGTGCGCGCCGAGACCGTGTTCCGCCCGATTCAAGGTCCTTCCTGGGGATACCGTTATCGGGCGCGCCTGACGGTCCGGCACGTCGCGAAGAAGGGCGGCGTGCTCGTCGGGTTCCACGAAAAAAGAAGCAGCTATGTGGCCGACATGACGAGCTGCGAAGTGCTGCCGCCGCATGTTTCCGATTTGCTCGTGCCGCTGCGGCGGCTCGTCGAGAGCCTGACGATCCGTGACCGGCTGCCGCAGATCGAAGTGGCCGTCGGCGCGAGCGTGACAGCGCTCGTGCTACGCGTACTGGAGCCGCTCACCGCGGACGACGAGGAGCGGGTGCGCGCGTTCGCCGACCAGCACGGCGTGCAGTTCTGGCTTCAACCGAAGGGCCCGGACACGGCGGTGCCATTTCATCCGCTCGACGTCGAGCTGGACTACACGTTGCCCGAGTTCGGGATCCGCATGCCGTTCAAGCCGACGGATTTCACGCAGGTGAATCACGCGATCAACCGCGTGCTCGTCGGCCGCGCCCTGCGGCTGCTGGCGCCGGCGCGCGGGGACCGCGTGCTCGACCTTTTTTGCGGGCTCGGCAACTTCACGCTGCCGCTTGCGCGTCTCGCGCGCGAGGTCGTGGGCATTGAAGGCAGCGAGACGCTGACGGCGCGCGCGCTCGCCAACGCCAAGGAAAACGGCGTCGACGGACATACGACGTTCGCGTGCCGAAACCTGTTCGAGATTACCGCCGACGACCTGCGCGCGTTGGGCGCATTCGACAAGTTTCTCATCGATCCGCCGCGCGAGGGGGCGCTTGCCGTATCCAAGGCGCTCGCCGAAATTGCGCAAAGCGGAGAGGGGCCGATGCCGGCGCGTATCGTCTATGTCTCGTGCAATCCGGCGACGCTCTCGCGCGACGCAGGCCTGCTCGTGCACGAAGCCAGCTATCGCTTGAAGGGCGCGGGGGTCGTCAACATGTTTCCGCACACGTCTCACGTCGAATCGATCGCTCTCTTCGAACGCGGTTGACGGCGATCAGAGAGACGAGCGCATAAAAAAAACCGGCCCGAAGGCCGGTTTTTTTACCGCGGTCGCGGTCAGTTGCGGTTGCCGCCGAAAATGCCGAGCAGCGACAACAGGTTCACGAACACGTTGTACAGATCGAGGTAGATCGCAAGCGTGGCCGTGATGTAGTTCGTCTCGCCGCCATTCACGACGCGCTGGACATCGAACAGCATGTAGGCCGAGAAGATCGCGATCGCGAGGACGGACACCGTCAGCATCAGCGCCGGCAGGTGCAGGAACATGTTCGCCACCATGGCGAGCAGCAGCACGATCACGCCGACGAAGAGCCACTTGCCGAGACCGGAGAAGTCGCGCTTGCTGACCGTGGCGATCGTCGCCATCGCGGTGAAAATCACGCCCGTGCCGCCGAATGCGAGCATGATGAGCGACGGCCCGTTCGAGAAACCGAGGATGAAGGCCAGGAGCCGCGACAGCATCAGCCCCATGAAGAAGGTGAAGCCGAGCAGCACGACGACGCCGACGCTGCTGTTTTTCGTCCGCTCGATCGCGAACATGAAGCCGAACGCGATCGCGAAGAACGCCAGCAGGCTCATGGCCGGACTCGTCGCCGCAAAGAGCGAGAAGCCCGTCACGACACCGACCCACGCTCCGAGTACAGTCGGCACCATCGACAGCGCGAGCAGCCAATAAGTGTTCCGTAGCACGCGATTGCGCGTTTCCGCCGTGGCGATGGCGCCGCCGCGGCCGAAGTTGTACGGATAGTCGTTCATGCTTTCTCCTTGCGTAAGACGCAGTAACGTTCGACGATGCCCGGGCGCCCAACGCGGCCCATTTCTCCAGCATCCCGACACTAAGATAAGTACCGGCCGCCGGAGTTTCAACGTCTCGTGGTCTCTTTCGAGCAAATTTCGAGCGTTTTCAGACGCGCTGACCTCTCCCGCCGGTCGTCACTGCTTCAGACCTTTCACGGGAGAAAGGGTTCGATCGCAATCATACACCGGAACATGCTACAATTGCGGATTCGTTAAGATTCGTAACCCCTTAATTTTTTGGAGTTTTTATGGCGATCGAGCGTACCCTGTCGATTATCAAGCCCGATGCGGTGGCAAAGAACGTGATTGGTCAGATCTACAGCCGCTTCGAAAACGCGGGCTTGAAGGTCATCGCCGCTCGCATGGTGCATCTGTCGCGCGCCGACGCGGAAAAATTCTACGCCGTTCACGCGGCACGGCCGTTCTTTAAGGATCTCGTCGAATTCATGATCTCGGGCCCCGTCATGGTCCAGGTGCTCGAGGGTGAGGACGCGATCGTGAAGAACCGCGACCTCATGGGCGCGACCGATCCGAAGAAAGCGGAAAAGGGCACCATCCGCGCGGACTTTGCCGACAGCATCGATGCGAATGCGGTGCACGGCTCCGATGCGCCCGAAACGGCACGCGTCGAAATCGCCTTCTTCTTCCCTGAGGCCAACGTCTACTCGCGCTGATTCGCGCTGGCCGCGCGCCGAAGCGGCACCGGGCCGCATCGGCGCGAACACGGACATGGGCGCTTTCGCGCCCAGCGCGCACCGGAATCATCACCGCGGGTGCGACGGCATGCGCAATGCGGCACCGAGGTACTGAAACAGCAGGATCCGACATGACGAGCAGTTCCACCGTCAACCTTCTCGACCTCGACGCTCCGGGGCTCGTCGCTTATTGCGACAGCCTCGGCGAGAAGTCGTTTCGCGCGAAGCAGCTGCAGCGCTGGATCCACCAGTACAACGCGGCCGATTTCGACGGCATGACCGATCTCGCGAAGTCGCTGCGCGAGAAGCTGAAAGGGCGCGCGACGATCACGATGCCGCCCGTCGTGAGCGATCATCTCTCGGCCGACGGCACGCGCAAATGGCTCGTCGACGTCGGCAACGGCAACGCAGTGGAAACCGTGTTCATCCCGGAGGAAACGCGCGGCACGCTTTGTGTGTCGTCGCAGGCCGGGTGCGCCGTCAACTGCCGGTTCTGCTCGACGGGCAAGCAGGGCTTTTCCCGCAATCTCACCACGGCGGAAATCATCGGCCAGCTGCGCATGGCGGAATTCGCGCTGCGGGCGTCGCGGGGCGGGCAGCCAACGGAGGGCAAGGGCGAGCGCGTCATCACGAACGTCGTGATGATGGGCATGGGCGAGCCGCTGCTCAACTACGACGCGCTCGTTCCGGCGCTATCGCTCATGCTCGACGACAATGCGTACGGACTGTCGCGCCGCCGCGTGACAGTGTCGACTTCGGGCGTGGTGCCGATGATGGACCGACTCGGCGCCGACTTGCCGGTGGCGCTCGCGGTCTCGCTGCACGCGCCCAACGATGCGCTGCGCGACGAGCTCGTGCCGCTCAACAGGAAGTACCCGCTCGCCGAACTGATGGCGGCCTGCCGCCGCTACTTGCGCGTCGCGCCGCGCGATTTCATCACGTTCGAATACTGCATGCTCGACGGCGTCAACGACACCGACGCGCACGCGCGCGAATTGCTCGCCGTGACGGCCGATGTCCCGTGCAAATTCAACTTGATTCCGTTCAATCCGTTCCCGGAATCGGGCCTGATCCGCTCGAAGCCGGAGCGAATCAAGCGGTTTGCCGAAATCCTGATCGACGCGGGCATCGTGACGACGGTGCGCAAGACGCGCGGTGACGACATCGATGCGGCGTGCGGGCAGCTTGCGGGGGCAGTCAAGGATCGGACGCGTCTCGCCCAGCGAACGGGGCGCGCAAGCAAGGTCATAGAAGTGCATCGCGCGTAATCCGGTCTGATCGGGGCCCGCCGAACCGCGGGGTGGACCGGAGCGCTGCGGCGAATCGCGCCGGACGTCGATGCGATGAATGAAAGAAGTAGGATGAAAGCGGTACGAACTACCGCACTTTTGTTATAAACGGTCTGCGAAACCGGACGCGGGGGAAATCCGGCCGGGACGCACAGGTGGAAAGAATCGACGCGAGGATCAGGGATGAGTGAGCCGCAGCAGCAGCAGGAAAATGAGGGCACTCAGACGAGCGTAGGACTATCGGGGTCAGTCGGCGCCGGCGGCAATGGCGCACCGCGAAGCGCGCAGGCGACCGGGCCGGCGTTTTTCGACACGCTCGCCGCGGCCGGGAAGCGCCTTGCGCAGCTGCGCGAGGCAAAGGGCTGGTCGATCGACGACGTATCGGCGCGACTCAAGGTGCCGGTGCCGAAGATGCGCGCGCTCGAGGCGGGAGACATCAGTCAACTGCCCGGCACGACGTTCGCGCTCGGCGTGGTGCGCAGCTACGCGAAAATGCTGGGAGTCGATCCGGCGCCGTTCGCGCAGGCGCTGCGACGCGACAAAGGCGAGCCCGAGCCGGATCTCTCGATGCCGGCCTCGACGGGCACGGACTTGCCGAGGGGCCGCGTATCGGTGTCCCTCGGCGGCTCGCCGCGTCATCGCTCCTGGTGGTGGGGCGTCGCGGCGGTCATCGTCGCGCTGATCGCCCTCGTCATGTGGCGCAGCGGCGGCGAATCGCCGGCTTGGCTTGCGCGCCTGAAGGCGAGCGCCAACGGGGGCGCCGTCGGCTCGGGCGAGGCCTCGGCGACGGCGGCGCAAGGGCAGACCGTCGCATCGGGGGCGGCGATCGTCGCCGATAACGGAGCGTCCGACGCGAACACGGCGGGCGAGGCGGGCGGCGGTCAATTGGCTGCAGGCGCGAATGCGGCGTCGACATCGGCGGAAGGCGCCGCGGCGTCGGCGTCGCAGGCCGAAGCGGCGGCGCCCGGGGTCTCGACGCCGTCGGCAGCGGCCTCGAGTGCCGCGACGATGCCGGAGGCCTCCGCGGCGAGCTCGCCGGCCAAGGCGGCCGCGCCAAGCTCGAGCGCAGCGCAGTCGCCGCAAGCCGTGGCGACGAATGACGCGTCCGGTGCAACGGTCGCGCCGGGGGTGTCGACGGTGGCCTTCACGGTCACGCAGGATAGTTGGTTCAGCGTGCGCGACAAGAGCGGCAAGGAACTCTTCTCCGGTATTGTCCATGCGGGCGATACGAAGGAAATCCAGGGCGAAGAGCCTTTCAAGGTCGTGGCAGGCAATCGCGCGGGCGTCCAATCGGTGACGCTCGACGGCAAGCAGGTCGACGCGGCCAAGTACGGAACGGGTAAAGGCAACGTGTCGCGCTTCTCGTTGCCGTGAGGTCGAAGGCGAGCGCCGGGCGGCTGAGTCCGTGCGCGCTCGCTCGAATGTGACGCGTCTCGCGAGCGCGCGGCGCGAGTGGCATAAACCGGACTTATGGGTCTTTCGATGCAATCCGACAGCAGCAGCCAGATTTGTTCTTCCGAGCCGGTTTTCGGCGGTCCAGCGCCACGTCGCGTGTCGCATGCCGTCGACGTCCGCTGGGGCGGCCAGCTCGTCACCATCGGCGGCGACGCCCCGGTGCGCGTGCAGTCGATGACGAACACGGATACGGCCGATGCGATCGGCACGGCGATCCAGGTGAAGGAGCTCGCGCAGGCGGGCTCGGAGCTCGTACGCATCACGGTCAACACGCCCGAAGCCGCCGCGGCTGTTCCGGCGATTCGCGATCAGCTCGACCGTATGGGTGTCACGGTTCCGCTCGTCGGAGACTTCCATTACAACGGCCATCTGCTTTTGCGCGACTATCCGTCATGCGCCGAAGCGCTTTCGAAGTACCGCATCAACCCCGGCAACGTCGGGCAGGGAGCGAAGCGCGATACGCAGTTCGCGCAGATGATCGAGGCCGCGATCCGCTACGACAAGCCGGTCCGGATCGGCGTCAACTGGGGCAGCCTCGACCAGGACCTGCTCGCGCGGATGATGGACGAGAACGCCGCGCGCGCCGAGCCATGGGAATCGCAGAGCGTCATGTACGAGGCGCTGATCCAGTCGGCGATCGGCTCGGCCGAGCGCGCGGTCGAGCTCGGGCTCGCGCGTGACAGGATCGTCCTGTCGTGCAAGGTGAGCGGCGTTCAGGATCTCATCGCCGTCTATCGCGAGCTCGCGCGCCGCTGCCGGTTTGCGCTGCATCTGGGCTTGACCGAGGCCGGCATGGGCTCGAAGGGTATCGTCGCCTCGACGGCCGCGGTCGGCGTGCTGCTTCAGCAGGGTATCGGCGACACGATCCGCATTTCGCTGACGCCCGAGCCGGGCGCGCCCCGCACGGGCGAAGTCGTCGTCGCTCAGGAGATCCTCCAGGCGATGGGCCTGCGCTCGTTCACGCCGATGGTCATCGCCTGCCCGGGCTGCGGCCGCACGACGAGCACGCTGTTCCAGGAGCTCGCGTCGCAGATCCAGAATTACCTCCGCGCCCAAATGCCGGTCTGGCGCGAACAGTATCCCGGCGTCGAGAAAATGCACGTCGCCGTCATGGGATGCATCGTCAACGGGCCGGGCGAATCGAAGCACGCCAATATCGGCATCAGCTTGCCGGGCTCGGGCGAAAACCCTGCCGCGCCTGTCTTCATCGACGGCGAGAAGGTAAAGACGCTGCGCGGCGATCGCATCGCCGAAGAATTCCAGCAGATCGTGAGCGACTACGTCGAGCGCCGCTATGGGCGCGAGAGCGTCGCCGCGACCTCGCGTTAACCGTCAACGAAGACAGATGACAGAACAGAAACGAAAGCTCGAGAAACTGGCCGGCGTGAAGGGCATGAACGACGTCCTGCCGCAGGACGCCGCGCTTTGGGAGTTTTTCGAGTCCACCGTGAAGTCGATGCTGCGCGCGTACGGATACCAGAACATCCGCACGCCGATCGTCGAGCACACGCAGCTCTTCACGCGCGGTATCGGCGAGGTGACCGATATCGTCGAGAAGGAGATGTACAGCTTCGTCGATTCGCTCAATGGCGAGCAATTGACGCTCAGGCCGGAGGGCACGGCCGCGGCGGTGCGTGCGACGATCGAGCACAACCTGCTCTACGACGGCCCGAAGCGGCTCTGGTACATCGGGCCGATGTTTCGTCACGAAAGACCGCAGCGCGGGCGCTATCGCCAGTTCCATCAGGTCGGCGTGGAAGCGCTCGGCTTTGCCGGTCCCGATGCCGATGCGGAAATCATCCTCATGTGTCAGCGGCTTTGGGACGATCTCGGACTCACGGGCATTCGCCTCGAGATCAACTCGCTCGGCCTCGCCGAAGAGCGCGCTCGGCATCGCGTCGAACTCGTCTCATACCTCGAGAAGCACGTCGACGTGCTCGATGCCGATGCGACGCGTCGCCTCTACACGAATCCGCTGCGCGTGCTCGATACCAAGAATCCCGCGCTGCAGGAGATCGCGCGCAATGCGCCGAAGCTCGTCGATTTTCTCGGCGACGAGTCGCGCCAGCACTTCGAGGGGCTGCAGCGCCTCTTGAAGGCGAACAACATCCCGTTCACGATCAATCCGCGGCTCGTGCGCGGTCTCGATTACTACAATCTGACCGTGTTCGAGTGGGTGACCGACAAGCTCGGCGCACAAGGGACGGTTGCTGCCGGCGGGCGCTACGATCCGCTCATCGAGCAGTTGGGCGGCAAGCCGACGGCCGCGTGCGGGTGGGCGATGGGCGTCGAGCGGATTCTCGAGCTGCTGAAGGAAGACGACCTCGTGCCGCACGAGGAAGGGTGCGATGTCTATGTCGTGCACCAGGGCGATGCCGCGCGTGAGCAGGCTTTCATCATCGCGGAGCGCTTGCGCGACACCGGCCTGGACGTGATTCTCCATTGCAGCCCTGACGGCGCGCCGTCGAGCTTCAAGTCGCAAATGAAGCGCGCCGATGCGAGCGGCGCGGCGTTCGCGGTCATTCTCGGCGAAGACGAGGTAGCCAGCGGCAACGTGGCGGTGAAGCCGCTGCGCGACACGAGCGGATCGGCCGAGAAAGGCGAACAACGCACCGTACCGGTCGAGAACTTGACCGAATTTCTAATCAATGCGATGGTTGCAACCGCCGAAGACGGCGAGGACTGACGCGGATGAGTTATCACGACGAACAAGAATCGATTGAAAGCTTCAAGGCTTGGTGGGCACAGTGGGGGAATGCGGCGACGTGGGTCGTGCTCATTGCACTGATCGCCGCCGCGGCCTGGAACGGCTGGAACTACTGGCAGCGGCGCGAGGCCGCGCAGGCCGCCATTCTGTACGAGCAGGTGCAGCAGGCTGTCGCGACGAAGAACAAGGCCGATGTCGCGCGAGACGCGGCCGACATGGAATCGCGTTATGGCGGCACCGCCTACGCGCAGATGACGGCGCTTGCCGCTGCCAAGGCGCTTTATGAAGCGGGCGATACGGCCGGGGCCAAGGCGCAGCTGCAATGGGCCGTCGATCACGCGAAGGACGACGAGTACAAGGAAATCGCGAGGCTGCGTCTCGCCGCCGTGCTGCTCGACGAGAAGTCGTACGACGCGGGGCTCGCGCTGTTGGCCGGAACGCCGCCCGAAGGATTCAAGGGCGTCGTCGCGGACCGTCGTGGCGATCTGCTCGCGGCCGCCGGCAAGCGTGACGATGCGCGCGCCGCTTATCAGCTTGCGCTCGATTCGCTCGCGAAAAACGATACGGCCGGCCGTCAGCTGATCCAATTCAAGCTCGATGCGCTCGGCAGCTGAAGCAGCGCCTTCGCGACGCCGTTCGCTACACATTGACCCATTCCTGACGATGCTTCGCCCAACGATGAATTTGCTGAAACGTATTGCCGTGCCCGTCGCTTGCGCGATGACCGTTCTCGCGATGACGGCCTGTTCCTCGAAGGACGAGCGCCGCATTCCGACGCCGCTGACGGATTTCAAGCCCGCCCTTACCGTCGAGCGCGCATGGAAGGCGGACGTCGGCAAGGCGGGGCGCTATCTGTTCTCGCCGGTCGCCGTCGGCGATGCGGTCTACGCAGCCGGTGAGAACGGCACCGTGGCGAAGATCGACGGCAAGACGGGCAAGGAGCTCTGGCGCACGAAGGTCCATGCCGATCTGACGGCCGGTGTCGGCAGCGACGGCACGATGACCGCGGTCGGCGCCGAGCGCGGCGGCGTGTATGTGCTCGATGCCAACGGCAAACTGCTCTGGAAGTCGAACGTTCCGGGCGAGATCGTCTCCCCGCCGCTCGTCGGCAACGGTCTCGTCGTCGTGCGGACGATCGACGGCCAGATCAGCGCGTTCAACGCGGCGACGGGCGAATTGAAATGGGTTTATCACAACCGCGCCGTGCCGCTCAATCTGCGCGTCTCGGCAGGCATGACGTTCGCGGCCGACGCCGCCGTGCTAGCAGGTTTCCCGGGCGGTGGCCTCGCGGCGATCAACCTGAAGACCGGCGACGACTATTGGCAGGCGCCCGTGTCGTTCCCGAAGGGCGTGACCGAGGTCGAGCGGATCAACGACGTGACCGGTGCGCCCACGCTCGTCGGCGCGGAGAGTTGCGCCGTGACCTTCCAGGGCAAGATCGGCTGCTTCGATGCGAACTCGGGGCGGCCTATCTGGGAAAAGCCGTTTTCGAGCGCGAGCGGGGTGGCGCAGGACAGCGGCACCGTCGCCGCGGCCGACGACTGGTCCGTCGTGACCGCGTTCGCGGCCGACGATGGGCGCCAGCTCTGGCGCAACGACAAGCTGAAGAACCGCGATCTGAGCGTGCCGTTGCTGCTCGGGCCGTCGGTTGTCTTTGGCGATTTCCAGGGGTACGTGCATTTCCTCTCGCGTGACGACGGATCGTTCGTCGCGCGCGTGAAGACGGACGGCAGCGCGATCACGGCGGCGCCCGTCATCGTCGGCGATACGCTCGTCGTACAGACGCACGACGGCGATCTCTACGGCTTCCGCCCGCGCTGATCGCGGGTTTCGCGTTCGCGCGGGCCTGACGCGGCGGCCGAGGGGAACCCGGTCGCTCGGTGCAACCGGCCTCCTGTCGATCGTTGGTCGGCGGATCGCCTGGCGCGGGCCCCGATTCGAGTGCGCCGCCGGCGTGCTCGTGATAATTTGCGGCGAGGCGTAAGCCGGCTCGCCGCGTTTTGCTTTTGGTAGCGAACGCTGATCTGTGGCCCACGCCGCATACCGGCTCCCTGCCGATGCCATGCTCGTTGGTCCCGGCACACGCGAAACGCGCGCTACCCGCGCTGCGCCGATGCCGGCACCGGCGCTTTGTTTAGACGACATCATGAAACCCGTTATTGCCCTCGTCGGGCGCCCCAACGTGGGGAAGTCCACGCTGTTCAACCGGCTCACGCGCTCGCGCGATGCGCTCGTCGCCGATTTGCCGGGCCTCACGCGCGATCGCCATTACGGCGAGGGGCGAGTCGGCGATCGCGCCTATCTCGTCGTCGATACGGGCGGTTTCGAGCCGGTCGCGAAAGACGGCATCCTGCACGAGATGGCGCGCCAAACGCGACAGGCCGTGGAGGAGTCGGACGTCGTCGTCTTCATCGTCGACGGCCGCAACGGGCTTGCGCCGCAGGACAAGGCCATTGCCGACTACTTGCGCAAGACCGGTCGGCCGATCTTGCTCGTCGTCAACAAGGCGGAAGGGATGAAGTACACGGCCGTGGCCGCCGACTTCTACGAGCTCGGGCTCGGCGATCCGCGCGCGATCTCGGCGGCGCACGGCGACGGCGTGACCGAAACCATCAACGACGCGCTCGAGATCGCCTATGCCGGTCATCCCGAAGAAGCGGAAGCGGAGCAGGCGCCGCGCGGCGTGAAGATCGCGATCGTCGGACGGCCGAACGTCGGCAAGTCGACGCTCGTCAATACGCTCATCGGCGAGGAGCGTGTCATCGCTTTCGATATGCCGGGCACGACGCGCGATTCGATCTACGTCGACTTCGAACGGCAGGGGCGCCCCTATACGCTCATCGACACGGCGGGCCTGCGCCGGCGCGGCAAGGTCTTCGAAGCGATCGAGAAGTTTTCGGTCGTCAAGACGCTGCAGTCGATCGCCGATGCGAACGTCGTTATCTTGCTGCTCGATGCGCGCCAGGACATTTCCGAGCAGGACGCGCACATTGCCGGCTTCGTGGTCGAGCAGGGGCGCGCGCTCGTGGTCGGCGTCAACAAATGGGATGGTCTCGACGAGCATGTGCGCGCGCGGACGAAAGCCGACATGATGCGCAAGCTGAAGTTTCTCGATTTCGCCAAGTTCCACTTCATTTCCGCCACCGAGAAGACGGGTATCGGCGCGCTGATGCGCTCGGTCGACGACGCTTACGCCGCGGCGATGGCGAAGCTGCCGACGCCGAAGCTCACGCGCGCGCTGATCGCGGCCGTCGAGTTTCAGCAGCCGCGGCGGCGCGGCCCCGTGCGGCCAAAGCTGCGCTACGCGCATCAGGGCGGCCAGAACCCGCCGATCATCGTGATCCACGGCAATGCGCTCGATGCGGTGACCGACACCTACAAACGCTACCTCGAAAATCGATTCAGAGAAACTTTCTCGCTGACCGGGACTCCATTGCGCATAGAGTTTCGCTCGTCGACCAATCCCTACGCGGGAAAGGTCTGAGCGGCAGCGCACACAAGCGATCGGCGGGGCCCGCTCGTGCCCCTGGCCGGATGGCCAGGCGGCGCGTGCGCTATCGAAAATCAGCTATAGTGTAGCGATTGGTAGCGGATTTCTTTTTCTTCGCTGTCAATCCAGATCCAACCTGCAAAAAAACGACGGAGTTTGCTATGAGCAACAAAGGGCAACTGTTACAAGACCCGTTTCTGAACGCACTGCGCAAAGAGCACGTGCCGGTCTCGATCTACTTGGTCAACGGCATCAAGCTTCAAGGGAACATCGAATCGTTCGACCAGTACGTCGTGTTGCTCCGAAATACCGTTACTCAGATGGTGTACAAGCACGCCATCTCGACAGTAGTGCCCGCTCGTCCGGTCAACTTCCACCCGGACGCCGAAACGACCTGAACCCATGGAAGCGGCCGGCATGACGTCGGGTCAATCGGCGCCATGCCGGCCGCTTCATTTTGACGCACATCGATTTGATCAACGCAGCGCTCGTCGGCATCGACTTCGGAAAAATCGACTTCGAAGCCAGTCTCGAAGAACTCAGCCTGCTCGCGCACAGCGCGGGCGCTCATCCCGCCGTTACGCTCACCGGTCGCCGCTCGAGCCCGGATGCCGCATTGTTCGTCGGCAGCGGCAAGGCGGAGGAATTGCGCCTCGCCTGCGAAGCGAATGACGTGGAAATCGTCATCTTCAATCACGCGCTGGCACCCGCGCAGCAGCGTAATCTGGAGCGGACGCTTAACCGGCGCGTCGTCGACCGCACGAGCCTGATCCTCGACATCTTCGCGCAGCGCGCCCGTTCGCACGAGGGGAAGCTGCAGGTCGAGCTCGCCCAGCTTCAGTACATGGCCACGCGGCTCGTGCGGGCGTGGACTCACCTCGAGCGGCAAAAGGGCGGGATTGGCTTGCGCGGCCCGGGCGAAACGCAGCTCGAAACCGATCGCCGGCTCATCGGCGAGCGCATCAAGATGCTGAAAGGGCGGCTCGAGAAGCTGCAGCGGCAGCATGGTACGCAGCGGCGGCAGCGGCAACGCAATCGGACGATGTCGGTATCGCTGGTCGGCTACACGAACGCGGGGAAGTCGACGTTGTTCAATGCGCTCACGAAGGCTCAGGCTTACGCCGCCGATCAGCTCTTCGCCACCCTCGACACGACGTCGCGGCGCGTCTTCCTCGGCGACGACGTCGGGCAGGTCGTCATTTCCGATACCGTCGGCTTCATTCGCGAGCTGCCGCACCAACTCGTTGCCGCGTTTCGTGCGACGCTCGAGGAGACGATCCACGCTGACCTGCTGCTGCACGTCGTCGACGCATCGAGCGCCGTGCGGCTCGATCAGATCGATCAAGTGAACGAAGTGCTGCATGAAATCGGCGCCGATGCGGTGCGCCAGGTGCTGGTCTTCAACAAGATCGACGCCGTGCCCGAGCTGGCGGCGCGCAAGGAGGCGGTCGAGCGGGACGAGTATGGTAATATCTCGCGCGTCTTTTTGAGCGCGCGCACGGGGCAGGGACTCGATTCGTTGCGCGCCGCCATCGCCGAGATCGCCACTTCCGAACATCTTTCAGACACCGGGCGGGCGCTGCCGGAAGATCAGCCGGCGGGTCGCGCGCACGAGGACGTCGACGCAACGTGGATCGACGGAACGAGGGCGGCGCCGCGTTCCGATTCAGGGCGGGACACGCCCATCGAACCTCAGTCCCGAAGAGGGACGTCATACGGGGCGAATTGAAGGCTCTACTCCCAACTCGAGTGAACGAACAAGGTGAACGAACATAACGAGCGGAGCTTCTGGATGCGTGCCTGCGCGTTGCTCTCCATCAGCGATCCTCGCTGGGGGCGTAGCGACGGCAACGGCAACACGCAGCGCCCGAACGAACCGAATCGCCCGAAGGGCAACGGCGACGGCCCGCCCGATCTCGACGAGATGTGGCGTGATTTCAACCGGCGGCTCTCGCGGCTCTTCGGCAGGCGCCAGGGCTCGGGGCCCGGCGATCGGCGGCCCGACAACGGCCGCGCGGCGCGTGTCGGCGTCGGCATTCTCGTCGGCGTGCTGATCGCGATCTACGTCGGCAGCGGCGTGTTCGTCGTACAAGAAGGGCAGACGGGGGTCGTACTGCAGTTCGGCAAGTATCGCCGCACGGTCGGGCCCGGCATTCATCTGCGTTCGCCCTATCCGTTCGAAACGGATGAGATCGTGAACGTCGCCGAGATTCGCTCGATCGAGGTCGGGCGCAACAACACCGTCAACGACGGCAGCGTCAGCGACGCATCGGTGCTGACGCATGACGGCGATATCGTCGACGTTCGATTCGCGGTCCGGTATCAGGTCAAGTCGCCGGCCGATTATCTCTTTCGCGCGGCCGATCCCGATCGAAGCGTCACGGAGGCGGCGCAGGCCGCGGTTCGCGAGCTCGCGGGCGCGCGCAGCACCAACGAATTGCTCGGCAAGGACCACGACCCGCTGGGGCAGTCGCTCGCCGATTCGATTCAGCATTCGCTCGATCGCTATGGCGCGGGGCTGACAGTCGTCGGCGTGACCGTCGAGAGCATCGAGCCGCCGCAGCAAGTGCAGGCTGCCTACGCCGACGCCGCGCGCGCGAACGACGATCGCGAGCGTGCGAAGCGCGAGGCGCAGGCTTATGCGAGCGAGCTGTTGCCGCGCGCGCAGGGCGACGCGTCGCGCGTGATCGACGACGCCAAGGCGTATGCCGATCGCGTCGTCGAGCAGGCCGAGGGCGACGCCGAGCGCTTCAACGAGGTCTATGCGCAATACGCCAAGGCGCCGGCCGTTGTGCGCGAGCGTATGTATCTCGATACGATGCGCGAAATCTACTCGAACGCGACCAAGGTATTCATCGCCGGCAAGCCGGGCACGAGCGTCGTGAACGTTCCGCTCGACAAGCTGCTCGAGGCGAATCGCCGGCCCGCCGCCGAAGCCGCCGCATCGTCGGCCGCGCCCGCTTCGGCGCCGCAGGCGGGTACGGCCTCGGCGCCGTCCGCTGCGAGCCAGGCGGTGCCCGCGAGCGACGCGCTGCGCTCGCGCGACACGTTGCGCAGCCGCGCGCGCGAAGACGAACTACAACAATAAGGTGCGCAAAAGATGAACCGTATAGTTGCGCTCGTCGTGCTGGTCGTCATCCTGCTCTTCGCGGGTTCGTCGACGCTCGTCGTCGTCGATCAGCGTCACGTGGCGATCGTTTATTCGCATAGCGACGCCAATCCCGTCGTCCTCGGTCCCGGGCTGCATTTCAAGCTACCGACGCCTTTGCAGGCAGCCATGCGCATCGACACGCGTATCCAGACACTCGAAGCGGCCAACGCCGAGCGTTGCCAAACATCGGACAAGACCGATCTGCTCGTGAGTCCGCTCGTCAAATACCGAATCGTCGATCCGCTGAAGCTGTTTGATGCGACCGACGGGGATCCGCAAAGCCTGGCCGACAGGCTCGCCTCGCTCACGCGGGAGGCGCTCGCCGGTGCGTTCGAAAAGCGCACGTTGCCTGATGCGCTCGCGCATCAGTCCGAGATTGCGAGCACCGCACGTCAGACGATGACGGCTCAGGCGGAAACGCTTGGCATCGAGATAGTCGATGTCCAATTGGCGCGCGTCGATTTTCCGGCGAGCGCGGCCGATGCCGTCTATAAACGCATGACCGCGGCGCAGCAACAACTGGCAAGCGACGCGCGCGCGCAGGGCGCGGCCCAGGCCGAGAAGATCAAGGCCGACGCCGACCGCCAACGTCAGGCGATCGCTGCCGACGCGTATGCGAAGGCACAGGCAATCAAGGGGCAGGGTGACGCGAAGGCCGCAGAGATCGCCGCCGACGCTTTCGGCCGTGATCCCGGTTTTTATCAGTTTTACCAAAGCTTGCAAGCCTACCGTGCCATCTTCAAGCCGAACGACGTGATCGTCGTCGATCCGGACAGCGAGTTCTTCCGCTTCATGCGCGGCCCGGAAGGCGCCGCGGCACCTGCGTCGGGCCCCGCCGCGGCTGCCCGCAAGCGGTGAGGCGTAGGCGCAATTCGCCCAACATCAACGATAGACAGAAGAGGAGACGCCGCGACCATCCGGTAGCGGCTGCTGCGAATGGACATGGCCGGCTCGTTACTGCTCGCGATAGCGCTGATGCTCATCATCGAGGGAATGTTCCCGTTCGTATTCCCGACGGCATGGCGCGAGACGTTTCGTAGAATAGCGACGCGGCCCGCGCATCATATCCGCATCGGCGGACTCATCGTCATGGCGCTCGGCCTGCTGCTGCTTCTCGCCGCGACGTAGCGGGCAAATCATGACGCATGCGGCGCGGGGCGCGATGCCCGAGCGCGAAACTTGGTTGCGGCGGCGCGGGTCTTGCGCCGCCTCATGATCTGATTGATCTCGTAGGACCTATCGATGTCGACCTGGCTGCTTCCCGAGAATATCGCCGATGTATTGCCGTCCGAGGCGCGCAAGATCGAGGAGCTGCGCCGTGCGCTGCTCGATCGCTTTCGCGCATACGGCTATGAAATGGTGATGCCGCCGCTGCTCGAATATCTCGAGTCGCTTCTGACGAGCGGCGGCAGCGATCTGAATTTGCGCACGTTCAAGCTCGTCGATCAGCTTTCGGGCCGCACGCTCGGCCTGCGCGCCGACACGACGCCGCAGGTCGCGCGCATCGACGCGCATCTGCTCAATCGTCAAGGCGTGACGCGACTTTGCTACGCGGGAAGCGTGTTGCATACGCGCCCACGCGGGCTCTACGCGACGCGCGAGCAGATTCAGGTCGGCGCCGAAATTTACGGCCATGCGGGGCTCGAAGCGGACGCCGAGATTCAGCAGCTCGCGCTGGATGCGCTGCGCCTGGCCGGCTTGCAGTCCGTGCGGCTCGACTTGTGCCATGCGGGCGTTCTGCAGGCGCTTTTCGCGCGCGATCCCGCCGCGGCCGCGCTCGGCGAGGCCCTCTACGAGGTGCTTGCGGGCAAGGATGTCGCGCGGCTCGCGGAGTTGACGCGCGGCCTCGCCGAGCCCGTCGGCGAAGCGCTGCGCGCGCTGCCCGCTCTTTACGGCGACGCGTCGGTGCTCGACGAGGCGCGTCGGCGCCTGCCGCAATGGCCTGAAATCACGCGCGCCCTCGACGACCTCGCTTTTCTGGCGGCGCAAGTGGAAGCGGCCGACGTGACTGTCGATCTTGCCGATCTGCGCGGTTATGCCTACCACAGCGGCGTCATGTTTTCCGCCTACGTGGGCGGCGTACCGAACGCCGTTGCGCGCGGCGGGCGCTACGACCACGTCGGGCAAGCGTACGGCCGCGCCCGTCCGGCGACGGGATTCTCGCTCGACTTGCGCGAAGTGGCGCGCATCTCGCCGGTGGAGGCTCGCAGCAGTGCGATTCTCGCTCCCTGGAAGCACGACGAGGGGCTGCGCGCGAGCGTGGCGGCGTTGCGCGACGCGGGCGAGGTCGTGATCCAGGCTTTGCCCGGGCACGAGCACGATCTCGACGAATTCGCCTTCGACCGGGTGCTCGTCGAGCGCGACGGCGCATGGATCGTCGAGCCGAGACGAGCGGGCCTGGCGCCAGCCGACACGCGCGCGTAGCGGCTCGCGCGCCGCACGAAAGGTCCCATGCCGTTGAAGCTAAAGGGAAATTCGGGAAAAACCTCGGAAGCTTCGGCGAACATGGGTAGAATACGTTTTTAACCAGCTAACGAAACAACATGTCTGCCAGTGCAGTGAACGCGGCTCCGGGACGCAACGTCGTCGTCGTCGGGACTCAATGGGGTGATGAAGGCAAGGGCAAGGTCGTAGACTGGCTGACGGACCACGCGCAAGGCGTCGTGCGTTTCCAGGGCGGTCACAACGCCGGGCATACGCTCATCATCGGCGGCAAGAAGACGATCTTGCGGCTTATCCCGTCTGGCATCATGCGCGCGGACGTGGCGTGCTACATCGGCAACGGCGTGGTGCTGTCGCCCGAGGCACTGTTCAAGGAAATCGAAGAGCTCGAAACGGCGGGCCTCGACGTGCGCCGCCGCCTCTTCATTTCCGAAGCCGCCACGCTGATCCTTCCGTACCACGTCGCGATCGATCAGGCACGCGAGGCGCGTCGCGGCTCGGGAAAGATCGGCACGACGGGGCGCGGCATCGGCCCGGCATACGAGGACAAGATCGGCCGGCGCGCGTTGCGGGTGCAGGATCTGTTCGCCCCCGATGCGTTCGCCGAGCGTCTGCGCGAGAACCTCGATTTCCACAACTTCGTGCTGACTCAGTATCTCGGAGCGGCGGCCGTCGATTTCCAACAGACGCTCGACACGATGCTCGGCTACGCCGAGCGTCTCGCGCCGATGGTGACCGACGTGTCGCGCCGTTTATACGACGAGAACGCGGCGGGCCGCAATCTGCTTTTCGAAGGTGCCCAGGGCACGCTGCTCGATATCGATCACGGCACTTACCCGTTCGTCACGTCGAGCAACTGCGTGGCGGGCGCCGCGACGGCGGGGGCGGGCGTCGGTCCGCAAAAGCTCCACTACATCCTCGGCATCACGAAGGCTTATTGCACGCGTGTGGGCGCCGGTCCGTTCCCGAGCGAGCTCTATGACGCGGACAATCCGCAGCGGCAGGAGGCGATCGGTGTCACGCTCGCGAACGTTGGCAAGGAATTCGGCTCCGTGACAGGCCGCCCGCGCCGCACGGGCTGGCTCGATGCGGCCGCGCTGCGTCGCTCGATCCAGATCAACGGCGTATCCGGGCTTTGCATCACGAAGCTCGACGTGCTCGACGGGCTCGAGGAAGTGAAGCTTTGTGTCGGCTACAAGCTCGACGGCAAGGATGCCGATTTGTTGCCGCGCGGCGCATCGGAAGTGGCGCGCTGCGAGCCCGTCTACGAAACGTTCGGCGGCTGGAAGGAAAGCACGATCGGCATCACGCAATGGAGCCGGCTGCCCGCGAACGCGCAGGCGTATCTGTCGCGCGTGCAGGAAGTGGCGGGCGTGCCGATCGATATGGTCTCGACGGGCCCCGACCGCGACGAGACGATTCTCCTGCGTCATCCGTTCAAGGTCTGAAGTCCGCCATGACGATGATTGCCATGACGGATCCACGCAACGACGAAAAGAATCTTTGGGTCAGCTGGGACGAATACCACCGGCTGATCGAACTGCTTGCGCTCGCCGTGCACGATTCGGGCTGGAAGTTCGACAAGATCCTTTGCCTCGCGCGCGGCGGCCTGCGTGTCGGCGACCAGCTTTCGCGCATCTACGATCTGCCGCTCGCGATCCTCGCGACGAGTTCTTATCGCGAAGCTGCCGGTACGTTGCAAGGCGAGCTCGACATCGCGCAGTACATCACGATGACGCGCGGCGAGCTATCGGGCAATGTCTTGCTCGTCGACGATCTCGTCGATTCGGGCGTCACGCTCGCGCGCGTCCAGCAGCACCTGAAGGAACGATATCCGGCCGTGGAGGCCGTACGCTCCGCAGTGCTTTGGTACAAGGGCTGCTCGAAGGTGAAGCCCGATTATTTCGTCCAGTTTTTGCCGACCAACCCGTGGATCCATCAGCCGTTCGAAGAATGGGACACGGTGCGTCCGCACAATCTCGGAGCATGGATCAAGCGCGGCATGACGCAAAGCGCGGGCTAAGGCACGCAAGTTGCGTACGCAGCCGCCCGCAGCCGAACCCTATCCAAGCGGAGTCGTCGTACTCCGCTTTTTTCATGTGCGCTGACACGAAGCGCGGCTAGAATAGCGCTCGCTCCCGGCTCATCGGCCGCCATTTCCTCGTGTTTATGACAGAAAACGGTTACGAGAACCACCGCAAGCACTCGCTGCCTGCCCTCGCGCTATCCGCGATAGGTGTCGTTTTTGGCGACATCGGCACCAGTCCGCTTTATTCGTTGAAAGAGGCGTTCAGCGAGTCGCACGGCATTCCGCTCACGGAGAGCTCGATTCTGGGCGTGATTTCGCTGCTGTTCTGGGCGATCGTCATCGTCGTTTCGATCAAGTACGTTCTGTTCGTGATGCGGGCCGACAACAACGGCGAGGGCGGTGTGCTGGCACTGATGGCGTTGTCGCTGAGGCCGTTTCCGACGAGAGGCAATCTCTCCGCCGTTCTGATGATGCTCGGCATTTTCGGCGCTTGCATGTTTTATGGCGACGCCGTCATCACGCCGGCCATTTCGGTGATTTCGGCCGTGGAAGGACTCGAGATAGCGACGCCGCATCTTTCGCACCTCGTCGTGCCGATCACGATGGTCATTCTCGTCGCGTTGTTCTGGATCCAGCGCCACGGCACCTCGCTCGTCGGCAAGCTGTTCGGCCCGATCATGATCGTCTGGTTCGCGACCCTCGCCGTACTCGGCGTCGTCCATATCGTGCGCGAGCCGGGCGTGATCGCCGCTTTGAATCCCTATTACGCGGCTTCGTTCATGTCTCGGCATTTACTGCAGGCGTATGTCGTGCTCGGTTCGGTCTTTCTCGTGCTGACCGGCGCGGAGGCGCTCTATGCGGACATGGGCCATTTTGGCGCGAAGCCGATTCGCGTCGCATGGTATTGCCTCGTCATGCCTTCGCTCGTTCTCAACTACTTCGGGCAGGGCGCCTTGCTCATGCACGACCCGAAGGCGCTCGCGAATCCCTTTTTCCTGTTGGCCCCCGATTGGGCCGTATTGCCGCTCGTCGTGCTCTCGACAGTTGCGACCGTGATCGCGTCGCAAGCCGTTATTTCGGGCGCTTACTCGCTGACGAGCCAGGCTATCCAGCTCGGCTACGTGCCGCGCATGAAGATCCTTCACACGTCGGATCTGGCGATCGGGCAGATCTATGTTCCCGTCGTGAACTGGATGCTGCTCCTCGTCATATTGCTGATCGTCATCGGCTTCAAGAGCTCGGACAACCTGGCTGCTGCCTATGGCATCGCTGTCACGACGACGATGGTAATCACGACGGTCTTGGCCTGCGTCGTCATGGTCAAGGTCTGGAACTGGAACAAGCTGCTCGTGGCGCTGATCATCGCGGGATTCATGATCGTCGATGTCGCGTTCTTCGGTGCCAATCTGTTGAAGGTCGCCGAAGGCGGCTGGCTGCCGCTCGGCATCGGGGCGTTGCTTTTCTTCCTGTTGATGACGTGGCACAAGGGCCGCTTGCTCGTGAAGGAGCGCACGGCCGCCGACGGTATTCCGCTCGCGCCGTTCCTGCAGGGGTTGCTCGCGCATCCGCCGCATCGGGTGTCCGGGACCGCAATCTATCTGACCGGCAGCGACGAGCTCGTGCCCGTGAGCCTGCTGCACAACCTCAAGCACAACAAGGTGTTGCACGAGCGCACGCTGTTCATGACGTTCGTGACGCGCGACATCCCTTACGTCAGAGACGAAGAGCGCGTGACGATGAAGGATCTCAGCGGCGGGCTATTCGTCGTCAAGTCGGCTTATGGTTTCAATGAGACACCGGACGTCAAGGCTGTTCTCGCGGAAATCAGCCGCAGCTTCGGCATGACCTTCGAGCTGATGGATACATCGTTTTTTCTCGCTCGCGAGACGGTCGTGCCGACGCAATTGCCCGGCATGTCGGTGCTGCGTGAGCGAGTGTTTGCCTGGATGCATCAGAACGCTGCCAAGCCGACCGACTTCTTCCGTATTCCGGCGAATCGCGTCGTCGAGCTCGGTACGAAGATCGAGATCTGACCGGTCGCGCGTTACGGCGCGCGGCGCCGCCTCGTTTTCGCAGCCGAGACTTGGTGGACGTAATAAAGCCCGTGTACCAGACACGGGCTCCATGCAAGCCAACGAAGCCGGCTCAGGGCGCCGGCTCGACTAGGCACACCGACGTCTCGCTCAACGTTGCTTGAGCTTGGCGAAGGCGGCAGCCATCGCGCTCGCAGGTTCCGCCTCACGCTGACGTTGACCTCGCATGCCGCCGCCATTGCGGCCGGCCCCGCGATCGCCGGCTTCGCCGCCGCTACGCGCGGCGGGCGCCGCGTCATCGGAGAGCCGCATCGTCAGTGCGATGCGCTGGCGTTTCACATCGACTTCGAGCACCTTCACATTCACGACCTGGCCCGCTTTGACGACTTCGTGCGGATCCTTGACGAATTTCGTCGACATCGCCGACACGTGCACGAGGCCGTCCTGATGGACGCCGATGTCCACGAACGCGCCGAACGCCGCGACGTTCGTCACGACGCCTTCGAGCACCATCCCGGGCACCAGATCTGAAATCTTTTCGACACCTTCACGGAACGTCGCCGTCTTGAATTCGGGGCGCGGATCGCGGCCCGGCTTTTCGAGCTCGGAGAGGATGTCGCGCACGGTCGGCAAGCCGAAGCGCTCGTCGACGAACTCGGAAGGCGCGAGGCCGGCCAGCGCTTCGCGATTGCCGAGCACCTCGCCGACGCTCTTGCGAATCTTCGCGAGCATGCGCTCGACGACGGGATACGCCTCTGGGTGAACCGACGAACGGTCTAGCGGGTTGTCACCGCCGTTGATGCGCAGGAAGCCCGCTGCCTGCTCGAACGTCTTGTCGCCGAGGCGCGGCACGTTGCGCAGGTGTTCGCGTGACGGGAAAGCGCCATTCGCATCGCGGTAATCGACGATATTGCGAGCGAGCGTGCCGTTCAGTCCCGACACGCGGGCGAGCAGGGCGACCGATGCGGTGTTGGCGTCGACGCCGACCGCGTTCACGCAATCCTCGACGACGGCGTCGAGCGTCCGTGCGAGCTCGCGCTGGTTGACATCGTGCTGATATTGGCCGACGCCGATCGCTTTCGGCTCGATCTTGACGAGCTCCGCGAGCGGATCCTGCAGCCGGCGCGCGATCGAGACGGCGCCGCGCAACGACACGTCGAGATCGGGAAACTCTTTGGCCGCGAGCTCCGAAGCCGAGTAGACGGATGCACCGGCCTCCGAGACGACGATTTTCTGGAGCTTGAGCTCGGGATGACGCGCGATGAGCTCGGCGGCAAGCTTGTCGGTTTCGCGCGAGGCCGTCCCATTGCCGATGCTGATCAGTTCGGCCTGCGTCTGACTTGCGAGACGGGCGAGCCTCGCGATCGAGCCGTCCCAGTCGCGGCGCGGCTCGTGCGGATAGATGGTATCGGTGGCCAGCAGCTTGCCGGTGCGATCGACAACGGCGACCTTCACGCCCGTGCGCAACCCGGGATCGAGACCGATCACGGCCTTCGGGCCGGCCGGCGCGGCGAGCAGCAAGTCCTTCAGGTTGCGAGCGAAAACGCGAATCGCCTCGTGCTCGGCGTTCTCGCGCAGCTGCGTCAGCAGCTCGTTCTCGAGATGCGGCTGCACTTTGACGCGCCAGCACCAGCGGCAGACATCGCCGAGCCACTTGTCGGCGGGACGGTTCTGATTCGAAATCCCGACGTGGCGCGCGATCATCACTTCGCACGGATGCGGCACCTCGGCGTCGAGCTCGGCGCCCAGTCCGAGCTTGATCATCAGCACGCCGGCGTTGCGGCCTCGAAAGAGCGCGAGCGCACGGTGCGACGGAACCGTCTTCAGCGTTTCCGCGTAGTCGTAGTAGTCGCGGAATTTCTCGCCTTCTTCGTTCTCCTTGCCTTCGACGACGGCGGAGGAGACGATGCCGCGCTCGGTCAGGTACTCGCGCAGCTTGCCAAGCAGTTCGGCCGTCTCCCCGAATTGCTCGGAGAGAATGTCGCGCGCGCCATCGAGCGCGGCTTTGACGTCGGCCACGCCTTTTTCGGCATCGACGTAGCGCGCGGCCTCGGCTTGCGGATCGAGCCGAGGGTCGGCGAGGAGCGCCTGCGCGAGAGGCTCGAGGCCCGCCTCCCGAGCGATCTGCGCGCGGGTGCGGCGCTTAGGCTTGTAGGGGAGGTAGAGGTCTTCGAGGACCTGCTTGCTATCGGCGGCGTCGATGGCGGCGCGCAGCTCGTCGGTGAGCTTGCCTTGCTCTTCGATGCTGGCGAGAATCGTGGCCCGCCGCTCTTCCATTTCGCGCAGGTAGAGCAGCCGTTCTTCGAGCTGACGCAATTGCGTGTCGTCGAGATTGCCGGTGACTTCCTTGCGGTATCGCGCGATGAACGGAACGGTCGCGCCTTCGTCGAGAAGTTGCACAGCCGCTGCGACCTGGCGCGGCTCCACGGTCAATTCGGCGGCGATGCGCCGTACGATCTTCAGTGCTACGGTGTCCGTCATAGAGAAAGAGGGCATCTCACTGCGAGGCTTCGCACCTGGACCTAAGCCGCGGGGCGACTCGGACGCGCGGCGCGGGCCGGGTTGCTGAAGCGGCGCATTTTGCCACAAATGGGCGGGCGGTCCAGGCCGGGTGTTAGAATTTCGGCCATGTTCCGATGCCCGCCGACGACGTTGCAAATCTCCCGTTTTCCCGCCTACTTGCGCGCCGCGATGCTCGGCGCCGCTTTCGTTGCGGCGCCGCTTGCGGCGTCTGCACAAACGATGCCCGCCGCCGATGGCGCGAATGGACCGCACGATGCCTCGAGGTCTGCCGATGACGTGCGAGCGGCGAGCACTGCCACGCCCGCGAGCGACTTCGATGCGCGCCAAAAAGTGCTCGATACGCGCGGCGCGCAGAATCAGTACGAATACGGCGTCGCCGTTCACAACTGCTATGACCGGTTCTTCGTGAACGCGTGCATCGGCCGCGCTCGCGACAAGATGCGCGAAACGCAGGCGCGGATTCATACCGAGCAGCTTCAGCTCGACGGCGAGCGGCGCGCGGCGCACGCGCAGGCGCGCGACGAGCGCGAGGCGCTCAAGGCGGCAAGCGATGCGGCCGAGGCGCCGCAGCGCGCCGTGACCGATGCGCGCAATGCCGAGTCGTATGCCGAAAAGCAGCGCCAGCACGAGCTCGACGTCGCGAGGCGTAATGCCGAAGCACCGCAGCGCGCGGCCAATCAGGCGGCGTATGATCAGAAACAGTCCGATTATCAGCGCAAGCTCGAGCAGGCTCGGCAGCAGGCGGCGCAAGATGCGAAGGAACGCGCCGAGCGGGCGCGGCGATTCGCCGAGAAGCAGGCCGACGCCGCTCAGCACAAGGCCGATGTCGAATCTCGCCAGAAGCAGGCGGAGCAGAAGGCGCAGGAAAAGCAGCAAGAGCAGTTGCAGCAGCAGGAGCAGCAGAAAGCGTTGCGCAAGGAGCAGCAGGAGGCCGACTGACGCGACGATTTTCTGCTTCACGGCAACTTCAGGCGGGTGCTGCCAGTGGGCAGCGCGCAGCCTGTCGAACGAGGAGGCGACTATGCGCGACCATCAAGCGATCCATCCCGATGCTCTGCGCGACCGCATCGTGCAGTTGCAGTCGGAGCATAGCGAACTCGATCGCATGATCGACAAATTGTCGGACTCGTCGGAAATCACCGATCTCGAGCTGAGACGCTTGAAGAAGCGCAAGCTCAAGGTCAAGGACAACATCACGTTGCTGCAATTGCAGCTCGAACCGGACAAGCACGCGTGACCAGGCCCTGAGCCGGTGCAGCGGCTCGGCGCCGGTCTTTGCTTAGGAGCCGCTTGCCTTGGATTCACCGCGGGACGATTCTCCCAACGAACCGCGCGGGATGGCGCGAGAGATGCGTTCGCCCGCTGCGCTGAGTGCGAAACGGAGCGCGGAGCTCGACGCGATTTTCGCGGCCGATGGGCTGCTTGCGCGCGCGATCGACGGCTATCGGCCGCGCGCTTCGCAAATCGAAATGGCGCGTGCGGTGGCCGCGACGATGGATGCGTCGGGCCGTGCGCTGCCGGAGCCGGCGATGTTCGAGGCGCAGCGGCGCCCCGCGCGGCGGCTCCGCACGAACGGCGACGCCGCCGGCTCCGAAGCGGACCGCGATGGGCACGAGCGCGCTGAGGAAAGCGACAGCAGCGCAGGCGAGAATACGCTGATCGTCGAGGCGGGGACGGGAACGGGGAAGACATTCGCCTACCTCGTGCCGGCGATGCTATGGGGCGGCAAGGTCATCGTTTCGACGGGCACCAAGCACCTGCAGGATCAGCTGTTCCAGCGCGACATCCCGACCGTCCGCGATGCATTGGCGGTGCCGGTCAGCGTGGCGATGTTGAAGGGCCGCGCCAATTATCTCTGTCACTATTACCTGCAGCGGACGGCCGATAGCGGCCGTTTGCCGTCGCGGCAGGACACGGTTCATCTGCAGGAAATCGTTCGCTTCGCGAAGATCACGCGCACGGGTGACAAGGCGGAGCTGGCGAGCGTGCCCGAGACCTCGCCGGTATGGTCGATGGTGACGTCGACGCGCGACAACTGCCTCGGTCAGGAGTGCCCGAACCACAAGGACTGCTTCGTCATGCTGGCGCGCCGCGAGGCGCAGCAAGCCGATATCGTCGTGGTCAACCATCACCTTTTCTTCGCCGACATCATGTTGCGCGATACGGGGATGGCCGAGCTGCTGCCGACGGCGAACACGATCATCTTCGACGAAGCGCACCAGCTCCCGGAGACGGCCACGCTCTTCTTCGGCGAGACTCTCTCCACGTCGCAATTGCTCGAGCTCGCGCGTGACACGGTTGCCGAAGGGCTCGTGCATGCGCGCGACGCGGCCGAATGGGTCAAGCTGGGCGCCGCGCTCGAGCGCGCGGCGCGCGAGGTGCGGCTGGCATTCAAGGAGGATTCGCTGCGGCTGTCGGCGGCGCAATTGGCGGACGATCATGAGGTCTTCAGCGCGCTCGATGCGCTCGAGGCCGCGCTCGACGCGCTGGCGAGCGCCCTTGCGAGCCAGGCCGAACGCGCGGAATCGCTCGGCGCCTGCCTGCGGCGAGCGCGAGAGCTGCAAAGTCAGCTCGCGCGCTGGACAGCGCTGCCCTTGCCATCGGGGTCCGGGGAGGCTCGGAGCGTCGTGCAAGGGTCGGCAGCCGCTGGCTCGGCAACGGTCGGCGATACAGAGGCGCGAGCCAATGCGGACGAATCGATCCGCTGGATCGAAGTGTTCGCGCACACCGTGCAGCTGCACGAAACACCGCTATCGGTCGCGCCGATTTTCGCGAAACAGCGCGCCGGCGTGCCGCGCGCGTGGATCTTCACGTCGGCAACGCTGTCGGTGCGCGGCGACTTCACGCATTACGCCGCTCAGATGGGGCTCGACGCGCGCCGCTCGATGACACTGCCGAGCCCGTTTGACTACGGCACGCAAGGCCTGCTCTACGTACCGCGCAATTTGCCGCAGCCCTCTTCACCAGCGTTCACCGATGCCGTCTTCGATGCGGCGCTGCCCGCGATCGATGCGGCCGGAGGGGGCGTGTTCGTATTGTGCACGACGTTGCGCGCGGTCGATCGCATCGCGGCAAAGCTTCGCGACGTCATCGAGGCGCGTGGATGGAACAAGCCGCTGCTCACGCAAGGCGACGCGAGCCGCACGGAGCTGCTCGACCGGTTTCGCGCATACGGCAACGCGATCCTCGTCGGGAGTCAGAGCTTCTGGGAAGGCGTCGATGTACGCGGCGACGCACTGTCACTCGTCGTCATCGACAAGCTGCCGTTCGCGCCGCCCGACGATCCGGTGCTCGCCGCGCGCCTCGACGTGCTGGCGAAAAAAGGCTTGAGTCCCTTCGCCGTGCATCAGGTCCCGCAAGCGGTAATCACGCTGAAGCAGGGAGCCGGGCGACTCATTCGGGCTGAGACGGATCGCGGGGTGCTGATGATCTGCGATACGCGTCTCGTCGATAAGCCTTACGGCCGGCGGATCTGGCAGAGCCTGCCGCCGTTCAAGCGCACGCGCGAGATCGAGGTCGTGCGCGAGTTTTTCGAGGCCTCTTAGGGCCTCTTACGGCCTCTTAGAAGATCCACCACGACTTCTTCTTCGCGCCTGTTCGCGGATGGCCCGTCACATAAGGGCTGTCCGGGAACGTGGCAGCGAGAACACGACGCGTATCGTTGGCGAGTTGCGGCTCGTTGAGCTTCGTGTACGAGAGAATCATCAGATGCAGCGCATCTTCGATCGCGGGCGCGTTCTTGTATTCCTTGATCGCGAGCTGCGCGCGGTTGATCGATGCGACATAGGCGCCGCGGCGATAGTAGTAGTCCGCCGCATGCACTTCATACGACGCCAGCGCGTTCACGATGTAGCGCATGCGCGCGGCCGCGTCGGGTGCGTATTTGCTGTCGGGGTACTTGTCGACGACGACCTTGAACGCGTCGTACGACTCGCGCAGCGCCTTCGGATCGCGCTCGCTCATGTCCTGGCCCGAGAAGCGCCCGAACAGCCCGAGGTCGTCGTTGAAGTGAATCATCCCTTTCAGGTAGTACGCATAGGCGATATCGGGATGATCGGGGTGCAGCTTGATGAAACGGTCGATGGCCTGATTGGCGGCGTCCGTCTCGCCATCCTTCCAGTTGCAGTACGCGACGTTGATCTGGGCTTGCTGGGCGAAATGGCCGAACGGATCGCGCCCTTGCAGCGATTCGAAGTACTTGGCGCACTTGCCCCAATCGCCACCGGAGAGCGCGTCCTGTGCCTCCGAGTATAATTTCTGGTTCGACCAGACCGCTGTCTCGTCGGTCTTTTGCGGCAGGCCATGGCAGCCGGTTACGACGAGCGCGGCGGCAACGAGCCCGAGGCTCGCCGCGGGCCGGATCGCGCGCTTCGCTGCACGGACGAGTACCGGGACGGCCGCGCGAAAAGCCGATCGCGTCATGATGTTCGAGGCTTGCCGCATTTCCCCATGCTTCCTAGCTATCAGTCTCACTCAGTGACCCAGTTTCAATGACCCGCAAAAGTTCCTCAGGCGCCGGCATCGGCTCCAAAGATCGAAGCGCCGATTATAGCCGAAGCGTTGCGGGCGCCGACGAGCCGAAAAAGGCCCGGTCAGGCGGGGCGCCGGCCTCTTCGTCAGCCGTCTCGCCGTTCGTTCCGCAAGGCGGCGACGCTCTTGCGCGCATCGCGTCGGTGCCCGACGCGCTCGCGGGGGAGAGGCTAGACAAGGTTCTCGCAAAAGTATTCCCCGAGTTTTCCCGAAGCCGCCTGCAAAGTTGGGTCGAGGCGGGGCGCGTGCGCGTGAACGGCCAGCCGGCCAAAGTGCGCCAGCCCGTCCCGCTCGAGGCGCGCATCGAACTCGTCCCCGATCTGCTGCCCGAAGAGCTGGCCTTTACCGCGGAGCCGGTCGAGCTCGAAATCGTCTACGAGGATGAGGCGCTCGTGGTGCTGAACAAGCCGGCCGGGCTCGTCGTACATCCGGCCGCAGGCAATTGGAGCGGCACGATTCTGAACGGCCTGCTGCACCGCTATGGCGAGGCGGCCGCCGGCCTGCCGCGCGCGGGTATCGTGCATCGGCTCGACAAGGACACCTCGGGCCTCATGGTCGTCGCCCGCACGCTCGAGGCGCAAACGGATCTCGTGCGGCAGTTGCAGGCGCGCACGGTGAAGCGTCGCTATTTCGCGCTCGTCTGGGGCGAGATGCCCGACGAGGGGACCGTCGATGCGCCGATCGGGCGCGATCCGCGCGAGCGCACGCGCATGGCCGTCGTCACGGGCGCGGCCGGCAAGCCCGCGCGCACGCATTTCCGGACGATCGACCGAATCGTCTGGCAGCGACAGCCGGTATCGGCGATTCATTGCGATCTGGAGACCGGGCGCACGCACCAGATTCGCGTTCATTGCGCGCACGTGGGTCATCCGCTGCTCGCGGATCCGGTCTACGGCGGCATGCGCGGCCGCCGCTCGAGCGTACCGTTGCCGGACGGCTTCGCGCGACAGGCGCTGCATGCATGGCGTCTGGGCCTCGTGCATCCGCAGACGCGGCGCACGATGCATTGGCTCGCCGAGCTGCCCGAGGACATGACCGGGCTCGCCGCGGCGTTGGGCTTCGGCGAAGAGGGTGAGATCGACGAAGGCGACGAAGGCGAGTTCGCGTTCGTCGAAGACGAGGCATACGACGATGGAATGATCGATGCCGGTGACGAAGATATCGAGTGAGACCGCGACATGAATTGCCCCCCGCTGACCATTCATGACTGCCTGCAACCGGGATGGCGCGTGTCGTCCCGAGTGCGGGCGCTCGTCACCACGCGCTCGGGCGGTGTGAGCCTGCCGCCGTACGGGCGGATCGTTGATGGCGTGCAAGCGCCTGGCGGCTTGAACCTCGGGCTGCGCACGGACGATGATCCCTCTCATGTCGAGGAGAACCGTGCACGTCTTCGCGCGCTGGTGGGCGTGCAGCCTGCATGGCTCCATCAAGTTCATGGCGACACCGTCGTGCGCGCCGACGCAGTGCTCGATGCGGGCGGGTCGCCGCATGCCGACGCGAGCGTCACCGATAGGCCCGGGGCCGCCTGCGTGGTCATGGTGGCCGACTGTATGCCGGTTCTGCTCGCCGACGAGGCAGGGCGAGCCGTCGGCGCCGCGCATGCGGGCTGGCGTGGGCTCGTGGCCGGCATCGTCGAAAAAACGGCGCGGCAAGTGGCGGCACTCGCAGGCGCGCGGACGCAAACGCTGCATGCGTATCTGGGGCCCGCGATCGGTCCGCGCGCTTTCGAAGTCGGCGACGACGTTCGCGACGCATTCATGGCCGCAGCCGAGGGCGCCGAGCGCGGCCGGACGTCGGACGCGTTCGCGCCGCGCGGGCAAACGCAAGGCAAGTATTTGGCCGATCTCTATGCGCTCGCCCGTTTGCGCCTGGCGCGGCATGGCATCGTGCAGGTGACGGGCGGCGACGCGTGCACGGTCACGGAACCCGATCGCTTCTACTCGTATCGGCGCGATCGCGTGACGGGGCGAATGGCCGCGCTGATCTGGATCGATCAATAAGGGTGGGAACGGGTGCAAGGCGATGCGCCGCACAAGAAACGATCGAACCGCGTGCCGCGATGGGTGTCGAAAAGTGATGCGCGGATCGGCACCAGGGAACCGTATGCACTGACAATACGTTTGCTGGCGCGCTGATAGTTGGCACGATCGACATCGGGAAAACGATAATAAAAAAGCTATCGCAGTGCGGCAAAATCGGTCTCAAGCATTGACACGACTTACGGCGGGGAGCAAGAATGACCCTCGCAATGGGTGAGCGCATCGAAGTCCCGAGGGTTCGCCCGGATGCGCTGCAACCCGCCTATCAATCAGTCTTCCGAGGCTTACCGGTCACGAGCGGGTATGACAGCTTCAAAACGTCCTTCGACTTCCTCTCACGCTGATACTTCTTCGAGCCGCGGGCAGCAGGCCGCGGCGGGCAACGCCGATCCACAGCGAATGTTCGATGCATGGATGAACGCATGGCGTGCATTTGCAAATGAGATGTCGCGGCCCGCCGCCGCGCCGTCGGGCGCGGCGGCGTCCGCGTCGAACGGAACGGCCGCGCCTTTCGCGTTCCCGTTCACCATGCCGCCGATACCCCAAATGCCGCAGATGCCGCAGATGCCGTCGTTGTCCGCGCTGTACGGCATGCCCGGTGCGCCCAACTGGAATAAGACGGCGCCCGCAATTCCGGGCATTCCCTTGGCGGTGCCTTCCGAGCGGCTGCAGCAATTGCAGGCGGACTACACGCGGGAATTCATCGAGCTGATGAAGCAGGCGAGCGCCGGCGGCGCGGCGGCTCCCGAACTGCCGGACCGGCGCTTTTCGTCTGAAGCTTGGAAAGCGTCGCCGGCCTTTGCCTATATGGCGGCGTGGTACCTGCTCAACGCGAGGTACCTGCAGGAACTTGCCGACGCTGTCGACACGGACCCGAAGACGCGCGAGCGAATTCGCTTCTCGGTCCAGCAATGGACAGCGGCAGCCTCGCCGAGCAATTTCCTCGCGCTCAATCCGGAAGCGCAGAAGGCGCTCGTCGAGAGCCACGGTGAGAGCTTGCGTCAGGGTGTCATGAACCTGCTCTCCGATCTGCGGCGCGGGAAAATCTCGCAAAGCGACGAGTCGCGCTTCGTCGTCGGCAAGAACATCGCCTCGACGGAAGGCGCCGTCGTCTTCGAGAACGATCTGATCCAGCTGATCCAGTACAAGCCGCGCACCGAAAGCGTCTTCGAGCGGCCGCTCCTAATGGTGCCGCCTTGCATCAACAAGTACTACATTCTCGATCTGCAGCCCGAGAGTTCGCTCGTCGCCCATGCGCTCGAATCGGGCCATCAGGTCTACATGATTTCCTGGCGCAATCCCGATGCGGCGCTCGCCGGCAAGACGTGGGACGACTACATGACGGAAGGCGTGCTCGCCGCCATCGACGTCGTCAAGAGCGTGAGCGAGCGCGAGCAGATCAATACGTTCGGGTTCTGCATCGGCGGGACGATGCTCGCGTCGGCGCTCGCGATCCTCGCGGCGCGCGGTGAGCATCCGGCCGCCTCGATGACGCTCGTCACGGCGATGCTCGATTTCTCCGACACGGGCGTGCTCGACGTCTTCGTCGACGAAGCGCACGTGAGCATGCGCGAGCAGACGATCGGCGGCTGCAACGGCGCCGCGCCGGGCCTCATGCGCGGCGTCGAGTTCGCGAACGCGTTCTCGTTTTTGCGGCCGAACGATCTCGTCTGGAACTACGTCGTCGACAATTATCTGAAGGGCCGCACGCCGGTGCCGTTCGATCTGCTCTATTGGAACAGCGATTCGACGAATCTGCCGGGGCCGATGTTCGTCTGGTACTTGCGTAACACCTATCTCGAGAACCGGGTGCGCGAGCCCGGCGCGCTGACCGTGTGCGGCGAGCCGCTCGATCTGTCGCGCATCGACGTGCCGACGTTCGTCTACGGCTCGCGCGAGGATCATATCGTGCCGTGGCGGACGGCCTACGCGTCGGCGCCGCTGTTGACCGGGCCGCAGCGGTTCGTGCTCGGCGCCTCTGGCCATATCGCCGGTGTCATCAATCCGCCGGCGAAGGGCAAGCGCAGCTACTGGGTCTATGAAGGAAGCGAGAAGACGCTGCCCGAGGATCCGGACGAGTGGTTCGACGCAGCCGTCGAAAAGCCTGGCAGCTGGTGGCCCGATTGGATCACCTGGCTCGACCAGTATGGCGGCCGCAAGGTCAAGTCCCGCGCACAACTCGGCTCGGCCGAGTATCCGGTCATCGAGCCGGCGCCGGGGCGCTATGTGCAGGAGCGCGATTGAGCGAAGGCAAGCCGTTCGTTCCATCGGCCGCGACACTCGATCGGATCGAGCGCTGACGCGCGAAGTCCGGATCGGCTGCTTCACGGGACCTCGGTCACGCGCACCCGCGCGAACCGCGGTCGGAATTGATTTTCAACTGTACGAGGCGCGGCCCACAAGGCCGCCTCGCTCGGAGGAGTTCCAAAATGACAGACGTAGTGATCGTTTCCGCTGCTCGTACCGCCGTCGGCAAATTCGGCGGCTCGCTTGCCAAGATTCCGGCGCCGGAGCTCGGCGCCACGGTGATTCGCGCGGTCCTCGAGCGTGCGGGCGTGAAGCCCGAGCAGGTCAGTGAAGTCATCATGGGCCAAGTGCTGACCGGCGGCTCCGGGCAGAACCCGGCACGGCAAGCGCTCATCAAGGCGGGCCTGCCGAGCGCCATTCCCGGCATGACGATCAACAAGGTCTGCGGCTCGGGCCTGAAGGCGGTCATGCTCGCGGCGAACGCCGTCATTGCCGGCGATGCGGACATCGTGGTCGCGGGCGGCCAGGAGAACATGAGCGCCGCGCCTCACATCCTGCTCGGCTCGCGCGACGGCTTCCGCATGGGCGACGCAAAGCTCATCGATTCGATGATCGTCGACGGCCTCTGGGACGTCTACAACCAGTACCACATGGGCGTGACCGCTGAAAACGTCGCCAAGGAATACGGCGTGACGCGCGAAGAGCAGGACAAGTTTGCCGCGCTCTCGCAGAACAAGGCCGAGGCCGCGCAGAAGTCGGGCCGCTTCGACGACGAGATTGTGCCCGTCGAAGTGCCGCAGAAGAAGGGCGAGCCGCTGCGCTTTGCCACCGACGAGTTCGTGCGTCATGGTGTCACCGCGGAGTCGTTGGCGGGGCTGAAGCCTGCTTTTGCGAAGGATGGCTCGGTGACGGCCGCCAATGCGTCGGGTATCAATGACGGCGCGGCGGCCGTGCTGGTCATGTCGGCGAAGAAGGCCGACGCGCTCGGCCTGAAGCCGCTCGCGCGCATCAAGGCCTATGGGAATGCGGGCGTCGATCCGAAGGTGATGGGGATGGGGCCGGTGCCGGCGTCGCGGCGCTGCCTCGAGCGTGCGGGATGGTCCGTCGGCGATCTCGATCTGATGGAAATCAACGAGGCATTCGCGGCGCAGGCGCTGGCGGTCCATAAGCAAATGGGCTGGGATACGTCGAAGATCAACGTGAACGGCGGCGCAATTGCGATCGGTCACCCGATCGGCGCGTCGGGTTGCCGTATTCTTGTCACGCTGCTGCACGAGATGCAAAAGCGCGACGCGAAGCGCGGCTTGGCTTCGCTTTGCATCGGCGGCGGGATGGGCGTGGCGCTGGCCGTCGAGCGGGTGTGACGGCGCGCATGTCGCAGGAAGGGCCGCTTGGTCGGGGCGGTTGATAACGAGGGGCGGGGCGTCAGGCGCCCCGCTCAAAAAGAGAAATGGAGCGTGATTCATGAGTCAGCGCATTGCGTATGTAACGGGCGGGATGGGCGGTATCGGCACCGCCATCTGCCAGCGCCTTCACAAGCAGGGCTATCGGGTGATCGCGGGGTGCGGGCCGAACTCGCCGCGCCGCGCGACGTGGCTCGAGCAGCAAAAGGCGCTCGGCTACGATTTCGTCGCGTCGGAAGGCAACGTCGGCGATTGGGAGTCGACGAAGGCCGCGTTCGACAAGGTGAAGGCCGAAGTCGGCGAGATCGACGTGCTCGTCAACAACGCGGGCATTACGCGCGACGTCGTGTTTCGCAAGATGACGCATGAGGACTGGACGGCCGTCATCGACACGAATCTGACGAGCCTGTTCAACGTGACCAAGCAAGTCATCGACGGGATGGTCGAGCGTGGGTGGGGGCGCATCGTCAACATCTCATCGGTCAACGGTCAGAAAGGGCAGTTCGGGCAGACGAACTATTCGACCGCCAAGGCGGGCATTCACGGCTTCACGATGGCGCTTGCGCAGGAAGTCGCGACGAAGGGCGTGACGGTCAACACGGTGTCGCCGGGCTACATTGGGACGGATATGGTCAAGTCGATCCGCGCCGATGTGCTCGAGAAGATCATTGCGACGATTCCGGTGCGCCGGCTCGGCTCGCCGGACGAGATCGCTTCGATCGTGACGTGGCTGGCGTCGGAGGAGTCGGGCTTTGCGACGGGCGCCGATTTTTCGTTGAACGGCGGTTTGCACATGGGCTGATGCGCGTCGGCCGGCTGCGGATTCCGCTGTGTCGCAGCCGGCACAGTCGCGTTTCGGGGTTTCGGTTTCGGGGGCCGGTCCGCCAGTGCCACAGCGGCGGATTCGACGCGCCGACACTGCGCTACATTGGCTTGATATTAGAAGGCGTTACATGTCGACTACAAAGAAAACAGCCGAGCGATTCATCAAAAAATATCCGAACCGTCGGCTCTATGACACGGAGACGAGCACATACATCACGTTGAGCGACGTGAAGCAACTGGTGCTCGACCAGGAGGACTTCAAGGTCATCGATGCGAAGACCAACGAAGATCTGACGCGCAGCATCCTGCTGCAGATCATTCTCGAAGAGGAGAGCGGCGGCGTGCCGATGTTCTCCTCTTCGATGCTCTCGCAGATCATCCGTTTCTACGGACATGCGATGCAGGGAATGATGGGTACGTATCTGGAAAAAAATATTCAGGCGTTCATCGATATCCAGAACAAGCTCGCCGAGCAGTCGAAGACCCTTTACGAGGGCAACGCGCTGAACCCCGAGGTTTGGTCGCAATTCATGAACATGCAAGCGCCCATGATGCAGGGCATGATGACGAGCTACATCGAGCAATCGAAGAACATGTTCGTGCAACTGCAAGAGCAGATGCAGAATCAGGCGAAGTCGATGTTCAGTTCGTTCACATTCAATAAGCCTAATTCGGGGTCGGAGCCCGAAAAGAAGTAGGCGGCAGTCGAGTCGCGCTATCGATTCGCGACCAACCGAGGATGGGAACTCCGACAGGCGGCAGGCGCCACCGGCCGGATTTCCGTTTGCGCTGACAGGCCAGGCACCGCTGGGGCGGCCGTGTGCAAGGCGTTCGTGATCGACTCGCCTAGCCGCACCACTTCGTCGAATTGAGTAATCAACTCGAAGCAGAGAACAAAGGCGAGCGTATAGGAGGCCGCCGGCGATCGCTCGAACCATATCGATGCCGGCCGCGCATATCGCTTCCTCGCGGCCTCACGCGTCATCGCATACGTAATGGCGGCGCCGAGGATGGCGCCTCCAATGACGTCCGTCGGATAGTGCAGACCCAGGTAGACGCGCGGCAGGCAAATAAAGACGACTGTGTAAAGCAGGACGAGCGCGCCAAGTGCTCGCCAGACCAGAAAGATCCCAGTGGCGACGGACATCCACAGCATGGCGTGGTCGCTTGGGAAGGAGTTCCAGAAGCGCAACACGGGCTCCGGGAAGTTCACAGAGGGGAAGTGCAGAAGCAATTGTGAGTTATGAATCGGCCGCACGCGATAAGGCAGGTAATGCGCCAGTGTCCTGCCGACGAGCAGCGACAGGAGTCCGCTCGCTATCGTCGCGATCACCATTTCGCGTTGCCACTCGCGGCGCTCGTCAGGCTGGAACCAGATCCACCAGAGAACAGGGATCAACACGAAGCCCTTGAACGTATAGAGGCCCGCCATCACGCGAATCGCATGGTTGAGCACGGCGGAATCGAATTCGTGCTGCGTAAGAAATGTCAGTATCGCGGTATCGAAACCGTTCATCGTCGTCCCCCACGGATTTTTGTATCGAATGCTTGTCAGGACTGGCGCTATGTTGTTCGAGCACGGAGGCCGGTGAGGGTAGCACTACGAAACCGGGACAAAAAACTCAAAAAATGATGGCGCGGTACAATATGCGGTTTCCCGGACGGGTTGCGCGCGGTGCCGTGCATATGCCGCTCGCCGCATCCTGTCGTCGCTATTTGCCGGACCACCCATGCCGCAGACTTCATCCCCCACCTCGCCTGTCGCCGCGCCGAGCGCTGCTCCCAAAGTCGGCTTCGTTTCCCTCGGGTGCCCCAAGGCTCTCGTCGACTCCGAGCAGATCATCACGCAGCTGCGCGCCGAGGGTTACGAGATCTCGGGCACCTATGACGGTGCCGATCTCGTCGTCGTCAACACCTGCGGCTTCATCGACGAAGCGGTTCAGGAAAGCCTCGACGCCATCGGCGAAGCCCTCACCGAGAACGGCAAGGTCATCGTCACCGGCTGCCTTGGCGCCAAAAAGAGCGCAAGCGGCACCGGTCTCATCGAGGAAGTGCATCCGAAGGTGCTCGCGGTCACGGGCCCGCACGCCGTCGGCGAGGTCATGCAGGCCGTGCACAGCCATCTGCCGAAGCCGCACGACCCGTTCGTCGATCTGGTGCCGCCGGCGGGGATCAAGCTCACGCCGCGCCACTATGCGTATTTGAAGATTTCCGAGGGCTGCAACCATCGCTGCACGTTCTGCATCATTCCGTCGATGCGCGGAGACCTCGTCTCGCGTCCCGTGGCGGAAGTGATGCTGGAAGCCGAGAATCTCTTCAAATCGGGCGTGAAGGAGTTGCTCGTGATCTCGCAGGACACGAGCGCCTACGGTACCGATGTCAAGTTCCGCACCGGCTTCTGGAACGGCCGTCCGCTCAAGACACGCATGACGGAGCTCGTCGGCGCACTCGGCGAGCTCGCGGCGCAATACGGCGCCTGGGTCCGGCTCCATTACGTCTATCCGTATCCGCACGTCGACGAGATCATTCCGATGATGGCCGAGGGCGCGCTGAAGGGTCACGTTTTGCCCTACCTCGACGTGCCGTTCCAACACGCCGATCCGCAAGTGCTCAAGCGCATGAAGCGTCCAGCCAACGCCGAGCGGACGCTCGAGCGCGTCGCCAACTGGCGCCGGATTTGCCCCGATCTGACGATCCGCAGCACGTTCATCGCAGGGTTCCCCGGCGAGACGGAGGCGCAATTCGAGACACTCCTCGAATTCATTCGCGCCGCGGAGCTCGATCGAGTCGGCTGCTTCGCGTACTCTCCCGTCGAAGGTGCGAGCGCGAACGAGCTCGATGGCGCGTTGCCCGATGAAGTTCGGGAAGCGCGTCGCGCGCGCTTCATGGAAGTCGCCGAAGAAGTGTCGGCCAAACGCATGGCGCGCAAGGTCGGTAAAACGCTGAAGGTGCTCGTCGACGAAGTCAACGCCGACGGCGGCATCGGCCGCACGGCCGCCGACGCGCCGGAGATCGACGGCGTCGTCTATGTCGCGCCGGCGACGAAGGCGTCGAAGCGCTACAAGGTCGGCGACTTCGTTTCGGTGAGAATCACGGGCGCCGACGGGCACGACCTCTGGGGAGAAGTCTGACCGCAGCGCGTGCTTCGCGTCTCGTTCGCCTCGAATCCATCCATCGACAACTTCAGTTCAGGAGACGGCAATGCAACGAGAAGTCGTAGTCGTGAGCGGCGTGCGGACGGCGGTCGGCGATTTCGGCGGCAGCCTCAAGGATTTCGCGCCGACCGAGCTCGGCGCGCGCGTCGTGCGTGAAGCGTTGTCGCGCGCGCAAGTGCGCGGCGACGAAGTCGGCCATGTCGTTTTCGGCAATGTCATTCAGACGGAGCCGAAGGACATGTATCTCGCGCGGGTGGCCGCGCTCAACGCCGGCGTGGCGCAGTCCGCGCCCGCCATGACGGTCAACCGCCTATGTGGCTCGGGTCTGCAGGCGGTCGTTTCGGCCGCGCAGAGCATCCTGCTCGGCGATACGGACATCGCGGTCGCGGGCGGCGCGGAAAGCATGAGCCGTGCACCGTACATCGCGCCGGCCGCGCGCTTCGGACAGCGCATGGGCGACGCGCGCATCGTCGACATGATGCTCGGCGCGCTTCATGATCCGTTCGAGTCGTTTCATATGGGCGTGACAGCCGAAAACGTCGCGCGCAAGTACGGCATCACGCGCGAGGCCCAGGATGCCCTCGCGCTCGAATCGCATCGGCGCGCCTCGCGCGCGATTCGCGAAGGCTATTTCAAGAGCCAGGTCTTGCCGATTTCGGTTTCGTCGAAAAAGGGCGAGGTGGTCTTCGACGCCGATGAGCATGTGCGACACGAGACGCCGATCGAAGACCTCGCGCGGCTCAAGCCTGTCTACCAGAAGGAAGGCGGGACGGTGACGGCCGGCAATGCATCGGGCATCAACGACGGTGCGGGCGCGCTCGTGCTGATGGAGCGTCGCATTGCGGAAGCGCGAGGAATCAAGCCGCTCGGGCGCATCGTCGCCTACGGCCACGCGGGCGTCGATCCGGCCTACATGGGCATCGGGCCGGTGCCGGCCACGCGCCAGGCACTCCAGCGCGCGGGGCTTTCGGTGGCCGATCTCGACGTGATCGAGGCCAACGAGGCGTTCGCGGCACAGGCATGCGCGGTGACGGCGGAGCTCGGGCTCGACCCGGCCCGCGTCAACCCGAACGGCTCCGGTATCTCGCTCGGTCATCCAATCGGCGCCACGGGCGCGATCATCGCGATCAAGGCCCTCTACGAGCTGCAACGCCGTAACGGGCGCTACGCGCTCGCGACGATGTGCATCGGCGGAGGGCAAGGCATCGCCGTCATATTCGAAACGTATCAACCATGACAGATTCCACTTCCTCCTCGCGGGCCCGGCAAACGCGCATTGTCCATGCTGAGCCGCACCTCGAGCCGGGCTTCGAGTCGTTCGTGACGCCGGTCATGCGCGCCTCAACAGTCGTTTTCCCCGATCTCGCAACGGTGCGAGCGGGGGACTGGCGCGACGATTCGCAATGGCGCTACGGTCTGCACGCGACGCCGACTTCGGCCGCGCTCGCGCAGCGCGTCGCGGCGATCGAGGGCGGCAAGCAAGCGCTGTTGCAGCCGTCGGGGCTCTCGGCGATTTCGAACGTCTATTTCGGCATCGTCAAAACCGGCGACGACGTGCTGATCCCCGATAACGTCTACTCGCCGAACCGTGAGCATGGCGAATGGCTGGCGCACGATTTCGGCGTTTCCGTCCGTTACTACGATCCGCTCGTCGGCGCCGGCATCGCCGACCTCATTCGGCCGAACACGCGTCTCATCTGGATCGAGTCGCCGGGCTCGGTCACGATGGAAGTGCCCGACGTCCGTGCGATCGTGGCGGCGGCACGCGAGCGCCATGTCGTGACCGCGATCGACAATACCTATTCGGCGGGCCTTGCGTTCCGGCCGCTCGAGCTTGGCGTCGACATCTCGGTGCAGGCGATGACGAAGTACCAGTCGGGCGGCAGCGACGTGCTGATGGGCGCGACGATCACGATCGATCACGAGCTGCACCTGAAGCTGAAACGCGCGCGCATGCGCATGGGGATCGGCGTCTCGGTCGACGATTGCTCACTTGTGCTGCGCAGTCTGCCGAGCATGAAAGCTCGCTTCGAGGCACACGATCGTACCGCGCTGGGCCTCGCACGTTGGCTGAAGGCGCGTCCGGAAATCGCGGCGGTGCTGCATCCGGCGCTGCCCGATTGTCCCGGCCATGCCGAGTTCATGCGCGATTTCACGGGCGCGGGCGGGCTCTTTTCGGTGATCTTCGACGAGCGCTATAGCCACGCGCAGATCGATGCGTTCGTCGAGGCGCTCGAGCTCTTCGCGATCGGTTGGAGCTGGGGCGGCGCGCACAGTCTCGCCATGCCGTACGACGTGGCGTCGATGCGCACGGCGTCGCGCTGGCCGCATCGGGGTATCCTGGTTCGGTTCTATACCGGTCTGGAAGACGAGGCCGATCTGCGCGCCGATATCGAGCGCGCGATGAAGTCGGCGCTCGGTTGATCCATTCGCCGCGCCCCGGCGCTCAGAAAAGCCGAAGCAAGCCGTCGAGGCCGACGTAATTGAATGCCACGTCGGCAGCGGCGCGCACGACGGGCTTCGCGCGGAACGCGATCGAGAGTCCCGCCTCGGCCATCATCTCGAGGTCGTTCGAGCCGTCGCCGAAGACGATGGCCTGCGACGTCGGAATGCCCGATGCCTCGCAGGCCTTGCGCAAGGTATGTGCCTTCACGCTCGCGTCGACGATCTCGCCTAGCACCTTTCCAGTCAGCTTGCCGTCGACGATTTCGAGCGTATTGGCGCGCGCGAAATCGAGGTTGAGCTTCGCTTTCAGCCGGTCCGTGAAGAACGTGAAGCCGCCTGAGACGAGCAGCGTGCGCATGCCGGCAGCCTGCACGGCGGCAAGCATGGTCTGAGCGCCTGGCGAGAGTCGCAGCCGTTCGCGGAAGACGTGTTCGAGCGCCGTCGCGTCGAGCCCTTTGAGCAGCGCGACACGCGCCGTGAGGCTTTCGTCGAAGTTCTTGATCTCACCGCGCATGGCGGCCTCGGTGATCGCCGACACTTCTGCCTTGAGCCCGCAAAAATCCGCGATTTCGTCGATGCATTCGATCGTGATCAGCGTCGAATCCATGTCCATGGCCACGAGGCCGAAGTCCCGCAGCGAGAGCCCGGGGCGCACGAACGCGTAGTCGAGCGCGTGAGTCGCGCAATAGGCCTCCACGTCGCCGCGCTGGGCAGGATCGGCATCGGCGATTCGGACCGCATAGGGATCGACGGGCTGCGCATGCGAGCCCCGTGCGAGTGCGATAAGCGGTTTGACATGAGCAGCCGCTAACGGCTCGGGGCTTTGAATGACGAGATTCATCGGTGACGCGGGGAAGTCGTTCGTTCTGGTATCGGCGCGGCTGCTGCCGCGAGAAATCCGCCCATTGTAACGGTTCGCCGCCGGCCGGCCTATCGGGGCCGTATCCGCAACCGCATTCGCCGCACGAATGCAAGCGGTGCAACTCCCGATCGCGGCCGGCGAGCCGCTCGTCGCCGGTCGCGTTAGACTGGGAGCGCGGGCCATCCGTCCGGTCGCGAGATCGGCTCGGGTGCTGCCTGCATCGTCGTGTGCCGCACCAACCGAGGATGACGAACATGATGAGACGACCTCTGCGCCCAACCCGTTCGCTGCTCGCGGCTTGCGCCTGCGCGGCTGCCTGCGCCGGCTTGGCGATCGCGCCCGCAGCGCATGCGGCTCCACCGATCACGGTCACATCCAAGACGCCGACTTCCGGTCCGATCAAGTACACCGTGAAAGTCGCCTCGAAGGCGTTCGGCAATCTGCAGGAGACGCGAACGATCAGCTCAGGGCAGACCGACGACTTCAACTGGAAGACGGCGTCGACCGCTGGTGCAACGCCCGTTCCGGAGCAGTGTCCCGGCTATTCGTCTCTCGCGCTCGATGCGAACGGCGCGCTCGCCCGCCAGATCAGCGTGCGTCTCGCGCCGATCGTCGCCGACGACGGCACCGCCACGGTGCAGATGAGCGTGCAGGCGAGCATGCCCAAGGGCCGAGCGACGACCGTCAAGACGGGCGGCAAGACGCTGCAATGTCCGCAGGTGACGGGGATGAGTCAGGTAGTGCGCTTCACGATGCCGACGACCGGAGCCGCGAAGACAGTCGCACTCAACGACGGCACGCGCGTGACCGTCTCGGCCAAGCGCTGAGACCTTCCGTTTCGCGCGGCAGTTTGTGCCGTGTACGGCTCGATTCCGCTCCGCATCACTGCGCTTCGCGGCGCTCCAGCAGCCGCGAGGCCAGAAACCGATGGTCGGCCGAGAAGAGCCGCCGATAAGTCAGCAGGACTGCGCCGACGGTGCCGAGTGCCGACGATGCCGCGATCAGGAACATGATCACGATCTGGTAGCGGACGGCCTGCAGCGGCGATTGTCCGGCCAGAACCTGCCCGGTCATCATCCCCGGAAGGCTGACGACGCCGACCACGGCCATCTGGTTCAACGTCGGAATCATGCCGGCGCGCACGGCTTGCCGCGCGGGGCCTTGCGCGGCCTCCCAGCGCGTTGCGCCGAGCGCGAGCGCCATGTCGACGCGGTCGCGCCGTGCGGTCAGCTCCTCGGCCATCCTCTCGATCGCGAGCGAGACACCCGTCAGCGTGTTGCCGAGGATCATCCCGAGGATCGGTATCGCATACTGCGGCTCGTACCAGGGATGAATGCGGATGACGGCGAAAAGGCCGATGGCCGCCACGAGCCATGCGCTGATCCAGATCGAAACGATGCTGTCGGCGCGTTGGCCCGCGTAGGTATGCGCGCCGCGCGCCGCGCCGGCCAGCCCGGCGACGATCGTCATGACCGCGATGACGGGCAGGACCACGTACCAGTGGGCATTCGCGAAGACCCAGCCGAGCACATAGCCGATGGCGAGCAGCTGAACGACGGTGCGCACGGCGGCGAGCGCGAGCTTGCGGCCGAGACCGAGCGAGAGCGCCATCGAGACGGCTCCGTTGACGACGATGAGCAGTGCCGCGATGGCGACGTCTACGAGACTGAGATTTTGCAGAACGGCATTCATTGCACAGACTCCTCGGCCAATCCGAGCTGGCCGGCCCGCATCGTCAACTGCCGCGCGGCGACGCGCGCGGCCTGCGCAGGGTCGTGCGAGACCCAGATCGAGGCGCGCTCGGCGGCACGGGCGTCGAACCAATCGGCGACGAGCGCTTCGATGGCTTGCGCGGATTGGGGATCGAGCGAGGCGGTCGGCTCGTCGAGGAGCAGGACCTCGGGATCGAGCTGAAGGACCCGGATCAGCGCGGTGATCTGCGCTTCGCCGCCCGAGAGCTCGCTCGCGCGCTTGTCGAGAAAATCGCTTGCGCGGCCGGCGCGCTCGGCGAGCCGCGCCGCGCGAGTACGGTCGAAACTCGCGTCGCGATAGGCATGCAGCGAGAACGGATAGCGCAAATTGTCCTCGACCGTGCCGTCGAGCACGGCCGGCCGCTGCCGGACATAGGCGACATTCTTGCGATAGCGCGGAATCGTCCGGCGTTCGACGGGCCGCCCATGCCATGCGATGCGCCCCACATCGAGCGGGTCGAGCAGCGCGAGCGCGCGCAAGAAGACGCTTTTGCCGGCGCCCGAAGGGCCCGTGACGGCAAGGCGGTCGCCGGCGGCCAGCGCGAAGTCGGTCGCGGCGAGCAGGGTGGTACCGGTACGCGGATCGCGTCGGACGATGCCCTGCGCTTCAACGAGAAGTGGGGTGTTCAATCGGCGGCTCTTTGATGATCGCGGCACGCGGTTCGTCATGATAGAGGGAGATCGGCGGCATAGTGCTTGCTCCAGCGCAACTATGACGATCGCGCTCGGGATCGATGCGGTAGAGCGATCGGCGCGCGCGGCCACTCCGCGGAGCATTTATGCCCGTTGAACGCACTCGCCGGTCCGTTCTCGGCACGGTCGGCAAAATTCTCGCCTGGGTCATCGGCATCGCGCTCGTCGTCATCGCGGCGCTGGCCGTTTTCGTCGTGACGTTCGACTGGAACCGGGCCCGGCCGTGGATCGACGACAAAGTATCGCAGGCGCTCGGGCGGCCGTTCGCGATCAACGGCGATCTTCGCATCGGCTGGGAGCGCCCGGTCGGCGAGAGCGGCTGGCGCGCCTGGGTGCCGTGGCCGCGATTTTCCGCCTATCGTGTGACGATCGGCAATCCGTCATGGGCCAAGGCGCCGCAGTTCGCGACTTTCGACGAAATCACCTTCGACGCGAAGGTTCTGCCTCTCATCGCGCATACGATCTCCGTGCCGACGATCGACTTCGTCAATCCGTCGATCGATCTCGAGCGCCTCGCGGACGGGCGGGATAACTGGACATTCCAGTTCAAGCAGTCGCGGCAGCCGATGCATTGGTCCGTGGAACTCGGCACCCTGGGTTTCGCGAAGGGCACGATCGCGCTTGCCGACGCGCTCAAAAAGATCGATATGCGGGTCGGCGTCGATACGCTTGGACAGCCGATCCCGATCGGGGAAGTGCTGAAACAGCAGGAATCGGCGTCGCGGCAAACGGCCGCGAACGTCGTGGGCAAGCGCGGCGCGCGCAAGCTCAGCAAGCAGGCACAGGCCGCGTCGGGCACGAGAGCGGGCTCGGCAGCATCCGCAGTGTCCGGCGCGGCGATTGCGCCATCGGCATCCGGTGCATCCGGCGCATCCGGCGCATCGAGTTCGGCGGGAATCCCGAACGCCTCCACCGCTTCTGGAGCCGCCGCCAGCTCGCCGTCCGCCGCGCCCTCGAATCCTCGGGATCAGTACGCGCTGGGCTTCACGGCAAACGGCACCTATCGGTCGACGGCAGTGTCGGGTACGGGCAAGATCGGCAGCGTGCTCGAACTGCGCGACACGACCCGCCCGTTTCCGCTGCAGGCCGACGTGAAGATCGGAGACACGCGACTGGCGCTGGTCGGCACGCTCACGGACCCACTGCATCTGGCGGCGCTCGACATCCGGCTCTGGCTGCAGGGTGCAAGCGCCGCTCATCTTTATCCGATCCTCGGCGTGCCGCTGCCGGAGACGCCGCCTTACGCGACTGACGGGCACCTGGCCGGCCATCTCGGCACGAAAGACACGGTTCTGACCTACAGCGGCTTCAAGGGCCGCGTGGGCGGAAGCGACCTCGAAGGCACGTTGACCTACGACAATCGAGGCCCGCGTCCGCTGCTGAAGGGCAATGTCGTTTCGAAGCTGCTGAGGTTCGAGGATTTGGCGCCGATCATCGGAGCCGACACGAATGCCAGCAAAGCACATCGCGGCGAGGCGATCAAACAGCCCGCCGACAAGGCATTGCCCGTCGAGCCTTTCCGAACGGAGCGCTGGCGTGCGGTCGATGCCGACGTGACGTTCACGGGCAAGCGCATCATCAAGAACCCGCAGTTGCCGTTCACGGACCTCTACACGCACGTCGTGATGAAGGATGGCAATCTGGCGCTGGTGCCGCTGCGTTTCGGGTTCGCGGGCGGATCGCTGGCCTCGGACATCAACCTTGACGGCGGCGCCGTGCCGCTCAAGGCGCGCATTTCGTTGTCCGCGCGGCATCTGAAGCTGAAACAGTTGTTCCCTACGCAAAAGACGATGCAATCGGCCCTCGGCGAGCTGAATGGCGACGCGGCACTAACGGCGACGGGCAACTCGCCGGCGGCGATGGCGGCGACGCTCGATGGCGAGACGAAAGCACTCGTCACGCAGGGCAAGCTGAGCCTGCTGTTGATGGAAGCGGCGGGACTCAACGTGGCGAACGTCGTGTATCGGAAGCTCTTCGGCGACCAAAACATCAACATCCACTGCGGCGCGGCCGATTTCGTGGCGACGCACGGCGTGCTCGATACGCGCACTTTCGCGCTCGACACCGACGATGCGCTCATTGCAATGAACGGCAACATCGATCTGCGCAACGAATCGATGAAGCTGACGATCCATCCTCAGACGAAAGGACTGCGCGTGTTTTCGCTGCGCTCGCCGCTCTACGTCAAGGGCACGTTCAAGCGTCCGGACGTCGGCGTCAGCAAAGGAGCGCTCGCCCTGCGGGCCGGCGCGGCCGTCGCCCTCGGTCTCATCAATCCGTTCGCGGCACTGATTCCGCTCATCGCGCCGAGTCATAACAACCCTGCGCCTTGCGACGAGCTGATCGCCCGCATGCGAGAGGCGCCGAGCGAGAAGCCGGCGGCAGCGACGCAATCCGACCGCCCTTCCGCGCCTGCTAGCGCGACGGCGCCGGCCGAAACCGGGGGGGCGAGCGCGGGCGAGGGCAGGTGAGCTTCACGAAAGCTTGGTAAAATTCCAGGTTTTTCGTCGAACGTCATTCCGAGGACTCGCGCCGTGCTGTCTACCGCCAACATCACCATTCAATTCGGGCCGAAGCCCCTTTTCGAGAACATCTCGGTCAAGTTCGGGGAAGGGAACCGGTACGGCCTCATCGGCGCGAACGGCTGCGGAAAATCGACGTTCATGAAGATTCTCGGCGGCGATCTCGAGCCGAGCGCGGGCACAGTCATGCTCGAGCCGAACGTGCGCCTCGGCAAACTGCGGCAGGACCAATTCGCTTACGAGGACGTGCGCGTGCTCGACGTCGTGATGATGGGGCACACGGAGATGTGGGCCGCGATGACCGAACGCGACGCGATCTATGCGAACCCCGAGGCGACGGACGAGGATTACATGCACGCCGCCGAGCTCGAGGCCAAATTCGCGGAGTACGGCGGCTACACGGCCGAGGCGCGCGCGGGTGAACTGCTGCTCGGTATCGGTATTCATATCGACGACCACAACGGTCCGATGAGCAACATCGCGCCGGGCTGGAAGCTGCGTGTGCTGCTCGCGCAGGCGCTCTTCTCGAAGCCTGACGTGCTGCTGCTCGACGAGCCGACCAACAACCTCGACATCAATTCGATCCGCTGGCTCGAGAATGTGCTGAACGAGTACAACTCGACGATGATCATCATCTCGCACGATCGTCACTTTCTGAACCAGGTCTGCACGCACATGGCGGACATGGATTACGGCACGCTGAAGATCTACCCGGGCAACTACGACGACTACATGCTCGCATCGACGCAAGCCCGTGAGCGCCAGGCCGCGGCGAATGCGAAGGCGAAGGAGCGTATTGCCGATCTGCAGGACTTCGTGCGCCGCTTCTCGGCGAACAAGTCGAAGGCACGCCAGGCGACGAGTCGCTTGAAGCAGATCGATAAGATCAAGATCGAGGAGTTCAAGCCGTCGTCGCGGCAGAACCCGTTCATTCGCTTCGAGTACGAGAAGAAGCTCCACAACATCGCCGTCGTGGCCGACGGCATCACGAAGCGCTACGACCGCACGATCTTCGAGAACTTCAATCTCTCCGTGCAGCCGGGCGAGCGGATCGCGATCATCGGCGAAAACGGCGCGGGCAAGACGACGCTTTTGCGGTCGTTGTTCGGCAACCTGGCCGTTGATCGCGGCACGGTGAAGTGGGCCGAGAACGCGAACGTCGGCTACATGCCGCAGGACACTTACGAGGAGTTTCCCGACGACGTCACGCTGACCGACTGGATCGATACTTTCCGCAAGGACGGCGATGACGATCAGATGGTGCGCGGCACGCTCGGCCGCCTGCTGTTCAGCGGCGACGACATCAAGAAGTCGGTGAAGGTGCTGTCGGGTGGCGAGAAGGGCCGCATGATCTGGGGCAAGCTGATGCTGGGCCGCCACAACGTGCTGCTGATGGACGAGCCGACCAACCATATGGACATGGAGTCGATCGAATCGCTGCAGATCGCGCTCGACAAGTACGAAGGCACGCTGATTTTCGTTTCGCATGACCGCGAGTTCGTCAGCGGCCTGGCGAATCGCATCATCGAGGTCCGCACGGACGGGACGCTCGTCGACTTCGGCGGGAATTACGAGGATTTCCTCGGGAGCCAAGGGTTGCAGTAAGCCCCGGAGCCAATCCGAGCGAGGTGAGTAGAATAAGCGGATCCAACCGAAAAGGCGGGGCCGCGATGAAAACGTACGCGCACCTTTACGTCGGCGGAAAGTGGCTCGAGCCCGCCGGAAGCGGCACGATCGATGTGATCGATTCGGCCACCGAGGAGGTCATGGGCCGCATTCCCGAAGGGACGGCGGCCGATGCCGAAGCCGCCGTCGAAGCGGCCAAGCTCGCTTTCGATGGCTGGTCCGCCACGCCGCCAGAGACGCGCGCGGAGTATCTGCAGAAAATCGCCGAAGCCGTCAAGGCGCGAACCGAAGAGCTGACTCAACTCATTTGCGGCGAAGTCGGCATGCCGATCAAGCTCACGCGCGCCATACAGGTCGGGTCCGCCGTCTACAACTGGAAAGCCTACGCCAGGCTCGCGCGCGAGTTTCCATTCGACGAGCGCGCCGATAATTCGCTCGTCGTGCGCGAGCCTGTCGGTGTCGTCGCGGCCATCACGCCGTGGAACTATCCGCTCAATCAAATCACCCTGAAAGTGGCCCCCGCGCTGGCTGCGGGCTGCACCGTCGTGCTCAAACCTTCCGAAGTCGCTCCGCTCAATGCATTCGTCCTCGCGGAAGCCATCGAGGAGGCCGGGCTGCCTGCGGGCGTCTTCAATATCGTCAGCGGCTATGGCCCCGTCGTGGGTGAGATCGTGGCGAGCCATCCGTTCGTCGATATGGTTTCGTTCACGGGCTCGACGCGCGCGGGTAAGCGTGTCGCGGAGCTGGCGGCGGCCACGGTCAAGCGCGTCGCGCTCGAGCTCGGCGGTAAATCGGCCTCGCTCATTCTCGATGATGCCGATTTCCCGACCGCCATCAAAAGCACGGTCGCGGCCTGCTATCTGAACTCGGGGCAGACCTGCTCCGCGCACACCCGGATGCTCGTGCCCGAATCGCGATACGACGAGGCGTGCGCGCTCGCGAAAGCCGCGGCCGAGGACTATGTGGTGGGAGACCCCCGCGACGAACGAACGCGGCTGGGCCCGCTGGCATCGGCCGCGCAACTCCAGCGGGTGTATGGCTACATCGAACGCGGCATCGCGGAAGGCGCCGAGCTCATCACCGGCGGCACCGGCATGCCCGATGGCATTTCGAAAGGTTTCTTCGTGAAGCCGACAGTCTTTGGCGGCGTTCATCCCAAGGCGACGATCGCTCAAGAGGAGATCTTCGGCCCTGTCCTGTCGATTTTGACGTATGAAGACGAGGGGGAGGCCGTTCGTATTGCCAATGATTCGCCCTACGGGCTCTCCGGCGCGGTCTGGGCCGGGGACGACGACCGAGCGCTGCGCGTGGCGCGCCGCATTCGGACTGGCCAAGTCGAGATCAACGGCGGGACTTGGAATATGGAAGCGCCGTTCGGTGGCTTCAAACAATCGGGATACGGCCGCGAGAACGGCAAGTACGGCCTCGAGGAGTATCTCGAATACAAGTCGATGCAGTTCAAGCTCGTGAAGCCGGGCGGCCGATAGCGGGCGGCTTACTCGGCGAGCCGGGCTCGCCCGATGCCTCGGGCAACGCAGCCGGCCGTTCGGAGATACGCCGACCACACAATTCGACCCGGCCGCCGTCGTCCGCCGCGGGCCTGAGCGGCGTACTTAAAGCTTGTCGTACTTGAACCGCACGGCTGTGCCTTCACGTTCGATCCGCGACCACACGGCGCGCTTCTCGTCGTCCGACATGAAGACCCAGTTCGAGACTTCCATTGCGGTCCGCCCGCAGCCTTTGCAGACGTCGTCGAAGAGCGTGGAGCACACGCCGATGCAGGGGCTGTCCGGGCGATTGTGGAGGTCTGAAGGCATTGAAAGGTCTGAGGCATGCGTGGAGCCGTCATGTTAACCGATCCCGCCGTCGGCTCCTCGCTTCGCCGTTCGATCGGTGCGACGCGTCGGCCCGCCCTCTATTGGTGCAACCGGAATCGACGGCTGATGCCCCGGTTGCGCCTCGGCAACGCTTCCCCTCCGGATTTCGTCGCGACAAACTGGCCGAAAGGTCAAAAAGCTATTTTTTCAGCTAGACACCGGCCCATAACCGGCTAAAATTGCGCGCGATTTGGGGGAGCGAAGCGTGCCGGGCATGGCGATCGCTGTGCGGTTTGCGCGACAGCCGGGCTTGCCTGCTGGCGTTTTTTCGTTCGCCAGCCACAATTGGTGATAGGTTTCGAAGTTTTTGGAAGGGGCCGCGCGCGTGGCGCTGCGGTGTCGAGCGGGCAGACGGCCGGTACCGGCCGGCGGATCGGAGAACGGAATGGGAAAACGGGTAATGAGCGGGCTTGCGGCGCTCGCGCTGTTGGCGGCACCGTGGGCGATGGCGAAGGACACTCAGCTGAACGTCTATAACTGGTCCGACTACATTGCCAAGGACACGATTCCGAACTTCACGAAAGAGACGGGCATCCAGGTCAAGTACGACAACTACGACAGCGACGATACGCTGCAAGCGAAGCTGCTGACGGGCAACTCGGGGTACGACATCGTCGTGCCGACGAGCAACTACGCGGGCAAGCAGATCCAGGCCGGCATTTTCTCGCCGCTCGACAAATCGAAGCTGCCGAACCTCAAGTATCTCGATCCGCAACTGATGGCGCTCGTTGCCGGAGCCGATCCGGGCAACAAGTATGTCGTGCCGTGGGCGTGGGGCACGACGGGTCTTGGCTACAACGTGACGAAGGTCAAGCAGATCCTCGGCCCGAAAGCCGCGCTCGATAGCTGGGACATTCTCTTCAAGCCGGAAAATATCTCGAAGTTGAAAGCCTGCGGCGTCTCGGTGCTCGACGCGCCGGACCAGATGTTCGCGGCGGCACTCCATTACATCGGGAAGGATCCGTACACGACGAACCCGGCCGATTACCAGGCCGCGCTCGCGATGTTGAAGAAGATCCGCCCCTACATCACGCAGTTCAATTCGTCGGGCTATATCAACGATATGGTCGGCGGCGACATCTGCTTCGCCTACGGCTGGTCGGGCGACGTCGTGATCGCCAAGCATCGCGCGATGGAAGCGAAGAAAGCGTACGAGATCGAGTACTACATCCCGAAGGGCGGGGCGCCTGTCTGGTTCGACGTGATGGCGATCCCGAAAGACGCGGCGCATAAGGACGCCGCGCACGAGTGGATCAACTACATCGAGACGCCGCAAGTCAACGCCGCGATCACCGATGCCGTCTATTACCCGACGGCGAATGCCGAGGCCAAGAAATACGTGAAGCCGGACATCGCGAAGGATCCGGCCGTCTACCCGCCGCCGGACGTCGTCAAGACGCTGTTCCTGCTGAAGCCGCTGCCGGTCGATATCCAGCGGCTGCAAACGCGGCTCTGGACCGAATTCAAGACCGGTCGCTGATTAGCCGATAGCACGCGATGGAACGGGCGAAATGCCGACACGCTATCCGAAGTCGGCAGCCCTCGTAATTGAGCCCCCGGAACCCAGCCGGGGGCTTTGTACGTCAAACGATGGAGTCATGCAGCAGATCATGAGCGATCAGTCGGTCCGGCAGGCGGCGACCGCCGCGCGTCCCACGTCGACAGTTCCGGCTTCGGCCGAGAACTTCGTCCAGATCGTGGACGTGGTGAAGAAATTCGGCGAAACGGTCGCCGTCCGCAACGTCAGCTTATCGGTGGCGAAGGGCGAGCTCTTCGCGCTGCTGGGCAGCTCTGGCTGCGGCAAATCCACCTTGCTGCGGATGCTCGCCGGGTTGGAGACGATCACGTCGGGCAAGATCCTGATCGACGGCGAGGACCTGGCCCAGATGCCGCCGTACCGGCGCCCCGTCAATATGATGTTCCAGTCCTATGCGCTCTTCCCGCATATGACCGTCGAGGCGAACGTCGCATTTGGGCTGAAGCAGGAGGGCGTGGCGAAGGCGGAGCTCAAGGAGCGCGTGCAGGATGCGCTCGAACTCGTTCAGATGACGCGTTTCACCAAGCGCAAGCCGCATCAGCTTTCGGGCGGGCAGCAGCAGCGCGTCGCGCTCGCCCGCTCGCTCGTCAAGCGGCCGAAGCTGCTGCTGCTCGACGAGCCGATGTCGGCCCTCGACAAGCAGATTCGGCAACGTACGCAGATCGAGCTCGTCAATATTCTCGATCGCGTCGGCGTCACCTGCATCATGGTCACGCACGATCAGGAAGAGGCGATGACGATGGCGAGCCGGCTCGCCGTCATGAGCGAGGGGCAAATCGTCCAGCTCGGCACGCCGAACCAGGTTTACGAGTATCCGAACACGCGATTCTCGGCCGAGTTCATCGGCTCGACGAACCTTTTCGACGGCCATGTCGTCGAGGATGAACCCGATCATATTTTCGTCGAAACGGACGTGCTGCCCTGCAGGCTCTATGTGAACCACGGCATCACGGGTCCGCTGGGGATGCCGGTCACGATTTCCGTGCGGCCCGAACGTATCGCACTCACGCGCAAGCCGCCCGAGGGCGCTTACAACTGGGGGCGCGGCACGGTCGCCAACATCGCGTATCTCGGCGGGTATTCGCTCTATCACGTGAAGCTCGATTCGGGTAAGACCGTGATCGCGAATGTCTCGAGCCTTGCGCTTTCCGAGATCGAATCGCCGCAATTGAACGATGAGATCTATGTGCGCTGGAGCGCATCCGCCGGCGTGGTGCTGACCGCATGAAACAGATGATGCTCTCGTTCGCCGCGTGGCCCGCGCGGCGCTTCAGGCTGACAGGCAACACGGCCGTCATCGCCGGCCCGTTCATCTGGCTGCTGCTGTTCTTCTTCGTGCCGTTCCTGCTCGTCGTCAAGATCAGTTTCGCAGAGCTGCAGCTCGGCATACCGCCTTATACCGAGCTCGTCAGCATCAAGGAGGGCGTAGTCCAGATTTCGCTCAATCTCGCGCACTATGCGTTCTTGTTGAGCGACAGCCTTTACTTCGCGACCTACGTCAACTCGCTCATCGTCGCGGCCGTGACGACGCTGCTCTGCCTGCTGCTCGGCTATCCGATGGCCTACTACATCGCGCGCTCGAGCCCGGGTTCGCGGAACATTCTGATGATGGCAGTGATGCTGCCGTTCTGGACTTCGTTCCTGATTCGCGTGTACGCGTGGATCGGGATTTTGAAGAACAACGGGCTGCTCAACAACTTCCTGATGGCGATCGGCCTCATTCACGCACCGATTGAGCTCTATCGCACGAACACCGCGGTCTACATCGGGATGGTCTACTCGTATCTGCCCTTTCTCGTCATGCCGCTTTACGCGCACCTCGTGAAGATGGACCTGACGCTGCTGGAGGCCGCCTACGATCTCGGCGCGAAGCCGTGGAAGGCTTTCGTGCAGATTACGTTGCCGCTTTCGAGGAACGGGATTATCGCGGGCTGTCTGCTCGTGTTCATTCCGGCTGTTGGCGAGTACGTGATTCCTGAATTGCTCGGCGGTGCGAATACGCTGATGATCGGCCGGGTCATGTGGAACGAGTTCTTCAACAACGCCGACTGGCCGATGGCGTCCGCCGTGACTTGTGCGATGGTGATACTGCTGCTCGTCCCGATGGCGCTTTTTCAGCACGAACAAGCCAAACAACTCGAAGCTCGCCGATGATCAAACCGAACCGCACGTTGCAGCTGATCGCGCTCGGCATCGGCTTCGCGTTTCTCTACATTCCGATCCTGAGCCTCGTCGTCTACTCGTTCAACGAGTCGCAGCTCGTCACGGTTTGGACGCGCTTTTCGACGCGCTGGTACGCCGCGCTTGCTCAGGACGACGAGCTCATCACGTCATTCTGGCTGTCGCTGCGCATCGCGCTCGCGACGGCGTTCGCTTCGGTGGTCATCGGCACCTGGGCCGGTTTCGTTCTCGCACGCATGGGGCGATTCCGTGGGTTCACGCTTTTCACGGGGATGATTAACGCGCCGCTCGTCATTCCCGAGGTGATTCAGGGCATTTCGCTGCTGCTGCTATTCATCGAGATGGGCAAGTGGCTCGGCTGGCCGGAGGGAAGGGGATTTACGACGATCTGGATCGGGCACGTGATGCTTTGCATGTCGTATGTGGCCATCATCGTTCAGTCGCGCGTGCGCGATCTGAATCCGTCGCTCGAAGAAGCAGCGCTCGATCTCGGGGCGACGCCGCTCAAGGTGTTCTTTGCCATCACGTTGCCGCTGATCTCGCAAGCGCTGATGGCAGGGTGGCTGCTGTCGTTCACGCTCTCGATCGACGACCTTGTGCTGTCCGCGTTTCTTTCCGGGCCAGGGTCGACGACGCTGCCGCTCGTGGTTTTCTCGCGCGTGAGGCTTGGGTTGAATCCCGAGATGAATGCGCTGGCGACGCTTTTCATCGCCGTTGTGACGGTCGGTGTCGTCGTGATCAATTACTTCATGCTTAGGGCGGAGAAGAGGCGTTTGGTCGCCGTCGCTTGACGGATGTCCGATCGCCTTCGATCGCGCGATCGTCATCCCCAGTGCCAGCGAAACTTGCATGGTCAACCTGGTGTCATCGGTTTTCAGCGATGCACCGGCGGCGCTGACCCGGTGCGCCGGTACCTCTTCATTCTTGCCGATCTTCGGATTCAGATTTCATCTGATAATGAATCCTTCTGAACGCGGAATCAGGTGGTGTCGGATATAGAACGTTATACCCCCACGCGTTATACTCATCCTCATTTTTGGGATCAGAAGGATTGTTTGCCAAATGATGACGCAATGCTTCTTTCGCGCTGCGAATTAACGACGCATACTTGGCGTCCTTTTCGGGTGCATGAGTAGTCCCCTTTGCATACTTTGATCGCACCACGTCGATCGATTTTCCATGACTAAAATGGTCCTTGCCTACGACAGCGTAAGCATGTTTCGGCCACGGGTCCACGATCACGCATCTGTCGTACGTCCAATACGCCTTGCCTATACGGCAAAAGGTATGCCCCGGCATTTGGGCTATTTCGACGACGTATTCCGAGCTGAGCAATATGCGTGCTTGGCTGTATGCAAACATTGCCATATGATCACAATTTGCGGCTTGCGCGGTCGCAGCGACAAGCATCCCGGATCGCGGCTTCGCGAAGAAAGCATGGGGAGTTAAATCACGGGTGGTTTGATAGGCAAAACCCACGCGCTGATGCGATCCGGGCTTTATAAACCGATGATTCCCGCTGCCATACAGAAATGCGCTTTTCGCACTTGCGATGATTTCGTCGCCTATATCGAGTAAGTACTTCTGTTCTGGGTCCACCGGCTCCGATTTGGTTCTCTGCGTTACCTCGTGGTCGAAAAATGGGTGGGGCAGCGGTACGGCATGTTGAGGCGGTATTGCTTCAGTACCGACGGGTTGATAGAAGTCGGTTAGTGCGGGATGCGACGCCTGACCGGCGTCATTCGCCAAGCTCTCGCCAGGCACGTATTGCCACGGTCGACTTTCGAACTGTCCGTCGTGCGCGCGCAACGCGGTATCGAATGTGTCAATAGATGATCCAGCGGCCTGACCGTGGTTCGAGGCACTCGGTGGCTGGAGAGTCGTATATGTGCTTGGCGTGCAACCTTCATCCGCCGCCAATGCCGACGGACTTTCCGGGCCGAATTCGAGCGGCGAGGGGGTTCTAGTCAGGCGCCGCAGGAACATCCCGGCAAAAGGATTGCCTTCCTGATCCTGCACCGGCTCTGCAAATCGCCGCTCAGGGGCCGATGCGCGCATTTGATACGGGTGATGTCGTTGCATTTGGGCATCATTGTGTTGAAGGGCTGTGAGGATATTAGCAACCGGTCAGCCAATCCACAGCCGGCGTTGATTTCAACCGACCTCTACTCCGTTGCTGCACAAAATCACGCAATGGCGTCGCGTTAAAATCCTTGTAGTCCGTTCCCTTTTCCAATGCCTTTGCCTTTTCCTTGGCCCGGCGTGCTTCCACCTTCTTTGGGTCCGGTTCGAATTCCGGGAACAGCTCGGTTCTAATTCCCTTGTTCAACGCCTCTGTTGCTTCTGTGACTGCCACCTCGCCGCCACCAAAGGCGAGAAAACTACCGCCAAGCGCCGCCCTCACCATGTACGAGTCCCCCTCTGGGGATGTAACGTTCCAATCGTCCTCTGGTCGTTTTACGTAGATGACATGCTGACAAGATGGCGAAATTTTCGTACCCCATCGCTGCGCCTCCGACGACACAATACCGCGCGTGGCGATTCCCTCCTCCCTTGCCAGATCGTAGACCCGCCCAATACCCTCGTCGGTAGCGCCCGCGACTACGATCAGGTTGTGCCGACCATGTTTTTTGATTTTTTGGTTTAGGATCTCCCGGAATTGACGGTCAAGGTGTGCCGGATCGGCATACCCGAGCCCCGAGAAGCCTGCAACCACCAATGGATGCTTCGATCCAATGCTTGAACGAAGGTCGTCCTCCACCATTTTGGAATAGCGTGTTGGCATGCCTGTGCGCAAATAGTGACGGTTTTCGCCCGTATCCGTATGCGTGGCGGCTTGGTAAGGTACCGGCACCGGGGGCTTCAACGCTGTACTCGGTGCGGATCGTACTCGTGGCGGCAATGTATAAGTCATAGTTGAATTCAAGAATTCCCAATAACAATATGCCGATTATAGACGTCGTCCGATCCCGTATGTGCGGCGCGCGTGTACGAACGCGATAGAGATTAACCTAGGTTGATTTCCCAATATTTAGCGATTTCGACAGGTAACCGTGTAATACCTGCAATGACATCACGTGTCCGCCCATTCGCGTACATTTGAATTGGTCTTCCGCAATACTGGAGTTCGGCCCCAGACAGATTCACGGTCCGGGTTATGGCGCTTGCCGAGCGGACATCATTGTGTTGCGTTGAAGGCGTACCGCTGGGCCGGCCGATATATCGCTGTGGGGGACGTCTCGTAAGAGGCTGTCCTCGACGCCGTATAGTCTGCCGCTAACGACAAGGTCGTACCTAACATCCAGAGAACCGAGGACACCGTGCCATACCAGCTGGCGCTCGCCGAGTCATTGCTTTCGGATGCCCGTGTAGCCGCCGCGGCCAGGGCGGCCGCCGCGACATTCGCCGCACCGCTCGCCGCCGCGGCCGTCCTACTGAGCCTGTTGTTCGACGCGTCAAATGCTGCGCGCCCTATCGTCGTAATCGCGCTGGCCTCCCATATTGCCGCACCGGCATAGTCGAGGACGGCCTGAGTGCAGCCGGAGGTGAACGGCGCAAGTGTGCTCACGAAGCCGGCACCGAGGTTCATCAGGTTGTTAGTAGTCGTTGGCAGGCTGCGAAGCGGCGAATTGCCGAGTTCGGACATGGCCGCGCTGCTCATCCAGAGGACGCCGCTTGCCGCATCCGCCCATGTCGCCGCCTGGGAAGGGAGCCGGAACCCAACAAGTGCCAGCCCCGCCGCGGTATAGTCCGGCACCGGTGCGTACCTGGATATCCGTTGCTGCAAGCTGCTCGCGCCTTCCTGCGCCGGCGGGGAAGGCATGCCAAAGCTGACATGGCCTTCGATCGGCGCCGACGTACTTGCGCGTGCTGGTGCTACGGATGGACCGTCGTTAACAAGAATCGCCGGTGCGCTGTTGCGTCGCGCCAACGGTGCCATGGCGTAGTTGGCGTAGCGCAGATCCAGTGAATCGAAGCGCCTCAACGCCGCATTTTCCGGCGAGTCGATCGCACGAATGGGGGCATCGCCGCCGTTGTGGCGTTCCGCATAATATTTTCTTCCGCTTGATGCTCTTTCGAGGCTGCGCACCATAGGGTCTCTATACAGAGCCGCTCACTGCAAGAACCGGTAGTCCACCGCTACCACATTCCGATTTAGTGGAGTCAACGCCGACTCATGTGACTCGTGCCCGGGTCCCTCCGGCGATTCGCCACTTGTAATCGCCCGCAAGCTTCCGCGGCCGCCGAGAATTACAGCGGTTGACGCAGCGAGCATATCCTCGCTGTCGCCATTCTCGTATAGCACCCGGAGTTGCAGGAACATGCCGGGCGGCATGTTGGCCCGGATTCTGAAAACCAGCTTATGGAGGCCCCGCTCCGTCAATGGTTGCGAGCGCCACGTGCCCCATCCGGACGAGGATGGAAATTGGGCCACCGGCGTGCCAGTCGAATAGGGCACCAGCGACGATTCCCTCCGCAGTGTTTCTGTGGGATCTTCCCGCCAATGTTCCGTCTTGACTTGCTTGTTTTGCGGAAAGTACGTCGTCCATCCATCGGGCAGGATGGTCTCTGGCACCTTGGACAGGTGCGCGACGAGCTGCTCGATGTACTCATGCGCGGCCCGGGCTCCGAACGTGAAATATTGGTCTTGCACCTTCTCCAAGGCGCGGATGGCTGTCTTGAGCTCGTTCAGGCGACTGAATTCAATGACTTCATACAGCTTCTTGAGTGGTGTCTCCAGGGGGTTAATCCCCTTCTTGGGCTTCGTCTGGATTTTCCACTCCCCCTCCAGTTGCAGTCGCAATTCCGCCAGATGAATCCCTGTACGTGCGGACAACGCCTTGTTAAGCGCCGACGCGCTGTTCGCCTCTTCCTTAGCCTTCTTGCCTTGCTGGACAATTCTGCTGCCCGTCGATGACAGGCTCATCTTGGCGAGCTGCCCGAGCACTGCCAGTGTGAGATCCCACAAGTTCTTGGCGTGTTCGGGAGAAATGTCACTGTGGGGCAAAACCTCTTGGCTGCCGGCGCTTGCCACCGGCGCTCGTTTCGTGTCACTCAGCTCTAGAAGCTCCAACGCGGTCGCGATGATGGCATCGAGCAGCTTATTGTCGTACTTGCGAGCGACCTCCAGCTTGAGGCTTTGGTCAGTCGCCCGATCGCGGGTATGCTCGTGCGAGCCGAACACTTTCTCTACCACGTCGTCGTCTTCACCGGACTGCGCCGCATATTCGAACGCCAAGCCGGAGGAACCCGTGACTGCGAGGTGAACCCCGAGCTTGGCCAGCTCGTTTTGCAATTTTTCTGCGAAGCCGGCTGAATTGCACGCGAGGAGGATCAGCCTGCCGCCGGACCGCAAGCCGCCTTTTTTCAGCAGCGCCGCCATTGACGCGGGCGTCTTCCCCATGAAGTCTCGTTCGGCCTCCGCATGTCCGACCAGATAGTTGTCCTCGTCAAAATCGACACGCTGGGTTTCGAGGCTTTCGAGCCGGTACTCGTTCATGCCGCGGTGCCTATTTTTCAGTATCGCGACCTGATTGCGGATTTCCATCGGCGAAAGCAACGCTTGGGCGCCCTTTTTCTGGAACGTCTGACTGTCGAGATTGCTGTCGGCGCTGGTCAGGATGACGCGCTGCACGGGAGCCGACTCTGCGGGAGACTGCATCGCAGTGACGGGCGGAGTTCCGCCTGCTGCCGCCTGGGGACGGCTGGCTTTCGCGCCCATCGCTTCAGCTTCGGCTTCGAGCCGACGCTCGTCGTTCAAGGCGACGCCGCCCTCCGTACGTCCGGTGGTTCGGACTCGGCCTTGTGCCTGCTGCACCAAGTGCCACGCTTCGTGAGCCAGATGCTTTTCCTGTCCTGCTGCAAGGTAAATGTGTTTGCCTTGTGCGTAGGCGAGGGCTTGCAAGGCCGCTGGCTTCCGCGAGTTGAAATGCACCTCGACCTGATCCATTCGAACACCCGATAACCGCTCCACGCCGGCCTTGAGTCCCTCGGGCAGACCCGAGCGCATGGCAGGCGACAGCGTAGCGCCCGGTTCGGCGGGTGCCGCTGCGTCACGACGTTGAATGGGAGTCGGCGCATAGTGGTAGCGCTCGACCGAATGCAGATAGCATTGACCGGCGGACGTCTCCGCGCCGGATTCCGCAGTGGTCGGCTGGGCCTGCGGGCCATGAACTTGGTGATTTTTTACTCTTGCCGGCGCCTTGCTGTGAAATATCGCCATCAATTTTCCCTACTCGAATTTCGCCATTTCCGCATCGGCTCGCCAACGACGGCGTGCTGGAGGACAAACTCATCCATGGATAGAAGTGGCGGTGCATGCGTCCCTGGGGCCGACGAACGTGCCGCATGACGATCATTCCACAAAACGACAAAAAATCCTTTGACCCGGACGCAGCCATCGCGAAATGCGCACATCTGACATTCGTACATTCGCTCGGTGGTATGCTTCAACGATCCGATCAGGGTCTTTGACTATCTTCTATTTCAGCTCGTAGCGATTATAGGTATTGGAATTCGAGGTAACAATAAATAATCGGGAGTTGAATATCTCAATTTCTCATATTTTGGGATTTATAAGCGTGAGCGTGAGCGTCTCTCCCGTCGCTTGAAATAGCACGGCGTATCGATAAAGAGAGCGCGAATTTTTCGCTCGAATCACATCGAGCTCTGGATTGAGGTCAGGCGGCCACATACCCTCGACTCGCCATTTCGCCCAAGTCAAGCCGGAGATCACTGCCCGTTGGCGTCCTCCCGGTTCAGGGATGTGCTGCGACAGGGTTTCCGCCCATCGCCTGGAAAAGCGCAGCAGTATCGGAGAACCAAGCGCTCGTCGCCCGGACGGCATCGAATTCCGCATTGAGATATCCCTGCTCGGAAGATCGTTCGACCGATGGCGGCAACGCGCCGAGGCGCCGGCGCGCCGCGGTTTCGTCGAATGCGCTACGGGCGGTTCGAGCTGCGGCTTGCGTGGACGCCGACGCCTCAGCATCGTGCTCGAGCGCCGCAAGCGTATCCGCGACATTCTGAAAGGCCGACAGGACCGTCGCCTTGTACTGCGAAACGGCGGCATCGTAGCTGTCGATCGCCGCGCGCCGCTGCGCGCGCAGCGCTCCGCCATGAAAGATCGGCTGCGAAATCCCGGCGCCGAGGCTCCAGATCGCGCCGGCCCCCGAGACCGCAGCCGGCCAGCTGAATCCGCCCTGGCCCATCGAGGCCGTCAGCGAGAGGCTGGGAAATAGCTGTGCCGTGGCTGCGCCGACCTCCGCCGCGGTTTCTTTCACCAGGGCATCAGCCGCCCGGATGTCGGGCCGCGTGCGCAACAATTCCGACGGTACGACGACGGGCACATGCTCCGGCAGCGTCAGGCTCGTCAAGTCGGGAATGGCAGGAGCCGCATCGGGCGTGCGTCCGATCAGCACGGCAAGCGCGTGGACTGCCGTCGCGCGTTGCTGCCTCAAGCCGGCGAGCGTTGCGGCGATGGCCTGAGCGCTTTGCCGGGAGGCGAGCGCCTGCGTATGCGGCACCGAGCCGAGCGCGTAGCGTCGCTCATCCTCACGGGCGGTTTCGTTCGCCAGCGCGACGAGCCGCTCGGTAATCGCGATCTGTTTATCGAGCGTCGCCGCGCTGATCACCGCGCCGACGATATTGGCGGCCAGCGCTCGCCGTGCCGCCTCGAGCTGGAACGCCTGTTGGTCGATACGCGCGCCGAGCGCCGCATTGGCGTAGCGCACGGCACCGAACAGGTCAAACGTGTAGTGCGCCTCGATCTGACCGACGAATACGTCGTAGGTCACCGTGTTGGGGCCCGCCTTCGGTATGCCGAGGTAGCGCTCGCGCGTGACTTGTCCCGCGGCGTCGATCGTGGGCAGCAGCGACGAGCCGATCTGCGCTCGCAATTGCTCATGCGCCGCCGCCAGCGACTTCTCGGTTGCGGCCAACGTCGGGCTCGCGCGCAAGCCCTCGTCAACGAGCGCATCGAGGGCATCGGAGCGATATAGGCGCCACCATTGCGGCACGGGCTGCGCGCCGATATCGAACTGTTGCGCGACACCTGCCGCCGTGGCCGTCCGCGCCGGTTGAGGCGCCGCGCCATAGTGCGCAGGCGAGGGCATGGCCGGCGGTTCGCCGCTCGGGCCGAACGAACAGGCGGCGAGAACGAATGCGGCGCTGGCCGTAAGGGTGAACGTGGCGTGCACGAGCCTCATGATCAGTTCTCCGCGTGCTCTGGCTCAGCCGGCAGCGCATCGCGCTCGTCGCGCCGTACCTTGAAGGAGGCTGCATAGAGCGCCGGCAGATAGAAAAGTGTCAGCACGGTGGCGCTCGTGATGCCGCCCATCAACGCGGTCGCCATCGGACCGAAGAAGTTCGAGCGCAAGAGCGGAATCAGCGCGAGCACCGCGGCGGCGGCCGTCAGCGTGATCGGCCGAAAACGCCGGACCGTCGCACCGACGATTGCGCTGAAGCGCTTCTGGCCCGCCGCGATGTCCTGCTCGATCTGGTCGACGAGAATGACCGAGTTGCGCATGATGATGCCAAACATGGCGATCACACCGAGCATCGCGACGAAGCCGAACGGCTTGCCGAAGAGCAAAAGCGCAGCGACGACGCCAATTAATCCGAGCGGCGCGGTCAGCACGACCATGAGCACGCGCGAGAAGCTTTGCAGTTGAATCATCAGCAGCGTGAAGACGGCGATCACCATGAGCGGCATTTGCGCGTTGATCGATGTCTGCCCCTTTGCGCTTTCTTCGACGGAGCCGCCGACTTCGATCCGATAGCCGAGCGGCAGTTGCGCTCGCTCCGAAGCGAGCGTGCGATCGAGGTCGTGCGTCACGTCGATGCCTTGCGCGTTGCCCCGTACGTCGGCCTGCACGGTAATCGTCGGCTGACGGTCGCGCTCCCAGACCACGCCGTACTCGAGACCGTTGCGCAGATGCCCGAGCGCGCCGAGCGGCACCGGCCCGTTCGGAGTTGGCATTGCCAGGTTCATGAGGTGCGCCGGGTCGACGCGTTCGCGTTCGGGCGCGCGCAGATCGACACTGATGAGTTTGTCGCGCTCGCGATATTGCGTAACCGTGTACCCCGACAGCGTCATTGCGATGAAGCTCGAGACATCTTGCGAGGTCACGCCGAGCTGGCGCGCCTTGATCTGATCGATCTCGAAGGAAAGCGAGCGTTCGGCCGGCTCGTCCCAATCGAACTGAACGTTGCGCGTGCGCGTATCGGCGCGCATCGTGGCCGCAACCTTCTCGGCGATCGCGCGCACGGTGCCGATATCGTCACCGCTCACGCGAAACTGGACCGGAAAGCCGACGGGCGGGCCGTTTTCGAGTCGCGACAGCCGCGTGCGCACGGTCGGGAAATGGTTCTCCAGCGTGGTATCGAGCCAGCGCGCCAGCTTGTCGCGGTCTTCGACGGTTTTTGCCGTGACGACGAATTGGGCGAAGTTCGGCTGCTGCAACTGCTCGTCGAGCGGCAAATAGAAGCGAGGCGCACCCGTGCCGACGAAGTCGACGAAATGGTCGATTTCGGGCCGGCCGTCGAGCGTCTTTTCGAGGCGCTTCGCTTCGCGCAGCGTCGCTTCGAACGAGGCGCCCTCGGGCAGTCGCACGTCGATGAGCAACTCGGGCCGGTCGGAACTCGGGAAGAACTGCTGCGGCACGAGCGCGAAGCCCGCCAAGGCCACGATGAAGAGCGCAGCCGTGATGGCGAGCACGATCCATCGACGCTCGACGCACCAGGAGATCCACGTCGACAACCGCCGATAAAACCGAGTGTCGTAAATGTCCACTTCATGTTCAGCATCGTGCTGGTGCGGTGGTGCCGAGCCTGCGGCGCGTTGCTTCGCATGCTTGTGCTCGGGCAACAAGTGATAGCCGAGCAACGGGATCAGCACGACGGCGGCGAACCACGAAGCGATCAACGCGATCGCCGATACCTCGAAGATCGAGCGCGTGTACTCTCCGGTGCTCGATTTCGCGAGCGCAATCGGCAGGAAGCCGGAGACGGTCACGAGCGTGCCGGTCAGCATCGGAAACGCCGTGCTCGTATAGGCGAAAGCGGCGGCGCGGGTGCGTTTCCATCCCTGTTCGAGCTTCACTGCCATCATCTCGACGGCGATGATCGCATCGTCGACCAACAGCCCGAGCGCGAGCACGAGCGTGCCGAGCGATACCTTGTGCAACCCGATGTCGAACAGGTACATGCAAAGCGCAGTGACGGCGAGCACGATCGGAATCGAGATCACGACGACCATCCCCGTCCGCACGCCGAGCGAGATGAGGCTTACGACGAGCACGATCGCGACCGCTTCGCCGACGGCTTCGAGAAAGTCGTCGACCGAGTGCGCGACGGCGTGCGGCATGCTCGACACTTCAGTGAGCTTGAGACCGGCCGGCAGATGCGCGCGCAGCTCCACGCACTGCGCGTCGAGCGCCCGGCCGAGCCGGATCACGTCGCCGCCCGGCTGCATCGTCACGCCGATGCCGAGCACGGCCTGGCCATCGGCACGCATTTGCGTCACGAGCGGGTCGTCGTAGCCGCGCTTGATCGTCGCGATGTCGCCGAGCCGGAACGTCCGATGGTTGATGCTGATCAGCATGTCGGCGAGCGCGCGTACGTCGCCGAACTGACCGCTCGGCCGCACGAACACGCGATCGTCCGCTGTCGTCACGGTGCCGGCCGCGGCGACGGCGTTTTGCGCGTTGATCGCCTGAGCCAGCTCGGTAGGCGATATCGAAAGCTGCGTCAGCTCCGCGTTCGAGATTTCGATGTAGACGTGCTGGTCAGGATCGCCGAAGTAGTCGACCTTGGCGACGCCGGGCACGCGCAACAGCACGGTGCGCAATTGATCGGCGTAGTCGTGAAGCTGAGCGGGCGAAAAGCCATCGCCTTCGAGTGTGTAGATATTGGTGTAGACATCGCCGAATTCGTCGTTGAAAAACGGCCCGATCGTGCCCGGTGGCAGCGTCGAAGCGATATCGCCGACCTTTTTTCGCACCTGATACCACGTCTCCTGCACATCGGCTACGGGCGCCGAATCCTTCATGTTGAAGAAGATCATCGATTCGCCGGGCCGCGAGTAGCTGCGCAGGAAGTCGATATGCGGCGTTTCCTGCAGCTTTCGGCCGATCCGGTCGGTGATCTGCTCCTGGACTTGTCGCGCCGTCGCACCGGGCCACAGTGTGCGGACCACCATCACGCGGAATGTGAAGGGCGGATCCTCGGATTGGCCTAGCCGCGTGTAAGCGAGGATGCCGGCCAATGTGGCGAGCGCGATCAGAAAGACGACGAGTGCCTGATGTCGCAGCGCCCATGCGGAAAGATTGAAACGGTCCTCGCTATGAGCGCTCGGCTTCAAAGAGGCGTCGCGCCCTGTATTCTCATCGTGCGCCTGGCCATGCTCCGCCGCACTCATGATCCGATGTCCTCGGGATGAAGCGGCGCGACCGCGCGAACGTGCTCGCCGGCACTGACCGTGTGCACGCCTTGAAGCACGACGCGTTCGCCGTCGTGCAAGCCGCCCGAGATCGAGATCGTGCGCTCGTCGTAGCGCACAACGGTGACGGGGCGCAGCTCCAGCCTGTCGGCGCCCGCGCGCACGATCCACACGGCCGGCCGCTGACCGTCGTGGAATAGCGCCGTTGCGGGCAATGTGAAGACGTGTTCTGGCGCTTCATCGACGGAATCGAAGGCAACGACGGCCGTCATCCCGAGACGCAGGGCGGCGTCGGCCGCCTGCAACGTGAGTTTGACCCGATAGGTGCGGCTTTGCGGGTCGGCTGAGGGCGAGACCTCGCGTACGCGCGCGGGGAACGTCTTTCCCGGTAGCGCGGGTAATGTGATTTTGGCGGGGCGCCCGACCGCCAACCCCGAAAGGACGCGTTCCGGTGCATCGCAAACGGCGTCGACATCGCCGCTCCAAGCGAGGTTATAGACGGCTTGACCCGCCGTGACGTTCTGGCCGGTGTCCGCGTTTTCCTCGGTGACGACGCCAGCGTGGTCCGATGTCAGCGTCGTGTAGGCGAGCTGGTCGGCGGCGAGGGCGAGTTGCGCTCGGGCCGAATCGCGCTGCGCAAGCGCCGACGCGTAGGCGTCCTGCGTTTGCTCCCACTGCGTCGGCGCGATCAGATTTTCCTGCGCCTGCGCGCGATCGCGGTCGAGCTGCTGCTTCGCGTAGACGAGGCGGTGTTCGGCGGCATCGAGCTGTGCCTGTGCGCTTGCGACGTTCTTGCGAGCGTCGGCTGCATCGAGCCGTGCAACGACCTGGCCTGCCTTCACGCTATCGCCGAGCCGCACCAGGCGATCGACGATCTTGCCCGCGACGCGGAACGACAGCACGTTGCTGTAGCGCGCCTCGATCTGGCACGGCAGCGACGCGACGGGCGGGCGACCGTCGGGGTGCACGGCGAGCGCGACGACGGGTTTCGGCGCCGGCGCGGCGGCTTGGCGCGGATGACAGGCGCTCAACGTCAAAGCCGCGCAGACGGCGAGCACGGTGCCGGCTCGAAGCCGCTTGCGTTCGCTCGCCGAAGCAGCGACGCAAGCGCGCCTGCGCGCCGGATTCGACGCATGGGTTCTGACACGACTCACGATGCCTGCCTTTGAAGTGACGATCGTTGGTAGGTAGAAAACGGCGCGGAGGGCACCGCGAGAGGCGAGGCACCGCTCATACGCAGCCAACACAGCGGGGCTGAGCCGTCGTCTCATATTTACGGATGCATTCTAATACATAGTTGTATTTGAGTGCAAAGCTGAATGTCAGCGTGCCGCGATGCTAAAATTTTCGACATGAAGCGAAAACGCCTGACACGCGAAGAGAGCCGGGACCAGACGCGCGAGCGTCTGCTCGAGGCCGCGCGCGCGATGTTCATGAAGAAAGGGTTCGTCGCCACGAGCGTCGAGGACATCGCCGAGACCGCCGGCTACACGCGCGGTGCGTTCTACTCGAACTTCGACAGCAAATCGGAACTGCTGATCGAGCTCTTGCGGCGCGAGCGCGACGACCTGCAGGCGAGCTTTCAGTCGATCATGGAAGAGGGCGGCACGCGCGAGCAGATGGAAGCGCGCGCCGTCGAGTACTACAGCCAGCTCCCACTCGAAGACGATTTCTTCCCACTCTGGGTCGAGGCAAAGCTGCTGGCGAGCCGCGATGCGCGATTCCGGCTGCGGTTCAATGCTTTCAGAAATGAAAAGCTCGAGTGGATCGCGGCCTACATCCAATCGTTCTCCGAACGCGTCGGCACGCCGCTGCCGCTGCCGCCGGATACCCTGGCACTCGGGCTCGTGAGCCTCTGTGAAGGCATGCAATTTTTTCGGATGACCGATCCGCAGACGGTGACCGACGAAGTCAGCAAAACGGTGCTTGCCGGATTCTTCGCTCGCTTGCTATTGCGCTGACTGAAACGCGGGCGGGGCGGTGTAGCAGAGAGCTACGTGATGCGATGCGGCTCGCTGCCGGCGCGAACCGGCGTCGAGCGGAGTCAGAGAGCTAGTGCATGACTAGAACACCCCCGGCCCATAATTGCTGCCGATCAGCCGCGTGACCGAATCGACGTTCGCGTAATCCTGTTCGGGCAGGCCATCAAAAATCGAAATGAGCTCATTGCTCGCGCCGGCCGCGCGCGCCACTTCGACGATCTCATCCTTGTTGGCCGGATAACGGACGGCATGCAGCACGTCCGCGATCTGCAAATCGATGGGTTCTTCGGGGATTGCGGATGTCGTCATGGGTATTTTTCTCCGTCGACCGTTCCGTTGCACGCTTGGAGCTTCAAGTCCGTGACTGTCGCTCGTGCGGCGCGAAGTGGCTGGCTAGACTGTGGGATTTCGGGAGTTTGATGCGCGCCCAGTGTTGTTTCGCGAAGTTGGCGTCCGCGGCGACTTCGGGCGCGGGCGGAGCGACGGGCGCGGCGTCTGCGCGCGCCGCCGCGATCGCGGCGCGCGCGGTGAGGCTGTCGAGCGCCGTGGTTTGTATCGGTGCCGCGAAGCACGATGCCGAAAGCAAGGCCATAGTCGTCACTGTCGAGACTTTCATGCTCGACCTCCTTCTCGATACGGCATGTCGCTGATTGACTCTGTCAGCGGTCGGCCAACAAGCAGCATGCCTCGTGCCAAGGACAGTTGTGAGCCCCCTTAACGCAGCACTTCGAAGCGCGTCCATGGCCAGGATGGCCGGTCGCGCATGTATCCGTTGAGCCAGTTCCACTGCGGATGGCGCTTCATGAACGCCTGCGCGTCGAACGGCCTGCCGCAAGGATGTCCCCACCGCGCCCAGAAGGCGAGCTCGTGCGCCATCTTGCTGTCGACGACCTTGCCGTCGTTGGCGCCCCAGGGATTGAACGGCCCTTGGTCCGAGCCGCCGAAGCGCGCATCGTCGAGCTCCAGATGCCCGCAGATGGTGCGCGAGCATGGGTTGTCGCCGCGGTCGAGATAGACATCGTGGTGATCGGCGATCATCTGCTTCGCGAGTTCGATGTCGATCTTGCCATGGTGCTGGTCGGCGAGCTGCATGAAGCGCAGCCTCCGCGCGCCGTTCTTGCGGACGTCGGTGTAATCCTCTCCTTCTCCGATGCACTCCTGGTTGCGGATTTTCAGATCCGTCGCGGTGTTGTAGCCGCTGTAAAACCCGTCTTTCGTGCTCTCGAATCCCGAATAGTGAAGACCGAGCTCATAACGTGCGATTTCACCGGTCTTCAGATCGCCCAGCAGCCAGCTGTTCGCGTAGCCGCCGTTGTTCGCCACGGCAAACATCTCGCACCATTCGCCGATCGAGTTCGCATACTGCGTGGCGCGCCGCGAGCGATAGAATTCAGGCGCCCCGGCCGGGTTGTAGCCCGCGAAATTCGAGATCGTCGTCTCGGTGACCATGAGACCGGCCGACGTGATCCAGAAGTCGGTCAGGCTCGAGATGCACCCGGGTAGACCCTGCATGAGGATTCGATGGCCCGAATCCGGAACGATGTCGAAGACGACGTTGAACGCGTCGCCTGCCGCATAGCGGTCCCATGAGTTGTGCGCCATGACGATGCCGCCGTCGCGCGTGGCGCTGCCCGTCGCGATGAACGCGCTGCAATGATGGCCGCGGCGCCCGCGCCACGGCTTCATGCCGAGTCGAGGCTCGCGCGCGGCGACCTTCGTCGGCCACCAGCTTTGCAGCAAGTCCATGTAGCCGTTCCAGGCGAGCACCTCGGCGAACGGCAGCTTCGCGCCCGCCGCGATGCCCTGGATCTCGTCTCTGAACTCGGTGTCGAGCCGCGGCCCGAACTGCTCGAGCGCCGCCGCCGTGAACGTCTCGAAATCCTCGCCCGTATCCCAGCGCGCGAGATATTTCGCAGTCCGAATGGCATTCTGAATTTCGGTTGCGAGCAGCTGCCCGTGTTGCTCGCCGCGGTCGTACGGCTCACCTTCGATGTGGACGAAAATCCAGCCGGCATGGTCGCGCCGCACGGCATCGAGGGACGGTTCGCTCATCTTCGCTCCGAATCGACGAATCGGCCGCTAAGCGCTCGTCAGGCTTCGTTTTGCGCGGAACCCTGCGCATTTTTGCGGTCGTTACTTCATTGTAGAAAAAACGCCGCGCTTTCGCATCCGATGGGGTGAGGGAGGAGGAGGCGCTTGCGCGCCTCGGCGCCGCGCTTACGGCGTCGGATTCATCCGACGGTAGGCGTCGAGCAGGGCGGTCTTGTAGACGGCGCCCATCAGTTTCGGCGCGTCGACGCTGGCGACGACGGGCAAGCGTTCGCCCTGGAACGCGAGGAAGTGCTGCAAGGCCACGCTGATCGGCATGTCCGGCGTGAGAATCGCGAATTCGGGCTGCAGATAGTCGGCCGCCGTGCAAGACGACGTATCGCGCTTTTCGAGCAGGTCCGACGTGATGTCCTTGAGCGCCACCACGCCGCGAAAACAGCCGTCCTCGTCGGTCACGTAGAGGTACTTCACCGGGTACTCGAGGAAGATCCGCGTCATTTCCTGCACGCTCGCCGTCAGCGGAACGATCGTCTCGGCCGGCCTGATCAGTTCGCGCATCTGAGTCGCGCGCAGGCGCATGCGCTCTTGCTCGTCGGCGTGCCGCCGCAGCGTGATTTCGTACATCGACGTCTTGCCCATGGCGCGCGCGACGAAGTACGCGACCACGCATGAGAGCATCAGCGGCAAAACGACCTGATAGCTGAGCGTCATCTCGAAGATCATCAGGATCGCCATGAGCGGCGCCTGCGTTGCGCCGGCGAGGAATGCGCCCATGCCGACCATCGCATAGGCGAAGGCGCCCGAGGTGCCGTGCGGCCAGATCGAATGCGCGGCGAGCCCGAACAGCGAGCCGAGCGTCGCGCCGACGAACAGCGTCGGCGTGAACACCCCGCCGACGGCACCCGAGCCGACCGTGGCGGCCGTCGCGACGACCTTGCAGATCAAGACGGCGACGAGCGACACCCACGTCCATGGCGAATGGAGTATCGAGTTGACGACGCTGTAGCCGTTGCCCCAGACGTCCGGTACCCAGACGGAGATGATGCCGACGACGAGGCCGCCCGCGGCGAGCCGCACCGGCAACGGAACGGGCAGACGCCTGAAGCTCGCCCGCGAAACGTCGATCAGGCGCAGGAACTGCGGCGCCGCCGCACCGCAGAGAAAGCCGAGCGCGACGAAGAGGAGCACTTCCACTCCCGCGATCGCCGGAAACTCGGGCATCTCGTATGGCGGCTTGTAGCCCGCGAATTCGCGCATCGTAATGTTGGCGACGACGGACGCCACGACGACGGGGCCGAAGCTTTCCATCGCGATGGAGCCGAGCACGATTTCGGTGACGAAGAACGCACCTGCGATCGGCGCGCTGTAGGCCGACGTGATGCCGGCCGCGGCGCCGCAGGCGACGAGCAGGCGCAACCGCTGAGGGTCGAAATGCACGAGTCGGCCGATGGCCGAGCCGGCGAGCGCGGCAAGCTGGACCATCGGGCCCTCCCGGCCGATCGAGCCGCCGAAGCCGATCGTGAAGAGCGAGGAGACGCTGCGCCAGAGGCTTTGCCAGATCGGGACCACGCCGTCGCCAATCGCGATCGCTTCCATGTAGTCGGTGTTCGCGCGCTTATCGGCGTGGCGCGCGGCCAAGATGAGGAAGCAACCAGCGATGAGGCCGCCTATGGCCGGCAGCCAGATGCGCATGGTCCACGGCAGCGCGCGCGCCATTTCGACGAAGCTACCCCATCGGCCGGTGAAGACCCATTGAAAGAAGTCGATGCAGCGGCGGAACGCGGCCGTCGCGAACGCCCCCAGCACGCCTGTGACGACGGCCCAAAGCAGCATCGTGTGCGCCTCAGAGAGGCTGAACAACGCTTGGGCGCGGGTACGCAGGCGAAGCAGGAATGAGAGCACGGCGGCCTTGGCTGAGATCGGTCGAGCGCAAGAATAGCATCGAGCCGCGCTCAGTCCGACCCCGGGCTGCGATCGAGCTCAGGATAGTGCCGGAATATCCCCGTTTCGTTGAACGGGATGCGCCGCTCCGACGCGAGGTAGGCGGCGATGTTCGGCCGCGCCGCCACGGCGTCGCGTAGCGCCGCCAGCCTGCGATAACGCTGGCGGAAGCGCTTCGTCGCACGCGGGAACGCGTAATGGAGACCTTCGATGAGCTGGAACATCGAGAGATCGGCATAGGTCAGCGAGTTGCCGACCAGGTGGGCGTCGCCCTTCGGGTTCTGCTTCAGCACGCGCTCGAAATAGCCCATGAACTTCGGCATGCGGTGATCGATGAAGTCGGTCGCGCGCGCTTTGGCCGCTTCTTTTTGATCCTCGTAGTAAAGCCCGCTGCCAATCGGATGATGCGTGTCGTGGACTTCCGTCACTACATCGGCGATCGTCAACTGCAGGCCGTGCACTACGTAGCGCAGATCGTCTCGCGGGGCGAGTCCGAGCTTCTCACCGAGGTAAAAGAGAATATTCGCGGTCTGCGGGATGATGAGGTCGCCGTCTCTCAGGAACGGCGGCGCGAAGGGAAGGTGGGGCTCGTCCTTGCTGTCCATCAGCGCGAGCATCGCACCCTCGCCAAGCCCGTCCTCGGGACGCCCGCGGGCCACCTCGACATATGGGGCGCGCGCTTCTTCGAGCGCGAGCCGCACGAACTCGCCTCGGCCTTGCAGCCCGTCCCAGTAGTACAACTCGTACGCCATCGCTTGCCCTCCTCGTCGAATGGTCAGCCCAGCACGCGCTCGACCCCCCACGTGATCGCAAGGCCGCCTACCGCGAGCCAGACGTAAAGAATGAACCCTGTCGCGAGCGCGCGCGGGCCGGCCTTGCGCACTTGCGAGAGCTGCGTCTCGATGCCGAGCGCCGTCATCGCCATCGTCAGCGCGAACGTATCGAGTGCGTTGACGGCTTGCGTCGCGGCGCTCGGCAGCGCATGCAGCGAGTTCGCGACGACGCAGGCGAGAAACCCGAGCGCGAACCAGGGAACGGCTACCTTGCGTGGCGCCTGCGCATTCCCCGTGCCACGGGTCGCCGTCCGCGCGAGCCATGCGCCGAGCACGAGCAGGACTGGCACGAGCAGCATCACGCGCGTCATCTTGACGATCGTCGCGACGTGCGTCGCCTCCGGGCTCACGTTGCTCGCCGCGCCCACGACTTGGGCGACTTCGTGAATCGTACCGCCGAAAAAGAGCCCGACGCCGGCGGTATCGAGGTGGAGCCAGCCCGCGCGATACGCGAGCGGGTAGACGAACATCGACAGCGTGCCGAACAGGACGACGCTGCCGACCGCGACGGCACTCTTTTCGGGCTTCGAGTTCAGCGTCGATTCGAACGCGAGCACGGCCGCGGCCCCGCAGATCGCGCTGCCGGCGGCCGTGAGAATGGCCGTGTCGCGATCGAGCTTGAGCAGCCTGGTGCCGACCCAGATGCCGATCGCCAGCGTGCTGACGACGACGAGCAGCGAGACGGTCAGCCCCGGCAGGCCGACCTGCGCGATTTCCTGCAGGCTCACGCGCAAGCCGAAAAACGCGACGGCGATGCGCAGGAGCCGCCGCGCCGAGAAGTTCACGCCGGCGGCCCAGTGCGCGGGCATGCCCGCGCGCAGCGTATTGCCGTAGATCGCACCCGCGACGATCCCGACGATGAGTGGGCTCACGCCCAGGCCGGCGATAGCCGGCATGGCGGCAAGCCGCGTGACCGCTGCGGCGAAAAGGGCGACGAAAAGGATGCCGTTGAGCGGGCCGTGCGCGGCGCCGGCGCGGTGTGCATGCGCCGCCGGGTGCGTCGATGGGCTGGACATGGGTGGCCTCCAGGCGAAAACGGGTTTCCGGGACTACGATGGTCCTTATGCTAATTCGCTCATATCGTTATGAAAAATCGTCATTTGTGAAGTAAGATATTGGCTCAGCCGATAGTTCGAGGCCTATGACAGCCGATCAGCTTATAACTTTCGCCGCGGTAGCCGAGCACCTGAACATCAGCCGGGCGGCAACAGCGCTGCATTTGTCGCAACCGGCCGTCTCCGGCCAGTTGCGGCTGCTCCAAGACGAATTCGGCGAGCCGCTTTATCGTCGCGACGGCCGTGGAATACGGCTCACGCCGAGCGGCCGACAGCTTGCCGAATACGCGCTGCGCGTGCGAGAGACGCACAGGCAGGCGCTGGCTTACCGGGATGCGTTGCGCGGTTTTGCGCATGGCACGCTGCGTGTCGGCGCGAGCACGACGCCCGCGAGCTACCTGTTGCCGTACCTCATCGCGGCATTCCACCAGCGTTTTCCAAACGTTTCGATCGAGACGTTCAGCGGCAACACGGGCGAAATCGTCGGCTCGCTCGATAGTCTCGACATTGCGATGATCGAGGGACCGGTCGTAGCGGACTTGCCGCACGGCACGGGCGTTCACGCATGGCACGAAGACGAAATCGTAGCCATCGTCCGCAGCGGTCACCCGCTGGCGATCCATGCCGACGGTCATAGCAAGAGCGCCACGATCGCCGAGGTCGGCGCCTATCCCATCGTGCTGCGCGAGGAGGGCTCCGGCGTGCGGCAGGATGTCGAGCAGGCGTTCGAGGAGGCCGGCGTCGCGATGCATGTGGCGCTTGCCGTGGCGGGCGTCGAAGGGGTCAAGGAGGCCGTGCGCGCCGGCATGGGCGTCGGGTTCGTCTCCGAAATGACGATGCGGCACGAGGACGGCGCGCTGCTGCGGCTGTCGCTCGCGCCTCGGCCGCTTACCCGGCGCTTCTCGATTCTCGTGCCGCACGAGGGGGCGCCGTCGCGCGCGGCGGCCTCCTTTCTCGAACTTTGCCTGGCGCAGACGGCCGAGACAGGAAAGACACAAAATGTGCGCTGACGCTAGGGCTTTCCACTATGGCGACAATCGGCCCTCGGAAGGCATCATTGTTCGTACCGAGCGTCATCGCTCGGTTTTTTACCGATCGAATTGGAACCGGTTCCAGCCCCGGCGTCGCTCTGACGACGGCGTGAACCGGAGAAGTGGAGAGTCTTTTCAAATGGCCGACATTGTCATAGTCGCCAGTGCGTTCGGCATCGAGGCCGTTCGCCGTTCCGGCCATCGCACATGGGTGAAGGTCGCGGCCGATGCCGGTGCCGCCGGCTTCGAAGTGCGCCGCGAACTGATTGCGGGCGAAAGCGATGCGTCGCTCGACGCGCTCGCGCGGCTCGGTGCCGAGATCGAGGAACGCGGACTTTGGACCGTTTATTCGACGCCGGCCACGCTTTACGACGAACGCGGCATACTCGACGCCGACGCGCTCGCATCGGCTCAAGCCGAGGCCGATGCGCTCGGCGCCCGCTTCGTCAAGATGCAGCTGGGCGCGTTCGCGAGCTATGCTGATGCGGTGAACATCAGCCGCGCGACGGCGGGCGGCCGCACCCGCGTCGTCGTCGAGAATGGGCAGCGTGCCGCGGACGGATCGCTGGCGAGGTTCGTCGCTTTCTTCGCCGCGCTGGAGCAGGAGGGGGCGGGTCAGGCTGTCGGAATGACGTTCGATATCGGCAACTGGCATTGGACGGGCGAGCTGCCCCTCGCGGCGGCTCGCGTGCTCGCGCCGCGTGTCGAGTACATCCATTGCAAGGGCGTTGCCGGCAGCGGCATGCGCCGCTTCGCCACGGCGCCGGCCGCGGACGATCCGTTCATCGCCGCGCTCTTTGCCGTGCTGCCGCGCGACGTCCCGCGCGGCATCGAATTTCCGCTCGATCAGAGCGATCTCGCTGACGACGCGAAGCGGCGCGTCGCCTGGCTTACCGCGGCATGAGACGAGTACCGCCCAGATCCGGCCTTCGGGCCGGTTTGGCTGAACGCTTCGAACCAAACCGAGACTAGTTTTACGATGAAACAATCTCACGACCCTCGTGCTTTTGGACTGGATGTTCTGACCTACGGCGAAGCGATGACGCTTTTCGTCGCGGACGATCCGGGGCCGCTCGCGCAGGTGAGCCGGTTCACGAAACGCATTGCCGGCGCGGACCTGAACGTCGCGATCGGGCTTGCGCGTCTCGGCTTCAAGGTCGGCTGGATGAGCCGCGTCGGGAACGATTCGTTCGGCCGCTATGTGCTCGATACGCTCGCGAAGGAGCACATCGACGCGCAGCGCGTGACGGTCGACGAGCGGTACCCGACGGGCTTCCAGCTCAAGTCGAAAGAGATCGGCGGGCTGGACCCGAGCATCGAATACTTTCGCAGAGGCTCGGCCGCGAGCCATCTGTCGATCGACGACTACTCGGCCGAGTACGCGCTCGCCGCGCGTCACCTGCACCTGACCGGTGTCGCGCCGGCGATTTCGGCTTCGTCGCACGACCTCGCGTTTCACCTGGCGCGCGAAATGCGCGCGGCAGGCAAGACGATCTCGTTCGATCCGAATCTGCGGCCGACGCTATGGCCGTCGCGCGAGGCCATGGTGGCTTCGCTCAACAGCTTGGCCGCGTTGGCCGATTGGGTTCTGCCGGGCATCGGCGAGGGCGCGATTCTGACCGGATTCGACACTCCCGAAGAGATCGCCCGCTTCTACCTCGATGCCGGGGCCCGCGGCGTGGTGGTGAAGCTCGGCGCGCGCGGCGCCTACTTCCGCACGGCCGACGGCTCGGGCTACGTGGCCGCGCAACCGGTGGCGCAGGTGGTCGATACGGTCGGCGCGGGCGACGGATTTGCCGTCGGTGTCATCAGCGCGCTGCTCGAGGGCCGTGCGCTGGCCGACGCCGTCGTTCGCGGCAATCGCATCGGTGCGCTGGCGGTGCAGGTCATCGGCGATTCGGAGGGTTTTCCGACGCGGGCCGAGCTGGACCGCATCGAGCAGACAGCCACCCCCGCCTGACGCTTCAAGGCGGCTCATCGACGATACTGCACGAAATCATTCGGCGGCCGCCACGAACGGCCGCTAAACGACGAGAACGGCCGGCTGCCCGGCAAGGCGAGCACGGCGCGGCGTTCCCAAACAGGAGACAGGCATGAACCATCCCCAATCTCGAGCGCATTCGCATCACTCCGATACTTCCATCGGCAACCTTCCGCCGGCGACAGCGACGCTTGCGCCGCGCCGCTGGTGGGCGATCATGCCGGTCGTCTTCATCACGTACAGCCTCGCTTATCTGGACCGCGCGAACTTCGGCTTCGCCTCGGCCGCCGGCATCAGCCACGACCTCGGAATCAGCGCCGCGCTTTCTTCTCTGATCGGCGCGCTTTTCTTCCTCGGCTACTTCTTCTTTCAGATTCCCGGCGCCGTTTATGCGGAGCGCCGCAGCGTGCGCAAGCTGGTCTTCGTCAGCCTTTTGCTATGGGGCGCTTGCGCGGCGCTGACGGGCGTCGTCTCCAACATTCCTTCGCTCATTGCGATCCGTTTCCTGCTCGGCGTCGTGGAGGCGGCGGTCTTCCCGTCGATGTTGATCCTGCTCAGCAACTGGTTCACGAAGGCTGAGCGATCGCGCGCCAATACGTTCCTGATACTCGGCAATCCCGTGACCGTGCTCTGGATGTCCGTCGTCTCGGGCTACCTCGTGCATGCTTTCGGGTGGCGCGAGATGTTCATCGCCGAAGGGTTGCCGGCCGTCGTCTGGGCCTTCTGCTGGTGGAGTCTCGTCAAGGACAAGCCGCACGATGCGAACTGGCTCGCCGCGGACGAAAAGCGCGATCTCGAAGCCGCGCTTGCGGCCGAGCAGGCCACCATCAAGCCGGTGCGCAACTACGCGGAAGCATTTCGCTCGCCGGCCGTCGTCAAGCTCTGTGCGCAGTACTTCTGCTGGAGCATCGGCGTGTACGGCTTCGTTCTCTGGCTGCCGTCCATCCTCAAGCACGGCTCGACGCTTGGCATGGTGGCGACAGGGTGGCTCTCCGCGCTGCCGTACCTCTGCGCGACGATCGCGATGCTCGGCGCGTCCTGGGCGTCGGATAAGCTTCGCGTGCGCAAGGCGTTCGTCTGGCCGTTCCTGCTCATCGGCGCGGTGGCCTTTGCGGCGTCGTTCATGCTCGGCACGACGCACTTCTGGCTGTCCTATGCGCTGCTGGTCGTGGCGGGCGCCGCGATGTACGCACCGTATGGGCCATTCTTCGCGATCGTGCCGGAGCTGTTGCCGAGGAACGTGGCGGGCGGCGCAATGGCGCTCATCAACAGCATGGGCGCGCTGGGATCGTTCGTCGGCTCCTATGTGGTCGGCTACCTCAACGGCGCGACCGGCTCGCCTGCCGCCTCGTACGCCTTCATGAGCGCGGCGCTCGTAGGAGCCGTCTTGTTGACGCTTGCGGTGAAGGCGCACCCGGATCGTCCGCAAGCGCTCGCCGCGCATGCTCACGCACCTGGAAAGTGAATCCATGCAACCTCGAATCGTCGTCTATAAAGCGCTGCCCGCGGACGTGCTCGCCTATCTGCGCGAGCACACTCAAGTCGATATCGTCTATCCGGAGCAGTTCGATTCGCGCGAGACCTTTGTCGCCGCGCTCGCCGAATCGCTCGCGCAGGCCGACGGTGCGATCGGCGCGAGTGTGAAGATCCCGCCTTCCATGCTCGAGCCCGCGAAGCGGTTGCGCGTGCTGTCGACGGTTTCAGTCGGCATCGACAATTTCGACGTGCCGGACTTGACGAGGCGCGGCATCGTGCTGACGCATACGCCCGACGTATTGACCGAATCGACGGCCGACACGGTGTTCGCGCTGGTTCTCGCGACGGCGCGGCGCGTCGTCGAATTGGCCGACTGGGTGAAGGCGGGGCATTGGAAGGGCAGCATCGGCGAGGCGCAATATGGCGTCGAGGTGCAGGGCAAGACGCTCGGCATCGTGGGCCTGGGCCGCATCGGCGGCGCCCTCGCGCGGCGGGCCGCGCTCGGCTTCAACATGCGCGTGCTCTACACGAATCGCAACCCGAACGAGGCGGCCGAGCGAGCATACGGCGCGCGTCGTGTCGAGCTCGCGCGCTTGCTCGGCGAGTCGGACTTTGTCTGCGTGCAGGTGCCGCTGACCGACGAGACGCGTCATCTGATCGGCGCCCGCGAGCTGCGCTCGATGAAAAAGAGCGCAATTCTCGTCAACGCGTCACGCGGAGCGACCGTCGACGAAGCGGCCCTCATCGCGGCGCTTTCCGACGGCACGATCGCCGGTGCCGGCCTGGACGTGTTCGAGGAGGAGCCGTTGCCCGTCGATTCGCCGTTGCTGCGAATGAAGAACGTCGTGGCGCTGCCGCACATCGGCTCGGCCACGCACGAAACGCGGCATGCGATGGCGCGCTGCGCGGCGGAAAACCTCGTCGATGCGCTGGCAAACCGGCTTTCGCGCAATGTAGCGAATCCTGAGGTGCTGAAGCCGTGACGAGCTTGCGTCTCGGCCTCTGTTCGCGCGGGTACGGTCAGCCGCGTCGCTCGATGCCGCGATTTCGAGGCATAGCTCCTGCGCGCCACCGGGCTCCCTATCAGTTCGTATAGGCGTTAGAAGGCTTGCACGAGTGGTGCGGCGAGCGACGCTGCGCTATCATCGCGCCACCGTACAAGTTGGGAAGCGCGCCGCGGCGCGCTTTTTTCTATTGCTCCTGCTTGTCTTGGGCTCACTTTCGACTTTTCCCACGAGGAGATTTGCGTTGGCTCAAGCATCTCGCAAAGCTTGCAGAAAACCTGGAGACGTCGTGAAACGGGGGGCACGGTCATGAACATCGGACAACCGGGCGTGCCGCGTCGCGCCACCATCAGCGACGTCGCCCGTGAGGCCGGTACCGGCAAGACGAGCGTGTCGCGTTATCTGAACGGCGAGACGAACGTGCTCTCGTCGGACCTGCGCGCGCGAATCGAGGCGGCCATCGAGCGGCTCGACTATCGGCCGAATCAAATGGCGCGCGGCTTGAAGCGCGGCCGCAACCGGCTCGTCGGCATGCTCGTTGCCGACCTGACGAATCCGTACACGGTCGAAGTGCTGCGCGGCGTCGAAGCGGCGTGCCACGCGCTCGGACTCATGCCGCTCGTTTGCAATGCGGCGAACGAGCTCGAGATGGAGCGCCGCTATCTGCAACTCATGACGACCTACCGCGTGGAGGGTGTGATCGTCAACGCGCTCGGCGTGGAGGAGGAGGCGCTGCGGCGGCTCGGCGAGGGCGGCACGCCGGCTGTCCTCGTCGATCGCAAGGTCGACGGGCTCGAGGCCGACATGGTCGGGCTCGACAATACCGCTGCCGTGCAGCTCGGGATGCGGCACCTGATCGAAAGGGGCTTCGAAGACATCCTCTTCGTCGTCCAGCCGTTCGAGCAGGTCAGCTCGCGGCGTCTGCGCGAAATGGCGTTCCGCCAGGCACTCGACGACGCGCGCCGCATAAGGGCGCAAGATGCGCCGCCGCTCGAAGGCCGCACGGTCGTCCTCGATCTTGCCGACGCCGACGCGCTTGCGCGCACTTACGCCGATCTCGACGCCTATCTGGACGCGAAACGGGCGGCAGGCGCCAGGCGTGTCGCATGCTTCGCGGCGAACGGTCCCGTCGCGCTCTCGCTCGCGCTGCATCTGCATGCGCGATTGGGTGCAAACTGGCAGGCGCGCGTTGCATTGATGGCGATCGACGACCCCGAATGGGCCGAGTTGATCGGCATCACGGCGATCCGTCAACCGACGTATGCGATCGGCTACCGGGCCGTCGAGTTTCTGCACGAGCGCATCGAGGGTGCGAATGCGCCGCTCGGCGAAGCGTGCCTGCCTGGCGAACTCGTGGCTCGGGCGTCGACGAGCGCCGCTTAGCGTAGCAGGCGTAATCGCTATCCGGTATCGCGGCATCTATCGGTCAGATGCGCCTGATGGGCTGGCCCGCCGCACTCTGAGGGCAGGCGGGCCGACCGGAAAGACAAGAGAAGAGAAAACGACGATGGAGCCGTACCGATATGAATTCGCCGACGCCGAGCTGGAAGGGCTCGCACGCGTCATCAGCGATCTCTTTCCGGAACAGACACTGTTCGTGCAGCGCGCGGCGGGCGATGGTTCCCCGGAACTCGCGGTGCAGTGGGTGGCGATGCGCTTCGGCGCCACTGCGCGCCGCATCACATTGACCGTGCGCTTCGCTCGGTCCGCGTTTGCCCGCTATCTGGCGCAACCGCCCAGGCTGCGTGGCCGCAGCTTCGCGGTGCTGCGTGCGTATGTGGAGGCCGCGCTCGGTTCGCTGGAAGAGCAATATGCGAGCGGTGTCGCGGTGCCGCGCGAGATCGACGTCGACCTCGCTGACGAGTTCGCCTGAGCCCAGGTTGCTCAAAGCGCGCCAAGCAGCGCCGTTCGCTCGGCCCCGCTTCGCTGGCTCTTTAGAGGAATTCGACGCTCAGTCCGCCGGTCGATAGACCGCTGCGAATCGTCGCGCCTGGACGACACCGTAGTCGCCGGGGGCATACTGCATGAGCCAGTCTCCGGCGTCGCCGCGAAGCACGTCGCCCATCGCCGAGCGCGCAATCGAAAACGGCCCGTCCATGCGCTTGGCGAGCACGATGTTGGGGCGGTTGCGATAGGGGCCGGCCTCGCCATGCGGCAGGCTCGTGACGGCCGGCACGTACTTCGCGTCGAAACGCTCGCGCGCGACGACCCATCGGGCGCCGCCCGTGCCGGTCACGAGCGCATCGCCCGGCGAGTAGCGATTCGGGCCTTCGAGGCTCATCAGCTCGCCGTGGGCTACCGCAAACTCGACCGCGACAGTCTCGTCTTTGACATAGCGGGCCGCCGCCGGATCAGTGCGCAGGTCGACGTCTTTCAGTTCGGTCATTTTTGCGATTTCGCGTGGGCCCCACGATGCTCGCGCGGGCCCATCCGCTCGCGGAACGTGTCGTCGGCGAGCTTCTTTTGCTCCGGCGTGAGGCTGGTGTAGAGCGGCTGGAACGCGGCAAGAATCTTCTTGATGCCGTCGGCGTGCGCCTGGGTCAGATTCGCGTAGTCCTGCATGTTGTCGATGGCAGATTGCGTGGATGCGTTCTTGATGCGCTGCTCGTAGAGCTGCCCCATCGTTTCGCCGTCGTCGCGCATCGCGTCGGCGAACGTCTTCCATTGATCTTCCTGCGCAGGCGTGATTTTGAGCTGCTGATGCAGATAACTGATTCGGTCTTCGATCCGCGCTTCGTGTTTCGCGGCGGGAGAGGCGGCCGACGATGCCGCGGCCGGAGACGAAGCCTGCGCGAAGACTCCGTTCGCCGCAAGTGCGCATGCCAGAATGACGAGTGTTTTTTTCATTCAACGAACTCCTGTCGTATGGAAGAAAGCCGGGCGCGGGCGCCGGGCTCGACCAGGCGAGTCCTGCTCCGGGACGCGCGAGGCGTGCCGGCACTATTTGTACCACCAATGCGCGACGACCCGTTAGCATTGAGATACGCGCTTACAAATGAAACCTGACCGTATTCTTTTTGCTCATGAGACCGCCGCGCCTCGATCAACTGGACGAACTCGATCGTAACCTCATCGCGCTGCTGCAAGCCAATGCGCGCGAGAGCGTCGCCAATCTCGCGCGCCGGCTCGGCGTCGCGCGCACGACGGTGCTTGCGCGCCTCGAGCGCCTCGAGCGCAACCAGGTGATCGCCGGCTATGGCGTGCGGCTCGGCCAGGACGTCCTCGACGCGAGTATCAACGCCTACGTCGGGATCATCCTCGCCCCGAAGTACGGCCCCGACGTGCAAAAAAGGCTCGGCAAGATGCCTGAAATCCAGCTTCTTTGCGCGGTGAGCGGCGAGTTCGACTATGTTGCCTGGCTGCGTGCCGATTCTCCCGAGCGGCTCAACGAGCTGCTCGACCAGATCGGCGCCCTCGAGGGCGTCGAGCGAACCACCACCTCGATCATCCTCGCGCGGAAGATCGATCGCGGCACGATCGCCGGGTGACGCGGCCAAGCCGTTCTCGTTTTGACTAAACGTCGTTCGCGCTCGTCATTTCGACGAAACAGGGACGCGTTAACGTCGATCTCGGCCTATTTTCTGTTTCGGCGCCTCTCTAGACTGTTTTCAACGTCGGTGCGCGCCTTACTTCCCGTCTTTGACTCCGTCTTCACCGCGGGGAGAAGGCGCATGGACCGACTCTGACAACGGGAAAAAAAGGAGAACCGCATGAAAGTAGCCGTCGCAGGAGCCGGGCTGATCGGCCATACCATTGCCCATATGCTCCGCGAAACGGGCGACTACGAGGTCGTCGCCTTCGACCGCGATGCGCATGCGCTCGAAAAGCTCGCGAGTCAGGGCATCGCGACGGAGCGGGTCGACTCGGCCGACGCGAACGCGATCAAGGCGGCGTTGAAAGGCTTCGACGCGCTCGTCAACGCTTTGCCGTATTACCTCGCCGTCAACGTGGCAGCGGCCGCGAAGGGGGCGGGCGTGCACTACTTCGATCTGACGGAGGACGTGCGCGCGACGCAGGCCATTCGCAGCCTCGCCGAGGGCGCGTCGCACGCGTTCATGCCGCAATGCGGCCTCGCGCCGGGCTTTATCGGCATCGCGGCTCACGAGCTCGCTAATCGGTTTTCGCACGTGCGCGAAGTGAAGATGCGCGTCGGCGCGCTGCCGGCATTTCCGACGAACGCCCTGAAGTACAACCTGACTTGGAGCGTCGACGGGCTCATCAACGAGTACTGCCAACCTTGCGAGGCGATTCGCGATTCGCGCAGGCTTTGGGTTCAGCCGCTCGAGGGGCTCGAGCATTTCTCGCTCGACGGCATCGAGTATGAAGCATTCAATACGTCCGGCGGCCTCGGAACGCTATGCGAAACGTTGGCGGAGCGCGTCGAGACGCTCGATTACAAGTCCGTCCGTTATCCGGGCCATCGCGATCTGATGCAATTCCTGCTCGAGGATCTGCGCCTCGCGAGCGACCGCGACACCTTGAAGTCGATCCTGCGCCGCGCCGTGCCGTCAACGACGCAGGACGTGGTGTTGATTTTCGTGACCGTGACCGGGATGCGCGACGGTCTCCTCGTGCAGGACGTCTTTACGCGCAAGGTGTTTGCCAAGACCGTTTGCGGCATGCCGATGAGCGCGATTCAAATCACGACGGCAGGCGCCATGTGCGCCGTGCTCGATCTGTTTCGCGAGGGCAGGTTGCCGCAAAGCGGCTTCGTGCGGCAGGAGCAGGTATCGCTGCGCGAGTTTCTCGCGAATCGATTCGGTCAACTCTACGAAGGGGCGGTGCTCGACGCGAAAGCGGCCACGATGGTCTGAACGTCATCCGATAGCCACCGCGCTCACACCGGACCGCTCACGATGGCGCGCAGCAGGGCGTCGAAGTCGTCCGCGGTCGGCGCGGTGTTGTCGAACATCAACAGCCCCTCGCGCGCCGCGCCCGTCGGCACGAAACGCCGCTGCCGATATTCGTCCCAATGCGCGAGCTTGTAGGCATCGTTCGGGTTGTGGCGCTCGATGATGCGCGCGTGAGCCGTCTCTTCCGACGTGTACACCCAGACGATGCGGATGACGACGTCGTCGGCCACGCCGAGCCATGCTCGGTCGAAAAGCCGGCGATCGCGCACTTCGCGAGAAAGCGGGCCGACGATGACGACGCTGATGCCGAGCTGCAGATTCTCCCGCGCGGTATCGATGAGGCCGCGGTACTCGGGCTCGCGCAAATGCTGCAGATAGAGCGGACTGTCCCGATCGTTCGGGTCTCCCGTCAGCGCCCCCATCGCGGCGGCGCTGTAGTGGCCGTAGAGCGTGTCCTTGTCGAGCAGACAGAACGCCTCGCCTGTCGCCCGCATGAGCGGGCCGACCAGGCGCTTGCCGACCGTCGTCTTGCCCGTGCCGGCATGGCCGCAGAAAAAAACGAGATGCGTCACGAACCGTTGTCCCTGGAACGCTCCTGTGCCTCCATCCCTCCCGTGGTCTGCCTGATCGGCGTGGCCGCGCGCTCGCCGACGACGGTGGTCCACGGCCTGATCTTCCAACTGGTTACGATGCCCGCCGCGACGTACGGATCGTTGCGGGCGAATTCCTCGACGATCGCCGGGTCGTCGCATTGAAAGAGAAGGATCGCGCCGTCGACGGGATCCGCGAGCGCTCCGCCCAGCAGCAATTCACCGCGATCGGCGGCTAGCCACCCGTGGGCCAGATGCTGGGCGCGAAACTGGGAGCGACGCTCGAGATAGTCGGGCGCTGTTTCATAAAACAACAGGTAGTGCATGTCTTTGCTCCGGATTGTGTCATTGGGAACCCAATTCCGATATTAGCAGTCGGCAGGCCAGCGGCTAGGACGATAGTGACGTGTCTCCGAGCGGCGGGCATAGACCGTGCTTCCGATGAGGGGGCATGTGAGCGTAGCCCCGCATGGACAGCGCTTCGCCGAGGAGCAGGAGACCCAAGATGCGCATTGCGCAAGTCGCCCCGTTATACGAAGCGGTCCCGCCGCACGGCTACGGCGCGACCGAGCGCGTCATCCACTATCTGACAGAGCAGCTCGTTCGGCTCGGACATCGCGTCACGCTTTTCGCGACGGCTGATTCATCGACCTCCGCCGAGCTCGTTCCGCTCTGTCCTCGAGGTCTTTGGCGCGACGCCAACGTCTGGGACACGCTGACGCATCACGTGCGTGAACTCGAAGCGGTGGCGCAACGCGCGGCGCGTTTCGACGTGATCCATTTTCATGGGGACCCGTTGCATTTTCCGCTCGCGCGCCGGCTCAACTGCGCGCACGTCACGACGATGCACGGTCAGTTGCTGCCCATCGATCATGGTCCGCTTTTTCGAGAGTTTTCGGAGGCGCCGCTCGTTTCCATTTCGGACGATCAGCGCCGGCCCGTGCCGGAGGCGAACTGGCAGGCGACGATTCATCACGGGCTCAGCCGCGATGCGCTCGCGCTCAACCGATCGCCGGGCGACTACTTGTTGTTTCTCGGGCGGATGATGCCGCAAAAACGACCCGACCTCGCGATCGAAATCGCGCGTCGCGCGCGCTTACCGTTGAAGATGGCCGCTAAGGTTCATCCGGGAGAAACAGGCTATTTCCGCGAGCAGATCTTGCCGCAGCTCGAAGCAAGCGAGCATTTCGTCGATTACCTCGGTGAGGTGGGCGGGGCGCAACGGATCGAACTCCTCGCCAATGCGCGCGCCTTGTTGTTTCCGGTGCAGTGGCCGGAGCCGTTCGGGATGGTGATCATCGAGGCGATGGCCTCTGGAACACCGACGATCGCGTTCCGGTGCGGCGCGATACCTGAGATCGTCGAGGACGGCGTGACGGGTTTCATTGTCGACGATGTCGATGGCGCCGTGCGGGCGATCGATCGGATCGACGAATTGAGCCGTGCGCGTTGCCGCGAGCGGTTCGAGTCTCGCTTCACGTCTGCGCGCATGGCCGCGGACTATCTTTCGGTCTACGAACGATTGCTGGCGCCGCGCGCCGCGAACGATCAGATTCGCGAGCTGCCGCGGCGCCGTCATCGATGAAGGGCAGTGATGACCGGAGGGGGCACCCTTTGGGGCCCCCGGAGGAAATCCCCGTGGGATCAATTCGATACCTCGGCGTATGCGGCAGAACGCCGCGGCTGCCATGCGCCGCCGTCGAGCAGCGGCCATGAGGGTGGCGCGCGATGCGACAGCGGGGATGATCGGGGATTGCCCGTACATCGCACGCTAGTAAGTTTTGGGTAAGAGAGGGGCGGTAGTTTGGCGCATATGCCGTCGCACCAAAGCTCGCGGCCATTGCCGCAGACGAACGCCGAGCAAATGCAATGAAGGCGAGTCGGGGCGAGCCCTATTCGGCAACATGCATCGTGAAAGACAGGAGGAGACACCAGTGAGCACCATCGAGTCGGTTTTGCGGGAAGGCCGCGTCTTCGAACCGTCCGCCGAGACGGTCGCCAACGCCGCGATTCCTGGCATGGACGCCTACCGCGCGCTCGTCGCGCAAGCGGAGCGCGATTACGAGGGATTCTGGGCGAAGCTCGCGTGCGAGACGCTGACGTGGAAAAAGCCGTTCACGAAAGTGCTCGACGAGTCCAACGCGCCGTTTTACAGCTGGTTCGAAGACGGCGAGCTCAACGCGTCGTACAACTGCCTGGACCGCCATGTCGAGGCGGGCCGCGGCGGAGAGACGGCGATCATCTTCGAGGCCGACGACGGCACGGTCACGCGCGTGACCTATGCCGAGCTGCTCGCGCGCGTGTGCCGCCTGGCCAACGCGCTGAAGGCGCGCGGCATCGACAAGGGCGACCGCGTGGTGATCTACATGCCGATGTCGATCGAGGGCGTGGTGGCGATGCAGGCGTGCGCGCGCATCGGCGCGCCGCATTCGGTGGTGTTTGGCGGGTTCTCGTCGAAGTCGCTCAACGAGCGGCTTGTGGATGTTGGGGCGGTGGCGCTGATCACGGCCGACGAGCAGATGCGCGGCGGCAAGGCGCTGCCGCTGAAGGCGATCGCGGACGAGGCGCTGGCGATGGGCGGCTGCGAGGCGGTCAAGAGCGTGATCGTGTACCGGCGCACGGGCGGCGCGGTGCAGTGGAACGGCGAGCGCGACCTGTGGCTGCACGAGCTCGTGGCGCACGAGGCCGATACGTGCGAGCCGGAGTGGGTGGGCGCCGAGCAGCCGCTTTTCGTGCTCTACACGTCGGGCTCGACGGGCAAGCCCAAGGGGGTGCAGCACAGCACCGGCGGCTTCTTGCTGTGGGCCGCGCAGACTGTCAAGTGGGCGTTCGACTGGAAGCCCGAGGACGTGTTCTGGTGCACGGCCGACATCGGCTGGATCACGGGGCACACCTACATCGCGTACGGGCCGCTGGCGCTGGGCGCGACGCAGGTGATGTTCGAGGGCGTGCCGACCTATCCGCACGGCGGGCGCTTCTGGCAGATGATCGAGCGGCACAAGGTGAGCCTCTTTTACACGGCGCCGACGGCGATCCGCTCGCTGATCAAGCTGGCCGACGCGGATGCGAAGGCGCACCCGAAAAGCTATGACCTGAGTAGCCTGCGCGTGATCGGCACGGTGGGCGAGCCGATCAACCCGGAGGCGTGGGTCTGGTACTACGAGAACGTGGGCGGCGCGCGCTGCCCGGTGGTGGACACGTGGTGGCAGACCGAGACGGGCGGGCACATGATCACGCCGCTGCCGGGGGCGACGCCGCTGGTGCCGGGCTCGTGCACGTTGCCGCTGCCGGGGATCATGGCGGCGGTGGTGGACGAGACGGGGCACGAGGTGCCGAACGGGCAGGGCGGGATCCTGGTGATCAAGCGGCCGTGGCCGTCGATGATCCGCACGATCTGGGGCGATCCTGAGCGGTTCAAGAAGAGCTACTACCCGGCCGAGCTGGGGGGCGACCTGTATCTGGCGGGCGACGGTTCGGTGCGCGACAAGGCGACGGGCTACTTCACGATCATGGGGCGCATCGACGACGTGCTGAACGTGTCGGGGCACCGGCTGGGGACGATGGAGATCGAGTCGGCGCTGGTGGCCAATCCGCTGGTGGCGGAGGCGGCGGTGGTGGGGCGGCCGGACGAGACGACGGGCGAGGCGGTGGTGGCGTTCGTGGTGCTCAAGCGTGCGCGTCCGCAAGGCGAGGAGGCGGTGACGCTCGCGAACGAGCTGCGCGCGTGGGTGGCCAAGGAGATCGGGCCGATCGCGAAGCCGAAGGACATCCGCTTTGGCGAAAATCTGCCGAAGACGCGCTCGGGCAAGATCATGCGGCGCTTGCTGCGCTCGCTCGCGAAAGGCGAGGCGATCACGCAGGATGTGTCGACGCTCGAGAATCCGGCCATTCTCGAGCAGTTGGCCGAGGTGCGGTGAGGGGATGGCCTGCAGACGAGGTGGCCACACGCGGCGCTTGAGGGCAGGGTGGCCATTGCGATGGCTGCCCTGACGGGCTGCTTGCGGCAGCGCGTCGCGTCGCCGCGTGTCTCGCATCTATCGAGGGCGCTCGCTATCCGGCCGGCGAATCCTTCAGAAAGGTCACGCTGGCGTGGGACGATTCTGCTACGCTCGACTGCGATACGAAGATACCGTTTTTGGCCCGATTGGCCGGGTCGCTGAGGTTTTGGATTTCCACCGTAGCACCGGCTGGCAAAGCGTATCTCCAGCTCCCGAGCGGCGTAACGCTTATTGCGTTGCCCCACAGTGCCGAGGCTGTTCCATAGTAAACGACCAAACCGGCGGGATACTGCGGCGCATTTGCCGTTCTAAGCGTCACTACATCCGCGGGGGATCGTTGAAGCAGGTGGCGAGGCAACCTGATCAACCGTGTCGTTTCTCCATCAAGCACATGCAGGAATTCGGGCGCGCCCGCAAGGTTCAACCATTTGACGACTACCTTGGTTCCTCGCAGCGCCCACCTCGACCAGCCAGTCCCCAGCGGAGTGAGCGTTGCGATCCCATCTGGGCTGCGAGCAGTGCTGGAGCAATATCCTAGGGCATTGTTCTGCGGCTCTTCATCACAAAGCGATACCATGTGTGTGGCCAAATCCGGATGTTTCATCGTGTGACTCCTTTTCGTCTGTCGCCCGCGGGCCATTCGAGCGGGCTGTGGTTTCACGACCGAGCCGCGAATCTAGCGGCGACAGTCTTGCCTCGAAGGAGTCCGGTCGAAAAATAGGACGCTTGCGCGATCGGCAGCCCGTGACGAATTTGCTTGCTGATGCACGGCGCCGCCCGCCATACACGGGCAATCCCGATTGCTCACGCCGCGCCTTTTTGATACATAGGCGCATGGCTGCGCCAAGACCCTCTGATTCCGTCCAAGTTTCTCCATCGCTAATCGAACCGCCATCGGTTTCGAAAGCAATGGCGCTCGCGCATCGCCGCTATTGGCGCTTCAATCTCGTGTCGATTGGCGTGCTGATGTCTATCGGATTTTGCGTATCGTTTGTCGTGCCGCTGTTTGCGCGAGAGCTTTCGGCTGTGCGTATTGCTGGGTTCCGACTGCCTTTCTATCTCGGCGCGCAAGGCGCGATTCTGATTTATCTCGCGTTGATCGTCGTCTATATCGTGCTGATGACGTTCGCCGATAAGGCGCTGAGACGAGCGGCCGCGGCCGATCCGGCACGGGAGCCGGAGCGGGAAGGGGATCGATGAAGCTCGTCAATCGCCTTGTGCATGCTTATGCGTTGTACACGATCGGCTTCTTCATCTTCATCTATTCGATGTGGCGAGTCGAGCGATCGATCGGTCCGGGCCCGTGGGTCGGCTACGTGTTCTTGTTTCTTCCGATCGCCGTCTATGCTGTCATCGGCGTGCTTTCGCGTACCTCGGATGTCGTCGAGTACTACGTCGCCGGGCGACGCGTGCCGTCGTTCTTCAATGGCATGGCGACGGCTGCCGACTGGCTCTCGGCTGCATCGTTCATCGGGTTGGCCGGTTCGCTCTATACGACGGGCTATGAGAGCCTTGCCTATCTGATGGGGTGGACGGGCGGTTTCTGCCTCGTCGCGTTTCTGCTCGCGCCTTACGTTCGCAAGCTCGCGCGCTATACGATTCCCGATTTCCTCGGCACGCGCTTCTCGAGCAACCTCGTGCGCGGACTCGCCGCCGTCTGCGCGATTCTCTGCTCGTTCGTCTACCTCGTTGCGCAGATTCAAGGCGTGGGGTTGATTGCGACGCGCTTCATCGGCGTGGATTTCGCGATCGGCATTGCCTGCGGGCTGGCCGGCATTCTCGTTTGCTCGTTTCTTGGCGGCATGCGGGCGGTGACGTGGACGCAGGTGGCCCAGTACGTGATCCTCATCAGCGCGATGCTGATTCCCGTTGCGATGATCGCGCACAAGGATGGGCTTGGATGGTTGCCGCAGCGCACGTACGGTCGAATGATGGAGCACATGGAGTCGCTCGATCGGCAGGTGCGCGACGCGCGCGAAGAACGCAGCGTGCGTGCGTGGTACCGCGAGCGCGCGGCTCAGATCGACATGCGAATCGCGGCCCTGCCTGCTTCATATAGCGAGGAAAAGTCCAAGCTGACGGGCGAGCTCGATGCATTACGGCGCCGCAATGGCCCGTTGCGCGAGGTTCATGCGCTCGAGACCGCGCTCGCCGCGTTTCCGCGCGATGCCGCGGCGGCTCGCGTGATGTGGGCGAGAGAGCGGGACGACATGCTCGCGCACGCGGCGGATCCTGTGCCGATCTACGAGCCGTTTCCGGCTGCGAACGATGCGCAGCGCACGATTCGCGAGCGCAATTTTCTGTCGTTGCTGCTCTGCCTTTCGCTTGGCACCGCGAGTTTGCCGCACATTCTGTCGCGCTATAACACGACGACGTCTGTCGCTTCGGCGCGCCGTTCTGTCGGGTGGACGTTGTTTTTCATTGCCCTTTTTTATCTGACGGTGCCCGTGCTCGCGGTGCTGATCCGATACGAAGTCATGACGCATCTCGTCGGGCGCATGTTTGCCGATTTGCCGGGGTGGGTGACGCAATGGCATCGCATCGAGCCGGCGATGATCAGCGTCGCGGATACGAACGGCGATGGAATCGTTCGTTGGTCCGAGATTCAAATGGTGCCCGATATGATTGTGCTCGCGGCGCCGGAAATTGCGGGGCTGCCTTATGTGATATCGGGACTCGTCGCGGCTGGTGCGCTCGCGGCGGCGCTTTCGACTGCCGACGGCTTGCTGCTGACAATCGCCAATGCGCTGTCGCACGACTTCTACTACCACATGGTCGATCCGGCTGCGTCGAGGCAGCGGCGCGTGACGATGTCGAAGTTTTTGCTGCTTGGCGTGGCGTTGTTCGCTTCGTATGTGGCTTCGCTCAATACGGGGAACATTCTTTTCCTCGTCGGCGCCGCGTTTTCGCTCGCGGCCTCGAGTCTCTTTCCGGTGCTTGTGTTGGGGGTGTTCTGGAAGCGCACGACTCAGCTTGGGGCGGTGGCCGGGATGGTGGCGGGGCTCGGCGTCTGCCTTTATTACATCGTTTCGACGCATCCGTTTTTTGCGCAGTTGACCGGCGTGGCAGGGGCGAGGTGGTTCGGGATCGAGCCCATCAGCTCAGGCGTGTTCGGCGTGCCGGCGGGGTTCGTGACGGCGATCGTCGTCAGCTTGCTCGATCGGCCGCCCGATGCGTACACGCGGGCGCTCGTCGACTATATCCGGCACCCGTAGAGGGGGTGCTTGGGTGCGGCGAACTCTGCTATAATCTGCGGCTCCCGGAGAGATGGATGAGTGGTTTAAGTCGCACGCCTGGAAAGCGTGTATAGGTTAATAGCCTATCGGGGGTTCGAATCCCCCTCTCTCCGCCAGTCAAGCTTCTCAGGCGTTCTCGCCGATTCCCGCAAAGTCCCGCTGAGCCTGATCTGGCGGGCGTTTTGGGGGTGTCAATCTTCTTGCCGCCTCTCCTGGCTACCCACATAATCGCAGCATCATTTGGGGGTAGGTTTGGGGGTAGAGATGGCTCGCTCCGGTCAACTGCATCGCCTCAGCGCTTTGCGTGTCGCGCGCGAAGTCGACCCCGGTTACTACGTCGACGGCGGTGGACTCTATCTGCAAATTTCTGCAAGTGGCTCGCGCTCGTGGATCTTCCGATACATGCTGGCAAGGCGCTCGCGCGAGATGGGGCTCGGGCCGCTATCGTCGGTCTCGCTCGCGGAAGCGCGGGCTGAAGCTGCCCGCTGCCGCAAGCTACTATCCGGAGGCATCGATCCTATTGAGGCGCGCAAGGCCGATCGTGAGCGTGCCGCTCTGGCGGCGCCGGATGCGTTGGTGTTCAGTCAGGCAGCAGCGGACTACATTGCCCGCCATAAAGGCAGTTGGAAAAACAAGAAACACGCGCAGCAGTGGGAGAACACACTCGTGACGTATGCCTATCCAATTATCGGCAAGGTTGACGTGCGCCACGTTGACACGCCGATGGTCGTGCGCATACTCCAACCCATCTGGCTCAAGAAGCCGGAGACGGCGAGCCGCGTGCGGGGACGAATTGAAGCAATCCTCGATGCAGCGAAGGCGCTCGGCAAGCGCAGCGGCGAAAACCCGGCGCGTTGGCGTGGCCACCTCGACAAAATCTTGCCTAAGCGCGACCGGGTGCGACGCGTTAAACATCATCCCGCATTGCCATACACTCAAATTCCCGCATTCATGTCCGAGCTCGCAGAGCGACAAGCGCCGGCCGCGCGCGTGTTGCACTTGCTCATCCTTACGTGCGTGCGCACATCGGAGGCGCTGCTTGCTCGGCCGGAGGAATTCGATCTCGAACGCCGCGTTTGGACGGTGCCTGCGGACCGCATGAAAATGGAGAAAGAGTTGCGGGTGCCTTTGTCGGCGGCGGCTGTACGGATCGTTCGCGAGGCGTTAAGGACGGCCGCGCACGGGTACTTGTTTCCCGGGCAGAGAAAGGGGAAGCCTCTGTCGAACATGGCGATGCTCAACGTGCTCGAACGCATGGGTTACGACGGGATAACCGTGCATGGATTTCGGTCGACGTTCCGCGATTGGGTCGCGGAGTCCACCGATTATCCCGATTCGCTTGCCGAGATGGCGCTCGCGCATGCCGTGGAGAATAAGGTGGAAGGGGCATATCGGCGTGGAGACATGCTTGAAAGGCGCCGAACGATGATGGAAGATTGGGCTCGGTATTGCGAGAGCAAGAAGGCGCCGGTGATCCCTTTCAAGCGATCCTCGATGGCATAGGACGTACCGACTCGGTGTTTCACGATAGTTTTGCCTTGCCACGAAGTTGCTGCCGCGTTGCGAGTGGTTACCGCCGACGGATATCGACCCGTTGCGGGCACTCGCATCGTTTGTTCGAATGACCGCTCAGTCAGCGATAACGCCCCTGAGTAAGGTTTAAGTGCTGACTCCGATACCCAGGAAATAGCCCATGCTAATTCAAGTGGTCACTACCGGAGGCAGTGCAAGTCATCAACCGTATGCGTTCGTTTGCAGTTTGTCGTGGGCGGTGGGAAGCCTGCGCCCAGGCGATATGTAGGAAATTAAACTGCGACTCGGGCTCAGCCGGCAGTTGCTGCACGACCGGGCCGCCTCGAGCGTGGAAGATGGTGCGACTTGCTGTAATAGCGAATTATCCAGTATATCGGGACCACGTATTCGTACCCTTGCCGAAATTGCGCAGTGTGGACCATTGTCTGCCGAGGTCCTCCACAAAAACGTCCTGGCGTCCGTCGGTATACCTGTCCTTGCCGACTACTGGATAGAGAGCCAGATATTCCTGCCCTTTAAATGTTGCTCCCGGATTGTCCACGAGCGGCATTACCGCGACCTGACCTGGTTTGAAGCCGTCAAAGTAACCGAGTTCCCACGGCATCCATTTCGATTCGCTCGCCGCGCTGGTGGCAACCCAGATTAGGGAGTTTGATTGACGCATGCGGCGGCGAAGCAGGTCCGCGTTTTGGCGGTCAACCTTTGTCCGGTCTGCCTGAGCGTCCTCCACCCAATCGACGTATACCTTGAAGCCCTGGTCCTCGAGCAATGCCTTGACGCCGAGAATAAGCTCAGCATCCTTGGATGCGTGCGAAAGAAAGATGTCAAAACGGTCGTGGCTGGTGGTGGTTCGGACTTCTTCTCTCAGCACACGCTTGCTGTCTGTCGTGAAGGATTTTTGAAGCGTTCGTGAGGCAAAGGCGCGTGCCTCTGCCTTAGTGTAAAAAGTGGGCATGGAGTTAATGTCATTTAGCGTTCAGTCGGAAACCTTGTGGTTCGTCGCGCCGTAGTGGAAAAATCAGTTATTGACCGCTGGCGAATACGGGGCTCAGGTCGATTTCAGTAACGCGCTTCACATGAGAAGGGAGCAGCTGCCACCTGGAGATGCCTGGCAACGTACTGCTCGTTAACGGCTTGGTACATCAGAAATCTTCCTGCTACCGGTGCGCTTTCGTCAGGCTATCATGCTGTCAGCCTGCCCGTATCTTAATGGCTTCTTCCACCCATTTATCAAGGTTGTCCGCGATATCATTGTACGCGTCGGAGGATTTGGGATTATAGGTCTTCGGCGTGACGATCTTGTCGCCGACTTTGAACGTGAACATCGCAAGGGGGTCTGCGCCGATGGTGCAGGTGCCGGTATTAGGACACTTCAAATTGTGGATGTGAATGCCCACGACGCCTTTGCCATCTTTCCAAGCTTTCTGGATTTCATACTTGACCCAAGGACGCTTTGATGTCTCTGAGCCGATCAAAACCACGACACACGACTTGCCCTTCATGTTGTCGTCGATCCATTTCTCGATTGACGCGTCGCCCTTTCGCTTGACTTCCTCCCAGGTGTTGGGGGATACAGGAGAGTTGCCTTCAATTACACCCATATTCCGTACCTGCTGTACGCGCATGACATCGTTGTCGAAGTGAAAACTGAAGAAGACGTTTCGTTTTGGCATTTCTATTTCCCGAGGCGGTTGAGAATTGCGATGATTTTGTCGGCGATGAGGGTGCGATCCACATTGGCATCACAGATTTCGGTAATCATGGGAATGATCCATTCGATGCCATGATAGATGTCAGTTGCATGAGGGGCTATCAGCTCCCAGATGGCTTGAGCCGCATATCCCGTAGCACCGACGGGGATCGGAATCCGGCCTGCTTCAGTGGTGATCTCGAACTCGCGTATCATTCCGTTGGCGAGCACGATCTGTCCCGTGTCGTCGCGCTTGTTGCCGAACAAAAAGAGGGAAACGCCGGCGAGGGCAATCATCCGTTGGCGGTACTCCTCCCACAGTGTTTTCAGATCTTGCCCCTTGCTCTGAAACTGAGGAAAAGGACGCATGACCAACTGGTCCTCAGAATACCGGCCGGGATTCGAGTAGATCGCTTCAAGGGCGCCGTTGATGACAGCACTCCCGACCCCCCACCCAAAGCCGTTGACAACACGATAGTTGTGCCTCAGCAGGCTTCCGGACAGAGAATGGATGAAATCCTGAGCTTCGTTTCTACTCCACGTTCCGAAGTCGTCCGCGCTGCCCGCCACAAAAATTGTTTTCTTGAGGAAGCGCGCCTCAATGGCGGTCAGGATCTGTGGTACGTCCTTGTAATCGTCGATTAGCAGCGTCTGGATCCCGAAGCGCTTCAGATCGTCTACGCGTAGCTCCTGTTTTCTGCGCTTATAGCGCTGGACCTCCTCGTCGTCGCCAGGAAGGATGGCTTCGCGACGCATGAAGCAATAGTGATTCCGCTTTGTTGCAGTGTGCAACCTGCTCAGCACGTAATCAAGATTCGGATCGGTGAAACTGAAGCCGATGAAAAGGAACGTTTTAGAGACAAGGTCGCCGCTCAACGCCGTCACGAAGGGTTCGTGCGTCTTGAAATAGCGCTCGTACTGTTCCTTGTAGAGTACGGCCTGTTGCGGTAGCGATACGTCACCATGCATCTTGTAGATGACGGCATCGCGCTTTGGCCGGGTGGTATTGAGCTGCTCGACATTGTGCTTGACGTCCGGCACTTTGTACGCCCGCCGAAGCGCGTCTTCAATCAGGGTGTCGTAGTTGGTCGTCCAGTATGTGCGGATCGGCAGTCTTGCGAGGATCGCGTGAGTCTCCGATGGCTCTGCCTGTTCGGAAAACTCCTCTATGATTTTTCTGGATAGTTTCGCCGTGCCCTTCAGTTCATTCACGTGAAACTGAGCCAGCGCGATCAGGTCATGCTCAATCTCAACCTTGAGACCGATCTCATCCGCAATATCTCGCAGCAACTCCGGCCAGTCGACGAAGCCGACGGCTTTGGACATTCCAGCTCCGGCGAATACTGCGGCGTTGTCCTCCGCCAGGTCCTTGACATATTCCTTGATGAATGCCTCGATTTCCCGGCTAAAAGCCATATGGACCCCGCGTCTGATGTGGTCTAATTTTCTGGTGATTCTAGCAGTACTTCACACCGATTGGGCGTTACTTTGCGCTCGCTTTGATAATCGACGGATGCGTGGGGACGTTCGACGGAGTAGGACCCCAGGTGCTTTGCGGTGAACTCTTCATTCGCATCCAAACGCACTTGCCCTCGGGTTGACGACGCTGCTAAAAGGGCCTCGAAGTGGGTTCCCAACAAACTGCGAGTCCATCCAATGCCGAAATTTTCCCTGAAATGAAATACTGGGCCAGTATGTCCGACATAGCGGAGGATTGGTGGAGTCATGCGTGTAAGCTGCGCTTCGGCCAATGCAGCGGTCCGCTTTTGCCCCGTAGCGGACGTGCAATCACGGGGTACGAACGGCGGCGGCTAATGGCCTGGCTGCTGCCCCCGACGCGGTTGTCCGTAGCCGACTCGGCTGTCGGACATGCGGCCACCGCGGGCGTTCACCATTAAGGGAGCCAGTTGCGCGTCGTTACCGGTTTACGGCGCGCAGAAGCGGTACGCCGGATAGCCTGGCAATCGACTCCACACTCTGCCGCTGAATTTGCGCGAGTGCGAGGTCGTGCGCGAACCAGTCGTTGGCCATGCTTACGAGCACGTCGGGCCTGTCGACGAAGAGGCGCCAATGCGGCCATAGAAGATAGTCCTCGTAGCAAATCGAAAACGCTACGCGCTTGCGTTCGATGATCAGGTGGCGTTGGGTGATACTACCGAGCTTGGCGCTTACCCGCGCGCCTGGCCGCCATAGCCCGCCGGGCACGGGCTGACGACTTTCGAACCTTCCTAGAGTGTCACCGAGAATGAGGGCGCTGTCCGTATACCGGAAGTGTTCATCGAGACTAACAGCGTCCGCACCGCCAGCGCCGGAGAGTAAGTCGGCACCAAGGACAAGCGTTTGTCCTCGCGCGACGAGCTGCGCTAGAAATGGCCTCCACCAAAAGTGCGTCGAAGGGCGCCAGAGCCCGATAGTTTCCTCTGGCAGGATGACCACTTGCGCCCCGGCAGCGAAGGCCGTTTGCGCGGCGATTATTGCGGACTGAGAGCGATCAAAGACCGCTCGGTACTGTGACGGATCGAGCCTGCCGAACCGTGAGCTGACCGCGACCCATCCTGCCGGTATATGCCGCTTCGGCTCGTCGAAATTAGCCAGCAGCACGGCAATGATCACGGGGACGGCGGCGACAGCAGTTCGAGGGAACAGAGGCACAGAAGCCGCGATGACGATCGTGACCAAGCCAAGCGCGGCCCCCGTCAGTTGCCAGCCGGGGAACAGGGTGCTTGCGACATGCAGCGGTGACACCCATCCGATGATGCCAAGTGGCGGCACGGCAGAAACGATAGTTGCCGCGGCCGCTCGCCATGCGCGCGCCGAGGCAGTCCGATCAGCTTTCAAGATCGTCCAGGGCAGGGCGAGCAAGGCCGCTTGCGCGAGCCAGAAGGCCATGCCGACGGCGAGGGCAGCGGTGTTCGAGAGCTCGTGGTGAGCTGAGAAGAATCGCTCGCAAGCGATTGGAATATCGCGCGCAGCCGTCAAATAGTAGCCGGCCCACAGCGCGAAAGCGCGCGCGCGACATGGCTGGACCGCCCACGCGAGCGGCAGGACGAGCAGAACCAGCAGCCAATGGCCCGGATACCATGCAAGCAAGGCGATGGCTGATCCCGATGCTGCAGTGGCTGCACCGTTCATCAGCGCCACGAGTGGTGGCCGGTGAGGGATTGCAGTGCTTAGCAAAACAGAATGGACGACGGGGGGCTGATACGCGAAGCTCATTCTGGCTGGGTTGCGCCTAAGGCGAGTGACACGGCTAGACATACGATCCCGATTTTTGCGTTGCCGAAGAGGACGCTGCGGCGCAATGGCTGGCCCGACATAGCTATCCTCTTTCAAGAGCAGGGGCACCGCGTGGGTGCCCTTGCGTCAAGAGGAATTGACTAATCGATGGCCGCACTGATTGCGCAAGCTTCGGAGTGATCGCTTGCGAATTCACGCAGGCAGTAGTAGAGCCGTTCGAAACGTTCGTCCCGGGTCTTCCAGACGAGCGCGTTGAACGCGAAGAGGCACGCCACGATGCCTGCGGCGTCAGCGGACATTTCACCATCAAAGCCGTTGCCGTCGCATTGCAGCCGCAGTCGATGGGTGGTGCTCGGCGCCATGTAGAAACCGCCGTTGGATAGCTCATAAAAGTCCCAGTAGCCGCCGGAATAGTCTTGGCAGAGCGACTCGAGCGAGCGATAGACGATCGCCTCCGCGACGAGCATGTAGCGCCCGAAGTACCGAGGTAAGATCTGCATGCGGCGCAGCATCGGGACCAGCGTCGCTTGGACTTTGTTGTCGCAATCAGTCAAAGCATGATTGACGGACATAGCGTTCTCCAAACAAAAAAACGCGGAGCATCGCGTCCCTCGCGGGCCGACCTGTCCCGCGAGGGTTAGAAGAAGATTCCTTCGCGCTTGCCTGATCAGCATGCTTCGAGTGAGCGAAGGAGCTTGCGCAACTGGGCGAGTTCATCGACTGGGACGTCAACTGTGATGCTCGAGAACTCACGGTCCGGCGGTGTGCCGCTTTCGCTACACAACGCGTCGATCAGCCTCGCGAAGCGCAAGAGGGAGTGCGACGCGCTGATGCAACGCATGGTGGCAACCGACGGATCGGGCGGGGGCAGTTCTTCCACCTCCTCGAGCGACGCCAGCTGAAGCGGGGCGTCTGGGTGAACGGGCTCGAAAGCATGCGTGAGCAGCGGCATCGCCGACGAGTCGTTCCAAAGCGAGCCGGCGTTGAACGCACGCTGGAGCACTTGGATGGCATGCTCGCGATGAGACGCCTCCAGGCCGACCGTGACGCGTTGGACATAGTCGATGTCGATCGTGGCAACGAACTTAGGTAGATCCTCGTTGAAGCCAGGAAGGAAGGGGAGCCTCCCGCGATGCGCGGTGCGCTTGAGCGTGGCCGACAGGTTGTGCAGAAATTGCATGGTTCATCACTCCAGGCAAAGCGGAGCGCACCCCCTTGCGGGGATACGATCCCCGTAGGGTTGAGAGAAAAATTCCGATCGCCTTGGGGGCGAGCAGCTGCGCTTCGATACATCGGGAGAAGCGCCGGAAACGAGCTGCGGTGTGAACAACAAGGGTGCCGCGTCACGCGCGGCGGTCGGATTCGCTTAACCGGCGAATCAACGGTCACGACATACTCGAGCGCTCCGCATGTCCCAGGTGGAGTGCGCTCGAGAATGTCTCCTGGCCGCGGTCCACGGTGACGTGAAACTGCGGCCAGGAGCGGTGAAGCGCATCAAAGCGTGAACGGCACAGCGTTTGGGGCCGCTGCAAACCCGAGGTAGGACGAGACGCTCGTTTGCGGTAAGCAACGAAGCGCGGCATGAACTCGCTTGCCGCAGGCGGTTGACGGTCAGCGCTGCGGCAAACGAGCTCTCGACGGCTGGCGAGCCCGTCGACGAGAACAATGGGCCGCCTAGGCGGAGGAGGGAGAAAGGGACTCCGACTGATGTCGGAGTCCCAGCGTTGAACCTTCAAGTCGAAACGGCGGCGGTACGAACACCTGCACGCACGCCACGCCGAACGGACCGACGCAAGAAGCCGCTTGCGCGGCGCTCGTTCGATTCACCATCACGCACCGATGTCGATTGTGATGGGGGATCGGAGTGGGTCGTCGCAGCATCAGCGTCTGCGGTGCCTAGGTCGCCGCTATGCTCGATCTCGAAGCGATCCGTAGCTTCTACGGCGCTCCTATCGTCCTCTTGCTCGTCCTGATACACGAGCTCGCCATTGACCTTGATCCAGAACACCTTCAAGAGGCGCCCCTTCAAGACCGTGCCCATCTGCCCTGCGCGATCGCCTTTCTTGATCTCGTAGGTGCTGATGTAGTGATCGCCCGCCCGAAAGCCGACGAGCACTTTCGTGTCACGATCATTCGCATCGGCGGTAACCAATGCGATGGCCTCTTTGGCTTTGATGCCCGAGACGATTAGATCGAGGTTCAGATAGACGATGCCGTTCTCGACGTTGGGATCGCCGTGAAACGCAGCGATCGAGCAGGCGAGAAACGGTTTCGCCTTGGCACGCCCGGACGAAGTCACTTCCCGCACACGCGAGAGGTAACCCAAACCGCTCAAGTGCAGATCGAAGTACTTCTTCGTTTGGCTGGCTTCAGACATGACGACTCTCCTAAAGAAAAAGGGGAATCGCCAAAGGGCCCCAGCGGGGAATGGTCGATTCCCCAACTGGGCTTGCGAGAAAACTCCGAGTCACGAGGACCTGCGGTTATCCTGACTTCGGACGGAGACGAACCGCATCTTCACTGCTACTGCCAAAGGTGCCGGATAAAGCTCCGGAGGGCTGATTCAGTTGCTCATGATAGACAACCGCGCTTGAAAATCAAGGCTTGTGATGGCGATAGCAACCATCGCGCTGCGCGCCTTCGGCCTCGGCGGTCCTTGTCTCGGGCCGGACGTTCGAGGGTGCTTTTGGGGCCCGCCGTACGCCGAGAATGCGTGAGAGTCACAGGCCGCTTCCGATATCACCTCGCCGCCGCCTGTGTCGAAGGTCACATGCAATCGACACGCGAGAGCAGTCATCTCGACGCGGCGCGACGTAGTTGTTAGCCTCGTCTCTTGTCGGTTGCGCAAGGGCGCTTTGCCATCAACGACTTATCGCCCGTACCCGCAGGTTGTCCACACATTTGCCAACAGAATCTGTGGACAAGTGGTCGAAGGCGAAGACTGGCCGTCACAGCATTTCGCTCCGGCGAGGACGCCGCTTGCGTCGGACGGGATTGCCAGACGGAGGCAAGCGAATTCCCCGTCGCATGGGGGGTAGGGTGCCGGCAGCGCACGGTTGTCGGGCCATTGACCGTGCGTGGCACGACCTCCGGGTGGCCGCGCGGCAATCGGCCCGGGGATGGCATTTCGTGCCATTTTATGCCATAATTGTCCTCGACCCGAGGAGGTGCGAAATGCAGAGCATGAACATTTCTCTGCCCGACCCGCTCAAGCAGTTCGTGGATGCCCAGATCGCCGAAGGGCGCTATAGCAGCGTCAGCGAATACGTGCGCGAGCTCATCCGCGCAGACGAGAAGCGTCGGGCCGAAGAGCGACTCGAAGCGCTGCTGCTCGAAGGGCTGACGGGCAGCGAAAGTGAGTTGACGCAGCGTGACTGGGACGACATTCGCAAGGAAGCGCTTGAGCAGGTCAAAGCGCGCGCCAGGAAGCGCTGATGCCGGCGATATACCGATCGGCGGCGGCGCGTCGTGACCTGGTGGAGCATTACGTTTACCTGGCCGAGAACGCAGGGCCGGAAACCGCCGATCGATTTCTGACGTGCGCACAGTCCAGCTTTGAAGACTTGGCTCGACGGCCCGCGATCGGCGCGCCGTTGAAATTACGCAACCCCGCGTTGAGCGGGACCCGTAAGTGGGCAGTGAAGGGGTTCCACCGATTCTTGATCTTCTACATGCCGAGCGGTGACGGCGTGACCATCATGCGTGTGCTACACGCCGCTCAGGACTGGTGGCACATACTGGGGATGCTCGACGAGTAATGGCGGATGCTTGCGCTCAACCAGGTGAGGATGCAGCCATTGACTACCAAGACGAACTACGGAGGCAAGCGTCGGCGCTCCTTTACCTCCAGTTGAAGTGCGGCCGATCTCGGCTTCGCCGTTGGTTTCTTCAATTTCTCAGGGCGTGCTGCAGCTTGCCCGTACCTGTTCAGGCGGAATTTCCATGTCGCGGGTCGTGACGATCACCATGCGTTGCCCGGGCTGAGTCGTGAGCGTGGGCTGAATGTTCATGTTCCGCTGCAGGATCGTCTGCGTCGTTTGTGAAAGCGACTGCGCCGCTGCGGCCGACAGGTCGTTGGCCCCACCGCCGTTGATATTGATCGTGGTCCCCGTGGGCTGCGACTGATTGTGGCCGATCCAGGCGGCGACCCCGCCAATGAGCAGGGTCGAGCCGAAGATCTTAAAGAAATGATTGTTGACATCGGCCGTCAACCCCGCATCGCCATTCGGGTCGGCGCCGGGCATGCGCGTGAGCGACAGGCTTGCGCCATTTGGCCAGATCATGCGTGTGCCGGCCAGAAGCAGCCGCTCCTGGCCAATCGCGACGTCGTCGTGCGTCAAACCAATGATCTTCGTGCCCTTCGGGATCAGCACGCACTGGCCACTGACGCTGTCGACGATGTCATGGTCGACGAGCGCTCGGAATGTGCCGGGCAAGTCGCTGTTGGTGCCGCCGAGCATGACGGTCGTAATTGGCGTGCCTTCCATCACCATATACGGCGAGGCGGCCGGAATGAGCGTGAGCGGTCCGTCCTGACTGTCGCCAGAGGTATGAGCGAGCCAACGGGCGTTGCGCTCGCGATCCGAGGCATTGGCGTTGGGACTGGCCAGCTGAGCGATGTGCGCCCATGGAGTGTTGGCCGCGTTTCCTGAAAGACCGTCCTGCGCCGATGGATCACTGGTCGCAAGGCGTGTCGACACGTCTGTCGGTGAGCCCGCGTTGCGCATGGCGCGGCCGCTTTCGGCCTTGTCTCCAGCCGTGTCTTCGTAGGCGACAAGCGACTGATTATCGAGTTGCTCGGCTTGCCGCTCGAGCGCCAGCCGCTCCTGCGCGGACATTCGTTCCCCATCTGCGCCGGGGACCTTGTAGCCAGACGGTAACGGCTCGTCGCCGGGGCGGCCCTTGGGGATGCCCGGATCGGTCAACGGTGTGCCACCAGCCGGGGCGCTTGCCAAGCGCTTGCGGGCCTCGGCGAGGGCGCGTTCGTCCGCAAGGCGCTTGGCCAGCGCCTCCGGCAGCGCGGCGGGTTCTTTGGCTGCTGCTTTCAGTTGCTCCTCGGCGCGCCGCTCGGCGGCCGTCAGGTGGGAATGCGAGAGATAGCGCACGAAGACGATGGCGAAGAGCGTGCCGCCCAGAAGCAGCAGAAAGAGTTTGGCGAAATCGCGCCGAATGCACGTGCGCCGCTGCGGTTGCGGTGTCATCGGCGCAGCGGAGGTCCTCTCGACCATGGTCAGGCTCCCCGATATACGTTCAGAACTGCAGGCCGGGCGTCTCTCCCCTCAGCGTGACGCGCGCGTGCTGTGCCTCCCGCACGCGCCGGATTCTCGTTGAGGATACGCACGACGTCCTTGTTGCGTCGCAGGAGCAGCCCGTATTCGGAGATTTGCGGCACCTCGTAGATATCGTTGCCTAGCGGAATGAGATCCGTGATCTCGCCCTCGCCATGTGCGTCCATCACCAGCACGGCGGGCAGGCGCGCGTCATGAGGCAGCTGAAAGTAAGTGAAGCGCCCATCGTCGAGCACCAGCGTCGGTGTGAAGGGCGCATCGCCCTCGACCTTGTAATCGAAGTGTGCGTGTACAAGGTCAACGTGCAGGCCGTTCGCGGCGGGCTCCGCGTCCGTGCGGCCCGGCACGTTCGGCGTGTATTCGGTACCGAATGGCGACGTTTGAGCCGAGACTTTCGAGCCATTGCGTACGGCGTCGTCCGCATACTCCCAGGCGACACGATGGTCGAAGTGTCCCGCGTTGGACGAACGCAAATCGAGTTCATATCGGCGGCGCGTGGTGATGATGGTCGCGGCGTTATGCAGACCGGGCAGCCGCGCTTCGATAAAGAGATCGCGCTTGGTGATCGAGGCGTGATAGAGCCAGCGCTTGCCCGTGTTGGATAGATAGACGCCGACGATCTCCTCATCAGGCGCAAAAACGAGATGCGATTCCTGATTGGTCTGCAGCTCGATTACGAACGTGTAGTCCGGGTCGTACGCGTAGGTGACGAGCGTCGGATCGTCGATCGCCGCGTAGGGACCATTGTGGCCGTGCCCGGCAGAGCCGCGGGGACCGGCCGGGCGCGCGGTCCGTTGGGCGTGCGGTCTCGCTGCGGGCGAGATTGCTTCTGCCGTGACCACGTGCAGGCGCGGAGCGGGCCCCGACGCTGATTCGCGCGGCACGTTGGCGGGAGACGAGGCGCTTGCCGCCCGTGCGGCTTCGACCACGCTCGCCGGCACGACCGACGGTGCGCCAGCCTCTGGCGACTGCGCATACGTGTTCGCGACGCACGTGGTGGTGGCGGCAAGCACGACGGCAAGTCGCGCCGCATTCGATAGCGCGGATAGTCTCATTTCGTGACTCCGGGATTGACACCCGTGTAGGGTGTAACGGTGAAGTGTGTGATGCGCAGGCCCAACGGGTTGTCCTTGATCTCGCCTTCGCGCAAGCGTTCGGGGGCAAAGAGAAAGTCGATCGTCAACAACACTTGACGGGCGGGTGAGGGTTTGCCGCCAATGCTTTCGATCAGCGTGGCGATCATGTAGGCCTCGCGGCCGTCAGGCGAGAACGAGGTCGAGTTTTCGACGAACTGGCGTGTGAGGCCCGGCGTTTCGACGACCCGCACGGCAACCGGATCGGTTTGTGTGATGTAGCGCTCGAGCTCTTTGGTTGCCGCACCCGACGTCCATGCCGAAGCGGCGGGAATCTGGCGCGTGATCGTGTCTTGGCTATCCGCTTCGATCGTGAAGATGCGCGAGGCCCAGTTCACGAGAAAGTAGCGTTTGTTGGCGGACTCGGGCGTGTACTCGCGCGCGTAGCGATCCGAGACCCAAACCGCGCCGGATCGTTCGTCGTGCTCGACAAAGTACGGTTTCGGTCCACTATGTTGGGACTGAATAACGAGCGCGACCGTTTGGCCCATTGCGATGAACGCAAAAAGCACGGCAATCTTGATCGCGAGGCGCTTTTCCCAAACGGGCTTTTGAAACGCGTCAAACCATCCCGCCACGCCCTGGTCCGTGCCTGGTGGTGCAGCGTTACCTGCTGGATTACCCATGGGCATATTCAGCGCGCATTGCCCGTCCATGCGCTCGCTCGCGCTGTTACGCATTGATTCAAACATCATCGACGTAACTCCTTGTCAGATCAAAGCGCTGCGGTCTAGACTGGAAACGCAACACGCAGCAAAGAGGAGTGGTGCTATGCAATACGTCAAGGTGATTCTGTTGTATTTCGTCTTGCCGATTTTCGGGTTCGCGGCAATCGTCGTGTCGCAGGTCGGCGTGGAACATCTCGATTGGGCGCTGTGGCTGACGGGCCTGATCGTTGTCGCGATCTTGGTCGTGATCAATACCGGTCCACGCGAGGACAAAGACGAGGAAATCCCGCGCTCGGACAGCGATTGGGACGGGTACTACACGATGCAGCAGTCGGAGCGGCTGCATAACCAGCACCATGATTGATCGCGTAGGGCTCATCGCTTTCCGTAAGAAATAAAACGCTTGGCGATCAAGCCCCTGCCGAAGCCGCCGAGGCCACCGCCACCGCTACCCGTCACGATGCCCCTGGCGATGTCAGGTACCTGCCACATCATGTATGCGCCGATGCCCGCGACGAGGGCGATTGCGCACATAGCCAGGTAGTTGGCCGCGTAGTAGGCGTCCGGGTTTGATGACGCTTGGCTGGCCGCTTGCTCCGAAATCGATCGAATCGCCGGCAACGCGCCCGTGGCGACGATGGTCATCATGATCCAAGCGATGACCTTGTATAGGCCCGCCGCAATCGTGAACTTCAGCCACCCATCGAAGAGAAAGTCCGTGGCAGGCAGGACGTACCAGGGGATGAGGACCGGCCCGAGGCACAGCGCAATGGAAAGCAAGAACGAGCCGAACTGCACCACGACCACGAACACGAGCGTCATCAGCAGGATGGCGACAAGCGCGAGACCCTTGGCCAGAAACGTCAGCAAGATCAGCGGCAAGTTCTTGACGAGTGTCCAGATTGAGCCGAGCGCGGCGGTGGGGCCTTGGCCGGTCTCAGCGAAATTCGAGCCGCATTCGACGTGGCTCGCGCCTGGGATGACGACGCCATCAGGCGTGGTATCCGGCACTTGCTCGCACACTTGCGTGGCTTGGCTGCGCGCGTCCTCTATGATGGCAGCGCCCGCTGACATGAGCACGCGCACCAAGCCAGTCGGGTCGCTTTGTCCACCTGAGACACGATTGGCCATGGCCTGCATGTTGTCAACGAAGTAGCCATGCACGGTGCTTGTCCACGACATCAGCATGACGAAAAGAATGGCGCACTTGACGAGGTGCCGAAAGAGGTTGGCGAAGAAGCTCGGAAAATCTCCGTCGAGCGCCCACATCAACACGTGCCACGTCGCCATGATCAGTCCCAGTGCACCCAGCAGGTCGATGCCGTCTATCAGGAACACGGTCTCCAATCGCCGCCCCTGCGATTGCATGAGCGCGAAGAGCGTATTGATCACCGAAAGGACATCGTTCATCGGTAAGGCACATCGAGGACGTCACCGCAGCAAGCCCGCGAGCCACAGCGCGAGCAGCACGATCGCGACGGGCAGGACCACAATCGCACTGGCCGCGAGCCGCGGATTTTCGGCATGGACAGTGAGCAGGCCTATGAGGAGCGCCAAGCGGAAGTTGCGGGTAATGCGCTTATCGAGCGTGCCGGGTTGCACCTCGCGAGGCTCGAGCCGGGCTTGATAGCGCCTGCTAAGCGCGCGCAGCACGAGCCGGACCTCCGCGCGCGTGACGCACAGGTGCAAGATGAGCCAGCGCAACAGCACATCGCTCCTTAGTCGCGCAGGAGCTTGAAGTCCGGTGCCTTTCGGATCGTCTCTTGCTCCTGTCTGTTGATCTCGGCGGCCTTTTCGGCGCGTTCGCGCGCGAGCTGCTGCGCTCGCGCCACGGCTTGTTGTTCCTGGTGGGCCTTGTTCATTTGAAGCGCGAGGATGCCGGCTACGCCTGTGGCGATCATCAGGAGGATGACGATCACGATCCAGTTCGATACGAGAAATGACTTGAGCATAGGTGCCTCCATGTCGGTTGAAACGAGGTAAAACACTTGCTACTGCTGGTCGTCCAGCAGATTCAGGTCAGGGGCGCCTTGAATCATTTGCTTTTCTTGATCGTTGATGGCTTTGGCGGAGGCGGCTCGCGCGGCGGCCAGCCGTGCGGCGTTGGCTTGAACGTCCGACTGCACGGCGCGGTCCTGCATTTGTTGGGCAACCTGGCGCGCGACAAGCGCGTGCAGATCCACCATTTCGCCGGCGAGCACGTTCGACTGCTGATTGAGCATCTGTAGGCCCTGGACGTTGCCGGTGACATTGGGAATCTGGCTTTGGATCTCTTGAAGGTTCTGCGCGCGAGCCGCGAGGTTATCGAGATTGCTCATGTCCGAGTCGAGCTGCTGCCGATAGAGACCGCCGCGCGTGGCGGCGAGACTGCTGTAGGCCGTGAGCCACTGCGACGGCGACATGCTCGTGGCGCCCATCTCCGACATGCTTCGACCAAAGAGTGAGCTTGTCGATTCGGCCGCGAAGCGCAATTGCGAAACGGCCGAAAACAGCGATTGGTAGCTGGCGAGTTGCGAGCCATAGGGCGAGAACGTTCGATCGATCATGCCGCTCGGAACCTGCACGAGGTTTTGAAGGCGCGTGATTTGCGCCTGGACGTTTTGCTCGACCATCTCCGCCTCTTTGGCGACCGACGCCGCGAGCTCCGCGTGATTGGCCAGTTGCGTGATTTCGGTGGCACCGCCCGTCGCGGCACCGCCACCTGCAAGCGACAGAGCCGGTGCGAGAAGCGCGGCGATTGCGACTGCGATGCCACGGCGCGGCGGGCAAAGATGACATCGAGGCGGCATCTCACACATGGTCTACCTCCGAAGCGTTTTCGGTGGTTTGCCGATGCGACTGCTCGATGGCTTCCGCGATGTAGCGTTCGCGCCAGTCGGGGGCCCCAGAGCGCAAATGTCGATCGAAGAGTACTTGCGCACTCATTTCCGAGCGTAGGATCGCGATGGTCTCGGCGCCGAGCTGGGTCGAAATCCGGCGCGAGGCACCGCTGACCTCGGTAATGAAATAGTCGCGTTTTCTGACGAGCGACTGGATAACCGCAATTTGCGCATCCGAGAGGCCAAAGTCGCGCTGATAGGCCGTGCGCGCGGAAGGTGTCAGATTTTCCGTCGGTACAAAGACGCGCACGAGCACGTTATCGCGAATTTGCGGCCAGATTTTCGAGCTCGAGACTTGCTCGGGCGACTGCGCGTCCATCCATACGCAGCCAAGCTTCTTGCGCATGGTGACGATCCAGTTGCCGATGCGCTCGGCAAACGCCTCGTCATCGAGCAAGTGCCAGATTTCAGGCAGCATCACGAGCGTCGCGCCGATTCTTCCGGATTTTTCACGCGCGAGGATCGATTGCTCGATGCGGTAGGCGAGATAGACCAGAAACGGTTTGCCGGTTGCGGGTGTCGCGAGCAGCCGGTCGGTGGCCATCGACACCCAGCGGCCGGCGTCCTCGTTGTCCGCGACATCAAAGCTGTCTTCGAGGTTGTCGAAGTAGTGCGCGTAGGGCCCGTCGCCGACCCAGAGCGACAACTCGTCAGCCATGGGCCCGGTTGGCACGGAGGCATGAATCGTCGAGAGGCGCCACAAGCGCGGCCCGCACGTGCGGGCGGCAAAGAGCGCCGCCTGGATTTCCTGCAGGTCCTTGGCGCTGACGTGATACGCGCCGCGTGCTTCGATCAGCGTCTTGACCCACTCGACGAGAAAGTCGAGATGCCGCGCGTGCGCGAGGAGCCGCAAAGGATTGAGGCTTGAGCGTTCCGCGTCCGTGGCGTCCGCCTCAAAACTCATGTAGCGGCCACCTTGCAGGATCGTGGGAATGCGCATCGAGCGATCCTTATCGAGCCCGATCGTCCAGGTATTCGGGTACTTCCTAAAGAGCGTCGCACATAGCAGCAAGAACATCGTCTTGCCGAAGCCCGTTCGCCCGCACACGAGCAGGTGGCCGACGTCGTGCACAAACGCCGTGAACCAGAAGGGCGTGCCGTACTCAGTCGGGAAGGCGGTAAGCGCCGGACACAACTGCCCCGTTTCCTTGGTCAGGTGGCGATTGACCGGCATGCCGCGTGAGACGCCTCGCAGGGGAAAAAGACGCGCGACCAATTGATCGTCGAGAAACGCCCACCGCGCGCACTCCCGCCACATGCCGGGGATCGTGGTGGCGAACGCCGAGAGGGCATGCAGCGTCTCGCGCACCGGAACGAAGTGCGCGGCGTGGAGCACGCCTTCCACCGCTTTGTGGGTCGAGAGTGCCTCCTCGCGCGCGAGCGCGTCCGCTTCGAGGAGCGCGTCTTCGCCCATGGGGCAGTCATAGACGCTCGAGTACGAGATGATCGAGAGGTTGTAGTAGCCGTAGGCGTCTTCTGCCATCTCGACCTTGCCGACCTGGCGGTTGGCGAGCGCCGCGGCCTGGCGACGTGCTTCGTTCTGGCGCGGCGCGTGTTCGACATCGCCACCGCGGATGGCGGCCGCGAGCAACGCCCGCGTATCGAGCCGCCGGTTCTCGTGATAGCGGCGCATGCGATTGAGGAAGCGCATCGCCGCGCTCGGCGTGGCGAGCCGAAAGACGTGATTGATCGTGAGTTCGCCCGGAATCTTGAGCAGGCCATCGAGCGTCGTGGGTGAGACGGCTTCCGACCAGAATTCGCGCCCGGTCGGGATACCGGCGGCGACGCCGATTCGGCAACGCGCATTGGCGTCGAACTTCAGGTAGTCGTGACCGGGGATGATTTCGGCGTCGGCGAGGGCGGTATCGAGCGCGGGCGTCTCCGGAACCGCGAGTCGGCTCAAATGCTCGCCCGAGGGCGAGACGCAGGCATGGAGGTGCGCCCCGAGCTTCTCACCCGTGAGCCGCTCGAGGTCGAGATCGGGATTGCCCGCGACGAACCCTTCCATCAGGCGCTCGAACGTGTCCACGGCCACGGCGAGGTCGCTCGCCGTGTGCGCGAAGAGGTACTGGTCGGAGAAGGTCGCGCGCACCGCCTGCCAGAAGGCGGCGAGGATGGGCATTTGCTCGTGTGTCACACCATGCATGAAGCGCTTGGCGAAGCGGTCGACGCCGACCTCCGGCGCCATGCACATGGTCAAGGTATGGCGATTCACGTAGTTGGCCGACGCTTTGAAGGTGCGCTGCAGCGCGTCGTCAACGCGCTGCGCGATGGGGTCGGGCAGGGGCGCCGTCAAATAGCGGTCGGTCCGGCGACGGTGCACGGTCCACCATAAGGTGATGGGTGCGCGTGCGAGCGGGCGCATGGCATGAATCACGTTACGCACGAGCTCATGGACGCGCGTAGCCGACAGGCTGTCGGTATCCGGTCCCGTAAAGGTGTAGGACGCCATCAACGCGGAGTCCTTGTTGACGATCAACTGGTCATTGAACTTGAACAGCCACGGGATGAGCTCGGCCACCGATCGACGATTGCCGTCGATGCGTCGCGCGATATCGCTAAGCGGCTCGGCGTCGAACGGTGAGACGTTGGGTGTAGGACAGGCGTCATGGGTCACAGCAGCGCTCCTCGCCCGAAACCGATCGGTCGGCAGTTGATGCGCTGGTAAAGATGCTGCCGCGGCTCGTAGTGGTCGCCCTGCTTGCGGTACTTCAGGTAACACTGGATCAGGTCCGGATCCTTGCGGGCCGCGAGCCACAGCAACGGGTGGGTCACGAGCGGCGCGGCGAGCACATACCAGTTCTTCAGGCCGAACGCAATGAGCGCCACAATGGCGAATTCGATGACGGTCCACGGTCGATCGACGCCCAGCAATCGAAACTGCTCGAGCGTCGTCTTATTGACTTTGACGACGAGTGGATCGGTCGGGCTGGTGTTATCAGCATTCGCTTCGCTTACGTTCGTCATGGCTCGCCCCGGGTTACAAGCCGGCGCCTGTGCAGGCCGCGCCGTGGTTGAAGATCTGGGCCCACAGCAACGGCATGTTGAGGACGCCCATGGTGACGGCGACGCCGCGGATGATGCCGGTCTTGATGTTGTGGCGGCCGTCGTCGAGCCCCCAGAGGATGAGCGAGCCTGCGAGCATCGTGAGCGAGACGATCTCGAGCAGCTCGTTATCGAGCACGCTCTGATAGACGGTGCACAGTCCGCCGTTCCAGATGCCGGCGGCATGCGCCTGCACGGGTAGCAGGGCGAGCCACAGCGCCGCGGCCATCGCAGGCGCGCCGCGCTCAGGCGAGCGAAGGAATGCGCGCCAGGCGCCACGGAGATCGATGAATGACACTCGGGCGACCTCGACTGCGCGTCCGATCAATCTGCGGCAGCGCGGCAGGCGAGGGGGGCGCCCGGCGGCACGGTAATGGCCTTCAAGCATGGATGAGGTCCTCGGTGGCGACTTTGGAAAAGAGCAGGCGGGTGATGTAGCGGCCGGCCGCGACACCCATCACTTCGCGGATCTCGACCGGCCCGCGTGTGGCCCCGTGGCGCTCGGCGTGCACGAAAAAGCGAAAGGTGGCGGCGATCTTGTGGCGCAAGTCCTCGAGCGGCAGCAGGCGCCCCTCCTCGCTCATGCGAATGAGCGACTCCAGCCGCGCGGGCGCGGTGTCGGACGAGTCCGCGTGAAACGACACGACGGAACCCGGGTGACCGGTATTGAGCGCTTCCATGAGGTCGAAGGCTTCGGCACCGCGCACTTCGCCGACGATGATGCGATCGGGGCGGATGCGCAGTGAGAACTTCACGAGGTCGCGAATCGTGACGCCGCGATTGGCCTCGAGCCCGACGTAGTTCGGCAGGCGCACCTGAAGCTCGGCCGTGTCTTCGATCGTCACCGTCCGATCGTCTGTCGGAATCGCGTCAATGAGCGCGTTAAGCAGCGTCGTCTTACCCGAGGAGGTGCTGCCCGAGAACGCGACGTTGATGCGCTCTCGCATGACCCACTCGAAGAACTCGCGCACAGCGGTACCACCGGCGGGCAGGCGCGCGAGCAACGCCTCGTTGTGCCGCCCGGCAAAGCGCTGGGCCGACGGGGGCAAGACTGTGAAGGCGCCGGCGCATTCGTAATCGACAAGCGCAATCTTGTGTCGTGCGTGCTTGCGAATGCACAGCATGTCGCCGTGAATCGCCACGGGCGTGCGTGCCGCGGCGATGCGCAAGCCGGGCAGACGCGCATCGAGCAGGTGCGTCTGGTCTTTGGCGTTGATATTCGCGAGGATCGTGATGGCCCGATCGAGCGCATCCGGATGAACTTGGCAGTCAGGCGCGCGCGAGATCGTGCCGATCCGCTCGACCCAGATATCGTCGGCGCGGTTGACCATCACTTCCTGCACGTCGGGCGCCTGCGTCAGTGCCCAGACCTCGCCGAGATATTCTTGAAGCACGTCGCGCGCGGTCTCGAGCGTGAGCTTGTTCACGGTTGCGCTTCCCATGCGACGAGGCTCACAGGTTCGGATGAGCCCGCGTTGCGCTCACGGCGTGGCGTGACCGCGCTCGCGACAACGTGCGCGACCGTCTGTGTTCTCGCAGACGCAGGCCTTAGCGCCGCGTAGACCTTTCGCGCGTAGGCGATGCGCTTGGTCGGGTTCTGCGCGTTATAGGCCCCGATGGCATTCCACGTGAAACCGAGTTGTGCAAAATTGCGAGACAGGACCCAGGCACCCACGTAAAGGTTCACGCAGGGTTTGAAGAGTGCCTGGCGCGAAATGCCATGCCGAGAAAGTGCCGCCAGCCACGTGGTGTTGATCTGCATGAGCCCGATGTCGGCTGTGCCGTTCGCATTGCGATTGATCGCCCAAGCGTTGCCGCCGGATTCGACGGTGACGATCGCTTCGAGCAGCCGCGGGCTGACGTGGTGATAGCGCGCGGCATCGTCAAGGCACGCGCGTTCGGCCGCACCGCCCGGGGCGGCATGGGCGGGGCTGCTCGCCCATGCGAAAAGGAAAAACGCGGTCGTCGCGCAAGTGATCGGTCTCATCGGCGTGTGCGGTATCAGACGCGCTTAAGAAAAAGCCCGCCGGAGAGACGAAGGCAAGGAGCGGCTCCGGCGGGCAACAGCGCGTATCGGTCAGGGTGACCCGACGGCTTCATTGAACCGCGCGTGAGCTGTGTCGTCGTCGAAATGCTTGTCAATCGCGCCCGTTGCTCTAAGCGCTTTTTGCTGCGGGTTTTCGCAGCGTCTTATGACCGTGAGCAATAAGAGGGTGTTGCCGCCGATGCCGGAAAGGGCCCACGCAAATGCGCGAGCAAGGGGAACAAAGGTGCGCCAAAGGTCAAGGGCCTTATCCAAAGGCCGCGCGTGAAGCTTGAAGCTTCGCTTCACGCGCTCAATGCCGCAAAGGCCTGAATGGTAAAAAAGACTTTGCCGCAAGGGCGAAAAAGGAAGCGTTGCCGCAAAGGCACGCGAAAAGGATCGAGCAAAGGCGCCCCGCCTAGCAAAGCCGCGCGTCGTTGTCGAGCGTTTGATTGCACGCCGTCCATACGACGGATGCGGGCAAGTGACGAGGATCACGACGCCGATTTTTACATTGGAGCCTGTCTGATCCAGGAAGGTCTCACGCCCACATCGCGCTCCCATGACGACGCTCGATATTTGGTTGGCTGGCGGGGCGCTCGCGAGCGTCGCGGGATTTGGTGCGCTGCATCTGTGCTCGCGAAGAAAGCTCCATGGGAAAGCCGCGAGACCGGATATGTGGCATGCGGCAGGCCGCGCCGCCATTGAGCGCCGCGCGTCACCGAGTTCGCAGCATCTGGCCGTGCTCGAACCAGCCGAGTTGGTGGCATGCACGGCGATGCAGCCTCGCGTCGAGCGCATTCGCGAGGGTCTCGGCTTTGCGCCAGAGAACTGGGTGCGTGATGTGGCGCCTTTGCTCGATCGAATCATGGAGTTCGTGCAGCTCTTGCCCGCATCCGAATCGCATCACCACGCGCAGCCAGGGGGGCTTTTGAACCATAGCCTGGAAGTGGCGCAGTTCGCGCTGCATTTCCGGGCCGCTTGGAGGTTGCCGCTTGGCGCAGACGCCGAGGAGCAGTTGGCGCACGCGGCGCGCTATAGCTACGCGGTGCTCGTCGCGGCCCTGTTGCACGACATCGGCAAACCGATGGCCGATCTGCGGGTGGAACTGGTGGCAGGCCACGGCGCACGCGCCTGGGTGCCGCTTGCCGGCAACATGAAAGAGCAGGGTGGCCAGTGGTACCGCGTTACGTTTGCCGAGCCCGCCGAGCGTGACTATGGGGCGCATTCGCGTTTGGCGGTGGTGCTACTGCATCAGTTCGTGCCGGCCAGTGCTCTAGCGTGGTTGGCGCATTATCCGCCGGTGCTGCAGGAACTGACGGCGTATCTGATGGGCGACGAGCAAGTCAGAGCAGGCTCGGACGCAGAGGCGAAGGAAGGGGCGATTGCGCGGATCGTCAAGCAAGCGGACCGCCAGTCGGTCGCTGACAACTTGCGCTGTGGCACGCGCACACGATTTGCCACGGCGCGTGCGGTGCCGCTCATCGAGCGATTGATGGACGGGTTGCGGCGGCTCTTGGCCGAAGGCGGTGTGCCGTTAAACCGTGCAGGAGCGACCGGCTATTGCGATGGCGAGTCGCTCTGGTGTGTGGCGAAGACGCTGGCGGAAGCCGTGCGCAAATATCTCGCCGGGCATGAAGTGCGCGGAGAAGGCGCGGCGGGCATTCCCGAAGACAACAACCGGCTCTTTGACATCTGGCAAGAATATGGCGCCCTAGTGTCAGCGCCCGATGGAGGTGCGATCTGGACCATCGAGGTGACGATCGAGGCGTGGCATCAGCGCTTCACAGTGCTGCGCTTTGCCTTGATGAAGTTGTATGCCAACCCTTCCCGCTATCCGCGCGCGCTGGCACCGGGCGCGATCCGCATCGTGGAGAAGGAGCACAAGGAAGAGGGCAAGGAAAAGAGCGGGGAGCGGGCGCCGGCGGCCGATGCTGCCGCCGCTAACGCGGCGGGCGCCGACCGTAGCGTGCAATCGCCGGTAAGCGAGCCTGCCGCAGTCTGTGAGAAGGTGACGACGAGCGGTGCTGCCACGTCCGACGCAACGTCGTCCCGCCCCGAGCCCGAATCATCAGCATCGCAGACGCAGCCCGCAGCCGTTCATTCCGCGCCCGAACAGCTCACGCGCGAGCCGTCGGTGCTCGTCTACCTCGCCGACGAGGAGAGTGCGGCGGCGCTGCTGGATGAAAAGCGGCAGGCCAAGGCACAGTCGCGCGAGGCGCCGGCGCAGTCGCATGCGTTGCGTGAGCCGATGCGCCCGAAGCAAAAGGTCAAGCGTCCGAAGGACCCCTCTGGAGCAGCCGACGTCGGTGGGCTCGGGCGCAAGCCCCGTCCGAATGCCGAGCGCTTCATGGCCTGGGTGCAGGAGGGCGTGGCGAGCGGCGCACTTGCCTACAACGAGTCGAAAGCACGGGTGCACTTTGTCGCCGAGGGCATGCTGGTGGTGACGCCCGGGATTTTCAAGGACTTCGCCGCCGCGCACCCGGAGGCGATCGAGGTTGATCCTGCCGACGACGGCAAGGTGCTAGAACCATGGAAGGTTGTGCAGCGCGATTTCCAGAAATCAGGCTATCCGGTGGCGGGCGAGCCCAGTGCATCGGCAGCGAGCAGCAAGTCATTCTTGCTTCACTACAACATCAAGGGCGCCGGCGGCAAGCAGCTGATGGTGATGCGCGTGCCGCAGCCCGAGCGCTTCTTTAATCCCGTGCCGGCGCCCAATGCGTTGATTCAGTCGAAACAAGGCTGCGAAGGGACACCGGGGGCGCAGGAGGGGCGCATCTAATGGCCTATCCGCTCGAGAACAACTTTCGTAAGCCTGTGGAGATTCTTTCGTCGGCGATCGCCTTGGCGGCGGCCGGCGCCTTGTGGCTGCATCCCAAGCTCTTTCTCGCGACGCCTTTGACGGGTGGCGTGACAACCGCGGGACTTGTCGCGCTCGCGATCGGCCGGGCATGGACAGCGTGCCGGCTCATCCGTTTTCAACGCAACCTGCGGCGTCTGTGCGCTTACGCGATTTCTGCTCACGAGGTGCCATGGTCCGATCGCGAGGTGTTTCTTGGCTGCGGCTTTCGCTGGACCGCGGTCCACACGCAGCGGCTCTATCAGGCGCGCCTGCCAGAAAACCGTCACTTGGTCACACCCAGTGCGTTGTACGAACGAGCGCGCGAACTCGAGCGTGCGTGGCCTGAGAACTGGATCGCGCGTGTGACACGCCGACAAGCCTGGTGGAATCCGATCGCCCCCCTGCCGCGCGTCGGTGGCGATCCGGTCCTGCACGGCGTCGAGCCCGAAGAGCGGGACATCTGGTTTGATCTCGCCGAGCGCGTCGGCCACGTGGCGGTGCTCGGCACGACACGCGTGGGCAAGACGCGCCTGTGCGAGCTGCTCGTGGCGCAAGACATTCGCCGCGGCGATGTCGTGATCGTCTTCGATCCGAAGGGCGACGTCGATCTCTTGCTTCGTATGTACGCCGAAGCGTGTCGTTGTGGCCGCGCGCGCGAATTCACGTTCTTCCATCTCGGCTACCCGGACAAGTCCGCGCGCTATAGCCCGATCGGCACGTTTTCTCGCATCACCGAAGTGGCCACCCGCATTGCCGGCAATTTGCCGGATGAAGGGCAGTCGGCCGCCTTTCGCGATTTCGTGTGGCGGTTCGTGAACGTCATGGCCCGCGCGATGACGGCGCTGGGGTTGCGCCCGACCTATGAGCTCGTCTATCAGCACGCCGTCAACATCGATGGCCTGGCCCTCAAGTACCTCGAGTTCTGGCTCGATCGGGATCATCCGGGCTGGCGCGACGCGTTACCGGCGGAAACGAAAGACATTGCCGAGCGCGCGAAGAAGACGGGCCGCACGCTCTACACCGTACAGGTGCTGGCCCTCATGCAAGAGAACCATTGGCATGAGCCGGTGGCCGACGGACTCGCCTCGGTCTTGAACAACGATCGCACCTACTTCGAAAAGCTCGTGTCTTCACTCTATCCGCTCCTGGAAAAGCTCACCTCGGGCAAGATGGGACAGTTGCTCTCGCCCGATTACGATGATCCAAACGATCCGCGCCCTGTGTTCGACTGGAACCGCGTGATCGATCGCGGCGGCATTGTCTATGTGGGGCTCGACGCCTTGTCGGACTTCGAGGTCGCGAGTGTCGTCGGCAATGCGATGTTTGCGGATCTGACCTCGACGGCGGGGCGCATCTACAAGTATGGGCACGGCTACGGTCAAGGGATGCGGCCGTCGGCGCGCAAAGTGTCGATTCATGCGGACGAGTTCAACGAGCTCGTGGGCGACGAGTTCATTCCGCTCGTGAACAAGGCGGGCGGGGCGGGTTTTCAAGTGACGGCCTACACGCAAACGAGCGCCGATCTCGAGGCGAAGGTGGGTTCCAGGGCGAAGGCCGAGCAGATCTTCGGCAACTTCAACACGCTCGTGATGCTGCGGGTGAAGTATCTGGCGACCGCCAAGATCCTGACTGACCAATTGCCGACGGTGCAGGTGAAGTCGCTCACGCCGGCTTCGAGCGCCACCGATGCGGTCAAGCGCGGGGAGGGTACCGCTTTTACATCCCAGACGCACGACCGGATGACCGTTGCAGACGCGCCGATGCTGCAGCCGGCTGACCTCATGGGCTTGCCAAAGGGGCAGGCGTTTGCGTTGATCGAGGGCGGTCAGCTCGTGAAGATTCGGCTGCCGCTGCTGAACGATCATGATGGCGCAACGCCAAGCGGTCTCGACGGAGTGGTGGCCGACATGCGCGAGAAATACGGCCGATACATCCCTTCAGCCGAGGAGAGCGCCGAGCAGCACACGGAGCTCGGGACGGGCGGTCAAATGCATGCGAAGCCAAATGGACGGCTCGTGAACGATCATGAGGCGCGCATTCGCCGGTGGGGCGATGTCGCGATCGAAATACCCATCGCGAGCGCCCGGCTGACTGCCGACGGCCGTGGCGGCGGCTTCTGATGCAAATTGGCCGAAGGGCATTGGAGCATGGGACAGACACAGCGGGACAGCAATGCAGACGGCGTGAAGTCGTTCTTCTGGATGCTCGACTTGGCTCTTCACTTGACGCTTTGGGGCATCGCGGTGACGTTTCTCGCGGTCCTTGCCGACCTTGCGGCGGCCTGCACGTCATGGCGTGCCGATCCCGTCGGCGGCATGGAAGCGCTAGTGCGTTACTACGTTGCCCAAACGACCGATCCCGAGCTCGTGCGCTGGGCAGCCGACGGGCTGTATTGGTCTTGGTTTGGATGGACGCGCATCGATGCGTCCGCGCGGGCGTACGTTGCTGGGGCGCAGCCGGAACGTGGATTCGGGGGCGCGCTTGCACGCCTGATGTTTGGCGACGGTCGCACGTTGATGATTGTCGCGATGTACGGCGTGAAGCTGGTCGGCATCCGCGCAGCGATGCTTGCGATGACGCTGCCGCAGTTCGTCCTGGCGGTGCTCGTTGCCGTCACCGACGGGCTGGTTGCGCGCTACGTGCGCAGGAAGCGTGGAGGCCACGAATCGGCAACACGTTATCACCATGCGAGGCGCCTGCTCCTATTTGGTTTGATCCCCCTTGTGGCGACCGTCTGGATCGTCGTGCCGATGCGCATGCCGATCGAAGTGCTTTTCTGGCCGGTTTCGCTCGCAGTGCTCATCGCGCTTCGGACGATGGCGAAGTTCTACAAAAAATATGTGTAGCCTCAGGCGGCAGCACCAATGGTGGCTGAGGGACTTCGCGATGTACTTCCGAATTCGGCCTTGCGATCGTTCGGCATGCCCTTGACATGTGCGCTAGTTGTCTCCTGACTAGGACGTTCACCGCTGAGTAACCGCGGGTGGCCGTTGCGACAAACTCGTTCCCCGGACTAGCAGGCTGTTGAAATAGCTCCGGCCACGCGAGGGTGCTAGATTGAATTTTGTCGTAGTCAATCCCCGGCCGAGCCGGGGACGCTCCGCCTAAGAGGGCGGCCAAGCGCCATGGTGATGTATATGATCGCAATCGTGGCGTATGAGCAGCCGAGATAAAGGTACAACAGCTGGGCCTGCATTGGCTTTCCTTTCTTCAAGGTTTTTAGTAGGTGCGGCGCGCCGCTTCCCCCGAAGGAAGGCGGCCCGCTTTTTTTGAGTTCGCGCGCTGCCGACTCGCATCGCAACGCTAGCCGAGAACCATCGCCCTCCAATTCATCACCGTCGACCTCGGCGGTCGCCTGCCGTCGCACCACGTCCCGCTGTGGCTTGACGTATTGCTCGATGCCCTCGAGACGCCGCGCGGCCAGCTCGTGAATCGCGCAGTGAATGTCGTCGCGCAATTCCACCATCCGCGCCTGCGCGAGCACCGCACGGGGCGCTGCCGAGCTCGCGACGCGGGCGCGCCGCCCCGTTCTCGAGCACGCGCAAGCGCCGGCGCGCGTCGTCGAGCGAGGCCTATGCGAGCCCGAGCGCTAAGGCCTGTTCCGCCGCGGGTACCGACATGGGCGATGCGACGCACGGGGCGCGTTGGCGGAGCAACTGCTTGAGCACGGTGAATAGCGATGCCAAGATATCTGCATCGGCTCGAGCGCGCGGCGCAATGTCGCAATTCGAGCGCGCCAGCCTTTTGATCTGGTTCGTCTTCGGCCCTCGCGGCCGCGCATGCCGAGGCCTGCGCGCGGTAAATCGCTTTTTGAATTGTCGTGTTGCTTGGCTGGCCTTTAACGGCGACGGCCGCCCCGCATGTCCAGTAACCGGACGTAGCTGCTACGCCGCAAATGCGACCGGTGATGGTCTGCACTTCGTCGATGAGTGCGTCCAGAAAGTGAGCGTTGTCGTCGGGAAACTGACGATGATGCTACTCGATGCCACTCATGTGAGTAGCAACTCGCGATCATCCAAGCGGATACGAAGATGCGCGACGCTTACTCCTTGGGCCCGAACAGCGCGCGAACGTGTTGCGCGGCGAGCTCGGCCTGTAGTGCGGTCCACTTGCGTAGGAGCGTCGCGTCCCCAGTCAGGAAGAGTGGCTGCTCGATCCAACCGGTCGCCTGGCCGTCCGGTGCACGCCTCTCGAACACGCGCAAGTCGACGTCGTCGCTGGCGCCGGCGCGCACGAGATCCATATATGCGTCGATATGGCCGAGAACGATCGATTCGTGCGGCTCGTCAGCGATCCACGACAGGTGGCGCTTCAGCCGCGCGCGCGCATCATCGATGGAGGCGGCAAGCACGAACACCGCCACATCACTGGCACCGCGTGGCCAGAATGCCCGATATAGACGCGCACGACAATCAACCGAGAGCTGCAGAGGCGCGCCCTCGACAACGGGGGCATAGTGGGCTGCTAGCGCCCGCACTTGGCCTGCAAGCACCCCGGCGCGCCGCCGCCCGCGCGCATCGAGTTCGAGCGTGCCGCCCGTCGCAACCGCTTTAAGACCCAACGCGGCGTCCTGCAAATCGCGATCGAGCTGACCGCGTTGCATGAGTGTATCGAGCGCGAGTGCGCCGGCTAGCAGTCGCTCGCGCACTGGCTGGCGCCCGGCCGCGAGCTCCTCGAGCGCATACGCCGCCTCGAGCAAGTCTTCGTAGAGCGATGACGACATCGGCAATCCCTCAGAAAGACGCGGCCTGCGCCGCGGCGGACGGCGGTGGGGCGATGACGAAGCATGATGTGCTGTCCAAATCTTGGGAGACGCCCGGTGGCCGGCCGGCGGGAATCGGCGCTGCGGAGTCCTCCGCAAGGACGAACGATTCCGCGCACGCCGCGCGAGCCGCGGGCGGGCGCTGTGCACTACCGGTCGTCGGGATCCTACCACCACCGAGGTATTGTTTCGATAAACGCACCTTCAATTTACACTAGTCACTATTACCGCCATAATCTTTAGCAGTTCCGTCCTCGCTTCGTCGCGATCGGGCTGCGCGCCGCGTCAGGGCAAACCCGACTAAAAAGGACCTATCATGCCCGTCACCGTCGCCCGCGACTTGGCTGGCGTGCGCCTCGAAGGCACGCACTACGCGCTCCGCCTGCACCCCTTTACCGCCCCCATCACACTCGCGGCGGCGGCCGTCAACGTACCGACGGTGTGCATCAGCGTCCTCGCGCTGCCCGCCCTCACCGGTTCCGACCGCGAGTGCGCCTCGAAGCCGAAGGTCGCGGGGCGCTTCCCTTCGCGCTGGCCGAGATCGCCGTCGCCGAACTGCCCCCGACACCTACGAGCTGCACTGCTGGCGCGTGCCCTATGCGCGCGCGCCGAGCTATCGCGAGGGCTTTACGCTCGTGCTCGAGGACGGAATGGCCGAGCAGTTGAACTCCTACCTGCCGCGCCTCGAGCACGTGAGCATGCACACCTGGCACGTGGCCGAGGCGGTGCAAAGCGTGCTGCTGCGCGCGCCTCATTCCCACGAGTGCGCCGCGATCGCCGAAGTGGTGGCCAACGCCGTGCTCGACGGCCGCACGCCCGGCCAGGCGATGGCGTTCGCCATGAATTATTCGGGCGGCAGGGCGTTTTCCGAAGTAGACGGAGATGATGCGCACTATGCCGAGCTCGGCGCCGAGCTGCGCATGCCCGCCGTTACGGTGCTGCTGGCCGGCGCGCGCGAGGCGGCCACACGATCCCGCGCGCCCAGCTCGAGGACATCGACGAGGCCGCGATCCAACAGCTGATTGACGACGAATTCCGTGAAAGTCACACACTCGATTTCAAGGACCGGCTCGACCTTTCCAAGGATGGGAAACAGGCGCTGGCCGAGGACGTGTGCGCGTTCGCCAATACGGTCGGCGGCGACTTGGTGTTCGGCCATTCCGCTCCCGACGGTGTCGCCGGTGAGATCGGCATCGACCACACCCGGACGAATTTTGAGGAGCGCGCGCGATGAGCTCAGCGACAGTCTCGACCCTCCCGCCTGGTCACGAAACCTTGGCCGCCGCACTCGTGAGCGGCCTGGCCGCGGCCCGCCGTGCGCGCCCGGCGCAGCACGTGCGGATCCCCGCGGCGCCGAAGCCGAGTTCCCACGACGCGGTCGACGCGTGGACCGCCACCCATGCCGGTGCGCTGGCAGTGCGCGGCTGGTTATGCGTGAGTCAGGCGGGCGACACCGTTCGGTTTGCGGCCCACTCGCTCGTGCGCGCCGCCGACGGCAAGCTGCTCGATCCCACGTTCCTACCGACCGATCCCGTGCTGCCATTCGTGCCGCATCCGCGCCAAGTCGGGGGTTTTTTTGCGCATCTGTGCATGCGCGACGCGCCGCACGAGCTGGTGGTCTTAGGCGTGCCGGACGAGGGGCCGCAATGAAGAAGCAGGTGCGCGCTCAGCGTGCGGGCAATCCGCCTCGGCGCCGTTCCGCGGCGCCACTGCGTCGGCCAACCGCGCAGACGCAGGGCACGTAAGCGGGCAGGGTACGCACGCCTCATACGCTCGCCTGCTCGGAATGCAGCGGGCTGCGATTGAGCCTGCGCAGCAAGACTGTTCGCGCGCGAGCTCATCCAAGTATCGCGCCGGCTACGCGATTCCGGCCGATTGCCTTGGCACGGTACAGCGCTTCGTCAGCCGCCTTCACCACGGAGGCGACATCGTTCGCGACCAGCCCCTGCCAGCTCGCGGCACCGATGCTGACCGTGAGCCTGCCCTGTTCGCTGCCGGCGTGGTCGATCGCCAACTGGGCGACCGCCGTGCGAAGCGATTCGGCGATCGAAAGGGCGCCCATGCTGTTGGTATCTGGCAGTACGACCACGAATTCCTCGCCGCCGTATCGGGCCGCGAGATCCGCTGGCCGATGCAACTGCTCAGCCAAGCAGCGGCCGACGGCGGCCAGCGCGGCATCGCCGGCCTGGTGGCCATACCGGTCGTTGTAGGCCTTGAAGTGGTCGAGGTCGACAAAGAGCAGCGACAGGGGCCGCTGCGTGCGCACCGCGCGGCGCCACTCCTGCTCGAGCCGCTCGTCCAATGTCCGCCGGTTCGCGAGCCCGGTCAGGCTGTCGGTCCGGGCCAGTGTACGCAGCGCCGATTCAGCTCTGGCTGTCTGGCGCAGCGAGTATGCCAGTAGGATTGACAGGCCAATGAAGGTGCCACAGAAGAGCGCCATGATTGTGCCGACCTTTTCTGCCCGCGCCTTCCACTTCGCGTAGATGTCGATCTCGGCCGGCGCCACTTCCATGATGAGTGGGAGCCCGGACAGGTGCCGGAATGCGTACACGCGACGGATCCCGTCGATTGTCTGCCGCGCAAAGGCCGACGACGACTGCCTGCAGGAATTGCGGTGGATGTATGAGCGCCGCGATCTGCAGGAAGCCCAGCGGGACTTGAGCGCGCGGATCAGCAAGTGGCAAGGTAAATATCCGAAGCTCGTGGACTGGGCGGAAACGAACATCGGCGAGACGCTGACGTTTTACCGACTGCCGCGGGCGCACACAAGCATCTGAAGTCGACCAACATGCTGAACGGCTGAACGAGGAAATCAAACGCCGCACGGCCATCGTGCGGATCTTCCCGAACACCGAGTCCTGCGGCTGATTCGGCCGCTGTGCGCCGAAACCCATGAGACGTGGCTCGAGGACAACCGGTACCTGAACATGACCGTGCTCGCTGAGCAGAAAAAGGAGTTGTTGCGTATGGCGGCTTGATGAGCTTCGAACTTCGGCTACCGCTGCGGACTACGCGCTTCGCGACAGCCACAGCTCGAAGGATCAACCGAAACCACGGCCATGCGAATTTGCACGGCTTGGCGCACACAACTGGCGGCACGGGTTCTTCGAAGTGATGCACGATGCCCGGAATTGCTGTTGGTTTATTGTCTCGACCTGAATCGCCCCGATTTGGTGGAGGCTGAGAGCACCCTGCATACCGTCTCAAAGTCGAGACATCCTGGGCAGTCGCCAGGCGTTACGGACCGCAAATGCGAGCAAGCTGGCCTTCAGCTGCCATAACGATTCCATTGAAAGGCGTCGCACGTAGCCTCGAGGAAACGCCTCCATTGATAAACAAGCGATGTCGCACGCCATCTCAATGTTGCTACATATTTTCCAGGCGGCTCAAGCCGCTGCGGAAATACCGACATTGTTCCTGTCTCCGCTAGACCGCCTCGTGGAGGCTCGCCACAATGGGCATGGTCTCTGCTGATCATGTAGGCAACAACGTGCAACGGTCCCACTTCGATAGGAGGGCTAATGCACGGATTGTTCGATGTCATCTGGGCGCCGGGGACGATCAAAATGAGCATACACGAGCGAGAGTGCGAATTGGCTCACATCGACAGGATGGTCAGTTATCTGGAAGCGCGAGGAGCGGATCTGAAAGGGCAACATGGCACGGTTTTCACGCCCCGGTATTGGCGAGCGCGCGTTGAAGCTTTGTCGAATCCAACCGGGACGCCCGATCGCGTTCTTAAGCTGGCGTCGCAACTTCTCGAACGATTGCGTAAGCTAGACGAAGCCATAGTGAACTCCCGTTTGTAGGAGTTTGACGCGTCTCACCTGATACGACCTTGGCGTGGGAAAATTAGGACGATCGCCGCAGCGACGCGAAGTGCTGCGTATCGCATTCATGATGGGGGTAGCACTAACGCGCCCATAATGCAGAAACGAGCGTGCCGCAGCGTGCATCGGACTCTATGACAAAGTGGCCACCTGCAGACTCGACTCGCTGTTGCATGCCGAGTAGGCCTAGACCATTGTCAGGTCCTGTATCTGCTGTGACCGGCACACTGCCGAAGCCGGCCCCGTCGTCCTTAACCGTAAGCATGATGCCTTCTTCGACGCGGTCCAGGATCACGTGAATCGAGCAGACGGATCCGAGTCTGAGAGCGTTACTCGTTGCCTCATGCGCAATGCGGTATATGTCAGCCTTCAGCGTACCTGGAACGTCATCCTCTCGAACGCGGCAATCGAAGCGAACTCGTATTCGTTCGACTTGCTCCTCGGCGCGCCGACACAGCGATGCGAGTGCGGCAACAAGCCCTAAACGGTCGAGCACAATGGGATGGAGATCACAGCAGATCTGACCGACGTCGCAGATAACTTCGCGCACTCGCACGAGGGCTGCATCGAGCCGCTCGCGGGTTTCGACGAAGCGGCCGCCATGAAGGCCGAGCAAGGCATCCTCGACTGTCAGCTTGACGAACGCGAGCGCCTGACTCAGGCCATCGTGCAACTCAAAGGCAATACGCCGGCGTTCGCGTTCTTGGGCGATCATCAACTCTGTGTAGTGGCGTCGACGCCGACTCTCGTCACGTGATGAGGCGGCGCTCGTCGATGGTCGGGCACGAAGCGGTTCCTCGAACGCCACGAGGATTGCACTCACATCGCCAGTGCTGACAGCGATCGGCTGTTGACGGATGACCACGGCGCACGGCTGTCCATCGTTCCGGTAAAGGCTAGTCCGAAACGAAAGTGACTCGCCTTTTGCGCACGACGACAATCCATTAAGGATTTGTCTTTTTGCGTGGCTGCCGGCCATTGTCATGAGAGGGCGGCCGATCATTTCTTCGTTGGTGTAACCGAACAAGAGTGCAGCGCTCCCGTTTGTGATGACGAAGCACCCATCGAGCGAGAGTATCGCGAGGGCGATGCCACGTGCATCGACGTTCGTGCAGAAGTCGCCGTTCGGCTGCCGCCCCGCGCTGCTGAGCTTGCGCGCTGCATCGATCACGTCACACCACGTGACATTTCGGAGGCCACTCAGTGCGGATGAATTCATCTACCCTCCCCATGCTGTCTGTCCGAATACGCTCCTCGAACGACGCCGTCAAAGCTTACGGCTCGCATGTCACACCGTTTGCCCGTGCGACGCACGCAATGTAAGCCAATTCTAGTCGGCGTTACCCCGGGAGCAATGAGGGAGCTCCTACCAAGCCATGGAGGGAAGCTACCCGTACGAGCGCTTACGTCAATTCGCGCAGGGGAACGAGCGAGCTGATGTTCCATGCGTCGTTGCCCGCGGGCGAAAAGGCTATCGCGAAGCATGCCGCTCATTCGGCTCGGACGAAAGCGAGTCAGCGCACGATGTATCGGTCAAACGCGCCTTTACAGAACTTATGATCGGTTCGTAGCCGAACATACCGCGTGGCGGCACCGACCGTACATTACGCCCACTCAGAGGACGGACGGATCACATTGCTGATGAAGACTGGGCTGCAACGTCTTCATCAGTAGTTAAGTACCGTATTGATGCTCGCTCGGCAGACGACGACAGCAAAGCTACCGTCATATGCCGTGACTGCAATTCGAGAGGATAAGAAGCGCTACGGGGCAAGAGGGGGGTAGCCTCGGAGATTCATATCGCCCCTCATTACTTAGGAGTCCAAAATGAAGCAAAAAATGGTACTGGCTGTTGCGGTACTCGCCCTTTCAACGACTGCGTTCGCAGGCGGCCCGGCGCCGGGCATGAATAGTTCAATAGCTGCCAACGCCAACGGCGGGGTAAGTGGTGCGCTCGGTATCGGCGGCTTTGCCGTGAGCAACGATACATCGTCCACGGTCAACGGCAACTACAGCGCCTCGATGTACGGTCCGGGACAAAGCGCCGGTTCGTTCACAGCCGGCAATCAGAGCTTCGCGAATACCGCGGTGACGTTCGGTACCAACGCGGGCTTCACCAATACGCACTCCATCGCCAACACCAACGCTGGCAACGGAAACAACGGAGTCACGAGCACGTACGGCCAGAACAACTTCACGAATACCGGTTTCTCGATTTCGAGCAACACGGGTTCAGAAGATTTCGGCACGAGCACCTTCAGCGCCAAGGGGGCGGGAGACTCCGATCAGAGCGGATGGGCGGACGCCACGGGGACCTCGACAGCAAATGCAGATGGGTTCGTCGGCGTGGCGGGTGCGGGCTTTGGCAGCTTTGGCTCGTTCGAAGGATCGATGTCGAAGACGGGCTTCGACCGCTGGTAATCAGCGCGAATGCCGCGACCAGAGATAGACGTGATCTGAGCGGTGTCGGGCCCATACGCGGCCCGGCAAAAAATCGGGGAATAAAAATGCAAAAGGCTATTGTGGCTGTCACTGCGATGCTGCTGAGCGGCATTGCGATGGCACAGGCAAACGGAACAATTACGAATGGTACGCAGTCAACAGCGCAGCAAGCGACAAACGTCAATGTGAATATCGGTACCGGCAGCCAAGGCTCAGGACCAGCCGGTGTTGCGAATGCGCAGACGATACCTGCTGAGTCTACCGTGGGATATAGCGGTTCGTACACAGTCAAAAGCGCACCGACGGTGTACGCCCCGTCGCTAACGGCGTCAGTAACAGAGACCTGTTGGGGTTCGGTATCGGCGGCGGTCTCCGTCGTAGGCGTCGGCGCTACGGGCGCCGCGACCATAAAAGACGCCGACTGCAATCGCCGGCTCAATGCAGCGGTCGCATGGCGGATGGACCGCAAGGACATCGCGTTTAACATCATGTGCCAAGACGATTCGTTCCGGGCGGCGGCTGCGCAGACCAACTCTCCTTGTCTCGAGGATAAGCCGAAAGTTGCATCAACCGTGAATAACGAGGCGCAATCCAATCCGAAGCTAGTGCCAGTCGCAGGCTCGCCCGGTATCATGCAGTACCGCCTTGCGGATACGCCGGCTCCGTCATCGCGATAGGCGGTCTCTACAAACTCCCGGCGTGAGCGCTGCTGAATCGGCTCGGGCTCCGCTATCCAATTGAGAGTCGGTCATATCGTGCGGAAGGAAGTACGTCAATGCGCGAATATGGGCAACTGCCACGAGGCGGGGACCCTCGCGACGAGACGCCAGTGCGCAAAGGGTCGCCTGCGCGGGAAAGCGGCATTTAGTTGAAGCGAGTTCCGAAATCGCCGAGAGCCTTGCCGGCGAACGGTCGGCGAACAATTTGCACGCACGCCGTTCTACGCAGTGGGCGAAGAGTGAAGCTTGGCCGCTGATGGGGGCGCGTGAAATTGCGCTCAGTCGTGCGAATTGCCCAACCTCGATTACGGCCGGGCCCGCCAGGGCGGCGGAAACGGATGTAATCACGGATTTCCTTGGCTTGCTTGAGTGTCCGTGCGAGGTCGTCTGGCCACGCTTGCATTCGGCAGTGGCCGCATTGCGGTGCCGCCAGGTAACGGCGGGCGAACGCGATAAGTTGCGTGGCGTGATCCCACGTAGTCTGGGTAGTGTGAGGCTGACCCACAATCAGGGCCGTTCTGAAGTGGAAATTTCCGGCTCTTCGGGGTGGGCCGAATCGGCCCGGAGCTTACACTGGCGGGCGAATTCTGAGGGCGTCATCCACTGCAATGCAGAGTGGGGACGTGCCTCGTTATAGTACTCCCGGCAAGCCTCGATTTTGCGCTTCGCGTCCTTGAGCGGAACCAATGTGCGCGTTCAGGCATTCCTCGCCGAAGCGCCATTGAACGTCTCATTCTTCGCGTTATCGGTTGGCTTGCCAGGGCGCGAGAAGTCGATTTCTAAGCCGTTCTCGTACGCCCAATTGTCCAGTACCTTGGAGATGAACTCGCTGCCATTGTCCGCCTTGATGAAGCGCGGGAGCGGCCGGCCAGCAGCGATGCAATCCAACGCAGCCACGACAGCTCGTTTGGCCATCGATGTGGGTGCGACGCTGCGCGGCGTTGTCGACGATTGTTAGCGTGCGCAAGCGCCGACCGTCAAAGTGTGCGTCAGCGACAAAATCCGTACTCCGGATCTCGTTGATCGCGGTGACGATGTGCTTGTGCTGCCGCAGCCGAGCGGCTTTCTTTCGCCGCGGCCGCTTATGCCGCGATGACAGTCCCTGCTTCCGGTCACACTGGGCGGCTTCGGGAAGCCGAATCCGATCTCAAGACAGCGCAGTCACGAGCACCTACAATCGTTGTCAATGAGCCGAAGTCGGCAGAGGAAAGGGGCCGGCTCGACCCACCGGGTACTCGTCCCCACGTTTGAAGGGAAACCGCCCCCGTTGCTTATGGTTTCGCTCCCCTCTCCAAGCACAGGAAAAAAACGAGCAGTGTGTATGCAACGATTCGCTCATGTCATATGTACTTGTAGTACTTGCGCGCTATCGAAGCAACGCACGTCGAGTCAAAAGCGCGATCGCGCTGCTTTTTTTGGGGGCATCATGAAGACAGCAATCGCCTATGTGCTTATAGCGACCCTCACGTTCCTTGCGGCGTGCGCCTGCTACGCGCCGCTCTATCACGCAGTGGGCGATGTCTTCGCTGCCATCGGCGATGCGTTTCCGCGTTCGTACATTCAACGCTCACATGAATGACATCGCCGTGTACGATCCCGCGCGCGACGAGCGCAGCTTGCAGGGCAACGATGCCTCGTATTCGTTCGCAGCAACCGCTAGTCGGTGTCCAATGCGCCAGTCTTCTGATACGCACGGGTAACGGGAAGAAAGGTCTCGAAGTTGACGTCAATGGCGTCGATGTTGCTTCCTCCCCTTGTAACCGGTGCCCGAGGGCCGCGCTTCGCTCGAAGGGGAGGACAGGGCGGTGGTATGTGTCTCTGTCTTGATACACCTACGCTGCCGGCAATGCCGCAGCGGGCGGCCTCGATAGCCGCGGCGTTAAAAACGATGTAGCGGCGATGAAACGTTCGGCAATAAAAACCGCAGCCCAAACGACACTGTTCCGGTCGAAGTCGCGTCGCCTATTGACTTGGCGCGGTACTTGCTCGCCCCACGCTCACTGAAATCCGAGGCTCGACAGCTTGGCAAAGTTGTGTGTCGACAGCGGGAAAACCAGAATCGATCGGCAACCGGCCTACCAAGAAAGCCGATGAGACCAGGACGAGAAAAGGGGCGGGACGTGAGCGCGAAATATCGTTTGTTGATCGCAGAAGATCATAATTTGCTTCGGTGTGGGCTGCGTTCGATGCTGTCGGCGCTGGGTGACTATGAGGTCGTCGGCGAGGCCAAGGACGGCAAGGAGGCGTGTCAGCAAGCCATCGCGCTCACGCCTGATGTGATTCTGACCGATCTCTCGATGCCTGGGATGAACGGCATTGACGCAGTAGCGACGATCAAGCGACGCTCCCCGCAGATTCGCATCGTCGTCCTGACCGTTCACAAGTCTCAAGAATACGTTCGCGAGGCGTTGCGCGTCGGCGTGGACGGCTATGTCCTGAAGGACGCGTCGTTCGATGAGCTCATGGCTGCACTACGTGCGGTCATGCAGGGCAAGCGCCATTTGAGCGCCGATGTCTACGGTAATCTGGTCCAGTCGTTCGTGAGCCGCGGGGACGCGTCGACCCCCAAGAGCGCCTGGGAGCTCCTGACCGCTCGCGAGCGCAGCGTGCTCAAACTCGTGGCGGAGGGCCGAACGAATCGGCAGGTGGGGCAGTACCTGAATTTGAGTCCGAAGACAATCGAGAAGTACCGCGCGAATCTCATGCACAAGCTCGAAATCAGCAACCTTACGGGGCTCGTCTTAGCGGCGATCGACATGGGTCTCATCGCCACGATGCCGGAACGTCCGATTGGCGTCCACGGTCCGGCTGGCCCGTCTGGCGTGCTCAGCGCGGCGGACGACGGCACGAGCATAGCGGCGTGCGCCTGAACCCCAGCTGGCGAACCATCACTGGGCGAATACCTCACTGCGACGGCGATCAAATTGTGTGTGGTTCCTGCATGTCAGCCGTAAGCGTGGCGGGCACCGTGTTGACTCAGCGGCACACTTGAGCGACTAGGGGCGACAGGTCAGCGGTCAGCGGAGAGATTCCACCGAAGCAACTTGGCGATGCGGTTGACTGGATGTCCAGCACGTGGCCAGCAGCCCTGGACCGGCAAGACCACGTTCGACGCCGGCGCTGTCCGACGATGGGCACGCCGGCACTTCCGGTGGACCCGACAATTTTGCGAGATCGGGATGTACAAGGCCCGCGCAGCAATGGCCGGCAAGTGACTCAGCATGACGAGCGGCAACAAACCCCATAGGATGGACGGCGAAAAAACAGTCACGATCGCACGATTCGTGAGAGATAGGCCAATACCAGACCGTGGGCCTTATAGCGGCAGGTCGAAAACCGCGCGCGCCCGACTGAACAGGGTAGCCGCTGCCGGATGCGTTCCCTCGTGAATGAATACAGACGCGAGCGTGAGTATCAGAAAAGCGGCGAAAGTCCTGCTCGCCGAGAGATAACCGATCACCTATGCAGCCAAGGTCCGAACCTTGGGAACACGTCGGGGACCCCCCTTGGTCACCGGAATGAAAGACGCGATCTGCGCTGCAAGAACAACAGTCAACGCCGTCCGGCGTGACGGAGCGCAGGGAGGATGCTGACCTTCAACTACTCCATAACGGCTCCGCGCCTGCCGCGAAAAGGCGTCGTAAATAGCTTTGGGAAAGCGCCTCAACTAATGGACAAGCGATGTGACACGCCATCTCAATGTTGCAACAGATTTTCCAGGCGGCCCAAGCAGCTGGGGACATCCGGACATCGTTCACGTCTCGCCACACCGCCCCGCTAGCGTCCGTCACGGTGGGCGCTATCTTCGCTAACCATGTGTGCAACAAAGTGCGACGGTTTCCACTTGTAGCAGAGCCAACGCGCAAACTGTTCGACGTCGTCCGGATGCCGAGTTACGACAACAGGCAAGGCGTAAAGCGGTGATCGCTCATAGCTGGCCGTTCTGCTTCACACTATCGAAAAAATGCCGCTCTTACCGGGGGACAAGAGCGGCGACGCCCCCTGAATGTGGACAGGAGGTGAGGGAAGCAATCTAACCCAGTTTTTCTTTTGAGATCGTGGGTGACGCAACATACCGTTAGACTTTGTCATCCAGAGCCCACGATGATCGGCACGGCAAGTACGTCTTCCCGGCAATTGTCCGGCTTCCGACACCTGATCGCGGTTGCTGCCCGGTGTGCCATTCCTGATTCGGCCTTGACATGCCACAATGAAATCGCGGCAGGGACGAACGACCCTCGTATGGTGCTCGTGACGCTGGCCAGCATTTACCTGCCCACAGCGCAGAATCGAGTGTGCCGCCGCGTGCGTCGGAGAGAGCCCTGCGCAGGGCAGGAAGTCTGGCCGCACGCTCCTTTTGGGGCGAGGTTACATGCGACGTACTGTAAGGCGAAATATCAAGGGACAATCAACGACGAGGGTCGTGAAGTCCTGTCTTACCGTCCCCGGCACCGGTTGACGGCGCGGGTCGTGGGCACAATCAAGGCGGGACCGGAGGGTGCTATGTGTAACAGCCTGAATCGAAATGGCCGTTACAGCCTACGGCACGATGCCACGATCATGCACGTACCGTCTTCAAAGAAGACTACTGAATGAATCTCAAAACTGCATCACTTTCGGCACCGCCGGCGCGCAGATCCCCGGGGACATATTCGGCGTGAGCGCAATTCGACACAGCTATGCGGTCACCCAGCGACATCCATTGCTCCCGTCATGCGTCGCAAATCTTAGAACACAAGGGATCGAGCTACTGGACCAAACGAGGAGGAGTAAGCGCACCATAGGCCGGCCCGATCCCGCTGGAACCCATACCCTGACACATATCGGGATTGCTGGCCAGCTCAACCACGATATACTTGCTGGAGCCCTGCCAGTTAGCCGAATCGATTTTCAGGCATGCAAATGCCACCACTGCGGTGCTTGCGCCCGGATTGATGGGCTGTTCGTTGATTACCGGAAACAGTTCATAAGCGCAGCTTTGGTTGCCATCCAGTGCGCTGCAGCTATCTACTGCCTGCAAGTTGGAAGAAACCGTTCCGTTCTCGATGAATATCTGAGAACCAATGCTGACAGCCGGAGACGATTCCGTCTTGTTGACGTAGTCTCTGATCGTGGAAGCGCCCACTTGCCCGCCACTATCCAATGAGGTCCATTGGCCGGTATTACAGCCAGTACCTGAGGAGTCGTGGTAGGTCGAATTGATTTGAAACTTGTAAGGCGTGCCGGGCGTCTGCTGTAAGGTTTGGTCGCCATCCATGTTGAGCGGGCTGGCGCTCGCCGCTAGCGCCGGTCGGTTGGTGCTCGAGTTCCAAAAGCCGAGCATCGCTCTGTACATGCACTGATTGATCGCCACCGGGAAAAGCCCACCCGGGCCGACGTAGCCCGGGCTGGATACCACCGCAACAGCCTCAGCGCTGACAGGTGCAGAGCTCATCCCGACGAAATTTCCAAAAAGGAGACTCACGGGCCCGCTATTTTTACCGCTTGCCCTGTTGACGGTGACTCGGACGGCGGGCAAGTCGCCAGTCCCCGGCGTATACGGCAACGGTTGCAGCCCGCTGGGGGTTCCGGTTAGATTCCAATAGCCATAATCGACGGTCGCGGTGGTCAAAGTGACACCGTCCGACTTATTGAGCGAAATTGCGGATGTCGCTTCCTGAAATGAGGTATTCCAATCCGGCGCTTGAGCGGTCAAATTGCCGCATTCGCTCCGTTGATAGACACATCCAACCCCGGCCAGAGCAGCAGCATCGGCGGCATTCTGCAATTCATTTCGAACGACAAACAAATGTGCGATGTCGATAGCTAGAGCAGCAAAGGCTAACAGTGTCGCCAGCATAAGCGCGACCAGTACGACCACTGCCCCGCCTTGCCTTTTGAGGGCCTTCGCGTGCCCATGGCGCGGACCGAGTCCGGAGTGGCGGTGCCGTGACACGGCGGCGTTTCGGGCACTCATGATCCTTGTCCCTACTCGTTGTTCATGGTTGTTGTCGCGGACATTGCCAGCGGCCCGGTGATCGGACTGATCAGGCTCCCAAGAACGAGGCCAGTGAAGGTGTACGTAACTGTTACGGTAAGTGGATTACCGAAGGTGCCTTGTGCGCCCGATACGCTGACGTTAGCGGCGGGGCATGTCCGAGCGCTGCTTCCGAGCGATATGAGGTAGTTGCTGCAGTAGTTCGTTGCAACCTGCTGGATTTGGGCGGTGGTCGCCTTCGGTGACGCCAACACGATGCCGGCCCTTGCTGCCTCGCGGCTCGCGTTCGTGATCACTACCTTGTCATAGAGCGCCAAGCTAAACTCGATAATTCCGAACATGACCAGCAGGAGCAGCGGCAAAACAATGGCAAACTCCACGAGTGCGGCGCCCGTTTGATTTCGTGACCGCTTCAAGGGGTGACGGCCCAGTCGTCTGATTTTCATGATTCCCCCGAACTCGTTGTTCCGATTAGACCCGCACCAGACTGACGCGGCACCATGTGAATGGCGAATCGCAAAGCTTGAGGTTGTTAAACTCGCCCTCCTGGGTGCACCGACAGAAGCAGGAGCCATGCCATCGACGCCAGACCTGCGCGGGCGAAGACTTAAGCCGAAGAGAATCGAAATTGCCGGGCTCAAGGCCGTCCGATGTGTTTCAGTTTTGCGACGATCGGCTCGCATAAGCCACGATAGGCAGGTCCGCGCGGCCATCTAGCCAGCGGTCGCTTTCTCAGCACCGCTTCGTAAATTAATCCTCGTCAACGGGCGCTTTCGAGGCGCGGAACGCGAGTCGCTTCCTCACCGGCCCGCCCTATCGGAAGGCTAAGCCGGACGGATTCGAGAGGTGCATCAGGCGCTAGCCGCGGCGATACGCAACGGTGATCAAATCACCCTAACACTGCTGCGGAAATTGTTCCAGGCGAGGGTATCAATGCGACAGACCCGGCGTACGCAGGCAGCGTACGCGTCGCCCGCGTTCGCCTGCCCGGAATGCAGCGAGCGATCGAGCCTGCGCAGCCAGAGTGTGAGCGCTCGAGTTCATCCAAGTATCGCACCGGCTACGCGATTCCGGCCGATCGCCTTCGCACGGTACAGGGCTTCGTCGGCCGCCTTCACTACGGAGGCAACATCGTTCGCAACCAGCCCCTGCCAGCTCGCGGCACCGATGCTCACTGTGATTCTGCCCTGTTCACTGCCGGCGTGCTCGATCGCCAGTTGGGCGACCGCCGTGCGAAGAGATTCCGCGATCGAAAGCGCGCCCATGCTATTGGTATCTGGCAGCACGACCACGAATTCCTCGCCACCGTATCGGGCCGCGAAATCCGATGGCCGACGTAGCTGCTCAGCCAAGCACCGGCCGACCGCCGCCAGCGCGGCATCGCCGGCCTGGTGGCCATACCGGTCGTTGTAGGCCTTGAAGCGGTCGAGATCGACAAAGAGCAACGACAGGGGCCGCTGCGTCCGCACCGCGCGGCGCCACTCCTGCTCGAGCCGCTCGTCCAGTGTCCGCCGGTTCGCGAGCCCGGTCAGGCTGTCGGTCCGAGCCAGTATACGAAGCGCCGATTCGGCTCTGGCTTTCTGGCGCAGCGAGTACGCCAGCAGTATTGACAGGCCAACGAAGGTGCCACAGAAGAGCGCCATGATCGCGCCGACCTTTTCGGCGCGCGCCTTCCACTTCGCGTAGATGTCGACCTCGGCCGGTGCTACTTCCATGATGAGCGGAAGCCCCGACAGGTGCCGGAATGCGTACACGCGACGGATCCCGTCGATCGACGCCGTATCGGCAAACGTCCCTTCGCCGCTCGCCATCATCTTTGTGAAGGGTCCAGTGCCGCGCAGATCGCGGCCGATCAGCCGTGCATTGTACGGCGCGCGCATAATGAGCGCCCCATCTGTATGGATGAGGGCCATTGTGCCGTGCGGTCCGAGCGTTAGGCCCGAGAGCAGCTGGTGGAAGTATTCGACATTGACGGTGCCCACGACAATCCCCTGGAACGACCCGTCCGTGTCGGAAATGCGCCGGCTCAGGAACACAACCGTCTGGCCACCCAGCAGCGGCGAGGCGTGCGGCGGGCTCACATAGAGGCCCCAGGCTTGCCGGTCGCGTTGGATCCGGAAGTAGTCTTCGTCCGCGAGATTCGCCGGAGGGGGTGAATTGGAGCGCGAATCCACTACGACACGGCCGCTTGCATCTGTGACGAAGATCGCCCCCAGGTACGGGGCCGTCGCCGAGCGGTCAAACAGGATTTCGCGCCTGAGCTGTGCCGGCGCGGCCATCACGTCGGGCCGGTACATGCCGTCGACCACGGCTTGGAGGGAAAGATCGTAGAGCTCGATGTTGCGCGCGATGTCGCGTTCGATAACGAGCAGCGTGTTGCGGGACGAGTCGGCCGCATGATCCATTGCATCCTGCCGGCCGCCATACAGGATGACGGTGCTGACGAGGAGCAGCGCCAGGGCGAAGACGATACTGCCACCAATTAGGACGCGCGGCGAACTGATGAGGACGAAAAAAGGGTGGTCGCGGTTGCTTACTGGCATCGACAGAGGTGTGGTGGATTGACCGGGTGGGCTAAACAGGCAACACGCGCGTCCGACGCGCCCCTGGCGATGAGAGCCAGCTCGCGAAGCAGATGTTGCATCAGCGCGTCAACGCCGCGCCCGAACGGGCGCATCAGTTCAATCAAGTCCTGTGCAGCGCAGCTCATGTGAGCTCCCTCAGTACTGAGGTCGGGTCAGCGCTGCATTCAGTCACAATTGTGACGAGCGTATGGGTCAGAGCCGTGGCAAATGAAATCGGTCGTAACTTAAAATTGCGTGGTCGCGATGACCACCATGTCAGCCGTTTCCTACTTCGGCCTCCAACTTGTCGGATGAAATCGCGCGCCTATACTGTAATTTGCCTGAAGATATTGCGGTTCGCAACCACGGAAGTTCGCCAAATGGATGAGCGACGAATCAAGAAAGTAGCGGGGCAAATGGCTCGAGCTTGAACGATTGCCATTTCGAATCCCCGAATATCCTTTTGTTTTGTTGTGCGGCGAAACAAAGCAAGGGTTGTCGATACCAGTCATGGAAAAGACGTTCTCTCCAGACACGCCGCCCCCACGCATGCGCAAACTTGGCGCCTGCGGATGCCTGCCTGGGCGGCCGTCGCGGCGTGGGGAAGTTCGCTTCTAGCCATCCTCGTGCTCGTCGCCGTCAAGCTCGACCTCACTGCGCAGTTCTGCCTTTCCTTTTCCGTGCTGGGCGGGATGATCGTGCTGCGTCACACATCCAGCCTCGAGCGCAGCCGCCTCTTCTTCCTGCTGTGTTCGGGTTTCCTGACCTTCCGCTACCTGTACTGGCGCACCACGTCGACGCTCGGCTACAACGGCCTGCCCGACTTCATCTTCATGCTGCTGCTGTACGGCGCCGAGCTGTATGGCATCGTGGTGGCCCTGCTCGGCCTCTTCGTCAATAGCCGCCCGCTGCAGCGCACAGCCGCGCCGCTGATCCGCATGACGGGCGCGCTGCCGCGCGTCGACGTCTTCATTCCGACTTACAACGAGCCGCCCGAGTTGCTCGAAGTCACGCTACGCGCGGCGCTCGATATGCGCTATCCGTGCGGGCTGCTGAACGTCTATTTGCTGGACGACGGTGGCACGCAGCAAAAGCTTACGCAGCCGGACGCGGCTAAAGCGGCGGAGGCGCGAGCGCGGGCCGACGCGATGCGGGCGATGGTCGAGCGCCACGGCGGCATTTACCTCGCGCGCGAGCGCAACGAGCACGCGAAGGCCGGCAACATCAATGCCGCGCTCACGTGCACCGACGGCGACCTGATCGCGATTTTCGACGCGGACCACGTGCCCACCGCCGACTTCCTGGAAAAGACCGTCGGCTATTTTCAGCGCGATGAGAAGCTGTATCGAATCGACGTTCGCAACGGTGCGCCATCGGAGGGGCCGCACGCGCAATTGCCTGTCACGCGCGACGTTCCTCAGCATGGCGTTCAAGCTAATCGAGGCGGCCGAACGATCCTGGAGAAAGATCCGTGGCATCGACAAGATCGAGCCGCTCCTGAAGGGCATCCCCTTCAAAGACGGCACCCCGGTGATCGAAAGTACACCGGCTCCTCAGCCGCTAGCCGCCTGATCATGCCGCCCCGCCCGCGTACACCACAATTGACGATTGCTCTCTCGCAGGCGCGGGCATTCAGCCGGGCTGACGATGGTCAAGACGCAAGCGACGCCAGTTTGCTTACGTCGCACTCGTAGAAACGGCGAGCGTGGGATGAGCGTCGCTGCTATCGCGTCAGCGGTGCAAGTGTAGCCATTGCTTCACAAGTGGCCATAGCACCACGGCCCACGCCGATGCGCTAATGACGAGCGCGGTTAGCACGGCCGCGCTGCCGCAATCCTTCGCGCGGCGCGATAGTTCATGGCGATCCAGTGAGATGCGATCGACCACGGCCTCGATGGCCGAGTTGAGCAATTCGACGAGCAAGACGAGCAGAACAGAGCCGATCAGCATGACACGTTCAATGGGAGGAACCGGCAGAAGCAGCGCACATGGTATGAGCAAGGCCGCCAGCACGGTCTCTTGGCGAAACGCGCTTTCCTCGCAGAAGGTGGTGCGCAGCCCGTCGAATGAGTGCTTCAGTGCGAACAGGGCACGCACCGGCCCCCTGCGCTTGGGCGGCAGGGACGGCGGCGTGTGCGAGGCAGAGGACGAGGAGTTTGTCGGGCGGCCCATCGGAAGTATTTATCGGCCGGCCCAAGACGCGAAGCCGGCACAACCGAAATGAAAGCAAAGTTTGTCACACATCCCTGCCATGCTTGGCAGCTTTTTGAAACAACGATGGTGGGGCCGACGGCGCCTGCCGCCAACGGCGTTCTTGCGGTCCTTGCGTGCAAAGCGCGGACAGGATACCTCAGGGTATAGATCAAAAAAACGTTTGCGGCGCGCTGTTATTCATCGTATATAAGGTGAATATCAAAGCAAGTCGGAACCGACACGCATCGGGCCCCAAAAGCGCAACGCCGACTTTCCTGCGGCGCAGCAGCCCCGCTTCCCGCAGCGGAAGGGATGCTCGCCCGGTGGACTACGGTTCTGCAATAACGGGCCGCCAATGAAACTTGGTCTATCGACTTACGTCTGCTCGGCAGCGTTAGCCGGCTGGCTGTTTCCTGTATGGTCGCTGGCGCAGTCCCAGGGCGCCTTCGGGCCGTCCACCGTGGCAATTTCCGCAGCAAGCGCGGCGGCACCGGCTTCGTCCTCCGTGTTTCGTTTTGCGATGCTCGGCGCTTATGAACCCTTGCGTCTGCGCGGCCCCGACGATACGCGTACGATCAACCTCGGCGTGCGACTAGATCACGTCGTCACTGCGGCGACGCTGACGTTGCGATTCACCTATTCGCCGGCGCTCATTTTTCCCCTATCGCACCTGAAGGTATCGATCAACGGCGAGGCCGTGGCGACCGTGCCGTTCGACAGCGAGCACGCTGGGCAAATGGTTGCACGCGACATCGCGCTCGACCCGCGCTTTTTGACCGACTACAACCAAATCAACGTGCAACTCATTGCGCACTACACGCTCGACCATTGCGAGGATCCCGAAAACTCGTCGCTTTGGGCAGACGTCAGCCCGACCAGCGAAGTGCGCATCGATACCATTCCACTGAAGCTTCCCAATGACCTCAGCCTGCTGCCGGCGCCGTTCTTCGACCGTCGCGATCCGCGTCAGTTGCGGCTGCCGTTCGTGCTGCCCGCCGCGCCTGACGACTCGACGCTCGAGAGCGCCGGCATTTTGGCTTCCTGGTTCGGAGAGCTTGCGGATTACCGGCAAGCCCGCTTCCCGGTATCTACGACGTTGCCGCCCGACGCGCATGGCGTCGTTTTGGGCCCCCGCGAGCAGCTGCCGCCGAGCGTGACGATGCCGGCCATCGATGGGCCGACGTTGATGATTATCGACAACCCCGCCGCGCCCAATAAGAAGCTCCTGATCGTCACGGGCCGCAACGATGCCGAAGTCAAGCAAGCCGCCGATGCGCTCGTGCTCGGCAAGGCGGCGTTCTCGGGGTCAGAGGCGACGGTGCAGCACATAGACATCGGGCCGATACGCCGACCTTACGACGCGCCGCGTTGGCTGCCGATCGGACATGCCATACCGTTCAAGCAACTCGTCGACGATCCGCGGCAACTGCAAGTCGCGGGTAGCCGGCCGGATGCAATCCGGCTCAACCTCCGTGTACCGGCCGATCTGTACTCGTGGAGCGGGCGCGGCGTGCCGATCGACCTGAAGTATCGCTATACCGCGCCTACCGTGCAGAACAACTCAGCGCTGTCGATCTCGATCAACGATTTGCTCGTGAAATCGCTGCGGCTGCCACCGGCGAAGGACGAGGACGGCAAAGGTAGGCTTCAGTTGCCCATCCTCGGCGGTGCCGATACGCGCTCGGCCAATTTGCTCGACATTCCCGCATTCCGCGTCGGCAGCACGAACCAGCTGCAGCTGCGGTTCGATCTCGATTCACAAAAGACGGGGCTGTGTCAGGGCGTCGCGCAAAACCCGGTGCGGGCTGCCATCGATCCCGATTCGACGATCGATTTTTCGCACTTCGTGCATTACGCCCGAATGCCAGATCTGGCCTATTTCGCTAACAGCGGCTTTCCATTTACACGTTACGCCGATCTCTCGCAGACGGCCGTGGTTTTGCCGGATCGCCCCGGCGTGGATGATCTCGGCGCATTTTTGACGGCGCTCGGTCACATGGGGCAATGGACCGGGCTGCCGTCGCTGCGCGTTCAAGTTGTGCGTGCAGCGCAAGCGCAGCAGGTGCACAACAAGGATCTGCTCATGATCGGCGATAGCGCGTCGGGCGTGCTGCCGCCGGCCTGGCGCACTGCGTTGCCGCTCTGGATCGTCGCAGGTGCGGATGGTCAATTCAGCCGCACGGCGTTCTCTGTCAAGGAATATTGGCGCGACGGCGTGCACATACCCGAGGGCAGCGCGCGCTTGGCTGAAAGCGGCCCGATCGCCGCGCTGCTCGGCTTCGAGATACCGGGCAGCCATGGGCGCAGCGGCGTAGCGATGACGGGCACCTCGCCCGCCCGGCTCGGCGACGTGCTCGACGTGCTTGAAAAGCCCGATCGTGTCGCGCAATTGCAAGGGGATGTCGCGCTTGTTCGAGACGGGCGTATCGAGAGCATGCGCGTTGGCGACACGTATGTCGTCGGCTATGTGCCTTGGTACGCCCAGATATGGGGCTGGGCCGTTCGGCATCCGATTCTGCTCGGCGTGCTTGGTGCACTCGGCGGCTTGTTGCTCGCGATCGCCGCGTTCACTGCACTGCAAGAGTTGTCAGCGCGGCGCCGGGGGATCTGAACGATGGCGCGCACTGATCATCGCGGCTCGCGAGGCCCGCGGCGGGTGCTAGGCGGCGTAGCCGTGGCACTGGTTGCAGCGCTCTTTGGGGCTTCGCAGCCCGCGGCCGCCAGCGCCGTAAGCGCCGCGGCGGGCCCGTGCTCGCCCGCGTGGGCCCGCTGGCAGCAGTTCAAGCACGGTTTCATTTCCGCCGATGGCCGTGTGATCGATGTTGGCTCGGCCGACGAGCGCACGGTATCCGAGGGACAGGCGTACGCCTTGTTCTTCGCGCTCGTCGCGAACGACCGTGCAACGTTCGACGAACTCTTGCGCTGGACCGAGAACAACCTCGCGGCCGGGGATCTCACGAGCCACCTGCCGGCGTGGCTCTGGGGCAGAGACAAGGACGGCAACTGGCGCGTGCTCGATGCCAACGCAGCATCGGATGCCGATGTGTGGATCGCCTATACCCTGCTGCAAGCGGGTGTGCTCTGGCGGGAGCGCAGCTACACGGCACGCGGCAGCGTACTCGCACGGCACATCGTCGAGCAAGAAACCGCGACCTTGCCCGGGCTCGGTTTGACATTGTTGCCTGGGCCTCAAGGGTTTCATCTACGTCCCGACGAATGGCGCCTCAATCCCAGCTACCTGCCGTTGCCGGTGTTGCAAGGGCTTGCGGAGCGGTTGCCTGACGAGCCGCGCTGGAAGCGCCTGACAGAGTCGGCATCGACGGTCTTGCGCGACACGGCGGAGCAAGGTTTTGCGCCTGATTGGGCGCTCTATCAGACCGGTCGCGGGTTCTTGCCTGATACCAGGACTCAAGCCAAGGGCAGCTACGACGCGATTCGCGTGTACCTTTGGGCAGGCATGTTGGACCCGGCTCAACCGGATGCGAAGGCTGTGCTCGCGCACTTGACGCCGTTTGCCGACTACATTGCTCAGCATGGCGCGCCGTACGAGTCGATCGATACGACCAACGGCCACGCGACGAACGCGGGCAACGCGGGTTTCTCGGCCGCGGCGGTGCCGTTTCTCGTGGCGCTGGGGCGCACGGGGCAGGCCGATGCGCAAGCGGCGCGCGTCCACTCGCTCGAAGCGCACGAGCCCTTGGGATACTACTCGAACGTCTTAGCGCTATTCGGCCTCGGGTGGCGCGATGGGCTATATCGCTTCGCGGTCGACGGTGCCCTTGTCGTTCAATGGAAAGCAGCATGTGCGAGCGGGGTGCGATGACGAACGGTGCACGGGACAGCGCGGCCGCGTTCGTGCGGTGCGCAGTGGTTACGGCGCTGGGTTGGACGGGCGCGGCCCAGCCCGCGACCGCGTTGGACGGCGCCGATGCGGCCAAGTTGGCGCCGCCGGCGACCCCCGAGGGGCGCCTTCTCGCCACCGCGCGCTTGTGGGCCGCGAAGCACCGCGACGACCTCGCGTTGCAGGCCGTCAACAAAGCCCTCTTGATTGCCCCCGACAATCCGGTGCTGCTGAGCGAGGCCGTGCGCATCGAGTTGCGGCTCGGTCAAGCGCGCACGGCCACGGCGCTGCTCGATCGCCTGAAAGCACGCGAGCCGAACGCCACCACGACGTTGCAGCTAGAAGACGAATATCGCTCGGCCACGAGCGGCCGTGGCGAGTTGGCGACGATTCGTCTGCTGGCGCGCAGCGGACGAAGCGAGGAGGCCGTGCGGCGCTTGCGAACGCTTTTCCCGCATGGCGCGCCGCCCGGCGCGCTCGGCGCGGAGTACTACCGGATCCTCGCTGGCACGGCGGACGGCTACGCGCAAGCGGTTGCAGCGCTGCGCCAGCGCGTGGCCACCGATCCGAGCGATACGTCCGCAGCGCTTGCGCTCGTCGGTCTCTTCAACCAAAAGAGCACAACGCGCGCCGAAGCGAACCGGCTCGCAAGGTCCTTGGCGCGACGTGAGGACGTCGATCACATGCAAGCGATGAATGCATGGAGAAGCGTGCTGCAGTCGGCCGGCACCGATGTCGCCTATCTCGACGCGATTCACGCCTATTTGGCGTTCGAGCCCGACGACACAGAGTTCAAGGACCGCGCGGCGACGCTCGAGGCACAACGCCAGGCGCAAGTAAAGCTCGAGCGGAACTCCGACTACATCGCGCAGGAGGCGGGGTTGCGGGCGCTCACGCGTGGTGATGTAGCGACCGCCGATCGTCTCCTCACGCGCGCGGCGGGCGCGCGCGGCGAGGACGCCGAAGCGGTCGGGGGCCTGGGGCTCGTGCGGCTGCGCGAGGGCCGCCACGATGAGGCACGCGCGCTGTTTCAGCGCGCCGCCGCGCTTGCCCCCGGCAACAGATCCAGATGGGAGGGGCTTGCCCGTACAGCGCTGCTCTGGGGAACAATTGCGAAAGGCCGCGAGGCCGCGGCGGCCGGGCGCGCGCACGAGGCGCAACGCGACGCGCAGGCGGCGCTCGCGCTAGACCCGGAGAACGACCAGGCGAAACAACTACTGGCCGATGCGTGGCTTGCGCAGCGTAACTGGGCTGCCGCCGAGCCTCTGCTGCGCCAACTGCTCTCAGGCCGGCAGTTCAATAGCGGTGCCGTCGAAAACATGCAGACTTTATTGCGCGAGACCGGCCGAGAAAGCGAGATTGCAGGCCTGCTCGACGCGCTGAGCCAACGATTCGGGGGGCAGGCCGCTCGCCAAGCGCTCGCCGGCTTGCGTGCGGATAGCATGACACTGCAGGCGCAGCGTTTGGATTCGGCCGGCAAGAAGGGGCCAGCCGCGCAGGCCTACGAAACGGCACTGCGGCTCGCGCCCGATGCGCCATGGACGCGCTTTTCGCTCGCGCGCCTCTACCGGGACCTGGGGTTGCCACAACTGGGCCGCGCGGTCATAGACGAGGGCCTAGCCGTGCACGACTCGACCGAAATGCGTTACGCCGCGGCACTGTACCGGAACTCGATCGACGACCTTGCGGGTGCGCAGGCGGTACTCGCGGGCGTTCCACCCGATGCGCGCACCGAAGGCATGCAGTCTCTCGCAAGGCGCATCGATGCTCAGATCGCATTGCGACAAGCGCGCGCAGCGCTCGCGAGTGGCGACCGCGATGCGGCGGCGCGCGCATTGGACGTTGCGCGAGAGCAAGGAAGCGAGGATCCGTACATTACCGCATCGGTCGGCGCCCTCCTCATCGACGAGGGTCATGCCGATGAAGGGCTCGCACTGATGCGCGGTTGGATGGCGCGTCATCCGAAAGAGACCGATGTGGACGTCGAACTACGCTACGGCGATCTGCTCGGCAGCGCCGAGCGCAACGATGCGCTGGCCGCCCGGCTGGCGCGGGTGCGACGTGAGTCCAGTTTGACCGCGCAGCAAAGCGCCCGCCTCGAAGACCAAGCGTTGCGTCTCGTGCTACGGGAGGCCGACGCCGCGCTCGATGAACGCGATTACGGCAAAGCGCGCAGCCTGTTGTCGCAGGCGAGCCCGGCCGGCAAACGCGACAAGCGCTACGCGCTGGAATTGGCCGACGTGGAGCGCGCGCAACGTCATTTCGACGCCGCGCGCGAAGCGCTGGCACCGGTGCTTGCGCAATCGCCCGACGACCCGCAGGCGCTTCTCGCGCTAGCACGGGTGCTCGAAGACAGTGGCCAGCGCAGCGCGGCGTTGCGCCTCGTGCACACGGTGATAGAGGCCACGCCGCCCGATGACGTCGACACCCGGCTGTCGGCGGCGCGCCGGCTGACTGCGCTGCATCGCCCGCAAGAAGCGGCACAATTGACCGACGCCTTGCAAAAGGATGATCCCGCGCGCCCGGACGTGACCGTCGAGGCGGGGCGCGTAGCACAGGAACTCGGTCAGTACGATAAAGCAGCGGCACTTTATCGCCTTTCAATGGAGCAAGAGCATGCGGACGGCGTTGTATCGCGCAGCCCGGCAGGCACACCGGCGCAAGCTGCGCTCGCCGACCTCGATCAGCGCCGCGCCCCCGAGATCGAGGCCGGCTGGATGCCCGCGTTCAAGGCAGGCGATGCCGGCATCTCCGACTACCACGCTCAGCAGGTGCCGATTTACGTGCAGATGCCCTATCGCTACGAGGGGCATTTTTTCGTGCACCTCGATGCCGTTCACCTCGATGCGGGCACGTTATCGATCACCGATCCACCTTCATATGCGCTCGCTCGGTTCGGCACGTACTCAGCCTTCGCGCCGGGCGAGCTGCCTGCCGCGAACGTCCTGCATCAACAAGCAAACGGCGTCGGGTTCGGCACGGGCTTTCTATCCGACGCTTGGCGTTTCGACCTGGGTACGACGCCATTGGGCTTTCCGGTGCATTACCTCGTGGGCGGAGTGCGCTATCGGTTCGACGCGGGCTCCGCGAGTTTTTCGCTGAGCGCATCGCGGCGGCCCGAGACAAGCAGTGAGCTTTCGTACGCCGGTCTGCGCGATCCGTGGACGAACGCGGTGTGGGGAGGTGTCCGCCGGGACGGCATAGACTGGCATACGGGCGTCGATCTGGGACGCTTTAGCCTCTTCTCCGAGCTGGGTGCGGGTGTGTTGACTGGCAAACACGTCGCCTCGAATCAGGAAGTGACGCTACGAACGGGTTTTACAACGCCTGTCTACGAGGACCGCGCGATGCGCGTAAGTGCGGGCCTCGTCGGAAACTGGTGGCATTACACGAACAATCTGCGTTTCTATACTTACGGTCAGGGCGGGTACTACAGTCCACAGCGGTATTTGTCGGTTGGGATGCCGATCGAGTGGAACGGCAGGCGCGGCGCGCTGACATGGGATCTAACCGCCACCGTGGGCGCGTCCAATTCTTACGAAAGGGACTCGGCGTTCTACCCCGATGGGTTGCCCGCTGCGCCGAACTTGCCGTCGGCACAGGCTGCCGCGAACAACGTTTTCGCCGGCAGTTCCACGCGCGGACTCAGTTTTTCTTACGGGCTAAGCGGGGTGGTTCAGTATCGGTTCAACCCTCACTGGGTGGCCGGGTTGCGGATCGATATCGATCATGCTCACGATTACGCGCCGAGCTCCGGGATGGTCTACGTGCGGTATTCGTTCGACGCGCGCAAGCCGGACACGAGCCTATCGCCGAAGTCAGTCAGCCTTTATTCGAGTTACTAGGCCATGGACGAACGCAATCAACCGGCCCACGAGCGTAACGAGGTGCGCCGTTCAGGTGCAGCGGCCAGTATCGCCTCGGGCGGGCGCTCGACTCGCCTGGCGGCGCGGCTGCGCGGGGCATTGCGAGTGAGCTCGCCCAAGAGCAACCGGCTCGCGATCGACGCGCTGCCCGACGAAGTCGCTCAATTGGCGCCGGGCAAACTCTATGCGATCTACGCCAAGCCGTGCACGAGCGCCTGCGATGCTTTGATCGCGGATACGGCGAAGGCCGCCGCGACGCGCCACGTAACAATCGTGTTGTCGCGCACGCGGCCGCAGGCGGCGGCACGTATGCGGGAGCTTGGTTTCGGTGCCGGCACTGTCGTGCCCGGGTGGCCGCGTGGCTTGAATGTTCTGGCCATGCCCGAAGCGCCCGGCCCGGACGCGGCGTCGAGCGTGCCACGCACCGTGGACCGTGCGCCGTTCGCTCGATTATACGGCGGGCTGCGCGCACTCAAGCGATTCGGCTTGCATGCGAACGCGCTCGTCATCGTCGAAGGCGCCGAACGCTGGTTGACATGGGGCGATCCCGACGCGCTGGCCCGCGAGGGCATGCTGCTCGCGAACTGGTGCGCGGCGCGGCGCATTACGCTCGTGCTGCTGCTCGATCGGTCGCGCGTCGGCCGCGAAGCAGGCCCGACGCTCCATCCGAACGCCGACGAGTTTATGGGCGACAAAACCGCGCAACATGCCGGCTACCACGAGTTTCACGGCGCGTGCGCCGGTGTGGCCCGGATGAATCACACTCATGGCGAATTGCTCTGGCACGTCGAGTTTTGGCGCGCGGGACGCGCGTTGGCGACAGGCGAGACGCGCGCCTTGCGGTTCACGGAGGACGGGCACTTGAGCCTCGTGCCGGAATCCATCGAGGGCACAGTGCAGTCCGGCCTGCGGCTCGCTCGCGACGAAATGCGCGTCGTTGCCACGCGCGCCGTCGTGGCAAGCGAGAGTTGGGTCCCGCCGCAATGGGAGGTGGTCGCGGACCCAGCGGCGGCGGTGGCCGCGTGCGCCGGTGCACAGGCGGCGACGGTTCTGCTCGATTACCGCGACCGCTCCATGCTCGAACCCTTATGCGCGGCCGTGCATCGGCTGAGGCGCGACTGTGGGCGCGCGCTCAAGATCGTCGTTGTCGAGCGCCGCGAGGCGCTGCGTCATCAGTACGAGCTGCTGCTGCTCAGCCTCGGCGCGAATCTGATCGTGGGGCGCGATTTGCCGTTCTCGCGTATGCAGTCGTTGCTTCGTTCGCTGCACGGCCAGCTCGATACGCGCCCGATCGCAGCGGACTACCGAGCCGCATTGGCAGCCGCGCTGACCGACAACGTGCGCGGCTACCTGCCCGTCGCGGCATTTTGCGAGCGCATCGAAGCCGTGCTGGCGCGCGGCGCCGTGCTCGATCTGCCGCACGTGCTCGCTAAGGTGATGCTGTTGCCCGACGTCGCGCACATGCAAGCGTTGCGGCATTGCGCGCCGCGTCGCGCGGGAGATGTCCTCACGGCCGATTCCGCTCATCTTTATGTGTTCTTGTTCGCCTGCCGGCTGCCTGATGCGGATACCGCGCTCCAACGTATTTTTACGGTTCCGGTCGAGCACGTTTCCGACCGCGTGGTCTACCTGGCCGAAGCGAGCATCGAGCGCGAGGTGAAGGAGCTGGCCGAGGCCAATCGACGGGTGCCGATCGCCGACTACGGCGATCTGTTTCCCCCGGTCGTTGCCACGCGCGACGGCCGGCTGCAGCGGACCGGTTCCGAAGCGGCGCGGGCAGGCGCCGTCTCCCCATCCGCGGCTCAAGCGGTCGAAGGGATGCCGAAAAACATCGGCCGGGCGCCCGAGCCTGAACGGCCGGGCGCGGAACCTTGGGCCTCGACGCGGCACAGGCTGGCCGCGCACCCGTCGCCACCGCGTACAGCAGCGGTCGGTCGGCGCGGGGCACAGCCATGGCCCATGCCGGTGCGCGGCGAACAGGAGGCAAAATGATGACGTTTGTGATCCTGTGCTTTCTGGCCGGCATCGTGGTCGCGATTCCGTTTTGGCTCGTTGCGCAGCGTTTCGGCGCCCGCGGCGCCCTGCGAGTTATGCACGGCTTCGATCCCGCTCACGCTGTGCCCTGCGTGATGGAGCCGGTTGTGCTCAAGGGACGCTTGCTGCCCGATTTGGAAGGCGCCTCGAACGAGGGCAAGGTTAGCGAAATGGACGGCGCGCGATGAAGACGATTGCGCTGATTTCAACGACGGGCGGCGCCGGGCGCACGACCCTGACGTCCGCATTGGCCGTGCTGCTTGCGCGGCGCGGCCGCCCCGTCGCGGCGGCCGATTTGGATCCGCAAAACATGCTAGGGGCGCATCTGGGACTGGACAGCTTCGCGCAGGTGGGACTGGGACAAGCGATGGCGGGGCGTGTCGAGCCGTGGCGCGATCACACCTGGCGTAACGCGGATGGGGTCCTGTTCGCGCCGCACGGGGAAACCACGCTCGCGGAGCGCACCGAATACGAGTCCCGGCTCGCGGCGAAGCCGCGTTGGCTGACCGATGCGCTGGCCCAGATCGATTTCCCGCCGCGCGGCGTGGTCCTCATCGACACGGCGCGCTTCCCGTCGCAGCAGGCGGCGCAAGCGATCGCGGCGGCCGATCTCGTGCTGTGCGCCACCCCGCTCGAGCCGGCCGCCTGCGCGACGCTCGCGCGCCGCTTCGCACGCTTGCATCAGTCCGCTGCGAGGGTCAAGGTTGTCGTGAACCGGCTCAACCCCGCTCGCGACATGCAACGCGATGCGCTCGCGCTGCTGCGCGCGGCCGTTGGCAATGCGCTCGAGCTCGTCCACCGCGTGCATTTTGATGCGGCGGTACCCGAATCGCTCGCCCGGGGCGGATGGATCTTCGACGATGTGCCGCATTCGCAAGCGTCGCATGACCTGCACGGGCTCGCGAATTGGCTCGACGCCTGGTTGGACGGCGATCTCGCCGATTCCGCGGAGCCGGCGCCATGAAAAAGCGAATCGCTGCCGCGCTGCGCGTCGCTCGCCTGCGCTTGATCGAGTGGATGGCGGCGGGGCTGGGCCTACCGCCACAGCGCACCGCGCTCGATTGGTTCGTGCGCGTCGTGTTTGCGCCACCGCGTCCCGGCAAGCTCGATCGGCCACGGCAGTGGGCGCATGGCCTGTGGGTGGCGCTTGCCGCGCGCTGGGGCGTGCTCGATTCGCGCAGCCCCCGCGCTTGGCTATGGCGTGCATTCGTGCGCCCACCGCGCCCGCGGCTTCGCACCGATATATCGCGAGCCCGTGAAGCGCTCGATCGGCTCGAACGCGCGCTGCTGCCGAGTGCACTGCTCGTGCGCGGCATTTGGCGGCGATTCGAGGCCCTTATCGCACGTTTGCCGTGGCAGCGTTGCGGCGACGCACTCGAGCATAGTGCCGAGCGCGTCGGCAATATGCGCTGGCTGCCGGCCCTGTCCGCGCTGCTCGGTGCGCTGCTTTGGGTGGCAGGGAGCGTCTCGCCCTTGCTGGCGCCGGCCCAAGTACAACTCTTCGTGCTGCTGATGGCGATTGCGCTGGTTGTGCGGAGGTTGCCGGGGCGACTGCCCGTGCTGATGCTAGCCACGTTATCGCTACTGGCGATGGCTCGCTACGTGGTTTGGCGTGTCACCGAAACGCTGACGTTTCGCACGCCCGGCGAGGCGATCGTCGGCTATGCGCTGTTCTCGGCCGAGATGTATACCTGGATCATCATGACGTTCGGGTTGATCCAAACCGCATGGCCGCTCAATCGGACGGTTGCCCGGCTGCCGGCCGATCCGTCGACATGGCCGACCGTCGACATCTACATCCCCACCTACAACGAGCCGCTTGCCGTCGTGCGCCCGGCCGTGTTCGCAGCGCAAGGCATCGATTGGCCATCGTCGAAGCTGCGCGTCTACTTGCTTGACGACGGACGCCGCTCCGAATTCCAGGCTTTTGCGCGCGAGGCCGGCATCGAGTATTTAATCCGCGCCGACAACCGCAACGCCAAAGCGGGCAACATCAATGCGGCGTTGAAGGTCACGCACGGCGAATACATTGCGATTTTCGATTGCGATCACATTCCCACCCGCTCGTTTTTGCAGATGACGATGGGAACGTTCCTGCGCGATCCGAATTGCGCGATGGTCCAAACGCCGCACCACTTTTTTTCGCCCGATCCGTTCGAGCGCAACTTGGGCACATTCAACCGGGTGCCGAACGAAGGCAAGCTCTTCTACGGTCTCGTGCAAGCCGGCAACGACCTATGGAACGCATCGTTTTTCTGCGGCTCGTGCGCGATCATCAAGCGCGAGCCGCTCGAGGCCGTGGGCGGGGTGGCGGTGGAGACGGTGACAGAGGACGCACATACGGCATTGCGGCTGCATCGCCGAGGTTATACGACGGCCTACCTGCCTACCGTGCAGGCAGCGGGCCTTGCCACCGAAAGCCTTGCGGGACATATCAAGCAACGCACGCGCTGGGCGCGCGGCATGGCGCAGATCTTCCGCATCGACAATCCATTCCTGGGGCGCGGCTTGGGCTTCTTCCAGCGGCTGTGCTACGGCAACGCGATGATGCACTTCTTCTACGGGGTGCCGCGCTTGATTTTCCTCGTCATGCCGATGGCTTACCTGTTCTTCCAGCTCTATTTCATCAACGCCGCCGCAACGACGATTGCGAGCTACGTTCTGCCTTACATCTTTCTCTCGAACATCGCCAACTCGCGCATGCAGGGGCAGTACCGGCACTCGTTCTGGGCCGAAGTCTACGAATCGGTGCTCGCCTGGTACATCGCGTTGCCGACGACGTTCGCGCTGTTTAGTCCGAAGCACGGCAAGTTTAACGTCACGGAGAAGGGCGGCCGTGTCGACGAGGGTTACTTCGATTGGGCCGTATCGAAGCCTTACTTGACCCTGCTCGGCCTGAACCTTATCGCGCTGGCCGCGGGCGTCTGGCGGCTCGCGTTCAATGCAAACGGCGAGGGGCCGACCATCGTCATGAACATGGTTTGGACGCTGTATAACCTTGCGCTGCTCGGCGCGGCGGTGAGCGTGGCGAGCGAGGCTAAGCAAGTGCGCGTGACGCATCGGATCGCGATGCGCGTGCCGGCCACCTTGCTGCTCGCGGACGGCACGACGATCGCCTGCATGACGAGCGATTATTCGACGGGCGGCCTTGGGCTCGCGTTACCCGCGGATGGTATTGCGATCGAGCGCGGACAGTCTCTGTATGTCACGCTAAGCCGCGGCGACCGCATTTTCCACTTCCCGACTCGTGTCACGCGCGTTGCAGGTCGTCTATTGGGCTTGCAGTTCGAAACTCTGACGCTCGACCAGGAACGTCAGTTCGTGCAGTGCACGTTCGGGCGGGCCGATGCGTGGCTAAGCAACGAAGAGCGGCCTATCGAAGATAGGCCGCTTGCCGGGTTCAAGGAAGTGATGTTGATGGGCATCGAGGGCTATGCTCGACTAGTGCACAGTGTCAGGCGCTCATTGCGTGCGCTGCTCGCGCTCGACCGGGCGCGGTATTGAACGGGCGGAGAATGCGCTGAGAAACGACCGAGCAAAGACGAACGTATATCTGAAGCGATTCCGCCGCGCAAGGAAATCGACCAATGACATTTTGGAATCTCTATTTCATCCTAAAGCTCTACCTGTTCGCGACGGGACACCTCAAGCCAGTATGGTTCGCGAACATTGCATTCGTCATCGGGCTCGCGTTGACGAATCCGATCCGGTCGCGCGGCTTGCGCTTCGTTCGGTTCACGGTGGGGCTTTGTGTCGGCGTGCCCCTGTTTTACTACGAGGCGCTCGTGCCGCCGTTTGCGCGGGTGCTCGAAGAGGCAAAAGGCCTTGGATCGTTTACGCTCGGCTACTGGCTCGAGTTGGTCGGGCGATTTTTGCCGCCCGCGCTCATCATCGGCATCATTGCCGTGATCCTCGGTCACTGGCTCGTCAACCGCTGGCTGCGTGTGACGACGTTCATTGTCGTCGCGCTGATCGCCTTGCCAATATGGCATACGCTGAGCCTTGCGATCACGCAGGTGCAAAGCCCTTCGCCCGGCGGAGCACGCAGTGCCGGCATCGTCGAGCAGCCGCTCGATCACAATGCCGCATTGGCTGCGTTTCGCACGGCCGAATCACAAAGGCAAGTCACGTTCGGCAAACTCAACGGCGATCCCAACCAACAATTCGACATCATCATCCTGCATATCTGCTCTTTGTCGTGGGATGATCTCGATGTCGTCAAGGCCCGCGACAATCCGATGCTGGGCCACTTTGACTACCTGCTGACGAATTTCAGCACCGCAGCAAGCTACAGCGGGCCCGCGGCCATCCGCGTGCTGCGCGCGAGCTGCGGGCAGGAGGCGCACGCCAACCTTTACGAGCCGGCGCCACAGCCCTGCTATCTGCTCGACAATCTCGCACGCGCGGGCTTCACGCCGCAAATCTTGATGAATCACGATGGGCACTTCGACAACTTCCTCGACCTCGCCAAAGCCAACGCCGGGGCCCCCGGCGTGACGGTCGAATCGAACGCGAACGCCACCGTTGCGATGCACGCGTTCGACGGCTCCGTCGTCCACGACGACTACTCGACCTGGGCCAATTGGTACGCCCAGCGGGCGCAAACACCGGGACCTATCGCGCTCTACTACAACACGATCAGCCTGCACGACGGCAACAGAGTCGTCGGCAAGGAGCAATTGACGAGCCTCGCGTCGTACCCCTACCGCGTCAATACCTTGATGAACGAAGTTGATCAGTTGGCTGATTTGATCGGGAAATCGGGTCGCCGCGCCGTGATCGTATTCGTGCCAGAACACGGCGCAGCTTTGCGCGGCGACGCAAACCAAGTGGCCGGGCTGCGCGAGATTCCCACGCCTCGCATCATTCACGACCCCGTGGGCGTGCGGATTGTAGGGTTCTCCGGCGCCCATGGGCCGACAACCGTCATTGATACCCCGACGAGCTTTCTCGCGCTGGCGCAACTGCTCTCGAACTTGGTGTCGAACAGCCCTTTCAAGCCGGGGGTTGCGTTGTCGCAGTATGCCGCCGGTTTGCCGCAGACGCAGATGGTCGGCGAAAACGAGGGCACCGTGACGATTAAGACGGCGGACGGTTATGCGGTAAAGACGCCCGACGGCGTGTGGGTGGACCAAAAATGACGGCCGACGATTCAAACGCACGCGGCTGGCCGCTCAACGATATCAGAGGTCTCGCGAGCCATGTGCCTGAAGTCGATCCCTGCCACTACTTCGACGAACAAACGCGCCTCGCCTATAAAGAAGCCCTCGTCAAATGGCCAGTGCTCGCACGGCTAATGGGCCTTATGGACGAAGCCGACAAATTTCGCTCGCTCGACGCAGGCACTGACACCGGCGAAATGCTATAGAGAACCGCGAATGATTAAGCGTTTGCAGCACACGGGAAGGCATGAAAGATCGAGCCACAATCGTCTGCTGGGGGGAAGGCAAAATCCTTCTTGTTGCGCGTGCCCGATCGCGATGGTCATTACGGGGCGGAATCATACGTCGGGCAGAACCGCCGATTGAGGCCGCACGACGCGAACTGGAGGAAGAGACGTCGCTGGTCGCGGCAACAGCTAAGCTTCATATTTGAGTTCGGCGGCCTCACCAAGTGGCGCCTCGGGTATTCATCGAGCTCGGCCTCGCGCGGCACCTGAGCCGAGCAATAAAATCGCAAAGTGCCGTTGGTGCAAGCCAAGCAAAGTCTCGACGCTGGTAGCCAGCTTGCCGACTCGCGAGATCCTCGACCTGTGCCTTTCGTCCGTGAATCGAATTGCAATTCTACGGGGCGAGCAACGCATTCAAGATGTGATGCAAACTCGCCTGCGTCAAACAGCGCGCCGTCCGCATACCGTGTCCAACCCGAGGACATCATCCACCAACGGCACCGCCGCAAGCGCGACGAGCAGGGCGGCCAACGGCACGGTAACGACAAAGCCGATATGCTTGAAGCCGATCGCCCCAGCAAGACCGCCGAAAAAGAACGAGCCAAGCAGCGAGGCCAGCAGCGCAAGACGCTGCCGGTCGCAGCGCACGAACGTCGCGTCCCTCATGGGGCCATTGCGCGGCCAATTCCAATAGACGAGACGGCCGACCTCGATGCCCATGTCCGTTACCAGCCCCGTCATATGCGTGGTGCGGATTTCCGCCTGTAAGCACCCGGCAAAGGCGCCTTGAAGCGCAGGAGTTCTGACGCGAGCATCGTGCCCATTAACAACTTTAATGGACAGGTGTACACGATGGAAGAACTGGCAGCGAATCCCGAAGTCGCGGTGCAG
>NZ_PYUC01000017.1:0-144845 GCF_003028655.1 Trinickia symbiotica
CCGCGGCCATGCTTCGCGTGCTCCAGTGCGTCGCGTTATCCGGGCGTTGCTGCGTAGTCAGCGCCACGATAGCCTTGACCTTGCGTGCAGAGATCTTCGGTTTGCGCCCGGGGCGCGTCTGGTCGTGTTCGATATCCGTCGTCCCGCTGGGGGGAGCGGATATGGGCATGGGCGTTTGAATGGAATCACTCCTTCAGCGTTATGGGTTTCGCTGGAGAAGAAGATGCCATTCAGGCGCTCCTCAGGCAAGCGCCGGAACAGAGCGCGATCATCGTTCAACGGACAGCAACATAGATCATTCGGGTGCGTGCCGAGGAATCGCTCGCGGATGATCAGGACAATCTTTTTGCTCCTTTTCCGACCGCAGGTGATGACGCCCGGATATGACATGCCAGCGATGGTGCGTAACATGGGCGCTTCCAAGGGGCGAGGAAGAACCGGAGGAAAGTCGCGCATCACTTTGCTCCCCCGAGTGAAGGGCAGTCCGTCTGAAGTCGAAAAAAGCAGAAAGTTATCGCTGATATCGCGCCGAGCAGGTGGATGAAAGGAACATCACCATGACATTACGCACCTACCGCTACTTTGTATGCCCTAACGGTCACACAGGCGAAGAGTCGCGGTGAAAGAGGGCACGATGTTAAATATGTTTCAGCTGGAGACGTTTGCCGCGGTCGTCGAACATCGACATTTCACCCGGGCCGCGGCTGCGTTGAATATTTCTCGTGGCGCAGCGTCACGTCGGGTCAAACTTCTCGAGGAGTCGCTAGGGACGCTGCTGTTGAGTCGCGAGCCGCCACTCACCCCTACAAAGGCTGGTGAAGACGTTCTGCGTTATTTCATGTCTGTACGACTGTTGCAGGACGAGCTGCTTCGGCGCGTCATGCCAGGAAGCGCGGCTACGACGGCCGTCGCGCTCGCGGTCAATGCAGATTCGCTGGCCACATGGTTCGGACCCGTCGCCCGGGAACTGGCACATCGCCATGTAGCGCTTGAGGTCGTCGTTGACGACCAGGATCATACGCTGGACGCCCTCACACGCGGCGACGTCAAGGGATGCCTGTCCACGCACCGGAAGTCTGTCGACGGTTTCCTGGCCGAACCGGTCGGCCAGATGCGCTATCAGTGCGTGGCGACACCCAAGTTTGTGTCCAAGAATTTTCCCAATGGCGTGACGCTGGCTGATGCGCTCAGGACTACGGCAGTCCTGTTTAACAGGAAGGACGCGCTACATGACGCCTTTCTGGAGTCGCGCTTCGGCGTGTCGGTGGGCAAGTACCTCAAGCATTATTTTCCATCACCGACTGCGCTGCTCGATGCGATACTGGACGACCTCGGGTATGGCCTGGTGCCGGCGTTGCAAGCCGAGCCATTAATTCAGTCCGGCAGACTGGTCGCGCTCGCCCCCGGCCATGACGTGCTGATCGACCTATACTGGCACCACTGGGAGTCGGAGCCCGAGCCCCTCGCGGAGATCAGTGCGCTGGTCGTGGATGCAGCGCGCCGAAGTCTGGGTCAGCCAGGGCTTGAGCAAGCAAGCCGCACGTGACTGGTCCTTGTGATCTGAGGTAGTCGATTCACGCAGCGAGCCTTGCGGGCATTCCGATCTGCAGATTCGGATTTCGCAAAGTGCTTCCCGGCAACGCTGCGTTCTCTGGGATCGCAGCGGGCTATTTTACGACTGCGCACGGCGGCGCAAAAGTTCGACGCGCCATGCAACCAGCACGCAGGCCGACGCGGCCAGTCCCGCAGGAAGTGGAAGCCAGACAGGTATGCTGCTGACGCCTGTGCAACGCACGGCAGTGACCGTCAGTGATGTCGCTGCGCCTGACAGCATCATCAAGGGTGCACAACGCGGTGCAACCTGTCGTCCGGTCTCGTGAAGGACGAACAGTAACCCGATGGCCGCAACATATACGACGTTCAAGGAAACGATCGTCGTTACGATCGCCTGACCGTCACTCGCAATCGCACAGCCGATGGCGATGATCAGTATGCGCGACGCGTGGCCGTGACGGCCAGCAACCGGACGGAGGCCTTCGAGTGCGCAGGCCATCGCACGCGTGACGGCCGTACCCGACCCGAGGGCAGCAAGCAAAATAGCACCGATGCAGAGTGGCCCCATCCCTCCACCAGTCTGTAGCATGATCCACGGGACCGCACTTGCTGCATCCATCAGGCCGAACAGCCTTCCGGCATGGAGCGCTGCGACAACCGTAGCAGCCGGAAGAAACCCCGTCACCATGAGGAATACGCTAGCGAGCGCGCAGCCCAGCCAGGCATCTCGCGGTCGACGCGCCGTGATGACGAACTGCTGATAGTCGGAACCGGTGACAACGAGGAAGCCAATCGCGGCGATGGTAACCACGGTTTCAGCCGGTGGGGCGTTGCCTATCTCGCGAAAGAACGATGGCCATGCATGCAGGTAAACGGACAGTCCGTTCGATTGAATAAGCGCATGCAGGAGCGCGATGTTTGTCCCCATGAGGCAGAAGGCGAACAGCATCGCGGCCATGCCGAGTTCAACGGAAGACATGACCAGCAACGCTGCCGCAATCAAAGCCAGTGCGTGGGTTGCCGGCAGGCCCACCGCGACAAGCACCGCGATACCGCCATGGATCTGGGCGGCCAGCACGCCGGACATCCAGACGAGTGACAGTAGCGCCACAAGCTTGCGCACGGCCGGGCCATAGCGCTCGCCGAAGACGTCCCAGATGAGTTGGCGTCCTCGCCAGAGCGTCGGCGCGGCCAGACCAAGCGCGAGTATGCCGAGCGCCGTGACGATCGCATACAGACTGCCGGCCATCCCGGCATGGACGGCCATTTCGCCGGAGCCGAGCAGGAAGGCGACACCGTAGCTTGCAGAGACCAGCAACGCGGCCACACGGACTGCACCGAGGTTACGCTGCGCCATTTTGGTCTCCCAGACCGATTTCCCATTCGCGTACAACCGCCTCAGGTCCGCGAAAATACGTGTGGCAGACTCTGGCCGCACCAGCGAAGGCGGGCAATGCCAGCAATGCCCGATGCGCGTGAGCCAGGCGGTGATAGGGGATCGACGGAATCAGATGATGCGTGAGGTGGTAGCCGTTGTTGCGCGGATGAATGATCCAGCGCCATAGGCTATCGGAAGAGACGTCGCGCGTGTAATGGAAAATCCCACCCGGACGCAAGCCGAAATGATCACAGAGCTCCCGAAACGTGGTAATCACGTGAAAGACGGTGGCGCGTGCCAGCATCCAGAAGCAGACGAAGTGCCCGGCGACATGAGCTCCCCAGGCGAGTGTAATGGCACCCAGTATGGCCGCCCACCAGGCGATGATGCCACAGAGCTGCAACCAGGTGAGTCGTAACAGACGCACATGCCCGAACGTGGAAGCCAACCACGCGGGCAGTGTGAGCGACACCTTAAAAAATGGCTTGTACCAGCTTTCGCCTGGCTCGGGCCTGACTGCGATGTAGTCGGGATCGAACCGCGGATCGCCCAGCCATGCGTGATGGCGGGCATGGAGCTCACGATAGAGGGCGAGGCTGTTGAGCAGCGCTGGCGCGATGCAAAGACGCGCCAGCGTGTCGTTGATGAAACTCGAGCAGGCGAGGTTGCGGTGTGCAGCATCGTGCAGCAGGTTGCCGAGTGCTCGCTGTCGGTTGCCAATCCAGACGACGACCGCCGGCGCCGACCACCATCCGAAGCGATGCAGCATCAACATCGCAAGCGCGACGCTCGTCCAGTCGAACACAATATCGGAGACAACGTTGAATACGTCAGGCGATGTCATGGTGTGTTGAATTGCGTTCCAATCCGGAAACGCCGAGCGGATGAGATCCTGATCACTTATCACGTCGCGGTGACTCATCAATGACCTCCCATGGGAATGAATGATCGTGCCGCTTGCCGTCACGCACGGACATTAATGCTTGGCGACGAAGAACGACAAACGAGATTTGATCTTAGGAAACCATCGCCCGCGTGGCGCGGCGTTCTGCAAATTTGCACAGCGTTGCGCTATGGAGAGCAGGGACGCGCGCAGCGGGTCATCGCATGTTCGTACTCGGACGCATACGCTCGGGGGGACGCGTTTGATGCGCTTGGGAAAATCCGTGTAAGTGCGTTGGCAACGAGGGCGAGTACCCGCGCGGCGCCGGAAATCCGGCTCGACGGAAATATGCTGTACGTGTCAGTGCTTTCTTTGCCGAGTAGGCGAGCTGATGGCAGGGCTCAGTCAACGGCGGAAAGACGGGAGGCGACGCGTTAGCGTGCAGCGCCGGTATGCGTTGGTCTCGCGCCTATCGACATGGACGCAACGCAACCGCAGTACGCTCTGGACTGGGCGAGCTGCCCATGGTGGCGTGTACAGCGTAGAGCGCGATGCATCGAATGCGCAACGCATGTCAGGTAGATGGAAGTGCAGGGCGAACCTTCATGGTGGTTCGTCGTTGGGCAGTTGCATCGAGATGCTGATCCGCAGCCGGTGGCGCGTATGTGGCGCGATGTCGAGGTCGAGTCGAACCGGCCTATCGGTCAAGGGCGCGTAGACATACTGGAGCACGCCACGATTCCGTAGCACCTCTTCCTCGATCTCCCTGCCTAGCTGTTCCAGTTCTTCACGTAGGTCGTCCAGACGCGCCATCACGGACCTCCTCGACGGATGCTGCGCTTTTGCCCGCGTCGAATGGGCCGGGCAAATGCGGAAAGCCAGAAGCTTAGCGCCGGGCCGCCGCTTGTTGCGCGCTGTTCAACGTTTTTGCCGGTTGTCGACTTCAGCGAAACGTCCTTGTCAGGCGTCCGATCCGCGAGTCTTTCAGGATCTCGTCGGCGCTGTCTCCGAGGAGTTGGCATTGCTCGTAGAGCAGCCCAACGAGCCGTGCCTTTTTCTTGGCATCGAGGGACACTGGAAGGCGTTGCTCGATTCGCTCAACAGCCATTAGCACATTGTCGAGCGTTTTCTGATCGAGCCGATATCGCACATCGCGGTCGAAGATCACATTGCCGTCACCGGTCAGCAGCCAAACAGGGTCAACCGAAAACTGCTCGTACAGGCCGCGCAGCAGTTCAATGGGAATTGCACGCTCGCCACGTTCGTAGTTCGCATAGGCGCGCAGTGACAGTCCGAGCTGACGGGCCATCTTGTCCTGGGATAGCTCAAGATGTTCGCGCACCTGCGCGACGCGCTGATGGTAGTTCCCGTGATCGGTGGTGCTTGACATGTTGACCTCGCATTCCTACGATGATTTTGTACCTCAATTATAGGAACGTTCGAGTAATGGACAAGACTAGACGTGCCTGTACAAAAACAGCAGGCGGTGGACCCGTGAGGCTTTTTCTCTTCGCGGAGGCAGAGTGACGAGCAGGCGGTTTTACACGCTGGAAGAAATCGCGCGCGAGCTGCATATCGCGCCTGCGACCGCGCGTAACCGCCTGACGCTGGGGTTGCCGATGCCTCCGTCGATACGTGTGGGTCGCCGTCGTCTCTTTCCCGTGGACGAGTATGAAAACTGGATTGCTTCGCAATTGACGCGCTCCGAGGGTAGCGACACCGCCGCTGACGTCGACAATGGTCAACGTGGCCCGTCCCACGAACCAACGTAGTTCAGCACTTTCCCTTTCTTCAACTGCTCCTTTGCTCAACCGATGACGCTGTACTGGATATCCGACCGTGCCGGCTGTTATCTCCTTCGTCTCCACCAAGGGCGGCGTCGGTAAGACGACCGTCGCCGCCAATCTGGGCGGCTTGCTCGCAGCCTTCGGCCTGAAGGTCCTCGCGATCGATGCAGATGTCCAGCCGAGTCTAAGCAAGTTTTTTCCCGTCCATTACCGTTCACCCCGTGGCCTGAGTGCTGTTGTGACCTCCGGCGGCAACCCGGCCGCGGACTGCATCAGCCGGACGATCTTTTCCAATCTCGATCTCATCTACTCCGATACACCGGACGCGGAACTCCAAGCGTGGCTCAACCGCCGCGAGGACCGGCTCATGATTCTGCGCCGGGCGATGCGAAGCCCGCTGATGGAAGCGTATGACGTCGTCTTGATCGATACGCAGGGCGCTGTGGGCGAGCTACAGAAGTCTGCGGCAATGGCCGCGGACGTCATGGTTTCGCCCGTGAAGCCCGATTCGTTGAGCGCCGCCGAGTTCGCTACAGGGACGATCGCGATGCTCGACGATCTCAACCGGCTTGCCGATTTCGGCGAACTGTTCCGCTCGGGCGATCTGCTCGCGCTGATCAACGCACATGAGCGCACAACCAACGCGAGGGCCCTCGCGGCGGTTCTTCGACAGCGGTTCTCTGACCATCCGAAAGTCAGGGTGCTCGACACGGTTATACCGTCGGCCGCAGCTTATGCCGCAGCCGCAACAGCACGCGTTCCTGCTCACGATTTCGATCGTCGTCGGAGTTTCGGGAACTCGGCCTGGAACGTCATGCACCGTCTCGCGTGGGAGCTATTCCCATCGCTGTCGAATGTGTATGCGGGTTCACGTGCACGTATGATCGAATGCCCACTGACCGCTGACAGCGCGCACGGGGCGATCGCATGAGCACATCAGGGCAAGCGACCAACGAGGCGCGGGAACTCCTTGCCGCACGGCGCCTAGACGTGCTGTCGCCCGGGCCGCAATCGCCCGAGCCGCAGTTCGCGTCGGTGATCCGCCTCAAGATAACCGACGTGATGGTCTACGAGCGCAATCCGCGGCGCGCGTCGCACGAGCGCATCGCCGAGCTGAAGGAATCCATTCGCGCGAATGGTATCGAACAGATCGTGACCGTCACGCGCCGTCCTGGCGAGACGCGTTATCTGGTGGCCAAGGGCGGCAACTCGCGTGTGACGGCGGCGACCGCTCTCTACGACGAAACACGCGACGAACGCTTTCTTCACTACGACTTCGTCTATGTGCCGTGGCCCGGCGAGGCAAAGCTGTTGGCGGCACACCTGCGAGAGAACGATCAGCGCGCGGACCTGTGCTTTTGGGACAAGGCTAACGGATATCTTGCGCTGAAGGCCGACCTCGAAGCCGAACGCGGAGCAACGCTGTCGCTGCGCGAGTTCTCGCGGCTGCTTGAACAGGAGGGCGCTTCGGTGAGCCATGTGCTTCTCTCGCTGTTCCAGTTCGCGGTTGACCGTCTGTCGGCGCTTGGACCGGCCACGTTGTACCTGAGCCGGCGCGCCCTGGTGGATGTGATCCAGCCGGGTATGGGCGCGATGCTGCGGCTGGCCAAGCGGTTGGGTCTGGACGATCGCTGGATGCAGGAGCGCGTGATAGACCCGGAACTGGTCCAGATTGCGATGGCGTGCAGCTCCGATCGAATCGTGGAAGCGGCCGGCGCGCCGGAGGAGCGGACACCGTTTGACGCCGCACAGTTGGTGAGTGCCTGGCGCCGGCGCTTTGCAGGCGAGCTTGGCGTCGGTGGCGACGCGCTCGACCAGATGTGTCATCTGCTTGAGCACATGCCCAACGTCTCTGGAGATGACCTGCGTGAGGTAGGTCGTCTGCCGGTGCAAACGAGCAATTCACCATCTGCCGCATCGGTTGTAAAGCAAAACGATCCACGGATCATGCAGGGCGGATCCGGGAGGCATTTCGACGATCAGATGAAGTTGCCGGACAGTCGCGGCACGCCTGCCGCGCCTCCGGATGCCGCCGAGCAGCGGCCAGCCGGGTCCACCAGCGAGCCATACGGGCGCCACAGTGAGTCGCATGGGGAATCAACGCAGGTCGCCGATGCCGGTCAGCGGGTGTCGCAGGCTGCGTCTGGTACTGGTGAGGCTAACGAGGACGAGCTCTTTCAAGAAACAGTGCTCGCCTTCGCACGGACCTGTGGTCTCGACGGCTGCATTCGCGACGCGCCAAGCCTGCCTTATGGGTTCATGGTCGAGCTACCACCTCCAAGCAAATTGCATTTTTCGCTCGACACCGAAGCGCAGGGTGACGAAGGCGCACTGAACCGGTATCTCGGTTGGTGGTGGCTCGTCAGCCTTTCAAGGCAAAACACAGCATCAGGGCTCGAGCGCGTGCCCCGGGACAGTCTATATGCGCAGATAGCTCGCGACGAAGACTCGTGGAACCGCGCTTGTGACACTAGCATCGGCGAGCCGCTGCTTGCGGACCGTATGGACGTGATGTTCGATGTAATGCTCAATCCGGATCGCCCGATCGGTCAATGGTGGTCTGAGTTGATCCGCGTTGCACGCGCTTTCCGCGCAGCGCACCCTGATCGCTTCGCGTCGCCGGGCTGGCCAGAACTCGCTGCTGACGAGCGACTTCAGCGGGGAGGGCCCTGATGGACGAGCCTCTCTTACCTGTTGAAAGTGCGGCTCTGGAGCATGTCGTGCTCCTGGAGCTGATCGCCTATTCGCGCCTCCAGGTTCAGCGGGGGAATCCGCGTAATGAGGACCACAAAGTTTCATGTGAAACGAAGTCGTGCCAGAAGTCGCTCGTCTTGCGGTCACCAGATTCTCTGCCGGACGTAATACGGCGCGTGCTGGGCGACAGCCGTGCGCCGGCACTCAGGCGCGATCTGCTCGCCTCTGGCGCGTTGCGCGTCTTTGTCGACACCCGCGCGCTGCAGCGCCGATGTGAGCTGATCGAGCGGCAGTGGCGAGACGAATTCCTGCTGCGTGCCTTTGTCGAAAGGCAGGCCAGCCTCCCGATGGTCCGTGCGTTTTTCCGCACGGCTACGCGCGCGGCCATTGTCCGCTTGCGAAGTGAACTGGGTGTGGCCGCACCTACCAAACCCCGCGCGCTGCCGCCTTCCGAACTCAATGCGTTGTTTGATGTGTGGGCGCAGCTGCTGACCATCGACGATCTTCGCGAACGATATCTGGCTCTACACGCGCGTTGTCAGGCGCGATGGTCACTTGCCACGCTTTTCGCCGCGCTTCAACCGGAGACCAGGAAGTCCCGGGGGGCGTGCCGCCCTGCGAATTCCTTTTCACAGGAGCTTCTCCATGTACGACATGCGACTTGATCCGGAAGGCAACTTGCTGCCGGGAAAGACTTGGTCCGATTCACCGGGACTGCCGCCCGCCGAATCAGAGTTCATCCTCTCGATGCTTGACATGCCCGTCACGATCGACCGGTGCTTCATTGAAATTTGCGACGATCTGGCCGCCGCCGCGATGCTGACGGAACTCTCGACGATCGAGAGCGAAACGGGGCGCAGGGACGCCTGGCTGCCGGTGGCACCCGACGAGTTCGGACGCAGACTCGCGCTGTCGCACCGACAGCAGCGGGCCGCACGGCGCCTGCTTCGCGCGAAGGGCGTGGTTGCGCACCGCTCTCGAAAGACTGTGAAGACGCCGCCTATCGATGAGTTTCGCATCCTGTGGCCGGTGGTGATGATGCTCATGCGTCAGAAGGCCGAGGAGCGCACGGCCCATATCGTCTGGCCACCGCAGCGTCCGCAACAGCTGGAGCAGGTGCTGCCATGATGCCCGGAAGCCATCCCTATATCGTTGAGTTCGAGGCAATGTGGGTCATGCTGAGACCCTACCGGCCCATTGCCTTCGGGACGCGCCTTGCCCGCATCACGGGTCATCCGAAGGACGCGATGCTGCTCTCGCAGCTTGTCTACTGGACGCGGCGTGGCCGCGACGTCGAGGCCAACGGTGGGTGGGTCCATAAGACGCGCGAGCACTGGCTTCTCGAGACCGGACTCTCGCGCGAGGAGCAGGAGAATGCGCGGCGCCGCTTGCGGAACAGAAAGCTGCTGATGGAGTGGCGCGGTGGTCAGCCGGCGCGGTTGCATTACCGCCTGGAGGTGGAGGCGATATCCGATGCGGTACGGTTGAATTGCCGGCTGGTCGGTGCGCTGCCGTGGTCGATCGAGGCGATCCGCTCGGACGAGTATGCGATGCAGGAAATGCTTGGGCCGACGGTGGCGTACCGGCGCATTTTCGTCGACCTGGTTGGCAACGTGAACGCCGCGCTGTTGCTCTCGCGGATGGTCCAACTGCAGCGCCGCGAGGCCGATCGTCAATGTACCTGGTTCACGCTTACAGCCACCGAGTGGCAGCGCACGCTGGGACTGAACCGACGTCAGCTCGAAAATGCCAGGGCTCGGCTGGTGCGCCAGGGCCTTATCCGCGAATTGATGCGTCACCGCACCGGCAGGCGTGTGTTCACCCAGATCAATGCGGTAGAAGTGAAGCGTCAGCTCGAACGTCTGGTGTCGGGCGGTGACATGCGGCAGCGACTCGCGACGCGCAAGAGTCTGCTCGCGCAGTGTCTCAATGCCGAAGACGAACGGCCTGTGACTGCGATGCCGCAGGCTGTTACCCCGGGTAACAGCGCCGATATTAGCGTGCCGTCATGTGCAGCCCGCCATCCGCCGCTTACATGCGACGACAGCGGGGCGTGGCCAAACTCGCCAACTGGAAGTCCCCGGCTTGACATGATCCCCTGCACCGCCTTCTTACCGTTGGCGGGTTTGATCCATTACCGATGGCGACAAACGTGCGTTCCTGACGCGCGCGTATACAGGGGGATTACATACCGGACTACGACAACCACCGGTCTTATGCATTCGCATTCGTCAGGCAACGGCATCAAGGTAGTTGTGGGCATCGATCTGAAAGGGTCTCACCTACCCGACGCGGAGAGTGCGGGCCTGGTCTGGCCAGCCGTGGTCGCTCAGAGCGAACGGGAACTGGTCGCGTCGCACCTCGCGTGCATTCCCACTGCAGACCGCCAATTGCTGCTCGACGAGATGGCCGCGAGCCACAGGCACCAGCCGGTCCAACTGCCGGTGGCCTACATCGCGAGTCTCGTGCGGCGCTATCTTGCGGGCGAGTTCGTACCCACGAGGGCGCATCTGGAACGGGCTGCGCGAGAACGGGCCGCTCGTATGCAGCTTGCCGAAGCAACCGCAATGTCGGAGCGCAGCAACGGCGATGTCGAATCGCCGGTTTCGACACGCGAGGCCGCACGCTCGCATCTGGCGACAATCCGCGACGCGCTGCGTGCTCGATCGGCACGACAGATGGCTTGCCATGTGTGATCGGCGCCATCCCCTCTGCGCGGTCGAGTGCGTGATACGTCCACGCATGGTTGTTACCCCGGGTAACAGCAACCGCCTATGTCGAAGTGAGCAGCGACGTGTTACCCCGGGGTAACACGGCTGCCGTCACCATCTTCGCTGGCTGAAGGTCTGTTTCAAGGAGCCCTTTCATGGATATGTCGTCTGCCGATAGTCACCACGCTGATCCATCCATCGATGCTTTCTCGCGCTCATATTCGTCGCCCTTTGCCGACGGCTACGACCTCGACGCGGAGCGGACGGTCCTCGCGCATCTGATCGCTGAGGACGATCCAGATCCCGCCGATCCGCTGTTCGGCCGCTATCAGCTCTTTCTCGAGCGCGAGGAAGCGTTCGATCACATGCAGCAAGCGCACACTCTGCGACAGGGGAGTGATCCGCTGGTGCGGCCGCACGAGGCGCAGGCAATCGGCCGCATCGGGCAGCTTGGTAGTGACGGTGCCGACCGCATGCGGCTGCATACTCGCGATGCAATGCGGCTCTTTCTCGGGCGCTCGGTCGCGCCTGGTGAACAGGGACACGCGATGGCGGGTGGCCGGCGCGTCGCTGCTGCACTGCGCGCCTTATGGTCGCTGTCCGGCAACGACAATCCCTACGCCGACTGGAAGCTCGTCGAGATCGCAGAACGCATCGCCGGCATCCGGCACGCCAACGAGCTGGAGCAACAGCATGCCCGCCAGTTGCTCGACGCCGCGCGTGAAAAAGGCCTCGAATATTCCGTGCTGCAATCGCGTGAGCCGGCGCAGGTGTCGCTCGGTTTTGGTTCGCCTTACGGCTACATGATCGTGATGCTGCTGGTCGAACTCGACTACCTGGTGCGCCTCGTCCGCTCGACGGTACTGCGCGACTTGATGTCGTCGACCGAAGGTTTCCGGCGCATCGGCGCGGCGAAGCACCGATGCCTGTCCGTGTTCCACTTCGCAGTGCACTGCCAGCGGGTGCTGACGCGCTCCGAACTGCTGCCGCTTTCGCGCCTCGACTTCCTGCCGAACGCGGATGCTGCCGCAGCGAAGCGGGTCGAGGCGACGCGGGCACTGCTCGGCGTGCTGCCGCGCGATGTGTTCACCGGCGAACGCGAACCACGTCACAGCCGGCGGCGCGTGAGCCGCCTGTCGGACGCGGAACTGCGGCTGCTCGACAGTGTGCCGCTGTCCAGGGACGATGCGATCGCGGCCACTGCGGCAGACGCACTGGTGCAATGATGGGCGTGAGGACTGCGGCAATGACGGATCGCACTTCAGATCTGGATCGACATGGAAAGGCCTTTAAGGGTAAGGGGGCGGGTGTGGGTCGACCCGCGACGGCATTGCCGGTATCGCGGGTCGCGGGCCAGGCGGGATTTCGCGTGCTGCTGCGCTCGTACGAACACTGGCTCGAGGAGACGGTGAACGAGATGCAGACTCTGGCACTGGAGACCGCAACCGCGGGGCTCGATGTATCGCTGCGCTGCGTGCGCGTTGCGCTGGCGAGCGGGGCGACGCGCCACCGACTCGACTGGTTCGTTCGCGGCGAGCCGCATGCGGTCGCGTGGGCGCGCGTAAAGGCCTGTTTCAACCGCGTTCCGGCGCCACTGCGCCCATACCTGCAGCAGTGTAATGCGCGCGCGAAAGAGCTCAACGCATTGGAGTCGGTTTTCCGTTATGCGACGAGCCAGCTCACGATGTATCTGGAACACGGCACAGTCAAGGTTCGGAGGACCGATGACGTATGAACCAGCAGCAGGGCCCCCTGGCGTTGAGCCGATTGGGGCTTATTCGGCTGAGGCCGAGCGGCGATTCAAAAAAAAGGCAGTGGACAGCGTGCTCGATTCGCAGGGGCAATCCCTTGATGAATGGAGTCCACCATGGGCATCTATGCAGAACTGGTCGGCAACGTGCTGGTGTCGCCGACGATGAAACAGGTCAATACTGCCAGCGGCGCGCGCCGCATTGTCGAGCTGCGCGTCATGTCTGCCAGTTACCGGCGGCTCGACGACGGTTCGCTGGAGCAGCGAGACGGGCGAACGTTTCCGGTCGACGTGACGATCTGGAACGAGCGGCTGACCGAGCGCGTCCTGCAACACATCCGCACCGGCGCGAGCGTGGTCGTGCGGGGCGACTTCTACGTCAGTCCGTGGATCAACCGCGACAACGAGCCAGACGCCGGCGCGCATATCGACGCGGAGTCCATTTCGCTGAATCTCGTACGCATCGATCAGGTGGTGTATCGGCCGCGTCAGGTGCGCGAGTCCGATGCACCCGCACAGGACGAAGGCGCGAGTGAGCCAGCCGACCCTCCCGACGGCGAAGCGGAGGAATCCACGTCGGGCGACGAACCAGGCACGCCGCCGGATCACGCGGACTCCGATGCGGCTACCTCTGGCCAGCCTGCAGGTCGGCATTCGCGTCGCGCGGCGCGAGTCACGGCCGAGTAGCTTGCACCTTCGTCGATGTCATGCGCGAGCGCATCGTTGGCCGCGCGTGACTTCTAGGCTGGGGTATGGCGGAGGACACGAAAATGAACGACGTCAGCTCGCCGGCCATGCCGGACGTTGAGGAACTGCGGATGCTGCAGGCGCTGGTGCATGAGGGCGCAGCGCTAGCGCGCCACGGGCGGTACGTTGCGCGGTTTCATGGATGGATCGTCGAGGTCTCGCGCGTTGGTCGCTGCAACGCGACTAGCTTTGCGCCGGTCATTGTCGAAATCCGCTGCCGCCATGGCGAATTACTCGAGCGCACCTGTCTGGTAGTTGACGACCGCGCTGACAACGAGACGGGAGGATGAGGGTGCTTGTGTCATCGCAGGATCGATGTTTTCACGCTGGAGGTTGCCGCGCGATTGTCACGTTGATGCAGACCGCCGTGACCGTCCATATGCGATGCTGCGGCTATCGGCTTGCCATATCGGGTCCGTCGAATCGGCGAGAGAGGGCTTGTGCGATCAGCTGTCTTCGCGGTACGGTACGCGGATCGATTTGCGGTAGCGGCCGTCCGCGTAGCCGACTACGTAATATCGTGCCATCTTATTTTGCACTGACGGAAGGAGAATGTATGAACAAGCAGGAATTGATTGATGCGGTCGCGTCTGCAACGGGCTCGAGCAAGGCCATCGCGGGCGAGGCCATCGATGCTGTGATCGGTGCGATCACGGAGGCGGTGGTCAAGGGTGATACGGTGCAACTAATCGGATTTGGCTCGTTCAGTCAGGGCGAGCGTGCGGCGCGCACGGGCCGCAATCCGTCGACCGGTGAGGAGATCAGCATCGCCGCCGCGAAAACGGTGAAGTTCACCGCGGGCAAGGGCTTCAAGGACGCGGTCAACGGCGGCGCACGGTAGAGAGTTGTCCCATAACGGGTTACCTGGAGCGCGGTTGCTTCGCCGGTGCCGCTACCTGATATACGGCGCGAGCACCTTGCCGACGAAAGCGAAGGCTGCACTCGGCTCGAACTGTTCCCGAAGTCGTGCGTTGAGTGCATCGCGGGAAGCGCTGTCCACGCAGGCCGCATCGGTGAGCGCCGCATAGGCATCGAGCACATCTGCCGACGTAATTTCGTATCCTGCACCGGCGTCGATCCAGCGCAGTGCGGCCATGCCGCAGGTCATCGCGAACGCTGGCTGCCGCTGCGCGAACTCGCGTGCTGCTCGAATCAGGGTGCGCGGATCGGTCGGGCTCGCCTGGATGAGCGACGTCGCCAGATCGAAGAGTCCCGCGTCCTTCGCAGCCGCAAACCATTTGCCTTCGGAACCGGGCTCGCTTTCGATCAGATCCTGCAGAATTGCCGCCTGCGATCGCCCGGGATACTTCTTCACGATGGCCCGGAAGGTCGCGAGATACGTCCCTGCGCGGTTAGCGGCGATGGCATATCGCTGGTAGGCTTCGTCTGTCATGCCGCTGGCGAGCACGATCGACTCGCAGGCGAGGGCGATCGCGCTTTCCGGCGCATGGGCGCTACGCGACTGCTCGGCGTAACGCAGCGCCTCTGCAGGCCGGCCGAGCGCCACTAGCGCCTTGACGCCCCATTGTCGGTAGCCCCACCATGTCATGCGCGACGAGTCGATCAACGCGAGCAGTTCGTCGAATCGTTGCGCGACGTAGAGCGCACTCATGCACGCGGTCGTCCCGACAAAAAATCCACCCTGTCCGTCAGGGCCGATCACATGCGCCGTAATGGGCAGCAACCTGTCCGCCCATGCGGATGCCATATCCGGTGCTGCACAAAGTTCGCCCCACGCATCGGCGAGGCGCTCGATATACGGTATCTGGTCTTCCTGCAACGCCTCAAAGAGACGTTCCAGCCACGCCTGTCTGATTGTGGAATCAACTTTGGCAGCCGCAATCAGGGGAGCCAGTGCATCGATGGCCCGATTGACCGCGGTGCCGATCGCCCCGGACGAACTGTCGACCTGTTCCAGGGCGGGAGACAGTTTTTCGAGCAGGAGCACCGCACCTTCGGCGGCAAGGATGGCGTCGGAGCGCGCCACCAGCCGGATTTCGACGACCGCTTCCTTCAGGCGCTGGATCGGCAGCGCGGATTTCCAGCCGAAGGCGTTGCGCCGGAAACGGGCGGCGAAGGACCATCGATGTGAGTTCGTATGTGACATCCGCGACCTCAGCGTTCAGCGCGTTTTCATATAGAGCCGGTAGAGGGGATCGTGAAGGTCGCGCAGATCGCGGCGGCTCTCCATCAGTTCGTGGTGACGGCCCTCGCGCTCGAGCGCGAGCAGCCGAAGCACCAGTCTTGCCGCGCGTTCGGGCTCTGTATCACGGCAAGGTTGCGCCTGCTTCAGCAGGGGGGCGAGGCTGGTTTTCTGGATCAGTACCCAGGCGGGAAACCAGGCGAGGTCGGCGACATCGCCGCTTCCTTCAAAAGACGCATCGAACGCCCGGCGCAGCGTATTAAGCGAGCTGTCTTCGAGGTGCCGGAGCAGGCCAGCGAAACGGGTGGGAGCAAGCCATGCGAGTTCGGCCAGAAGCGACCAGGCGGCCTCGAGACCATCAAGCCGGTATCGGCATTCGGCCATCCACATCAGCGGCGCGGGAATGCGTCGCCATGATTCGATACGCGTGACGGCGGTTTCAGCGGCTTTCCAGTCACCGGTATGCAGGTAGAACGCGGCGCAGTGCGCATCGGGCTGGGCCGCACGGAACGCCAGACCGCCGGCGCGCTGCGCGAGTTCGTTCCAGACCGGCACAAGCCATGCGATGGCGGCCCGTTCGCCCATCAGTTGGTTCGCCGAGGGTCGGACGCGGGCCAATAGCGTCTCTCGCGCGGCAACCGCGGCGTCATGGTTCGCAAAGGGCGCGCTGCGACGTGCTTCGAGGGTGGTTACGAGTGTGTCGAGCGCTACGAGCGCCGCGTCGTCCGGATATCCATGCCCGAGGATCTGCAGCGCACGGCGGGCGCCGGAGGCATCGTGGTGTTGCAATGCCGACAGGACATCGTTGCGCAGCATCACATCGCGGCTGTCGTCAAAAATATCGAGTTGCATGGGTCGGACTCAGAAGAGCTGCTGGCCAGGATTCACAAGGTTATGCCACTTCACTACGCTCCTCAACGGGCGCCCGTCTTCAAGGATGGACTCGATAACGGCGCGCTGGCCGCTTGCCTCGGCAACCACGCGCACCATCCTGTCCCGGTAGCGCATCAGCGCACCGACCGGTGGGCAAACGAGGCGCTTTCGTCTTCGGTCGGCATTTGGCATTGCGGCATCAGGACAGCGTGAGCGGGAACGTGGCGGATTATCCCACGCTTGCCCGCATCAACAGCGGCTACCGGTTTACCGCACGCAGCAATGGCACACCGGACAGGCGGGCGATTGCGGCGATACCCTGGCGCTGGATGTGTGCGAGCGCGAGGTCGGAATCGAACCAGCTGTTGGACAGGCTGACGATCACATCGGGCGATTGCAGCAGGATGCGCCAGTGCGGCCACCACAGCAGGTCTTCATAGCAGATCGAAAAGGCCACGCTTTTGCCTGCGACCATGACGTATGGCTGGGTGAGACTCCCGCGGATCGCGCTGACCGCCGCACCGGGGCGCCATAGCGCCGCCGGCACCGGCTGGCGACTATCCAGGCGGCCGTGGTTCACGCCGACGACCACCGCGCTGTCGGTGTACCGGAACGGCGTGACGGACACGGTCAGGTCCATGCCGACGATCAATGTGCGCTTCGCTGCGGCAAATGCCTGGATATCGTCACGCCACCAGTACTCCGTTGCCGGGCGCCACAGTCCCACGATTTCCTCCGGAAGGACAACGACGGTGGCACCTTTGCTGAATGCGCGCTGCGCGATGGCCTGGACCTGTTGTGTCCGGGCGTAGAGCGACGCATAGCTGGACTGATCGAACCGGCCGAGGCGTGTGTCGAGTGCTGTCCAGCGGGACGGTACGACTGGCGCGCTCGCTACACTGCGCGCGACGACGGAGAGGATCACCAGCAGCGTTGCAACCTGTCGGGCGAAGCGAGCGCGTGAGACGGAGGCCGCGCACGCGGTGGCGGTTATGCCAAAAACCAAGCCGGGCGCCTTCCAACCGGGAAACAGAGCGCTGGCGACATATGCTGGCGATAGCCACCCAATGATCCCGAGTGGTGGTACGGTCACGAGCATCGTCGCGACGGCGGCGCACAAGGCGTGACGTGTGGCGCTCGAATCCGAATCAGGTTTAAGCAACGCCCACGGTGTCGCCAGCACGCATGCTTGCCCGATCCAGAAGGCGACGCCGAGCGCGAGCCCTTCAGGTCGCGTCAGCTCTCCATAGCCGGAAAAGAAGCGCATGGTCACGAGGGGAATATCCCGTGCGCCAGCGAGGTAATAGCCTATCCAGATCGCGAATGCCGAGGCACGTCCGCGCACGCGCGACCAGACAGCTGGCAGGAGCAGCAGAAGCACCTGCCAGTGCCCCGGGTACCATGCGGCCAGCGCCATGAGCGCGCCGGTGGAGATCGAAGCCAAGCATGCGAGCGCATGTGGGACAGGCTGGACAGTTGCGCGCGCGAGCCGAAGACGTGGCGGCAGCGAAAACATGGGGTTCACAGGGAGACACTCGTCAATGGGCCGGTCGATGCCGGCCGGTCCTTCCCCAGTGAAGCGCGCGCTGCACTGCCGAGGATAGGACAGGTTTTGCTCGCGCGCTACCGTCGATGAAAAAGCGCCCGGTCCCGGAAGGGATCAGGCGCATCATATTGAAAGGGAGTGAAAAGAAGGGAGACCTTCAGGACTGCGGGGCGACGGCGTCGATGTAGAGATAACCGGTGTCGGCCCCGATCCGGAGATCGAAGCCTTCGTCGATTACGCGGTCAAAGACCGCATCGTTGGGGTCAAGCCGTTCGACGAAATCATCGCCACCGAACTCTGCTCGGGCGCGCTCCCACCAGTCGTCGAATGGCACCGTATCAGGATTGCATTCGACGGCCCACGCGACGGTACTGCGTCGGTCGTTTTTCATTTCGCCTTTCTCCGAGAGCATGTAGACGCCGTGATCCTTCACCAGCACGATTCGACATTGCTGTGTGCGGGCTTCGCAGATCACGGGGCGCAGATCCGCTGCGACGAAGTGGATCATGATGAATTCCTCCGTGATGGGATGGGTTTGGAGATGCGGTTCCGGCTATTCCTGGCTCACGAGTTGCCGCGCGAGCGCAACTTCGATGCTCTCTCCGCCCTGATTAAGGATGTCGAGACCGGACTCGGGCATGTCGCCGGAGGTGGACTGCGAGACGGCGATCTTCTGTGCCATGAGCTTCAGACACCGCATCTGTGCGGTGCCCTCATAGCCAAGAAAACGGACAGTGACGTCGAGCGTTTGGCCGATACGCCAGCTTCGGCGTGCGGCCTGTTGCAGCGTATAGACGTTGTAGCCGGACTGGAGAAAGGCGATGGTCGGAAACTCGAGCAGATCGAGCCCGGTCTTGACCAACTCCGGGTTCGTGATGATGACGTCGGCACCACGCTCGAGTTGATCGGCGACCCAGTCCTCACGTTTCTCAGCAGGGACACTCGCGCGAAGAACCGATGCCCTGACACCTACCGCATCGAAAAGGTTCTTCAGTCGTACCGACGTATCGCGCGTGCCGGTATACGTCGTATAGACCAGCGTGCGCCGGCGGTTCGACAGTTCACCGCGGACGAGTCGAAGCAGCGCTTCTTCCTTGGGACCGGGTTGATCGTCGCGCAGCAATGCAGGCACGCTGGCCAGGAGCCTCTTCGTGCGAGGATGACGCACGATTTCGGGACGGAAACAGCATTCTGGCCACGCGAGCAGCGCATTGAGCACCACGCCGAGCAGGCTCTTGTCGCCGCAACGTAACGCCGCGCGCAATTCCGATGTGAGCGTCGATTCGAGCGTGCGATACGCTGCCGCCATTTCTTCGGTCAACGCGACCGGGAGGAGGGACTCGTCGTAGGGTGGTAGAACGTTCTGGCCGATCTGCGAGAGCTTGAGGAAGGCCGTATACGGCACGACGTATCGCATGATGCCCTTCGGGCCGAAGCCCGGACCCTTCACGGTGGAAACGCTCTTGCGATCGCCTTTCGCAGTCCGGTGCGAGCCTTCGTCGACCTGCTTGTGGATATCGATGAGCACGCCATGCTCGCGCATGAACGCCATTGCTGCGGCCGCCATCGAGCCGTTCCTGTTGTAGTTGAACCCGTCTTCGATCAGCATGGCTGGGTTCAGGCGATAGAGCAGGTGATAGAGGTCGTCGGCGTAGCCGCCCATCAACGTCCCCGTGAGCAGCAACGTTTTCGATGCCTTCCGGGCGAGTACGCCCATTGCCTGGCCCTGGGCGGAGTTTTCATTCTTGTATTCGTGGCCTTCGTCGGCGATCAGCAGACCGAAGTAGCCCTGTGGCAGATACCGTTTGACGAACTCTGAGGCTTGATAACCGCCTTGTCCGAACGAGATTTCCGTGTGGGCGAGCGCGCGTTCCATACGCTTCGCCTGTCGATCCGAAAACACGAGTTCGCCGCTGTCGTCCATCAGGTTGATGAACTCGTACAGGTTATCCTGCAGCATGTCGGCGAGCATCGATTCGCCAAACCGGGATAGCAGGCGTTCGGCGGTTTTCTCGCCGACGGTAGGCATCTGTAGCAGCGCTCCCTTCACGAGCTCACGCATCGACCGCGTGCCCTGGCCTTTCGGTGCCAGGGTCCACAGTCGCTCGCCGCAACTGCACGCGCGACGCTTCTCGTTGAGCGCGGGTCGAGCCTGGGTAGGTGTCAGCGGATTGCCGTCTTCGTCGCATACGAACTCGCCGCAGGCAGGGCAGCAGGCAAACACGCGCGTGATTGCGTCAGTCTCCATATCGAGCGTTGCGACGCGGCGCGCGAAGGCAGGCTTCCAGTCGAACCCCATGCGCATGCGCACGCGGCCGAGAATGAAAAACTCGGGTACCGTTGGCCTCGAACGCATGACGCGGAGCTGGAGAAGCTTGCGCAGTGTGTCCGGGCCATTGAGGATCCAGACACGCGCACCCGACACCGTGCTTTTGATCTCACGTCGCCACTTGTAGACAAGATGCGGCGGTGCGATGACGAGCGTGCGCGGATAGCCACAATTATGGAGCAGCACGGCCACGCCGATGCCCATCAGTGTCTTGCCGGTACCCATTTCGGCATTGATGACACCGCCCGGTGCGTGTTGCATTAACAGTGTCGCGATCGCGTGAATGACTTCCCGTTGCGCCGGGAACGGTTGCCGCGACAGTTCGTCGAGCAGTGCGTCCCATGACGAGGGGCGTTGCCCGTCGTAGATCGACGGGTTTTGTTGGCGGATAGCATCGAGCAGTCCGGCACCAAAGTTCGAGATGAAGTCAGGCAAGGCGATCACGTCGCCGGTATTGTCGTCGGCCGCGACGTCGTCGCGTGTGGCATCGCCGTCGGCGACGGCGGATTGCAAATCTTCCATGATACGTCTCCAGAAGAGCGGGCCACGGCCCCCGGGACGGGGTGCAGGTCCCGCGGATTGGGAAAATTGAAGGAGGGCCGCTCATGACTTCAGGGCGGCCAGATCAGCGAAGGCGGGCTAATCGATTGCGAGCGCACCGCTGCGGACGAAGCCGGAAATCGCTTCAGTGAACGAGTCAGGGAGCGCGATCCGGAATGCGTCGAGGCGTCCGACGGGTGCAGAGGGGGGCTCGTCGAGCCTGCTGACCAGCCGGTCACCGAGTTCGGCGAGAACTAGCGAGCGCCAGTGCGGCAGCAGCGGTATCGGACTGAGCAGTTCAATCAGCGACCACACGCGTGCTTCCAGCGCCGCCTCGTCGTGCGCCTGCGTCTCACGGTCAACCAGCAGCCATGCCGAACCGGTGGCTTTGGACGGTGTCAGCAGCGACTCGTCGTAGATCCATGTATGCACCAAGTTGCCGAAGAGGTTGTCCTTCGGCAGACGACCGCTGTATTTGTCCAGCCGCCGCGGGTCGCCGATAGGTACGGCGGCGATCGTCTGGCTGCTGTCAGGATCGATGAGCGTGATCTGACGGATGCCGCCTTCCTGGACGCCCAGATGCAGCGAGGCGTATAGCTGCTGAACAGCGCCATCGCGACCGAAGACTGATAAGAAGGCGAGTTCGCCGTCGGGTGCGCGCACGCAGGCATCGACGAAGATGTCCTGCAGTTCCTTGATGGGATAAGGCATGGGGTGCTCCAGCGTGAATGCCCGGCGCACCCACCGGGCGCTGACCCGGGCGGGTTAAAGGACCATTCCGTGGCTCCTGCAAGGGAGCTGCCGCTGCGCAGACGAAGGCGCCGGAAAGAGCGGCTGGGGTACGGCTGAAGGTGTCGCGTCACGGGCGACAACGGGTCTGCTACCGGCAGACCAGCGGGAAAACGTGCAGCGCGAAGCGCTTTCCTTGAGCGTCCTGGTGAACAGTCGGGGAAAGCGCCCTGAAGACAGGGCGCGGATGTGCATGGCAGCGGGTCAGCATTGGGACAGTGTTTCCAGCAGCGCGCGAAGTTCGCGGACCTGTCCGGCTGTGAAGGTCATCGATACCAAGGCTTCGGGATGCCAGGTCTCGATCGATGCTGCTCGAGGCAATCGGTCGTCGACTAGTCGTGCGAACGATAGGAGCGCATGTGCGGCTGCATGCAGTCGCACAGCACGGACCGAGACGTCGGCGGCCGGCCATGCGGTGACTCCCGTTGCATCGAAACTGAGGATCTGTCCATCGAGTTCCTCATAGTCGTCGTAGAGCAGCGGCATGTTCGGTGCGTCATCCCACAACGTACCGGCGTCGAATGCCGCACGCGCGATGGCGCAGGCAGCCTCGGCGCTGGCGGCCCGGATGCCGACGACGACCCGGTGGGTATGGTCGAGGCTATAGCCGACCAGGTAAGCGGTCAGTGGCTGGTTCGTGGAGCTCGTATTAGTCATGATTCGGGTGTCCTTTCTGGGCGGAACCCGCCCCCTGCGGGTCAAGCCCCGCGGGGTTGAAGACGTGACCCGCGTTAGCGGATCGAGACAATCCGACCGAGATTCGGGCCAGGCGTGAAGTCAATGCCAGCGATGGTCGGAACAAACCGGTCGCGCATCAGGATCGTGGTGCGGATGTCGCCCTTGTCCGTTTCCTCGATCTGGACTTCCTGGTCTTTCTGCTTCATGGTGTCGCCGCGGATGAGCAGACGTGTGCCGTCGACACCGGTAACCACGCCGGTGATCTGTCCGGCCGCTAGCGCCAGGGCAAGATGCCAGTCGGAAAGGTCGCGCAGCGGACGGCGCGGCTTGACCGCCTTCGACGAGAACATCGCGGCGAACTGCGTCCACAGCGTGGCATGCTGCAGGCGCCGCAGTTCGTGCTGAAGCTGCGCCGCATCGATCCGTGTGGACATGAAGGCAAATTCGCCCATCGTCGGGGGGATGCGATACGGCTCTGCTGCCCGGTCCTCGGGCAACTCCGGGGGCAGTTCGCCGTCGCTGATTCGCGCGAGGCGTGTGGCCAGTGCCGTGTCGACACCATCGGCCCGACGCTTGACGCCGAAGAGGACAAGCTGTTTGAACGTCTGGTCGGGCGCGAGAAACACTTCGACCTGTGCGAAGTTGCGGGCAATCATCGTGGCGAATTCGCGGTCCATCACGTAGTACGGCACGATCAGCACGAGCACGCCACCAAACGCGAGCCACGGGACCGTCTTCAGGTAGAAGAGCTTTTCCAGGCGATCAGGCTGACGCTCGCCAGTCTGCGCCTTGTCCGAAACGACGTCGCCATACGGCGGGTTGAGGAACAGCAGTCCCATGCTGCGTGCAGTGACGAACATGTCCTGGACGTCGGTGTGTGCAGCGGTGTCCAGCACGTCCTTCGCGTGCCACGCACGCTCACGGTCATACTCGACGCCAAACGTGCGGATTGCGTGGGGCGTCGCGCACTGTTGCGCGAGTGCGTGTTTCAGGTCGTGGAGGGCTGCACCTTCACCGCAGCACGGATCGAGCAGCCGCACGGAGCTGTCGGAATCGGTCAGCGCGAGGGCCGGAATGATCCGCTCAAGCGTGACCGCATCGGTGGGGAAGTACCCGTTGCGAATGAAATTTCGGGCGAGACGAGGAAAGATGAGGGCCATGTCGAACTCCATCGAGGCGTGCTGTGTCGCCGGCCCGAAGGCCGGGCACACGAGAGTGGAAGGAATCAGGTCTTGAGCCAGGTCTGGGTGGAAGCCTGGAAGGCGTAACCGAACGCGCGAAGCTGGTCGCGCTGCTGACGGAACACGCCGCGATCGACGGTCGGGTCGAGCTTGACAGGCTCGCCGGCTACCATCGCATCGGCCAGTTCGGTGCCGAACAGATCGGGCAGATACAGCTCGCCAGATTCGCCTGCGGGTTGCGGGGCGGTCGTTGGGGTTTCATGGGTACGCGCAAGCGCTGTGGTGCCTGGTGTGCGTTCTTCATCGGCCGGATCCGGCTCCGCCGACGAGGGCGGTTGGTTCGTCTCGCTGAACGGCTCGTCGTTGTCGAGCTGTGCATCGGCGAGCCTCGCGCGGATTTCGACGGTGACCTTGCCGTACCACACGTAGCTGTGCGGATAGATCTTGTCGATGAGGAACGTCCCTGTGTAGGCGCCCGGCTCGAACTGCTCGAGCACCTTGTCCTTGACCTTGAATTCGCCGACAGATGTGGTCAGTTCGCCGACCTGGAATGGGCCGTTGCTGCCCTTGATGGTGCGCACGTCGAGCGTGCCGGAAAGAGAGATCACAATGCCTCCAGAAAGTGAGGCGGGACGCACCCTCGCGGGCATGGCGTCCCACGGTTGGGTTGAAGAGATACGGATCGATCCCGTCTGAGAGCGTGACGGGCAGGTAACCGGCGAGTGCGCCGGAAGCGGCTGTAGCTTTCGCGTGAAGCTGCGACGCGCGGATCCACATCCGAAAAGATCGAGAGGAATGGGTCTCGATTGAAGTGCGCGCCTATGCGGCGTTGATGAACCTAGCTAGTGGGTTGCCGGGCAGGTTCGTCGGCGCGTCGTTGCTCGACGATGTGGTGAAAGAGCCGGGGCGGAAAGCCAAACAGCCGGCCGCCACTTTCGACGATCCACGTGCGATGACGCCGGCTGACGACGACAGCCTCGGTGATCGACAGCCCTTTGAGCGTCAGCATGTCGCCGGGTCTCAAGACACGCGAGCGCGCCGCATGCCACGCACGGACTTTTTCGCGCCATGCTGGTGAAGCGGGCGGGACCATGTCGAGATACGCGAGCGGGCACGAGTAATAGAAGGGCTCCATTTCCTCGCACAGGTCCTTGTAACCCCAGCCGGCGCAGCCTTTGTCCCACGCGAGCAAGTCGCAGCCGATGTAACGCAACGGCTTGTCGCCGGGGCGTTCGATTTCCCAAACCGTCCAGAGCACGTTGCCGCTGCAACAGTGGCGCAGGCAGCGGCGTGAGCAGTCATCGTGCTCCTCGTTGCGCGTGAGGCGTGCAATCAGTTGCGCACGCGTTTGTCCATGACCAAAGAGCCAACCCATGGTGTACCTCGCACGGTGAGTCGAGGCATTGTTCCCAAAGCGGGTTTAATGCCCCGCGGGGAACGCACCGTTGATCCGGTGCGGGTGAAAGAATGAGGTGATGCGGTGCAAGCCTCTGGTCACACGCGCCGTTGTGAGCGAAGGTCGCGACCGATGACGGAACGCACCGAGCTGATGATGAACACTGTCCAGTCCGCGAAGTACCGACCGTCGAAAACGATTGCGCCTGCGTTAAGCATGAGCTGGATTGGTATCGTGGCCCTGCCGGTAGGCGTCGACCCGTCGGGTCCGGCTATGTGCCCCATGTCGGGGAAGAACCGAAAACCTTCGAACGGATCGAGGAATTCGAGCTTGAGGTCGCGGGCCTCGACGGTGTGGCAATAACGCAGCCGGCCGATCAGCGGGCCATCAAATCCTGCAACGAGCGGGGACCCAAGCGGATCGTCGCGTCCGTTGAAGAGCCCGAGGTAGAGGCCGTCGTGAAGATCGACGCTCTGCTCCGTATAGCGCGGCAATGTGCGCCCGTCGCGACACTGGAAGACCTGCTGCGATGGATCGTCATCACCGTCGGGCTGCTCGGCAGCATGAAGCTGTGACGCCGGTCCGTGCTGGAAGCAGTACGCGCGTGCCAGCGACCCGTGACGCATGCTCGTATCGAAGCCGCTGATGGCACGGCGAGAAGGGGCGATGGAAGTGCAGATTGACATCGTTGTCTCCGGGAGTGTTGCGGAACGCGCCCTGCGGGCTGCGTTCCGCAAGGCATGAGGGGTGGACTGGGTGTCAGTCCATCAGCCCATCAATCGATTGCCGCAAAGATCTCGCGCGCCTCAGGGTGAGACGGTACGAAGCCGAGCAGCCTGTGATAGAGGTCTGTGAACTTGGCGTCTTCTGTTGTCCACGCCATCGCGTTCAGGGCGAAGAGCGTGGCCACGATGCCGGCGGCGTCGCTGCTCATTTCGCCATCGTATCCGTTGCCATCACAGGTAATGGCGAGCGGGCCTTCGAGACGAGGCGCCATGTAGAAGGCGTCGTTGGAGAGCTCGACGTAGTCCCAAAAACCGCCGCGGTATGTCGCGCACAACGACGACATTGCGGTGTAGACCGCGACTTCGGCACGGATCATGTGCTTGCCAAAGTAGCGCGGCAGAATTTCCAACCGACGATCCTCGGGCACAAGGGTGGCCACGATGCGGTGCGTTTCAGTGGTCTCATTCATAACATCCTCCGAAAGAGGAGCGGAGGATGGCTGCCCGGCCGGGGAAGCGCATTCCCCGCGAGGGTTGAACAAAGGAACGACTTGAGAGCGGGGAAGCGAGCTATTCCAGACCCGGCATCATGGCGACGCCGGTACAGCCGTGCAGACGATGGCACCGGAAGCGGGCTGTGAAGGTGTCGCCTGACGCGGCGACAGACGGACCTGCAACTGGCAGGCCGGCAGTGAACACGTTATGCCTCATTCGTCGTCATCGGCGCTGACTGGCAGTGAGGGCGAATGAGGCATAACGCCTGACAGTTACCTCTGCCAGGCGCGTGTCTGGGCCGGGACGATCGGTCCGGCGCAAACGGCACGGCGTAGTGGGGCCACCGCGTACCCGGTCGACGATCTGCGGGACGGTACCGGCTTTCCGGGGCGTGCTCGAAGAGCGTCGCCCTGGAAAACCGGCGGTCCGGTAGTGCGGGAGAGAAGCCCCCGCACGAGGCGGGGACCGAGGGGCGCCGGTCATTCGGCGTTGGCGGACGGGCGACGGGTGCTTCCGTTCGCATGGCGGCGCAGCGGCGGATAACGGTTGCTACGCGTTGCGGTGCGGTCGGCCGTGCGGTCAGCCGATGCGGCATCGTTGCTCGGGGCTCCTATGTCGCGGCCGTTGGCCGGTTCCTCCGTAGAAGGCGTATTGCGTTGGTCACGATCGCCTGTCGACGGTTCGTGCCCGTTGACGGTCTCCGCGGAAGTGTCGGCCCCTGCTTCAGCGTCGTCATCGCCTTCGTCACGGTAGACTTCCTGGCCGCCGACCTTGATCCAGAAGAGCTTGAGCAGACGACCCTTGAGGACAGCGCCGGTTTCGCCCGCGCGATTGCCGGTACGCTCGAAGGTGCGGATGTAGTGGTCACCCGCGCGGAAGGAGACGAGGACCTTTACATCCGGATCGTTCGCGTCGTCCATCACGGCACGGACGGCTTCCTTCGCCTTCTCGCCTGAGACGATCAAGTCGAGCGGAAGATAAACGACGCCGTTCTCGACGTTCGGATCGCCATGAAACGCGGAGATGGAGCATGCGAGAAAGGGTTTGGCCTTGCTGCGACCATTTCCCCGGCTGGTCACGTCGCGCACGCGCGACAGATATCCGAGGCCTCGCAGATGAAGATCGAAATACTTGCGGGGTTCGACAGGCTGATTCATGACGATTCTCCAGAACGAAAAAGGGGAATCGCCAGTGCCCGTGTCGGGGAATGACAATTCCCCAGGCGGGCAAAAAAGAAAGCTTCTGGTCAAAAGACCTGCGGTGATCCAGACAGAGGGACGAAGCGAACCGCGAAAGGTGTCGGACGAGCGACGGTACTGCGAAGGGTGCTGGATGGGCTCCAGCGGGCGACTTCAATCGCGAATCATAGTCGGCGATGCCGAAAAATCAAGGCGGTTTGCCCAATCATTTTTGTTCGCTGTTCAAAAGAATTTGACAGGATTGAACTTGATCTCCCGATGCGTCACGATGTCTCACAAGCGAAAACTTGGCAGGTCGACGGAGTATGCCGGGCGCTCTGGTTGCGGAAAGTGGGTGGGATTGCAAAGCAGGCCAATCACGCAATGTCACTTGAGCTCATCAAAATCGAGCATGGAAGCAGGAGAAACGCCGAGTGTGGCGGCCAACACGCAGATGTTATAGAGGGCAATGTTGCGTTGGCCCCGTTCGATGCCACCCACGTACGACCGGGCGAGGCCACTTTCGAGCGCAAGGCGCTCCTGTGACCAGCCGCGCGCCTTGCGAAGCTCGACCAGGCGTTTCCCAAACAGGGCAAGGGGGTCGTACTGCATCGACATCTCGATCGGAAAGATATCGAAGCGTACGTATTTGACCTGTTTGAGGCCACGCTCTATCATGACACGCACTATGAGTGACAATTCTGCAAGTTGGCGGCACCGGTTTTGATATTCGACGTGGGCAGGGCTCGCGATGCCGCCGCCGGTGTACCCGCTCGATTGACCCACTTCTCATACAGGGAGCGCAGTGAGCCAACCCGTCTCGGATCTCGCACAGCTGCTGGCATCAATGCAGCCAGAGCTGAATGAAGGCGCCTATGTTTTTTCGTCCGTGCAGGCAGACAGGGATGTGTCGCAACTCGCTCCCCTGGCGACGTTTCGTGAGCGCGAGGGGCTGACCGTCATCATCGATGAACCGACGGCGCTGCGCGAAGGGTTACCTGTTCTTTTCCGGGCAGCCTGGATCACGCTGAACGTCCATTCCGACCTGGAGGCTGTGGGGCTCACGGCTGCCGTGGCTGACGCACTGACGAGAGCCCGCATTAGTTGCAACGTCGTTGCCGCCGCATTTCACGATCACATTTTTGTGCCCGTGGAGCGCGCTCGGGATGCGCTTGCTCAGTTGACGGACCTCCAGGCGCGGGCAGGCCAGGGCGTGCCGGGTTAGTCAGCCGGACACCCGTCGGGAATGCTTGCTGCCCGGGCGGTTAGGCCGCGCTTCCTCGCTGAACCGCCGCGACAAATTCCTGGCGAAACGCGTCAAAGAGCTGACTGATCCGTTCAGCCGTATCGCCGCCGAAAATCCGTGTGCGGCTTGCCATCATGTGCGTCAGTATCAGGGGCGACGGATCGTCCGGCGCAATGACCGCGAGGATCTGATCGCGCACGTCCGGCGTGACGATACCTGCCACGTCGCGGCCGAGGAGGGCCGCACCGCCGATATCGGGATCGTGCTCGTGCTGTTCGACCAGGGCGAAGGCGTCATCGGCGTACAACCTATCGAGATTTCCTGCCTCGCCATACCATGCCAGCAGGAAAATCAGATCGGTCGCGTCCTTGCGATCGACCGCGTGGCGATCTTTCCAGGCGATGATCTTGAGCATTGCCTGCGCGGGAAGGGAGGCGACAGGCACCACGAGATCGGCATCCATGCGTACCGGCACAGCGACCTGCAGCGCCTGTTCGAAGCCGGCGACGTTCATGCGGACAGCCTGATCGGGTGGCCAGGCGATTTCGTCGCCATCGTGCGCGATGCCACCGAACGGTACGATGTCGAGCCAGGTTCTGGCGCCAGTCTCGGGGGACTGGTATTGCAGCCGGTGGGTTGCACTACCTCGCTGCTCGAAATGGCCGGACGTGAGCAGCGCCGTTCGCAGTGTTTCATGGCCGGCCCAGCTTTCGATGGAAATGCCGATGTCAACGTCTGCGGTAGCCCGTGTCGGTTCGATATCGTGAACGTGCGTTAGCACGATGTCACGTGCACTCGCCCCACCGACAAACCACTGGATGCCCTTTTCGGAAGCGGCGGCGGCCACTTCACGCAGAAGGGCCACCATTTCGGGGGGGAAAGGGCGATGGGGGCGAGGCTCAAGCGGGGAGATATTGTTCACGCACTAACCGGGCCGTTTCGAGATTACGCGAGTCGCCACTCGCCACGAGATCAGCGTAGACGAGCATGGGCGGCGCGATGTTTTGCGGAAGTCCAGCCGCAGGTTGAAGCTGGATCGGGGACCTCAGGAATTCAATGTTGCCTTCGCGATCAGGCCGCAGGCGAGCCTTCGCGATCCACTCCCTCGGCACCTCGCTGGCACAGTATACGGTGAATGTGGCTGGTTTAAGGTATTGCGTAAGGATGGCTGCTGCCGGCTCCCCACCAAACTGACAACGGTCGGGAAGCTCGGGAACGCTTCTCCACCAGTCGGGGATGTCGGTGCGGAAGCGGCCGAGCTGAAGCGATCCACGCAACAGTGTTGGGTACAACGTGGTCCATTCATCGATCAGCCGGCCTGCGTCGGCGAACTGCATGCCGCGCCCGCCGGGCTGCTCGATGAGGTCGCGCCGATCCAGCATGCCGTGAATGGCGTTCTGGACCGTTCCGTGGCTGACGCCGGCAACCTGTGCGATATCCCGGTAGGTCTTTTCCAGCAGTGAGGGGACCGCGAGCAGGGCAAGTGCGACCCGCAGTGTCGATTTGGTCCAGGTCCGGCTACGTGCCGGCAGGTCGCTGTCCGGGCGTGGGCGTCCCGACACGAGAATGACGCTATCGCCTAGAAGAAGACTGGCGTTGCCGGCGAGGTCGAGCGCATCAACCTGCATGTCGCGGCACGCATTGATCATATTAGGGGACAGGTAAGATGTCACGAGCAGGAGGCGGTCACCGTCGCCCGGCGCGGCCTGCGCGCGGACCGCGGACAAGGTGCCGTAGCGGTCGATCGTCCGCTTGATATGCGCGAGGCGTTTGTAGCGGCGGGTGCCGACATGGAACTCCAGTACTGCGTCCGCGCCGGATCGAGGTGGCGCCTTGCGCAGATGGACAGGAACGCCGGTCGCATCGCCGAACGCGGTGGCGGCAGCTTCCAGCAGAGGAGGCAGATCGTGGTCGGTCGGATGCATGGCAAGGTCGCGGTTGTCCAATTTTATTTATTGTACACGTGACGTGGACAGCGCGGCATTTTGGATGAGGGTGGATTTGTCCGAAAAGGAGGCATGTCCACGTTACGTGGACAGGAGAAGTTTTTGGACAAAGACTCTTTCTGCTGGAATTGTCGTCAACCAAAATCATTGACAGTGCGTGCTTGCCTTCGCAAGCGCGATGGCGTTCTATGCTATGCGACTAGCCTAGGGAACGCGGGCGGTGCAGCTGCGGCGCTTTTGGCCATCCATTCGCCGATGAACTTGTCCATCACCTCGAAGCACAGGCATTCATCGTGTCCGACACCCATGTAGGCGCCACGCTGGGCCATTCCGGCGACGCGCAATCGGTCGTCCGTGAACGGTCCGCCGCTGTTGCCAGGGCGAATGCTGCCTGCGTTTGCGATGGTGAAACTGACCATGCCGGCGTTCGGCAAGGTACGGTTGAGCACTTTCTGCGGGTTGATGTCCGGCAAGTTCCAGTTCTGGTAGGCGGGAAAGCCGATGAGAACACCGTCTGCATGAGGCGCAATGGGCGCGTCCATGGCCGAGAAAAACCGATGATGAGGTGGCGGCTCGTCGAACTGAAGAATCGCAAAATCGAACTGCTTGTTGCGATAGACGACACGAGCGGCCCACGATTCATGGGTTTCGGGGCGCACGACCGTCAGCATTTTATTCACGACCTCGGGCGCGTCGAAATCCGCGGGGACTTCCATGCCTGCAAACTCGGCCTTTCCCACGAGCACGTGGTCGCACGTGACGAGCAAGTTGAGTTCTCGATACGCAAAGGCGGTCCCTTGCGCTTCGATCGGGCACTCATGATGACCCGGCGAACTATGATAGTCCGCCAGCCACTCAACGACGAACACGGCCTCACGCGCCGTCTTGTAGTCGCGGACAACCGGCTGTACCGGCAGTTCTCGCGCTGAAAACGGACCCGCGGCCATCTCCTTGAGAACGGCCGCGTTGTAGCGCTCTGCCAATCTGGTGTAGATAAGATCGTCGTCCCCTCTAACCATCTTCAAGTACAACAGCTTGCCCCATAGGACGTTTTTGAGCTTTGGTGCGCCGCCACTGCGCGTTTGGCGCTTCCAGGGCTTTTTCTCGTACGGGCCGGTTGATGCTTTGACGATGCGCTCTTGCCATCCCTTTTCGGCCGCGTCGTACCCATTGCGCTCCCAGGCGTTCAACGCGCCGCGGATACGGTCGACGAAAATCCGAGGCACGTTGGGAAACTTGTTGATCGTGAGCCCCGTGACTTCCATACGACGTCCGCGATCGCTTAACCGTGTTTTGGCAGCATTGATCGCGAAATGGTGCTTGTTGGTGATAAGGTCGTGCAGTTCGGCCCCAAGCGTGATTCCGCCGTCTTCGTCCACGACACACACGGCGGCCGGCAGGTTCGACGTTTTTTTCAACGGGAATGAGAACGTCAGATCGTCGGCGTAGCGCGTGTAACGTGCGAGATTGCGACGGGCGAGATCGGTCAGATCGCGATCCATCGACCGGCACACAAGATTGGAAAGGAACGGTGATGTTGGTGCGCCTTGCGGCAGCGTGCCATCCAGTGTGCAGATGTGCGCGATGACCGTTGCGACGTGATGGGATAGGTTGAACGGATGCTTGCGCAATACACCACGTACCCGATAGAACGTGATGCTCGGGAAGAAATCCTGCAGATCGAGATTCAGGATATGGTGGTTCTTTGGCGAACAGTGCACCCGCGCGTTGGTGAGGATGCTTCGCTTCGGAACGAATCCGTGGACGGCGGGCTTCAACGGACCAGAGCGGGGTTCGAGGAAGGCCAGGACACGCTCCTGGATGATTTTCAGGCGCTTACGCGGTTCCGAGATGACCCGAGGGCTGCCGTTGCGCTTCATGATCGTGAAGTGCTTATACGGTGGCCGCGGGTAAATCATCCGCTTCAGTTTTTCGTAATCGACGCCCAGCGCGTTGCGGGAGAACCATGTCACGTGGTTGCGCAGCATGGCTTCTGCGAGTTCGTCGGCACTCGGAATTGCGACCATGTTTCCCCGTTGGTGAGCGCCGCCCCCTTATCCGTCTTTCTCCTGTAAACGTCGCGGCAAATCGGACGAGCGATCATGTACGGTACGCTCGGGGATACCTCGTGGAAAGTCTGCGTTAAACGCGGACCTGGTTAAGCTCCGTTCAGGGGCGGCTGTTGATTGTAAGCCGTTGTTTCAGTTCACTGCAATGCGCCACCGACTGCGTGGGGCGGATCATGCGGGTGGACAGTGATCCAACGTTTTCTGAGTTGACAAGCGCCGGAGATACCGTCGCCCTGCGAGGTCAAGCCGAAGGCCAAGGAGTGGGGACTGGCCAACGAGCAGAAGGCGCCGGTACGGACGGTGCCCAAGCGATCGGCGCGGGTATTTCGGCTCTGTCCTCAGCGCTGGCCGTACAGCTTCTCTTCGATGGCCGCGTCGAGCCAAGCGACGAAGCGCTCCACGGTGTTGATCGTGGCTTCAAGGGAGGCCTGGCTGACTTGCACGGTGGGCGGCGCCAACCAGGTCTGCGCGTCCGGGTCCATGCGATCGAGCAGCTCCACCTCGCGGGCGTCCAGGAACACCGAGCGCGCGGCGCCCGGTTTCCGATCGGCGTGCTTGGGCCGGTTGGTCGTGATCTCAAGGTCGTGCTGGATGCTGTTGCGGGTCAGCACGATGTCTTCCAGGACGGCGATGGGCACCGGGCCGCCGGCGAACGGGATCTTGAACGCTTCGGTGAAGATCAGGTCGTAGCCCCGCACCCAGCCTTTCCGGAACACGCGCTTGCGGTCCTCGGCGCTCAGCTCCTCGCAGTGGAGCCTGACGCGCGTTTGCAGATAAGCCTGCAACGCCGACGCGAGCATGCACAGGCACGCATGGCCCAGGACGTCGATCGAATCGCTGGCCTCCTGCCATTCGAGCATGAATGCGGGTTCCGGATCCTCCGAGTACGGCGGCACAAAAGGCTCTTCCTCGTTCTCGATCTTGGTCCGACGATCGACGAACGGCGCCGACGACCGGGCGTAAAGCTGCCGGATGAAATCCAGGCGGCGGTTAAGAAACCAGGCCACGTCCATGGCGATCCCCCGATTTGGTGTGTTCGAAACGTTACGCCCGGCGCCATGCGCGGCACCGGGCGTGCCTGCACTTACGCAGTTGCGCGAGCCTTCTTTTTCTTGACGTACTCGTCAACGAAGGCCTTGATATCCTGGCTTCGTGGGAAAGCCTTCTTCGCCTCGGCGGGCACGACGATGCTCGCGTCGAGGAGACTGGCCAGCCCATCCTTCCAACGTACCAGGAGGTTGTCGTTCAGGAACTGTTCGACTTCCTCGAACGTCACCACGCTGTCGATCGGCGCGTGCGTTGCCACGTAGAGATCGGCGACCACTTTGATCCCATCGTTGGACGGGAGGGGCACGGTGGTCGCAATGGCGACGATACGAGCCAGCAGATCCGCCTCCTTGTCCGTCCCACCGCCCGCGCGCATCGTGCTCATGAACACGTTCATGACATCGGAGCCAAACGTGCCGCAAATCAGCAGCGCGTCCGTGCTGTACTTCAACAACAGTTCGGGCTCGGTGTAGCTGGGGTGGTAGATCAGGCGGCGATACCCCTGAGCGTAGGCGCTCTCGATCGACGGCAAGAAGGGCAGTTGCCGGATCGCTTCCGGCACGTCCCAGTCCTTCGATGGCGTCGAGCGGTGGCGCGCCATAATGCGGGCGGCCGGACCGGCGTGCTCGGTCAGCGCCAACGAGGCCGCCACGAGGTCCATCGCGGAATGTTCGCCGATGACGGCGGACCCGAACAGCAGCAAACCGTTTGTACGCTCAGCGAGTGCATCACGCAGAGGACCCACGAGCGGCGTCGGCAAAGCGTCGGCGCTTCCCGTCCCCGTGACCGGTTCAATCGTCGGCCACCCCCCCGAAAACGGCGTGCGCGCTTGCAACTCGCCCTTGTCAGTGACGACGCCGATCAGCGCCGTTTCTTCGTCCACATACCCGTCCCTGGACGCGACCATGAGCCGGACGTCCTCGCGGAGCATTTCGGGCGTTGGCGTATCGAGCAGCACCGCGACACGGTGCCCCGAGTCCAGTGCGTACCGGCAAGCCGTTTCAAGACGGCTCGCGGTACCGTCCCAGGATTGTTGGTCGAGTTCGAGAGGGCCGACCACCAGCAATGTGCCGCTTGGTACACGATCCAGGCCCGACGACCAGAGGCCGTATTCGCCCAGGTCGATGGCGCTGGGACAACCATTGCCGGCGCGTTCGGCGTAGAGCAGCGCGCCGTCGGTGGCGTCCTCGTACACGTCCAGCAGGGCGTCGATCGCCTTCTGGGAGGTCGCGAGGTAGACGCCGGGAACGGGACCTGACGGCCAGATCTGCGGGGCCCCGCGGCCGACAACCGCACCGGGCGGCGAGAGGGCGACGAGCAACTCCTGCGGCGACATGTCGACCGCGTAACGCTTCTTCAGGCGGAACGCCAGGCGGCCGGTCGAGGTGGTGTCCAGTTCGACGGCGGCGACGCGTTCGGGGAACGCCATCACCTCGGGCCAGTTACGGAGCCCGGGCAGCGCTGCGATCAGATCGAGCGCCTGGCCATGACCAAGGGAAGGGTGCGTGGGCTGCAAAAGGCCGCGGACGAGCCCGGCCAGCAGCTTCAACTGCTGCGTATCCATTGCTTTCTCCTGGGCGGCAAATCCGGTGCACGCTTTGCGGACCGCCCATCGAAAACAAGGACTATGGAATGGGGTAGGTGCGGTGACACATCGTCTTCGTCATGCCCCGAGGGGCGCGTGCGGCAGGCGACGACAGCCTTGGCACACTATAACAGGAACGTCGACCCTGTTGGTCCGTTGGATGGCGTTTTGGCGAAGTGCCATAATCGGACGCCATAGGCGCAACCGATGGGCGGGGGCTGCCTGGTCGAGAAACGGAGGCGCGGTGATCCGAGGCTACACCGAAGAGGAGTTTGGAACGAAGCTGGGCGCCGTGTTGTCGGCGTCGCGACCGATACACAGCATCGAGTACCTGAAGGGGCGCGACAAGGAGCTTGAAACGATCAAGCAGAGCCTGTATGCCCCCGGTCGGCATGTCTTCATCTACGGGGACCGAGGCGTTGGCAAGAGTTCGCTCGGGCAGACGGCCGCGGTTCAATACCAGAGCGCCAGCGCCGCGCCCGTGTTCGTGTCGGGATCGCCCGACGACACGTTCAGCACCGTTATCGCCAACATCGTGACCCAGGCCCTTCGGCAACCTCGAACGGAGAGCGTCAAAACGACCCGCTCGGCGTCAGTCGACCTGGCCCGGGTGAAGATGTCCGCCGGCACGGAGACCAGTGCGGTGGACATTGGCGACCGGATCCGATCCATCGGCGATGCGGTCGCACTGCTGGAAGAGGTCGCCGAGAAGCGCGAAGGAAACACGGCGGTCGTGATCGACGAGTTCGACACAATCCTGGATGCCGGTGAGCGCAACAAGTTTGCCGCGCTGCTCAAACAGATGGGCGATCGGTCCGTCAACATCAAGTTCATTTTCACAGGGATCGGAAAGTCCCTTGACGAGCTGCTCGGCGCGCATCAGTCCTCCTACCGCCAGTTGGAGCAGGTCGAGTTGCCGCGCCTGGGTTGGGACGCTCGCCGCGAGATCGTTCAGGCTGCGGCCGACGCGTTCGAGATTGACCTCGACAACGATGTCAACTGGCGTATCGCCATGGTCAGCGACGGGTTCCCGTACTACATCCACCTCATCACCGAAAAGATCTTGTGGGGCGCCTTTGCGTCCGACAATGAGGTCTCGCAGATCGACTCAGACCTCTTTCTCCATGGGCTCGGGGAGGCGATTCTCTCGACCGCCGGAGAGCTAAAGCGCCCCTATGAAAAGGCGGTTGTTCATCACCCGGAGATGGAGGACCTTGTATGGGCGACGGCCGACCACGAGGACCTGATCCGATCGCTGGACGGGATCTTCCAGTCATACCAGGTCGTAATCGAGAAGCGCGGCGATGGTCGTCAAGCGCTGGAGCGCAGCCGTTTTGCCTCACAACTTCGGAAGCTGAAGGGGGCGGCGTACGGAGCCGTGTTGACCCAGCCCGAACGGCGCCAAGGCCTCTACACCTATACCGAGAAGATGCTGCGCGGATACGTGCGTATGCAGGCAGAAGCGAACGGCATCGCGCTGAGCGGTGAGCGACCTGCTCCCAGGCAGGCGATGCACGTTGGCAACGCGCGCAGCGGCTATCGCGGTCCGAGCATCCCGCGTGGTGTGCGCACGGGGAAGGAGGTCGCCGAATGGGACGACTCCAACCGGTGACCGCCACAGCACACGCCGATCTTGACGATGATTGTCACCGCGCGGTGGGCAATCCCTCCTACGCGGTGGTATAGCTCGGCGCCTTCGCGTTTTGGCTCATGTGCCACGCCTGGCGGCCCTCGACGTTGCCGACCCGCAGGGGCCCGCGTTCGAAGCGGTTGTTCACGGCGTCCAGCGCGGCCAACAGGCGCTCACGTCAGAGTGTGGCTCATTGCAGGTTGTCCGCGGTTTGCCAGATGGCGGCGAGTTGCGCGTGGCCATGGGCCTTGGCCTGAACGGCTGCGGCGAACGCGTTGTGCAGCGGAGGCAGCACCGCGTTGTACGCAGCGACGGCACGCGCCAGGCCCTTGCACGGCCCCATATCCGGAATCACATCGCCGACCTTCACGGGGTTCCCGTCCAGGCAGGCGCCACGCCACTGGGCGATGCGGGCGTTGAGGGCGTTCTCCGCCGTCGCTTCGTCGTTCTTGGCCCGGTCGAGCGAATCGTCCGCGATTGAGATTTGGGACTTGTAGACGTCCATCTGCCCGACGATGACCCCGGCCTGGCCCTGCGCCACACCGTTGCCGGTGGCTTCGAGGCGCTGCGCGCGATCGAGCTTCGCCTGCTCGACCGTCACGGCGTGCTCGTAATAGGCTTGGGCCTGGGGCAGGCGTTCGAGGTGCTGGTGCGCGCTGGCGACGAAGCGGTTCAGGCTGTCGGTCAGGGCGTTCACCTGGTGGTCGAGCTGCTCAACCCGCTGGCCCCGCTGGCGCGCGGCGATGATCGGCTGGGCAGCGTGGCTTAGCTGGGCGACCACCGTGTCGAAATCGGAGGGTTGGCCCTTGGCAAAGTGCTCGACACCGGTCTGGGCACCGTTGCCCACCGTGAGGTCGATCCCACTTCCGGTCACGGTCCCGCTGAAGTTCCGCCCGATGGGCAGGGGCGTTTCCAAGACGGTGAGGGTGATGCTGTTCCCGTCGACCGACCCCGACACGTTGGCGCCGCCCGACGACAGGTTGCCGTCGTTCTTCAGCCCGGCATGGCGGAGCGTGCCGGTGAAGCGGTGGTCGGGTGTTTCGGTGATTTGGAGTAGGTCCACCTGGTTGCCGAAGTGGGACACGTACGACCCGGAGACGGAGCGGTCACCGCACCCGGCGAGGAGCAGCGTGCTCGCCACGAACGCCGTCAGGCATGTCGCCAGGCCCCGGCTTTTGCGTTGCTGGTCCTTCATTCCCGCCCCCGTTTCGCATCGTCTTCGCGTGTTGTGCGGACAGTATAGCGACAGCGCGCAGGTGCCGGACGGCGCACCGGAGGGGGCTTGCCTTGATCCGCAGATACCGATCGGTGAGTTTTGACCGGCTTGCTGCTCGAAGCGCTTTCAAAGCTAAGCGAATTTCGGCACGAGGGTTAATAAAGCAAAGCGCGCCGGTTGAATGTTTCATCGATTACAGTCCCCGTCAGTGACTTTGGGTGGCAGCATCATGTCGCGCTGAGTGATGAACGTGATGCGTTGACCAGGCTCAAGATTCAGGGTCGGCTGGATGTTCATGTTGCGCTGGAGAATGGTCTGGGTTGTTTGCGAAAGGGATTGTGCTGCCGCTTCCGACAGATCGGTCGATGCGCCTCCGTTGATGTTGATCGTGGTGCCACTCTGTTGACTCTGATTGTGGCCGACCCAGGCGGCGACGCCGGCGATCAGGAAGGTCGACCCAAAGATCCTGAAGAAGTGGTTGTTCACCTCGGCGGTGACGCCCGCCTCTCCATCGGGATCGTTGCCTGTCAGTCCATCGAGACGCATAGTCGCGTGCCGGAAGATCATCCGGGTGGCAGCCATGAGCATCAGGTCCTGGCCGATTGCCACGTCGTTGTTCGTCTTCCCAAGAATCCGGGTTCCCTTCGGGATCAGCTTGCAGCTCCCGTCGATGCTGTCATAGATGTCGCGGTCGACCATCGCGCGGAAGGTGCCGGGCATGTCGCTTTTCGCGCCCTGCAGGATCACCGTGGGAATTGGTGTGCCGCCCATCACCATGTACGGCGAATCGATGCGGACCGGAACTAACGGCTTTGCATCGTCAGTCGTTTCACCCTGTTGTCTGACCCAGTCGGCGTTGCGCCGATTGGTGGCGCCTGACACATTGGTGGGCGCAAGGCCGGACGCGGTTGTCTGCGAGGAACCATCCGGCGACAGATTGCCTGGCGCTTCCTGCAAGCCGGAAGGGTTTGTTGGGCTGCCCGCGATGCGGTCTGGCGATAGCCCATTTTCCGCCGACGGGTTGACGTTGCTTCCGCCAGTGTCCTCGTAAGCGACGAGCGACTGGCTCTGCATGGCTTCGATCTGCCGCTGCAGCGCGAGCCGATCGGCGTCGTGATCGGGGGTGCTTGAGCCAGAGGTCCGGTAGTTTCGGGGCAGCGGACCGGCATCGTCTCCGGGCACGCCCTTGGGGATGCCATCGAGCGGTGTGCCGCCGAGCGGGGCGCTGGCTGCCGACGCGGCATCGCCCGCGCGTGCCAGGGCCAGGTTCCGCTGGTCTTCTAGTCGCTTGCGGATCGCATCCGGTGTGGCCTTCGGCTGCCGTGCATCCGCCTCAATCTGCTCGCGCTCGCGCCGCTCGGCCGCGGTCTCGTGCGGATGGGACAGTGCATGCACGAGAACGATCGCGAGCAGTGCGGAGCACAGCGCGATGAACAGCGCTTTCGCGAGATTGCGGCGGATGCGTGTGAGCCTGGCTGGCTCTGGCGTGAGCGGGATGCCGCTTTTTTCTGGGGCGGCCATGCTCACGGTTTCCCGTAGATGTTCTTCGTGCGGGCCGAATCACAACCGAACAGTCCGCAGCCTTTGCTCCGACCGTTGTAGACCCTTACTTCCTCTTTGCCGCGTTTGAGCAGCAGGCCGTATGGGGCGATTTGCTGCACCTCGAACAGGTCGTTGCCGAGCGGCACGAAGCTGGCGATCTCAGCATGGCCTTTGTCGTCCATCAGCAGAATAGCGGGCAGTTCGGCGTGGTGGGGAAACTGCAGATACGTGAGCCTTCCATCGTCAAAAACGGTCACTGGCGTGAACGGCGCATCTCCCTGCACGCTATAGTCGAAGTTCGCCTGGTCGAGTGCGATGCGCGGGCCGCCCGAGGGCGCATCGCCAGGCGACTGTGCCTGTGCTTTCCCGTTCGCCTGTGCGTCCGTGGTTTGCGAAGGAGCGTTGCCCGGGTACTCGATGCCGAAGGGCGAGACCCGTCCCGCTGTCATTTGCGCATCAATATCTAGGTAGTGCCAGGAGACGCGGTGATAGACCGCCCCATTGTCGGATGAGCGCAGTTCCAGCTCGTAGCGCCGGCGCGACGTGATGATCGTCGCGGCATTATCGAGCCCAGGCAGGCGTGCCTCGATGAACACGTCGCGCTTGGTGAGCGCCGTATGCTCGAGCCAGCGCTTGCCCGTATCGGACAGGTAGACGCCGGTGACTTCCTCATCGGGGCCGAACACCAGGTGCGTTTCCTCGTTGCTGCGCACAAGTACGGGATAGAGGTAGTCCGGGTCAAAGTCGTAGACGACGAGCGACGAATCGTCGGGCGCTGGATATGGCCCGTTGATGTGTGCACGGGACACAGCTGCGTGTCGGGCGCGGAGCCGCGGCGTCGGTGTGCGAACCGGATCCTTCGCGGACTTCGTCGGGACAGTCATCACCATGCTAGCGGGCAGGGGCATGGACGGTGCGGGCGATGACGCTGCGACCTGCGCGCTAGCTGCGGTGAAACACGTAGCAAACAGCGCCAAGAAACACGCAGTTGAAAGGACAAGCTTCATTGCGTGGCTCCGGGGTTGACGCCCAGATAGGGCGTGAGGCTGAAGTGGGTGATGCGAAGTCCGATTGGGTTGTCCTTTTCCTCGCCGGGCTTCAGCGTTTCGGGTGCGAGAAGGAAGCTGACAGTGAGCAGCATCTGTTTCGGGCGGGACGGTTTGCCGTTCACGCTCTCGATCAAGGTGAAGATCAGATAGGCAACATGACCATCGGGCGCGAACGCGGTGGAGTTCTCGATGAATTCGCGGGTGAGGCCCGGCGTCTGCACGACACGCTGCGCGACCGGATCGGTAACGGTGATGTAGGTTTCCAGTTCCTGCGTGGCGGCGCCCGAGGTCCAGCCGAATGCAGCGGGGACCTGCCGCGTGAGGGTGTCCTGGCTGTCGGCCTCGATCGTGAAGACACGTGACGCCCATTTCACGAGGAAGTAACGCTTGTTCGCTGCGGTGACCGAGTAGGTTTCGGCGTAGCGGTCCGAGACCCACACCGCACCGCTCTTCTCATCGTGCTCGACAAAGTAAGGGCGCGGGCCGCTGTGCGCACTCTGCACGATGAGTGCCGCGCATTCGCCGGCAGCAATTAGCGCGAACGCGGCGGCGATCTTGATGGCGAGCCGCTTTTCCCAGAAAGGGCGCTGGAAGGCTGCAAACCAGGCTGTGACCGCTTCGCCGGTATGCGGCGGCGACGGAGGGTCAGCCGCGGGCATTTGGGTGCCGGAATGGGAGCGGAAGGACAGGTGTTTGCGCATGACTCAACCCTTCCTGCAGCAGCGTGCGCTCGGTGCTACACTGGGACCCAATTCACCTGCTGCAAGGGTGTAGCTATGGCAAAGCTCAAGATCATCCTGCTGTATTTTGTGCTTCCGATCCTGTTGTTCGGGACGTTTGTCCTGTACCAAGTTGGCGCACAGCATTTCGGCGTGGCGATCATGCTCGCTGGCGCGGTAGTGTTTATCGCCTGGTCGTGGATCAGGACCACGCCGAAGGAGCGTGCGGACGCGCGGCGAATCGATGAAGAAGTGCGTTACCAGCAGGACCAAGAGTGGACGTCGTATTACGCGTCGCAGCAACAGGATCGTCATCACTGATCTCATTTGAAGATCCCCGGTGTGATCTGCCGACCAATCGCACCCTTCCCGAATCCCTTGACAGCGCCGCCACCGCCGCCGGTAACGAGTGCTCTCGCGATCTCCGGCACCTGCCACATCATGAAAGCTCCGACGCCGCAGACGAGCGCGAGCGCCAGCATCGCGAGGTAGTTGGTCGCGTAGTACGCGTCGCTGTTCGTGCCGCTCTGCGTCGCGCTCTGTTGCACTAGATTGTGGATGCCGGGCAGCACGCCGCTGTAGACGATCGCCATCATCAGCCAGGCGACAACCTTGAAAAGCCCCGCGGAAATTGTGAAGCGCAGCCAGCCATCGAAGAGGAATTCGCCCGGGGGCAGCACGTACCAGGGGATGAGTATGGGGCCGAGGCAGAAGGCGATATCGAGCAGAAACGAGCCAAATTGCACAACGACCACAAAGATCATCGTCATGAGCGTGATCGCAACGATCGCAAGCGCTTTGGCAAGAAAAGCGAGCAGGACGAGTGGCAGGTTCTTGATGAGCGTCCAGATCGAGCTCAGGCCCGCCGAATTCGCTCCCGCGTCGCTCGTGGCCCCGCATACCTCATGTTCCGTGTTCGGGATTACGACGCCATCAGGGGTGACGTCCGGCACCTGCTCACAGACCTGGGCCGCCTCGGTGCGCACGCCCTGCATGATGGTCGACGCGGCATTCACGAGCGCTCGCAGCAGGTCACCAGGATTGCCTTCGCCACCGGACACCCGCGAGGCCATGGTCTGCATGTTGTCGACGAAGTAGCTATGCACGGTGCCGGACCAGGCTGTGAGCATCACTAGAATGACTGCGCATTTGATCAGATGGCGGAAGAGGTTCGCGAAGAAGGCTGGGAAGTCCCCTTCGAGCAGCCACAGGAAGACGTGCCATGTCGCCATGACGAGGCCCAGCGCGGCGAGCAGGTCGATGCCGTCGGAGAGAAAGAGCGTCTGCAGGCTCGTGCCCTTCGCCTGCATCGTGGCGAAGAGGGCGTTGAGCACGGAGATGACGTCGTTCATGACCTGGTTCAGTTGAAAAAGGGGCACCGCTAGCGCAGACCGCCGGCAAGGCGCAGCAGCCCCAGCAGCACGGCCAGCGGCAATGCAATCCAGGCCGCCGCGAAAACCTGCGGATTTTCCGCATGCACCACGAGCAGCCCGACGAGGAGCGACAGCCGGACGCTGCGCGTAATGCGCCGGTCGAAAGTCCAGCCCGGATCGCGCTGATCGAAGGGAATAACGCTGCGAATCCGGTATTCGCGGATTGCATGCAGCACCACACGCAACTCGGCGGGTGTCGTACAGAGGTGGCGGATCAGCCAGCGCAACAGCACGGCTCACTCGCTACTGGTCCTGCAGCAGGCCGAAGTCGGGCGCGCCCTGTGTCGTCTGCTGTTCCTGCTGGTTGACCTGCCCGAGCGCCGCAGCGCGCGCGGCGGCGAGCTTCGCCGCGTCACCTTGGGCCCGCGACTGTGCGATGTGGTCCTGCATCTGCTGCGCGACCTGCCGCTGCATGAGGGCATGCAGGTCGACCATCTCGCCAGCGAGCACGTTCGACTGCTGGTTCAGCATCTGCAGGCCCTGCACGGCGCCGGTGACGTTCGGAATCTGCGACTGGATCTGTTGCAGGTTCTGCGCGCGTTCGGCGAGCGTGCCTAGGTTCTGCATGTCCTGCGTCAGTTGCTGCTGGTAGATGCCGCCGCGCGTGGAGGCGAGGGATGTATAGGCCGACAGCCACTGGGCAGGCGACATGCCCGTCGCATTCATCTCGCTGAGGCTGCGGCCGAAGAGGCTGTTCGTGGCGCTCGCCGCCTGCTCAAGCTGCGTGATAGCCGTGGACAGCGACTGGAAGTTCGCGATCTGCGTGCGGTAGGGTGCGATGGTCTGATCGATCAGCGATGCCGGAACTTGCCTCAGGTTCTGGGTCATCGTGACGTACTGCTGCAGGCGCGTGATCTGCGCCTGAACGTTCTGCTCGACCATCTGCGCCTGCTGGGCGACCGACGACACGAGCTCGGCGTGGTTCAACAACTGTGTAACTTCTGTTGCGCCGCCCGTCATCCCACCGCCCGCGCGAACAGTGCTCGTGTAAAGGCTCAGGGCGAGGCCAGCGGCTACGCCGGTTCGACGAAGCACGAGATCACGCATGCTGGACCTCCAGTTCGACCAATGCGGCTGTGTCGATAGTCGCCTGTGACATCGCTTCGTCGATGTATCGGTCTCTCCAGTCCGGACGACCGGAATGCAAGTGCCGGTCAAACATGAGCTGTGCGCTCATCTCCGACCGGAGGATCGCGATCGACGCGGGATCGAGTGGCACCGAGATGCGGCGTGATGCACCGCCCTGTTCAGTGATGAAGTAGTCGCGTTTCGCAACGAGTCGCTGGATAGTGCGGATCTGTTCGTCGGAAAGACCGAAATCGCGCTGATAGGCAGTTTTCGCGGACGGCGTGAAGTTCTCGACCGGCACGAATACGCGCACGAGCACGTTGTCGCGGATCTGCGGCCAAATCTTTGAGGTCGAGACCTGCTCGGGCGACTGCGCGTCCATCCAGACGCAGCCGAGCTTCTTGCGCATCGTGACGATCCAGTTGCCGATCTGCGCGGCGAACGTATCGTCATCCAACAGATTCCATATCTCGGGCAGCATCACAAGCGTCGGGCCGATGACGCCCTTGGCACGCCGCTGTTCCATCGAATCCTGGATGCGATACGTCACATACGACAGGAACGGCCGCGCGATCACAGTGTTCGCGAGAATCCGGTCAGTCGCCATCGACACCCACCGCGTGTCGTCGAAACTATCGGTGAGGTTGTCGAAGTAATGCGCGTGTACGGCGGAACCCACCCACAAGGCCAACTCGTCGGCAAGCGGCCCCGCCGGTAGCGACGCGTGGACCGTACGAAGCCGCCACAGGCGCCGGTCGCTCCGGCTGCGTGTTGCCGCGAGCGCCTTCCCCAGTTCGCGGCGGTCGCCCGCAGTCACTCGGTAGGTGCAGCGCTGCTGCGCCAGCATCACGATCCATTCGACGAGGAATTCCATGTGGCGCAGGTCCGCGAGCAGCACGAGCGGATTCATCTGCGCGCGTTCGTTCGCGGAACTGCCGGCTGCGTCATGATCGAACTGCAGATAACGCCCGCCCTGAAGGAGCGTCGGGATGCGCATCGACAGGTCCTTGTCGAACCCGTATAAAAAGGCGTTCGGATACTTCCGGAACAACGTCGCGCACAGCAGCATGAAGATCGTCTTGCCGAATCCGGTACGGCCACAGACCAGCATGTGCCCGACATCGGCGAGGAAGGCGGTGAACCAGAAAGGCGTGCCGAACTCGGTCGGGAATGCGGCGAGCGCAGGGCAGAGCGCGCCGGTTTCCTTCGTCAGGTGTGCGTTGATCGGGTGGCCGTCGGAAACACCGCGCAGCGGCAGCAGGCGGGCAAGCGCCGCTGTGTCGATGAAAGACCAGCGCGCGCATTCGCGCCACATCCCGGGGATGCTCGTCGCGAAGGCTGAGAAAGCGTGAAGCGTCTCGCGCACGGGCGCAAAGTGCGCGGCTCGCAGCGCTTCCTCGACTGCGCGGTGCGTGGCGACTACCTGCGTCCAGGCCGCTTCGGCGGCCGTCCCATCATCGAACGGTGTCGTCTCGAAGACGGGCGAGTACGAGAGGACCGAAAGGTTGTAGTAGCCGTATGTCTCTTCGGCCATCTCAACCTTGCCCACGCGCCGGTTGGCTTCGTCCGCGGCGGCGGTGCGCGACTGGTTCTGGCGCGCACCCGACGTGTCGCCCCCGCGTAGCGTAGCGGCGAGCAGTGAACGCGTGTCGAGCCGGCGGCCCTCGTGATAGCGGCGCACGCTGTCGATGAAACGCATCGCGGCGGTGGGCGAGGTCACACGGAAGCAGTGGCTGACCGTGAGTTCCCCTGGCACCTTCAGCAGGCCGTCGAGGCTCGTGGGCAATACCGTGTCTGGCCAGAAGTCGCGGCGGGCAGGAACACCCGCCGCGATCGCGAAGCGCTGGCGGCCATGCGAGTAGAAGTGCAGGTAGTCGTGACCTGGTCGGACCTCGGTATCGCACATCGCGAGGTCGAGCGCCGGGATGTCTGGTATGGGCACCGCCGACACGTGATCGCCCGGTGGGGAGCAGCACGCATGCATGAACGCGCCAAGTGCCGGACCGCTCAGGCGCCGGCAGGCCAAGCGCGGGTTGCTTGCGACGAAGCCGAACAGGATGTTCTCGAAGATTTCGACGACGGCGGCCAGTTCTGACGCCGTATACGCGAACAGATATTGGTCGGAGAATGTGCCACGCACGGCCTGCATCAGTGACTGTGCGATCGACAGCCCGTCATGCGTCATGCCATGCGTAATCTTGCCGGCGAACCGGTCGATCCCGACATCCGGGGCCAGCGCGAACGTCACGAAATGACGGTTCGTGTAGTTGGCACCGCGCTCAAACGTCTCACGGCGGGCATCGTCGACCCGTTGCGCCACCGGGTCCGGCATCGGTACGGTGAGATAGCGGGCACTGCGGCGGCGGTGAATTGTCCACCACATTGTGACGGGCCGACGGGCGATGTCACGCAGTGACGTAATCAGGTTCTCGATCAGTTCGAGGACATGGCCGGTCGACAACGCGTCGGCATCCGGTCCGGAGAACTCATAGGCTGCCATTACCGACGAGTCTTTATTGACGATGAGCGTGTCGCTAAAGCGAAAGAGCCATGGCACCATCTCTGCGGTGGAACGGCGATCGCCGTCGGTGCGCTGCGCGACCTGTGCGAGCGACTCCGCGTCAAACGGCGAGAGGCTTGGCTTCAGCACGGCATCCCCCGGGCGAAGCCTTTCGGGCGAGCATTGATCTTCTGGTGCAGCAGTTGGCGCGGCTCGTAGTAGTCGCCCTGCCGGCTGTATTTTGCGTAACAGCGGATCTGGTCGGGATCGCGCCGCACTGCGAGCCACAATACGGGATGCGTGACCAGCACCGCGAGCAGTACCCAGCCGTTGCGCAGGCCAGCGGCGAAGGTGATGACGATGGCACCCTGCGCGATGCACCATTTGCGGTCGATGCCGAGCAGCAGGAACTGTTCGAGCATGGTCTTTCGAACGCGCGCAGCGAGCGGGTCAAGTGGACCCAGCGAATCGAGAGAGCCGGCGGATGCGTCACGTGCGTCGGGGCGATGCGTCTCCATGCCGGACCTCGCTAGAGGGTGCCCGTGCAGGCAGCGCCGTGGTTGAACACCTGCGCCCACAGCAGCGGCATGTTCAGAATCGCGAGCGTGCCGAGCACGCCGCGCAGCACATGCGTCTTGATGTTGCTGCGACCATCGTCGAGCAGCCATAGCACGATCGAGCCGACGAGCGCCGAGAGCGACACGACCTCGAGCAACTCATTGTCGAGCACGTCCTGGTAGACGGTGCAGAGTCCGCCGTTCCAGATGCCCGCGTGCGCAATGGCCGGAATAAACGCGAGCCAGATGGCCGTGAACAACAGGCGCAGCGCATTGCGATGACGGGTGAGAACAGTTCGCCACGCGTCGCGCAGATCCATACAGCGGTTGCGAAGCGCGGTGACGACGAGACGCACGGCGTCGAGCCACCGGCGCCGGCGATGTGATTCATGCATGGACCAGCTCCTCGGGGGACGCAAAGCGGGAAAAGAGGCACCGGGTCTGATAGCGGCCGTCCTTGGCACCGAGCACCTCGCGGATTTCGACGGGGCCGCGTACCGCGCCCTGGCGTTCTGCATGCACGAAAAACCGGAACGTGGAGGCGATTTTCTGGCGCAGGTCGTCAATCGAAAGGAGCCGCCCTTCGTCGCTCATGCGGATGAGCGACTCGAGCCGCGCCGGGGCGGTGTCGGACGAGTCGGCATGGAACGAGACGATCGAGCCCGGGTGTCCGGTGTTGAGTGCTTCCATCAGGTCGAAGGCTTCGGCTCCACGGACCTCGCCGACGATGATGCGGTCAGGGCGCACGCGCAGCGAAAAGCGTACGAGATCGCGGATGGTGATCCCAAGGTTGGTCTCGAACGCGACGTAATTAGGCGCATGCACCTGCAACTCGGCCGTGTCCTCGATCGTGATGACGCGGTCTTCCTGCGGCATCGCATCGATCATCGCGTTGAGCATCGTGGTCTTGCCGGATGAGGTGCCACCGGAGAATGCAACATTGATCCGCTCGCGCATGACCCATTCAAAGAACTCTCGCAGCGCGGCGCCGCCCGATGCGAGACGCTCCAGTAGTGCGGTATTGCGGCGGCGCGCGGCGGGAGACGTCGTGCCTGGCAGGACGTTGAACGCCCCGCCGCGCTCGTAATCGGCAAGTCCAATGCGGCGGCGTGTGTGCTTGCGGATCGACATCATGTCGCCGTGGACAGCCACAGGATGCCGGGCGGCGGCAATGCGCAGACCTGGCAGTCGGGCATCAAGCAGAGGGGTCTGCTCCTTGGCATTAACGTTCGCGAGAATCGTAATTGCGCGATCCAGTGCCTCCGGGTCCAGGTCGCAGCCGGTGAGATACTTCACTGTCGCATTGCGCTCCACGAAGATCACATCGGCGCGGTTGACCATGATCTCCTGCACGTCCGGATCGGCCAGCATTGGTTGCAGCGGGCCGAGGTAGTCGTTCAGTATCTCGATCGCGTATTCGTATGTGAGCCGGCTCATCGCCCAGCCTCCCATGTATCGCCCCACGCGATTGGCCGAAACAGTTTCCCGATCAACCCCGGCTCTTGCCCCGCTATCGGAGTGGCCGGCGCGGACGGCAGCGGCGAGGCCGTGTTGAGTGCACGATAGACGCGGCGTGCGTAAGCAATGCGCTTCACGTGTGTGCCGGCGTTATAGGCGCCGACGGCATCCCAGTTCAGACCGAGATGGCGGATGTTCTGCGACAGGATCCACGCGCCGACGTAGGCATTGGTACAGCGGTCACGGAGATCGGCGGGTGAGACGCCGAAGCGCGATAGCGTCGCGAGCCACCGGCTGTTGATCTGCATCAGGCCAATGTCGGTGGTGCCGTCGGCGTTGAGGTGGATGACGTTTGCGCGCTGCCCGGATTCGACGGTGGCGATCGCACGCACGAGCCGCGCGTTCACGTGTTGAAATTGCGCGGCGTCGTCGATGCAGTCGGCCCGGGCAGTAATGACTGAGCCGCAGAGCACTGCACCAGCAAGAACTATCGCTACACGCTTCACATTCACCTCGTCTGTTCGTGCGTGATCCGGTGACCACGATTTGGCCGCGCTAGCCATCAGAGAAAAAGGACCTGCCGGGCGCGGGGGAGCACTCCGGCAGGCCAACAGCGCGCGTCGGCCCAGGGGGAAGGACCGACGGGTTCACTGTAGGCAGCGAAGACGCGTGACTGGGCCGGATTCCTGACCCAAGCGCAGTTGGGTAAGCACGTTTTTTGTCGCCCGCGCATTGGCCAGCGCCACGTGAGGCTGCCCGTCCAGCACAATCCGAAGACATTTGCAGAAGGCTGAAAAGGCAAGGGGAACAAAGGACGGCTCAAAGGGAAGGGCCCAATCCAAAGGCCACGGGTGAAGCTTGGGATGAGACGCTTCACCCGCTCAAAGGCTCAAATGGCGAAGGGCAAAAAAGGGCTTTGGCGCAACGGTCAAAAAGCGCTGCGGCCCATGCCGCGTAAGGCGTAGAAGGCCGAGAAAGGATGGCTCGGCTGAACGCGTGGCCGCTGATGTCCCGGCCTGAGGCATGACTGCTTGCGGTCGCGACATGCCGTTCAGTCATTCCGGTCTGGGCGTCAGGTCGACTGCCTAACGTTGGCGAACGATGTGACGCGTCGTGTGCGTCGCTCACTCGGAACGCAATTCTCCAATCGCGATCGCAAGCTCATATGACTTTGAGTACCACGCTGACCTGGCTGGGGCTGACCCGGGCGTCGACAAACCCGCCCCGGATCAACTCGCAGTCCGCGTCGTTCGCTGCTGCACCGATTCTTGAGCGATCACCGCCTTCCCCCCAGCATCTCCCAGTGCTGGGATTCAGCGAGCTTCTTGCGCGAACCGGCATGCACGGCACGGTGCTCCGCATTGGCGGCAGTGTGGGCCTGTCAACTGAGAATGAGCGGCGCGACATCGAACCGCTGATTCGGCGACTCACGGAATTCGTGCAGTTGTTGCCCGCATCGGAATCCCACCACCATGCGCAGCCGGGCGGCCTGTTGATCCATCTGCTCGAGGTGGCGCGATATGCCCTGCATTTCCGCGAGGGATACCGCTTACCGCTCGGCGCGTGCCCCGAGGACCAGATGCGGCACGGCGCACGTTGCAGCTATGCCGTGCTGGTCGCTGCGCTGTTGCACGACATTGGCAAGCCTTTGGCAGACCTAAAGATCGAGCTCGTCACCGGCACGGACGCCCAGCCGTGGGTCCCGCTCGCGGGCAGCATGAACGAGCAGGGTGGTCAGTGGTACCGGGTCGATTTCCCGGAACCCGCGCAACGGGACTACGGTGCCCACGCGCGCCTCGCCATTGTGTTGCTCCAGCGTCTCGTGCCTTCGGCTGCGCTGGCTTGGCTAGCGCAGTATCCGCCGGTGCTCGACGAACTCGCCGCATATCTGTCGGGCGACGCTGGGGTGAAGGAAGGGACGCTCGCGAAGATTGTCGGCGAGGCGGACCGGCGGTCGGTTGCGCAGAATCTACTCACGGGCCCACGCACACGGTTTGCAACTGCTCGTGCGGTCCCGCTGATAGAGCGGCTGATGGAAGGGGTGCGTCGGCTACTCGCGGAGGGCGGAGTGCCGCTCAATCGCGCGGGCGCGACAGGCTACTGCGACGGCGAGTCCCTGTGGTGCGTGGCGAAGACGCTGGCTGAAGCCGTGCGTGCATATCTGGCGCGCAACGAGCAGCAGCAGCCGGGCGCTGCGGGTATTCCGTCCGACAACAACCGGCTTTTTGATACCTGGCAGGAGTACGGGGCGCTTGTTCCGACGCCGGAGGGTGGCGCGATCTGGACCGTCGAGATCGTGGTCGGCACCTGGAAGCAGACCTTTACCGTCCTGCGTTTTCCGCTCGACCGGCTCTATGTGAACCCGGGCCGGTACCCGCGCGCATTGCCGGTCGGCGCGGTGCGGGTCGTCGAGATTGCCAAGGATGAAGAACCCGCGCCGGAACGCGAGGCATCATCCGCAACGAGCAGCATCGAAGAGATGCAATCGGATGTCGACGAAGAACAACCGGACTCGCCTGGTACAGACGGGCCAGACCACCCTTTAAGCACTGACGCCGAGCGATCGTTGGACGATGCGCCGGCGACGGAGCCAGAAGTGTCGCTGGCCGCACCGACGTTGCCCGATTCCACCTGCGAGGCATGCGATGAAGCTGCGCCGGCTCCCGAGGCAGCCATACCTGTACCGGCTTCGGACGACCATACCGCCGATTTCCTGCCTGAAGCGGAAAGCGCCGCGGCATTGCAGGCCGAGACAAACGGTGACCTCGACGTTTCGAGCGCGGGCCATCCGGTGCCGGAATTTGTCACTTCGCCCGTGCGGCCGAAGCACAAGGCGAAGGTGCCGGCGAATTCGCTGACATCGCGCCAAAGCCACCGGCAGCCTCGGCCGAACGCCGAGCGGTTCATGGCCTGGGTCCAGGAGGGGATTGCCACGGGCGCCTTGCCATACAACGAGTCGATGGCGCGCGTACATTTTGTGCCAGAAGGCATGCTGCTCGTCACGCCAGCCGTCTTCAAGGATTTCGCACAGGCGCATCCCGAGGCGATTGAGCAGACGCTCGCCGATGAAGGTAAAACGCCGGAACGGTGGAAACAGGTCCAGCGCGATTTCCAGAAGTCGGGCTATCCGGTGACGGCCGATTCAGGCGGCGCCAGCCGCTCGTATTTGATTCGTTACAACATCAAGGGTGCCGGTGGGCGGCAACTGTCAGTGATGCTGGTGCCGGAACCAGAGCGATTCTTCAATCCGGTACCGCCGCCGAACGCGATGATCCAGTCGAAGCAGAAGCCGACGCAGGATGTGGTCGGCCCGGCGCAGGCATAAGCGTTGAGGGTGAGCGAGGCGGCGATGGCACATCCGGTCGAGAACCGCTTTCGGAAACCCGTCGAACTACTTTCGTCCATTACTGCGCTCGCGGCAACGGGCGTGTTGTGGTCGCATCCAGCGCTCTTCCTGATCACGCCCGCGACAGGAGTAGTGACGACGTTGGCGCTACTCGCGCTCGCGTTTGCGCGCGCACGCCAGGCGTGGCAACTGATCCGCTTTCAGCGCAATCTGCGGCGCCTGCCTCAGTACGTGATTCCGGCTGCCGCGATCCCATGCTCCGACCGCGACGTGTTTCTTGGCCGGGGTTTCCGGTGGAGCGGCGTTCACACGCAGCGCCTGTATCAGGCCCGCCTTCCCGAAAACCGGCGATTGCTTGCCCGCAACGACCTTTACGACCGCGCACGCGACCACGAGCGCAGGTATCCGGAAGGGCCTCTCGCGCGCATCACACGCAAGCAGGCGTCGTGGAATCCGGTCGCCCCGCTGCCGCCCGTCGGCGGCGATCCCGCGCTGCACGGCGTGGAACCGGACGAGCGCGATGTGTGGTTCGACCTTGGCGAGCGTGTCGGCCATATGGCCGTGCTCGGCACGACGCGCGTTGGAAAGACCCGGCTGTGCGAGGTCCTGGTCGCGCAGGATATCCGGCGCGGTGACATCGTCATCGTGTTTGATCCAAAGGGTGACGTCGATCTCCTGCTACGCATGTATGCGGAGGCCAAGCGTTGCGGTCGGGATGGAGAGTTCACGTTCTTCCATCTGGGTTATCCCGAGAAATCCGCGCGTTACAGCCCGATCGGTACCTACTCGAGAATCACGGAGGTGGCGACGCGCATTGCGGGTAATCTGCCAAAGGAAGGACAGTCGGCCGCATTTCGAGATTTTGTGTGGCGGTTCGTTAATGTGATGGCGCGCGCGATGAGTGCGCTCGGCATTCGCCCGACCTACGAGATGATCTACCAGAACGCGGTAAACATCGACGGACTCGCGCTCCGGTACTTCCGCTTTTGGCTTGATCGCGATCACCCAGGCTGGGAGGACGAGCTTGAGCCCCTCGAGAAGGAGGAAGCCAAGCAGGCGATGCGCCTGCAGCGCAATCAGGAAGTGCTGCAGGTCGCGAACCTGATCCGGCAGAAGGGGTGGACCGACCCGATCGCGAACGGACTGCTCTCGGTGATCAGCAACGAGCGATCGTACTTCGACAAGCTGATCTCGTCGCTGTATCCGCTCCTGGAAAAGCTCACTACGGGGCGCACATCGGAGCTGCTGTCGCCCGACTACAGCGATCCGGATGACCCGCGCCCGGTCTTCGACTGGAACCGCGTGATGGATCGGGGCGGCATTGTGTATGTCGGGCTCGACGCTCTATCCGACTTCGAGGTCGCAGGCGTGGTGGGTAACGCGATGTTCGCGGATCTGACCTCGACCGCGGGCCGAATCTACAAGTACGGGCACGACTACGGCCAGAGCAAGGTCGGCGGCAGGCGGCGCGTCTCGATCCATGCGGACGAGTTCAACGAACTGGTGGGCGATGAGTTCGTACCGATGGTGAATAAGGCGGGCGGCGCAGGCTACCAGGTGACGGCCTACACGCAGACGAGCGCCGACCTCGAAGCGAAGATCGGCTCGCGGGCCAAGGCCGAACAGATCTTCGGCAATTTCAATACGCTCGTGATGCTGCGAGTGAAGTATGTGACGACCGCGAAGATCCTGACCGACCAGTTGCCGATGGTCGACGTGAAGACATTGACGCTGGCCTCTTCGGCGACGGACGCCGTGCGGCGCGGCGAGGGCGTGCATTTCACGGCGCAGACGCACGACCAGATTTCCGTACGGCCAGTCCCAATGCTGCAGCCGTCCGACCTGACGCAGTTGCCCAAGGGGCAGGCGTTTGCGCTCATCGAGGGCGGACAACTGGTGAAAGTTCGGCTCCCATTGCTGGAGGAGAACGATCCCATCCTGCTGCAGTGGCTCGACGACGTCGTGGCCGACATGCGCACAAAGTACGCGACGTATGTGCAGGCCGTTTTGCCATTTGATGACGCCGGCGGCGTGGCGCCGGATGTCATTGGCGGCGCGGTAGGCAGCTTCATGCCTTCCGATTGGAATGTCCAGGCTTCGACCACCGAGCCATGGGCGGTCAAGGGCAGGGGCGCCGGATTCTGAGAGGGCGGACGTGAGCACAAGTCGTCGAGACAGCAACGCAGACGGCGTGAAGTCGTTTTTCTGGATCGTGGATCTGGCGATCCATGCGGTGCTGTGGCTGCTGCTCGCGTCGTTCCTGTCAGTGCTGGTCGATGTCGGGGCTGCACACTTTCTCTGGCGCGATGATCCGGTGGATGGCATCGAGGCTCTGGTCCGCTATTACCTAGGTGAGACGACTGATCCGGAACTTGCGAGGCATGCCGCGGACCTCGCGTATTGGAGCTGGTTTGGTTGGACCGGCGTCGATGCTTCAGCGCGGGCTTGGCAGGCGGGTACGTTGCCGGCGCAGGGGCTCGGTTCAATGTTGCGACCGGCGTTCTCCGGATCGACGCATGAAGCGCTCATCGTCGCAATGTATGGGATCAAGCTGTTCGGGATCCGCATTGCAATGCTCATGTTGACGATCCCGCAGTTCGTGCTTGCGGTTGCGGTGGCATTCACCGATGGGCTGGTGGCGAGACACGTGAGGCGTGCACAGGGTGGGCACGAGTCCGCAACGCGTTACCACCACGCGAAGCACATGCTGAAGTTTGGCGTGATCCCATTGGGTGCGATCATTTGGCTCGTGGCGCCGGTACCGCTACCGATCTACCTCCATTTCTGGCCGGTCTCGATGATGACCGTGATCGCGGTATGGAACATGGCCAAGTACTTCAAGAAATACACCTAGGCTGCAATTTGCCGCCCTATGCTTTTACGACGAAAAGGAGGATAGGCAGGTCATGCCGCGACGTGTAGTAGTTCGGCGCTCGCCCGTGCACGGGCGCGGCGTGTTCGCCTCACGGGCACTCGAACCCGGCGAACAATTATTGGAGTATAACGGCAAGGTCATCGCCTGGAGCGCAGCTATCAGGCAATACGGGAAGAGCGGTGCTACCGGACACACGTATTTCTTCGGCCTGTCCAACGGACGCGTGATCGACGGCGGGCAGCGGGGAAACAGCGCGCGCTGGTTGAATCACTCATGCCATGCCAACTGCGAGGCAATCGAGATCGAGGACCGCGTGTTCATCCACGCATCGTTAGCGATCGCGCCGGGCGAGGAACTGTTTCTGGATTACCAGTTGACTGTTGACGATCTGGCGGACGAAGAAACAAGATTGAGCTATGTGTGCCGATGCAACGCGTTGGGATGCCGCGGCACGATGCTGGCTGTCGGCTCGTGAGACCGCGGGCCGTTCAATCAGCGAGCTGATGGCAGCGCGGACGTCGGTCGCTCCCGCGCCGCCGTGCGATGCGCGAGCCAGGCTTCCAGTTCAGACTCACGCCAGCCCGTCGCGCGCTCACCGATACGGATGGGGCGCGGGAATTCGCCGCGGCTGATCATTGCATAGATGGTGGCACGGCAGAGACCGATCTTCTTCACGACATCCTTCATGCGCATTACCTGGTCCATTTTGCACGACTCCGTGTTGCCTTGGGCCCGTTCGATTATCCGCAGCTTTGGGCTCACCGCAATGGACACACGAAAGCAACATCGTGATGAAACAGCCGAAATGATTAGTTCGACCGTCGCGTCGGCGGTCGAGTGAGATACATCGCGGATACACTTTGTTACGGCTTCGTGGGCCGGCGAATAGTTTGGGAGACCCAACCTTGCAAGCGCAAGTGGCGGCCAGCCGCACTAGCCGTGGTTGTAGGCCCCACGCAGATCCGTTGGACACTGGTCGACCAACTCTACGAGCAGGGTCAACGCAGCGCGGACCAACTGCTCGTCGCGGCCAGCTTCCGCCTCAGGGGTGTGTTTCCCACCATGGAAGAGGTTGTGCCGAACCCGTGTGGCCGCATCGATGGCTTGAGCGATGGGGTTGGCGCCACGCAAGGGCGAGGATTTCCAACCATCCACGAAGTACAGGAGCTTCGGCGGATCGCTCGTAAGCAGCGCAATCGCCAGCGCCACGTCGCTTCCTGATGGTACATCGAGCCATACCGCTGCTTCGTCGGCCAATCGTAGCCACGCAGGCGCAGCAATCCCGTGGTCGTCGCGCTTGTAGCTGGTTTCTTTCATCGCGTACTCGCAGCGAGCGAACACGGCAAAGAACTCCGTGATCAGGTCTCTCGGCACCGCAACGCCGTCGAAGGGATCCACCAGCACCATTATTTCACTCCTATAAGTTCAGCGATTGCATCCGGTTGTCGCACAGCCGGTCGGTCATTGGCTCCGCCAACGTGCCTAGCCGCTTTCGCGTAGCCTAGGGGGCGAGGTCCTTCACGCAGGTGATCGCTTTAGCGTCGCCGCGTCGTAGGTCATGGCTAGCCTTGACAACGCCTCAAGGCCGATGGCTACCGAACTCATCCGGCGTTGGCCTTTCGCCGGCGTGCGAGACGCTCGTCGAGCGCCCTCGCCAACGGCGAACCGGATTGCACCAGGATGTCCACGATCGCGGCAAGTTCCGTGCTGTCAAGCACTGTTGGCGAGACCGGCGCGTCGAGTACCGCTTTGTCGATCCAGCTGCACAGGCGCCGACCGATTGCGTGATCGATCCAAAACTCGGCATCCGCACCTTGCGCCCGCCACCATGCCGTCGCCGCGCGTGCAATGAAGTTCAGCCGATTCGCCTTCGGCTCGACCTCTAATAGTCCAAGGAACGCGACAGCGACGAACATGGATCCGGCTGCCTGCTCCGTCAATAGCGTGAGCATGGGCAGGAGCAAGCCAGCGCGGGCGGCGCCGGGAGGAAGGACGTAGCAGCGAGGTCCTTGTCCGATTTCATGCTGCCCCATGAACATTGCAGCAACAGCTCCACCAAGATGAATTTCAATGCGCGACGAGCGCTCCGACGCCAAGTGGCGCCACGCCCGGGTCATCGCCAGCCGTGGTGCCAATCTCTCGCGGATCGACACTGCCGTACTATCCGAGAGCCCGCCGCCATTTAGCCACACCTGATCCAACTCATGGAGCACGGCCTCCGTCGCATCGAGGAATCGCTCTTCCGGTAATTGGACGAGGGGATTGAGTATGTAGTCTTCGATGCCGCCGTTTCCGGTCGAAACGGCAGCGTTGAGCGCGGCCGCGAAATAGGCGTCGTTCCATTGGAAGGCGAGCTCGCCCGGCTCCTCATCGGGCCCACAACCCACGCCATTCGCGCCAGCGGTCCAGGGCCAGCAATGCCGCACCAACGCACACAGCAGATCCGGACGATCTGTACGCCAGAGTTCGACTGCGATCGATAGCCATTGCGCCGCTACGACCGCGCTTAGCGCAAAAACGCGTGACTGCACTGCGGATCGTTTCTGCCGCAGCTGCGGCTTGCCCAGCGTGATTCTATGTCGCACCTTTGGTGGGTACGGATCGGGCAATTCCGGCCAGCCGGGCTCCGAACCTCCGCCCGTGAACCAGTGCAGCTCTGCCGCCACCGCGCTCTGCAGCCTCGTACGCTCGGCCTCCTTGCTTGCTATCTCCAGCGCTTGCTGGCGCGCAAGATAGTCCTCGACGCAGTCGAAGTCATCGTCGTCGCGTTGCGGAACGGCATAGATAGCAGATGCCAAGCCAAGCCGAATCAGCGACCGTGTGAGCTCCGGGCTCAACGGGCGCTGCGCGGCCACCTCGGCGCGCAGCACCGATGCCATGCCCGTATCGCGTCTAACCGCTAGGTGAAGCAGGCGCGGCATATCCGCAACTTCGGGATCATCGCGGTATGCGGCCAGTAACCCTACGGCCGCGATTGCGGCCGCGTTGAAAGGCAGTTGCTTCGCGAAACCGCTATCGTCCGGTTCGCGCAATGCCGCTTCTGTCAGTTGCGCGCGCGCCCAATCGCCGTGCGCGGCCTTCAGGATCCGCGAACCATCTCGCATTACCAGCGACGCGACGATAACCCGGGTGCGGTCGATCCATTCCTGCTCGTCCTTATCTGGACCAACCCGCCACGCCGAGGTGTCGCGCCTCGCCCACAGCACGACCTCCTCGAGCAGCTGTAGCGGACAGCTTGGTTCCGTGAGCGCTCGCATGAGCCGCCCCCGGATCGCAATCTCGGCGCTGCCGCGCTGCGCCTTCCCCTGAAGCTCGGCCAGTAGCCGCGCTTCATCGGGAGGGGGCACGTATTCGATGGTCGCCTGGCCGTTCTCGTCCGTGCCGCCTGACACGTAGTTCGCGATATCGAGCTGATTCAGCGCGCACATGGCGGCAAACCTGGAATCGGCCATGCCTCGACTCTCGCCATCTGGCGCTCCGATTCGTGCCACTTCGCCCTGCAGTGCCTGCTTCATCGATTCGCGCACATCGGCGGGCCCATGCAACGCGAAATCGACGAGCACGGCGTCTAGCGGCATCCGGCGCGAGGGCCGACGTCGCAGATCGTCCAGTCTGACCGACCCGGCCGGCTCTGGGTGCACCCAGACGGTGTAGATGTCGTTGCTGTTCAAGTGGTCGTGGGCGAATCGATCGCGATCCCTTGCCAGCAGCTCGGCCGATGCCGCAAACCGCCACAGGCACTCCCGCGACTTTGGCCAGTGCGACAGCATCACGTCGACCGCTACGAGCAGGTAGGCCGCTGGAGATCCTTCAGGGCCCAAGACGTCATCGATCACCGCCGGCACAGGCTCGTCGCGCTCGATGCGCAGGTGTGCCCACGCTTCCAAGGCCATCAGAGCCGACGCGACGATGTGGCTGTCCTGCGATCGGGACCACATATAGGACTGGCACCATGGGAAGGAACGCCGCCGCCCGCTGGGAAGCGGAACCTCGACGCGGTTGTCGCCAGGCTCGCTGTCGCCAGAGCGTCGCCGTACCGCGTGCGCAACAACACCGCGCACCAGTCTCAGTCCCTGTTCCTTGTCCGCCAGCAACAGATCGAGGAACGGCGCGCGGGCCGGCCACGCGGGGAAATACTCCGTGTCCCATGCCGAGAACACGTCCCGCATCCGCGACGGGCGATCTTCTTCGTTGTCCCTTTCGGCCAACGCTTGCAGGAACAGGTCGGCTATGGCTTGCGGCGCCGCGTACGGCGCGGTGCCAACGAATCGCAGCAACTGGCGGAATAGAGTGTGCCGATGCGGGTGGGTGGCCCCCCCCTGCAGGTACGACTCTGCATCGGCCGGCCGAAGCCTGCACCACATGAAAAAGGCCGTTCGGAGATCGCTCTCCTGCGCAGTTGTCATAGACAGTCCTGGCGTCTTCTTCGCGGTCATCCACGCATTGAAATCCGACGCTCTTGGGTGATTCTTCGCTTCGATCTCGACCAGCCACACATACAGGCGCAACACAAGCAGCGGAGACAACACGTCGTGCCCACCGTTCGCGCAGCACCATCGGTTATAAAGGTCGACGAACTGTGGCACTGCAGCGTGAGGCAGACGGTCTCCGATGACGAGAGACCAAATAATCAAGTTGAGCCACGCTAGGCCGCGCGGCGCTACGAAGTCTTCAGTAAGCTTGCTCGTATCGACACCGAACGCCGCCCAGAGTGGTGCGACCGGTTGGGAGTCGACGGTGACGGCTGCACGGACGAGATCAGCAAGCGACTTTGCGTTGTCCGCAGCAAGTGCCGGCAAGCAGCGGTTGAGCACCTCACCCGCGCGCTCCGAGCGCGAGAGGGCGAGCAAGACCGCTCGTCTCCACGAACCGTGCGCGCCGGGCACGCTCACCCGATCAAGGAGAGCCTGCCATGCTGTCGCGTCGCTGCCCAGCTCCGCATGCAATCGCGCAGCGAGTTCCACACCGCGCACCAAGCGCACCGGCGCGGGACTGTCCAGCGTACTTGCAGGGAAGTGCTCCGGCTCCTCATGCAGCAGGCAACCGATCGCCCAATCACGCAGGACGTCGTGCGCTGGCTCGACACGCACCGAGCTGAGTGCGCGCAGCGAGCCGCTCTCGGTCAGCGCAGTGATCGCGTCCGCCGACGCGGTGCTGGTGTCCATCGGGGATGACGAGGTCAGCGAATGCACCGCTAATGACCGCAGCAGACGACACCGCTCGAGGCGACCCGACACGTTCGCCGAGTCGCCGGTCGTCCACCATTGCCGAGCCATCTGCACTTCGCTGAATGGCGCAGCGGCTTCGGCTACTATGCCGCGTGCCAACCGATCAAGGCGGTACAGGTTGCGCACCAATTTCTCGGCAGGATGCCCGGGCCTCAGCAGCGCGGCGAGAGCGGGGTCTGCTTCCCGTAGCTGAGCCACCTCGTCGTCCCCGAGTTCATTGATGATCAATGGTGACGCTTCGCCGAGATCCTGCAGCGCCTGTGCTGGCAGCCACGCGCGCGCGTCCGCATCGAAGTCCATCCGCGTCGTGACCACGACGCGGAACCCACGCACCTGTGCGGCAGCACGGATGAGATCCACAACGGTGGCCCGCTGCCCGGGGGCGTCAAAGCGGTCGAGGCCGTCGACGAACAGCGTGCCACCACCGTCGCCCGCAAGATCGGTCAGGAACTCACGCGCCGACATCTCACATCCGAGCTGTGCTGCCAGCGCCGTCCAGCCACCACCCGGTATGCGGTGCGGTGCGGCGACGACGATGCGGGACTCAACGCCGATACGCCGTGCAAGATCTTTCATCACCCCCGACTTGCCGACGCCGCCGGCGCCGCGGATCTCGAGGTACCTTGCCTGCTCAAGCGCAGAAAGTGCTGCGGCAACAAGGCTACTACGGTCGATTCCGACACCATGTACACGCGAACTCATAGTGGCGAGCGTGTTCTCCGCGGTCTCGGCGAGCCGCTCGCGCGCGACGTACAAGCGCCGGTCGCCCGCGAGCCGGTAGCCGCGCTCGCCGGTGAGTCGATCGCGCAGCGCGGGGGCGTCCAGGTCCCCGCCGGCGGCATCGACCTGTAACGCGATCTGCTGAAGCGAGTCCCACAGTTCGCCGCTTCGACTAGCGTCCTGCGGCGGGAGCAACAGCGCGCAGCGCTCGCGGGCCAGTTGCGCGCAGACCGAGCCGGGCTGCTCGAAGTCGAACGCTAGTACCTGGAAGCGCGACAGCAATTGCCACACGGCCGCGTCGTCATGCGCAGAGCCGGCCGCGCGCATGTGGCCACGGATTGCCGCGACGAACTCGCGCATCGCTTGGTGCGCGGCACCGGGCTGGTTCAGTCGCTCGAAGAAGCCTTCAGCGTCCTGATACTCGCGCGCCCACTTCAGCACATCCTGAATGTGCTGCTCGATCTTGGTGGACGTGCGTGCAATCGCCACCGCGAGCTCGTAGCGCGTCGTCTCAAACTCTGACTTGGCCGTGGCCCGGCACGCCAGCGCAACCACGTCCGCGAAGATCCTGTCACCCGCTGTGAACGCAATCGTGCGCTTCGCCTGGAGTTCGAGCGTCGCTGGGCAGCCTTGGCTATCGTTGCCAGTAACGATGACGTCGTCCATCGAGTGATTGAAACCCGCTCGTTGAAACGACACGCGCGTGACCAAGACGCCAGGAAGTCCGCGTGCCTCCCCGCCCGACAACAGAGGCAGCAGGTACTGCGCGCCGACATGACCCTCTAGCAGAGCGCCAGAAGGTCCGGCCGCGGCCGGACTCACGACAACGGGTGGGGCATCGGCGCGCCGAGGCGTGCGCGCGCGCTTTGCCGCCGTCGCTTCGGACTTCTTGGCGGCAGCTTTCTTGCTGCTGGACGCGGGCTTAGAGGTCTTGGTCTTAGGCATCGTCATAGTTCAAAGCGACTGACAATGCGGAGAGTCGCTCCGAACTGTTCGTGCGCATCGTTTTGCATGATGGTCTGCCATGCTGTCGTTGTATGGGAACGGCGGCGGGACTTGAACCCGCGACCTCCCTGCCCGTACCATGTGGGTGCGAACCTCGGTACGTAGTGAACAGGGCGCTCTATCCACTGAGCTACGCCGCCAAAAAATTAAACTTTGTTTGCCGTCAGGCCTCCGGGCTTGCCGGCAGCCTTTTTCATTTTTCGAGCTTTTTCGAAGTCCGGCTCGATCTGCTTAAGTTTTGCGACCAGCCCGTCGAATTTGTACTGGTTACTGGTCTTGCCACCGCTCGGAAGCGTGCGATGGATTCTTGTAATCAGCCCTTTCTCTGCAAGTGCGTTGACCGTGCGCTGAACCTGCTTCGGCGTCAGGTCGATGCGCTCGGCAACCGTTGCGATGCTGGGGTGAGCAGAACCGTCTACTGCCCACCAGAAATCCAGAAGCTGGAGCAAGACGATCATCTGCGTTGAGTTCACGTTAAGACGCGCCTGGGCTCGAAGCAAGAGCGCCGGTGCGATAAACAGCCCGTGCGACGCAACGGCTTTGCCGAACTTCTTTTCGGACTGTTTGGCCTGCTCTGCTGGCGTCGTCTGCGCCGCCGAGAGTTGGACTACGTTGCTTGCCGCCGTCATCTTGTTGCTCCGTGCGTTGCCATTGATATAACTCTACGCTCACCCCCTTGAAAAAGGGGCGATTGACGCTTAACGACGATAGGACATCGTGGGGACTAGGGATAGGACATTTTTGCGGCTACGGAACGGACACCAACGTCCCATAAATAAGTGCCAGCGATATAGGTCCAGTTGACGATGAGCAACATGGAATAAGCCCCATCAAACGCTAATGTCCCATGGGGGCATCATATGCTCGGTCGGGGCAGGACGGGCTTGCATTCCACAGCGCTTCGGTCATCGGCCGCCTGACTGTCGGTCACTCGACATCTGCTAAGGCGATAGCCGGTCTTCAAACGATGGTGCTGAATGACCGTTTCGCTCTGATGCCAACCTTTGCGGCTCCGCGGGCTCGGCGGCACCAATGGGTTGCATGCTGACGACCGCAGCAATGTGACGTGCAGGCTCCGTATGGGTATTGCGCGGGGCGGCACCCGGCTGTTGCTCGGAGTGAGGTCTGCCAGCGATTTCATCAATGAACGGGCTTGGTCTGTTGGGCGAATGACCAGATACACTGGCCGCGCGACAGAGCCGAGGTCGACATCTTTTTCCATGGCAAACTTGCCTCTCTGTTCAATTCGGGTTTGACTCGTGGGGCGTTCGGACGGCGCAGCAGGCTCTTAAAATGCACGCCGAGCCCCCTTCCATGGAAAAGAGAAAATGACGGTCATCAGAATTGCTTGCAACGAGAACGACCCGAACTTAGGCAATGCTGCAGCTGCCGCCATGGCGAGGACGCTGGGCATGCTGTCCCAGCCTATCGCCAAGCCGCCAGCGAAGGGCTGCCGGCCGGAAAAGACACAGCCGCAGAATCCCAACGAGCTGACGATAAAACAGCATGTTTTTCCCGTACGCTGCATAGAGTCCTTTGCCGGTCAGCGCCGCCAGGTGGCCGTGTTCGACGTGCTCAGGGGCAAGCTTCGCCATGCGAAGCCCGACGACCACATCTTCTGCGCGATGCGTGCTTGGGATCAGCCAACGGAAAGGCACATGAAGCATATCGAGGACAGGTTTCAGGCGATCGTCCGGCCGATCCTTCACGGCAATGTCAATTCGATCGCTGCCTCGCAGAAGCGCGACATCGATAGCATGTTCGCGCTTTGGTACATGCGGACCCGCTACCGGCGGCTCGACACGCAGGAAGTCCAATTGGGCGGAGTAGAGGGAAACGAGCTAACGCTGGCCGAGGAGGAAAATCTCGAGAAGAACGGTTACCTGTTCGCGCGAGCGGGAGGAAAAATGCCGGCCCGCCAACTCAATGGCGTGCAGCTACGCAAGCGTATGGCCGATTATGCGCGCGACCTTGCCGCCATCGAAAAATGGGGCGTCATTCGCGCGCGAAGAGCGGCGAGTTCATCGTGCCGGACATTCCTGTACACACGATCATCCCCCTCTCGCCGCGACTGGCCCTCGTTGCGCCTGCCCCGGCCGGCACCATCCTTGCGGCGAACGTCGCCGAGATTAACAGCGCGGTGAGGGCTGGATGTCTGGAGTACTATTTCGCGCGGGATCTGTCCCTGTGTCCGTTTGCAAGCTGATTGCTCGGATATCTATCGCCCCGCATGGTAGCTTGCCCCAATGTTTTCCGACGGCAAGGGAATGGGCCTCGATCGTCGAGAGCAGCGCCAAACCTGTGAGCTTGACCGATTGCGGCAGGCGCGGATGAAGAGTTTATCGACGGCTACGGTGAGTGCCGACGCGGGAAACTGCCCGATACAATCGCGAGGCTTAGCCATTCGACCGGAATGCGGCACTCCTGCACCTGACGTTTGGCTCGATGTCCCTGAGGGGGCTCAGGCGGCGCCAGTCTGACGACTGGTCAGAGTCGCGAAAGGTCAAACATGCAGCCCGGTGTGTGTGTGAAGGGCAAGCTGCGATTTCATCAGGCTGCGATGTCGTCGCTGTCCAGCGTTTCCGAATGGGCTGAGGTAAATCGGAAGAGCCCTGCATTGACAAGTTCGGCGAATGACTTCTGCAGGGCAGGCTTCATGCCCGCCTTGAGCGCATCAAGGTAGTCGGCGTACCACTGGATCATCGCGCGACGTTGGGCCAAATACTTCGCGTGGTTGTAGTCGCCGGCAGTGCCCTCCTCAAGATGGGCGAGCTGGGTTTCGACGTGATCCTTGATCCAGCCGTGCTCGCGAAGGAGGGTGCTCGCAGTATGGCGTGTGCCGTGACCGACCATACGGCCCTTGTAGCCAATCTTCGAAAATACGAGATTGATGGTGTTCTCGCTGATGACCTCATGCTTCGTGCCAATGCCGGGGAAAAGGTACCGGTGACGGCCAGTCAGCTCTTTGAGCTCGCTAAGCGCCTTGACCAGTTGCGACGGCAGTGGCGTGACGTGGCTACGCCGCATCTTCATCTTCTCGGCGGAGATCGTCCACAGAGCGTCGTCGAGATCGACCTCGGTCCATTCGGCATATCGGACCATTCCGGGACGGCTTGCTGTCCAGATCGTCATCCAGGCTGCGACATAGGCGATCAAGCGACTCGTCGACTTCTCGAGCGCGCGCAGAAAATCGGGCAGTTCTGGTTCGAGGAGGTGAGGGTAGTGCTTCGCCTTCGGGGCGGCTTTCGCGATGACCTTCAGTTCGGACGCGGGATTGAATTCGCATTTGCCGCGCGCGATGGCCTGACTGAAGATCTCGCGCAACCAGCCGCGGGCCTTCTTCGATACGTTCAGGGCGTCGCGCTTTTCGAAACGTTCCTGGACGCGTGCGCAGTCTGCGCGCGTGATGTTGACCAGCTTGATCGAACCGAGCTCGGGCAGGATGTCCTTGTCGAGGTACGTCCGGATCTTATCGAGCGTCGAGGCGGACCGACCCGCATCCTGTTTGCTCTTGTACCAGAGCTCCGCGGCTACCTTGAACGTGCCGTCGTCGCTGCTATCCGCTCGCTGTCGATCTATCCGTCGTTTTGCGCGCGGATCGGCGCCGTCGGCAACGAGGGTCCGGTATGCCGCTGCCTGCTGCCTCGCTTTCTGGAGCGTGACGTCGGGGTAGCGTCCCAACGAGATACGCGGCTGCTTGCCGTGCAGGCGATAGCGGAAATGCCAGAACTTGTTGCCCTCCGGCGTGATCCAGAGAACCAGACCGTCGCCATCGGCGACACCGTAGGGCTTTGGCTGAGGCCGGGCTGCTTCGACTTCGCGGACGGTGAGAGGCATAGTGAGTACATTTCTTGATCTCGAACTTTCAATGTACTCAAAAACGTACTCATCTGCACCTGGCTTGCCGTATTCCGGTTTGGACGCCAATAAACAAAAAACCCCGCAAATTCAATGATTTACGGGGTCTTCTGGACTTCTCTGTACTACTCTAAACAGCCTTGTGGTGCCCAGAAGAGGACTCGAACCTCCACGGTGTTGCCACCGCTAGGACCTGAACCTAGTGCGTCTACCAATTCCGCCACCTGGGCAAGGTGTCGTGCAGCAAAGACCATCATTATATCGGCCTGGTAATTGCTGTCAAGCGATTCGTCGGGTGAACGGCCAGCGGCTCCGGGCACGTCCCATCCGCAGCGTCAGAGCCTCCGCGCCCGTGCGCCCGTGCGCATGGGCAAAGCCCCACACGTTGCGGCCCGCCCAAACCCGCGTCCGTCCGTCCTTTCCCGAGTGCTAGAATTGCGCGGATTGCCATGTCTGAACCACCGAGACAAGAACAAACCACCAATATCGATCAGCGCCCTTGAGCAAATATCCGTACCCGATCCCGAGCCGTGAAGAGATTCTCGGCGTGCTGCGCACCAGCGACACGCCGCTTACCGCGAACGACATCGCCGAGAGTCTGTCGATCAAGCGCCAGGAGCGCGAAGGCTTCTTCAAGCGTCTCGGCGCCATGGAGCGCGACGGCCAGATCCGTCTCGACAAGCGCGGCTACTATCAGTTGACCCACCCGTCGAACTTCGTGGCGGGTCGCGTGCAGGGCCATCGCGACGGCTACGGCTTCGTCGTGCGCGACGATGGGCAGGACGATCTCTTCCTGCCGAACGCCGAGATGCAAAAGGTCATGCACAACGACCGCGTGCTCGCGCGGATCGTCGGCTACGATCGGCGCGGACGTCCCGAAGGCCACGTCGTCGAAGTGACCGATCGCGCGAACAAGCGCGTGATCGGACGGCTGCTCAGCGAGAGCGGTGCGCTCATCGTTGCGCCAGAAGACAAGCGGATCGCGCACGATATCCTCGTCACGCAAAACGTCAAAAAGGCGAAGGTGGGCCAGGTCGTCGTCGCGGAATTGACCGACTTCCCGAGCCGCCATTCGCAGCCACTCGGCCGTGTGATCGAGGTGCTCGGCGACATCGACGACCCGGGCATGGAGATCGAGATCGCCGTGCGCAAATACGGCGTGCCGCACGAGTTTAGCCCGGAGGCGCAAGCCGAATCGGCCAAGCTGCCCGACGAGGTGAGGCTTGCCGACCTGCGCCATCGAGTCGACCTGCGCGACGTGCCGCTCGTCACGATCGATGGCGAGGACGCGCGCGATTTCGACGATGCGGTCTACTGCGAGCCGATGAAGGTCGGCCGCGCCGACGGATTCCGTCTCATCGTCGCGATCGCGGACGTGTCGCATTACGTGCAACCGGAAACGGCGCTCGACATCGATGCGATCGAGCGCAGCACCTCGGTCTACTTTCCGCGCCGCGTCATTCCGATGCTGCCGGAGAAGCTCTCCAACGGCCTGTGCTCGCTCAATCCGCAAGTGGATCGCTGCGTGCTCGTCTGCGACATGGTCATTACAGGGCGCGGCGAGATTAAGGGTTATCAGTTCTATCCGGGCGTGATGCATTCGGCGGCTCGGCTTACCTACACCGAAGTCGCCGCGATCCTCTCCAATACGAAGGGGCCGGAGGCTGGTCGGCGCGCCGCGCTCGTGCCGCAGCTGCAGGATCTCTACGCCGTCTTCAAGGCGCTCTTCGCCGCGCGGCAAAAGCGCGGCGCGATCGACTTCGACACGACGGAAACGTACATCGTCTGCAATGCGCAGGGCAAGATCGAGCAGATCCTGCCGCGCCAGCGCAACGATGCGCACAAGCTGATCGAGGAGTGCATGCTGGCCGCGAACGTCTGCGCGGCCGACTTCTTGAAACGCAACAAGCACCCCGGTCTTTATCGCGTCCATGCGGGGCCGACGGCCGAAAAGCTCGAGAACCTGCGGACGTTCCTGCGTGGCATGGGCCTCACGCTCGGCGGTGGTGACACGCCTCATGCGAGCGACTACGCGGCGCTGATGGCGCAGATTCGCGACCGTCCCGATGCGCAGATGCTGCAGACGATGCTGCTGCGCTCGATGCAGCAGGCCGTCTACAGTCCGGACAACATCGGCCACTTCGGCCTCGCGTACGACGCCTACGCGCATTTCACGAGTCCGATTCGGCGCTATCCGGATTTGCTCACGCATCGCGCGATCTACGCGATTCTTTCGGGCCGCAAATATCAACCTCGCTCGCCCGAAGGCGTCGTGTTGAATACGGCGCTTTCGCCGCGCGCACGGGCGTTGCAGCAAGCCGACGAGCAAACGGCGCGTCCGAACGGCCGCACGAATACGGCCATCTGGGAAGAGCTCGGGCTCCATTGCTCGGCGAACGAGCGGCGTGCCGATGAAGCCTCGCGCGACGTCGAAACCTGGCTCAAGTGCTACTTCATGCGCGACAAGCTCGGCGAGGAATATGGCGGGATGATCAACGGCGTCACGTCGTTCGGCATTTTCGTTCAGCTTGACGCGCTCTTCATCGAAGGCCTCGTTCATGTCACCGAGCTTGGATCGGACTACTTTCAATACGACGAAATCAAGAACGAGCTGCGCGGCGAACGCACCGGTATTCGCTATCGGCTATCCGATCGCGTGCGCGTGCAGGTGAGCCGCGTCGATCTCGACGCGCGCAAGATCGATTTCCGGCTCGTGCGCGATACGCCGATGAAGTCGGCGATCGCGGCCCGCCCGGCGCTCGTCGAGCGGTCGGTTGGCGAAACCACCGAGATCGGTCCTCGCGTGCGCTCGCTGACGAACGACGAAAGCGTACGGCGCAAGAAGGCTGCGCCTGGCAAGTCGGCGGCGGTCAAGGAAGCGCGTGCGGCGCGGGTCCAAGCCGCGAAAAAACGGGGCGTGGCGCCGAAGCCGGCTGCCAAGGCACGCGCGCGCAAGAAAAACTGAATATGGCACGTCTCAAAGTTCTCTACGGGTTTCATGCCGTGACGGCACGCTTGCGTCACGATCCATCGACGGTCGAGGAAGTTCTCTACGACGCTACACGGCGCGATCGTCGCATGCAGGACTTCCTGCATACCGCGAAAGAAGCGGGCGTTCGTCTGATCGCGGCCGACGAAACAAGGCTGTGGGGGCTCGCGCATACGGAGCGCCATCAAGGTGTCGTCGCTCGCGCGACCGATCTGCCGCTTGCGCAGAACCTGGCCGAACTGCTCGACGGCATCGAAGGTCCCGCGCTTTTGCTCGTGCTCGACGGCGTGACCGATCCGCACAACCTCGGCGCATGTCTGCGCGTGGCCGACGCCGCAGGCGCGCATGCGGTCATCGCGCCGCGCGATCGCGCCGTTGGGCTGAATGCGACAGCGGCCAAGGTCGCGAGCGGCGCTGCCGATACGGTGCCCTATATTACGGTGACGAACCTCGCACGCGCGTTGCGCGAGCTGAAGGATGCCGGGGTATGGGTCGTCGGGACGGCAGGCGATGCCCCGGCCAGCCTCTACGCGACGAAGCTCGATGGTCCTGTTGCCGTCGTCATGGGCGCCGAAGGCGAGGGGATGCGGCGCTTGACTCGCGAGACGTGCGACGAGGTCATGCACATCCCGATGGCCGGCACGGTCGAAAGCCTCAACGTTTCCGTGGCAAGCGGTGTCTGTCTGTTCGAGGCCGTTCGGCAGAGAGCGGCCAAGCCACTTCCTTGATCGAGAATTGTCTCCCATGAATCAAGACGAACTGAAGCGCCTCGTCGGCCAGGCAGCGGCCGACTACGTCAACAAGAATGTGCCCGAAGGCTCGGTGATCGGCATCGGCACCGGCTCGACGGCGAACTGTTTCATCGATGCGCTCGCCGCGCGCAAGGATCGCTACCGCGGCGCCGTATCGAGTTCGGTGGCAACGACGGCACGGCTCGAGCAGCATGGCATTCGCGTCTTCGACCTCAACGAGATCGAATCGCTGCCGATCTATGTCGACGGCGCGGACGAAATCGACGCGAGCGGCGCGATGATCAAGGGCGGCGGCGGCGCGCTCACGCGCGAAAAAATCGTCGCGTCGGTGTCCGATGTGTTCGTCTGCGTCGCGGACGCGTCGAAGCGCGTCGATCTGCTGGGCCGGTTTCCGCTGCCCATCGAAGTCGTCCCGATGGCGCGCACGGCGATCGGCCGTCGCGTGCTGGCGATAGGCGGCGTCCCCGTGCTTCGCGTACGGCAGGACGGCACCCCGTACGTCACGGACAACGGCAACGAAATCATCGACGTAAAAGAGCTGCGGATCGATGATCCGCGCGCGCTCGAAGCCACGATCAACGGATGGCCGGGCGTCGTGACCGTGGGGCTTTTCGCCGCGCGTGGGGCCGATCTTTGTCTGCTCGCTTCGGACCAGCGTGTCGAGACAGTCAACTATCGCGGCTGAGCACGGTCCGATCCGCGGATGATGCGTGCGTCTCGGCGTGCCCAGAGCGCCAGGCTTCAGGCCACCGTATTCGTCTGACGCAGACTCGGGAGCAGCCGGTCGAACTCGCGCTTGACGAGACCGTAGCATTCACATGCGCGCGATTCGAGCCCTTTGCGGTCGAGGACCTTGATATGGCCGCGGCTGTGATAAATGAGCCCTTCCTCGTGGAGCTTGCCGGCTGCCTCCGTGATGCCTTCGCGACGCACGCCGAGCATATCGGCGATCATCTGCTGTGTCACCGCCAGCTCGTTCGTCGCGGCGCGATCGATCTCGATCAGTAGCCAGCGACAAAGTTGCTTGCTCAACGAGTGATGGCGGTTGCATGCCGCCGTTTGAGCGACCTGCGTCAGAAGCGCTTGCATATAGAGCAACATGAGCCGGCGCAGCAGGTCGGACCGTGCGATTTCCTGTTTCAGTTGCTGCGCGCTCATGCGGTAGGCGAACCCGGCGCATTGGACTTGCACGCGGCTCGGCATCGTTTCTCCGCCCGTCAACACTTGCACCCCCGCCATGCCTTCGCGGCCCACCGCGGCAAGCTCGACCGAGCCCCCATCCTCCATCATCGACAGAATCGAGATGATGGCTGTCGTCGGAAAGTAGACGTGGTGGATCTTGTGGCCGCAATCGCAGAGCAGCTGTTCAGTGCGAAGATGAACAAGCTCGAGATGCGGGGTCAGCGCTTGCCACTCGTGCGGCGGCAGCGCGCCGAGGAGGTGGTTGCCGTGAAGGTCGGATTGTAGTGTCAACATGATCGGTCCTCGAATGAATGCCACGTCGTGCGCGAAGCGCACGTGCTCTTGCGGCTCATCGTTGCTCGGGCCGGTAACGGTTAACGGCTCGTACTTCCGGGTTATTTTGCGAAGGAGCCAAAATTCTTCGCGAAGTACCCACCCCCGTTCCGGCGTTGTTTGCCTCTCCCTGGCCGTGGCTGCCACGTCGTCTGTGCGGCAGCACTCAGTTGCGGGCGAGGTTCAGCGAGGATCGTGCCAAGCCCCTGTATGACGGCGTCGGACACGGCAGCGGCTATGTTGCGGCGCGGTGCGTTGAGATTGCGCCGCCTTTTTGTTTCAAATCTGCACAATCGCGATGGTGGGTAGCGGTCCTCACAAACCGCTTCGGATCGGTGAGCTAAGCGCTTGACGGGATTGGCATTTCCCCGTGACAAGCGGGCCTCTACGAGCCGCAGGCAACGGCCTGACGCGCGGTCCGAGAGGCGGGCGGCCGCGTTGCGAATTTGATTCAGTTATGTTGCATCGGTCACATTGGATGCCCCGCCACGACCTCTGCGCTGACCGGTGAAAGCCGCCTGCAGCAAGGGCAGCGGGCGGATGGGCACATTCAAACGCGACGTATCGCGGCGTGCGAACGAATGCGAGCAAACGCCATTCGATGGCGTACCTTGTCGGCACGCTTGTAAAAAACCGATCGCGGCGCGAGTGACTCATTGTTGAGACGTGTCGAGTGTTCGATGGCGAATAAGGTTTCGCGCGAGTGTCGGGCCGCTAGCAACAATGAGTGCGATTGCGAACGGAAACCCCTTTCTCCGAGACGTACCGTGCAACATGACGATTCGTCTTACCTGGGCCTGTGGCTCGTCGCTGCGTGTATGAAACGCGGCCATCGTGCAGTGTTCATTAAAGCAGCGCTCGTCGTCGATTGGGAACCGCATTGCGTAGTACTGCGAAGTAATTTGCGAGGGTGTGAAGTTGCGGCGCGTGCCACCGTTGAAGCACATTCGGCATCGGTGCGATCAGAGGGATAACCCTGTCAGGCGTTTCCCAATAGCGTATCGAATTTGGTCGAAGCACCGTATTCATATACCCGAAAGCGCTATGCGAGGGTTTTGAAACGAAACAGCAAGGACAGGCGTCGGTCGGCGCATCGGGGGAGTCATGGAGCAGGGCAAGGACCGTTCACTGGTCAGCAAGGTAATGGACGGGCTCGTCTCAGGGATCGTCGAAGAAAAATATGGGGCGATTCTTCCGCCGCAAGACGTGCTTTCGAAGGAATTCGACGTCAGCCGGACCGTCATGCGCGAAGCGTTGTCGATGCTGCTCGCGAGGCACATGTTGGACGTGCGTCCCAAAGTTGGCACCCGGATTCGGGCGATGCGCGACTGGCGGATGATCGACGAGGACGTCGTCAACTGGCGGTTTCGCGCTAAGCCCGATCCGCTTTTCATGCGCGACGTCATCGAGTTCCGGATGCTGATCGAGCCTCGCGCGGCCGCGCAGGCAGCCGCGCGCGCGAGCGTGGCCGATGTCGCCGCGATCCGCGAGGCGTTCGATCTGTTCAAGGGGCTCGCGCCCGGCGATACGGGCTACGCGTCCGCGAACGAACTGTTGCATACGCGCATCGTCCATGCGAGCGGCAATCAATTCTTTCAGCAAATGGCAGCCATCATCCGTGGAGCCTTGCAGGCGACGCAACCTATGCTCGCGGAAAAGGCCGGCGCGTGGGAAATATCCGTTCAGACTCACGAGCGCCTCGTGTCGGCGATAGAGCGGCGCGATCCCAAGGACGCCGAAGCCGCCGCGCTCGCCCTCATCGAGCTGGCGGCCGACGAGATCAGTCGCGAGTTCGCCGTCGAGGTACCGAGCCGGCATTAGCGATCAGCCGCCGGCCGCGGGTCCGTTCGTCCCCGTGCCGGCGCGCAGCGCTCGGGCGAGTTCGCGCGGCGTTAGGTGTGTCGACAGTCAATGGCGCGTCGGCAGCGCGAGGCGCCGCTCATACCAATGCTGGACCCACTCCAGGACCTGACAAAGGACCCAGTAGACCGCCGCGGCCGCGAGGTAGAGCGGTAGCGGTTGATAGGTCGTCGCGATGATTTCCTGGGCGCTGCGCAAGAGCTCCGTCACGGTGATGACCGAAACCAGCGATGTATCTTTGATGAGACTGATGAGGCTGTTCGAGAGGCTCGGCACGGCGATCCGCAGCGCCTGCGGTCCGATCACGTAGCGCAGCGTCTGCCGCCGCGAGAGCCCCAGGCTATATGCGGCGAGCCATTGGCCGCGGTGAATGCCGTTGATCGCGCCACGCATGCTTTCGGAGAGATAGGCCGCCACGTTGGCCGAAAGCGCGATCACGCCGGCCGGCGTCGGATCGAGCGAAAGGCCGACGCTCGGCAGGCCGTAATAGACGACGAAGATCTGCACGAGCAGCGGCGTGCCGCGCATGATGCTGACGTAGGTGCGAGCGATGCCGACGAGCGGCTTGCGATGGCTGATACCCATCAACGCGATGACGGTGGCGGCGAGGAGTCCGAAGATCATCGAAAGCACCGCGAACTTGATCGTCAGCACGGCGCCCTGCGCGAGCGCGGGCAGCGATTGGGCGAGCAGGGAAGTCGTGGACATGACGTGGGTTTGCTATCTCGTACTCAGCGTATTTAACGTGTAGCCGGCGGACGTCGATACGAATGCGGGGCCCCACATCATATACGCGCCAATACGAAAGGGCGGCATCGCAACGATGCCGCCCTTGCATGGTTCAGCTCGTGATTCGTTACTTGTTCGTGGCCGAGGTGCTCTCCGTCGGCTTCGTCACGTCGATGCCAAACCACTTCTCGGAGATCTTCGTGAATGTGCCATCCGCTTCGAGCTGCTTCATGGCGTCGTCGATCGCCGCGGCGAACTTTGGATTGCCCTTGCGGAACGGGATGGCCGACGGCGTGCCGCCCGACACCTGGGCGCCTGCGCGCAGCGGCAGATCCGATCCCTTCAGCAGGTAAGCCACCATCAGCTTGTCGTTGAGTGCGGCATCGAGGCGTCCGGCCGCGAGATCGCGCAGATATTCCGGCGCGCCGGGGTACGTCTTGACCTCGATACCGGGAACGGCCTTCGCCATCTGCTCGTAGTTCGTGCCGAGGCCGAGCCCGAGCTTCTTGCCCTTCAGGTCATCGAGCGATTTGAACTGGCGCGAGTCGTTCTTGCGCTGAATCAGTTCGGCACCCGAGTACGTATAAGGGGGCGAAAAGTCGAGGACTTGCTTGCGTGCGTCGGTTGCGCCGACCTGATTGACGATCACGTCGAACTTGCCCGCCTGCAGACCGGCGATGATCCCGCTCCACTCCGTCGTGATGAACTCCGGCTTCAAACCGAGCTTGGCAGCGACGGCTTTCGCGATATCGACGTCGAACCCGACGAGATCCCCTTTGGCGTCTTTGGAGTCGAACGGGGGAAACGTTCCCTCGAGGCCGATGCGCAGCGTCCCGCGCGCCTTGGCCTCGTCGAGCAAGTCGGCGGCGTGGGCAGTGGCTGCGACGAAAGCCGCTCCGATCAGGCCAGCCGTCAGGATCTTCTTCAACGTCGTTACTTTCATTCGGGTCTTCTCCTTGCCTCGCAGGCATCGATGTGGGGAGCAATCATAGCGACAACTCAATCGCCCTTTAAATATCGTTTGCCTATTTCTATATGACCGGCGTTCGCGCCGCTCTCTGAGCGATCGCCTCGACGCACTCGCCCACGAGCGCCGGTCCTCGATAGATGAAGCCCGTGTAGAGCTGGACGAGCGACGCCCCGGCGGCGAGCTTCGCGACGGCATCCTCGCCTGAGGCGATACCGCCCACGCCGATGATGGCCACCGCATCGCCGAGCCTCTCGCGCAGCTGCGCGATGACTCGGTTCGAAGCCTCGAACACTGGCTTTCCGGACAGGCCACCCGTTTCTTCAGCATGCGGCAGGCCCGTGACCGCCGCGCGCGAGAGCGTCGTGTTGGTGGCGATGACACCCTCCACGCGGTGCCGCAGCAGCGTATCGGCGATCGAATCGATCTGCTCGTCGTCGAGGTCGGGCGCGATCTTGAGAGCGAGCGGCACGAGTTTGCCGTGCATATCGGCGAGGCGCTGTTGCTTGTCCTTCAGCGCGCCGATCAGCGCATCGAGCTCGCTTGCGCCCTGCAGCTGACGCAGGTTTTTGGTGTTCGGCGACGAGATGTTGATCGTGACATAGCTCGCAAACGGGTAGACGCGCTCGAGGCAGTACAGATAATCGTCGGCCGCGCGCTCGATCGGCGTATCGGCGTTCTTGCCGATGTTCAGGCCGAGCGGGCCGCGGTAGCGAGCCGCCTGGACGTTCTTGACGAACTGATCGACCCCACCGTTGTTGAAGCCCATGCGATTGATGAGCGCCCCCGCCTCGGGCAGCCGGAAAATGCGCGGCCGCGGATTGCCGGGCTGCGGACGCGGCGTGACCGTGCCGACTTCGATGAAGCCAAACCCGAGCGCGGCAAGCCCGTCGATGCAGGCGCCATCCTTGTCGAGGCCGGCGGCGAGCCCGACGGGATTGCGAAAAGCGATGCCCATCACGGTACGCGGCAGGTCGTGAACGTGTGTCGCGAGCAGTTTCACGAGCCCGGTGCGGCCGGCGGCGCCGAGCGCGCGCAGCGTCAAATGGTGAGCGTCCTCCGCATCCATGCGAAAGAGGCGGGTGCGGGCGAGCGGGTAAAGGGAGCTGAGCACGTCGAGTTGGCGGCGAAAAATGAAGGCGCGCTATTTTACCGGCTTCCGTGCGCGAGCCCGAGACGCGCCGCAGCATCGATCGCGATGCGTCAGCCGCGCCGCGCGCGCCATGCCGCGTCGACGGGGGGCAAGCCGCCCTCGGCGGCGCCCGTGGCCGGGTCGAGCCGGGTCCAGCGGCCGTCGGACAGCCCCTCCAGCGGCCGGAAATTCGCTTTGTAGGCCATTTTGGGGCTCTCACGGATCCAGTAGCCGAGATAGACGTAGGGCAACCCCAGGCTGCGCGCCTGTTCGATCTGCCAAAGGATGTTGTAGGTGCCGTAACTGGTGCCCGGCGCGTCGGGCTCGAAGAACGTGTAGACCGAGGAGAGCCCGTCGCCGAGAATGTCGATCATGCTGACCATGCGCAGCACGCCCTGTTCGGCCGCCGCCATTCCCGGCGCGGCCGAGGCCGGCTCGCGAAATTCGACGAGGCGCGAATTGATCCGGCTGTGCAACAGGAACTGCTCGTACTGATCGCGGCTGTCGCGGTCCATGCCGCCGCCCGCGTGGCGCGCCGCCTGATAGCGCATGTAGAGCGCGTAATGCTCTTCGTCGTAATGCAGTGGGGAAACGGTGGCGGCAAGGTTCGCGTGCTTTTTCCAGACGCGCCGCTGCGTCCGGTTCGGCGAGAAAGCTTCGACGGGCACGCGCACCGGCACGCAAGCACGGCAGCCTTCGCAATAGGGGCGATAGGTAAAGACGCCCGAGCGGCGGAAGCCGGCCTTGACGAGCTCGGTATAGACGTCTGAATTGATCAGGTGGCTCGGCGTCGCGACTTGCGAGCGCGCGATGCGTCCCTCGAGATAGCTGCAGGGATAGGGCGCCGTTGCATAGAATTGCAGCGCGGAAAGGGGGGATAACGGCAGCTCGTTGGGGTGCGTCATTGCGGCTCTCGAAGCATCGTCCCTCTCTATCTTATGCAAGCCGCTCCGATGCTTTAGCGGGCTTGGTCGCTTTGCGCGGCCTTCGGCAAGACCTCGAGGAGAGCCGTCTTGTCGAAGCGCCACGGAATCGGAGCTTCGGCGACGGCCGTGCGCACGTGCGCGACGAAGGCCTTGCGTGCGATCTCGCGACCGCCGAGCGACGCCAGATGCGACGTATTCTGCTGGCAGTCTATCATTTCCACCCCGTGGCCGCGAAGGTGCCCGACGAGGGCGGCGAGCGCGATTTTGGAGGCGTCACTGACGTCGGCAAACATCGATTCGCCGAAAAACATGCGCCCTAGCGAGACGCCATAGAGTCCGCCGACGCGTTTCCCGTCGAGCCACGTTTCGACGCTGTGCGCTTCGCCGACGCGATGCAAGGACGAGTAGGCGTCGATGATCTCCGCGGTGATCCAGGTGCCGCGCTGCCCGCGCCGGGGCGCCTGCGCGCAGGCACGCATGACGCCCGCGAAATCGTGATCGACGCGGATCTCCCAGCGCGCCTCGCGCAGCACGCGCCGCAGGGTCTTGCGCAGCGACGGCGAGACTTTGAACTCGGCGGGCACGAGGATCATGCGGGGATCGGGGGACCACCAGAGCACGGGCTGGCCGTCCGAATACCAAGGGAAGATGCCGCGACGATACGCGTCGACGAGACGCCAAGGCAGCAAATCCGAGCTCGCCGCGAGCAGGCCAGGCGCGCCGCTCACCGGGCCGAGCGCATGCTCGACGGGCGGGAACGGGTCATCGGGGCCGAGCCAGGGAACCATCGGTGAACTACGTTTTGAGGTGCGTATCGGAGCGCAACGAGGTCAGCCTTCGCGAAGCGAGCGGAAGATGTCCCCCGTGTGCAGGCCGTAGCTGCCTGCCGAGCGATCGGCGAAGAAGAAGCGCAGCGTTTGCCCGACGGTCGGAAACGCGATGTCGTCCCACGGAATCTCGCCTTCGTCGAAGAGCCGAACCTCGAGACTTTCCTCGCCCGCCTCGATGTCGATATCGAGCAGGCGCGCAAGATAGAACAGATGCACTTGATGCACGTGCGGCACGTTGAGCAGCGAGAAAAGGTGCTGAACCTCGACGCGCGCACCGGCTTCCTCGAGCGTTTCGCGCGCGGCGGCTTCGGCCGTCGTCTCGCCGATTTCCATGAAGCCGGCAGGCAGCGTCCAGTAGCCGTAGCGCGGCTCAATCGCGCGACGGCACAACAGCACCTTGTCTTCCCAGACAGGCACCGTACCGACTACATTACGTGGGTTCTGGTAGTGCACGGCCCCGCAGTTCTCGCAGACGAACCGCTCGCGATTGTCTCCGGGCGGTATGCGTAGACTGACAGGGTGACCGCAGGCTGAGCAGAATTTCATGGATGGCGCGCGCTTGAGGGTGATGGGAGTTTATCACCGGGCGCAGCACGCGCCGCATGGCGGCGGCGATTCGGACGGAAGCTCGGGCGCGCGGCCGCCTTGTCCGGGGCCGCGATGCCGGCACGAAAACTTCGCTGCAGAACCGGAGTCGAGTGCGAAGCGCCGACCCGGTCGAAAGGCGGTGTCAGCCGAAAAGCTTCAGTGCTTGCCGTAGCGTATTGACGACGCCCCATGCGAGCGGGATCAGAACATACGCCCAGAAGACGACGATCGCGACGCGGTTGGTCCGATGAGCGGCGGTCGGTGGAGTGCTCATGAGTCGTCTCCTTACAGTTCTTTCGCGAGCTGCGCTTCAGTCATGTGGTGCTTTTCGTGCACGCGCGTGACGAGCAGGTTGCAGATGAAGCCGATGACGAGCAGGAACGCCATGATATGGACCGTCATCGTGTAAGCATCGGCTTTCGCCACGCCGTGAGCGACCTCGTATGCGCGGATGTAATTGACGAGCACCGGGCCTGCCACGCCCGCGGCTGACCATGCCGTCAACAGCCGGCCGTGGATGCCGCCGACGAACGCGGTGCCGAACATGTCGGCCAAATACGCAGGCACGGTCGAGAAGCCGCCGCCATACATCGATAGAATCACGCAGTAGGCCAGCACGAAGAGCGCAATATTGCCCGCGGCCGCGAAACTCGGCACGAGATAGTAGAGCACCGCGCCGAGCACGAAAAAGACGAAGTAGATGTTCTTGCGGCCGACCCAGTCGGACGCGGACGCCCACACGAATCGTCCGCCCATGTTGAAAAGCGAGAGCAGCCCGACGAAGCCGGCCGCGGCCGCCGGCGTCACCGTGTTCTTGAAGCTTTCCTGAATCATCACAGAGGCTTGCCCGAGGATCCCGATGCCGGCCGTCACGTTCAGGAAGAGCACGAGCCAGATCAGGTAGAACTGGCGCGTCTTGAGGGCCTCGTCGATATGAACGTGGTTGCGCGTGATCATCTTGTGCGAGGTGTCGGGCGGCGTCCATCCGGCCGGCTTCCAGTCGGGCGCCGGAACGCGGATCGCGAGCGCGCCGATCGACATCGAGATGAAGTAGGCGATGCCGAGCACGACGAACGTCTGTGCCACGCCGACGCTCGTCGCGCTCTTGAAGTGACTCATCAGCGCGACGGAGAGCGGTGCGGCGATCATCGCGCCGCCGCCGAAGCCCATGATCGCCATGCCGGTCGCCATGCCGCGGCGATCGGGGAACCAGCGAATCAGCGTCGAGACGGGCGAGACATAGCCGAGGCCGAGTCCGATCCCGCCTATCACGCCGTAGCCGAGGTAGAGGAGGACGATCTGGTGCAGCCACACGCCGACAGCCGAGACCAGAAAGCCGCCGCCGAAACAGCATGCCGCCGTGAACATCGTGCGGCGCGGGCCGGCATGCTCGAGCCACTTGCCCGCGAAAGCGGCGGACAGGCCGAGGAACACGATAGCCAGCGAGAAGATCCAGCCGAGCGTCGTGAGCGACCAGTCGTCGGGCGCCGATTGCGTGATGCCGATCACCTTCGTGAGCGGCCCGTTGAAGACAGAGAAGGCGTAGGCCTGCCCAATGCAAAGATGCACGGCAAGCGCCGCGGGCGGCACCATCCAGCGCGAGAATCCCGGGCCCGCGATGGTGGCCTGCTTCGAAAAAAACGAGGGCGAGCCACCGGATGGCTCGGTAATGCTACTGCTCATCGTGGTCTCCTGCATGTCGTCCGGAACGGGCTGTCCGTGTGGATTTTTGTTCTCACGAGACAGACGCACTGCGTCGTCAACGATAGGGGGACGGAAAGGGATGTGCAATAGGAGCCGGTACTACATAAAGGTCTGGCGGGAGGGGGGCGGCGCATGTAACAGTAGGGCCAGGTCGCTGATTTTGCGCGCTCGACGGGGACACTCAGGCCGCTCTAGAGAAGAGGCAGGTGGGTTCGCGCGAGAAGAAAAAAAGCCCGAGAGCGAATGCCATCGGGCTTTTTCGGAAGTCGGACGACGGTAGAAAGACTGCTTGGTTGCGGGGGTAGGATTTGAACCTACGACCTTCGGGTTATGAGCCCGACGAGCTGCCAGACTGCTCCACCCCGCGTCCGTCGAAGGGGTGATTATAGGGGAAAACGAGTACACTGTGCAAGCCGGATTTCGCAAAGCGTCGGCGAATCAAGCTCAACGCAGCTCAACGAACTCACGCCATGGATATCGATCACGACTTGAACACGATCGCGACGCAGGAACAATCCCTTGTTTTCCCGCGCTTCGATGCCGCCCGTGCGTGGCAGATCGGTGCTTTTCTGCACGAAATCGGCACGGCGCGCGGGCTCGCGCTCGCCATCGACGTTTCGACGTTCGGTCAGCCGCTCTTTTTCAGCGCGCTCGAAGGCGCGACGCCCGACAATGCCGCATGGGTACGTCGCAAGCGCAACGTCGTCGCGCACTTCAGACGAAGCTCGTACGCGATCGGCCTGCGCCTTCAACATGCGGGTGCAACGCTCGCCGATAAGCACGGCCTGCCTGTCGAAGATTACGCCGCGCATGGCGGCGCGTTTCCCCTTACGGTGGCCGGTGTCGGGGTCATCGGCTCGGTGACCGTTTCAGGCTTGCCGCAGCGCGCCGATCATGAGCTCGTCGTGGAGGCGCTTTGCGCCGAGCTCGGCCACGACTACGCGCGTCTTGCATTGGCGAAAGTCTGAGCGGCGGGCGGCGCAAGCCGCTCTCGTTCCTCTCGTTCTATTTCTTTTCAACCACGACGCGTACGCCAGCATGGGCCACGATGCGCCGGCTCGCGTCGCCGGTGCGCTCGGATGCATCCTCCCAAAGGCTGATGGCTTTGGGGATGTCGATCCCCTGATTTTCCGCGCGATCGAACCAGGCGGCGGCCGCAGCCGTTTCGTCGACCTCCTGGTCGTCGATGAAGTATTTGTGCATAGTGGGTCGTGTAGCTGAATGAGAACGAGCGCGGATCCCCGCGCCCGGACGAGAGCGATCGAAAGCAAGCTTGCAGGCCGCCGACATCGCCTTTTCGCAGTAGCAGCAAGAATCGAGCGCGTGCATCGTTATCACGGCTCCCCGCCTGCCGCCGCGCGTGCTACCGTTGGCATTTCCCGCGTAATTTCGACGTTTCTCATGCCCACGCCTCCGTCCGGTGGAATTGCTTGCGACACGTTGCAAACCCGAGTGGTCAATCGAATCGGCTTCATCGAGCTGAACCGTCCGCGCGCGCTCAATGCGCTTTCGTTGCCGATGATTCGCGCCATGCGGACGGCGCTCGACTCGTGGCGCGACGATGCGAGCGTGCTCGCCGTCGTCGTCCATAGCCCGCATGCGCGCGCGTTTTGTTCGGGAGGGGACCTGCGCGCGCTGTACGAAGCCGCCCTACGCGGCGACGTGGCGGCGCGCGACAGCTTTTTCATCGAGGAATACCTGCTCGACCATGCCATCTTCACGTTCCCCAAACCCTACGTCGCGCTGATGAACGGCATCGTCATGGGAGGGGGGATGGGCATCTCGCTCGGCGCGCATCGCACGGGGGGACTGCGCGTGGTGACGGGATCGACGCGGATGGCGATGCCGGAGACGCGGATCGGTTTTTTCCCCGACGTTGGCGCGACCTGGTTTCTTGCGCGCACGCCTGGCGCGATCGGCCCCTATCTCGCGGTCACGGGCGTGACGATCGACGCTGCCGACGCGCTCTACGCGGGACTGGCCGATGTTCGCATCGACGAGGCGGCCCTGCCCGACCTCCTCGACCGATTGCGAGACGAACCGTTCTTTGACGGCGCGAGCGTCGTCGACAGCGTGAGGCGGGTGGCCGAGTCGGCGCCCCGCGGCGCCGGTTCTCGCGCGAGCAGTTCGCTGGCCGCTTCCCGCGTATGGATCGATCGCCATTTCGGCCAACGCGATATCGCGCATATCTTCGCGTCGCTCGAGGGTGAGCGAGAGGACGGCGCGCGCGAGTGGGCAGCTGAAACGCTCGCCGTCATGCGAGAGCGCTCGCCGCTGTCGATGGCGGTTTCGCTCGAAGTCGTGGCGCGCGCGGAAGGATCGATGGCTGAATGCTTGCGGCGCGATCTCGATCTCACGCGCTCGACGTTCGAGTGCGGCGATGCCGTTGAAGGCGTGCGAGCACGCATCATCGACAAAGACAATCGGCCCCGCTGGCGTATTGCTCGCATCGAAGACGTGACCCGCAGCGAGGTCGAGCGCATGTTCGTCAGCCCCTGGTCCGCCGGCGAGCACCCGCTTCGCCGGCTGAGCGGCTGATTATTCGTCGGTCTCCGTTTCGGACATGAAGGCGCGCATGAAGACTAGCGCGCCCCAGCCCCATACCGCGTTGGCAGCGAACCCTTCGGCCAGGGGCGGCAGCATGTTGCCGCTCGGCCAGATGCCGCGTACCGGATCGACGACGAAGATGCGAGCAGCGGTAAGCGCGATGCCTCCGAAAAGACATGCCTGAACCCACGGCGCCACGCGTTCGGGCGACACGCGCAGGAGCCAGGCCATCAAGACGGCCCAGACCGCGCTCCAGAGTGCGTTCGCGACGAACTCGGGGATGCCGAGCGGTGCAAACGGTTCGGTCGAAAATCCGCCCGCGGAAATGAAGCCCGCAGTATGCAAGAGGCCCAGCGTGGCCTCGTGAAAGAACAATGCGGCAAGAAAGCCCGAAAGGAACGGAAGGATGACTTTTTGCATGAATTGAGCCGGGGCGGCCGCAGGGAGAGCAGCGGCTCGCGGCCCGCGATGGCCGGAAAACGAGCGTCATTATAGGGGCGCGCCTCGCCCGCGGGCGAAGTGCTAGCATGGTTTCAGCACTTGTATGCGAGAGGGGAGACGGCCATGTCCAAATCCTTGAGCCCGGAAGCTATCGAAGCGCTTCGGCGCCTCAACGAGGTCGGAGTCGGGCAGGCGCCGCCGCTCGTCTCGATGGCGGTAGCCGCCGAACTGCTCGGTGCGGGGCTCGCCGACGAGAACAGCAGCGGCGTCGTCGAGATCACCTGCGAGGGGAGGAAGTATCTGTCGGGCGATTGCGATTAGGCCTGCGCTCGCTTTGATTCCCAAGAGTGAACCGGCCGCGCCGCGCCGCGAGCGTCACGGCGAGGCGGATGGCGCGCCTTCGCCCTCGGAGTCCGCTTCGGCCGCATCGCGTGTTTCAGGCAGCGCTGCCCACACCAGGAACACAGCGAGCGCGCCTGCCGCGGCAAGGCAAAGGAAGCTCGCCGTGTTGCCGAAACGGTCGGCAACGAATCCCGCGACGAGTGTGGACAACGTCGCGCCGATACCGGCCGTGAGGCCGAAGAGCCCGATGCAAAGGTTGTAGTGCCCCTTGCCACCCGCGACGTCGGCCGCAATCAGCGGCAACATCACCCCGAACACGGCGGCGCTGATGCCGTCGAATGCCTGGATCGGCGCGAGCAGATACGGGCTCGATATGCTCGCGAGCAGCAGGGCCCGAACGGGCAGCGCGGCGAACCCGAAAATCAGCAGCGGGCGCCGGCCCCAGCGCTGCGCCGAGCGCCCCACCCACGGCGAGAGCGCGGCCACGACGATCTGCGGCACGATGATGCAAGCCGCGATGATGAGTTGGACGTTGTCGCTCATGTGCGTCGTCACTTCGCCCGCGGCGAGGTTCAGCATCGCCGCATTCGACAAGTGAAAGAGCGCGATACAGGCGGCGAAAATGAGCACGCGCTTATCGCGCAGCAACTCGCTCATGCTGCCGCGCTTCTCGGGCGAAGTGGGCATGCCGGGCGCGTCACCGACCGGCTCGATCAGCGACAGCGCGAGCAGCGCGGGGAGCGTCAGCCCGGCGGTCAGCCAGAACACGCCACGCGCCGACGAATACTCGCCGACGGCGCCCATCAAGCCCGCGGCCACGGCACTGCCGATCGATGCGAACCGTGCGTTGCGGCCTAGCCGATCACCGAGCGCATGGCGACCGACGAGTCCGAACGAGATCGCCGCGATGGCCGGCGTGAGCATGCAACTGGCGAAGCCGTGAAACACCTCCGCGGCGAAGACGGGAATCAGCGTCGGACTTGCCGCGAGCAGCAGGGCGCAAGCCGCGATCGCGAGGATCGCGGCGGCGCCGGCGGCTTTCTTGTTGCGCAGGGCGTCGATCAGCGCACCCGCGGGGACTTGGCTCAGCATCGCCGTGGCGGTGCCGACGCTGAGGGCGATGCCGATCTCTCCCTGCGTCCATTTGTTCGTCGTCAAATACGACGCGATGAACGGGCCAAAGCCTGTCTGGACATTGGCGAGAAAGAAATTCAGCCAGTCGAGTGCGCGAAGACTGCGTAAGGTTGCCATCTGCGCGTTCGTCACCGTGAAGAGGCTGTGCTCGTTGCCGCGGGCTTTGCCGGCGGCGGCGCGGGCGAGACGGCGCGCACGGTCTGATCGGGCTCGTAAGTCGGCGCCGCCTCGACTTGCGCATCCGAAAGGTCGGCCTGGACGGTCAGCCCCTCGTCTTTATTTTTATGCACGAAGCGCAGCGCCGACCAGTCCGCCGCGATCCGGCGCCGCTTATGGATGAGGCTGCCCACGTCGAGCACGGCGGCTTGCGGCGCCGCATGGTTGTCGACGAGCACATCGGTCACGCGACCGACGCGCGAGCCGTCGCCGCGCTCGACCGTCGCGTCGATGAGCCGCAGCAGCGGGGCATCGTCATGGGCCGCGCTCGCCGAGGCCGGGCCGTGTTTCTTCAGCGCCTCGGCCGCCGGCGGCTGTCCGTGCGGCACATCGAGCGTGATTGCCGTCTTTTTCGGCGCCATGTTGAACGTGAAGGCGCTCCAGGGGAAACGGATCTTCCGATCGCCGATTCCCATGAAGCCCGACAGATTGACGAGCATTTCGATCGGCTTGCCTTCCTTGTCGACGAACATGTCGATGGCGCGGCCGATGACCTTGCCGTCGGGCCGCTGCACGCGCGCGTCGAGCAGACTGCGCGTATCGTTCGACGACAGCAGCCGCGTCATGACGATCGGCGTCGGGGCGACGGGTGCGGGAGGTGGAGGCGTCTCGGCTGGCGCAGCGCGATGCGGCGGCGCTCGCCGATGCGCGGGGCGCGGCGGCGCTTTATGAGCCTCGGGCGCTTCCGCGTGCGTGGAGGGCGGGGCGGCGGGCTCGGGCGCCGACGCTTCGGAAGCCGCCTCGGGAGGCGATTCGGTTTCGGGTTCGGGCGGCGGGGCGGGCTGCTCCGTGACCGGCGGCGGCTTCGGCGCGAACCAGGTGCTGCAACCGGCAAGGACTGACAGCAGTATCCAGGCGAGAATCCACCGGATCACGTGTTGACGGGGAAGTCCGCCGCTCATCGATCATCGCTCCTTCTTTTGGCTTGGGTGCGCGAGCCGGCCGGCGAACGAGGCGCCGCGGCCGGCCCGGCATGCGCGGGCTACATTCTAGCGGCTCGCCGACACGCGCTGCGCATCGGCGGAGCAAACAGGCCGGCAACGCCATTGCGATAAAATGCTGAATTCGCTCGTCGATCTCTTCGCCATGCCGTTAGATTCCGTTTCCAGTCCGCGCCGTGTATCCGTTGCACCGATGATGGACTGGACCGATCGCCATTGCCGCTACTTTCATCGCCTCATTTCGCGCCATACGTGGCTTTATACCGAGATGGTGACGACGGGTGCGCTGCTCTTCGGCGACGTCGCGCGCCATCTTGCTTTCACTGACGACGAGGCGCCCGTCGCGCTGCAACTCGGCGGCAGTGAGCCGGAGGACCTCGCGCGCGCAGCGAGGCTCGGCGAGCAGTGGGGCTACGACGAGATCAATCTCAATTGCGGCTGTCCGTCCGAGCGCGTGCAGCGCGGGGCGTTCGGCGCGTGCCTGATGAAGGAGCCGCGGCTTGTCGCGGATTGCGTGAAGGCGATGCGCGACGCTGTGACGACGGTCCCGGTGACGGTCAAGCACCGGATTGGCGTCGATGACGTAGAAGACTATGCGTTCGTGCGTGACTTCGTCGGCACGGTGGCTGAAGCGGGTTGCCGCGTCTTCATCGTTCATGCCCGCAATGCGATCCTCAAGGGTTTGTCGCCGAAGGAAAATCGCGAGATTCCGCCGCTCAAGTACGACTATGCGTATCGCCTCAAACGCGATTTTCCGGAACTCGAGATCGTCATCAACGGCGGCATCAAGACGCTCGATGAAGTCGAGGCGCATTTGCAGCATGTGGACGGCGTGATGCTCGGCCGCGAGGCGTACCACAATCCCTACCTGCTCGCGGAGGTGGACAAGCGCTTCTACGGCTCCGACGCCGTGGCCGTGACGAGGGACGAAGTCGAAGCAGGGCTCATTGCGTATTGCGCGACCGAGCTGGCTCGCGGTACCTACCTCGGCGCCATCACGCGTCACGCTCTCGGGCTCCACCGCGGCGTCTCGGGCTCGCGCGGCTGGCGGCGCGTACTTTCCGACAGCAAGCGGCTGGCGGCAGCCGATCTCTCGATTTTCGACGAGGCGCGGGCCCATTTGCGCGAGCCGGCGGAAATTCCCGGTTGAGGGGACTAGGCAAGTCCGAATCGGGTTTGTATAATCTCGCTTCTTCGTCGGTGCCGCTTGGTTCGCGGCACTGAACGGCAAGTCTCAGTGGTGGCCGTAGCTCAGTTGGTAGAGTCCAGGATTGTGATTCCTGTTGTCGTGGGTTCGAGTCCCATCGGCCACCCCAGTAGAATTCAAGCAGCCAGCCCGGTTTCGATGACCGGGCTTTTTGCATTCTGGACTCGTGTGAGCACGGCGTAACCACATCTGGTCGATCTGCGGATGCGCGCACGTTTTGGCACTGTTTTGCGCGTGATTTGTCACCCTCCCATATGACCACTTCGCCCTGCTTTTGGCACCATTCGGCCAACAAAAAAGCGTAAGCGTCAACGTAAGGCGTCTAGACCCCGAGGGGAAAGAGAGGCAGCAGCGACGCATATGCTCACCGTGGGCCAGAACGAACTCGAAGCATCTCGAGTCTGGGGCCGACGACGATCGCTATGCTATAGCTCGCTCCATCACGATGACATCGCCGGTAAATCTCGGATTGTTTGTTCGACGCAGCACTTCGAAACCCTCTCGTTGCCAGAACGCCAAAGCTCTCGGATTTGTAGAAATCGCGGCTAGTTGCATCTTCGAGCAGTTCCAACCTCGCGCCATTTCTTCGATCAGGCTCAGCGCTATCTTTCCATAACCGTGACCTTGGTGCGCTTCAGAGAGGAGCAGCAATCCAACGAATGCACAGTCGCTCACGGGATAAGATCGAATGACATCGGCGCAGCCAACCATATTTGTGTCGACATAGAATCCGACTGTGAATTTGTCCTCTACCTCCTTTCCAGCGGGCATGCCGTTAAAAAAGTCATCGACATCGGCTGCAGAGGGCGAGCGACCTTCAACCAGATGAGTGTACGAAGGCGTCTCCATAAAGATGCGCAAAACATTGACTGAGTCGCCTATCGATTCTCGCGCAATGACACGAACAGTAAGCATAGGATCCCTAGAAACGACTAACTATTGCCGATTTTTGAACGGCCCGCAGTCGTGAATTCTCATGCTGTCCGGCACGAAGCAGCGCGACACGCTGCCATGAGTGACTGGTGGCGTCGTGACCGTCCTTCACACCGTCGTCTACAAGCAACTTCTGAAAGGAAATCGGCACTTTGTTCGGTACGGCCCATGCATCCGCTCACATCGCACCGTTCGCGTACTCAATGACCACTCGATAGCGGTTCTCGTGCTTGGCGCACCTGTTCCCGCCACTTCTGCCTGATACCGTCAGCCGGCGGTCAAACTACTTCGCGGCCTCCAGGCGCACCACGGCTCGGCTTCCCGTCGCTTCCGCATAGCGGGACAGCGTGCGCAACGACGGCATCGTGCGACCACTCTCCATGCGCGCGATGGTCGACTGCGTCGTTTGCATTCTCTCGGCCACCTGTTCCTGAGTCAGTCCGGCACGCACGCGAGCGGCGATGAGTTCGCGCGCGACGGCAAATTCCGGCGCCTGCGCCTCGTACTCGGCTTTAGTAGCCGGGTCCGCTAGCAGGCGCTTCTTCAGAGTTGCAAGGTCAGTCATCGTTCAATCCTCTTCCATCCGGGCGTAAGCCGTTTCGATGGCGCGGCGCGGGGTCTTCTGTGTCTTCTTCACAAACACGTGCAGCACAACCACCCGCTGCCCGTTCCTAGTTACGTATATCGCCCTCGCAATGCCATCCCGGCCCGTCATGCGGATTTCCCACAGCTTCCCCTCCAGCGGGCGCACATGAGGCATCCCCACACGCTGCGGTCCGAACTCCGCCAGCATTTCCGCGATGTGCAGGAACCGGGCGCGCATATCGGGCGGCAGCGCCAGCAATTCGGCTTCTGCCTCGGGTATCAGTTCAACGTGCCACGTCATCAGTTTATCTCTTTTTTGCTATGTTTGCAGATTGCTGACTGACCGCCTGCGGACCCTGTTGGCCCGGTTCTGCTCGGGCTCGAAGTCGCTGCCGGCCTCGTTGAGAATCCATGCTTCCAGCGTGTCGTGCCACCTGCGCAGGTGGAGCGGGCGCACATTGTAGTGGCGCTCAGCGATGGCGGACGGCTTATGGCCCATATTTGCGCCTTGATGCAAGAGGGACTTCCGCCAATTCGGCCAGATTCGAGAATGACCGCCGCAAACTGTGGAGCGTCAGGACGCAAGGCCCGCAATCTCGCAGACTCCATGCAAGGCGTTGTTCGGCGCGGCTAGCCGGCCTGCGCTCGCCAACTGGCTGCCCCTACGCCGATCTGCGTTAGCTTCTATGCGAGGCAGGGTGGTTCACTTCTAGTGGTACGATCTCCAAGTGATGGTGCGCTTGGCGCGCCTGCGTGCCAACGCCATCGCCGTTCGGTTCCACTGGATAATCAAACATCATGAGCAAGCAAAAGACCGACCCCAAACTGGAGCAGGCGCTGACGCGCGGCGATCTCGCGATTCGGCAGGCCAACTCGGCGCGTGCCACGGCGTTGCTGCGTGCGCTTGCCAAAATGGTCTCGGAGGCCTGCGCGACAATCGGCGTCGAGGCGTTCACGTCGATCCCCGACGGGGATCGCATTTACGATCCGGCGGCGGGTCTTTGGCCGCAGAAACTGGTCATCTCGCTCGATGGACCGGTCGAAACGTCCGACCCGGACGAACTGCGCACGGTCTGGTTGCGAGCCGATACGCCCGAAGTCGTATTCCGGTGCGAGTGGCAACGCGCCGACGGCAAGATCGGCCGGCACGAAGCGAGGCCGTTCGCGATGGTCGGCTTCATCAGCGACGTCGAGATTCCCTGGGGCGACGACGAGCAATGATCGCGCGGGTGCGCAAGCGGTAGCCGTGCGGCAACCGTGCGGCAACGCAGCGCGGGCTATCGCATCATCCGCCGGCGAAAGAGCGCCGCGCAAGCGAAGAACGGGACGATCACATAGGCGGCCAGCACGGCCAGATGCAGCGGGGCGTCCGCGATCGGACGATCGAGCATCGCTGGCCGGATCAATTCGACGGCGTGGGCGAGCGGGAGCGCCAGGGCGGCTTGCTGCACCGGTTCGGGCAGCTTCGAAAGCGGAAAAAAGATGCCCGATAGCAGCAGCATCGGCGTGATGACGAGGGTCTGATAGAACATGAAGAAATCGTAAGAGGGCGCGACCGCGGTGACGACCATGGCCAGGCTCGCGAAAGCGATGCCGGCGAGTGCGATGACGGGTAGGGCGAGGAGCATCGACGGAAATCGGGCGTAGCCGAGCACACCGGCGACGAGCATGATCGCCGCGCCGGACAGAATGGCCTTGCTGCCGGCCCAGACGATTTCGCCCACGACGATGTCGCCCAGCGTGAGCGGCGTATGCATGATCGCCTCCCACGTCCGTTGGACATGCATGCGCGAGAACCCCGAATACATCGCTTCGAAGCTCGCGGACATCATCACGCTCGAAGCCACTGTGCCCGCGGCCAGGAACGCGATGTACGGCACCCCGTCCACCTGACCGACCATCAGCCCCAAGCCGAAGCCGAGACCGAACAAATAGATCATGGGATCGGCCAGATTGCCGAACATCGAGGCGAGCGCGAGCTTGCGCCATACGAGGTAATTGCGGCGCCAGACCGAAACCCAATTGGCGGCGTTGGCCGGCAGCGCGAAACGAAAGCCCTGCGCACGCCGCGCAACCGCTGCCCGGCGTTCGGCTTCTGTTCGGTAGGAAGGTGTATCCATAGCTGATTGTTGGGTCGCTTTCTCTCGTGTCGTCACTCTTGCATCTCGCGGCCGGTAAGCCGAAGAAAGACGTCTTCGAGATTGGCGGGCCGATGCAGATAGCGCAGTCCCGCCCGGCCGGTGAGTCGCGCGTTGACGGGGCCCGCGTCGCGCACGTAACAGAACAGCGTCTCGCCGCTGATCTCGGTGCGCGTGGCCAAGGGCGCGAGTTCGTCGCGCAGCGCCGCGGGCGACGCGCCGTAGACTTCGATGACGTCGCAGCCGATCTCGGCCTCGACGAGCGCGCTCGGCGCGCCTTCCGCGATCTTGCGTCCCTCTTCGATGATGCAGAGCCTGTCGCAAAGGCGCTCGGCTTCTTCCATGAAATGCGTCGTCAGCAGGATCGTCTTGCCGCGCCCGAGCAGCGAGCGAAGCCGCTCCCATATGAGGTGCCGCGCCTGCGGGTCGAGGCCGGTGGTCGGCTCGTCCATGACGAGGACATCAGGATCGTTGATCAGCGCGCGTGCGAGCGTGAGGCGCCGCTTCATTCCGCCCGAGAGCTCGCTGACGCGCGCGTCGGCCTTGTTCTCTAACCGGGCAAACTCGAGCAGCGTGGGTACCATGGCCCGCGTCTTGCTCGCGGATAAGCCGAAGTAGCGCCCGAAGACGAGCAGGTTTTCGCGGACCGTGAAATCGGGATCGAGGTTGTCGAATTGCGGGACGACTCCGATTCGTTGCCGCGCAAAGCGAGCGCGAGCAGGAATCGCTTCGCCGCAAAGACTGATGGCGCCGGCGTCGGGCTCCGCGATGCCGAGCAGCATCTTGAGTGTCGTCGTCTTTCCGGCACCGTTGGGCCCGAGCAGGCCGAAGCATTCGCCGGTTCGAACATGGAACGTCAAGCCGTCGACGACCGTTTTATCGCCATAGCGTTTTTCCACTTCGAGGAATTCGATCGTGTTGTTCGACATGGGTGCAAGTGAGCGATTTCGCACGAGACCAGTGCAGGCGGCGATCCATTCTATTGCATCGGGGAGCAGCGCTTGGTCCTCGTCCGCGATCAGGGAGCGCGTTGTTGCGCCGCAGCGCGTCGAGCCGGCTTGCGCCATGGCGCGACTACGCGTTTTCCATCGCTTGCAAGCGCGGCGGCGACGCAGGATTATTCAAACGAATGTCTGCGGTTTGCGCGGATAGGGAGGCCACGATGGCGAGTTACAACAAGATTCTGCTGTGTTACGACGGCACGCGCGAAGGTCGCAAGGCATTGCGCTGTGGCGCCAATCTCGCGCTCGACCTACAGGCGGAAACGCATCTCCTTTCAGTCGTGGATATGCGCACGAGCATCGCGCAAAGCGCGGGCCTCTTGACCGATGTCGCCTGCGGACGCTTCGAGGACGCGGCCCGCGAGATTCTTCAGGAAGGCGTCGACTGGCTGACCGAGCGCGGCGTGACGGCGCACGGTCATTTTGCGTTCGGGCATCCTATCGACGAGATCGCACGGCTCGCGGACGAATTGAAGGTGGACCTCGTCGTGGTCGGCCACCGCGCGCGCAGCGGGTTGTCGCGATGGTGGATGGGCGCGGGGAACACGCAATTGCTCGATCGCGTCTCGTGCAGCATTCTCGTGGCCGTATCGACGGCGCACGAGATAGAACCGCAGACGGTCAGCCCGTCGGCCGCGCAGACGTCAGCCAAGGCCGGCAGCGAGACCTAGGCCCGACAAGGCTCCTTTCGGCGTCCTTTCTATCGAGCGGCAAGAGCGGCTGAGCGTCGAGCTACGCCGCCTCTCGGCTATTGCTGGTTCAGGTCGACCGCCGAGAGTCTCCACGAAAACCACCCATCGCGGCGCAGGATCACGCTATAAGGCGCGCTCGCGGCGTCATGCCGATACGTGACGACAAATTCGTCGATGCCGCGATAGTGCGCTCCGACACGCTTTGGCGCAGCCGGGGCCTTCTCGGCCGGCGCTGGGATGGGTTGGCTCGATGGCGGCGCGGCGGGCGCGGAAGCCGACTCGCCAGCGGACGGCGCCATTGGCGGAGCGGGCGGCGAGAGCGCCTCGCTCGGCTCGCCGCGCGGCGGCATGCCGTTCAGTAGCGCTGCAACGCCTTCAGGCGTCGCATAGTTGTCGACGAGCGGGCCAATCAACGCCATGCCTACGAGTGCGCCGAATGCGGCGAGCGGATGCTCGCGCTTTTGCGATTCGACGCGTCGGGACAGCAATTGCGTCAACTGCTGCTTGAGGCTTGTACGCAGCGCCGGATAGTCGACATAGCGGTCGACCGTTTCGGCATCGCGTGCATCGGCGGCTTGCTTCAAGCGGTCGAGAACGAGGTACGGGGTGGCGTAGACGTACGCGAGGATGGCGAATACGACAATCGCCGCGATTACGATCGCAATGGCGGCGAGCGGCTTGCCGCGTGCCCGATTGGGTCTGTCATTAGTCATCACTGGGCGGATTTCCTTGAGTAAACAGATCGAAACCCGATGGACCGGCGATATGGCAAAACGATCCCGCTCCTGACGTGGCTCGATGACCGAACGTCCGGCTGACTCTCGAAGTCCCGGTCTTCCCCAATGGGTCGCGCGGCGGTGTCAGCCGAGCTGGGCCGCGCGCATCCCCGCACGTTCTTCGTCGATACAGCGGTCGATCATTCGGCAAACGGCGTCGATCGTTCCGACGAGAATTACGCGCGACGCGCCATGATAGACCCGTACCGGCGCCCGCTGCGCCGGTTGAGCATGTAACGCGCTGTTGAGCGAGACGCGCGCGAAAGCCGGCATCGACGAGGGCCGTTCGTCGAGGGCAAGCGTGCCATGCTGGCCTGCATCCGCTGCGGTCGCCGCGTCGAGCGGCGGACATGGCACCAGACTGCGCAGGTGGCGCAGGCGGCCGAAGCGGCGAAAGGGCATGAGGCGGGCGAGGCGGTCCATGGAATTTCCCTTGGCGTTCAGAATTCGGTGGGACGGATGAGGCCGACGGCGATGCCTTCGAGCGCGAACTCCGCGCTGCCGGCCTGGACGAAAATATTTTCGTAGTCGGGATTCTCCGCAATCAGCTCGACGCCGTTCGACCGGCGCTTGAAGCGCTTGACCGTGACGTCGTCCCCGAGGCGGGCTACGACGATTTGACCGTCTTTCGCCTCGGTTCGCTTTTGCACGGCGAGCAGGTCGCCGTCGAGAATCCCCGCGTCGCGCATCGAAAGACCCCGCACTTTCAGCAGGTAGTCGGGCTTGCTCGAAAAGAGCGCGGGATCGCATGCGTAATGCTGCGAGATGTGCTCCTGCGCGAGGATCGGGCTGCCTGCCGCGACGCGGCCGACGAGCGGCAGCGAGAGCTGCATCAACGCCGCGTGCGGGAGCGTCAGCTGCCGCGGCGCATCGTCCGGCGCCAGGAGCCGAATTCCTCGTGAAGCGCCCGCCGCCAGCTCGATCACCCCTTTTCGAGCGAGTGCGCGCAGATGCTCCTCCGCCGAATTGGCCGAGCTGAAGCCAAGCGCCGCGGCGATTTCGGCTCGCGTGGGCGGGTACCCGCTCTGCTCGATCGACTGGCGGATCAAATCGAATACCTGCTGCTGTCGTGCGGTGAGTTTGGTCATGGCGCGCCACTGTATGGATAGACAGGTGTCTGTATTTTTATACAGTATCGGGCGGAATACAAGTGGCACGTCCCCCTTTTTTTACGCAGCACCTTCGAGCCCCCGCGAGCGTCTTATCTGTTTTTCATATAAAGGAATTCGAAATCCTTCGTTTGGATCATAAGGGCGCGTGGCTAGACTAGCTCGTCATCCAAAATCGATGCAATACGGCCAGGAGTCAGAAGAAATGGTGGAAAGGGGAAGCGAGTGGTCGGGCAAGCGGCGGCGCCTGCTCGGCGGCATGGTAGTCGGCGCGGCGGCGGCGATGTTCGGGTTCGCCGCCGAGGCGCAAGCGGAGGCTACGCTGCTGAACGTTTCCTACGATCCCACCCGCGAGCTCTATCAGGCAGTCGACAAGGCATTCGCCGAGCAATGGAAAGCGAGCACGGGCGAGGGTGTCTCGATCCGTCAGTCCCACGGCGGCTCCGGGGCGCAGGCGCGCTCGGTCCTCGCGGGACTGCAGGCCGACGTCGTGACGCTCGCGCTCGCCTATGACATCGATGCGCTGGCGAGCAAGGGGCTCATCGCGCGTGACTGGCAAAAGCGCCTGCCCAACAACGCGGCGCCGTACACCTCGACGATCGTCTTTCTCGTGCGGCACGGCAATCCCAAGCGCATCAAGGACTGGGACGATCTCGTGAAGCCCGGCGTTTCGATCGTCACGCCGAATCCGAAGACTTCCGGCGGCGCGCGCTGGAACTACCTCGCCGCATGGGTCTACGCGCTCAACCGTCCGGGCGGCAACGAGCAGAAGGCGAAAGACTTCGTCGCGCAGCTTTATCGCAATGCCGGTGTGCTCGATTCCGGCGCGCGCGGCGCCACGACGAGCTTCGTGCAGCGCGAACTCGGCGACGTCCTGATCGCATGGGAGAACGAGGCATTTCTCGCGCAGAAGGAATTCGGCGCGGACAAGTTCGAGATCGTCGTTCCGTCAGTGAGCATTCTCGCGGAGCCACCCGTCGCCGTCGTCGACGGGGTCGTCGACAAACGGGGGACGCGCAAAGTGGCCGAAGCGTATTTGCGCTTCCTCTATAGCGACGAGGGACAAAAGATCGCCGCGGCCAACTTCTACCGGCCGCGCTCGGCGAACGTGCCCGCCGAGCTCACGGCGAAGTTTCCGAAGCTGAAGCTCTACACAGTCGACACGGCCTTCGGCGGCTGGGCCAATGCCCAAAAGGTGCATTTCGCCGACGGCGGCACGTTCGATTCGATTTATCAGCCTCACTGAAGCTCAACGACTGAAAGGCATCGACGATGTTCGCTTTTCGCAGGCCCGGCGTATTGCCCGGCTTCGGCATGACGCTAGGCATCACGCTGGCTTACTTGGGCCTGGTGGTCCTGATTCCGCTTGCGGCCGCGTTCCTGAAGGCCTCGACGCTCGACTGGACGCAGTTCGTCGCGGCCGTGGCTTCGCCGCGCGTGCTGGCGTCCTATCGGCTGACGTTCGGCGCCGGCGCAATCGCGGCCCTCGTGAACGGCGTCTTCGGCCTGCTCGTCGCCTGGGTTCTCGTGCGGTACCCGTTTCCCGGCAAGCGCCTCGTCGATGCGATCGTTGATTTGCCGTTCGCGCTGCCGACGTCCGTCGCGGGCATCGCGCTCGCCGCCATCTACGACCAGCACGGGTGGATCGGCCGTTGGCTCGCGCCGCTCGGGCTGAAGGTGGCCTTCACGCCGCTCGGGGTGCTCGTCGCGCTGACGTTCGTCGGGCTGCCGTTCGTCGTGCGCACCGTCGAGCCTGTGCTGCAGGATTTCGAGCACGCGCAGGAGGAGGCGGCGGCCTGCCTCGGCGCCTCGCCGTGGCAGACCTTCTCGCGTGTCGTGCTGCCCGCGCTGGCGCCGGCGCTGTCGACCGGCGTCGCGCTCGCGTTCGCCCGCGCGCTCGGCGAATACGGCTCGGTCATCTTCATCGCCGGTAATATCCCGATGAAATCAGAAGTCGCGTCGCTGCTTATCATCACGAAGCTCGAGCAGTACGACTATGCCGGCGCGACGGCGCTCGCCGTCGCGATGTTGGTCGCTTCGTTCGCGATGCTTTTCGCGATCAACGCGCTGCAATGGCATTGGCAACGCCGCACGAGCCGCAACGGCAGGGGCCGCGCGCGCCGCGCGAGCACCGCGCCGCGTTCTGCGCCGACGGCCGGGCAAGGAGCGATCGGATGAGCCGCATCGCCGTTCCAATCGAAACGAGCGGGGCCGGGCAAGCCAGCGCCCGCTCGAGTGCCGCGACCTCCTCGATCGCGCGCCGTCGCGCCGGGGCAAGCGCGAACGTCGCGCGCTGGGCGTTGACGGGCATCGTGCTCGCATTTCTCGCGCTCTTTCTCGTCGTGCCGCTCGTGGCGGTGTTCAGCGAGGCGTTCAGCAAGGGCGTCGCGTATTACTTCGAGGCGCTCGCCGAGCCGGACGCGCGCGCCGCGATCGCGCTCACGCTGACCGTGGCCGCCATCGCGGTGCCGCTCAATCTCGTCTTCGGCCTCGCCGCATCGTGGGCCATCGCCAAATTCGAGTTTCGCGGCCGCGCATTGCTGACGACGCTGATCGATTTGCCGTTTTCGGTCTCGCCCGTGATCTCGGGCGTGCTCTACGTGCTGCTCTTCGGCGCGCAAGGCTGGTTCGGCCCGTGGCTTCAAGCCCACGATGTGCAGGTCATCTTCGCGGTGCCCGGCATCGTGCTCGCAACGATCTTCGTCACGTTCCCGTTCGTCGCGCGCGAGCTCATTCCGCTCATGCAGGCGCAGGGCAAGGAAGAAGAAGAGGCGGCGCGCGTACTCGGCGCGTCGGGCTGGCAGATCTGGCGCCGGGTGACGCTGCCGAATGTGAAGTGGGGGCTCATCTACGGTGTGATCCTTTGCAACGCCCGCGCGATGGGCGAGTTCGGCGCCGTCTCCGTCGTCTCCGGGCACATTCGCGGCTTCACCGATACGATGCCGCTGCATGTCGAGATCCTCTACAACGACTACAACTTCGCGGCCGCTTTTGCCGTCGCCTCGTTGCTTGCGCTGATCGCGCTCGCGACGCTTGCCGTGAAACTCGTCGCCGAGCGTCGGCTCGCGGCCGAGGGCGCGAGCGCAACACTTCCCTGACGAAAGGTACTGGAATGAGCATCATCGTTCGCAATCTGCACAAGCGTTTCGGCGATTTTGTCGCGCTCGACGGCATCTCGCTCGAGTTCGCGCGCGGCGAGCTCGCTGCGCTGATCGGTCCGTCGGGCTGCGGCAAGACCACGCTGCTGCGCGTGATCGCCGGACTGGAGGCGGCGGACGAAGGGGAAGTGGTGCTCAATGGTCGCGATGTCGGGGCGCTCGACGCGCGCGAACGGCAAGTCGGCTTCGTGTTTCAGCACTACGCGCTTTTTCGCCACATGACGGTGTTCGAGAACATCGCGTTCGGGCTGCGTGTCAAGCCGCGTCGCGAACGTCCCTCGGAGGCGGTCATTCGCGCGAAAGTCAACGAGCTCCTGGGACTCGTACACCTGGGACATCTCGGCGACCGGTATCCGGCCGAGCTCTCGGGCGGCCAGCGGCAACGCGTCGCGCTTGCGCGGGCGCTCGCCGTCGAGCCGAGCGTCTTGCTGCTCGACGAGCCGTTCGGCGCGCTCGACGCGAAGGTGCGCAAGGAGCTGCGCGACTGGCTGCGCCGGCTTCATGACGAGCTTTCGATCACCACGATCTTCGTCACGCACGATCAGGAGGAGGCTCTCGACGTCGCGGACCGGATCGTCGTCATCAATCATGGCCGCATCGAACAGGCGGGCAGCCCCCAGGAAGTGTATGACGAGCCGCGCACGCCGTTCGTTTATGCGTTCCTCGGCGCGGCCAACCGCGTCGCGGGCAGCGTCGAGCCGCACGGTTTCGTTCCTCACGGCGCGAGTGCGCCGCTCGTCGCCGCATCCGCGCTGGCGGAAGAGGCCGGCGCGCCGGCCGCGGGTCCGGGTCCGGCATTCGCCTACGTGCGCCCGCACGATCTGCAGATCTATCCGCACGCGCTCGAGCGGAGCGATGGCGTGGCGGCCGACGTGCGACGCGTCGTGGCGCGCGGAGGCTCGGTTCGCGTCGAGCTCGCCGGGGACGCTGGCCCGCTCGAGGCAGAGATCGCGCGCGAGGCCTGGCATGCACTGCAACTGGCCGAGGGCGACCGCGTGACGGTCGTACCGCGCTCGGCGCGCGTCTTCGAAGCGCAGTAAAGAAAAACCAAGAGAGGCCTTTATGAACTTCCAGCAACTGCGCTACGTGCGCGAGGCAGTGCGCCGCAACTTGAACCTGACCGAGGTGGCGAATGTGCTCTATGCCTCGCAATCCGGGGTCTCGAAGCAGATCAAGGATCTCGAGGACGAGTTGGGCGTCGACATCTTCGTGCGGCGCGGCAAGCGGCTGACAGGGTTGACCGAGCCGGGGAAAGCCGTGCATCGGCTCATCGAGAGGATGCTCCTCGACGCCGAAAACGTGCGCCGCGTGGCGCGCCAATATGCCGACGAGGACACTGGGCATCTCGTCGTCGCCACGACGCACACGCAGGCTCGCTACGCGCTCCCGCAGGTGATCCGGGCGTTTAAGGAGGTTTTCCCCAAAGTGCATCTCGCCTTGCGCCAGGGCAGCCCGCGCCAGATCGCGCAGATGCTCGTCGAGGGCGAGGCCGATATCGCGATCGCGACGGAAGGCCTCGATCGGTACTCCGACATCGTCACGTTTCCGTGCTACTCGTGGCATCACATCGTGGTCGTGCCGAAGGGGCACCCGCTTGCCGCCGTGAAGACGGTGACGCTCGAGGACGTCGCCGAGCATCCGATCATCACTTATGAGCGCGACATCACCGGCCGCGCTCATATCGACGAGGCGTTCGAGAAAACGGGAAGACTCCCCGACGTGGTGCTCACCGCGATCGACGCCGACGTCATCAAGACGTATGTCGAGCTCGGCATGGGGATCGGCATCGTTGCGGCGATGGCCTACGATCCGAAGCGAGACTCCGAGCTCGTCGCCCTCGAGTCGCAGCATTTGTTCGAAGCGAGCACGACGCGCGTCGGGCTCCGCAAGGGCGCGATCCTGCGCGCGTACGCCTACCGGTTCATCGAAATGTTCGCGCCCCAGCTCGCCGGCACCGACATCACGGGGCGACTGCGCGAAGCGGCTTAAACGCAGCGAGTTTTCCACGCCATTCCTTACGGCGCCGTGCCGCGCGCCGTATAGAATGGCGGCCATGGACACAATCAGCACCTCGAACTCGGCGGTTTCGCCGGACCCGGCTGCGCTGCCGCGCATCGCCGTTCTCGCGACGGGCGGCACGATAGCGGGTTCCGCCGCCGATGCCGCGCAGACGGCCGGCTACCAGGCCGGCGTCGTCGGCGTCGAGCGCCTGCTCGCGGCGGTCCCCGCGCTCGCGAACGTCGCGAGCATCGAAGCGGAGCAAGTCGCGAGCATCGACAGCAAGGACCTCGATCTTTCCTTGTGGACAGTGCTCGCACGGCGCATCGGCGAGCTCGCGTCACGCGCCGACATCGACGGTATCGTCGTCACGCATGGCACCGATACGCTCGAAGAGACGGCATACCTGCTCCATCTGACGGTGAAAACGTCGAAGCCGATCGTCATGACGGCCGCGATGCGCCCGTCTTCGGCGCTCTCGGCCGACGGGCCGCTCAATCTGCTCGGCGCCGTCACGGTCGCGGGCACGCGTGAGGCGTGGGGAAGAGGCGTGCTCGTCGCGTTCAACAACCGTATTCATAGTGCGCGCGACATCGTCAAGACGAGCACCTATGCCGTCGATGCGTTCCAATCGCCCGAGGTCGGCGCGCTCGGCTGGGTTCAGGATGGGCGTGTCGAATTTCAGCGCAGCGTCGTGCGTCCGCATACGGCGGCCACGCCGTTCGTCGCCGACGCCGGCTGGCCGGGCGTGGAGATCGTCGCAAGCTATGCCGGCGCAACGCGCACGGCCGTCGACGCGCTGATCGCGGCAGGCGTGCGCGGCATCGTTGTGGCGGGCACCGGGAACGGGTCGGTCCACGCGAGCGTTCAGGCCGCTCTGGCCGAGGCGGTCCGGCAGGGCATCGCGGTGGTCCGCGCGTCGCGTGTCGGCTCGGGGCATGTCATGCGCAACGGAGCCGCGCCCGACGATGTGCTCGGCTTCGTGACCGCGGGCACGCTCAATCCATACAAGGCTCGGGTGCTGTTGATGCTCGCGCTGGCGGTGGGGATGGGGGAGCGCACGCTGCTGCAACGCGCTTTCGACACCTACTGAAGAAGAGCGCGGCAATCCGACAGACGGACACCCGACGACGACGTCTGACCGACCAAGGCTTCCCCGTCGTCGCCGGGCGCCGCTGCGGACCCCACTTCGCCGCCCTCAGCCCGAAAGCGGCGTTCCTGCTTAACTGATCACGCCTCGATCTCGAACCCGGCCATGATTTCGAGGGCGCGAATGATGGCGGAGTGATCCCACCCGCTGCCGCCGTGCGCCGCGCAGACGCTGAAGAGCTGCTGCGCGCTCGCCGTATGAGGCAATGCGATGCCGAGCTTGCGCGCACCGTCGAGCGCGAGGTTCAGATCCTTCCTGTGAAGCTCGATGCGAAAGCCCGGGTTGAACGTGCGCTTCGTCATGCGCTCGCCATGCACCTCGAGCACGCGCGACGAGGCGAAGCCGCCCATCAGCGCGCGCCGTACGCGCTCGGGATCGGCACCCGAGCGCGCCGCGAAGAGCAGCGCTTCCGCGACGGCTTCGATATTGAGCGCCACGATGATCTGATTGGCGACCTTGCAGGTCTGTCCGGCGCCGTTGTCGCCGATGAGCGAGACGTTCTTGCCCATCAGATCGAAGAGCGGCTTGGCGCGTTCGAACGCCGCCTCGGGGCCGCCGACCATGATCGTCAGCGTCGCGTCGCGCGCACCGACTTCGCCTCCCGATACGGGCGCGTCGAGATAGTCGCACCCCAGCTCGTTGATCCGCTTGGCGAACGCCTGCGTTTCGAGCGGCGAGATGGAGCTCATGTCGATGACGAGCTTGCCCTTCGAAAGGCCCTTCGCGACGCCGTCTTCGGCGAAAAGCACGCTGGCCACGTCCGGCGTGTCGGGCACCATCGAGATGATGACTTCCGCTGCCGCCGCAACGGCCGCCGAATCGGTGACCACCGTGGCACGTTCGCGCAGATCGTCCGGAACGGGATGCTTGCCGTTGACAACGAGCGTATGGCCGCCTTTGAGAAGGTTGCGCGCCATGTGCGAGCCCATGATGCCGAGGCCGATAAAGCCGATCTTTGCCATGTCGATATTTCCGTCAGTCAGTCTGGTCTGGTTGCTGAATCGTGATGGATCGACTTCGATTCTCGCTCGAGTGTGCCGAATCCATCGGATGAATAAGGGGTGCCGTTATGTCTCGCCGCGCGCTGTCACGCAGCGGCGCTTGCGCGGCCGGCGACGGTCCGCAGCCAGTCCAGGCCATCGAGCGTGGTCGTGCGCGGCTTGTACTCGCAGCCGATATAGCCCTCGTAGCCGAGACTGTCGATGAACTCGAACAGGAACGCGTAGTTGATCTCGCCGGTGCCCGGCTCGTGACGGCCGGGATTGTCGGCGAGCTGCATATGCGCGATACGCGGCAGGTTGGCCTTGATCGTTGCGGCGAGCTCACCCTCCATCCGTTGCATGTGATAGATGTCGTACTGCAGGAAGAGGTTGTCCGAGCCGACATCGCGGATGACGTCGAGTGTTTCCTTCGAGCGGTTCAGCGCGAACTCTGGAATATCGTAGGCGTTGCAAGGCTCGACAAGCAACCGGATCCCAACGCGTGCGAGCGCGGCCGCGGCAAAGCGCAGATTGTCGACGAGCGTCGAGCGCGCCCGCTCGGCATCGACGCCGTGGGGACGGATGCCGGCGAGGCAGTTCACCTGGCGCACCTTGAGGGCCTTCGCGTACTCGATCGCGCGGCCCACCCCGTCCTGGAATTCGCCGACCCGATCGGGCAGGCAGGCGATGCCGCGCTCGCCCGCTTCCCAGTTGCCGGCCGGCAGATTGTGCAGAACCAGGCGCAGCCGGTTCGCCTCGAGCCGTTCGGCGAGCTCGGCGGCGCCAAACGGGTACGGAAACAGAAACTCGACGGCATCGAAGCCGGCACGGGCTGCCGCCTCGAAGCGATCGAGAAACGGCACCTCGTTGAACAACATCGTCAAATTCGCTGCGAATTTCGGCATGATTCAAATCTCAGTGGTCAGTCAGGTGGGAAGCGCCGTCGGCGCATCGTCGAGCGATTCCGCGAGCGGCTCGAATTCGTTGACGGCGTCGATCTCCCCGCCCATCGCGATATTGGTCACGCGCTCGAGAACCACTTCGACGACGACGGGAACCTTGAACTCGCCGAGCATCGTCTGCGCTTTTTCGAGGGCGGGCTTGATATCCTCGGGCCGGAATACGCGCAGCGCCTTGCAGCCGAGGCCTTCCGCCACCGCTACGTGATCGACGCCATAGCCGTTCAGTTCCGGCGCGTTGATGTTCTCGAACGCGAGCTGTACGCAGTAGTCCATGTCGAACTGCCGCTGCGCCTGGCGGATCAACCCGAGATACGAGTTGTTCACGACGACGTGCACGTAGGGCAGGTTGAACTGGGCGCCGACCGCCAGCTCTTCGATCATGAACTGGAAGTCGTAATCGCCCGAAAGCGCGACGATCGGACGCTGCGGGTCGGCCGCGCGCACGCCGAGCGCGGCGGGGATCGTCCAGCCGAGCGGGCCGGCCTGTCCGCAGTTGATCCAGTTGCGGGCTCGATAGACATGGAGGAACTGCGCGCCGGCGATTTGCGAGAGGCCGATCGTGCTGACGTAGCACGTGTCGCGGCCGAAGACCTTGTTCATCTCCTCGTAGACGCGTTGCGGCTTGACCGGCACGTTCTCGAAGTGCGTCTTGCGATGCATCGTGCGCTTGCGCTCGCGGCATGCTTCCGCCCACTCGCCGCGGTCCTTCAGCCGGCCTTGCGCTTTCCATTCGCGCGCCACTTCGACGAAGAGCTCGAGCGCGGCCTTCGCATCGGAGACGATGCCGAGGTCCGGGCCGAACACGCGCCCGATCTGTGTCGGCTCGATATCGACGTGGACGAACTTGCGCCCCTTCGTATAGACATCGATGCTGCCCGTGTGGCGGTTCGCCCACCGGTTGCCGATGCCGAGCACGAAGTCCGATGCGAGTAACGTCGCATTGCCATAGCGGTGCGAGGTCTGCAGGCCGACCATCCCCGCCATCAGCGGATGATCGTCGGGTATCGCGCCCCACGACATCAGCGTCGGAATGACAGGCACGCCGATGGTCTCGGCGAATTCGACGAGCAGTTGCTCCGCCGCCGCATTGATCACGCCGCCGCCCGATACGATCAGCGGGCGCTCCGCGTCGTTCAGCATTTGCAGCGCCGCCTCGATCTGCCCCCGCGTCGCTCGCGGTTTGTAGACAGGAAGCGGCTCGTAGGTAGCGATGTCGAACTCGATCTCGGCGAGTTGGACGTCGATCGGCAGATCGATCAGCACGGGCCCGGGGCGGCCCGAGCGCATCAGATGGAACGCTTGCTGGAAAACGCGCGGCACCAGCGCCGGCTCGCGTACGGTCACGGCCCACTTCGTCACGGGCTTCGCGATCGATTCGATGTCGACGGCCTGGAAGTCTTCCTTGTAGAGGCGCGCACGCGGCGCCTGGCCCGTGATCGCGAGGATCGGAATCGAATCGGCCGAAGCGGAGTAGAGGCCCGTGATCATATCGGTGCCGGCGGGGCCGGACGTACCGATGCACACACCGATGTTGCCCGGCGCGGCGCGCGTATAGCCCTCGGCCATGTGCGAGGCGCCTTCCACATGGCGCGCGAGCACGTGGCTGATGCTGCCCGCTTTCTTGAGCGCGGAGTAGAGCGGATTGATCGCGGCGCCCGGCACGCCGAATGCCGTGTCGATACCTTCCTTCTCGAGAACGAGCACGGCTGCGTCGACAGCTCTCATTTTCGGCATGGATGTCTCCTTCATGTCTATGGGCGTTCGAGTCGTTACTTTAGGAGCGTGCCGAAGGTTTGATAAGATCGCGGAAAGTCGGGTTTTTCGATACAAAAAGTATCGAATAGGGCGCAAGGGGACTGGCGATGGATCGCTTCAAGCAAATCGAGACCTTCGTGCGTGTGGCCGAGGCGGGCAGCCTCGCCGCCGCGGCGCTCGAGGAGGGCGTTTCCCCCGTCATCCTCGGCCGGCGCATCGACGCGCTCGAAAAACGCCTCGGCGTCAAGCTCATGTACCGCTCGACGCGGCGTCTCGTCGTCAGCGAGGAAGGCGCGGCGTTCCTCGAGCGTTGCCGCGGACTCCTCGCCGACTGGGACCAGGCCGAAAACGAGCTCGCCGCCGGCCGGCGCTCGGTGAGCGGGCATCTGATCGTATCGGCGCCGGCCGCGTTCGGCCGCAAGCACGTCGCGCCGCTCGCGCCGGCGTTTCTGGCGGACAAACCCGAGCTCAGGATGTCGTTCAATCTGACCGACCGCGTCGTCGACCTGGTCCGCGAGGGCTACGACCTGTCGATCCGCATTGGCGGAGCGGTCGATCCGAGCTTCGTGGCGGTCAAGCTTGCAGCGAATCGCCGCGTCGTTTGCGGCACACCGGAGTATTTCGCGAAGCACGGCCGACCGAGAACGCTCGACGAACTGCTCGAGCACAACTGCCTCGCGTTCAATTTGCAAGGCGGGCAGAACCGCGGCTGGTATTTCCGCCGTAACGGCAAGCTCGTCACCGTGCGCGTGACGGGCACGCTCGACTGCAACGACGGCGAGCTGCTGCACCGCTGGGCGGCGGAGGGGCTCGGGCTCGGTTGGCGCTCGACTTGGGAGGTCGCCGAGCAGCTCGCGCGCGGCGAGCTGGAAACGGTGCTCGACGAGTTCGCACTGCCCGATTACGACATTCTCGCCGTCTATCCGCAGCAGCGATATGTCCCCGCGAAGGTGCGTTACTTCATCGACTATCTCAAGGGCGTCTACAACCAGCCGGGATATTGGGGCGGGGCGCCTTCGCCCACGGCCTGCCCGGCGGCTTGAGCGCGGCCCGAATTTACGCTACAATCGCCGGCTTCTCACTTGCCACACCGGCTTTGACGCCCGGGTGGCTTCTATCCACAAGGAGTGCGTATGCGTCACTACGAAATCGTCTTCGTCGTGCACCCCGACCAGAGCGAGCAGGTGCCCGCGATGATCGAGCGGTACAAGTCCACGATTACCGCGCGCGGCGGTCAGATCCACCGCATCGAAGACTGGGGCCGTCGCCAGCTGGCCTACATGATCGAGAAACTCGCGAAGGCTCACTACGTCTGCATGAACATCGAATGCGACCAGGCAACGCTCGAAGAGCTCGAGCACGCGTTCAAGTTCAACGACGCCGTGCTGCGTCACCTCATCGTCAAGATGAAGAAGGCCGAAACCGGCCCGTCGCCGATGATGAAGGAAGTGCAGCGCGAAGAAGCCAAGAAGGCGGCTGCCTCGCAGTCGTCCGAAGCGCAGGCTTGACAACGGTTTGACGTTACGAGCCGCCAAGGTCTCATGGATTCCAAGCCGCTTCCGTGAACAGGCTGCAACTCACGGCCAGCGTGATCGAGCGCGAACCGCTGCGCTATACGCCGGCTGGCGTGCCGATCGCAAGCTGCACGTTGCAACACCGCACGGAAGTCGTCGAAGCCGGCATCGCCCGGCTGGTCGAATTGACGATGCCCGCGCTGGCCGCGGGTGCCGCGAGCGGCAAGCTCGAAAACTGTGAAATGGGCGTCGAGACGCTATTCACGGGTTTTCTGGCGAAGAAGAGTCGCAATGCGAGAACCTTGGTGTTTCACATCACAGAATTGCAGGACATTGGAAAGGACTGAACATGCCCCGTCCCACTGGTAAAAAGTTCGACAAGCGCCGCCAGCAGCAAAACCCGCTCTTCAAGCGCAAGAAGTTCTGCCGCTTCACGGCAGCCGGCGTCGAGTACATCGACTACAAGGACATCGAAACGCTGAAGGACTTCATCGGCGAAAACGGCAAGATCACGCCGGCTCGTCTGACGGGTACGAAGGCCCACTATCAACGCCAGCTCGACACGGCGATCAAGCGCGCCCGCTTCCTCGCGCTGCTGCCGTACACCGATCTGCACAAGGCCTGATCAGACGGCGCTACAAGGAGAATTCGAATGCAAATCATCCTTTTGGAAAAGGTTGTCAACGTGGGCAACCTCGGCGATATCGTCAAGGTCAAGGACGGCTTCGCGCGTAATTTCCTGATTCCGCAAAAGCTCGCCCGCCGCGCCACGAAGGAAGCGATCGCCGAGTTCGAAGTGCGTCGCGCCGAGCTCGAGAAGGCCGCCGCCGACAAGCTCGCCGCCGCGCAAGCGCTCGGTGAGAAGATGTCGGGCCTCACGGTCCAGATCGCGCAGAAGGCCGGCGTCGACGGTCGCTTGTTCGGCTCGGTCACGAACGCTGACATCGCCGAGACGCTGACGAAGCAGGGCTTCCCCGTCGAAAAGGCGCAAGTCCGCCTGCCGCAAGGCCCGATGAAGATCGTGGGCGATCATCCCGTGCAGGTTTCGCTGCATACGGACGTTCTCGTCGACGTCACGGTGTCGGTGCTCGGCGAGCACGCCTGAGCGCGGTCCATCGCGATCCAAAAAGGGCAGCCGTGGCGCTGCCCTTTTTTCGTTTGTGGCGCGCTGGCACAGGCCGGGGCATTTCGCCATAATCCCATCCCATGAACGCACCGTCCAAAGACCCCCAACTCGAGTCGCTGAAGGTCCCGCCGCATTCGATCGAAGCCGAGCAGTCGGTGTTGGGCGGGTTGTTGCTCGACAACGCCGCATGGGACCGAATCGCGGATTTTCTCTCGCAAAGCGATTTTTACCGCTACGACCATCGCATCATCTACGAGCATATCGGCCGCCTCATCGCCGCGACGCGGCCGGCCGACGTGGTCACCGTCTATGAATCGCTCGTCAGCTCGGGAAAGGCGGACGATGTCGGCGGGCTCGCCTATCTGAACGCGCTGGCGCAAAACACGCCGAGTGCCGCCAATATTCGCCGCTATGCGGAGATCGTACGCGACCGTGCGGTCTTGCGGAGGCTGGTCTCGGTGGCCGATGAAATCTCGGCTGACGCGTTCAACCCGCAGGGCAAGGAAGTGCGGCAGTTGCTCGACGAGGCGGAATCGAAAGTCTTTTCGATCGCCGAGGACGGTGCGCGCGGCACACAGGGCTTTTTGGAGATCGGCCCGCTGCTGACGCAGGTCGTCGAGCGGATCGATACGCTTTACCACACCGAGAACCCGAGCGATGTAACGGGAACGCCGACCGGCTTCGTCGATCTCGATCGGATGACGTCGGGGATGCACGGCGGCGAGCTCATCATCGTCGCAGGGCGGCCCGCCATGGGCAAGACGTCCTTTTCGATGAACATCGGCGAATACGTCGCGATCGAATACGGTCTGCCCGTCGCCGTCTTCTCGATGGAAATGCCGGGGACGCAGCTCGTCATGCGGATGCTCGGCTCGGTCGGGCGTCTCGATCAGCATCGCATGCGCACGGGACGTCTCACCGACGAGGATTGGCCGAAGCTCACGCACGCCGTGCAAAAGATGAGCGAGGCGCAACTCTTCATCGACGAAACGGGCGGCCTCAATCCGATGGAACTGCGTTCGCGTGCGCGCCGGCTCGCACGCCAGTGCGGAAAGCTCGGGCTCATCATCGTCGACTATCTGCAGCTGATGTCGGGGACCTCGCCGGGCGAAAACCGCGCGACCGAGATTTCCGAAATCTCGCGCTCGCTGAAGGGCCTTGCGAAGGAGCTCGACGTGCCCGTGATCGCGCTCTCGCAGCTCAACCGAAGCCTCGAGCAGCGGCCCAACAAACGTCCCGTCATGTCGGACTTGCGTGAATCGGGTGCTATCGAGCAGGACGCCGATGTGATCCTCTTCATCTATCGCGACGAGGTTTACAACCCTGACAGCCCCGACAAGGGCACGGCGGAAGTGATTATCGGCAAGCAGCGTAACGGACCGATCGGCCCCGTTCGGCTGACGTTCCATGGTCAATTCACGAAGTTCGACAACTTCGCGGGAGCGCAGAACTTCTACGGCGGAGAGTGAGCCGAGGAGAACGCATGACAGGACAGACGATGCCCGGCGCCGCACGCCGGCCAACCCGCAGCCTGCTGGTACGCAATGCGGACGTGCTCGTGACGATGGACGACGCACGCCGCGAGCTCGCCGGTGGCGCGCTCTATGTCGAGGATGGCCGCATCGTCGCCGTCGGTACGTCGGCCGACTTGGCCGCGCACGCAGACGCCGCTGACGAGGTGCTCGATCTGGCGGGCCACATCGTGATCCCGGGGCTCGTCAACACGCACCATCACATGTTTCAGAGCCTGACGCGCGCGCTGCCCGCCGCGCAGGACGCCGAGCTGTTCGGCTGGCTATCGTCGCTGTATCCGGTGTGGGCGCGGCTCACGCCGCCGATGATCGAAACTTCGACGTTGGTTGCCATGGCCGAGCTGATGCTCTCGGGTTGTACCACCTCGAGCGACCACCTCTACCTCTACCCGAACGGCTGTCGTCTCGACGACAGCATTGCCGCCGCGCAGCGCATCGGCATGCGTTTTCATGCGAGCCGCGGCAGCATGAGCGTCGGCCGTAGCGCCGGCGGATTGCCGCCGGACCATATCGTCGAAAGCGAAGATGCGATTCTTGCCGACACGCGCCGGCTCATCGAGACCTATCATGACGACGGCCGCTATGCGATGCTGCGCGTCGCGGTCGCGCCGTGCTCGCCGTTTTCGGTCAGCCGGCCCCTGATGCGCGAATCGGCCGCACTCGCGCGCAGTTATGGCGTCTCGCTCCACACGCACCTGGCCGAGAACGTCCACGACGTCGCCTACAGCCGCGAGAAGTTCGGCATGACGCCGGCTGAATACGCCGAGGATCTCGGCTGGGTTGGGCACGACGTTTGGCATGCGCACTGTGTGCAGCTCGACGATGCGGGAATCGCGCTCTTCGCGCGCACGGGTACCGGCGTCGCGCATTGCCCCTGTTCGAACATGCGGCTCGCGTCGGGCATCGCGCCGGTGCGGCGCATGCGCGATGCCGGCGTGCCCGTCGGACTCGGCGTCGACGGCTCGGCGTCGAACGACGGCGCGCAGATGCTCGGCGAGGCGCGTCAGGCGCTTTTGCTGCAGCGGGTCGGCTACGGGCCGTCGGCGCTGACGGCGCGCGACGCGCTCGAGATTGCGACGCTCGGCGGCGCGCGCGTGCTTGGCCGCGACGATCTCGGTGCGCTCGCGCCCGGCATGGCGGCGGACTTCGTCGCCTTCGATCTGCGGACGCCGCAGTTTGCCGGCGCGCTCCACGATCCGGTCGCGGCGCTCGTGTTCTGTGCGCCCGCGCAGGCTGCGTTGAGCGTCATCGACGGGCGCGTCGTCGTGCGCGAAGGACGGCTGACGACGCTCGAGATCGAGCCGGTGCTCGAGCAGCACAATCGCTACGCGCAAGCGCTGGTACAAGCCGATTAAAAGCGTCGGGGAACGCGGACGCTATGCCCCGAGCACCTGCCCGCAACGCGGCGAAGCGTCGCGGGCTTGCGTCACGAGCATGCGATCGTGGGCGGCGTCAGGGCGCTTTCCGGTAAACTGTCGACCGTCACAAAGATGTCACAAAGAGACGCCGCGCGGCAGACAGGTCACGACATGCGCGACGAGCCCGCAAGCGCAGTCCGGGACTGAGTGGCACGCCCGCTAACCGCTTGAATTCATTGCATTCATATTGATTCCATGTTTGGTCGCTTCATGCCCACCGAGGGCAAATTCTTCGAAATTTTCGACGCGCATGTGAAGTGCATCGTCGCCGCGAGCGAGGAGCTCGAGCTCCTCATCGACAATCTCGGCGACGCCGAAGTGCACAAGCAGCGCGTGCAGGCCAATGAAAAAGCGGCGGACAAGCTCACGCACGAAACGATCGACCTGCTGCACAAGACATTCATCACGCCGCTCGATCGCGACGAAATCCACAAGCTCATCACGACCATGGACGACATCCTCGATTTGATGGAGGACGTCGCCACCGCAATTTCGCTGTACGACGTCCAATCAGTGACGTCGGAAGCGAAGCAGCTCGCCCACATCTGCACGGGCACGGCGAAGCAGGTGCAGAAGGCCGTCAACATGCTGTCGGACCTGAGCCAGGCGCGCGCGATCCTCGCGGCCTGCGAGGAGATCGATCGGCTCGAATCGGATGCGGACCGCGTCCTGCGCGCGGCGCTGTCCAAGCTCTTTCGCGAAGAGGACGACGTCAAGACGCTGATCAAGTTGAAAGCCGTCTACGAGCTGCTGGAAACCGTCACCGACAAATGCGAGGATGTGGCGAACATCATCGAAGGCATTGTCCTGGAAAACGCCTGAAAGAGCGGACTTCGAACGATGCATTCGATTGAGATCACCGTCTGGGTGCTCGCGGCGCTCATCGCCGTCGCACTCGCCTTCGACTTCATGAACGGCTTTCACGACGCGGCGAACTCGATCGCCACCGTCGTCTCGACTGGCGTGCTGAAGCCTCAGCAGGCCGTCGCCTTCGCGGCCGCCTGCAACGTCATCGCCTATTTCCTCTTTCACCTGAAAGTCGCGCAGACCATCGGCAAAGGGACCATCGATCCCGATATCGTCGATCACTACGTCGTCTTCGGCGCGCTCGTTGGCGCGATCGCCTGGAACGTCGTTACCTGGCGCTTCGGCATTCCTTCGAGCTCGTCGCATGCGCTGATCGGCGGGCTCGTCGGCGCGGCGCTCGCGAAGTCGGGCTGGTGGGCGCTCAATTTCGATGGGCTGCTGAAGACGGTGGTTTTCATCGTCGTCTCGCCGTTGCTCGGTTTCGTGCTCGGGTCGTTCTTCATGTTGAGCGTGTCATGGATCTACTTCCGGACGCCGCCGAGCAAAGTGGACCGGCGCTTCAGGCGGCTCCAGTTTTTGTCCGCGGGTCTTTACAGCCTCGGCCACGGCGGCAACGACGCGCAAAAGACGATCGGCATCATCTGGATGTTGCTGATCGCGACGGGCTATGCATCGACGACATCGTCCGCACCGCCGATCTGGGTCATCGGCATCTGCTATCTGTCGATGGGGCTTGGCACGCTGTTCGGCGGATGGCGAATCGTGCGGACGATGGGTCAGAAGATCACGAAGCTGAAGCCTGTCGGCGGTTTTTGCGCGGAAGCGGGTGGGGCGCTCACGCTGTTTCTGGCTTCGGCGCTCGGCGTCCCCGTGTCGACTACGCATACGATCACAGGGGCGATCGTCGGCGTGGGCGCAACGACCAAGCTTTCGGCCGTTCGCTGGGGCGTGGCAGGCAACATCGTCTGGGCGTGGATATTGACGCTCCCAGCCTCCGCGCTGATTGCCGCGGCGGCCTGGTGGTGCGGGCATCGGCTGTTTTGAGCCGGATGAGCTCGACAGACCGAAGTCGAGCTCAGCGAAGCTTCGGCCGAGCGACAGGCCGTACGCCCACGCGCTCGATGGCAGCGCGGATACCCGAAAGCAATTCGCCAGCCTCGTATCGCGCATCGTATTCGAGGCGGGCCACGACTGTTTCGTAGGCCGTCCTGATGCGATCGAGGATTGTTTGGCAGTCCTCACGATCGAGTCCTAACCGCTTGCCGTAGGAGAAAAGGTCTTCATCGATCGGGAACGTTTTTGTCTTGTTGAGGCTCAATGCCATTCGCCCGTCCAGCCACGCATAGACATCGGTGCAAACGACGTCGTACACGGGCGCCAGGCGCCGTGGGCCGGTCGGATCCTCATAGACGAGACCGATGTTCTTCATATGCGCGTCTCCGTCTCGAAGCAGGCATGAGAGCGCAACTCGCTGAAATAGCTTCCGCCTTTCCCCGATAGCTCCGCGCGTGTAGATGTCGACGGCCTTCGCGATCATCTCGTAGCTGCCTTCGTATTTCGCTTTGCCCGTCAGTACGCTCATGTCCTCGAAGCCAAGTGGCGCGCCGTCGGCTAGCCGATCGAAGCGGGCCATCACGAAGAGCAGGCCATCGTCCGATAGCCAAAACTCAGGAACGTCGAGCCCCGCTTCTTTTGCGACCGACATGCAAAAGAATTCGTTGCGCGCCACGCCCGGGAAATCGTCTCCTTCCGCTTTGACGATGACGGTTTTCAGAGGCAGGGCCGCGCGTTCCCGCGCCTGACTGGCGTTGACATCGACAATCGGCACGACCGTTTTAGGCTGAATGCCGGAAATGCCTGAGCCGAGTGCGTACTTATCCACCAGGTGCTCGAAGAGCCTCGCGGACGGCGAGGAAAGCAATTCGTCGAGACGCTCCCCGTCCGTATGCGGCAACGACTCGCCTGACAGTGCGTAGGTGAGCCTGCCGATCTGGTTTCGCCCGGCGAGAAACAGCAGGAACATGTCGCTTGGCGCGCCGTAGCGTGCCAAACGCTCTTCGATGATGAGCCGCAGGTAACCCTCGCGGCGATTCATGGCGAAGACGCCCATCAGATCGCCGCTCGAATAGCTCTGCTGGCGAACGGGCATCGTGAGCGATACGGCTGTGGCGTCCGAGACGTGCTTGTAGTTGAAGACGAATCGGCTTTCCTTGGTCAGCAAGCCGCTTTCGCCCTGCGGAGTGTGCACCTCCAGTTGTCGGACTTGCCTGAACAGTCTCTCGATGTCGAACGGTTCCAGCGCGGTCATTCGTCGTCCTTGAACACGGTGGAAAGTTCTTCGAAAACGACGGTGTCCATCGGGCGGATGACCAGTTCATAGCCCAGCGCGTTGACGATGCGGCATAGCTCCCGCACGCCGATATTTTCGGCGCCTTCGGCGTTCGTGATCGTGCGTCTCGCAACGCCGGCGCGGTCAGCGAGCACTTGTTGACTTACTTTGCGCTCGCGCCGTGTCGATCGAAGCGTCTTCGCGAGACGTTCGACGTTCGTGATCGGGTCGTGATGGGACACTTTGCGCACTTTCATGCGCAAAATTATAGTCTCAAAGGCGATTTGCGCAAGTTCATGCGCAAACTTCCGTTGCGACCGTTTCGGCGTGGCGCCATGAGATGCTATTGTGCGCCGGCGGCGAACCTTGCGATCGGGTCATCGCTCGTCGATGTCGGTGCCGGCTGCACGATTGGAACGCCCGACGCCCGCATGATCTGCACGCTCGGCGTCGTCTGCGGCGCGACCGGATTTGCGCCGGCCTGTTGAGCCTGGCGCGCGGCCATCGAAGCGGCTGGCGGAGGAGGCTCGAACGCATCCGCGGCGGCATCGATCGCGTCGCGCGGGCCACTTGGAGTTGCCGAGCTGCCGTCGATGCCACCGCCAGCTGCGGCCGGTCCGGCGCTTGCCGTGACGTCTTGTCCGACAACCGGTTGCGCTTGCGCCGGGTCCGCCGCCGGCTGGGCAGGAGTCGCACGCGGCGAAGCGACATAGGTCGGCGCATCGAAAGGAGACGGCCGCTCGAGCGGCGGCGCCACGCGCCGGATTCCGTCGAATCGCCTCGCCCAATACGGGTTCGTCAGATAGTCGAGCCGCACGGTGCCGCCTGTCGAGGGCGCGTTCACGAAACGCAGCTTGCCGACATAGATCCCCACGTGAGAATGCGGTCTGCCGGTCGTATTGAAGAAAACGAGGTCGCCTGGTGCGATTTCGTCGGGCTCGATCGATTGCCCGCGCTGGCTGATGTCTGCCGTGGTACGAGGCAGCTTCACGTCCGCGGCACGCGCGAGGACATACTGCACAAGGCCGCTGCAGTCGAACCCGCTCGTGGGCGTATTGCCGGCCCAGCGATAGGGGACACCGACCAGGCTCATCGCCTCGATCGAAACTTCCTCGCGTCCGATGCTGTGATCGACGAAATTCGGCAGGCCGGGCGGCCTAGTGCGTAACGCGTCGCCGCTCGCCGCTTCGCCTCCGCCCGAACGCGCGGAGCGCGGCGGCGCGCTGGAGCACGCGGCGAGCGACAAGACGACCAGCATGAGGAACCAGAGTCGGCGCATGGCGGGGACGGAAAGCGAACCGATGTTCGCTTTCACTTTCAGGACTGGACAGACGAATGACCGATGCGCCCGATAGTAGCCGCACAGTCGGGCCCTTCGCAAGAAAACTTCAGAAATTACTTGAAGTTCGGCCGCGAAGCGTTGCTAAGCCGCACGCCCAAGAAAAAACGCCCGGCTGAGAGCCGGGCGCCTTGGCGAGGTGATTTGCCGGAGGGCCGCGGGCGGCGCTGCGCGCGCAGCCGCGGGCCGCCCCGACCTCGGATCAGAGGATGTCGGACGCGTAGTCGGCAAGCCGCGAACGTTCGCCGCGCGCCAGCGTGACGTGCCCGCTGTGCGCCCAGCCCTTGAAGCGATCGACGACGTAGGTGAGCCCCGAGCTGCCTTCCGTCAGGTACGGCGTATCGATCTGCGCGATATTGCCGAGGCAGACGATCTTCGTTCCCGGACCGGCACGCGTGACGAGCGTCTTCATCTGCTTCGGCGTGAGGTTTTGCGCCTCGTCGATGATGAGATACTTGTCGACGAAAGTGCGGCCGCGCATGAAGTTCATGCTCTTGACCTTCAGGCGCGAGCGGATCAACTCTTGCGTTGCCGCGCGCCCCCACTCGCCGGCGCTGTCGTCCGTCTTCTGCAGCACCTCGAGGTTGTCGTCGAACGCGCCCATCCAGGGCTGCATCTTTTCCTCTTCGGTGCCGGGCAGAAAGCCGATGTCCTCGCCGACGGGAACGGTCGCGCGCGTGACGATGATCTCGTTGTAGCGCTTCTCGTCGAGCACTTGTGCCAGGCCGGCTGCCAGCGCGACGAGCGTCTTGCCCGTGCCGGCCTGTCCAAGCAGCGTCACGAAGTCGATGTCGGGGTTCATCAGCAGATTGAGTGCGAAATTCTGCTCGCGATTGCGTGCCGTAATGCCCCAGACATTGTTCTTGTGGTGCGAGTAGTCGCGCAGCGTCTGCAGCAACGCGGTCTTGCCGTTCAGCTCGCGCACGATCGCGTGAAACGTCGGCTCACCGTTTTGCGGCTCGAGATAGAGAAACTCGTTGACGAGCAGGCTCGGCGAAAGCGGTCCGGTCACGCGATAGTAGGTCGTGCCCGTCTTCGTGTCCTGCCAGCTCTCCATGCCCTTCGCGTGCTTGGTCCAAAAGTCCTGCGGCAGCTCGCGAACACCCGAAAACAGCAGATCCTTGTCCTCGAGGACCTGGTCGTTGAAATAGTCTTCGGCGGGCAGGCCCAGTGCATGGGCCTTGATCCGCATGTTGATGTCTTTCGAGACGAGAACGATTTGCCGGTCGACGCGGTCGCGCTGCAGCGCCCGGACGACACCGAGGATCTGGTTGTCGGCTTTGCCCTGCGGCAGACCTTCGACGGGCTCGATATCCGTCAGCTTCGTCTGGAAATAGAGGCGTCCGAGCGCTTCCCGACTGCCGAGCCGCGAGAGCGGGAGCCCCTCGCCGATCGGCCCGGCGTTGGCCACGAGCGCATCGAGCGTGCGGCTCACCTGGCGCGCATTGCGCGCGACCTCGGACATCCCTTTTTTGTGGTTGTCGAGTTCTTCGAGCGTCATCATCGGCAGATAGACGTCGTGCTCTTCGAAGCGGAACAGACACGTCGGGTCGTGCATCAGCACGTTCGTGTCGAGAACGAATAGCTTGCGGACCTCGGTTTCGGGCCCGGCCTTGCGTGCGCGGCCGGCACCCTTGGCAGCCGAGGGCGCGGTGGCCGAGGCCGGCGCCGCACCCGTAGGCGCTTCCTGGCGCGCGAGCGGTGTAGGAGCGGGCGCGGGCCGAAGCAGCGCGGCCATCTGTTTGGCTTTGCGGCCGCGCACGGGCGGCGAGGCTTCTTCCGCGGCAGGCGAGGCGGTGGAGGGCGCCGGTACGGACCGCAGCGTTGCGGCGGCGTTCGCGGCGCGCGTCATCGGCTCGGCGACGTTGAGTTGGCCGCCCGTCGCGCCATATTCGGCCGCTTCCGCATGCTCCCCAACGGTGCCCTGTTTCCTCGCGTTTTTCGCAGGCCTTGCTTTGGCCTTGAACTCATCGGGCGGCAACAGTGTGCCGAGCTTGCTGGGCGGGGTAGGCAAAGGCATGGTGTCCCTCTAAGAATCGGGTCGCATATCGTACGCCGCCGGCTAAAGGGAAACGCTCGTCGCAGCTCATGGCCGTCGAGCGGCGTCCCGGTCGACCGGGCGGCGCGGTGTCAATTTCGAAACGCCGGTTCGCCTTAGATTTCGATCGGCTCCTTGACTAATGAGCGCGGCCGATCGCAACGGATAGCCGCGAGGAAATAAAAAAGCCGCCGCTCCTCAACCAACGGAGCAAGCGGCTCGACGATTTCGAGCATCGCGCGGCGCCTCACGGGTGCAAGGCTTACGGCATCCAGCGAGCCGGCGCGGCGGCGACGGAAACAAGATGAACGGGAACTCATTGCAACGCAATATAACGCGCGTCAGAGGCCTTGTACAGCTTCGAGAATTTCGTCGACATGGCCGGGCACCTTGACGCCGCGCCACTCGTGTCGCAGCACGCCGTCGGTATCGATGACGAAGGTCGAGCGTTCGATGCCGCGGACTTCCTTGCCATACATCTTTTTCATCTTGATGACGTTGAAGAGCGAGCAAACCGCTTCGTCGGTATCCGAGACGAGCGCAAACGGCAATTCCAGCTTCGCCTTGAAGTTCTCGTGTGAGCGCACGCTGTCGCGCGACACCCCGACGATCTCCGCACCAGCCTTCTTGAACTTCGGGTACAGATCGCGGAACTGCAGCCCCTCGGTCGTGCATCCGGGCGTGTTGTCCTTAGGGTAGAAGTACAAGACCACCTTCTTGCCCTTCAAGCCGGACAGCGTGAAATCACCGCCGGTCGCCGGGGCGGTGAAATCGGGGACAGGTTGGTCGACTGCGATGGGCACCTGATTCTCCTTATTTTCTCGTTGCGCAAATCGTCGTGCGTACTGCCGAGGGTTGCCGAGGGTAGATCCGAACCACTGCACCGCAATGCGCGCGAGCGCGAGCGGCGGCGGACACTTTCAGTCGGGCTGGACGATGAGCTCGCCCGAGCGGCCCGGGATCTCGCCCCACGCCACAGGGTACGATGGCAGCGAGTCGCGGTCCAGCGCCGCATGGTAGTCGCCCATCGTCGCAAACGTGTGACCTTGCGCGTGCCAGCCCGCGAGCAGTTGCTCGAACACGGGCGCGAGCTTTTGCCCTTCCAGCTCCGCATGCAGCGTGAAAACCTGATCGTGCGGATTGCGTTCGGTCGCGGCCAGCAAGCGGGACGCGACGTTCGTCGCATCGAGGTCGTCGACGCCCAGCAGCTCGTCGAGCGTCGGCAGCGTAGTCGGAAGCTGCACATGCGCGAGCATCCGGTTGCCGACCACGGGGCGGTATGGCGCGTGGCCCCGGCCGTCCGAAGCGTAGCGCATGCCCCAGGCATCGAGCTGCGCGAACGCGTGCTCGTTCATCTGCCACCCCGCGGAGCCGTGCGTTGCGGGCGCTTGCCCGAAAATGTCGGCGAAGCGCTCGTAGCTCTTTTGCATTTGACGGACGGTCCAATCGCGCGACTGGCGGCGGACGTTATCCTGCCAGTAGACGTGATCCCACGTATGGATGCCGCATTCGAAGCCGGCCTCGTGGATCGCGCGCATCTCGGACGCCGCGCGCACGCCGATGTCGGGGCCGGGCAGCAGCACGCCGTAGGCCAATTGCCGAATGCCGTAGTGCTCGACGACGGACGTGCGCGACACCTTTTTCAGGAAACCCGGCCGAAAGACGCGACGCAACGCCCAGCCGGTATGGTCTGGGCCAAGGCTGAACAGGAAGGTCGCGCGCGCCTTGTAGCGGTCGAGCATGCGCGCAAGGTTCGGCACTCCCTCACGCGTGCCGCGCAGCGTATCGACGTCGATCTTGAGGACGATGCGAGCCAAGCGACAGCCGTCCTTATTGCTGCTGTTCGACGAGCGCGCGGGCGTCCGCCACGTGTCCGCGATAGGCCTCGAAGATTTTGCGCAGCGCGTCGTCGAACGTCGTTGCGGGGGCCCAGCCGAGATCGGCCATCGTGTTGTCGATCTTCGGCACGCGGTTTTGCACGTCCTGATAGCCCTTGCCGTAGTAGGCGCCCGACGACGTTTCGACGAGTTTCACGGCCTTGGCCGACTCGGCGTACTCGGGATACTCGGCCGCGAGCGCGAGCATCTTGTGCGCGAGCTCGCGCACCGAGTAGTTGTTGCTCGGGTTGCCGATGTTGTAGATCTTGCCCGAAGCAACGCCGTTCGGATTCTCGATGATCTTCATGAGCGCGCTGATGCCATCGCCGATATCGGTGAAGGCGCGCTTTTGCGAGCCGCCGTCGACGAGGCTGATATTCTCGCCGCGCACGATGTGGCCGAGAAACTGCGTGACGACGCGCGAGCTGCCTTCCTTCGGCGTATAGATCGAGTCGAGGCCCGGGCCGATCCAGTTGAACGGGCGGAACAGCGTGAAGTCGAGACCCTCCTGCATGCCGTAGCCCCAGATCACGCGGTCCATCAGCTGCTTCGCGCAGGCATAGATCCAGCGCGGTTTGTTGATGGGCCCATAGACGAGCGGCGACGCTTCCGGATCGAACTCCTCGTCGGCGCACATGCCGTAGACCTCGGAGGTCGACGGAAACACGAGGTGCTTGCCGTACTTCACGGCCGAGCGGACGATCGGCAGATTCGCCTCGAAGTCGAGCTCGAAAACGCGCAGCGGCTGCTGCACATAAGTGGCGGGCGTGGCGATGGCGACGAGCGGCAGAATCACGTCGCACTTCTTCACGTGATACTCGACCCACTCCTTGTTGATCGTGATGTCACCCTCGAAGAAATGCATCCGCTCGTGATCCACGAGGTCGCCCAGGCGGTCGGTCTGCATATCCATGCCGAAGACTTGCCAGTCGGTCGTCTCGAGGATCCGCTGCGACAAGTGGTGGCCGATGAAGCCGTTGACGCCGAGAATCAGGACTTTTTTCGTGGAACCTTCGGTTTTCATGAATGACGGGAAGAGTGAGTGAGCTGGAGGAACTGCGAAGGGGTGATGACGAGCGGCTTGCCGTCTTGCGCGCACCACAGTTCGGAAATCTTGATGGCGCGTGCGTCGCCGCAAACGCCAAACAGCGCATTATCGCTTACGTGCAGACCCGGCGGCAAATTCGCGAGGGCGGCGTTGGCGCTCGCGCCGACCGGCACGGGACGCGCCCGTGCGACGATGAAGCGCGTGTTGCCGACGTCGATGAATGCGCCCGGATACGGCGGCGCAACGGCGCGAATCAGGTTGTAGACGCGCTCGGCCGGCTGCGCCCAGTCGATGCGCCCGTCCTCGGGCTTGCGTCCGCCGTAGTAGCTGCCTTGCGCGAGGTCGTTGGGCAGATGCGGCGCGGCGCCCGCGAGCAAGGCCGGCAGAACGCGCCAGAGCGTCTGCTCGGCCGCGACCGTCACTTTGTCGAAGACTTGTTGTGCCGTATCGTCGGGCAGGATCGGCACGCTCGTCTGACCGACGATCGCGCCCGCATCGGGCTTCGCCGTCATCTCGTGCAGCGTCGCGCCGGTCTCCGTCTCGCCGTTGAGAACGGCCCAATTCGTCGGCACGCGGCCACGGTACTTCGGCAGCAGCGAGCCGTGCACGTTGTAGGCGCCGCGCGGCGCGAGCGCGAGGACGTCGGCCGGCAGCATATGCCGGTAGTAGAACGAAAAGATGAAATCGGGCTGCGCGCGCCGCACGGCCGCGCGCAGCTCGTCGCCGTTCGGATCCGCGGGCGTGACGGTTTCGATACCATGCTCGGCCGCCACGGCGGCGACGCTGCCGAACCAGATGTTCTCGTTCGGATTGTCTTCGTGCGTGACGACGAGCGTGACATCTACGCCGCGCGCGAGCAGCACCTGCAGGCAGCGAACGCCGACGTTGTGATAGGCGAAGACTACGGCGCGCGGTTTCATCATGCCTCCCGCCGGGCCGCCCCAAGGGAGGCATGCGCCCCCTCGGGGGGCAGCGAACGAATGTGAGCGTGGGGGCCGTTCATCATGCCTCCCGTCCCCCAAGGGGACTTCCTTCGGGGCGCCGGTTCCGACCAAGGGAGGCATGCGCCCCCTCGCGCCCCGCAGGTGCGCCGCAGGCGCGCCCAGGAAGTCCCCGTGTGGGAGCGGGCAGCGAACGATAGTGAGCGTGGGGGCCGTTCACCATCATCGCTCCCGCTCTCCCTGGACTACGCGTTCGGGCTCGCCCGCGGCGCGCGTCGTCAGCGAGCTCGATGCCACCGTATCGCTCTCGCGCGCCCCGAGCACCGTTTGCACGAGATAGCGCGGGCGCGCGCGCACCTGCTGATAAATCCGGCCGATGTACTCGCCGAGCAACCCGAGCGCGAAGATGATGACGCCGAGCATGAAGAAGGTGATCGCAAACAGCGTGAACACACCCTGAACTTCGGCGCCGATCACGAAGCGGCGAATGACGAGCAGCAGGAAGAGGCCCGCGGATCCCATCGAGAGGATGACGCCGATGAACGAGAGCCACTGCAGCGGCACGACGGAAAACCCGGTGACGAGATCGAAATTGAGCCGGATGAGGCTGTAAAGCGAGTATTTCGAAACGCCGGCGAACCGCTCCTCGTGCGCGACTTCGACCTCGATCGGGTTTTGCGCGAACGTGTAGGCGAGGGCGGGGATGAACGTATTGACTTCGCCGCAGCGGTTGATCGTATCGATGATCTGACGGCTGTACGCACGCAACATGCAGCCCTGGTCCGTCATCCTGATGCGAGTAATGCGCTCGCGCAACCGGTTCATCGCGCGCGAAGCCTTGCGCCGCCAGAGCGTGTCCTGACGATCGCGCCGAATGGAGCCGACATAGTCGTATCCTTCGCGCATCTTTGCGACGAGCTTGCCGATCTCTTCGGGCGGGTTTTGCAGGTCGGCGTCGAGCGTGAGCACGATTTCGCCGCGCGACTGCTCGAAGCCGGCGAGGATCGCCATATGCTGACCGTAGTTGCCGGCGAGGAGCACGACGCGCGTCGTATCGGGCCGCGCGCGGAACTGCTCGGCGAGCATCGCCGCCGATTTGTCGCGGCTGCCGTCGTTGACGAAGAGTACTTCATAGCTTTCGCCGAGCGCGTCGAGCGCCGGATAGAGGCGCGCGAAGAGCGCCGCCAATCCCGCCTCTTCGTTGTAGACGGGGATGACGACGGAGATAGCCGGGCGCGTCGAGCGATGTTCCATGTAGCTCATTATTGTTATTTCCCGTAGTGTTCGCAGATTTCGTCGACGGCGTCGACGACGCGCGCCACGTCGGCGTCCGTCATCTGCGTGAAGAGCGGCAGCGTGACGGTCGACGCGCCGAAGCGCTCCGCGTGCGGAAACATGCCCGGCGCAAAGCCGCGCGCGCGGTAGAGCGTGAACAGATGAATCGCCGGGTAATGCACGCCGGTGCCGATGCGGTAGGTCTCGTGCATCTTCTGCATAAAGCCGGCGCGATCGATCGAGAGGCGCTCGAGCGGCAGCGTGATCTGGAACATGTGCCAGTTGCTGTTCTCGAAGTCGGCCAAGGGCAGGCCGATGCCGAGCTCGCGCGCGGCGCCGTTGCCGAAGCGTTCGAAGTAGGCCCGCGCGAGCGCGCGGCGCTTCGCCGTGAACCGATCGATCTGCGCGAGCTGCCCGAGGCCGACGCGTGCGGCGACGTCGGTCAGATTGTATTTGCCGCCGAGCAAGTCGCAGTCCATGCCGTCGAAACCCTTGCGCGTGATGCCTTGCAGCCGGTATTTGCGGGCGAGCTCGGCCTCGCGCTCATTGTTGAGCACGAGTGCGCCGCCTTCGATCGACGTCACGTTCTTGTTCGGATGAAAGCTGAACGACACGATGTCGCCGAGCTTGCCGATGCGCTCGCCGCGCCATGTCGAGCCGAGCGCTTGCGCGGCGTCTTCGATCACGCGCAGCTGGTACGCGCGGGCGATCTCGTAGAGCCGGTCCATGTCGACGGGCAGGCCTGCGAGATAGACCGGGATGATCGCCTTCGTGCGCGGCGTGATCGCCTTTTCGAGAAGGCCGAGGTCGATATTGCGCGTGCGCGGATCGATGTCCACGAATACAGGCGTCGCGCCGACTTCGAGGATGACGTTGGCCGTCGCCACCCACGACGCGGGCGTCGTGATGACCTCGTCGCCCGGCTGCACGCCGGCGATCCGCAGGCCGACTTCGAGCGTCGCCGTACCCGAGTTGAATGTGCGCACGGGCCGGCCGCCGCAAAACGCCGACAGCGCCTTCTCGAACGCCTCGTTCTGCGGGCCGGTCGTGATCCACCCCGAGCGCAGCACGTCGGCTACGCCCTGAATCGTTTCTTCGTCGATTTCGGGTCGGACGAACGGCAAGAAGGGAGGAAATTCCTGGGTCATGGTCGAATGGATAGTTTTAGCTGCGCGCCAGTACCAGCACGCCGACGAGAATGATCGCGATGCCGACGAGCCGCTGCATCGTGAGCGCCTCCCCAAACAGATACCAGGCCGCGAAAGCGTTGACGACGTAGCCGAGAGAGAGCATCGGATACGCAATCGATACGTCGACGCGCGAGAGCCCGATGATCCACACGCCGACGCTGACGACGTAACAGGCCAGCCCGCCGATGATGGGCACCTGCATCGCGAGCTTGAAGCCGATAGGCACAATGTTCGCACGGGTGAAATCGAAGTGTCCAACGGCTGAGACGCCGGCTTTGAGCAGCAGTTGCGCGCCGGCGTTCAGCATTACGCCCGTCAGAATGCAAATCAAGGAAATGGGGTTCATCGATAAGGTGTCACGTGGGTGGCGGATTTATTTTTGTGCGCTGCAGCGCGGTGAGCCCGTGGCGACGGCCCACCGCCGGGCTCACGGTTTCTCGACGACGACGCGGCGCTCGTCGCGCGCGATCACGCGCATCGGCACGTGTTCGGCCGCCAGCGCGTCATAGCGTTCCGGCGGCATCAGCGCGAGCGCGTAACGGTCGGCGTCCCAGCGCCGGACCCATTCCGCGATGGTCGGGACCCATTTCTGTGGCTCCTGGTGCACGCCGAAGTCCAATTCGCTCGCGTCCTGGACCATGATCATCGTGTGGCCGACGTAAAACGGCATCGTATGGTCGAGAACGCCGACCGAATAGAACGGGGTATCGGCGGGCAGGCGCGCGAGCTCGGCCTTGACCGCCGGGGCGAGCAGCGCGCCCGAGCTGTGCCGGCCGAACGCCTCATGACCCGTGCCGGCGATCGTCGCGAGCATGAGCCAGGCCGCGCCGAAAACGGCGGCCGAAGGCAGCGCCGAGCCGTGCGCGCGGCGCGCGAGCCAAAGCGCGGCGAGCGTCAGGACGAACGCGACGCCGACGGCAGCAAATACCCAGACGCGAAACTCGCGATAAAGCGCGTTGGGGGTGTGAGCCGAGCCCATCCGATGGAGGAAGATTGCGCCGATTGCGACGGCGACGAGCAGCACCGCGTAGCCGACGAGGTGGCGCCGCCAGGCTTCGCGCGACACGCTCGGAAGATAGGCGCCGATGATGAGCGCGAGCGCGGGCGCGATCGGGAGCACGTACGAGACAAGCTTCGAGTGCGAGACGCTGAAGAAGACGAAGATGAACGCGGACCAGACGAAGAGCAGCGTCGCGGGCCTGAATCCGTTCGCGCGGGACGCCTCGCGAGCCGCATGGCGCATGCTTTGCACGGCGATCGAGAGCCAGGGCAGAAACCCGACGAGGACGACCCAGACGAAGTAGTGAATGGGCCCCGGACGGTGCTGATCGGGCGTCAGATAGCGCTCGAACTGCTGAACGACGAAGAAGAAATGGAAGAACTCGGGATTGCGCAACTGCACGAGGACGAACCACGGCGTCACGATCGCGAAAAAGACGACGAGGCCGCTAGCGAGGTGAAGGCGCTTCCAGATCGTCCAGTCGCGTGCGATCGCCGTGTAGAGGACGAGCGTCGCGCCCGGCAGCAGGATGCCGATCAACCCCTTCGACAGCACCGCGAGCGCCATCGACGCCCAACACGCCCACATCCAGAGTCGGGCTTCCCGCTTGCCGGCCGCGCCGCTTTGCGCGATCAGCATCGACGAGAGCGTGAGCTCCATCCAGAACGACAGACCCATGTCGAGCGTGTTGAAGTGGCCCATGAGGCTCCAATAGGGCGCGCTCGCGAGCACGAGCGCCGCGCCGAAGCCCGCGGCCGGCCCGAAGAGCCGCCGGCCGGTGTAGCCGGCGAGCAGCACGCCGGCGAAGCCCGTGAGGGCCGTATAGAGCCGCGCCTGCCATTCACCGATGCCGAACCATGCGAACGTCAGCGCGTTGGCCCAGGTCTGCAGCGGCGGCTTCTCGAAGTACTTGTAGCCGTTGTAGCGCGGCGTGATCCAATCGCCCGTGAGGAACATCTCGCGGGCCATCTCGGCATAGCGCCCTTCGTCGCTCGGCACCAGGTGCCGCCAGCCGAGCGGCACGAACCAGACGAGCGCGAGCGCCACCACGATGAGCACGAGCGCAAGGGTGATCCGCCTCGCGGGCAGCGAGGGAGCGCCCGTGTCGAATGGGGCGATCGAGTCGGCCGGCGCGGCGCCGGCCTCGCGGGAAGAACGTTGCAGCGGCATGAAATCTTGATCCGTCTAGCGAAGCCGCGCATGCGGCAAAGGGAAGGGCCGCGGCGCCCGGCGATCCGGAGCCGGGTGCCGCGATGCGGCGCGAACTGGCAAACCCGCGCTCATTGCTCGATGAGGAGCGCCGCGGCCACTCGGCGGCCTTCGGCCATCAGAATGTTGTAAGTGCGGCAGGCGGCCATGAAATCCATCGCCTCGACGCCGATGCGCTGCGCGATCAGGGCGGCCGTGAGCCGCGGGTGCGGAAAGCGCAGCCGCGTGCCGCTGCCGAATACGACGACCTCCGGTTCGCAGGCGCGCACGAGCTCGAAGTGCTCGGGCGTGAGCGCTTCGAACGAGGCAACGGGCCAGACGATGACCGGCGCGTCCGGCAGCACGACGATGCTGCTTTCGTGACGCTCGAGATTGATGTCGACGTAATGGGCGCCGTAACCCGTGACGGTGTTGAGGGCGCCGCTCGAATCCTGATGTAATTTCAAATCCGTTGAGTCCGTGGTTCCGGGGCCCGCCGCCCGGCGACAATTCGCGAAGACGAGCCGGACGCGGGCCGAAAAAGCGTTTTCGCGGCAGTTGGTGCGTTGCGAAACTCGGCCAAAATCCGCTAAATTATAACTTTTTAGCCGCCGAGCGGCGCCCTCGCATCGCGGCTGCCACACGGAATTCGTCGAGGCGCCGCCGAAAAAGCGCCAAAAGCGCTTTCCGATGCTTACCAAGCCGCGCCGCGCTCGTCGAGCGATCCCGCGCCGCCGCGGCCGGACGAAACGCGAAAAAACGCGAGCCGGCTGCGCGCTATGCCTTGACCGTCGTGCATCGAGCCGCCCGCGCGGCGTCGTGCCTTCCACCTTTTTGTGGCCTACCCTGGGGAACCGTGTCCGCCGTGAAACCGATTCAGAAATCGAACAAACTGCTGAACGTCTGTTACGACATCCGCGGACCCGTTCTCGAGCATGCCAAGCGGCTCGAAGAGGAAGGCCACCGGATCATCAAGCTCAACATCGGCAACCTCGCGCCGTTCGGCTTCGATGCGCCCGACGAGATCATTCAGGACATGATCCGCAATCTGCCCGTGTCGTCGGGCTATTCGGATTCGAAGGGGGTCTTCGCGGCGCGCAAGGCGATCATGCACTACACGCAGGAAAAAGGCGTGGCGGGCGTGGAGCTCGACGACATCTACCTCGGCAACGGCGCTTCCGAACTCATCGTGATGGCGATGCAGGGGCTCCTCAACAACGGCGACGAAGTGCTGCTGCCGGCGCCCGACTATCCGCTCTGGACCGCCGCCGTGAGCCTCTCGGGCGGCGTGCCCGTGCACTATCTGTGCGACGAGTCGAACGCCTGGATGCCCGATCTCGACGACTTGCGCGCGAAGATCACGCCGAACACCCGCGCGCTCATCATCATCAACCCGAACAATCCGACGGGCGCGCTCTACTCGGACGAGCTGCTGCTCGACATGCTCGAGATCGCCCGTCAGCACGGCCTCATCGTGTTCGCCGACGAGGTCTACGACAAGATCGTCTACGACGGCAAGAAGCATACGTCGGTGGCGGCGCTCTCCGAAGACGTGCTGACGGTCACGTTCAACAGTCTCTCGAAGAGCTACCGGTCGTGCGGCTACCGGGCGGGATGGATGGTCGTCTCGGGTTTGACGGGCGAGAACCGCCGGCGTGCCGCGGACTATTTCGAAGGGCTCGGCATTCTCGCGTCGATGCGGCTCTGCCCGAATGTGCCGGGCCAGTATGCGATTCAGACGGCGCTTGGCGGCTACCAGAGCATCAACGATCTCATCCTGCCGGGCGGGCGCCTGCACAAGCAGCGGCAAATCGCTTACGAGATGCTCAACGCAATCCCGGGCGTGAGCTGCGTGAAGCCCGAAGCGGCGCTTTACATGTTCCCGCGGCTCGACCCGAAGGTCTATCCGATCGAAGACGATCAGAAGTTCGTGCTCGACCTGTTGCTCGAGGAGCGCGTCCTGCTCGTGCAAGGCTCGGGATTCAACTGGCCGCGGCCCGATCACTTCCGCGTCGTGTTCCTGCCGAACTCGGACGACCTCATCGATTCGCTGAACCGCATTGAGCGTTTCCTCGACGGTTATCGCAAGCGCCACACCGCCTGACGCGCCAGGCCAGGGCGCGCGGCGCGTCCCACGCGCCACCGCCCGACGCCGGAGCATGTCGCTCTTATAACGCTTCCCCATTTGTTGACAAACGCTGCATGGAACCGATCAAAGTTGGCCTGTTGGGCTTCGGCACGGTAGGCAGTGGCACCTTCACGGTGCTGCGCCGGAATCAGGAAGAGATCAAGCGTCGCGCCGGGCGCGGCATCGAGGTTGCCCGCATCGCGGTGCGCAATCCGGCCAAGGCACTCGCCGCGCTCGGCGAGGCGGCCGGCAGCGTGGCCGTCGGCAGCGACTTCGGTGCCGTCGTCGACGATCCCGGCATCGGCATCGTCGCCGAGCTGATCGGCGGTACCGGCATCGCGCGCGAGCTCGTGCTGCGCGCGATCCAAAACGGCAAGCATGTCGTGACCGCGAACAAGGCGCTGCTTGCCGTGCACGGCACCGAGATCTTCGCGGCCGCGCGCGCGAAGGGCGTCATGGTCGCGTTCGAGGCCGCCGTGGCGGGCGGCATTCCGATCATCAAGGCGTTGCGCGAAGGGCTGACGGCAAACCGGATCCAGTACATCGCCGGCATCATCAACGGCACGACGAACTACATCCTCTCGGAGATGCGCGAACGCGGCCTCGATTTCGCCGCGGCGCTCGCGGGCGCGCAGGCGCTCGGCTACGCGGAGGCGGACCCGACGTTCGACATCGAAGGCGTCGACGCCGCGCACAAGCTCACGATCATGAGCGCGATCGCATTCGGCGTGCCGATGCAGTTCGATCGCGCCTATATCGAGGGAATTTCCCAGCTCGACGCGACCGATATCAAATACGCCGAAGACCTCGGCTACCGGATCAAGCTGCTCGGCATCACGCGCCGCACGGAGCGCGGCATCGAGCTGCGCGTCCATCCGACGCTCATTTCGGCGAAACGCCTGCTTGCGAGCGTCGAAGGCGCGATGAACGCCGTCGAGGTGCATGGCGACGCCGTCGGCGCGACGCTCTACTACGGAAAGGGTGCCGGCGCGGAGCCGACGGCGTCGGCCGTCGTTGCCGATCTCGTCGACGTGACGCGTCTGCACACCGCGGATCCGGAGCACCGCGTGCCCCATCTCGCATTCCAGCCGCAAAGCCTGTCGGACACGCCGATCCTGCCGATCGACGAAGTGACGAGCGGCTATTATTTGCGTTTGCGCGTGGCCGACGTAACGGGCGTGCTGGCCGACATCACGCGCCTTTTGGCCGATGCCGGCATCTCGATCGATGCGATGCTCCAGCGCGAGTCCGAGCAGATTCAGGCGGATGGCGAGACCGACGTCGTCATCATCACGCACGAAACGCTCGAACGGAACGTGAACACGGCGATCGCTCGCATCGAAGCGCTCGCGACCGTCGTCTCGAGCGTGACGAAGCTGCGCATCGAGGCGTTGAACTAGGCCAGACATCATGAACTACATCTCGACCCGCGGCGCCGGCATCGGCGAGCGCCACACCTTCTCCGACATTCTTCTCGGCGGTCTCGCGAAGGATGGCGGCCTGTACCTGCCGGCCGAGTACCCGCGCGTGTCGGCCGACGAGCTCGCGCGCTGGCGCGCGCTGCCCTATGCCGATCTGGCGTTCGAAATCCTCTCGAAGTTCAGCGACGACATCGCGCCCGACGACTTGCGCTCGCTCACGCGCCGCACCTATCGTGCCGACGTCTATTGCAACGTTCGCGCGGACGAGGATGCGAGCGCGATCACGCCGCTGAAAACGCTCGGCGTCGAGGGCGGCGCGCCACTCTCGCTGCTTGCGCTCTCGAACGGCCCGACGCTCGCGTTCAAGGACATGGCGATGCAGCTGCTCGGCAACCTGTTCGAGTACGCGCTCGCGAAAGAGGGGCGCACGCTCAACATTCTCGGCGCGACCTCGGGCGATACGGGCAGCGCGGCCGAGTACGCGATGCGCGGCAAGTCCGGTATTCGCGTATTCATGCTCTCGCCGCACCGGAAGATGAGCGCGTTCCAGACCGCGCAGATGTACAGCCTGCGGGAGCCGAACATCTTCAATCTCGCGATCGAGGGCGTATTCGACGACTGCCAGGATATCGTGAAGGCTGTCTCGAACGACCACGCGTTCAAGGCGCGCCAGCGGATCGGCACCGTCAACTCGATCAACTGGGCGCGTGTCGTCGCGCAGGTCGTCTATTACTTCAAGGGCTACTTCGCCGCTACACGCTCGAACGACGAGCGTGTGTCGTTCACGGTGCCGTCAGGCAACTTCGGCAATGTCTGCGCAGGCCACATCGCGCGGATGATGGGGCTGCCGATCGAGAAGCTCGTCGTCGCGACGAACGAGAACGATGTGCTCGACGAGTTCTTCCGCACGGGCGCCTATCGCGTGCGCGGCGCGGCGCAGACCTATCACACGAGCAGTCCGAGCATGGATATCTCGAAGGCGTCGAACTTCGAGCGTTTCGTCTTCGATCTGCTCGGGCGCGATCCGGCACGCGTGCTGCAGCTTTTCCGCGACGTCGAGGAAAAGGGCGGCTTCGATCTTGCCGCGAGCGGCGACTTCGCGCGCGTGCGCGAATTCGGCTTCGTTTCGGGGCGCAGCACGCATGACGACCGCATCGCCGCGATCTCGGACGTGTTCGCGCGTTACGGCGTGATGATCGACACGCATACGGCCGATGGCCTCAAGGTGGCCCGCGAGCATCTGCAGGCGGGCGTGCCGATGATCGTGCTGGAGACCGCACAGCCGCTCAAGTTCGGCGAGTCGATACGCGAAGCGCTCGGGCGCGACCCGGAGCGTCCCGCGGCCTTCGAGGGTCTCGAGGCGCTGCCGCAGCGGTTCGAGGTGCTGCCGAGCGATGCGGAGCGCGTGAAGGCATTCATCGCGGCGCATACCGGCCTTTGAGCGATCGACCGGACGGCCGGGCGGCGCGCGGCGTCTCACGTGAATCGGCGCGCGTCGCTACAATGACAGCCTTGCTGCCAAAAAAATCGTGCCATTCAGATGTCCACGTCTCAATCCGCTGCTGCCCGCCCGCCGCTCGTCCCGACCGCTGAGGCGCTCGCGAGGCTGCTCGCGGCCGCCCGGCCGGTGAGCGGCACGGAAACGATTTCGACGCTCGAGGCGGGAAACCGCGTGCTGGCGGCCGACGTGGTTTCCGCGCTCGACGTCCCTCCGATGAATACGAGTGCGATGGACGGTTATGCCGTCCGCATCGCCGACCTTGCCGCAGGTGGCCCGCGCCTGCCGGTCTCGCAACGGATTGCGGCCGGGCACGCGGCCGAACCGCTCGCGGCCGGCACGGCGGCACGAATCTTCACGGGTGCGCCGGTTCCGCCGGGTGCCGACGCCGTAGTCATGCAGGAGCAGACGGAAGCCGCCGGCGATGCCGTCACGATTCTGCATACTCCGACGCCCGGCGAATGGATCACGGCGCAAGGCGCCGATATCAGCCGCGGCTCCGTCATCCTGCCGGCCGGCACCCGGCTTACCCCGCAGGCGCTCGGCTTGGCCGCTTCGACGGGCTGCGCCCGACTGACAGTGTCGCGCAGAGTCAAAGTCGCCGTTTTCTTCACCGGCGACGAATTGACGATGCCTGGCGAGCCGCTCGCGCCCGGCGCCATCTACAACTCTAATCGGTTCACGTTGCGCGGCCTGCTCGAGCGGCTCGGCTGCGAGGTCACCGATTACGGAATCGTGCCCGATCGCCTGGATGCGACGCGCGCCGCGTTGACCGAGGCTGCCCGCGAACACGACCTGATCCTGACATCGGGCGGCGTTTCCGTCGGTGAGGAGGACCATGTGAAGCCGGCCGTCGAGGCGCTCGGACGCCTCGATCTCTGGCAGATCGCGATGAAGCCCGGCAAGCCGCTCGCATTCGGCGCGGTACGGCGCGGAGCCGTGGACGAGACGGCGGATCGGCAGGCGATCGCGGACACGGGCGAAGGCGCGGGCACTGACGAGGCGTTTTTCATCGGCCTGCCGGGCAACCCGGTATCGAGCTTCGTCACGTTCCTGCTTTTCGTGCGTCCATTTCTGCTCCGGCTATCGGGCGTGCGCGACGTGTCGCCGCGCGCCCTCGCGCTGCGCGCCGATTTCGCGCAGACGAAAGGGGACCGGCGTAACGAGTTCTTGCGCGCGCGCATCAACGCGACGGGCGGCCTCGACCTTTTTCCCAATCAGAGCTCGGCGGTGCTGACTTCCACGGTCTGGGGCGACGGCCTCGTCGACAATCCGCCCAATCATGCGATCAGCGCCGGAGAAATCGTGCGGTTCCTGCCGTTTTCCGATCTGCTCGGCTGATGCAACGGCGGCAAGTCACACCGATTCCGGACCGAACCAAGACGATCACCTCGACATGAGAATTGAACTGAAGTATTTCGCGAGCGTGCGCGAGGCACTCGGCCTTTCGCATGAGGTGGTCGAGCTGCCCGACGGCGTCGCCACGGTCGGTGATCTGCGGGCTTGGCTTCGTACGCGAGGCGACACCTGGGCCGATGCGCTCGCCGAAGGGCGCGCGCTGCGGATGGCCTGCAATCATCGGATGACCGACGCGTCGGCGCGCGTCACCGACGGTTGCGAAGTGGCATTTTTTCCGCCCGTGACCGGCGGCTGACGATCGTTAGGGGCCGAGGAGAGACCATGACTGTCCGCGTCCAGACCGCCGATTTCGACTTGACGGCCGAAATTGCGGCCCTGCGCGCGCAAAATCCGAAAGTCGGCGCCGTGGCTTGCTTCATCGGAACCGTGCGCGATCTGAATGAAGGCTCGGATGTCGCGGCGATGGAACTCGAGCACTACCCGGGCATGACCGAGAAGGCGCTCGAGGCCATCGTCGACGAAGCGCGGCTGCGTTGGCCGGGCTCGGACGTGCTGATCGTGCACCGGGTGGGGAAGCTCTATCCGCTAGACCAGATCGTATTGGCCGCCGCGACGGCGTCGCATCGACATGACGCGTTTGCCGCCTGCGAATTCGTCATGGATTACCTGAAGACTCAGGCACCCTTCTGGAAAAAGGAAACGACTGAAGCCGGCGAACGGTGGGTCGATGCCCGTGCGTCGGACGATGAGGCGCTTGCCCGTTGGGGACTGTCCGCGGGCAACGCGCGGCCGCGGCAACCGTCTGAATCGTCCCCATCCACGTCCGGCGAAGTGGCGTCGGAGAGAGGCGACGCTGCGCGAAATTGAGCGCGCGATACCTGTATCGGACCGGCTAGCCAGGTGGGGTGATCCTGTCCGGCCGCTCGGCTATTCAGGCAGCGTCGTCGGCAGCCGACGAGCTTCGCCCGATTATCTTTGCTGGAAATGGCTCGCGCCTCACGCCACTGCGCGGCTCCGGGTGTGACCGGGGCTCCAGGCCGGTTCGTTGTTGCTTCGGCGCCACACGCTCGAGCAGTGCGCTTTGTTCGGGCGGAATCTCGTAGTCCCAGCCGAATCGGCTCAACTGCAGGCTTTGCGCGATTCGCAGGGCCGGCTCCATGAAGCGGACGGCCGCGGCCGGCTCGTAGCGCTCACAGACGGTATCGAGGAAGAGATGCAGCCAGCGGCTAAAATGCCGCGGCTCGATCCCTTCGAGCGGTTGGTGGGCCTGCTGGACGTTTCCGCGATAGCGCTTGTCGCCGAGCACGAGGCTGCCCCAGAACCGGCACATCTTCGGCAGGTGGTCATCCCATCGGCCGTGCAGGACGGCATCGAAAACGGGCCCCAGCAGAGGGTCGGCCCCGACCTTGTCGTAAAACGCGTAGACGAGCTCGCGGATGTTCGTTTCGGTGGGTTCGAGGTAGCGTGCGGACGCCGCGGCTTGCGCCGTTGCGGGCGCCGAAGCGCAGGGTTGGGTCGGGGCCGTCATGACGATGGGACAATGCGCAGAGACGAGCGGCGAGAAAAGGTGACGCGGCGAAATGCGCCCACCATACTGCAAGCGTCGCCCGGAAAGCGCACGGGCCGAGTGCTTTCTCTGCCTGAAGGTGTATAAAACGTACATGTTATGTTGAAGCGTATGCGCACACAACCCTTACCCGAGCGCGGTTTTTGTCGCCGGGGAAGTATTCACCGGCTTTTTCCCGCATCGCCAGAGTATCCGAATGAGACTGACTGACTACACCGACTACGCGTTGCGCGTGATGCTGTTTCTCTCGCTTCATCGCGACGGCCTTTCGACGATTCAGGACATTTCGGACGCCTATGGAATCTCGAAGAATCATCTGATGAAGGTCGTGCAGCAGCTTGGCGAGCTTGGCTGGATCGACACGGTGCGCGGGCGCCATGGCGGCCTGAGACTGAACGAGCGCTCGCTCGGTTTGACGATCGGGCAGGTCGTGCGGGAAACGGAGTCCGATTTCGCGCTCGTCGGCTGCTTCGAGCGCGAAAGCAGCGAAGTCCGTCCGTGCGTGATCGAGCCGCGATGCCGGCTCAAGCAGGTCTTCAAGGCCGCGCAGGAAGCGTTTCTCGCGGAACTCGACCGGCATACGCTCGGCGAGCTCGTGGAGCCCGTGGCGGCGCCGCTTGCGGCGCTGCTCGGCCTGAGCGCCGAAGTCGTCGTCCCGCTCAAGGGGCCCGTCCGCCCACTCGCGAACGGAGTTCCCGACAGTTGACCGCCGGCGCTTGAAACAAGCGCCGCGCGCCTCATCTTGGTGGTAGTCCAAAATTGGAGGTCTCTTGATGAGAATCGACAAATTCACCACCAAATTCCAGGAGGCGCTGGCCGACGCGCAGAGCCTTGCCGCGGGCCGCGGCCAGCAGTATCTGGAGCCGGTGCACGTGCTCGCGGCGCTGATCGCTCAAGAGGACGGCTCGGCGCGCTCGCTGCTTTCGCGCGCGGGCGTTCACGTTCAGGCATTGCAAACGGCCCTCAACGATGCGATCGCGCGGCTGCCGCAAGTACAGGGGACCGACGGCAACATCCAGGTGAGCCGCGAGCTCGCCGGTCTCTTGAATCAGGCCGACAAGGAAGCGCAGCAGCTCAACGACACTTACATCGCGAGCGAAATGTTCCTGCTCGCCGTCGCCGACGACAAGGGCGAGGCGGGCCGGCTCGTGCGCCAGCATGGCCTGACGCGCCGCGCGCTCGAAACGGCGATCGTGGCCGTGCGCGGCGGCGCGCAAGTGCACAGCGCCGATGCGGAAAGCCAGCGTGAGGCGCTCAAGAAGTACACGATCGACCTCACCGAACGCGCGCGCGCGGGCAAGCTCGATCCGGTGATCGGCCGCGACGACGAGATTCGCCGCGCGATTCAGATCTTGCAGCGGCGCACGAAAAACAATCCGGTTCTGATCGGCGAACCGGGCGTCGGCAAGACGGCCATCGTCGAAGGCCTCGCGCAGCGGATCGTCAACGGCGAGGTGCCTGAACCGCTGAAGAGCAAGCGTGTGCTGGTGCTCGACATGGCCGGACTGCTCGCGGGCGCCAAATACCGCGGCGAATTCGAGGAGCGCTTGAAGGCGGTCCTGCACGATATCGCGCGCGACGAGGGCCAGACGATCGTCTTCATTGACGAAATTCATACGATGGTCGGCGCCGGTAAGGCCGAAGGCGCGATCGACGCGGGCAATATGCTGAAGCCCGCGCTGGCGCGCGGTGAACTGCATTGCATTGGCGCGACGACGCTCGACGAATATCGCAAGTACATCGAGAAGGACGCGGCACTCGAGCGGCGCTTCCAGAAGGTGCTCGTGGACGAGCCGACCGTCGAGGCGACGATCGCGATCCTGCGCGGCTTGCAGGAGCGCTACGAGTTGCACCACGGCGTCGAGATCACCGACCCGGCCATCGTTGCCGCGGCCGAGCTCTCGCATCGCTACATCACCGATCGGTTCCTGCCTGACAAGGCGATCGACCTCATCGACGAAGCCGCTTCGAAGATCAAGATGGAGATCGACTCGAAGCCCGAGGAGATGGACAGGCTCGACCGGCGCCTGATTCAGTTGAAGATCGAGCGCGAGGCGGTCAAGAAGGAGAAGGACGAGGCGTCGCAAAAGCGGCTGCAGTTGATCGAAGAGGAAATCGAGCGACTCAATCGCGAGTATTCGGACCTCGAGGAAATCTGGACGGCCGAGAAGGCGGCCGTGCAGGGCAGTGCGCAGCTGAAGGAAGAAATCGACAAGACACGCGCCGAAATCGCGCGTTTGCAGCGCGAGGGCAAGCTCGAAAAAGTGGCGGAATTGCAGTACGGCAAACTGCCCGAACTCGAAACGCGGCTCAAGCAGGTGACACAGGCCGAGGCGAAGGAGCAGCACAATCCGTCGCGGCCTCGGCTCTTGCGCACGCAGGTTGGCGCGGAGGAAATCGCCGAGGTCGTTTCTCGCGCGACGGGCATCCCCGTTTCGCGGATGATGCAAGGCGAGCGTGAGAAGCTGCTGCAGATCGAAGCGAAGTTGCACGAGCGCGTGGTCGGGCAGGACGAGGCGATCAGCGCCGTCGCGGATGCGATCCGCCGCTCGCGCGCCGGTCTCGCCGATCCCAATCGGCCGTACGGCTCGTTCCTCTTCCTGGGCCCGACGGGGGTCGGCAAGACCGAGCTTTGCAAGGCGCTCGCCGCGTTCCTCTTCGACTCCGAAGAGCACCTGATCCGCATCGACATGAGCGAGTTCATGGAGAAGCACAGCGTCGCGCGGCTGATCGGCGCGCCGCCCGGCTATATCGGCTACGAAGAGGGCGGCTATCTGACCGAGGCCGTGCGCCGCAAGCCCTATAGCGTGATCCTGCTGGACGAGGTCGAGAAGGCGCACCCGGACGTTTTCAACGTCCTGCTGCAAGTGCTCGACGATGGCCGGATGACCGACGGTCAAGGACGCACCGTCGATTTCAAGAACACGGTCATCGTCATGACATCGAACCTCGGCTCGCAGATGATCCAGGCGATGTCGGGGCAGCCGGAGGAAGAAATCAGGGAGGCGGTCTGGAGCGAGGTCAAGCAACAGTTCAGGCCCGAATTCCTGAACCGGATCGACGAAGTCGTCGTCTTCCACTCGCTCGATCGGAAGAACATCGAGGCGATCGCGAAGATCCAACTGCAGCGCGTGCATGATCGGCTTGCGAAACTCGACATGCAGCTCGTCATCTCGGACGAGGCGCTCGAGCAGATCGCGAAGGTCGGCTACGACCCGCTCTTCGGCGCACGCCCGCTCAAGCGAGCGATTCAGCAGGAGATCGAGAATCCGGTCGCCAAACTGATTCTCGCGGGCCGGTTCGGGCCGAAAGACGTGATCCCGGTCGAGTTCGAGGACGGGAAGTTCGCGTTCGAGCGAGTCGTGCACTGAAGTCGCGGCGCCCCTGGGAGGCTGACGCTTTCCCCGAGGGGCTGCATTTGGGGTGCCTGCAGGCATGCCCGAAAGAGGGCTCGCTGAAAGTCTGAGGCGGCCGGGTAAGCGATGCCCGGCCGCCTTTTTTGTTGCTCAATAACGCAACCGCGCCAAAACTTGCACGAAGGTTATTGACTTCGTGTGCACTCGAAGCCTTAACGTTGGAGGTGTCATGTCGGAAGCACTCACGATCGGCCGTATGGCCGCCGCGCTCGGCGTATCGACGCACACGCTGCGCTATTACGAGCAAGCCGGGCTGATACAGCCGGTTTCGCGCACGAGCGCGGGCCACCGCCTCTACGCGCGCGACGACATTGAATGGCTACGGTTCGTCATGCGGCTCAAAGCGACCGGTATGCCGATCGCGGGTATGCAGGAGTTCGCCGCATTGCGCGCGCGCGGTGAGAAGACAGTCGGCAAACGGCTCGCGCTGCTGGTCGAGCATCGCGCGGCGGTGCTCGGCGAGCTGCGGCAGTTGGAGGCCAATCTCGCCGTGATCGACGAGAAGATCGCGCATTACGAACGCCTTGCTCAGGACATGACGGATCGGCGATCCACGCCTCAACCTCACGACAAGGAATTGCGATGGCACAAGCAGACAATCGACCCCACGACGAACGCTACACCCGAGGATGGGCCAAGCTGAAGGAAATCGACGGTCATGCGGGTGAGCGCGTCATCGAGGCGCTCGATCCGATTGCGCCCGATTTCGCACGGCTCGTGATCGAATTCCCTTTCGGCGACATCTACAGTCGGCCGGCGCTCGACCTCAAATCGCGTGAAATCGCGACGATTGCGGCGCTTGCTGCGCTCGGCAACGCGGCGCCACAACTCAAAGTGCATATCGAAGGCGCGCTCAATGTCGGCTGCACGCGTGAGGAGATCGTGGAAGTCTTCATCCAGATGGCCGTCTATGCCGGCTTTCCCGCGGCGCTCAACGCGCTTTTCGCGGCGCGCGAAGTCTTTGCCGCGCGCGACGCTCAGGAGTCCTGATCGACGGAGCTGAGGGGCGCCTTCGAGGTTCGCGTGCCGTCGGTCACCGCTGCTTCTTGCGCATAGCGCGCGCTGATCGAGCGCCAATGCAGAAAGAGGCCGCAGCCGGCGGCGGCGAGACTGGCGGCGCTCGCGGCCCAAAAGCCGCGCGCTCCGTTGAGCCAGGCGGGCACGTTGCCGAAAACGTTGAACCCGAGCAGATAGCCGCCGCCCAGGCCAACGCCCCATAGCGCGATCGCATAGATGATCGTCGGCACGACGGCGACGCGATAGGCGCGCAGCACGAAGGCCGTCACCGTTTGGAACGTATCGAAGAGGTGATAGACGAGCATGATGGGAATGAGCGGCATCGCGGCGGCCAAAACCGCAGCATCCGGCGTGTAGGCCGCGATGATCGACGGCCGCAGCACGAAGCTGATGGCCGCATAGCAGCAGCCGATCGTGCACGCCATCGCAATGCCGCGACGTGCGAGTCTTCGCGCCTCACCGTGGTTGTGCGCCCCGATCGCATGGGCGACCAGTGTCGATGTCGCGACGCCGATCGACATCGGCGTCATATACAACACGGCGCCGAAATTGCCGGTGATTTGATGGCCTGCGAGCGTAGTCGTCCCGAAGCGGGCGATGAAAAGCGCCATGAACGCGTAGGACGAAACCTCGATGAGAAAGGAGAGCCCCATCGGCAGGCCGAGCTTGAGCAACCCCGCTTGTCTGCGCCAATTGGGCCAGCAAAATTGCTTGAAAATTGCGAACGGCGCAAACACCTCTAGCCGCACGAGCAGGACGAGCCCGATGACGGCGAGCGCGAAGTTGACGGCGGTGCTCGCCAGCGCGCAGCCGGGGCCGCCGAGCGCCGGCACGCCGAGCCCGCCGAATATGAACCAGTAGTTGAGCGCGATCTTGGCCACGAGACCCGCGACTTGCAGCATCATGACGAGCCGCGGCATGCCGATGCCGTTGGCGAGCCCCGAATAGACGCGGAATGCGAGCGCGGCGGGCAGCCCGATCGCGGTAATGCGCAGATAAAGGTCCGTGCGATCGTAGAGCGCGGGCGGCACGTGCGCGATGGCGAGCAGCGGCGCCGGGAAATACATGATCACGAAACCGACGATGGCGAGTGCGGCGGCGAGCCAGAGCGCCTGGCGCGCTTCCTCGCCGATCTCCGTATAGCGCCGCGCACCGAACAGCTGGCCTGCGATCGGCTGCAGCGCGAGCACGACGCCCGTCAAGCCCAGATAGACGGAGACGTAGATCGAATTGCCGAGGCCGAGCGCGGCGAGATCGATGGCCGAGTAACGGCCGACCATCGCCGTATCGATGACGCCGAACGCGATGATCGCGAGCTGCCCGATCAACACCGGCCAGGCGAGGGCGGCGATCTTGCGAATGTCTGCGAGCATTGAATTAGCCATTTGCGGGGCGCCCATGGATCAATGACGTTTCACCGATGCCTGATCAAAGGCTTCCTATGCGGCGGCGCCACTTTCGGACGATCGACGCGCACATAGAGGCGGAAGCGTTCGTCGCGGTCGGCTGCGCGCCGGCCTTCCCAGACGAGCTGCCAAATGTAGCTCGGCATCGGGCTCGGCGCGCTGAAATCCTGCGTATCCTGGCGCAGCAGCACATCGCAATCGCCGCTGAACGAGAACTGCATGTCGGCGAAGTAGGCAAACGAGGCGAGCTGCGCATCGCCGAGACGCACCGGCGAGATGCAGGTGTAATCGTCGGGAAGATGCTGGGCGATCTGCAACGCGACGTCGCGGTAGGTCCGGCTGTAGTTGACGATCGGCAGCCACAGCGTCATCAGCAGCACCCACATTAGCGTCGTGCCCGCGCTCGAGAGCACGACGCTGCGCCAAAGCACTTTCGGATGCCGCGAAATGCGCCAGCGCACGAGCGCGAACCAGCAGACCGTCACCGCGATCGCGCAGACGAACGAAAGGACGTCGAAATGCGGCGTGAAGCCCGGCACGAGGCGGCTCAGATTGCGCGCGAGCGGATGCGGGAAACCCGTTTGCGACGCGAGCCAGACGAGCCAGACGAACGTGCTCAGTATCGTGAAGCTGAGCACCGCGAACCAGTCGATCGCGTTGATCGCGCTGCGTTTCATCGTCGGCAGCGCGAACGCGGCCAGCGTGGCGAGCGCCGGCAGCAGCAGAATGTATAGCCGGTTCGTCTGGTGGCTCTGCAAGATGGACAGGATGAGAACCGGCACGATCACCGCGAGCGGTACCGCGACGTGGGGCTTGTTCCGTAAGCCGCCCCAGCTATACCAGGCCCACGCGGCGAGCGGCCACGCGGGCCACGTGAAGAGCGGCAGGTTCTTGAACGCGTAGATCACGACGTGGCCGGGCGGGGGCGAGAATCGATTGATGCTGCCGTTCAACCATTGCTCGATGAACCAGCGCGCGTCGCCATCGGGATAGAGGACGAGAACGGCGGCGGGCCAGGCAGCCGCCAATACGAGCGCGAGCGGAACACCTACGGTGAAGAGCCACGGCGAACGAGCTTCGCGCACGAGCGCGGTCATCACGAGCGTGCCGATGAGCAACGCGGCGACGAGCAGCGGATTGCCCGTGAAGCCGACCAGGCCGAGCCCGACGCCCCAGCAGATCGCGCCTTGCAATGGCTTGTCGAGGCCGCGCACGAGTCCATAGACGACGAGCGCGATGCTCATGAACTGCGCGAGCTGCGGCGTCGTTTCGTGGCCGCGCTCGGCAAGTCCGAAAGAGGCGAGCAGAATCAGCAGTGCCCCGTCTGCGAGCGTACGCCCGTAATCGCGCGGCTCCGGCTCGCCGCCGAACGCGTACTTGAACGGCTGGACCTCAGGGCGCCGTCCGAGCAGATAGGCCGCGTGCCAAACGAGCGCGCAGGTCAAGCAAAAGAGGATACCGGTCGAGACACGCGATGCGTCGGCCGCATCGACCCACGGGGCGAGCAGGCGAATCGCCACCGCACCGAGCCAGTAGCCGCCGGGGCCGCTTTCCGTAATGAACTTCCCGACGAGGTTCGGCAGCAGCCAGTCGTGTGCGTCGCCGTTCGCCATCGTCCACATCACGCCGAAGCCCGCCGCGTCCTCGTTCTTCCACGGATCGCGGCCGAAGAGGCCAAAGGCGGCGTAGACGATGGAAATCGCGAGCAGCAGCGAACGCGGCAGGGCGCGAGTCGCGGAGGCGGTGAGGCGGACGACGGTTCTCATGCGGATGGGCGGCGGTCGTTGTAGTTGTCCGCGTTTCGAGATGCGGCATTGTAGATGGCGGCGATGCCCGGTGCCAGCGCGGCCGGTTCGGCCGCTCGCAGCCGCCCGTCAATCGGTCGGCTCACCGGCTGACCGGCTTGACCGGCGGTGCAAACGCCATTGCGGCATTGACGAGCTGTAATGAAAAAAGGCAGCCGAGGCTGCCTTTTTTCTCGCCCCACGGCCTTTTCGTTGCCGCTCGACGGATGGCGTAACGTTACTTCGCTGCCTTCGCAGCGGCGCGTGCGCCGAACTTCTTGTTGAACTTCTCGACACGGCCTGCCGTGTCCATGATCTTTTGCTGGCCCGTGTAGAACGGGTGCGATTCCGACGACACTTCGATCTTGGCGAGCGGGTACGTCTTGCCCTGGTAGTCGACGGTTTCGCGAGTTTGGATCGTCGAGCGCGTCACGAACATGAAGCCGTTCGACATGTCTTGGAAAACGACTTCGCGGTAATTGGGGTGAATGCCTTCTTTCATGGTCTTTCCTTCAGTCTGGCGGTAGCCAGCCCACGCGTTCAGGGTTTCGCTACGCTCCTCGACGCATGATGCTGCGATGCGCGGGAACGGCAAATTTGGCGCGAGCCACTTGCCCAAGGTCGAAAAACGGTGATTGTGCCACAGAATCAGACGGTTGACGAATTATTTGGACTTTTCGCCGAGCCGGTGATGACGGGACTGCCGCCGAGCACGCCGGTGCCGGCCGGATCCTGCCGGTAATAGCGCGCAAGCAGCCTGTACAGCTCCGGATACTCCGTCTCGAATGCATGCGGCGTGACGAAGAGCGCTTCGCTGCATACCGCGAAGAACTCGGAAGGATGATCCGCGGCGTACGGGTCGATCAGCGATTCGCGCTCGAAACGCGCCCAACGGCGCTCGGGAACGGCGTCCACCTTCGCGCAGAATTGATCGTAAGCGTTGTCGAAGACGTCCGCCCACGCTTGGCGATCGAGCGGCGCGTGCCAGCGGCGAAAGAGCGGCGGATGGCCGTCCGCTTCTCCCGTGAGCATATCGATCTTGTGCGCGAACTCGTGAATGACGACGTTGTAGGCTTCCTTGCCGTCCGACATCTGCGCGTCTTCCCACGAGATCAGCACGGGGCCGCCTTCCCAGGCCTCGCCGCTGGCGTCGTGCTCGACCTCGTGCACGACGCCGGCTTCGTCCTCGACCGTCTTGCGGATCACGAACTCGCCGGGGTAGACGATGACGCCCACCCAGCCGCGATAAAGATCGAGGTCCAGGTTGAGCACCGGCAGCGATGCCTGCGCGGCGATCGCGACTGTCATCGCATCGGTGAGCTCGAGCTCATGCGCGGGGGAAAACTGCTTTCGCGCGATGAAAAGGCTCGTCAGCTCGCGCAGCCGCTCGAGATCGGCCGCATCGAGATAGGAGAGAAACGGCAGGCGATCGACCGTTTCGCGCCACAACGAATCCGGTATCGCGTAATGGCGGAGCGCGCGTTCGCGCCGCCTGCTATCGAGCCACTGTGTGAGCCTCGCGAACATCGGAGCCGCCGGAGCGTGCAACGGATTGCCGGGAGGCGTCAGCCGCCCCGGCGCATCAATTCGAAGAACTCGGAATTGCCCTTCGTCTGCCGGATCTTGTCGAGCAGGAATTCCATCGCTTCGACTTCATCCATGTCGTGGATGAATTTGCGCAGCACCCAGATCTTTTGCAGGATCTCAGGCTTGATCAGCAGTTCCTCGCGACGCGTGCCCGACTTGTTGAGGTTGATCGACGGATAGACGCGCTTTTCCGCAAGGCGGCGTTCCAAGTGCACTTCCATGTTGCCCGTGCCCTTGAACTCTTCGTAGATGACGTCGTCCATCCGGCTGCCCGTTTCGATCAGCGCCGTGCCGATGATCGTGAGCGAGCCGCCTTCCTCGATGTTGCGCGCCGCGCCGAAAAAGCGTTTCGGCCGCTGCAGCGCGTTGGCGTCGACACCGCCGGTCAGCACCTTGCCCGAAGCCGGAATCACGGTGTTGTACGCGCGCGCGAGACGCGTGATCGAGTCGAGCAGGATCACGACGTCGTGCTTCATTTCGACGAGGCGTTTCGCCTTCTCGATCACCATCTCGGCGACCTGCACGTGACGCGTGGCCGGTTCGTCGAACGTCGACGCGATCACTTCGCCCGCCACCGAGCGCTGCATTTCCGTCACTTCCTCGGGCCGCTCGTCGATGAGCAGCACGAACAGCACCACATCGGGATGGTTCTGCTTGATCGCATGCGCGATGTGCTGAAGCATGACCGTCTTGCCCGACTTCGGCGAGGCGACGAGAAGACCGCGTTGTCCCTTGCCGATCGGCGCGATCATGTCGATGATGCGGCCGGTGACGTTCTCCTCGCCGCGCATCTCGCGCTCGAGCAGGAGCGGCTTGTTCGGGTGCAGCGGCGTGAGGTTTTCGAACATGATCTTATGTTTCGAAGCCTCGGGCGGCTGCCCGTTGACTTTGTCGACCTTCACGAGGGCGAAGTAGCGCTCGCCGTCTTTCGGCGTGCGCACTTCACCTTCGATCGTGTCGCCCGTGTGCAGATTGAAGCGCCGGATCTGCGAGGGGCTGATGTAAATGTCGTCCGTGCTCGCGAGGTACGACATTTCCGGCGAGCGCAGGAAGCCGAAGCCGTCCGGCAGAACTTCGAGCGTGCCATCGCCGAAAATGGTCTCGCCGGTTTTGGCGCGCTTTTTGAGAATGGCGAACATCAGTTCCTGCTTGCGCAGCCGGTTCGCGCTTTCGATCTCGAGGCCATTCGCCATCTCGATCAATTGAGACACGTGCAGAGACTTGAGCTCGGATAAATGCATACGGAAATCCCGCCGGGGAGAGAAGGTGCGACGAAAAGAAATTTGGAGGGGAATGAGCGGAACCGCTCAGGGGCTTGTACGTCTTCTTGAGTCTTGTGATTCTAGCATAGCACACGCGATGCCACGGTCGCGCGCGCCGAACGGGGAACGGCGCCGGGCTTGTTGCACGACGACAACAAGCCCGGATTTGAATCAGAGATGACTGTCGAGGAAAGCCGTCAATTGCGATTTCGACAGCGCGCCGACCTTTTGCGCGGCGACCGCGCCATTCTTGAACAGAATGAGCGTGGGGATGCCGCGCACGCCGAACTTGGCCGGCGTGGCCTGGTGCTCGTCGACGTTGATCTTGGCGATTTGCAGGCGATCGGCGTAGTCCTTGGCGATTTCGTCGAGGATCGGGGCGATCATCTTGCAGGGGCCGCACCACTCGGCCCAAAAGTCGAGCAGTACAGGCTTGTCGGACTTCACGACATCCTGCTCGAACGATACGTCACTGATGTGCTTGATTTGTTCGCTCATGTAAATACCTCTTCGGGTTCCTGGCCCGAGACTGAATTGCCCGCCACGATACACCAAAACGAGAAACCGTTCCGAGCGCGCTCGCCCGATAGGACGGGCGTCCGAACGCGCGGGAGGCGGGGCATGCACGCAAGGGGCTTTCGGAAGCGGAGCGGGCCGTCGTTGCCGGGGCTCGCCGATTACGGGTCATTCGGGTGTCATATTAGCCCAAATTGCTATTTGCCGCGCGAAGCCGATAGCCGCGCCCACGCTCGAGCGAGGCGCGCCGCCGGGGACTGAAAAAGCAAGAGTCGAAAAAGCAAGAGTCGCGCGCCGCGCCCGTCGATGATAGAATGCGCAGTGACGGGCCTCCTCGCATGGAGGGACGGTCAACCTGGTCAGGTCGGGAACGAAGCAGCCACAGCCGTTTTCCGCCAGTGCCGAGGGTCGGGCTCGTCACCTTTCGCTTCAATCCCCCTTCTAATTCCGCAAAGCGAGCGCTTCGGTGTTGCGCTTATATCGCTTGCCTCGCGCGTCGTTCGTCGGTTCGGAATCCCGCACGCACATCGAAAGCGTCACGACGCGGGTCGGACCGCGTGCGCACGCAGGCGGGGCTTGCCCCGCCACACTGCCTGAGCCCTGCATCGTTGCTGATACAATTCCGCGATGACCTACCAAGTTCTCGCACGCAAATGGCGGCCGAAGGATTTCGCTTCGCTCGTCGGACAAGAACACGTCGTACGTGCGCTCACGCACGCGCTTGACGGCGCACGCCTGCACCATGCCTATCTCTTCACGGGCACGCGCGGCGTCGGCAAGACCACGCTCTCGCGGATTTTCGCGAAAGCGCTCAATTGCGAGACCGGCATCACGGCGACGCCCTGCGGCGTTTGCCGCGCGTGCCGAGAGATCGACGAGGGGCGCTTCGTCGATTACGTCGAGATGGACGCGGCCAGCAATCGCGGCGTCGATGAAATGGCCGCGTTGCTCGAGCGAGCCGTGTACGCACCCGTCGATGCGCGCTTCAAGGTCTACATGATCGACGAAGTGCACATGCTGACGAATCACGCATTCAACGCGATGTTGAAGACGCTCGAGGAGCCGCCGCCGCACATCAAGTTCATCCTCGCGACGACCGATCCGCAAAAGATTCCGGTCACGGTGCTCTCGCGCTGCCTGCAGTTCAATCTGAAGCAGATGCCGGCCGGCCACATCGTCGGTCATCTCGAGCGCATTCTCGCTGCCGAAGGGATCGCGTTCGAGCCGCAGGCGTTGCGGCTGCTCGCACGCGCGGCCGACGGCAGCATGCGCGACGCGCTTTCGCTGACCGACCAGGCCATCGCCTACTCGGCCAATCAAGTGACCGAGGACGCTGTGCGCGGCATGCTCGGCGCGCTCGATCAAAGCTATCTGATTCGCCTCGTCGACGCGCTGGTCGAGGCCGACGGCGTGCTCGTGCTCGCCATCGCCGACGAAATGGCGCTGCGCAGCCTATCGTTTTCCACGGCGCTGCAGGATCTCGCCAGCCTGTTTCATCGGATCGCCTGGGCGCAATTCGCGCCAACGGCTGTCCTCGACGAATGGCCGGAGGCGAACGACGTGCGCCGCTTCGCGCAGGCGCTTTCGCCCGAGCAAGTGCAGCTCTTCTACCAGATCGCCACGATCGGCCGAAGCGAGCTCGGGCTCGCGCCCGACGAATACGCGGGCTTTACGATGACTCTGCTGCGCATGCTCGCGTTCGAGCCGGCGAGGGAGGGTGGCGGGGCGGGC
>NZ_PYUC01000018.1:0-138818 GCF_003028655.1 Trinickia symbiotica
CGTGCACGAGCAGATAGGCAATCTCCTCGAACTCGCAGGTGGTGGCGATATCGAGGATGTCGTAGCCGCGATAGTGCAGATCGTTGCCCGTGCGCCCGACCGTGCAGAGCGCCGTGTTGCCGGCCGTCACGCCCGAAAGCGCGACGGATTTCTTCGGTTTGAAGCCTGACGGGCTTGGTGTCGTGTTATCGGCTTCACTCATGGCCGTTGACCTTCTCCTCTTACTTGGCTACTCGGACGAGCCCAGCTCGAAAAGCGGCGCCGTCTCGGGCGGCAGCGCCTTGCCTGTGGCGCGCGCCCTGCGCAGCACGGACCAGTAATAGCGATAGCTCGCGCGATCGTGCAGCGTGTCGCCGTGGCGTATCGGACCCCACTGCGCGCTTTGAGCGGCGAGCAGGATATCGGAAGCCGTCGCGATCGCGTCGTCGCGTGGGGCGAAGGCGGCGACGATGACGGGCACCTGAGCGGGATGGATGCTCCACATCCTCGTATAGCCGAATTCGTCGCGTGCGCGGGCGGCGTCGTTCGCGACAACGCCCATGTCCCTCACCTCGGTGCTCACGTTATGCGAAGGAACACGCCCATGCGCATGGCAGGCCGCCGCGATCTCGAGCTTGGCCCGCCGCACGAGCGGATGATCGAACTGGTCCGGCGAGCGCATCGCCGTATCGGGAATCGCGCCGTCGTGCGCCGAAACGAAATCCATGAGGCCGAAGGAAAGCGATTCGACCGTCGGCAGCGCCGCGAGCTGGAACACATTGGCGAGCGCGCCGTGCGTCTCGATCAGCAATTGCACGGGAATCGGCTTAGCGATACCCAGCTCGCGCCGCATGCCTTCGACGAATGCGCACATTTCGGCCGCATCGGCCGTGCGGCGGATCTTCGGCAGCGTGATGTAGGCGGGTGCGCGCTTCGCGGCGCGCAGAATCAGGCGGACGTCGTCGCGCCAGTGCGGATGGTCGAAGCCGTGGATGCGCACGCCGACGCGACCGAACCGATCGTGCTCGCCGCCGATCATCGAGGCGACGAGCTCCGCATGCTCTTGCTCGCGGCCGACCTGCGCGCCGTCTTCGCAATCGAGGGTGACGTCGAAGACGGGCCCGAGCTGCGCCTGCAGCGCGAGCGACTTCAATATTAGCTTCTCGCTGCCCGCGTAATGATCGCAAACGGGCAGCACGGTGGGCGGGGCTTCGCCGTCAAACAGAACTTCGGCGGGAGTGAGGGCGCGCATGTTCGGCGTCGACGGGCATGCCGGCCTGCCCGCCGCGCTAGCGCGATGCGACGGCGGCCGGCATACGATGCATCAGCCGAGCAGATGCTGCACGCCGTCACGCTCCTCGAGCAGCTCTTGCAGCGTGAAGTCCATTTTCTCGCGCGAGAAAGCGTCGATTTCGAGTCCCGTCACGCGCTTGTACTCGCCGTTCTCGCAAGTCACCGGCACGCCGTAGACGATATCTTCGGGGATGCCGTACGAACCGTCCGACGGGATGCCCATCGTGACCCACTTGCCGTTCGTGCCGAGCACCCAGTCGCGCACGTGATCGATCGCCGCATTGGCCGCCGAGGCTGCCGACGAGAGGCCGCGCGCCTCGATGATCGCCGCGCCGCGCTTGCCGACCGTCGGAATGAAGACGTTGCGATTCCACTCGTCGTCGTTGATGAGCTTCGTGAGCGACTGGCCTTCGACCGTGGCGAAGCGGAAGTCCGGGTACATCGTCGGCGAGTGGTTGCCCCAGACGGCGAGCTTCTCGATCGCGGCGACGGGCTTGCCCGACTTGGCCGCGAGCTGCGAGAGCGCGCGGTTGTGGTCGAGGCGCAGCATCGCCGTGAAATTCTTCTTCGGCAGATCGGGTGCCGACTTCATCGCGATATAGGCGTTCGTGTTCGCCGGGTTGCCGACGACGAGCACCCTCACGTCGCGGCTTGCCACTTCATTGAGGGCGCGGCCTTGCACCGTGAAGATTTCGGCGTTGGCCGACAGCAGATCCTTGCGCTCCATGCCCTTCGAGCGCGGGCGAGCGCCCACGAGCAGGGCGTAGTCGACATCCTTGAAGGCGACTTTCGGATCGTCCGTGACGACGACGCCGGAAAGAAGCGGGAATGCGCAGTCTTCCAGCTCCATCACGACGCCTTTGACGGCGGCTTGCGCTTGCGGCAGATCGAGCAGTTGCAGGATGACGGGCTGGTCTTTGCCGAGCAGATCGCCGTTGGCGATGCGAAAGAGCAGCGAGTAACCGATTTGACCTGCGGCGCCGGTGACGGCAACGCGCTTTGCGGGCTTAGCCATTGAGAACTCTCCAGGACGATGCGTTGATGCGTTTGGTGCAGTCTTACGCTAGGGGAAACGCCATTTTATGCGCGTTACGCGAAACGTGGGGGCCGAAGCGGGACCGGAGGCGACCTCCGGCGGACTGCCGCGAGGACCCGGCTGGCATGGCTTCGCGAGCACTGCATAAACCGTGCGAATCACGCGCGCCCGCGGGTGCCAGGCCGGCCCGGAACCGTTGCTCGCGACGGAGTGTAGGATTGCGTCCCTTCAAAGTCAACCGTATCTTATGTCTTATATAAGACACAGGAATCGGCCGCGAAAATCTGGACGCGCGAGCCGCGTTTGTGTTGAAATGCGCGCCATGAATGCGAACCAGGCGAGCAACGCGAATCCGAACGGCCCGACCGGCGACGGGACGGCTGGAAGCGCGCCTTCGCCGACGTTCAGCCCGCTTTACCAGCAGATCAAGGGGCTCATCACGCAAAGCCTCGTGTCGGGCGAGTGGAAGCCGGGCGAGATCATACCAAGCGAGCTTGAGCTCGCCGCGCGCTACAAAGTCAGCCAGGGCACGGTCAGAAAGGCGATCGACGAGCTTGCCGCCGAGAACTTGCTCGTGCGCCGTCAGGGCAAAGGCACGTTCGTTGCGACGCACAACGAGGATCGCGCCCAGTTTCGCTTCCTCAGATTGCTGGCCGATGACGGAATCGAGCATCCGCACGTCAGCAAGCTGCTCGAATGCAAGCGGTTGCGGGCGCCGGCCGAGATCGCGCGCCAGCTCGAGCTGAAGCCGGCCGACCCGGTCGTGCAGATCAAGCGGCTCTTGCAGTTCGACGGCGTCACGACCGTCTTCGATGAGATCTGGCTGCCGGGCGCGATATTCCGAGGCCTGACGTTCGAGCGGCTCTCGGAGTACAAGGGGCCGATGTACGCGATGTTCGAAGCCGAGTTCGGCACCCGCATGATTCGCGCGTCCGAGAAGATCCGGGCGGTAGCGGCCGAGCCGGCCGTCGCCGAATTGCTCGGCGTGCCCGACGGATTTCCGTTGTTGTCGGTGGACCGCGTGTCGTACACGTACGGCGATCGGCCCGTCGAAGTGCGCCGCGGTTGGTATGTCACAACCGGGTACTACTATCAGAACGATTTGAGCTGAAAGCCGGCGCGGAGGCGTCCGCGAGCGCCGCGCCGGAATATGACAGAAGCGTTTCTTTTGCCGCCTGCGCAACGGTCTTTGCACTTCGTTCGCTGCGCTGCGGTATGAAATGGCGCTAAAATCGCGGGTTAGTTGACTACACAGTAGGGGTCTAGCATGGCAGAAGCCGTAAGAAAGCCGAGGCCGGAGTTCCGGAACATCGGATTGGGTGACATCACGATGACTTATCGCCTACCGCTGGCGGCGAAGGTGTCCATCCTCCACCGAGTCAGCGGCGCGCTGCTCTTTCTCTTTCTTCCGTTCCTGCTCTACCTCTTCGATCGAAGCCTCACTTCCGAATTGAGCTTCGAAGTCTTCAAGGCGTTCCTCTCCAACATCGTCGTCAAGCTCATCACGCTCGTGCTCGCGTGGGCTTTCCTCTTCCACTTTTGCGCCGGCATCCGCCACCTCCTCATGGACTTGCACCACTCGGTGACCAAGGAAGGCGGCCGGCAAACGTCGCTCGTCGTCTTCGTCGTGTCCTCGGTGCTGACGATCGCTTTCGCGCTCAAACTGTTCGGAGCTTTCTGACAACATGGCAGCCAACAATCGAATCGGCCCGAAGCGTCTCGTCGTCGGCGCGCATTACGGCTTGCGCGACTGGCTCGCGCAACGTGTCACCGCCACCATCATGGCGATCTACACGGTCATCCTGCTCGTCTGGTTCTTCGGCGCGCAGGCATTCTCCTACGAAGGCTGGGCGTCGATCTTCGCCACGCAATGGATGAAGCTCGCGACGTTCGTCACGCTGCTGTCGCTCTTCTATCACGCGTGGGTCGGTGTGCGCGATATCTGGATGGACTATGTGAAGCCCGTCGGTGTGCGCCTCTTCCTGCAAGCGCTGACGATCGCCTGGCTGCTCGCGTGCGCGGGCTACGCCGCACAGATTCTCTGGAGAGTGTAAAAGAATGGCTGCAATCAAGAATTCTCTGCCGCGTCGCCGCTTCGACGTGGTCATCGTCGGCGCGGGCGGCTCGGGAATGCGTGCTTCGTTGCAACTCGCGCGCGCGGGCCTGTCGGTCTGCGTGCTCTCAAAAGTGTTCCCGACGCGCTCGCACACGGTCGCGGCGCAAGGCGGGATCGGCGCTTCGCTCGGCAACATGAGCGAAGACAACTGGCACTACCACTTCTACGACACGATCAAGGGTTCCGACTGGCTGGGCGATCAAGACGCGATCGAATTCATGTGCCGCGAGGCGCCGAACGCCGTGTACGAGCTCGAGCACTTCGGCATGCCGTTCGACCGCAATGCCGACGGTACGATCTATCAGCGTCCGTTCGGCGGCCACACCGCGAACTACGGCGAAAAGCCCGTGCAGCGAGCCTGCGCGGCGGCTGACCGTACCGGTCATGCGCTGTTGCACACGCTCTACCAGCAGAACGTCGCGGCGAAGACGCAATTCTTCGTCGAGTGGATGGCGCTCGACCTGATCCGCGACGCGGACGGCGACGTCCTCGGCGTCACGGCGCTCGAAATGGAGACGGGCGACGTCTACATCCTCGAAGGCAAGACGACGCTCTTCGCCACGGGCGGCGCCGGCCGCATCTTCGCCGCATCGACGAACGCGTTCATCAACACCGGTGACGGCCTCGGCATGGCGGCGCGCGCGGGCATCGCGCTGCAGGACATGGAGTTCTGGCAGTTCCACCCGACGGGCGTGGCCGGTGCGGGCGTGCTGATCACCGAAGGCGTGCGCGGCGAAGGCGGCATTTTGCGCAACGCGAACGGCGAGCGCTTCATGGAGCGCTATGCGCCGACGCTGAAGGACCTCGCGCCGCGCGACTTCGTCTCGCGCTCGATGGACCAGGAAATCAAGGAAGGCCGCGGCGTGGGTCCGAACAAGGACCACGTGCTGCTCGACCTCTCGCATATCGGCGCCGAGACGATCATGAAGCGTCTGCCGTCGATCCGCGAGATCGCGCTGAAGTTCGCCAACGTCGACTGCGTCAAGGAGCCGATCCCCGTCGTGCCGACCATCCACTATCAGATGGGCGGCATTCCGACGAACATGCACGGCCAGGTCGTCGGGACGTCGCGCGATCACGAAGAGCCCGTCAACGGCTTTTACGCCGTGGGCGAGTGCTCGTGCGTCTCGGTGCACGGCGCGAACCGCCTCGGCACGAACTCGCTGCTCGACCTCGTGGTCTTCGGCCGCGCGGCCGGCAACCATATCGTCAAGCACGTGAAGGAAATCAAGGAGCACAAGCCGCTGCCGGCCGATGCGGCCGATTTCTCGCTCGCGCGCTTGGCGAAGCTCGACAGCTCGAGCTCGGGCGAGTACACGCAGGCTATCGCAGGCGATATCCGCTCCACGATGCAGTCGCACGCCGGTGTATTCCGCACGTCGAAGCTGCTCGCCGAAGGCGTCACGAAGGTGAAGGAGCTCAGCGAGCGCGTCGAGCATGTCCATCTGAAGGACAAGTCGAAGGTGTTCAACACGGCTCGCGTCGAGGCGCTCGAGCTCGCCAACCTGATCGAGGTGGCGCGCGCGACGATAGTCTCGGCCGAAGCGCGCAAGGAAAGCCGCGGCGCGCACGCGCAAAGCGACTATGAACACCGCGACGACGAGAACTGGCTGCGTCACACGCTTTGGTTCAGCGAGGGGGATCGCCTCGATTACAAGCCGGTGCACATGAAGCCGCTGACGGTCGAATCGGTGCCGCCGAAGGCGCGTACTTTCTGAGACGGACGGCATTCCAAGGACAGCAGAAATGGCAAAACGCATTTTCGAAATCTACCGCTACGACCCGGACAAGGACGCGGCGCCGCGCATGCAGACTTACGAGCTCGAAATCGAACACGAGCGTATGCTGCTCGATGCGCTCGTCAAGCTGAAATCGATCGACGAGACGCTGTCGTTCCGCCGCTCGTGCCGCGAAGGCGTCTGCGGCTCGGACGCGATGAACATCAACGGCAAGAACGGCTTGGCTTGTCTGACGAATCTGAATGAGCTGCCGCAGAAGATCGTGCTGCGTCCGTTGCCGGGCCTGCCCGTCGTGCGCGACTTGATCTGCGATTTCACGCAGTTCTTCAATCAGTACCACTCGATCAAGCCGTACCTGATCAACGATGTGCCGCCGCCCGAGAAGGAGCGTCTGCAGTCGCCCGAAGAGCGCGACGAACTCGACGGGCTTTATGAGTGTATCTTGTGTGCAAGCTGCTCGACGTCGTGCCCGAGCTTCTGGTGGAACCCGGACAAGTTCGTCGGACCGGCCGGGCTGTTGCAGGCCTATCGCTTCATCGCGGACAGCCGCGATACCGCGACGGGCGAGCGTCTCGACAACCTTGAAGACCCGTATCGTCTCTTCCGTTGCCATACGATCATGAACTGCGTCGACGTGTGCCCGAAGGGGCTCAATCCGACGAAGGCGATCGGCAAGATCAAGGAACTGATGGTACGCCGTACCGTTTGACGTTTTAGACGTATGGAAACCTCGCATCAGTCCGACCCGCTGCGCCGCGCGCGTCTGCGCTGGCGCGCGCGGCGCGGCTTGCTGGAAAACGACCTCATCTTCGAGCGTTTTTTCAGCCGTTACGAGGATAGCCTCAGCGATGACGACGTGGGGGCGCTCACGCGCCTCTTCGAGCTGAGCGATAACGACCTGATGGACTTGCTTCTCGCTCGCAAGGAACCGGAAGGCGAGCTTTCCGACCCGGCCATTGTCCGGGTGCTGGGGCTGTTGCGCGCCGTTTGAGCGGCGCATCTCGGGCGCCGCGCGCGCATGACACGGAAACCCGTTCCAACTTCGATTGAGGATGCTATGACTCCGTCAGATGTTAAAGCCACGCTGTCCTTCAGCGACAACTCGCCGAGCGTCGAACTGCCGATCTACAAGGGCACGATGGGCCCGGACGTGATCGACATCCGCAAGCTCTACGGGCAGACGGGCAAATTCACGTACGACCCCGGCTTCATGTCGACCGCGTCGTGCAATTCCGCGATCACCTACATCGACGGTGACAAGGGCGAGCTGCTCTACCGCGGCTATCCGATCGACGAACTCGCCAACGTCGCGGATTTCCCCGAGACCTGCTATTTGCTGCTGAAGGGCGACCTGCCGAACGAGGCGCAGAAGAAGGAGTTCGTGGACACCGTCACGCGTCACACGATGGTGCACGAGCAGATGCAGTACTTCTTCCGCGGCTTCCGTCGCGATTCGCACCCGATGGCGACGCTCGTCGGCACGGTTGGCGCGCTGTCGGCGTTCTACCACGATTCGCTCGACATCACCGATCCGCGTCACCGCGACATCTCGGCGATTCGCATGATCGCGAAGCTGCCGACGCTCGTGGCGATGGCCTACAAGTACAGCATCGGCCAGCCGTTCGTCTATCCGAAGAACGACCTTTCTTACACCGCGAACTTCATGCGGATGATGTTCTCGAACCCATGCGAGGAGTATCACGTCAACGACGTGCTCGTGCGCGCGCTCGATCGCATCCTGATCCTGCACGCCGATCATGAGCAGAACGCGTCGACCTCGACCGTGCGTCTCGCCGGCTCGTCGGGTGCCAATCCGTTTGCCTGTATCGCGGCCGGCATCGCGTGTCTGTGGGGCCCTGCGCATGGCGGCGCGAACGAAGCGGCGCTCAACATGCTCGAGCAGATCGGCTCGCCCGACAACATCAACTCGTTCATCAAGCAGGTCAAGGACAAGAACTCAGGCGTGAAGCTGATGGGCTTCGGGCACCGCGTTTACAAGAACTACGATCCGCGCGCGAAGCTCATGCGCGAAACGTGCCACGAAGTGCTCGAGGAACTCGGCCTGCACGACGATCCGCTCTTCGCGCTCGCGATGCAGCTCGAGAAGATCGCGCTCGAAGACGAATACTTCGTGTCGCGCAAGCTCTACCCGAACGTCGACTTCTATTCGGGCATCGTGCAACGCGCGCTCGGCATTCCGACGTCGATGTTCACCTGCATCTTCGCGATGGCGCGCACGGTCGGCTGGATCGCGCAGTGGAACGAGATGATCGCTGACGACGAGCAGAAGATCGGTCGCCCGCGTCAGCTCTTCGTCGGCCACACGGCTCGCGAGGCGAAGCCGATCTCGCAGCGCTGATCGGCATTGTCGGTTCCTAGCCGCCGCGTGCTTCGGTGGTGGCGGCGACGGATTGAAGCACATTGCGCCCCGGCGGGTAAAACCGTCGGGGCGCATTGTTTATCGGGACGTCGTTCCGAGCATGGACCGAAGCGCGATGCGCGTGGCAATGTCCGGCGCGAGCAGAGAAAACGGCGGCGCGAGCATATGCATGACGTGGAGCAGCCGTCGGTAAACGTCGCCGCGTTCGGCGGCGAGCGCGACGACGTGGTCCATGTAGCGCTGCATGACACGCGTGTGCCAGGCGCGCTTCGGTCCCTGCGTCTTCTCGTATCGGTAATCGACGCCGGTCGAAAGCGTCCACGCGGCGCGGCGCGCGGCGGCTACGTCGCGTTGAAAGGCATGCCCGATCGCGTGCTTGCCCGCAGCCTCCCTCAGATGCCTGTCGAGCAATTGCGCGTCGATCGCCGCGATGGTCATGCCTTGACCATAGACGGGGTTGAATCCACAGACCGCATCGCCGACGACGGCAATTCCTTCGGGCCAGGGTGCGACGCGCTCGTAGTGGCGCAGCCGGTTTTCCATGCGCCGATAGTGATGCACGGCGCTGAGCGGCTCGGCGGCAACGATCGATTCGTAGAGCGCCTGCGAGCGGAGGCTGTGCGCGAACGCCAGAAAGCCGGCATCGTCGGCGGGCGGGTAGTCCATCGAGGCGCCTGTCAACGTGACGATCCAGCGCTTGCCTTCGATGGGAAAGATCGTGCCGCTGCGCAGGCAGAGCGGCGGTCGGCTGTGAACGACGAGCGCTTTCCAACCCGAATCCGCGTGCTTCGACGGAATGCGATAAATGCGGCTTGCATAGCCGACGAATGCATTGACGACGGTCTCTTGCGGCGTGTCGCAGCCGAGATCCGGCAGCCAGACGGGCATATGCGAAGATCGTCCGCTGGCATCGACGATGAGTGCCGCATCGATTCGGGTGAGGCTCGAAGCGGGCGGCTCGGGTGTGTGCCAGCGAACGCGCAGGGAAGCGGCCGCTCCCGGTGCCGCCGCTTTCTCGAGTCCGACCACTTCGCACGACGTATGCAACGTGATTCGGTTGTTCGACAGCACGCGGCGGCGCACGACGAACTCGAGCAGGTCGCGGCTCGTCGACCACGTGGCGAACCCGCGCTCGGTGCGCGCCATCCAGCCGGCGGGCCCGAACCAGTGCACGTCGGTATACCAGTCGAGCGGCACCGCGCCGAAGCCGACGAGCTCGTTCTCGATGCCAGGAAAGAACTGTTCGAGGATCAGCCTGCCGCGCATCAGCAGCTGATGCACGTAGCGCGCTTGCGGCACGCCTTTGCGGCTCGAGGGCTCGTTGGGCAGCTCGTCGCGCTCGACGATATGGACCGAATCGAAGTGATCGGCAAGCACGCGGGCGGCCAGCAAGCCCGCCATGCCTGCGCCGATCACGATTGCTCGCCGTGCCGCGCGTTTGTCCGCATCCACTGCCAGGGGCGCGTTCATCGAAATACCTTGTTCAGCGGCGTGTCGGACGGCGGTGCCTTGATGCGCGCCGCGATCTGCCGATGGAAATCCGGCAGCTTGGTCCAATGAAGCCCCGGCCGCAGGTGATGGGCGAGGTGGTACCCGTTGTTGAAGAATACGAGATTCAGCCAACGGTTCGTCTTCGTATGCGATGCGGCGTAGGGGTCGTCGGAGAAGAGGTCGATATGATCGTCGTAGGTGAGATGAATGAAGTTCAACCAGACGATGACGATTGGCGCGATAAAAAAGATGGCTGCTGAAGCGGGTTTGGCATAGATGAGTGCCGCGAGGACGGCGTAGGTCGACACCACTTGCAACGCGCATTGAAGTAAAAGATGACGGTGCTTCAGCCCGATCCGGACGACGTGATAGTCGTAGGTGAAGAAGTAGCGGGCGATATAGGCCAGCCGCCACATCGCCGCACCGTCCGACTTCACCCACGTGGACGGATCGAGCTTGGGATTGCGGTAATGCTGATGATGGCCGTGATTATGATGAAGCGCGAATTTCGTCGTGTACATGCCCGTTTGAAGGAACATCAGCAGCTCGACGATGCGGTTCATCGAGCGCCGCTTGAACATGCCGACATGAGACTGATTGTGCACGACGGTCGATACCGCGATTTGCGGCAATAGGAGCAGCGCGGCGCAGGCGAGTGCCGGGCCGATCGCATGCACTTTGAAATAGCAAAGCCATTGAGCGGCGCTCGTCGCAACGACGAGCGCGAGCGGATACCGGTCCTCGCGGTATCGCAGCAGCCGAGTGGCGGTCGTCGTGGTCATGGCGTCAACTCTCCCGTCTGTTGGTCGTCGGCCAAGGGCGTGAACGAGGGGTGAACCGCGCTATGACGCAAGCGCGAAAGGACGGCCGGCGATGAAAAGCTCCACTCGGCATCCATCGTTCCGAGCGATCGTCCGTCCTGCAGCCATTGACTTTTGCAGGCGAGCCCGTTGAGGCGCCGATGCCGGTAGGCCTTTTCGGTGATCGTCATTTGAACGACAACGGGGCTCGTCAGCTCCGCGAAGTTCGTGAAGCGCACTTCGAGCCAATTCAATATAAAGCTGAGGTTGAACGACACGTCATAGAAAAGATGCGAAATCGCGGTCCCGACTTGGCGCGTGCCTTCGATCAGCATGAGCCCGGGCACATGGTCGAGCGGGTGCTCGAAGAAGAACGGATGACGGCTGTCGATGACGAGCGGTGCCAGGAAGCGGTCGAAGCCGTCGTCGGTTCGCGGCAAGGCCTCGATGTGCTCGACGAAGACATGTGCCAGGTCGGCTTTGTGCACGAGTTTGCGATGAATGTGCTTGCGGTTGGCCGCGTCGAATTCACTTCCGAATTCGAGCGATCGTTCGAGACTGCTCATGGTCGTTCCTCTTACTTCGTCTGAGGATGGGGGCGAGACGACGCCGACGTGTACGTTCTAATGAGAGGCGACGTCTTCAAGGGGGTGCCGGCTCGGCGACGCGGATCGACGCTGACGGTGGGCCTTGGCGTCGACGATCCGAGCGGTGGTTTCGCGGGCCGCGCGCAGGCACGCTTCGATCGATGCGCCGCGCAGATAATCTCCCGTGAGGTGCAGACCTTCGATCGAGCGCGGCACCGCATCGATTGCTTCGAGCACGCGTTCGTGATGCGGCGCATAGGCGGCCAGACCCGGGTCGAAGGTGCGGGCGACGAATGCGCGCCGTTCATTGCGCCTGACGCCGATGTGACGATTGAGAATGCTTTCAGCGGTATCGAGCAGGGCTTCGGCGGGCACCCCTTGCTCGATCAGCGGCCGCGCTGCGCGACCGCTGAACGTATAGCGCACGATATTGCGATCGTCGATGCCGTAGGCGCCGGCGTTGCTGAGCGGCTCTTCGGGCCCGAACGTCAATCCGCGCACCGTCTCCGAGAAAATTTCGCGCTGGTACTCGGCGACGAGTACCGCGACGGGAAAATAACGCACCTCATCGAGCAGGGCGGCGGTCTTCGGTAACGCGTCGCGAATCAGACGCGCTGACACGGTGGCCGGCGTGGCGAGCACGACGGTGTCGTAGTGGCGGGTGAGCGTTTTGCCGTCGGAATCCGTCACGCACAGGCCCGCGATCCGACCGTTGCGGACGATCAGCGCATCGACGCGCGCGGAGAGCCGCACCGGTATCGTTCGCGCGAAATCGCTCAGCAGCCCCGCCATGCCGCCGCGAAGCTGATCGTAGCTGTCGAGCCACATCCCGAGATTCGTGCCGATATTGCCGGCGTAGACTTCGTCGGGCTCCGCGCCGTTCATTCGAACCGACATGGGGCGCAGCACCGCATTGCGGAAATGTGGGCTGAACCGCTGGCCGAGCGGAGCATCGTCGAGGCGCCGCGCGAGCGAATTGAAGAATGGGGAGCCGAGGTATCGGTTTCGATCTCGAAGCAGGACGCGCGCGCACAGGTGGGCGAACCGGAGAACGTCGGCCTTCGGACAATCCCGCAAAAAATCGATGGTGGAGCGCCAGCGGCGCGAGCTATCGAGCGTGACGATACGGCCTTGCCGCACGCGCGAGGTGTTGATGCCGAACGGTTCGTAATCGCAATGGCCGAGAGATGCGGCGAACGCCCGAAACACGGCGTACTTGTGCCCGATGTTCTTGCCGCCGAGATCGATGGTTCGATTGCCTAGCCGCGCCGATCCGACGCGGCCGCCCAGCGAGTCGTCCTTCTCGATGATTTCGACATCGAAGTGGCGCAAGCGCAGAAAATGCGCGGCGGCGATGCCCGAAATGCCACCGCCGACAACTGCGCAACGTGGGTGCCGCTCGATTTCTGTCATGGCTGGCGTCCTCGCGCACCTCGACGGACTCTGCCAATCGAGCCGTCTGCTACGTGCGTTGATTGGTCATACGATAGGTCGCCTCAAAGCGCTTTGAAACCTGTCGCTTTTGCTAGGTGAATTCCCACATAGTGGCGAAACCGCCTCGGAGCGAGTCTGGCTTGCCTTGGCGAGACGAAACGCTCAAGCTGACTGGAATCCGACTTCCTCCTCCGTTGCCTGGACGTGCCGATGTCGATCCCGCCACGCTGCGTGACTGTTTGTTCGAGCAAGGGCTTACTTGCCGCGGGGCTGCTGTGGTGTGCCGCGTTGAGCGCCGCGCAGCCTGCCACATCCATCGGCTCATCCGCGGCTCGCGCGCAGCCGTTGAGCGTGACCGAGATCGCGCCGGGGCTCTTCGCCCATCGCGGCCACGACGACGTTGCGACGCGTCAGAACGGCGGCGACATTGCAAACGTCGGCTTCGTGATCGGTGCGCGATGCGTCGCAGTGATCGATACGGGCGGCACGCTCGCCGAAGGGCGCGCCTTGCGTGCCGCGATTCGCGCCGTTACGCCGTTGCCGATTTGCTATGTGATCAATACGCATATGCATCCCGATCACATCTTCGGCAATGCGGCGTTCGTCGACGATCATCCGCAATTCGTCGGCAGCGCCAAACTGCCGGAGGCGGAGCTTTCGCATTCCGAGAGTTACCTCCGTGTGCTGACGAGAGAGCTCGGCGACGTTGCCGCCGGCAGCCGCGTCATTCCTCCGACGTTGCTCGTTCACGGCACGCTCGATCTGGACCTCGGTTCGCGCGTCTTGACGTTGCACACTTGGAAAACGGCCCATACGAACAACGACCTGACGGTCTACGATATAAAGACGGGTACGTTGTGGCTTGCCGACCTCCTGTTCGCCGGTTGCCTGCCGGTCATCGACGGCAGCGTGCTCGGCTGGATCGATGACCTCGCGACGATCCGGGCGCTGCCGGGCGTGCGGCGTGCGGTGCCGGGCCACGGCCCGCTTCACGTGCCGTGGCCGCGGACGCTCGATAGAGAGAATGCCTACCTGACTCGACTGGCGCATGATGTACGTGCGGCCATTCGCGCCGGGAAAACGATGCAGCAGGCGGTGGACACAATCGGTCTCGACGAACGCAGCCGATGGCGGCTCTTCGACGTCTACCAGCGCCGTAACGTGACGGCGGCCTATGCTGAGATCGAGTGGGAGCCGTAGCGTCGGACGATGCGCGCGGATGTCACTCGATGGAGGGAAGGGTCATGAATGACCTCAAATGGATGAAACTCCAGACGATTCGTATGGCGACATCGGTCGCTATCGCGCTCGTCGGCGTGCTCTGCGGGGCGAACCTGGCCCGAGCGGCGATGGCTTCCCCGGACGACGATCCGAACAAGGTCGAGCGCTGGCTCGATTTCCGCGCCGGCCTCTTCCAGAAACGACCGATCGAAGCGCAAGGCGACGCCGTCATCAAGTTGGATGCGCCCGCGCGAGCCGCCGATGCGGCCATCGTGCCCATATCGATCACCGCACAGTTTCCGCAAACGCCGACGCACTACATCCGCAAGATCTATCTCTTTATCGATCAGAATCCCGAGCCGTACGCGGGTTGGTTCGAGTTCACGCCCGACTCGGGGCGCGCGAGCATCGAAACGCGCGTTCGGGTCGAGGACTACACGTTCATGCGCGTCATCGCGGAAACGAACGACGGCCGCCTCTACAGCGCGGTGCGCTTCATCAAGGCGTCGGGCGGCTGCTCCGCGCCGGCCGGCAAAGACGACGAAGCGGCGGCCGCTAACGCGGGGAAGATGCGCCTCGCCACGGTAGGCCAAGCGCAGTTGGGCGGACCGCAGCTCGCGCAATTGATGATCAGCCATCCGAACCGCACCGGCATGGCGATGAACCAGATCACGCGGAGGTATGCATCGGCGTACTTCGTTCGCAAGGTCGAGGTGACCTACGCTGGCAAGCCGGTGATGACGGCCAACGTCAACTTCACCATCAGCGAGAATCCGAACTTCCGGTTCTACTTCATGCCGCACGGCAGCGGTGAGCTCAAGGCGACCGTGGAGGATTCGCAGAACCACCTTTTCGAAAGTGCGATCAGCGTCCCCGGGCAAGGGGCGACGATATCGCAGGCGCCCGCGCCGAAGTGATCGGCGAGCATGGACGAAGGCCCGCAAACGCGCCCGGCTCGATCTCGATCCGCGCTTGGCAAATATGGCGCGAGGGCCTCACTCGCCGGCGAGTGGGCGACGCGAGCGATGCTTGCGTTGCTCGCGGCGTTTCTGCTGCTTGCGTCCCCTCTTGGGGTGGCTCAGGCGCCGATCGCGATTGACCGCGTTGCATCCGCCACCGCGCCGGCACTCGAGAATGCGGCGGGCATTGCCGCGTTACCTGCGGTAGCGACGGAGCAGGACATTCCGAGGCCGCTTCAAGTCGCGCCCGGCGTCTACGCCATGCTCGGCAATGGCGATGCCGTAGCGCCGCGCAATCATGGCATCGTCGCCAACAGCGGGTTTCTCGTTGGAACGAGCGGCGTCGTTGTCATCGACACAGGCTCGTCCTATCGCTTTGGTCGCGCGATGATTGAAGCGATTCATCGCGTGACACCGCTGCCGATCGAGCTTGTCATCCTCACGCATCAGGCGCCCGAGTTCGTCTTTGGCGCGTCGGCGTTCCGGGACGCGGGGGTGCCGATCCTCGCGCATCGGCGCACCGCCGAATTGATCCGTGAGCGCTGCTCGATCTGCCTCGCGAACCTGCGTCGCACGCTGGGCGAAGACGAGATGAGCGGCTCGCGTGTGACCGTGCCGGATCGCACGATCGACGGCACGACGCGTATCGAAGCTGGAGGCCGTGCGATCGAACTGCTCAACTTCGGTGTTGCCGCGACGCCCGGCGATCTTGCCGTGCGCGACGAGCGGACGGGCGTGTTGTTCGCGGGTGCGCTCGTCAGCATCGGACGCATTCCCGAGCTTCGCAATGAGTCGATCCCCGGCTGGATCGCGGCGCTCGATCGACTCGGCGCGCTCGAGGTTACGAAGGTCGTGCCGGGCTTCGGTCCCGTCGTCGGCCCGGAGCGCATCGGTGCGACGGGTGAATATTTGCGCGAGCTCGATGCGTCGGTACGCCGCGAGTATGCGTCGGGCAGGGGTCTCGTCAGCGCGAGAGAGCGTGCGGAGACGCCCCATTTCCGCACGTGGAAGCTGTATTCGACGGTGCATCCGCAAAACGTGCAGCGGGTGTACCTCGAATTGGAACATCAATAGAAGCGGCGGTAGGAGGCCTGAAGAGCCCGAGCCCTGCGTCGTCCAATGCCATATCCAGGTAGTGAAACTACTACTCAAGCCACTGTTTTTTCAGGGTTTTTTCGCGTCGGAGATGCGCGGAGCCGGATACGGTGGCATAATCGACCACAGTCGAACCGTCGTATAACCACCCCGCATAGCCATGCCAAAGACCCTCTACGACAAGCTGTGGGATTCGCACGTCGTCCACACGGAAGACGACGGCACCACGTTGCTCTACATCGATCGCCATCTCCTGCACGAAGTCACGAGCCCACAGGCGTTCGAAGGCCTGAAGCTCAACGAGCGGCCGCTTTGGCGTGTCAGCGCCAACCTCGCCGTCTCGGACCATAACGTGCCGACGACGGATCGCAGCCACGGCATCGCCGATCCGATTTCGAAGCTGCAGGTCGACACGCTCGACGCGAACTGCGACGCCTATGGCATCACGCAGTTCAAGATGAACGACATGCGCCAGGGCATCGTCCACATCATCGGCCCCGAGCAAGGCGCGACGCTGCCGGGCATGACGATCGTCTGCGGCGATTCGCACACCTCGACGCACGGCGCCTTCGGCGCGCTCGCGCACGGCATCGGCACATCCGAGGTCGAGCACGTGCTGGCCACGCAAACGCTCTTGCAAAAGAAGAGCAAGAATATGCTCGTGAAGGTCGAGGGCCCGCTGCCGCGCGGCTGCACGGCGAAGGACATCGTGCTCGCGATCATCGGCAAGATTGGCACGGCCGGCGGTACGGGCTACGCCATCGAGTTCGGCGGCTCGACGATCCGCGCGCTCTCGATGGAAGGCCGCATGACCGTCTGCAACATGGCGATCGAAGCGGGCGCGCGCGCCGGCATGGTCGCCGTCGACGATTCGACGATCGAGTACCTGAAGGGGCGTCCGTACTCGCCGCAGGGTGTCGAGTGGGATCAGGCGGTCGAATACTGGAAGACGTTCACGTCCGATCCGGATGCGCATTTCGATCGCGTGGTCGAGCTCAACGCGGCGGAGATTGTGCCGCAGGTCACCTGGGGCACCTCGCCGGAAATGGTGACATCGGTCGATGGCCGGGTGCCCGATCCCGAGCGTGAGAAAGACGCAGTCAAGCGCGGCGCGATGGAGCGCGCGCTGCAATACATGGCGCTCGAGCCGAATACGCCTATCGAGTCGATCAAGCTCGACAAGATATTCATCGGTTCCTGCACGAACGCGCGCATCGAAGATCTGCGCGCGGCGGCCTACGTCGTGAAGAAGCTCGGGCGCCGCGTCGCGTCGAACATCCGGCTCGCGCTGGTCGTGCCGGGCTCCGGGCTCGTCAAGGCACAGGCCGAACGCGAAGGACTCGACAAGGTCTTCGCGGAGGCGGGCTTCGAATGGCGCGAACCGGGGTGCTCGATGTGCCTCGCGATGAACGCGGATCGGCTCGAGCCCGGCGAGCGCTGCGCATCGACGTCGAACCGCAACTTCGAAGGCCGCCAGGGCGCGGGCGGGCGCACGCATCTCGTGAGCCCGGCGATGGCGGCCGCAGCGGCGATCGAAGGGCATTTCGTCGACATTCGCAGGCTGGGGTGACAGATGAAGGCTCGTGTTTTCGGTCGCGGCGCGGCGCTGATTCTGCTGCTGGCAGCGTTGATGTCGATGGCGGGCTGCAATACCGTGGCGGGCTTCGGCCAGGACATCCACGATTCGGCCCGCACCGTTCAGCACGCCCTATGACCTTCCCGATTTGACGTTGCTTATTCTCGCGCCGGTCCGGCAACGCCCGGGCTGGCCGTGCCTTGCATAACCGAGGCGATATCCATCTGGATGACGGATCATGGAAAAATTCATCGTGCATACCGGCGTTGCCGCGCCGCTCGATCGCGAGAACGTCGATACGGACGCGATCATTCCGAAGCAGTTTTTGAAATCGATCAAGCGCTCGGGCTTCGGCCCCAATCTCTTCGACGAGTGGCGCTACCTCGATCATGGCGAGCCGGGCCAGGACAATTCGCGTCGCCCGCTCAATCCCGACTTCGTGCTCAATCAGCCGCGCTACCAAGGCGCTTCGGTGCTGCTTGCGCGCAAGAACTTCGGCTGCGGGAGCTCGCGCGAGCATGCGCCGTGGGCGCTGCAGCAGTATGGCTTTCGCGCGTTGATCGCGCCGAGCTTCGCCGACATCTTCTATAACAACTGCTTCAAGAACGGCTTGCTGCCGATCGTTCTTTCGGAGCAGCAGGTCGATCATCTGTTCAACGAGACGTATGCCTTCAACGGCTATCAGTTGACGATCGATCTCGCCGCGCAAGTCGTTCGGACTCCTGATGGTCGCGAATACCCGTTCGAAGTGGACGCATTCCGCAAGTACTGCTTGCTGAACGGCTTCGACGACATCGGCCTGACGCTTCGGCACGCGGACAAGATTCGCGCCTTCGAAGCGGAGCGGATCGCGAAGCAGCCGTGGCTCGGCCATCGGATCGTCCGCTGACGCGCATTCTCGGCGGGCTTGTCGATCGATGCCCGCGGCCCGGATCGAAGCGGCCGGTTGCTTGCGCTGCTTCTGCCGCCCGGTTCGAGATCGATTAAAGAAGCTCAACGAACAACGCAATACAGGAATTACGCATGAAGATCGCAGTTCTGCCCGGCGACGGCATCGGCCCCGAAATCGTCAAGGAAGCGGTAAAGGTACTCAACGCGCTCGGCGAGAAGTTCGAGCTCGAGGAGGCGCCCGTCGGCGGTGCCGGTTATGAAGCGAAGGGGCACCCGCTGCCCGATTCGACGCTCGCGCTGGCGAAGGAAGCGGACGCTATCCTGTTCGGCGCCGTCGGCGACTGGAAGTACGACTCGCTCGAGCGCGCGCTGCGCCCCGAGCAGGCCATTCTTGGCCTGCGCAAGCATCTGCAGCTCTTCGCGAACTTCCGTCCGGCGATCTGCTATCCGCAGTTGACGGGCGCGTCGTCGCTGAAGCCCGAGATCGTTGCGGGGCTCGACATTCTGATCGTGCGCGAGCTGAACGGCGATATCTACTTCGGCTCGCCGCGCGGGATCCGCCAGGCGCCGGACGGCGCCTTCGAAGGCGCGCGCGAAGGCTTCGATACGATGCGCTATTCGGAGCCTGAAGTGCGCCGTATCGCGCACGTCGCCTTCCAGGCGGCGCAAAAGCGCGGCAAGCGGTTGACGTCGGTCGACAAGGCGAATGTGCTCGAAACGTCGCAGCTCTGGAAAGAGGTGATGATCGACGTGGCGAACGAGTACGCCGACGTCGAGCTCTCACACATGTACGTCGACAATGCGGCCATGCAACTCGTCAAGGCGCCAAAATCGTTCGACGTGATCGTGACGGGCAATATGTTCGGCGACATTCTCTCCGATGAGGCTGCCATGTTGACGGGTTCGATCGGCATGTTGCCGTCGGCCTCGCTCGACAAGAATAACAAGGGCCTCTACGAACCGTCGCACGGCTCCGCGCCCGACATCGCCGGCAAGGGCATCGCGAATCCGCTCGCGACGATTCTCTCCGCCGCGATGATGCTGCGTTACTCGCTCAATAAGGCCGAGCAGGCCGATCGGATCGAGAAAGCGGTGCAAAAAGTGCTCGAAGCGGGCTACCGCACGGCCGATATCGCGACGCCGGGCGGCAAGCAAGTCGGCACCGTCGAAATGGGCGACGCCGTGCTCGCTGCGCTGTAGGAGCCGACGCGAGTCGAAACAGGCTCGGGTGCCGCCGTATGATCGGAATCTAATGCCGATTTAGCGTGAAATCGACGCAAAAATCGGCATTTTCGTGTAGACTGTCGCGATGGCGCGAATCCCACAAATCTCCTCGATTGCAAACCTGCACGGCATGACTGTCCGTGCGGGCGGGTTCGCCATTGCCGGTGCCATCGGCGCGGCCGGCATTATTTCGATCAAATCGATTACCCCCAAAACGATCACGACGAAGCGCTGATCGTCCGCCGTGCCCGCCCGTCTTCCCCGCGCGGTCACGCCGGGCAAGGTTGCGGGGAAGCGTCCACTCGAAGGGTAAATCATGAATGTAGGTCTCGTAGGTTGGCGCGGCATGGTCGGCAGCGTCCTGATGCAGCGGATGCAGCAGGAGGGCGACTTCGACCTGATCGAACCGGTGTTCTTCAGCACGAGCAATGCGGGCGGCGCCGCCCCGTCGTTCGCCAAGAACGAGACCCAGCTCAAAGATGCCGCCAGCATCGACGATCTGAAGAAGTGCGACGTCATCATCACCTGCCAGGGTGGCGACTACACGAATGAAGTGTTCCCGAAGCTGCGCGCGGCGGGCTGGAACGGCTATTGGATCGATGCAGCTTCGTCGCTGCGGATGAAGGACGATGCGGTCATCGTGCTCGATCCGGTCAACCTGAACGTGATCAAGGACGCGCTCGTCAGGGGCACGAAGAACTTCATCGGCGGCAACTGCACGGTCAGCTTGATGCTGATGGCGCTCGGCGGGCTCTTCCGCGAGAGCCTCATCGAATGGATGACGGCGATGACCTATCAGGCTGCCTCGGGTGCCGGCGCGCAAAATATGCGCGAACTGCTCGCGCAGATGGGCACGCTCAACGGCGCCGTGAAGGACGAACTCAAGGATCCTTCCTCGGCGATTCTCGATATCGACCGCCGCGTGCTCGCCGCCATGAATGGCGATGCGATGCCGACCGAGCACTTCGGCGTGCCGCTCGCGGGCTCGTTGATCCCCTGGATCGACAAGGACCTCGGCAACGGCATGTCGAAGGAGGAATGGAAGGGCGGCGCCGAGACGAACAAGATCCTCGGCAAGCCGGCCATGGGCGCGCCGGGCTCGATTCCCGTCGATGGCCTCTGCGTGCGGATCGGCGCGATGCGCTGCCACTCGCAGGCGCTCACGATCAAGCTCACGAAGGACGTGCCGCTCGACGAAGTCAACGCGATTCTCGCCTCGGGCAACGATTGGGTGAAGGTCGTGCCGAACGAGCGCGAAGCCTCGATGCGTGATTTGTCGCCGGCCGTCGTGACGGGCACGCTCACGGTGCCGGTCGGCCGGTTGCGCAAGCTCGCGATGGGCGGCGAGTATCTGTCCGCCTTTACCGTCGGCGATCAATTGCTGTGGGGCGCCGCCGAGCCGCTGCGCCGCATGCTGCGCATCCTGCTCGACAAGTGAGGCGATGGCGTGGCCTTGCCGGCCGTCCTCGCGTAAACTACGCGCTGACTGGCGCGTAAAGCCGCAAAGGCGCCGTACCGCGGCGCCTTTTTCGTTGCCGCTCCGAACCGAATCTTGTCTTCCCACAACGCCAATCAAGGCCGCGCTTCGTGGCGCGGAATGCATTCATGACGGTACGTTCGACGCTCCGCCTGCGGGCCGTGCGTGTTGTTGCCCGTTCGACTGTCGCGGTATGCGCGCTCTTGGGCGCGATCGGCTCGTCGGCCGCGCGCGCCGACGATGCGGCGAGCGCTGCATCTGCTGCCACCGCCACCGCCACCGCCTCCGCAGCGACGCAATACACGGTCAAGCCCGGACAATCTCTCAACGATGTCGCCATCGCCGCGACGCAATCGCACGACAAAGCCATCCTCGCACGCGCCGCGAAAGCGATTTTCGACGCCAATCCGTCCGCGTTCATGCGCGGCGATCCGAGCCTCATGAAGCTCGGCGCCGTCCTCAACGTGCCGCCGCTCGATGCGTCGGGCGCGCCCGTTGCGGGCGGCGCATCGGCGTCTTCGGCGGCAGGCGCGAGTGCCGGGGCGCCTGGCACGGCCGCGGCTACCGCCTCGCATCCGGCGTCCGCGGGCGTGGCCGCCGGCGCGTCAGCGATCGCAGCTCAGAAAGCCGCGGGGGCATCGGCAGGCCAATCCGTGGGTGCAAGCCTGGCGCCGGCTTCCACTACAGCCGCGGCGACGACTGCCGCGCCGGCCAGCAGCGCCGCGCAATCCACACCGCATGCGCAAGGGAAGGCTGCTTCGGCAAGTGCGCCGCTGGCGGCAAGTGGCATAACGGGGCACGCCTGGACCGGCACAATCCAGTCGGCGCCCGCTACTTCCGCACAGGCCCCAGCAAGCGGAACTGGGGAATCGCCCGCGGTCGCCCCGCCGGCGCCGGCGCCGGCAAGTGCAACAGGCAGCACCGCTGTTGCGCCGACGCCCGGAGCTGCGTCATCCGCCACAGGTGCAGCCGCCGCGCCAGTCTCGGCTGCATCGGCCGCCAGCACGCCGCATCCGCGTTTTTCGAGCTTGCAGCAGTTGCTCGCGCTGAAGAACCGCGTGCTGATGGACCTGCAGCGGCATGGGTTTGCTTCGAAGCAATCGCATGAATCATCGGCGAGCAGCGAGAATGCGGTGAGCGGGGCAACAGGCGCGCCGCAAGGCGGCTCGGCGCCGCAGGCGGGCATGCCGCCCGCGGCCGTTCATGTCCCGAATGCTCGCGGGTCGGCCGCTGGCGAGCAATTCATCGGCATCGGCGACTACGGCATCCGCGTCCCTCACGCTTCGATTCCGGTCGTCGCAGCCGTGGCTTCGGCCGTTGTCGCGGCGTTGCTCGTGCTCGCCGTCGGCTTTTCGATCGGTGGCCGTAAGCGCCGAGCGGCGCGCGCCGCAGCATCGGCCGAAGTGGCCGCCGCCGGCGGCGCGGCGTCGCCGCAAGGGAGCGACGCCGCGAAGCCCTTCGTGGCCGATACGTCGAGCCAGGATCCCGTCGAAGCCGAGTACCTCGCCGCTCTTGCGCGGACACCGACGAGCAAACGCGCGCTGATGGGGCTCGCCGGCCATTACGCCGAGCGTCGCAACATCAAGGGCTTCGACGAAATTGCGCAGCGAATCTGGCATCTATCGGGCGGTCAAGGTCCCAATTGGTTGCATATCGCCTCGCTCGGGCGCCAGCTCGACCCCGACAACCCGTTGTTCGCGCCGTCGGACGAGGGGCGGGAAGCGGCTGCGCCGGCAGTGCTCGAAGAGCGCGAGGAAGGCGCCTTGCCCGAGCATTCGGCCGCCGCCGAGCAACGTCAGTCCGCCGATCACGACGCAGAGTCACCCCTCGCCGAGGAAGCCCTGCGCGATACTTCGAGCTCGCAAGAGCAGGCGTCTCACTCGCCGGCGCCAGACGAGGTCAGCGCAACCTCGCCGGCGGCGGAGGCCGAGCAGCCCGCTGCGCATGCAAGCGAAGCCATTGCGCAGCGCGATGAGCAGGGGTCGCCTTTACTCGAAGAAACGCACGAGGCGAGTGCCGAGGCCGTTCCGGACGACGCATCAACCGTCGATGCATCAACCGCCGACGCCGCGGCAGAGGCCGAGGCGGCAGGGGTGACGCCCGACGGGCACGGCGCGACGGAGCACGCCGCACAAGCCGAGGCGGATAATCCGCCGGTCGCAAATGTCAGCGAATCCGAACCGCCGCACACGCTACTGCCTGCGGAGGCCGTCGATGCGCTGAACGATCTCGATATGGCGTTGCCGCCTCGCGCTGAAGGCCACGATTCGTCTCGCTTACACGACGTTGCATCGGCGCCGGACGCGGCAGCTGACGACGGTGCGGCAGATTCGGCTGACGAGGAGCTCGAGCGCGACGAGTTCTTGCACAGCGCGGTCCCCGAGGAACAGTCGCACTTCGGCGATAGCGAGATCGAGACGGCTCGAGCCTCCGATTCCGGCGAGCACCGCGCCGCCGCTCCCGCATACGAGGTGCCCGACGCGAACCGCATACACGATGGGCAGAATGCACACGAGGCGCACGAGGTACATGAGCCAAGCGAGCCTCACGGCGAGCCCGAAGGCGAGCCGATGCCTCCGCCGCCGGCCGTGGCGGGCCTCGGCGCCGCCCGCTTCGGCGGGCTGAACCTGGCGTTCGACCTCGATTTGCCCGGTGACGGGCAGGGCTCGCCGACGACGGTGGCCACGCCCGCGCAGCCGATGTTCTCGGCCGAGGAGATCGCGAAGATCGCCCGCAACAAGCTCGAGCTGGCGCACGAGTACATCGCGCTCGGCGACGTGGGCGGCGCGCGGACGCTGATTCACGAAGTGATCGAGTCGAACGACGCGGGCACGCGTGCCGAGGCGCATGCGCTGCTCGCCACGCTCGCTCCGCTGTCCTGAACGACAAAGACGGCCGCCCGATGCGCATCGCCTTAGGCATCCAATACGACGGCACGGCGTTCTGCGGCTGGCAATCGCAGCCGCACGGCAAGACGGTGCAGGATGTGCTCGAGCGCGCGCTCGCCGATTTCGCATGCACGCCGATCCACACGATCGTGGCCGGACGCACCGACACAGGCGTGCACGGGCTCGGCCAAGTCGTGCATTTCGACACCGAGCTCGAGCGCGCCGATTTTTCGTGGGTGCGCGGAACGAATGCGTTCCTGCCGCCCGAGGTGGCGGTGCAGTGGGCGAAGCCGATGCCGGAGACGTTTCATGCGCGGTTTTCGGCATTCGAGCGGACCTACTACTACGCGCTGCACGTGCACCCGGTCCGCTCGCCGATGCTTGCGGGCCGCGCCGGCTGGGTCCATACGCCGCTAGACATCGATGCGATGCGCGCGGCGGCGGCCTGCCTCATCGGCGAGCACGACTTTTCGGCGTTCCGCTCATCCGAATGTCAGGCGAAGACACCCGTCAAGCACCTGTATCAGATCGATATCCGCCGTGCCGGCGACCTGATCCATTTCCGCTTCCGGGCCAATGCGTTCCTGCATCATATGGTGCGCAACCTGATGGGATGCCTCGTCGCGGTGGGCAGAGGGCGCTACCCCGTGTCGTGGCTTGCCGAAGTCCTGGCCAGCCGCGACCGGGATCGCGCCGCGCCGACGTTCATGCCCGAGGGGCTCTATCTCGCGCACGTCGGCTACCCGGAAGCGTTCGGCGTGCCGGCCGCGAATCTCGGCAGCGTGCCGTGGAGCGTTGTTTGGAGCGATTGATGCTGACGCAATCCCATCGAAAGCAAGGTAATCTGAAGCCCGCGAAGACGAGACCATGAACGCAACCGCCCCCGCATCGACACCCTCATCGTCGCCGTTCGCCGGCGACGTCCCACACCGCACGCGCGTCAAGCTATGCGGCCTTTCGCGCGAATCCGATGTCGAGCTGGCCGTCGAGCTCGGCGCCGATGCGATCGGCCTCGTCTTCTATCCGCAAAGCCCGCGCTTCGTCGGCGTGGCGGAAGCCATCGATCTCGTGAAGCGGCTGCCGCCGTTCGTTTCCGCGGTCGGCCTTTTCGTCAACGCATCGCCCGAATGGATGAGCGAGGTGACGAGCAACGTGCCGCTCGTGATGCTGCAGTTCCACGGCGACGAGACGCCCGCGCAATGCGAGGCGCTCGCCAACCTCGCCGGCCTGCCGTGGCTGCGGGCGCTGCGCGTCGGGGCGGATACGAAGCGCGCCGATTTGGTAGAATCGGCGCTTAATTATTCAGCGGCCGGCGGCCTGCTCTTCGATACGCACGTCGAAGGGTACGGCGGCGGCGGGAAGATTTTCGATTGGTCACTTATCCCCGAAGAGCTCGGGCGTCGGGCCGTTTTGAGTGGTGGCTTGAACGCGCAAAACGTCGGTGACGCGATTCGTCGCGTGCGCCCGTTCGCTGTCGATGTCTCGAGCGGCATCGAAGTGCCGGGCGCCAAGGGCGTGAAGGATCCCGCCCGGATGGCGGCGTTCGTACGCGCGGTGCGCGACGCGGACGCCGGATGAATCGAAGGCGGCGCGGCATGGATCTCCCGGCAGAGCGCCGGCGCCGCCGCTCATCGGAGTGACGAATATGTACAACCTTCCCGATCAAAGAGGCCATTTCGGCCCCTACGGCGGCACGTTCGTGGCGGAAACGCTCGTCCATGCCCTCGACGAACTGCGCCTCGCCTATGAGAAGTTCCGCGTGGATCCGGCGTTCGTCGCCGAATACGAGCGCGAGCTGAAGCACTTCGTCGGCCGGCCGTCGCCGATCTATCACGCGCAGCGTTGGAGCGAGCTGCTCGGCGGCGCGCAAGTCTATCTGAAGCGCGAAGACCTCAATCACACGGGCGCGCACAAGGTCAACAACGTCATCGGTCAGGCGCTGCTCGCCAAGCGCATGGGCAAGCCGCGCGTGATCGCCGAAACTGGCGCGGGCCAGCACGGCGTCGCGACGGCGACGATCGCCGCCCGCTTCGGCATGGAGTGCGTCGTCTACATGGGCGCCGAGGACGTGCGCCGGCAGGCGGCCAACGTCTACCGGATGAAGCTGCTCGGCGCGACCGTGGTACCGGTAGAGTCCGGCTCGCGCACGCTCAAGGATGCGCTCAACGAAGCGATGCGCGACTGGGTGACCAACGTCGAAAGCACGTTTTACATCATTGGCACCGTGGCGGGGCCGCACCCGTATCCGATGATGGTGCGCGACTTCCAACGCGTGATCGGCGACGAGTGCCGCGTGCAGATGCCCGAGATGACGGGGCGTCAGCCCGATGTCGTCATTGCCTGCGTCGGCGGTGGATCGAACGCGATGGGTATCTTCTATCCGTACATCGATGAAGAGGCGGTCAAGCTCGTCGGCGTCGAGGCGGCCGGGGACGGGCTCGAGACGGGGCGTCACGCGGCGTCGCTGACAGGCGGCCGCCCTGGCGTGCTGCACGGCAACCGGACGTACCTTCTGCAAGACGAGAACGGGCAGATCATCGAGACGCATTCGGTTTCGGCAGGGCTCGACTATCCGGGCGTCGGCCCCGAGCACGCGTGGCTCAAGGATAGCGGGCGCGCTCAGTACGTGACGATCACGGACGAAGAGGCGCTGAAGGCTTTTCACGATTGCTGTCGCATCGAGGGCATCATTCCCGCCCTCGAGTCGAGCCATGCGCTGGCGTATGCGGCAAAGCTCGCGCCGACGCTCGGACGCGACAAGCATCTGCTCGTGAACCTCTCGGGGCGTGGCGACAAAGACATGCATACCGTCGCCGAGCGTTCGGGTATTCACTTCTGAGCCTCGCCGCGATGCGCGACGTCCTCGACGACTTCGACGAACCGCAGCCGGCCGCGGGCAGTGCGCCCGCGCCGGTCGCGGCAGTGCCTGCCCGCATCGATCTACGTCATCGCGATTTTCTGGCCGATGCCGCGAACGTCGCCGATGCCTCGATCGACCTGATCGTTGCCGACCCGCCCTATGGGCTCGGCAAGGACTACGGCAACGATTCGGACATGCTGGCAGGCGATGCGTTTTTGTCATGGACGCGCCAATGGCTCGAGCTGGCAATTCCGAAGTTGAAGCAAAGCGGGTCGCTCTATGTTTTCTGCACGTGGCAGTACGCGCCCGAGATCTTCTCGTTCCTGAAGACGAAGCTGAAGATGGTGAACGAAATCATCTGGGACCGACGCGTGCCGAGCATGGGCGGCACGACGCGCCGCTTCACGTCGGTGCACGACAACATCGGCTTCTTCGCGGTTTCGAAGGATTACTACTTCGATCTCGATCCGGTGCGCATCCCGTACGACGCCGCAACGAAGAAGGCGCGCTCGCGCAAGCTCTTCGAGGGCAGCAGGTGGCTCGAGCTCGGCTATAACCCGAAGGACGTCTGGTCGGTTTCGCGCTTGCATCGGCAACATGCCGAGCGCGTCGACCACCCGACGCAAAAGCCGCTCGAGATCGTCGAACGGATGGTGCTCTCGAGCTGCCCGCCGGGCGGCCGCGTGCTCGATCCGTTCATGGGCAGCGGTACGACGGCTGTCGCATGCGCGCGTCACGGGCGCGCGTTCGTCGGCTACGAGATCAACGAAAGCTATTGCGCGATTGCGCGCGAGCGCGTGGCCGCGGCCTGCGGCGAGCGCTCCGGCGCGAGTGCCGTCGCCTGAACTGGACGCGGGCTCGATGCAAAGCGCCCGACGACCGAAGGCTCGGCCGATGCAACCCGATTTAAGAGAAAAAATCATGTCCCGTATCGAAAAGACTTTTGCGGCGCTCGCCGCGCAACAGAGGAAAGGGTTGATTCCGTTCATCACGGCCGGCGATCCGGACCCGTTGAAAACGGTCGACTTCATGCACGCGCTCGCCGCGGGCGGCGCCGACGTCATCGAACTCGGCGTGCCGTTTTCCGATCCGATGGCCGACGGTCCGGTGATTCAGCGATCGTCCGAGCGGGCGCTCGCGCGCGGCGTCTCGTTGCGCCAGGTGCTGGCGGACGTCAAGCGCTTTCGCGAGCGCGATGACAAGACGCCCGTCGTGCTGATGGGCTATGCGAACCCAATCGAATGCATGGGCATCGACGCCTTCGCGGCCGCCGCGGTGGACGCGGGTGTCGACGGCGTGCTCGTCGTCGACTATCCGCCTGAGGAATCGGCCGATTTCGCCGAGCGCATGCGCGCGGCCGGCGTCGATCCGATCTTCCTGCTCGCGCCGACGTCGACCGATGCGCGCATCGCGGCCGTCGGCCAGGTGGCGAGCGGTTACGTCTACTATGTGTCGCTCAAAGGGGTGACGGGCGCGGCGCATCTGGACGTTTCCAGCATCGCGAGTAAAATCCCGGCCATCAAGTCGCATGTGCCCCTGCCGGTGGGCGTCGGTTTCGGTATTCGCGACGCGCGAACGGCGCGCGCGGTGGCCGAAGTGGCCGATGCCGTGGTGATCGGCAGCCGTATCGTGCAACTGCTGGAAGAAACGCCGCCCGAAGCGGCCGTAACGACGCTGACGGAATTTATCGCCGAAGTGCGGCGCGCGCTGGACGGGGCGTGACTTCCAAGACCAATTAAAAGGAATGACGATGAGCTGGCTCGATAAGCTGCTGCCGCCGAAAATCAAGCAGACCGATCCGAAAAGCCGCAAGGGGATCCCCGAGGGGCTGTGGGTCAAGTGTCCGTCGTGCGAGGCGGTGCTCTACCGCAACGACGTCGAGGCGAATCTGCATGTCTGCCCGAAATGCAGCCACCACATGCGGATCGGCGCACGCGCGCGGCTCGATGCGCTGCTCGACGCCGAAGGACGCTACGAGATCGGCCAGGAGATCGTGCCCGTCGACGCGCTCAAGTTCAAGGACAGCCGCAAATATCCCGATCGCATCAAGGATGCGATGGACGACACGGGAGAAACCGACGCCATGGTCGTCATGGGAGGCGCGATTCATACGCTGCCCGTCGTCGTGGCCTGCTTCGAATTCTCGTTCATGGGCGGCTCGATGGGCTCAGTCGTCGGCGAGCGCTTCGTGCGCGGCGCGACGAATGCGCTCGAGCAACAGGTGCCTTTTATCTGCGTCACGGCTTCGGGCGGGGCGCGCATGCAGGAAAGCCTGCTTTCGCTGATGCAGATGGCGAAGACCACGGCGTTGCTGACGAAGCTCTCCGATGCGAAGCTGCCGTTCATTTCGGTGCTGACCGATCCGACGATGGGCGGTGTCTCGGCGAGCTTCGCATTCCTCGGCGATGTCGTCATCGCCGAGCCGAAGGCGCTGATCGGCTTCGCCGGACCGCGCGTGATCGAGCAGACCGTGCGTGAGAAGCTGCCCGAGGGCTTCCAGCGCGCCGAATTCCTGCTGCAAAAGGGTGCGATCGACATGATCGTCGATCGCCGCAAGCTGCGCGAAGAGCTCGCCAGGCTCATCGCGCTGATGACACGGCAGCCGGCCGACGCAGTGGCGTAAATCGACGACGTTGTGACTACTTTTTCGACGCTCGACGCCTGGCTCGCGCATCTCGAGTCGGCACACCCAGTCGGCATCGACATGGGGCTCACCCGCATCGGCAAGGTGAAGGATGCGCTGCGGTTGACGCTTTCATGTCCGGTCATCACCGTCGGCGGCACGAACGGCAAGGGCTCGACCTGCGCGATCCTCGAATCGATCCTGCTCGCCGGCGGCTACCACGTCGGCTGCCATACCTCGCCGCACCTGCTCGAGTTCAACGAGCGCGCGCGCATCGACGGGCAGAGCGCCACCGATGCCGAGCTGCTCCCGCATTTCGAAGCCGTCGAAGCCGCGCGCCGAAGCCTGACCGAGCCGGTTTCGCTGACTTATTTCGAGTTCACGACGCTGGCGATCCTTCACCTCTTCGCGTCGCGCGGGCTCGACGCGATCATTCTCGAAGTCGGCTTGGGCGGGCGGCTCGATGCGGTGAACGTGATCGATACCGAGTGTGCGATCGTGACGAGCATCGATCTCGACCATACCGAGTACCTTGGCGACACGCGCGAAAAGATCGCGCTCGAGAAGGCCGGGATTTTTCGGGCGGGGAAGCCGGCGATTTGCGCCGATCCCGCCGCCCCGCACACGCTCGTCGACCACGCTAACGCGATCGGCGCCGATCTGTGGCTCTTCGGACGGGATTTCCGCTACGAAGGCCAGGCCGGCAGCGAGCGGCAACAATGGAGCTACGTCGGGCGTGGTCTGCGGCGGTCGTCGCTCGCTTATCCGGCGCTGCGCGGCGCGAACCAGCTCATCAATACGTCCGCGGCGCTTGCGGCGCTCGAAGCACTGCGCGAGCGACTGCCGGTTTCGGCGCAGGACGTGCGTCTGGGTCTTGCCAATGTCGAATTGCCCGGGCGGTTCCAGGTGCTGCCGGGCCGGCCGGCGATCATTCTCGACGTGGCCCACAATCCGCATGCGGCCGCGGTCCTTGCCCAGAATCTCGGCAGCATGGGCTTTTACCGGTACACGTACGCCGTCTTCGGCGCCATGCGCGACAAGGATATCGAGGGTATCGTCGGACTGTTGAAGGGCGAAATCGATCACTGGTGTGTGACGGATTTGCCGATCGGGCGCGCGGCTTCAGCGGAGCTGCTCGAGGCCGAATTGCGGCGCGCCGGCGTCACGAATGGGCCGGACAGCAGCGTGAGGCGCTTCGCGACCCCCGCCGATGCCTTCCAGGATGCCATGAGCCGAGCGACAGACGATGATAGAATCTTGGTTTTCGGCAGTTTCTATACGGTGGGCGGCGTGATGGCCTACCGCAAGTCGCGGCAACATTGACGGTTCCGAGGCGCGCCAGGAATTCAGCGATTCATGGGATTTTTCTCGTTCGGCAATAAAGACGACGCGCCGCGCCGGCGCGGCGGCAATGCCAAATCCTCCGCGCGCGGCGAGCCGCGTCGTCGCCGCACGGAGCGCAGCGGCGAGAGCGCCGCGGGCAATACCGGTTACGACGCCGATGCGATGCTGCTCGATCCGACGCTGCCCGAAAAGCAGCGCGCGCGCCGCCGGCTGGTTGGCGCGATCGCGCTCGTGATTGCAGCGGTGGTCGTGTTGCCGATGGTGCTCGATTCGCATCCGAAGCCCGTAACCGACGACATCGCCATCGATATTCCAAATCGGCCCGTCAGCGTGCCGCGCCGCGCGGCGGACGACCAGGCCGACACGCAGGCGGGCGTCGCGCCCGATTCGGATACGGGCGCACAGGCCGCGGCAGGCGTGACGCCGCCGGGCGCCGATGCGGGCAAGGCATCGGAAGCCCAGGCATCGACTCAATCGAAGGCGGAACAGTCAGCGCACTCCACGGCCCAGGCGCAATCGACCAAATCAACGCAATCGGCCAAGCCCGCAACGCCGCCGCAGCCCACTGCCCGAGCCGGGCAGTCCGCGCAGCAGGCGCCCGTGGCGCCGGTCGCAAAACCGCAGGCTCAGACACAAGCGCAGACCGCGAAGCCCACTCCGATGCCCGCGCCGAGCGCGGCAAATGCCGATTCGGGCACGCCGGCGGCACCGCCGGGCGCGCGTTTTGCCGTTCAGCTCGGTGTCTTCTCCGATGACGCGAGCGCGCGCCGCTGGGAAAGCAAGCTCAAGGCGGCAGGCGTTCCGGCATACATCGAAAACCGCAAGCAAGCCGACGGATCCACGCGCGCGCTGTTGCGCGCAGGTCCGTTCCCCGACCGCGCCGCGGCCTCGGCCGCCATCGCCAAAGTGCGCGAGGCGGGGCTCACGGCCAATGCGGCGCAGTAACGCGTGAGCATGCTGACCGCGTTCGACTACGCCGCACTGGCCGTCATCTTGCTTTCGGCGCTGCGCGGAGCCTGGCGCGGGTTGCTGTCGGAGATTTTCGGCCTGATCGGCTGGATCGCGGCTTTTTTTGTGGCGTGCCGTTACGTCGACCGTTTGGTGCCCTATATTCCAGCTGACTGGCCCGGCGGTGCGTTGACGCAGTGGCTGCTGGCTTTCGCCGCGGTCATGGTCGGCGTGGTGATCGTCGCGGGCGTGCTCGGCGCGCTCGTCACGCGCGTCGTGGCTGCTAGCGGGCTGAATGGCGTCGATCGGTCCCTCGGCCTGATGTTCGGCTTTGCGCGCGGCGTGGCGATGGTGCTCGTGCTCGTCGCGCTGGCGGGGCTGACCGAGCTGCCGACAAAGGAATTCTGGCGCGACGCGCTGCTGCGGCCTTATGCCGTGGACGGCGTGCACAAGCTGAAACCGTTCTTGCCTCAGGCGCTCGCCGAGTACGTGCGGATCTGAGGCGGTGACGGGCGGGCCCCGGGCCTCAGGGCTCCGCGGCGCCGCCAACCTGATTTCGTATTCTTGAAGGACCTGCCATGTGCGGCATCGTAGGCGTAGTCTCCCACTCCCCGGTCAACCAGCTGATCTACGACAGCCTCCTGCTGTTGCAGCATCGGGGTCAGGATGCAGCCGGCATCGCCACGGCGAACGGCAGCACATTTCATATGTACAAGGCGAACGGCATGGTGCGCGACGTGTTCCGCACGCGCAACATGCGCAGCCTGCCCGGCACCGTCGGCATCGGCCAGGTGCGCTACCCGACGGCCGGCTCGGCGACGAGCGAAGAGGAAGCGCAGCCGTTTTACGTGAACGCGCCGTTCGGCATCATCCTCGCGCATAACGGCAATCTGACGAATTGGCGGCAGTTGAAGGACGAAATGTTCCGTATCGACCGCCGTCATGTGAACACCGATTCGGACACCGAAGTATTGCTGAACGTGCTCGCGCACGAGATGCAGCTTGCGACTTCGGGCCTCCAACTCGATCCCGAGACCGTGTTCAAGGCGGTGGCCGGTGTTCATCGGCGAGTGCGCGGCTCCTACGCGATCGTTTCGCTGATTGCGGGCCACGGCCTGCTGGCTTTTCGCGATCCGTTCGGCATCCGGCCGCTTTGTATCGGCAAGCAGGAAACGAACGAGGGGGTGGAGTGGATCGTGGCGTCCGAATCGGTGGCCGTGGAAGGCATCGGTTTCGAGTTCGTGCGCGACGTCGCGCCGGGCGAGGCGATCTTCATCGACAACGACGGCCACCTGCATAGCCAGCAATGCGCGGAGAAGCCGAGCCTGAACCCCTGCATCTTCGAGTACGTCTATCTCGCGCGCCCCGATTCGGTGCTCGACGGCGTGCCCGTCTACAACGTGCGGCTGCGCATGGGCGATTATCTCGCCGAGAAGATCAAGCGTGAGTTGCCCGACGTGAAGATCGACGTCGTGATGCCGATTCCTGATTCGTCGCGGCCCGCCGCGATGCAGGTGGCGGCGAAGTTGGGCGTCGAATACCGGGAAGGCTTCTTCAAGAACCGCTATGTCGGTCGCACGTTCATCATGCCGGGGCAGGCCGTGCGCAAGAAGTCAGTGCGCCAGAAGCTCAACGCGATGGCGATCGAGTTCAAGGGTAAGAACGTACTGATCGTCGACGATTCGATCGTGCGCGGTACGACTTCGCACGAGATCGTGCAGATGGCGCGCGATGCGGGCGCGAACAAGGTGATCTTTGCTTCGGCTGCGCCGCCGGTGAAGTTTCCGAACGTCTATGGCATCGATATGCCGACGCGCGGGGAGCTGGTCGCGCATGGGAGGACGGATGATGAGGTCGCGAAGATCATCGGCGCCGATTACCTTGTGTATCAGGACGTCGATGCGCTGAAGCAGGCGGTTCGCGATATCAATCCTTCGCTGTCGCGGTTCGAGGCGTCTTGCTTCGATGGCGATTACATCACGGGCGACGTGACGACTGAATATCTCGACGTCATCGAACGCGCACGTACGGCGCCGGCTTCTCAAGCTGATCGTGATTCGGCCGGCGATGTCACCGATAGTACGGTGACGCGGTCTCAGCTGCACCTGCAGTTGTCGGTGGAGTAGTTGGCAGCTTTTAGCAGCGCAACCGAGCGCGCGTAATCAGGCGCTGTCTTTTTTTCCCAGCCCGCTTCGGCTTATGCCAAGCGGGCTTGTCGTTATTACGGCATCCTCGTTGAGCTACGTGCCTATGCTCGATGCGGTACCCATGGTATCCGAGACGAGCCAATCGGGGATGGGTATTCGATTCCTATCCTTATCTACATTGTGAGAGAGGCCCAGTTCGCGCCTGGCACCGGGAATCCAGCACACCGGGAGGCACAAAAGGTTGACGCGATGGCGAGCGAGTTCAGAGGCAGAACGTGTTGGTCGTCGACGATTCGATCGTTCTTGTGTGGCGTGACGCGCGCGCCCCTCGATGAGCGGCACGGCGTGCCGCAAGCGGAGCCGATCGGATCCGCGAGATATTCAACGGTCAAAGCAGCACCGACAAGCCTGCGCACCCGAGACGCGATGATGTCATGGTTCGACTGCGAGCTAGTCAACGCCTCATATGGCGCCGTGACGCCGCGCTACTCGGCGAAGTCGCTGGCCGACTGGCCGCATTCGCGTCGGAATATCCGATCCGCGCGGTGCAATCGACTCACTGATCAAGGCTATCGAAAGCAATCGCGCTCGAATGGCATGAAGATAGTAACGAGGGCGGCACTACCACTTCCGTGGCTCGGCGTCTCCTCTCTCATTTGTTAGGTATCCGATGGCTTCTGCTGAGCCAATATACCTATACGGCCAAATGCGTGATGGGGACCTCTGGACACGAATGACCTTGGCCAGTTGGAAAGCGGCACTTTACCGGGACAAGGTCGCGTATTACCGGCTCTCGTCACGATTGCAACCCGAATCAGATGCAATTGTTCCGAAGAGGTGACGGACTGTGACAGACGAAGAGAGTCAGAATGTCATAGAGCAATCGGGGTACTTCGATTCGGACATCTATAGAAAACTAAATCCGGATATCCCTGAATTATCGGACCCTCTTGCGCACTACGTGCACCGCGGCGGTTTCGAGCTACGGCGCGCGCACCGGCTATTTGATCCGAACTGGTACGTGGGCCGATATGGCGATGTCGTCAAAAGCGGACTGCATCCACTCGTCCACTACCTGAAAATCGGCCGCACGCAGGGGCGCTCCGCCACCCCGGAGCCGCGCATTTTTGAAGCTGCCAAACGCATGGTTGCGGAAGCACAGACGATCGAGCAAGACGTTCTGTTGAACGCGCGTCTGTGCGAGCCGGAGTTTTTGACTGTTGTCAGAAGCGGCCTTGGGGGATCAGGTCTTCGGGCATGGCAAGCCATATTCGATGCGCTGCCTCACGCGTTCGACTATATCGTGTTTGCACCGTGGCTCGTTCGTGGCGAAGCCGATGTGACCGTCGTCAACATCGTCAGGGCGGCGATCGAAACATACGGCGCTGGCTCGACTCTCCTGGTTTTGCCGGATTGTGATGTCACGCAGGCCCTGGATTGGCTGCCTTCCGGCGTACGGGTGCTCTGTTTCTCGCACTTCGAGCCATCGCTCACGCATGCTGAGCGGGTCCAGGTCGTGGTGTCGCTGGTCTATGCGATGCGGCCGAAGGCGTTAATCAACGTCAACAGTGCTGCATGTTGGGATGCCATCGCCACCAAAGGTGGTGCATTGAGCCATATCACACGACTTTTCGCGTGCCTATTTTGCAGCGATTACGGCTCGGACGGGAGGCCGGGTGGATACGCCGACAGGTATTTGCGTGACACGCTCACCCATTTGACAAGAGTGTATTCGGACAATGCAACGTTTGTTCACCAACTGATTCGGGGTTACGGAATACCGTCATGTTGGCACGCGAAGTTCGCGGTCTTTCACCAACCTCCGCTGAATCAACCGACCGTTAAGTATGAGCGCGGGCCGCATCGGGGGCGCAACGTGCTTTGGGCTGGACGATTTTGATTTGATGATTTCGAATCGATCAGAAAATTTCGGCATTTCACGAGTAATCGATGGAAAAGCGCAAATCGTTCACCTTGGGGCTGATAACGCTTCCTGGGTCGAGTGTGTCATGAGGCGTTTGTAAAGGGCGGGTAGGCGATCGACTGGGTTGCGTCGGATCACTTGCGTGATTGTCAGGTAAGGAAACGATAAACTGATTAGGAGTACGGATAATGTCAGCGAAAGAAAGAGCGACGCGCACTTCGACGGATCTTCACGTCGTGGCGCAGAGCGGTGCACCATCGCGGGATAAAAAGTATCCTTCTCTTTTGCCATGTAACACTGTGGCAGTTTTCGGCAAGGCGGGTATGAGGATCAATGCCGATTCGACACTCGGAGTGAAAATTCAAGAGGCTATGAACCCCGCTGATCCCACGCACGCCGCAGGGCAACTCGATATCAACGGTTATGCGACGTTTGGGATATATGTGGACTCCGATGATCCTCACTCGTCGGCTGGAATTAATCTAGATGCGGCCTTCGTGACGATCTCAAATGCTGCCAATCCGTATGATAATACGGGTGCATTGCCGATGCAGTTTAAGCCGTATGCTCGGGCGGCGCAGAATACGATAATCCTGGGATACGGATGTGTCTCGGGAACTCCTGCTGATGGTAAAACACATGCTTCGGTCTATGTGGGGGTGGATATGAAAAAGTTCCCTTTAGATCAAAGCCAACGTTATGTTTTGGTTGAAATTGAAAATTCGACCGATGCGTGGATCGATGGCTTCGGGGGCCACAAGCAGACGCATAAAATCACACTCGCTGATGACGGAACGGCAACGGCTTACATCCTCAGCGCGCAACCCCAACAAAACTTGAAAATCCAGATTTCGGCGCTGGCTCAGGATTTTGCAACTGTCTATATGGACTTCGTTGCAGTCCCGACCTTCAACTGATTTTAGGAGCCCAGCTGTGAACAAGGACGAAGGCGATGAAGGCCTGCTCGACAAACCGATATTAACGCAAGACGACAATGGCGGCACGCCGGGCGTGATCGACATCAGCCTGATCACCGGGGACTACGTGCTGGTATATGTGCCGCCCTGGGATACGGAAGCCGATGGCACTGGCCCGCGGCCGTATGACACTTATATCGTCTATTTCGACGAAAACATCTGGACGGCTAACGTTGTGGAGGACGAAGATCAGGCAGGGTGGCCAGTGTTTCCCGTGCGGTTTCATAAAGGGCAGATTCCAAACGGCTCGTACAAGGTTTATTACACGGTGGAAGATTTCGTAGGCAATGGACCGACCTATTCGCAAAAAGCCGACATACGAATTATCGGTGCATCGGCTCCCGCTTATCCAGCACCGACATTTCCCGAGTTCCCAAATGGGCCCGCGACATTCACGGGCATCGCAGTGGAAAGGGGCGTTGTGATCGCGGCAGCCTATCCTTCAATCAACAACGGCGATGTCGTCGAGTTCAACTGGTCCGGCACCAACGGCGACGGCAACCCTGTGCCGGCTTCTCAATACTCCTTCGAAGTACAGGTGCGCGAAGGCGCGGCGCAGGTGGGGGGTTTGATTCCTCAGGAGTACGTGCTTTGCCTGGGTCCGGAAGGAACTGGGACGGCGTACTACCACGTGTATCCAAGCAGCGACGAAGACGGCGGTGGCGACTCTCGGCCAGCGTCCCTCGAACTCTCGTTTGCCGACATCGACTCGCTCGACGTCATTGTTTCGAATGGCGCGCCCGTTCAAATTCCAGGCACCCAAGGCACGAACCAGGTCCGCTTGTTTGGGCGACCAGGAATGAGTGTCTATGCGTCGCTTGTCACTCCCAGCGCCGCGCGAATTGCGGAATCGGGGGAGGTGAATTATTCGTTTTCCTTGGACGAGCAGGGCATGGGCAGCTTCGGAGTTGTGCCAAACGGCGACCATAAGGCGGAATTGACGCTGTCCCAGCACGCAACGTTGATTCCTCCCCTGCTGTTTCGCGACGCAAAAAACGACCAGAATCCTGCGCTTACCTACGGCTATACGACCGGTGCAGCCGCGGACGATCCGTCGTTCGGCCCCGATACGAGCTATTGTTCCGTGTACGTCAAAGTCGATCCGAGCAGGCACGCGAAAAACGTGCACGTGACCTTGGACGGCGGCGCCTACGTGCTCGGACAAAAAAAGGCTCATGCTCAGAACGCGGAAGTCCCGCTCCTGGTTGACGGGACAGCGACCTTCCAGATTGTTGACAAGGTTGATGAGACGATCAATGTAAATTTGGACCTAAAGGATGGAACGCCCGAAACAACATTTCAAATAACGTTCAAAGCATTTCCATCGTGGAGAAAAAGGCACCCCTGGGTCATCACGGGTCGCCGAAGAAATCGTTCATACACGACAGAGTGACTCGAACACTTGCCGTCTGAGCTCGTTGGCACGATCGATATGGTAGTGCCGACGCACGTGTTCGGCGAGGGCCCTGCCCTGTTCCGCGCGGAACGTCGGGTCGGCGATCAGCTTCATGAAGAGGCGCCTCCATTCGGCGTTTGTCGACGCATACAAGACAACGTGCTTGTCGACCTCGTTGTGGTACGGATATACTCGTGAGGCAACGAATGCCAGCCCTTTTGCACCGGCCTCGAGCGCTTTGAGATTCGATTTACAGCGGTTAAAGGGTGTATCGGCCAATGGAGCGAACGCGATGCTTCTGCCGTCGTAGTGGCGCATGTACTCTTCAACGCTCAACATGGGCCGGAACTCGGCGAAGTCAAAGGTTTCTCGGATGCGCCGCCATGTGGTCGATGCAATGTCCTCCCCGTTCGTTCCCGTGTCTCCCGCGATGATAAGTTCGCGGCGTGGCACCGCATCGTGAATGATGCGCAGATCTGATTCGTGGGTAAAGCCGCCGGCATAGATGATTTTGCGTCCCAATCCGGGGCTCGTCTCAGCGAACTGACCTTGGTCAAAGGGCAGCGCGTTGGGTACGACGACGATGTTCTTGTGGTATTGCTTGACCTTGCTCGCGAGATGCGAATTCGTCACGGTCACGATGTCGGCACGACGGATGTTCTCGATCAGTCGCTCCGAGCATCGATTCCTCTTGAACATTTCATGAAGCACGTGCCCTTCGGGCAGAGCAATGTCGTCGTCGAGATCGATGACGACCCTTGCCCCTTGCGCTTGAAATTGGTCAATCACATGAGACTCGATCCCGAGACGATTGAAGAACAGGACAGGGACTTTGGCATCGAAGTCCGCCGGCATGTTGACCAGTGGGACGACGATCCGATGATAGTTGCATCCCGATAGCAGGTTGTAATTGAAATAAATGTTGCCGCGCCGTGCGATGCCCGTAGAGCTTTGGGGGCGCCGGCCGTGTTGCAACGGTAGGAACGGGCGGGGCAGATCGCCCATTGTTCGGCCTCAATGAAGTCGTTGCGCTCATCGTTTGTGTGCGTGGTGGGCAGCTTGCCCACCACGCGAGACACTCAACGGCACGAATGCCACAGCGCTTTATTTCTTGACCGGAACCGTGTCGATAACCCCTGACCAAACCACTGAGTAGTTTCTACTCTTGCTGTCATCCCAGTACTCGACTTCGAATGGACGCGGCATTCCATCCGTTGGAGCATTCCAGTTGCGCAAGTCATCGATCGGGATGAGCATCAATAAGCCGTGGCCTAGGCCGTACGCTGTTCCATCGGGGGACACCACATTGTCGCCCACTTGCACGGGAGGGTACAGCTTCGGTAAGCTAACCACGTCAGCTCCGCCTTGGTATATGCCGTTTCGATAGATCTTCACGTTCGCTGCACCGTTCATGCCGGTGCTTCCGTTGGTTGCCGCGTAGGGTATGTAGACGTAGATGCCGCCGCGGTTGATATCGTTCCAGTTAATTTTTGCGCCTTGTTTCAGTTCGTCGCCCAGGACCGGCTGTGCGTTGTTGCCCACTGCCTTGCAAAAAAGTCGAGGAATCGGCAAAACGCGATTGACATTGCCAAGGGGCTTCACCGGAGGAAGCTTCGTGATCGTGTAGAGGTTGGCGTGAGAGTACGCGACATCGGACAAGCCAGTTTTAAAAACCAGGAAGCGAAGCGGGCAGTATCCTTCAATTAGTCGATTTACATCGAGCAAATACATGAGAGTGGAGTTGGGCCCAGGCTGGTCGCCCCCGTAATTACACTGACCCACCGTCAGCAGTTGACGAGGACGGGGGGGACTATCGTCATCACCTACGATGACTAGAATATTGTCGGAATTGCTAGGATTGTCCCACTCAGCCGTCATTTGCAATGTACATTCGTTGTTGCCCTTCGGATCGAACTGGAGGCTCCCTTGCGCATCGTAGATGAACGGCATCGGTACGGTGGGAGCATCTTCCGACGTAAGCGGCCCAATAAAGATAGCGTCGGTTGACGGAAAGTAGGTCGCATCTTCGCCGCCTTGCAGTTGTACGCCCCAGGAAATGAATTGCGCTAGCGCTGCCAATGAATCGTCCCCGGGCGGAATTGACATCGTGAAGCCTGCCTGCCCGCTCGCATCGGTTGTGACCAAGAGAGCAGGAGAGCCGGTGCTCGGGATAGTGTTCGAACCGAACGTCAGGGGGGCGCTCGTGTTGACGTCCAGGTACTGGTACCTGGTGATGTCTTGCTGGCCAGACGGCCCGATCAGCAGGGAAAGGTTTGCGATAGGAGCCTGTGACGAGTCGGTTACTTTGACTGTGACTTTAGCATTCGCCGTTGGGTCGTTTGTATCAAGCGCTGGGATGTCGTCAGGTTGGGAGGCTGTCGCCAACGTCGGGTATAAAACGCCTGCGCCCAGCCACGTGATGTTGATCGGAGCGCGAGGAGGCTGCGTCGCCGCAAACGTCTGCCCGTCGTCGAGTGTTGGCGTTACCTTGAAGTCAATTTTTGTAGCCGAGGCGGCGGCGACCTTGAAACGCACGTCCGCCCAAGGCGCCATGTCGTTCGCGATCAACTTTATCTTATTGCCTTCGACACAGGTTAGTCCGGCGGCGATGCCACTGATATCCAGGTGGCCGCTTGTATTCCGCTCACTCGCATCGTTCACGGTAACGGTGACCTTGTACGTCACGTACGAGGTGTCGGGCGTCAGCACGAGGTTCGAGCCGGACATGGAATAGCTATACTTCGGAACGATCGAAACACCTTGGATTGCCATGAATTTCTCCTTTTGTACGTCGCGTCGATTTGGAGTCGTGATGTCGGCTCCGGCTACACGATTACCCGTGCGTCATTGCGTCCAGGCAATCAAAAGGTCAGTAACTCATCTGGACTCGCACACCAAAGTGCCGTCCCTCATGTCATTCCGCTGGAGGCCGCCGGCTCCCGGAATACTGAGGGACGAGTAACCAAATTGCGCGCTTGTGTCGGTTACGAAGAAACGGTTGTTCGTTGGGGTGGAATTTCCCCAAAACTTCATGCCTGCGAGGACTGACTGCGGTAATAAGGCTATCAGCGTATTGGCGTCGTTAGCCGTGACGCTCGCGATACCGGATACGCCATATACTGGTCCCCATGTTTCACACGTGTTGAGGTTCTCCCCCGCGGCGGGCGATGTGATGGCAACAGGTGCGCCGCGCAACTGCGGCACCAAGAGAACCGTGTTGACCGTCAACGCTACGGAGCGCGCAAAGCGAAATCCGTTATGAGCGAAGAGCTCCGTCACCATTGTGGAACCTGGCTTGAGCGCGTTCATCAGTCCCGACGAATCAACGCTGACGACGTTTGGCGCTGAGCTGGAGCCGCTCACGAAGGTATCACCGGCCTGAGTGTTGAACATCGTCGAGTCGAGACGTAGATAGGTCACGTCTTTGACAAAGATGTTCGCCTGCGACTGGGGGACCCTTGTTGGCGTCACGTTGCCTGACGCGCTTACGTACTCGACTATTTGCGATTGAGCGGGAATGTCGGAAAAGGCGACGAGGCGTGGCAGCGCGGGCGAGACCGCGGGTTGGCCGCCTAGTTGGGCCGACAGTGTGAACACACCCGTCGTTCCAGTCTGCTTAACGGAGCCGAAGTAGGCAATGGCCTGGCCGGAACCGTCGGTGCTCGCCTGCTCGACATAGAGGTCATTTACCCCGTCACGCATGCGGCTGGGAATCCATTGGAAGTTCAGCGAGCTGAGAGATTGGTTCGGTACCGGTAAGCCCCGTGCGTCGACGATACGGGCAATGAACTCAAACCCGCTTTGTGCCGGCGCATTGATCGGTAGCGGAGCGTGGATCGATACCGGCACGTTCAGCGCATTGTTGAGCGTCGTCATCTCAGTGATGCCCGACGCGGGATTCAAAATCATTACCGACGCGACGTGTGCGACGATCGAGAAGGTGACTGGCGGAGCATTGTCCGGCGTCGCTGATCCAAGTTGCGCACTCACAGTGAACTGTGTACTGGCAATCTTGCTAGAGAGCGTCGCCGTGATGTTTCCGTTGTTGTCCGTCGTGCTGCTGCCGGGTGTGAGGCTGAGCCAGCCCGGATCTAGAAGCGACGACGGCATAGGGGTGACTTGCCAACGCAATCCGACGAGCGGGAAGTTCGGCAGCGGTTGGCCGCTGTTGGCGTCGATGACGTGAGCCGTATAGGTATAGGCGGATTGTCCGTCGGCTGGTTGAATGGCTTGCGGGGTGACGATAATCGCGCCGGTAATCTCGGCGTTCACCGACGTATTGGGCGCGACGAGTTGCAGTGTTGCACTCTTGAGCTTGATGTTCTCATTCTTGAGAACAGGGTTGAACGTGAGTGCTCCCAGCGCCGTCCCCGCGGTGATTGTCGCCACATAAACGCCGTTGCCCTCTGCGCTAAGACTGCCGATCGTGGGTGGCATCGGCTGCTGATCCGTCTGCGCATGGTTCGAGGCGCTAGACGGTGGTCCCAGTGATGCGACGAACGAGGAATGCAAGTCGATGTCCTGCGCCAGTCCGGAAATGCCGTTACCGCTGGCGTCGAGTACGGTGATCGTCAGCTGTGATGTGCTGTGTCCGTCGGCATAGATCCGGTCGGGCGAGAGCTCCACACTGGTTGTATTAGCGCTCGCTTGCGTGGGTGATTGCACGATCACCTGAATCTGTGCCGGCGCCGACATGTTTCCCTGTCGATCCGTTGCCACCGCACTAACGTTGTAGGTGTTCGTGCCGCTGTTTTGATAGGCAGGGAACGTTAGCGTGTAGGCGCCGTTCTGCCCGGTAATCGCGCCGCCATTGGCAATGAGCTCGGGTGCGGTCCACTGGATGGACTGCAATCCATACGTGGACGTTACATTGACGGGAATTGGCACAACCGCGCCTGGGTAGCCGCTAAGGGCTGGCCCGAGTGTGAGGCGAATGACGATGCGTTTGCGATAGTCGAGCACGATCCGGTTGTTGCGTTGGACGAGATCGTAGCGGCTGCCGGCGAGCGTGCGCATCGATGCGACGGAGTGCGGGTCGAACTGCTCGTGCAACGGTACGCCCATGCGGTAATTGAGCTGAACGTTGAACAGCATGTCGCTCAGGCCACCCGTGCTCCTGCGGTAAGCTGCACCGACAGTGATGGCCGGCACGGGCGTGTAGTCGAGCCCAGCCGTAACGGCGGATGGATTCTTTTCGCGATCTCCGGTGCCGAGGAGATCGACCGCGTTTCCGAAATACTGTTCGTATTTGAGCTTGACGCCCAATTGCGGCAGCGAAGGCAGATACATCTGCGATGTCAGATCGAAGCCGTTTGCCGGGCGCTCGTCGTAATCGGCGTAGTCGATTGACTGGTGCCACCCGGTCAGCCCAAGGTAGCCATTGGCCGAGAGGCGAAGATAGCCGGTACCGTATTCGATACCCGCACCAAGACGCTGGTTATGGCCAGTCACATCGTCATCAAAAAACGCGTTGATGCCGTACATCGACTTCTTGGTGAAGTGCCGAGCCCCAAGCCCCAAGTTGATCGTATTGCGGCCATCCCAACGCTGATAGCCCAGCTGCGTGAAGAGAAGCGCGCTTCCCTTATTGTCGTAAAGCGGCAGCAGCAGGTTGGTCGAACCTTCGTTGAAGCGGCCGTGGTTGTCGACGTTCATCGATACGCTGGCTGTACCGAATTGCGACAGCCATTGCTGAAGGCCGCCAAACGCGTATTGGTTCGCGCGGCTGGTGATGAGGCCCGCCGCGACGTCACCCAGGTTTTGGCCCGAGCCTGCCATTTGACCCACCTGCGTGAGCTGCTGCAAAAGAGGAGCGACGATGGCGTTTTTCTTTTCCTTGTCCTGTGTTGGACTGCTGGCCGCACTATCTTTGCCAAGGTCGGGAAGGTTGAGATGAACTCGCGTATCAGCGGATTCGGAGGCCGAATACTTTGGCCGTGCGCATGACGTGCCGGTAGCGCTGGTATCCGCGGCGCGGCAGCCGGCCGACGATTGGGCCACTTTGATGGCGGTCTGCATAGGCCCACAAGTGAGCGAAAGAGGAAGCGGCGCGCATGACGTATTGCTGTTGGCCGAGAGTTGGCCGAAAGCCGCGGAGTGCGCGCTTACATCGAGCGCCCGAGCTTGAGCGCTCGCGTTGCGAGGCGCAAGCGAGTTCAATGTCAGCATCGTGAGCACCATCATCCATGCGGCAAAATGCCGGCTCGGGGTTTGGCGGCCTCGCGCGCCGTGGCGCTTAAAGACCGTGGTGATCCAACCGTTCATTAGTTAATGTCCGTAGGCAACATCATTCTCGAGAGCCAACTCCTTAATCGCGAATCATTAGCAAATTCGATTTGCCCGTCTGCAAGCGGCGACCAGTCGGGCGTAGCGTCCCAGGTTCCATAACGAGGGGATGCGACCTTTAGTAGCAAGGAGCGAGAATGTCAAACACCAGCGATCAATGTACGGATCTGCCTGGCAAAAAAGCGGGTGCAATCGAGAACTCTTGTCGATCGTTACTAATCGGCGTTCCCTGGGGGACGCTATTCACCCGCTCTGATTTCTGGCCGCTACTGTTTGTCGCATATCTGAATGCAACGATATCCGTTCTTTGCCAGAGCTAACCTAGCAATTCTTATAGTGGCGGCCCGTCATTCAAACCGATTGCGTGCGAAATGGAGGAGCACGCACGCCAAGGTAATGTTGCGCCAAATAGTGGGACTTTGATCCATGCCATGAGCAATTGCGGCATCGATAGCTTTGTCGCGCTGGCATGACGCTAGGCGGATATCGAAGTGAGTAACTCATTGCACCGGTCTCGAAGAGGGTTACCCAGCCGGTATGTCGTATCAGGGATTGGCTTTGAGCAAACACGGGCCAGGGTTGGCGATTGCAAAGTTGGCGGCCGGCGTAGCAAGGCCTCGATGACGATTGTTCCGCTTCTGAGCGGCATCGCCAACGGGATTTATCTCAAAAATTGTCTGTGGTGAAAGCCCGTTGCGTCAGTTTGTGAGTGATGTCTCCGGCCTTCGCGGTGCATTTCGAACCTGATAATTCGTAGGGGGTGGCGCTTACCTGTTCATGCAATGATGTCCGCGCCTGGGCCGCAATGGCTCGCTCCCATTTGCGCGCTATCACGCAGCGCAGACGTTCGGAGGGTGTATGAGCAGCGCTGATCAGATGCAGATGCGGTTGACCATCATGGTGCGAGGCGACAATCAGCCTGCCGATGGGACTGCAGATACGGCCGACCTAGCGCGGCTGCGAGCCGCAGTGGCGACGGTTCCGGAAGAGCTCTCATACGGCGTCAACATTGTTTTCCAATTGTCGGGCAATGATGGCGCGTTTTTCGTGGATTCCCCCGTTCCACACCAGACGACGGCCAAGACAGACGTATTCGGCCTCTGCGACGTGCCGTTCGCTAGCACGCAGAGCGGCAGCGTGACCTTGGCGGCTTGGCTTTACGGCAACGAATCTGTTTCAGCACCCTCGCAGACTTTTCATTTTGGGCCGTCAACAACGCCGACGCCGACGCCGACGCCAACGCCAACGCCAACGCCAACGCCGACGCCGACGCCAACGCCAACGCCAACGCCAACGCCAACCTACTGCCTATCTTTATCGCCTTCGGACCCATCGTTTGACGAAGACTATAGCTACACGCTAACCGCCACTTTGAAGGCTGCGGACGGCAGTCCCGTCGCGAACATGCCGTGCGGCATTTACTGTGATTGGCCACTGCAGGGAGTGGCGCTGAAGCCGCTGCAGCTGTTGCTGCACGTCGGGCTTACCGGCCAAGACGGAACAGTCGGGTTCAAGGTCTTCTATCACCCGTACGACCTCGACCCCGATGGGAAGGGCATTCAGGAATCATGCCGCGTCATTGTCACTTATCCCCCTGAGGGGGAGGACACGGGTAAAGCGCAGGCATACGCCCAGCAATCCAAGCACCTTCCATGAGTACACGAAGCCATACTGACTATAAGACGATTACTTCCATCATTGCCCTGTCCCTGTGAAAGCGAAGGACTTCGATTTCAAGCTCGAGCCTGGTCTGATACCGCACGCACCCAACGAGTTGCGCGGAAGGCATCGTGACAGCGGACGGATGATCGTGCTCGACAGGACTTCGAATGCAATCGCGCATGTAAACTTCTCATCCATTTGCGACTATCTTCGCGCCGGCGACCTGCTCGTCCTAAACGACAGCTACGTAGTGCCGAACATGCTTCTATTTCGGCACGGCGAAGGCACCGCGTGGGTGATCATATGTGGTCATGAGCCCGGGCGCACGAGTATCGCGGCATTCAGGCCCGTTGACATTCCCGTACCGGGGCTCTCGTTGATTGCTGCGGAAGACGACCAGCTTCGCTGCAGGGTGCTTAGCCCATTGCCGCGTGGACTATGGAGCGTTGCGTTCGAACCTGCGGACCGATTGGCGCTTACGTTGGAGCAGCACGGGCAGCGCTATGGCGGCTCTACCGATCCGGCAGGACCTGCGGCGCAACGCGCGAATACTGCTTCATCAAGCTGGCGCTCGTCGCCGGAAGCGTATCGTTCAGTCTATGCGAAATCCCCAGGCTCGCTGCAAATTCCGTCGGCTGGCCTTCACTTTTCTGAAGCACTGCTGGATCGCTTGACCGGGAAGGGCGTCGAGATCGCGCACATCACGCTGCACGTCGGCGCAACGGAGCTTCTTTCGGTGCGCCGGATCGCCGAGCAGGAGGTCGAGGATCATAAAGTAAGACCCGAGTTTTTCACTGTGGAGCCAGTAGCCGCGGCACAGCTCGATCGAGCGTTGACCGAAAAACGGCGCATCGTCGCGGTCGGCACTACGGTGCTCAGAACGTTGGAGACGCTAGGGCTCAGCATGGCGCGAGACGCCGCCGTTCGGCCGCAGACCGGCTGGACCGATCTATACGTTTACCCCGGCTTCGAATTCAAAATTGTCGATGCGCTGCTGACCAACCTCCATCGGCCTCGTTCGACGCATTTGGTGCTGACGGCGGCCTTCGCGGGCTACGACCTGGTGATGAAAAGCTATGCCGAGATGATTGTCGCGGGCGGCTATGAGTTCGATATGTTCGGCGACAGTATGCTGATTGTTTAGCGAACCGATAGAGCCAACACGCGAAACGCGTACTCCGTGCGAAGGCCGACGACGGATTCAAACACCTCCGAACGTTCTGTAGTCGACAAAGAAATCGTTGGGTGCGGCAAAGTTTGTAAAGGCCATGGTTATCGAAACATCGATCGCCGCGACATAGTGCCACCAGCCGATGGGCAGAAACAGCAGCTCACCCGGCTCGAGCGTGCATTGCATCAATCGAGCATCGGCGAACGCCGGCGTCACCTCGAGGTTCGGCCGTTTGCCGTCAACCGCTGAAAAGCAGTGCAGATGGTTATACATGAAAGGCGTATCGTGAAGCGGCACGAGCAGAATGCGCTTGCGGCCTACAACCTGCGCTAGCAAATTGTTCGTCAAGTCATGATGGAACGGCGTGATCGTTCCCGCAGGGCCGAACCAAAGAAAGCCATCGTCGGGCGACCTTGGATCCAGGTAGGGCGGCAGCGGCTTGAGGTCATCCCAAAGCTCGGCGAGCGCTCGGCGGTTAAGCGAATGATTGCTCGCCGTCATATAGAAATCGTTGGTGGGCGACGACCGCTCGACGAGATCGACGTAATCGCCGAAGCGCATCTTCTTCGTCAATAGGCCTTTGTTGATCTCGAAGTCGGGATCGCTTTCCCGACCGAATTGCACTTCCACCTCCCGCTCGCCCCAACGCTCGCGGAAAATTGTGCAGCTCCATCGCGTGAGCGCAGGCCATTCGTCCAACATGCCGGCAATGATCACGGGACGATTCGCATAGTAAAAGCGCTCGAAAAACTCCTCCCGATCGAGCCCGTCCCGCCGCTCTATATCGGCGGTCTCCCCGCACATCACCGATAGCCTACGGTACACGCCGAGAATCCAGTCGCGCTTTTTCAAGCGCTCGCGCAAACGCGTGCTCCCTTGCACATAGGGATGTGTTAACGCCGCCCTGACTTCGCGTCGTGCGTCGTCGGAAGCGACGCCATTCGAAACCATCTCGCTGACGATCGACTCTTCCGAGCCGCCGAGCGTCAAGTTCTCGGCAATCCAACGCCGCCACTCATCATCTACTGTCCCGTGCAGCATCTATTTCGTCCATTGGGCGTTAGTTCGCATTGATGACTCTATCGGAGCCGACGACGCTAATTGCCTATCAGAACTGATAGGCAAGCGGGCGTCGTTTTCTGGCATCATTCGAGCTCGAAGCTAGCCGATAAGCGAAACGCGAATCGATACGGCATTTGCCATACTGGCTGCACAACACAACGCAGATGGCGCTGTGAGCATGGCGATTGGCAAAGGAGGAAAGATGGCCGTTTTGGACGAGACTTGGCAAAATTGGCTGACGCTCAACAAGAATCGCGGCTGCACGCCGGAATCGATGATCGAGGCCATGATGCAGGCGGGCTTCGATCCCGATGCGGCGAATGCGGCGGTGCATCGGCTCGTGGACGTCCACGGTCGCGACGATCATACCGACTCATTGATCGCGGAGCCGGTTTCGGCCGAGTATCAATACGACCCATCGCCCGTTGCAAGCGGCAACGTTATCCGCGCGAGCGATCGCGACGTCAAAGTGCTGTTGCGTTGCAAGCGACCGCAGCTGATCACGTTCGCAGATTTGCTCGCTGATGACGAATGCGAAGAATTGATTGTGCGCTCGCGCGATCGCCTGCGACCTTCGACAACGGTCAACCCTACGACCGGCACCTTCGACGTCATCCCCAATCGGTCGAGCAAGGGAATCTACTTTCAGCGTGGGGAGGACGCCTTTATCTCGCGAATCGAACAGCGGTTCGCCAGCTTGATGAATTGGCCCGTCGAGAACGGCGAAGGCCTTCAGGTTCTCCGATACGGCATCGGCGACGAATATCGTCCTCATTTCGATTATTTCCCGCCGGGGCAAGCAGGCAGCAACGTCCACCTTGCTCACGGCGGGCAGCGTGTCGCCACGCTCATCGTTTATCTGAATGACGTCGAAGCCGGCGGGGAAACGATCTTTCCCGAAGTCGGACTATCGGTGGCGCCGCGCCGCGGCTGCGCCGTCTATTTCCGGTATGCGAACGGTTCGCGGCAGGTCGATCCGACGACGTTGCACGGGGGCGCCCCCGTCATTGCCGGCGAAAAATGGATCGTGACGAAGTGGGTACGGGAGCGGGCGTACCTTTAGCGGCACGATCCAAGCGCGGTCTGTGTCAAAATCGGCGTGTTGAGCGATTTCGGGTTTCCTGTCGGACGGCAAGACACTTCGCTCTCCGAACCACACGGACCTCGCAGGCATCGAGAACATGGACGACTCTTTCAACTTCGACACCCTCGCCGTGCGCGCCGGCACGGTGCGGACAGACTTCAACGAGCACTCGGAAGCGCTATTTCTAACCTCGAGTTTTTGCTTTACAAGCGCCGCCGAAGCCGCCGAGCGCTTCAAGCATTCCGAGGACTACTACACGTATTCCCGCTTCACGAACCCGACGGTCACGATGTTCCAGGAGCGCCTCGCCGCGCTCGAAGGCGGCGAGGCTTGCATCGCGACGGCCTCGGGCATGAGCGCGATTCTCTCCGTCGTCATGGCCGCGATGCAGGCGGGTGACCATATCGTCAGTTCGCGCGCGCTTTTCGGCTCGACGCTCGGCATGTTCTCGCAAATTTTCTCGCGCTTCGGGATTACAACGACGTACGTCGACCCCGTCGACCTCGATGCATGGAAAGCCGCCGTACGGCCTGAAACGAAGATGTTCTTCGTCGAAACGCCTTCGAATCCGATGACGGAGCTTTGCGATATCGAAGCCGTCGGCAAGATCGCGAAAGCGGCGGGCGCGATTTACGTGGTCGATAACACGTTTTGCAGTCCCGCGGTTCAGCAACCGTTGAAGCTCGGCGCCGACGTCGTCATGCATTCGGCCACGAAGCTCATCGATGGGCAGGGCCGGGTGCTCGGTGGCGCGCTCGTCGGTACGCGCCAGTTCATCATGGAGAAAGTCTTCCCGTTCGTCCGCACCGCTGGGCCGACGATGTCCGCGTTCAACGCCTGGATCCTGCTCAAAGGGATGGAGACGCTTGCACTGCGTGCGGAGCGCCATTCCGCCTCCTCGTTGACCGTCGCCCGGTGGCTCGAGGCACATCCCACGGTGAAGCGCGTTTTTTATCCCGGGCTCGAATCGCATCCGCAGTATGAGTTGGCAAAGCGGCAGCAACGCTCGGGCGGTTCGGTGCTGGCGTTCGAGGTGGTCGGCGAGACACCCGAGCAACAACGCGAAAATGCTTGGCGTGTGATCGACAACACGAAGCTCTGCTCGATCACGGCCAATGTCGGCGATACGCGTACGACGATTACGCATCCGGCAACGACGACGCACAGCCGCATCACTCCCGAAGCGCGCGCGCAGGCTGGCATTACCGAAGCGCTGCTGCGCGTGGCGGTGGGGCTCGAGAATGCGGACGATATCTGTGCGGACCTCGCTCGAGGATTGAACCGCTGATTTGGACCGCTGACGACGCTGTGTCAACCGGCCCCGATTAGCCTCGGTCTCAAGAAAGGAGCGCACAGCGACGCATGCGCGCTCAATGAGCGCGCATCGCCCGCCACTGCCCGGGTGCAAGCCCGAATCGCCGAGTGAACGCATGCGTGAACGCGCTCTGATCGCCAAAGCCGACGGCCAGCGCGACATCAGTCAGCGTGTTGCGAGGATCGCGCAGCAACGCGAGGGCCGTGTCGAGCCGCAGGCGCTGCAAATAGCGATGCGGTGTCGTGCCAAACGCTTCTTCGAACAACTGATGGAAGCGCCGCGTGCCGAATCCGCAATGCGCGGCAAGATCGGGCACCCGCAACGGCTCGGACAAATTCGTGCGCAGCCACTTATCGATACGAGGAAAATCGAGCCCGACCGCGGGTGGTTCGATGCCGATTGCCGTGGCGAGTGCGGCAGCGAGACGCGTTGCGGTATCCCACGCGAATCGTCGGGTGTGCGACGCCCCCAACGACGATGCGGGTTTGGCCGTCGGCGCGCCCCCCGTTGCGACGTCCACGACGAGTCGGGCGAACGCGTCATCGAGGGTGACCACGAGCGGGCGAGCAAAGAGCCGCTCGGGTATCGCGAGTGAGGCGGGCGACAAATTGAGCACGACTTGTCGGTTCTCGCCGATTCCCGCGTATTCGTGTCGCGAACCCGCCGGTATCAGCCACCCATAGCGCTTGTCGATGCGCTGCGCAACACCGTCCACGGCCATCTCCATCGCGCCGTCGAGCCCGAGCACGACTTGATGGAAATCGTGCTCGTCAGCCGCGCTCGCTTCCTCGAAGCAGCGCAGCGTCACGCTGGGCGCACGGATCGCCTGCTCGCTCATGCGTCTCTCAGTCCTTCACGTTACGCCCTCTCGCGCGGCTCGCATTCCGGCCCCGCGTGCCCAATCACGCTTCGAGCAATTCGACTTCGAACACGAGCGTCGCATTCGGCGGAATGACGCCGCCCGCGCCGCGCGCACCGTACCCGAGCTGAGGCGGGATGGTGAGCCGCCGCACGCCGCCCACTTTCATGCCCTGCACGCCTTCGTCCCAGCCCTTGATGACCATGCCACCGCCGAGCACGAACGCGAAAGGATCGTTGCGGTCCTTGCTCGAATCGAACTTCTGCCCGTCGGTGAGCCAGCCCGTGTAGTGGACGCTGACGGTGCGGCCGGCGGTGGCTTCGGCGCCGGCGCCCTCGGTCAGGTCTTCATATTTGAGGCCGGAAGCGGTTGTCACGATCGACATGGGAGAACTCCTCGAATCACGGTTAAAAGCGCCATTGTAGGCGCTCACCGTTGGCATCGGTGCCTATAATGTCACTCTCATCAACGTGCTACCCGGTCCTGCCCATCGCCGCGAGGGAGGAGCAAATGCCGTGCCCCCGCGGCGCGGCGATCAATGGGCCGTCGAGCGCTTCATACGAGGGGCCGATCGTGTCGACGTCTTTCAGTGCCGTTGCCGCTGCCACATCCGACGAACGCTTTGCGCGTATGCGCGCCGAGACGGCGCTTTTTATGCGCGACCACGTGCTGTCGATCGTATCCCATGATCTGCGGAGTCCTCTTAACGCCATCCATAGCTGGGCGTATGTGCTCGAACGCAAGCTAGACCCGAACGACGCCGCGGCGCAACGCGCGCTCGCAGGCATCCGGTCGGGCGTCGATCAACAAGTGAAGCTGCTGGAGGAAGCCGTCGACAGCACGCGCGCCGAGACGAAAGCGCTGCCGCTCACGCGTGCGCCGTTCGCCATGAGGCAGGCTCTCGACCGCTCGCTCGACGATGTCCGGCGCGCGCTGGCCGATGCGCGCGGGGTCACCATCAAGCTCGATTCGCAGCTCGATTCCGAGCAGTGCGATGGCGACCGCGAGCGGCTTTCGCAGGCGATATGGGTGATGCTGGCATTTGCCGTCGAAGCCAGCGCGCCTGGCGGCTCGGTGGCGCTCGCGAGCAGTGTCGAGTCCGGTTCGTGGCGTGTGGACGTCGCCTATACGACGAGTTTCGCCGCGTTGAGCGATGCCGAGCTGCCGCACGCGTTCGACGCTTTCTCCCGTAAGCAGGCGATGCTTGCGCGCGAAGCAGGACGCATCGCCTGGGTTCTTGCGCTGCCGCAGCGCGTAGCGTCGGCACATGGCGGGATGTTCGAGCAAGGCGAGACGCTCGACGGGCAACCGTCGACGCTTTCTCTACGCGTACCGCTCATGGCCGTTTGATGTTCGAGGGCGGGCCGAAGCGGACAGCTCACAACTTCACCGCCCCGGCACACCCTCCTCGACGAGTAGCGCGACGGGCAACGCGGTCAATACGTCTTGCACGAAAAGTTGTCCGTCGTCATCGACTTTTGGCGCGCCGGGGCTTAACCAATCGAACAGGGCACGCGAGGCGAGCGCCTGCGGCAGCTCGACGCGTGTGTCCTGCCACACCGCTGGATCGACGAGCGGGACGTCGCTTTCAGGCGCGAGGAGCCTGGAGGCAAACCGCGTGGCGATGGCGATGGCGTACGCATCCCCGTGCCGGCGCGCAAACGCGACTACGTGGCGTGCATGCGTTCCCTGCACGGCAAGCGGAATGTAGGACCCCTCGAGAAAAAGCGCCGGCGATACGGCACGCAGCGTCAACGCGCGATGGACGACGCCAAGCTTCACGCGCCCGTCGCGCCAGTTCGAAAGCTGTTCGCTCGGCGGCGTATCGACGAGCATCGCTCGACGCAGCGCGAAATCGACAGGCCGGCGATTGTCGGGATCGACGAGGCTGAAGTCCCAAAGCTCGGTGCCTTGAAAAAGATCGGGCACCCCGGGCGACGCGATGCGCAGCATCGTTTGCAACAGACTATTGACGGCGCCCGCGCGGCTCACGCGAGCAACGAAAAGCGAGAGCTCGCGCAGGAAGCCGTCGCGCCGTTGGGGCGCGAGTATGTCGAAGAGAAAGTCGCGCGATGCCGCTTCATATTCCAAGTCGGGCGCATACCAACTCGTCCGCAGCTTCGCTTCTCGCAGCGCTTTCAACTGCCACTGTGCGACGCGCTCGGCGAACGCTTCGACGCCCGCGGCGTCGGATGGATCGAGATCGTACGGCCAGCAACCGACGAGCGTTTGATAGAGCATCGCCTCGGCCGCGGCCCCGGGAGCCCATCCGTGCGAGAGGCGGTAGGCTACGTCGCCCGTCGGCGGCTCCGCGGCCGCCCGTGCCAGTGCCGCTGGCGCTTCGCGACGATGCGGCGCATTCAATGTCGACCAGGCACGCAGGGTGGCGCTCCATTCGTTTGCGATTTCGCTCAACACCGCGAGCCGCGCACGAACGTCTTCGCCGCGCTTGTGATCGTGCGTGGCCGTTGCGACGAGCGCGTGCGGAAAGCGTCGCTGGCGCTCGAGATTGGTTTCATGAAAGGCGTCAACTGAAAGCGAGAAGTCGCCCGGATCGGCCCCGACTTCGTTGCGCGAAAGCAGCCGGCCATATCGATAGAACGCGGTGTCCTCGACGGCCTTCGCGGCAAGCGGCGCAGTCAGCTGCGCAAAGAGCGCGCATGCGGTGCGCCGTTCGCGATTCGGGGTCGACGTTCTCGCGGCATCCGCTCCGCTCGCCGCTTCGGCACTCGTGCCTGTGCCTGCCGGTGCCTGCGCTTGCGCTTGCGGCCCGGGGCCGCCGAGCCATTCGTCGAGTTGAGCCAGTACGCCGTGATAGGCCGCCGGCAATTCCGCGCGTGCGTCTTCGCAAGACTTGCGGAAGTAGCGCTCATCGGCCTCCATACGGAGACCGTTGACCGGGTAGAACCGATACACCGGGAAATGAACGGCCAGCTCGGTCAGCGCGCGACGAATCGCAAGGAACGTGAAGTCGCGCGTGGCCGGTTGCTCGCGCGCCAGCCGGTGCAGGGCGCGGGTCGCTCTGTCGAGCTCGGCCGGGAGGTTTTCGGCGAGCACCTGCCGGCGCGCGGCGAGTACTTCCTCGGCGAAGGTCGTTTCGCTCGCGGCCAACTCGTTCCATGTGGCCGTCAGCGCGGCCTCGCCCTCGGGATCGTGCAGCAGGGCGCCGACGTCGTTCATGAAGTCGTAACCCGTCGTGCCATCGACCGGCCAATCGGCGGGCAACGCCTCGCCGCGCGCAAGAATCTTTTCGACGACGACATAGGCGCGTGTGCCGTCTAGCTGGGGCGGACGCTGCGTTTCACGTTCGGCGAGCCGCTCGCGCAGGCGTTGACAGTACTCGCGCGGATCGAGCAGGCCATCGATATGGTCGATGCGCACGCCGTCGATCACGCCTTCCGCGAAAAGCCGCAGCATCAGCGCGTGCGTGGCCTCGAACACTTCGGTGCGTTCGGCCCGCACGGCCGCGAGCGTCGAGATGTCGAAAAAGCGCCGCCAATTCACCTCGTCGCCGGCGGTGCGCCACCAGGCCAGGCGAAAGTACTGCCTCTCGAGCAGCCGATGGAGGCGCTCGCGCGAGGCGGGCGTATCGGGCGAATAGGCGGCGAGCGCGTTGTCGATGGCGGCGCGGCCGTGCGCGTCGACGAACGCGCGCAACGCTTCCAGCGCGTCTTGCGCGCGCGGCCGTTCGTCGGGCTGCGCCGTGAGTCCGTCGAAATGCGCGGCCAACACCTTCAGCGCTTCGCGTTCGCGGTCTTGCTCCGGCGTCGGCCGAGCCTTGCCGGGCTCGGCGCGTTTAGCGTCATCCCTGAGCGCCTTTCCATCGATAGCGGTCCGCAAGATTGTCGCGTAATCGACGGGACAGATCGGAAACAGGTGCTCGGCGTAGCGCGCGACGATGCGCGTCCGCTCGGTGTCGAACGACAGCGTGATGCGACCGGCCATCAACTCCTCGCCGTACTGCGCACCGAGACAAGGCGCGAGCACTTTGCCGCGCAACGCGGGGTCGGGCGAATGCCAGTCGATGTCGAAGTAACGCGCATGCGCGCTGTGCCTGCCCCATTCGAGGATGTCGAGCCACCACGCGTTATGGCTGCCCGCGATGCCCATGTGATTCGGCACGATGTCGGCGACGATGCCCATCTGCCGCGCGCGCAATTCAGCGGCGAGCCGCTTCAATGCGAGCTCGCCGCCGAGTTCGGGGTTCACGCTGCCGTAGTCGATCGTGTCGTAGCCGTGCATCGAGCCGGGCACGGCAGTCGTGATCGGCGACAGATAGAGATGGCTCACGCCGAGCGCCGAGAAGTAGTCGACATGCGCGGCAGCATCGTCGAACGTGAAGCCGCGATGCAGCTGCAACCTGAGCGTGGAGCGCGGCAGCGTCATGATGCGCGGGGCGGCTCGGGCGCCGCGGGGCCGCCCGCCGCGCTCGCCCGGACGCGCGCAATCGCGAGCAGGCGATCGGCGAACGCGGCGTCGGCGAACAGTGCGTCGACAGGGGCGCCCACGCGGCGGCGCCAGTTCGGATGCTCGTCGATCGAGCCGGGCAGATTCGGCTGCTCGGCGAGTCCGAGCAGATCTTCGAGCGGGTACAGGGCGAGCGGCGTCGGCGTGGACGCGACGAACGCGAGCGCTTCGTCCACGGGCGGCTCTTCGAGCGGCGGCGCGCCGACATCGCGCGCGGCAATGCCGGCCTGCTGCAACGCATGCCAGAGCGCCTCGCGGTCCGTCGCACGCTCGGCTTGCGCTACGGCGACGGGGTCTTTGCCGTCAGGGCGCGCCGCGGTCTGGCCTATGCGGCTGCGCCACTCGATGTCGTGTCCTTCCCACCAGCCGGCAACGGTCGGCAGATCGTGCGTCGTCGTCATTGCAACCGAACTCGCTCCCCATTGCTCGGGCGCGCGGAATCCGCCGTCCTCCTCGTTGCGCTCGAACCAAAGAACGCGCATCCCGAGCAGACCATGCTCCGCGAGGCGATCGCGCAGGCCCGCCGGCACGGTGCCGAGGTCTTCGCCGATCACGATCGCTCGATGCCTCCACGATTCGAGCGCGATAAGTCGCAGCAAATCGTCGATGGGGTAGCTGAGGTAAGCCCCATCGGCCGGGGACGCGCCTTCGGGAACGAGCCACAGACGCCGCAGACCGAGTACGTGATCGATGCGCAATCCGCCCGCATGCGCGAACGTGGCACGGAGCATATCGATAAATGCCGTGAAGCCCTGGTTGCGCATCGCGCGTGGCGAGAACGTCGTCAAACCCCACGCTTGTCCGGCTTGATTGAAGAGGTCGGGCGGGGCGCCGACGGAGACGCCCTCCAGCATGTCGTCGCGGTACGACCAGGCGTGGCTGCCGGCTCCGTCGCAACCGACCGCGAGATCGGCGACGAGCCCGATCGCCATGCCGGCATCGCGCGCGGCCCGCTGAGCCTCCGAGAGGCCTGCCGCCGCAAGCCATTGCATGAACAGATGGAAGTCGATTTCCTGTCTGTGTTCACGCGCAAACGCGTCGACTTCGGCTCGTCGCGGGTCGGTCAATTCAGCCGGCCATCGGCGCCAATGCGTTTGTCCGTGCTCGGCTCGCTGGCGCGCGTCGAGCGCCTCGAAACGCGCGTGGTCTTCGAGCGCTCGGCCGCCCTGCGCGCAAAAGGCATCGAATTGCGCTGCCAGGGGGCTGCGTTGGTTGCAATCGTGAGCCCTGAAGCGGTCGAACAGCGCCCTCAAAATCTTAAGGCGCAGCGTAACGGCGCGAGGCCAATCGACGAGCGGCTCGCTCTCGAGCGCGGCCCACGCCGCGCTGGCGCCGAGCGCATCCAGCGTTTCGCGCAGCGCCTCGTCGCCGAGCACGGCTGCGGGGTCGATGTGAGCCACGTTGAGGAAAAGACGTGAAGACGGCGAGTAGGGGCTGAACTTGCCCGGGTCTGCACTGAACATCGCATGCGCGGGACTGATCGCCAGCGCGTGCGCCCCGCGGCGCGCGCTCTCGGCCGCGAATGCGGCGAGCGCCGAATAGTCGCCGATGCCCCCATCGCCTGCGCGACGCAGTCCGTAAAGTTGGGCACCGATACCCCATAGCGCCGGCGCTTCGCTGCCTTCCACGCCTGCCGCGAGGCACGCGTCGCTGACGGTGTGGCACCGCGAGGGCGCAACGGCAAGCGCGATGCGGCGATCGTTGAGGACGAGCTGGTGGTAGCCCGGCTCGGCGATCGGCGAAAGCAGCGCCGATTGGGCTCTCGGTGCGCTGAGACGGCCGTCGATGACTTCGCCGCTCTCTAGCTCGATACGATATTGAGTGCCCGCTTCGATGGCTGCGGCGGGCAACGCGATTGCACGATCGCATTCGGCGGTGACGAGCGGAGGCAACGCGCCATGTTGGTGTTCGGCGTCGAGCGCGGCAAGGCTCTCGGCGGCTTCCTCGCGCGTGGCGCAGGGCAGTCCGAGCGCGGCGAGCAGGGCGGCCAGCGTTTCGGATGGCACGCGGCGCTTGCGGCGATGCGCGTCTTCCCAATGCACCGAGAATCCCGCTCGCGTGGCGACGCGCTCGATGGCTTGACGCGCGGAACGAGCGGAGCGCAGCGCCTCGGGCGAGGGCGCGGGTGTCGGCGGTTGCGTCGGCGCATTCACGCGTTGTTCTCCCGCGGCTGAAGCACGCGCGAATCGTGCCGCAATGCGTAGCTGTTGACGTCGCCGGTCAGCCACGCAATGCATGCGTAGGGCGGCAGGTCGCCCGCTTCGACACTGTCGCGCGAACGCGGAGGTGTTTCGAAAACGACCATGCCGTCGGGGCGTTCCGCGAACGGTAGCGCATCCGGCGTCAGGTTCAGTGCGATGGCGAGCGTCTCGCCGTCCGAAAGCCGCCAGCGCGCAACGAGCGCGTTCGCTTCGTGGCCGTTGCGCATGGCGAGCACCGAGGCACCGAGCGCGCGTGCGTGCGCGATGCGCGGCGCGATCAGCTTGGCCCGCACGGCAAGCGCCGAGCGGTAGAAGTGAAGCCATGCATCGCGCTCGCCGCCGGCATTGCCGTTACCCGTCGTCGTCGTTTCGCAACTGCCGTTTTCGGCGGGCGGCGACGATAGCGCGAACGTCTGTACGGCGTTGGGATCGGGAATGCGCGCACGCCGCTCCGCATCGCTGAATGCTGAAAATTTCGCGAATTCGCGGCGGCGTCCCTCGCGCACGGCATCGGCGAGTTCGCCGTCGTAATCGGTGAAATAAACGAACGGTTGCGTCGAGCCGTGCTCTTCTTCCATGAAGAGAAGAGGAATTTGCGGCGACAGCAGCATGAGCCCTGTCGCCGCAAGCAGTGCCTGCGGCGCGCAAAGCGTGCGCAGCCGTTCGCCGAACGCGCGATTGCCGATCTGATCGTGGTTCTGCAGGAACATCACGAACGAAGTCGGCGCAAGGTGGCCGCTGGGCTCGCCGCGCGGCGCGCCGTCGTGAATCGGCGACGGCTCTCCCTGGTAGGCGAAACCCTCGGCCAGCACGCGCGCGAGTTTGCGGATCGGCTCGTCGGCATACGCGCGGTAATAGCCTTCGTGCTCGCCGGTCAGCAGCACGTGCAACGCGTTGTGCGCATCGTCATTCCATTGAGCGTCGAAATGGCCTTGCAAGAGACTTGCCGTGTTGTGCTCGTTTTCGAGCACGAGATGCACGTGGCGCCCCGACTCCGTGGTGCGCCGTATGCGGTCCGCCAGCTCGCGGAGCCATTCGTCGTCGCCTATCGCGTGCACGGCATCGATTCGTAAGCCGTCGAAGCGATATTCGTCGAGCCAGTAAAGCGCGTTTTGCACGAAAAACTCGCGCGTCTCGAGGCGCCGAAAGTCGATGGCCGGACCCCACGGTGTCACCACGTCTTCGCGGAAGAACTGGGGTGCGTACGAAGGCAGATAGTTGCCTTCCGGGCCGAAATGGTTATAGACGACATCGACGAGCACGGCGAGTCCCAGCTCGTGCGCGCGATCGATCATCGCCTTGAGGTCTTCGGGGCGGCCGTAGGCCGAATCCGGCGCGAACGGGAGTGTTCCGTCGTATCCCCAGTTGCGGCGGCCTGGGAAATCGTTGATCGGCATCAGCTCGATGGCCGTGGCGCCGAGTTCGGCGATGCGGGGCAGGCGCTTGGCCACGCTCTCGTAGCCGCCGAGCGTACCGACGTGCAGTTCGTAGACGACCATTTCTTCCCATGGCCGACCGAGCCACTGCGATTGCTGCCAGACATAAGCGCGCGGATCGATCACTTCGCTCGGCCCATGCACGTCCTCGGGTTGAAAACGCGAGGCGGGATCGGGAACGGCGGGTCCCTCGGGGCCGCCGAGCCGATAGCGATAGCGCGCGCCCGCACCGCATTGGGCTTGCGCTTCGAACCAACCGTTGCCTGCGGGCGTCATTTCGACAGAGACCGTCGTCGAGGCGTATTCGATTTCCACGCTGACCGCCGTGCACGCAGGCGCCCAAAAGCGAAACCGCGTGTGCGGCGGCGCGCCGGAAGCGGCATCGATCAGATGGGCGCCGAACGGCAGGCAGTGCGCGTGACGCTGCTGCCGGCAATCGAGCGGATGTTCGGACATGGGGCTCATCCTTGTCTTTACGTCGTCACCGATAAAAAGTGTAGGTCGGTCTGAGGCCGGCCGTAGCGTAGTCCTGGCTCTAGGGTTGAACGTGCTCTCCGAGCGATCGGGCGACAAGGACGGCGAAGCCGTGCTCACCGAGCTCGAGCGCGTCGCTCTCGAGCGGATGCGGCTCGGCGCCGGGCGCTGTCGTATCGAGCAGCACGTTCCATTCCAGATGGGGGGCGGGCGGCAGGAACGATAGCGGCGTATCGGCGCCGTTGAACATCAGCAGCAGCACTTCGGTCGTGCCGCCGAGCCCCGCGCCCGCGCGACGCAGCACCAACGCGCGGCCTTCGGGGTCTTGCCACACCTCGCTCGTGAGCGGCTCGCCTCGCTCGTCGAACCAGCCGACGTCGTTGATGCCGGCCAGCACTTCGTTGTCGCCATGCAGAAAGCGGCTATCGCGCAAGAGCGGATGATTCTTGCGCAAAGCGATGAGGCGCGCGGTGAACGAAGCGAGCGATCGCGCCTCTTCCGTATCGGCTTCGACCCAGTCGAGCCACGATGTTTCGTTGTCCTGACAATAAGCGTTGTTGTTGCCCTTCTGCGTGCGACCGAACTCGTCGCCTGCCGTGAGCATCGGCGTGCCGAGCGACGTGAACAGGCAGGCGAGCATGGAGCGCATGACGCGGCGGCGCGTTTCGTTGATCGTCGCGTCCTCGGTCGGCCCCTCGGCCCCCCAGTTCGAGCTGCAATTCTCGTTGTGGCCGTCCGCGTTGTTTTCGCCGTTCGCTTCGTTGTGCTTTTGCTCGTACGAAACGAGGTCGGCGAGCGTGAAGCCGTCGTGCGACGCGAGGAAGTTGATCGAGGCCCACGGCCGCCTGTAGCGGTGATTGAACAGGTCCGCCGAGCCCGTGATGCGTGCCGCGAGTTCGGCGCGCATGCCCGCGTCCCCGCGCCAGAAACGCCTCACGCAGTCGCGAAATTTGTCGTTCCATTCGGCGAATCCAGGTGGATGCCGGCCGACCTGATAGCCGCCGGGCCCGACGTCCCAGGGCTCCGAAATGAGCTTGCGCAGCGACAATACCGGGTCCTGACGAATCGCATCGAAAAAGCCCGAGCCGGGATCGAAGCCGTGGCCTTCGCGCCCGAGCGTTGCGCCGAGGTCGAAGCGAAAGCCATCGACGTGATAGGCGTTCGTCCAGTAGCGCAGCGAATCCATGACCATCTGCAACACGCGCGGGTGCGAGAGATTGACGGTGTTGCCGCATCCCGTGTCGTTGATGTAATGACGCTCGTCGCCGGGAATCAGCCGGTAGTAGCTTGCGTTGTCGAGGCCCCGCCAGGAGACGGTCGGCCCCAGCTCGTTGCCCTCACAGGTGTGGTTGTAGACCACGTCGAGAATGACCTCGATGCCGGCGGCATGAAGCTGACGAACCGCAATGCGCATTTCGGAAAGACGCCGCGTCGAGAGGTAAGTCGGATGCGGCGCGAAGAACGCGGCCGTGTTGTAGCCCCAGTAATTCGTGAGATGCCGTTCGAGCAGGAAGCGCTCGTCGAGGAACGCGTGTACCGGCAACAGCTCGATCGCCGTGACGCCCAGCTTGACGAGATGATCGACGAAGCGCGGCGACGCGAGTGCCGCAAAGCTGCCGCGTTCGTGCGGGCGCAGCTCGCCGTTCATCATCGAGACACCGCGCAGATGCGCTTCGTAGACGACCGATTCGCTCCACGGCACGTCGGGTCGGGCGTCGCGCGACCAGTCGAATGCTTCGTCGATGACGACGCATTTCGGCACGGCCGGCGCCGAGTCGCGGCGATCGAACGAAAGATCGAGCCGGCTCGAATGGACGCGATAGCCGAACATCGCGTCGGACCAGCGGAACCCGCCCGTCAACTTCTTCGCGTACGGATCGAGCAGCAGCTTGTGCGGATTGAAGCGATGCCCGTGATGCGGCTGATAGGGTCCATGCGCGCGATAGCCGTACACGGTGCCCGGGTGCGCGCGGGGCAAATAGCCGTGCCAGACTTCGTCGGTGCATTCGGGAAGCGGCAGCCGTCCGAGCTCTCTATGACCGGTCGGATCGAAGACGCAGAGTTCGACGCGCTGCGCGTTCGCGGAAAACACGGCGAAGTTCACCCCGAGACCATCCCACGTCGCGCCGAGCGGGTGCGGCGTACCGGTTTCGAGCCGGTCGGGCAAAGAATTCGCCATTCGCTTGACCCCGTTGTCCCTTGTTCGTTGATATGGACGTCACCGCACGCCCGGCTCTAGGGCGCGCGCAGCACGATTGTCGCGAGTGGGGGCAGCACGAGCACGGCCGATTGCGGCTTACCGTGACTCGCAATGCTTTCCGTGACGATCGTCCCGCCGTTGCCGACGTTCGAGCCGCCGTAGAGGCTTGCATCGGTGTTGAGAATTTCGGCCCAGTGCCCTGCGCGTTGAAGGCCAATCCGGTAGCCGTGGCGCGGCACGGGCGTGAAGTTGCAGACGATCGTCAACTCCGCGCCGTTGCCGTCGCAGCGTCGATAGGCAAAGACGCTGTTGTCGCTGTCGTCGCCGATGAGCCATTCGAAGCCGCCAGGTTCCGAGTCGGTGGCATAGAGCGCCGGCTCGCTCGCATAGATGCGATTGAGGTCGCGAACGAGCATCTGCACGCCGTGATGCATCGGATCGTCGAGCAGATGCCAGCGCGGCGAGCCGTCGTGATCGAACTCCGCGTCCTGCGCGAACTCGCCGCCCATGAAAAGCAGCTTCTTGCCCGGATGCGTCCACATGAAGCCGAAGTAGGCGCGCAGATTGGCGAAGCGCTGCCAGCGATCGCCTGGCATCTTGCCGAGCAGCGATCCCTTGCCGTGGACGACTTCGTCGTGTGAGAGCGGCAGCACGAAGCGTTCGGAGTAGGCGTAGATCATCCCGAACGTCATGCTGTGATGGTGATAGCGGCGGTAGACCGGATCCTCGTGCATGTAGTGGAGCGTGTCGTGCATCCACCCCATGTTCCATTTGAAGTTGAATCCGAGCCCGCCTTGCTCGACCGGCGCGCTGACGCCGGGCCATGCCGTCGATTCCTCGGCGACCGTGATCGCGCCGGGCACGCCGGGCGCATAAGCGACTTCATGATTGACGCGTTTGAGGAAGGCGATCGCTTCGAGGTTCTCGCGGCCTCCGTAGATGTTCGGCACCCACTCGCCGGCCGCGCGCGAGTAGTCGCGATAGAGCATCGAGGCAACGGCGTCCACGCGCAGTCCGTCGACGTGATAGCGCAAAAGCCATGCGAGCGCCGAGGCGATGAGGAACGCGCTGACCTCGTTGCGACCGAGGTTGTAGATCATCGTGTTCCAGTCCTGGTGATACCCCTCGCGCGGATCGGAATGCTCGTAGAGCGCGGTGCCGTCGAACTGGATAAGGCCATGCGCATCGTTCGGAAAGTGCGCGCTGACCCAATCGATGATCACGCCCAGGCCCGCCTCGTGCGCGCGGTTGACGAACTCGGCGAAGCCCTCCGGCGGACCATAGCGAGCCGACGGCGCGAAAGGCGAAAGCGGTTGATAGCCCCACGATCCGCCGAACGGATGCTCGGCGATTGGCAGAAATTCGACATGGGTGAAGCCCATGCCGAGTGCATACGGAATCAGCCGATCCGCGAGTTCGGACCAATTCAGGCCGCGCCGGCCTTCCTCCTCGACACGCAGCCACGACTCCGCGTGCACTTCGTAGATCATGATCGGCGCATGCGGCGTCTGCAGCGCCGCGCGCTTCGTCATCCATTCGCCGTCGGTCCAGCCGAACTGCTCGATGCGGCTCACCTCGGCGACGATCGATGCGGTTGCCGGCGTGCGTTCCGTCTGCATCGCGCAAGGATCGGCCTTCAGCGGAAGCGTATGGCCGTCGTGGCCGATGATCTCGTACTTGTAGCGCCCGCCGGCAGCGAGGCGCGGCACGAAAAGCTCCCAGACGCCCGCGACGTGCCGCAGACGCATCGGATGCCGGCGGCCGTCCCAGGAGTTGAAATCGCCGACCACCGAGACCCTGCGGGCGTTCGGCGCCCAGACCGCGAAGCGCACGCCGGGGATGCCGTCCATCGTGCAGGGGCGGGCGCCGAGACATTGCAGCACCGCATAGGGATCGGAGCGCGCGAGTCGGTTGAGCGCGTCTTCGTCGAGCACGGAGCCGAACGAATAGGTGTCCTCGATGTCCTGCTCGACACCGTGCCAGTCGATGCGCAGCCGATAGGGCGCCGCACGCTCGACGAATCCGGCGAAAAGACCGGACGGATCGATCGAGGCTAGCCGACCGAGGATCGCGCCGCTATCGCGCTCGATGACGGCGACCGCGGCGGCGCCGGGGAGCATCGCGCGTACGACATAGCCGTCCGTCGTGCGATGCAGGCCGAGCTTCGAGAACGGATCGGGGTGCTGTGCGTCGACGAGCGCTTGAATGTCGAGCTTGTCGAGCCCGGCGGTGGGGTCGCGCTCGGCGATCGAATGAATGCGAGAGAGGGTAGATTGCTCGTTCATGGCGCGAACCCATGGAAATCAAGGCGATGCGGAAGGCGTACCGGCGCCGTCGTTGCCGTTCTCACGTGTCCCATCGCTACCGTTACCGCCGCTGTCGCCGCCGTCTTCTCCGTTATCGGCAGGCGCGGCCGACTCGCCGAGCAGCCGGCTCGCGAGCGCAGCGAGCCCGCGCACGGGAAATCCGAGCCACGCGGGCCGGTTCGCGGCTTCGTAGCGGACCTCGTACGCAGCTTTCTCGATCAGGAAGAGGTCGAGCAGCGCCGCCTCGGCTTCGACCGAGACGAGCGGCTTGACCGCCCGGCTCACGGCCTCGCGATAGCCCACGAGGAAGCTCTCCTCGCCGCGCTCGCGGAAGTATTCATAGAGCGTGCGCTTGCGGTCCGCCGCCTGCGCCGTCAAGGTTTCGAGCGTCGGTTGTGCCGCCGCGCTCGCATACGAAAGCGAGCGCAGGAGCCCTGCTACGTCGACGAGCGGACTTCGCTTCATACGCCGCTCCTCGAGGGGGCGCGCCGGTTCGCCCTCGAAGTCGATCAGATACGCATCGTTCTGCGCGACGAGGACCTGACCGAGGTGAAAATCGCCGTGAACACGGATGCGCAGGGCATCGATTTCGAGCGGCACGTGGGTCTCGAGCGCTTGCACGAGACGCTCGCGCATCTGCATGAGACGTTGGGCCGCCGCGCGCGTCTGCTCGGGCAAATGTTCGCCCGGCTTCGCGAGCTCCGCGGCGAGCACGTCGAACGCGCCGGCGAGCATCGATTGCGCGCCGTCCATCCAGTCGCGCACGTCGGTCGGCGTGACGGCCTCCGGCGCGAAGGCGGGATCGTCGCAGGGCGCGGCGAGCGCGGCATGCAACTCGCCGAGCCGCCGGCCGATGGTGCCGGTGAGGGCGCAGTAGCCTTGGATCTTTTCCGCATCGGGCTCCTCGGTCTCCGCGGCCAGCACCATCTCCTCGATGACGCGGCGCAGATAATCGAGCGCCCAGTTCCAGGCATCGCCCTGATTGTCGATGAAGCCCTGAAGCAGGACGAGCGTGTGCGGCACACCGGCCGGATCGACGCGCACCACTTCGCCGTAAAGAGGCGCCGTATTGGCATAGCCGATCTCGGTCAGATGTCGGCTCATTTCGGCTTCCGGGTGGATGCCGCCGACTACGCGCCGCACGAGCTTGAGAACCGCGCGCTCAGCGACGATGAGCGAGCTGTTGGTCTGTTCGGCGGAGATCCAGCGGATTTCCGGTGTCTCGCCGAGGTCGTCGAGCTCGCCGAAACGCGCGGTCGGCATGAAGCGGATCTCGCTTTTTTGCACCGTCTGTATCGCGGCGTGCTCGTGCATCTTTTTCAGCACGCCGTGCGCGAACTGCGGCAGTGAGAATGCGTCAGTCAGGTGCCCGATCGTGCGTCCGCGCCGCACGCGCGCGAGCGCGAGCTGCGTGAAGAGCGGCACGGTCGTGTCCGCGCCCCAGGTGATCGCGAGCGGCAGCACATAGCGCTCGGTATGCGTGCCGACGTCGGCCTCGATCTCCGTGAACGCAAAGCCCGCTTGGGGGATCGTCGTCAAGGCCGCCAGCCGCACGGCTTTCAGTCTTTGGTCCTTCGAGGCGAACCAGCGGCGCCGGCTCAGATACGAGGGCAGCACTTCCGATTCGAGCAACCGCACGTTCTCGGGCGTCGGCCCCGTCTGCTCGGCGCGAATGACGAGCGTGACGAACTCCGGCAATTGCTCGGGGCCCGGCTGAGCCCAGGCGGGACGATCCTCGCGGCCGCAGAGAAGGAACCAGAGGAAGCCGTAAGGCGGGAACGTCAGCAGATACGTGAGCTGGCCGATGGCCGGAAACACCGAGTCGGCCGTCATTTCGATCGGGATGCGGCCGGCGAATTCGGAGAGGTCGAGCTCGACCGCCTGCGGCGCACGCGAGAGATTGGCCACGCAAAGGATGGGCGGATGGCCCTCGAGCTCGCGCAGGTACGCGAGAATCTTGCGATTCGAGGGCTTCAGAAAACGAATGCTGCCGCGCCCGAACGTATGCGTCGAGCGACGCGTGGCGAGCATGCGGCGCGTCCAGTTCAGCAACGAATGGGGATCGCGTGTTTGCGCTTCGACGTTGACGGCGTCGAATCCATAAAGCGTGCCCATCAGCGGCGGCAAAACGAGCTGCTCCGGATCCGCGCGCGAGAAGCCGCCGTTACGATCGGACGACCACTGCATGGGCGTGCGCACGCCGTCTCGATCGCCGAGATGGATGTTGTCGCCCATGCCGAGCTCGTCGCCGTAGTAGATGACGGGCGTGCCCGGCATGGAGAGCAGCACCGAGTTGATGAGCTCGATGCGGCGCCTGTCGCGCTCCATGAGCGGCGCGAGCCGCCGGCGAATGCCGAGGTTGAGCCGTGCGCGCCGATCGCTCGCATAGGCGTTCCAGAGGTAGTCGCGCTCGGAGTCCGTCACCATCTCGAGCGTCAGCTCGTCGTGATTGCGCAGGAAGACCGCCCATTGACAGCTCGGCGGCAGCTCCGGCGTCTGCTTCATGATGTCGGTGATCGGAAAGCGGTCCTCGCTCGCGATCGCCATATAAATGCGCGGCATCAGCGGGAAGTGGAACGCCATGTGGCATTCATCCTCGTTGCCGAAATACTCCTGCACGTCTTCGGGCCATTGATTGGCTTCGGCGAGCAGCATTCGGTTCGGATACTCGGCGTCGATGGTCGCGCGAATCTTCTTCAGAACCGCATGCGTCTCCGGCAGGTTCTCATTGCTCGTCCCCTCGCGCTCGACGAGGTAGGGCACGGCGTCGAGCCTCAGTCCGTCGATGCCCATGTCGAGCCAGAAGCGCATGACCGAGAGCACTTCGCGCAGCACCGCCGGGTTGTCGAAGTTGAGGTCGGGCTGGTGAGAGTAGAAGCGATGCCAGTAGTAGGCGCCCGCGAGAGGATCGTGCGTCCAGTTAGAGGGCTCGGTATCGATGAAGATGACACGCGTGCCCAGATATTTCTGATCCGTGTCGGACCAGACGTAATAGTTGCGATAGTTCGATCCCGCCTTCGCGCGTCGCGCTCGCTGAAACCACGGATGCTGGTCCGACGTGTGATTGATGACGAGCTCGGTCACGACGCGGATGCCGCGCGCATGCGCGCCTTGGATGAAGCGCCGCACATCGGAGAGCGTACCGTAATCGGGATGGACGCCTCGATAGTCGGCGATGTCATAGCCGTCGTCGCGGCGCGGCGAAGGATAGAACGGGAGCAACCAGACGGTGTCGACGCCGAGCTCCGCGATATAGTCGAGCTTCGCGATGAGGCCCTGGAAATCGCCGACGCCGTCGTTGTTTGCGTCGAAGAACGACTTCACGTGGACTTGGTAGATGATCGCGTCTTTGTACCAGAGCGGATCGTCGGCAAGCGGCGAGCGCTTCACGCGGCGGCTGCCTCGCAGCCGGGCCGTATGCACCGCGCTTTCGGCTTTTGCCGTCTCGGTCCCCCGCGGGGCGGATGGCGTGTGCGCCGGCGGCGTATCGATGTGTTGCTCTTCACGCTTCATGGTCAATCTCCCCCCGGGGTCCCGACGCTCGTCGCCGCCGCCTCCGCGTGAGCGCGTGCGTCGCGCGGCAGTCCAGCCGCCGGCGCAATGCGCCATATCGCGAAAGGCCGCGTATCCGGTTCAAGGCGAATGTGCTGACGGCGTCCACGCCATTCGAAGCGCGCGCCGCTCATGAGATCCGTCACGGCGAGCGGATCCCAGTCGTGCATGCGCCAGTGATCGAGCGTTTGCCATGGCAGATCGATATCGGCTTCCTGCGGCGCGAACGGATCGAGGCTGATCGCCACCAGGATCACGTTGTCACGTGCCGCGGTCGCCTTTTCGAAAAAGAGAATGCTGTCGTTGTGAGCGGGCAGGAACGTGAGGCCCAGGTGCGTCTGCAGAGCAGGGTTGGACCTGCGGATCCGGTTCAGCGCCGTGATGATGTCGACGATGTTGCCGGGCCGATTCCAGTCCCAGGCGCGCAACTGATACTTCTCCGAGTCGAGGTACTCTTCGCTCCTCGGCAACGGCGTCGCTTCACAAAGCTCGAAGCCACAGTAGACGCCCCAAAGTCCGGACAGCGTCGCGGCCAGCGCCGCGCGAATCATGAACCCACCGCGGCCCGAAGCCTGCAGATGGCGCGGATTGATATCGGGCGTATTGACGAAGAACTGAGGGCGAAAGTACTCGCGCACGTTCGTTTGCGTGAGCTCCGTCAGATAGTCGACGAAGTCCCGCTTCGACTCGCGCCATGTGAAGTAGGTATACGACTGCGAGAAGCCGAGCTTCGCGAGCCGGTACATGAGGCGCGGGCGCGTGAACGCCTCCGAAAGAAAAATGACGTCTGGGTGCTGTGCGCGAATGTCGGCAATCATCCATTCCCAGAATGGCAACGGCTTCGTGTGCGGATTGTCGACGCGGAAGATGCGCACGCCCGCGTCGATCCAGAAGCTGATGACATCGCGCAAGGCGAGCCACAGCGCGGGCTTCGCGTCATGCGCATAGAACTCGGGGTTGACGATGTCCTGGTATTTCTTCGGCGGGTTCTCCGCGTAACGGAGCGTGCCGTCGGGACGCCAGGCGAACCACGATGCGTGCTCGGTCAGCCACGGATGATCGGGCGCGCACTGTATCGCGAAATCGAGCGCGATCTCGAGGCCGTGCTCGTGGGCCGCTCGCAACATTCGCTTGAAATCGTCGAGCGTGCCGAGCTCGGGATGCACGGCCGTGTGGCCGCCTTCTTCACTGCCGATGGCATAGGGGCTGCCCACGTCGCCGGGTTGCGCATTGAGCGTGTTGTTGCGCCCCTTCCGATTGACTTTGCCGATGGGATGGATCGGCGGAAAGTACAGCACGTCGAAGCCCATGTCGCGAATGCGCGGCAGCTTCGCGATGACGTCGTCGAAAGTGCCGTGGCGGTTCGCATCGTCGCTCATCGAACGGGGGAATATCTCGTACCAGCTTCCGAAACGGGCGGCGCTGCGTTCCGCGTCGATGCGGTAGACGGTCGCATCGCGCGAGAGGAATGGGCGATGGCGCGCGAGCGCGACGACTTCCGCCGTTTCGGGTGCGAGCAGGAGATCGAGTCGTGCCGGCGAGCTCCCGTGCATGAACTGCGTGGCGAGCTCTTTCAGTCGATCGATCGCCGCTTGCTGCGCCTCGTGCGCGCGATGCTCATGACGAATCTCTTGGTGCTCGCCGGTGGCGTCGGCCGTCTCCGCTTCGGCCAGCACGCGCGCAATGAGATGCCGCGCTTCCTCGAGCTCGAGATCGACGGCCTGGTTCGCGTTGAGTTTTTTGCGGACGTGATCGACGAGCGAGGCGAAATCGTCGCGCCAGGCGATCACGGTGAACTCGTGGCGCCCCACGCGAGTCAGCGTGATGCGCGCATGCCAGAGATCGAGGCCCGCGGGCTCGGCCGGCGTCATGCTCGTCTCGCGCCACGCGACTTCATCGGCGGCGCGCCAGATGACGGCGGCGGCGATCTTGTCGTGTCCCTCGCCGAAGATGGCGGCGCTGATTTCGACTTCTTCGCCGACGACGCGCTTGGCGACGAAGCGCCCGCCATCGACCGACGGCGAAACGCTTTCGATCGCGATGCGCGGCGCGGCGATCGCTTCGACGACGGCTGCGGCCGCGGCGCGCTTCGAGCCATGCCGCATCGTGACGCTAGGATTTGAGCTCGCCCGAAAAAGCCGCGCTTCTCCGGGGGGCAGCACGAACGGTTCGAGCGGCTCGGCCGGCGTCGTGCACGCACTTGTCATCGGCTTGAACGCGGTGAAGCTGCCGGGCACGCCGTCGAGAAAGTGAGCCGGGTCCACGAAGGCCGGCCTGCTGAGGTCGGGATTCGCGATCAGCAGCGCGGCTTCGCGCGCGTTGCGCAGGTCGCCGCATTCGCCGCGCAGCAGGGCCGCGACGTTCGCGCCCGCGGCCGACAGCGCCCGCAGGTCACCCGTCGTCCGCAACACCGGCGTATGCTGTTGCAACGAATTCGCCTGCGCGATTTCGGCGCCCAAATCGAATCGCGCCGTCGCGCATGCGTTGCGGTACTGCTCGGGGCTCCCCGATCGGTAGGAGAGCGGTTCCGCGATGCCGTATTCGAAGCCCATCGGCACGAGCCATCCCGTGCCGAGCGCAACGGCGGCCGCGATGGCGCGGCGATAGGCGCGCTCGACGATGACGGCATCGCTTGCCCAGGTGAGCTCCGATGCGAGACGCGAACCATAAGGCGCTTCGGGGAACGCGATCGGTGCCGCGACCTGCACGAGCGCGGCGTGCTCGTCTACGAGCCAATCCTCGCGGAAGTCCCACCAGCGGACGGACGAGAACACGCTGTCGAAACGAGCCTCCGCGAGTCGGCTGACATCGCTTCGGGCAAGGCCGGGCGTGGCGGCGAGAAAGCGCGCATCCGGATGACGTGTGCGCACGGCCGCGCCGAGTTCGCGCCAGACGTCGATGGGTACGTGATGGGGAGAATCGAAGCGAAAGCCGGCGACGCCCGCTTGCGCCAGCGCCAGGAGCCGCTCGCTCCACCAGGCGCCGAGTTGAGCGGCGGCCGCCGGGTCGTCGAAGTTCGCGTAGGCCGCGTTGTCCTCGCCGCGTGCGTGGCGTGGGTCGAGGCGCGCATGCTCGGGCTCGAACGGTCTGAACCAGTGCGGATGATCGCGGTAGAGTTCGCCGTCGGCGGCCACGCGATCGAGGACGAGATCGACGAGCAGCGCAAGCCCTTGCTCGCGTGCCGCATCGGCGAGCCGACGCAAGGCCTCGTCGGCATCGCGCTCGGATGCGAGAGCGGGATGGAGCCGGCGATGGTCGGCCACGAGCTGCAAATGGCCCGCTGCCCCCGACGCGAACGGCGAGCCGATCAGAACATGATCGAAGCCGAGCGTGGCGGCGTGCTCGAATTGTGCCGACCAGGCGTCGAGCGGCCCGACGAGCAGAGGATGGATGAAGTAGATCCGCGGCGCATACGCTTGTGGTCGTTCCATAGGTGAACAGCCCCTGGTGGCGGACGGCGATGGGGATGGCACGCACTGCGCGCGATCGCATCGCCGAACAAGGCGGCGCTTGATGGCGCGCATTGCGGCGACGTTCCTTCGGTGTCGGTCCACGTTGGCGGCGAGCTTCAGCGCGCGAATCTGCTAAGCAGGTTGCATGCCGCGCCGGCCGCCGAGACTCCCGTCGGCTGACGCCCTTCGGACGAAAACAAGTATGCGCGTATCGGCGGCGGACCGTGAGCGGTTTCCGACACGGACAGGGTCGCGGCGAATCGCATCGGCGTGAATGGTGTAAATCTGACACCGTGCCGCGGTCGGTTTTTACATCGTGGGCGCCCAATCAGCCGACAATCGTCGTGCCAACGATTGTCTAACGGCGCGGACGCGGATATATTTCGTCGCAGTGGGCCCCGCCCGCGCATCTCGCATAATGAAAGACCGCCGGTCGGAAGGGCGGCGTTCAAGACCGGATTCGGGGCGACTCGCCGCCGGCACTTGCCGGCAGGGTCAACGATACGACCTTGGAGCCCACATGACAGCAGATGCCAGAGAGAATCGGCCGAGCGAGGTACCGGCGGCTTTCGCCCGCAGAGCGTTCGTTCTCGGCGCGTGCGCGTCGGCGGCGGCGCTCTCGTTCGCCGCGACGCTCGGTCTTCCGATCGGCACTGCTTCCGCCTTTGCGTTCGAGCCGCCCGCGGGCGGCGGGCTGAACGCGTTCGTCGCGCTATCGCAGCAGCTGACAGGGCGCACGAGCCTCAATGCGACGCTCGGCAAGCGAATCTACGAGGCACTCGCGCAATCGGACAGCAGCTTCCCGCAAAGCGTCGCCGCGCTCAACACGTGGCTTAAGTCTCACGGCGGTGTGCCGAGCGATACGGTCACGGCCGCCCTCGCCGTCGAGAATCCGCATCTTGCGAAGACCGTCGGCGACGTCATGCGCGCCTGGTATCTCGGGCTCGTCGGCGAGACGCCGATGACGAAGGTCGTCGCTTACGAAAGCGCCCTCATGTTCGATCCCGTCAAAGACGTGCTGACGATTCCGTCGTATTGCCGCGACGTGCCGTTCTACTGGAGCAAGAAGCCCGGAGGCGGATAGTCTCCCGCAGGAGACGAACTAGGGCAATGCTCGCCGCCGGCAGCGACTCGGCGGTCGAAGGCCCGGCAACGCGTCGTGTTTCCGCATGGCATGTGTCTTGCGGACGCGGCTTTCAAAAAAACGTCACGGTCGATCGATTTGGCTTGGCATTGCGCACATGGCTAACAACACTTCCGCCGACGTCGTCGTAGTCGGCTCCGGCGTGGCGGGCGGCCTCGTCGCTCACCAGCTCGCACTCGCCGGCGCGTCCGTGATCGTGCTCGAAGCGGGCCCGCGCATTCCGCGCTGGCAAATCGTCGAGAACTTTCGCAACTCGCCCGCGAAGGCCGACTTCGCGACGCCGTATCCGTCCATGCCGTATGCGCCGCACCCCGAGTACGCGCCGCCGAACGGCTATTTGGTTCAGAAGGGCGACTATCCGTATGACTCGCAATATCTGCGCGTGGTAGGCGGCACCACCTGGCACTGGGCCGCCGCGACGTGGCGGCTGGTACCGTCCGACCTCAAGCTGAAAAGCCTTTACGGTGTAGGACGGGACTGGCCTTATCCCTACGACACGCTCGAGCCCTGGTACTACGCGGCTGAAGTGCAACTCGGCGTTTCCGGCCCGGATCTATCGATCGATCTGGGTTCGCCGCGCGCCAAGCCCTATCCGATGCCGCAGCTGCCGCTCTCGTATCTCGACACGCGCTTCACCGAAACGCTGAATGCTAACGGCTTCAAGGTGGTGCCCGAGCCCGTCGCGCGCAACAGCGTTCCATACGATGAACGCCCCACTTGCTGCGGCAACAACAATTGCATGCCGATCTGCCCGATCGCGGCGATGTACAACGGGATCGTCCATGTCGAGAAGGCGGAGCAGGCCGGCGCGCAGCTCGTGCCGCAGGCCGTCGTCTATCGCATCGAAGTCGACGACAAGGGACTCGTCGCGGCCGTGCACTACAAGGATCCGTCGGGAGGCAGCACGCGCGTGACGGGCAAGCTCTTCGTTCTCGCGGCGAACGGCATCGAGACGCCGAAGCTGATGCTGATGTCGACGTCCGACAAGTTTCGGCGCGGAGTCGGCAACAGCTCCGATCAGGTGGGCCGTAACCTGATGGACCATCCCGGCACCGGCGTCAGCTTCCTGGCGAACGAAGCGCTCTGGCCAGGCCGCGGGCCGATGGAGATGACGTCGGTCGTGAATTTCCGCGACGGCAAATTCCGCTCCGAATACGCCGCGAAGAAGCTGCACCTGTCGAATGGCGTACCGACGATGGCGATCACGGCGGCGCTGCTCAAAAGAGGCGTGACCGGCGGCGAACTCGATCGCGAAATCCGCGATCGCGCCTCGCGCACGCTGACGATCAACAGCTTTCACGAGATCCTGCCCGAGCCGCGCAACCGGATTGTGCCGTCGGCCGATCACAAAGACGCGCTCGGTATTCCGCAACCCGAGATTTACTACTCGATCGGCGATTACGTGAAGAAGAGCGCGGCTCACACTCACGAGCTCTATGCGCAGATCGCCGGGCTTTTTGGCGGTACGGAAGTGACGTTCGACGATCACTTCGCCCCGAACAATCACATCATGGGCACGACGATCATGGGAAACGATCCGGCCGATTCGGTCGTCGATGCGGATTGCCGCACGCACGATCATCGAAATCTGTTTCTCGCGACGAGCGGAGTCATGCCCTCGGCGGCTTCGGTCAATTGCACCCTGACCGTTGCCGCACTCGCTTTGCGATTGGCCGACAAGCTCAAGCATGAACTCTGAGATGACGAGACAATCCCCTCCCTCGCATCGTTCTCTGCCTCGTCCCGTTCGCATGGCGAGTGTCGCCGCCGCGTTCGCGCTCTTTGCGCTCTATCTGGCGTGGCACGCGGCGAGCGATGCCGATGGGGCGCCCGCCGACGAAATACCGCTCTCCGCCGCGCTCGCGCAAGGCGGATCGAACTCCGCGACGAGCCCTGATGCGCCGCCCACGTCGGGCCCGACGGCTGGCCTGGCGCAAGGGAGCCAGGCGAGCGACGTCGACAATCCGGACCTCGTCAAGCGCGGCGCTTACCTCGCGCGTGCCGGCGATTGCATCGCATGTCACACGGCCGACAAGAGCCGTCCCTTCGCGGGCGGCCTGCCGATCGCGACGCCGTTCGGCACCCTCTACACGCCGAACATTACGCCCGACCCCGACACGGGCATCGGCCGCTGGACCGATGCGGACTTCGTCCGTGCGATGCACGAAGGAATCGGCAAAAGCGGCGAGCGACTCTATCCGGCATTTCCTTACACCGAATACACGCGCATCACCGAACGCGACGTGCTCGCGATCCGCGCCTATCTGAACACGCTGGTGCCCATCCACTACACGCCGCCGCGCAACGATCTGAATTTCCCTTTCAATCAGCGTTGGCTGATGTTTTTCTGGAACCTGTTCAATTTTCACGACGGCCGCTTCGTGCCTGATCCGAAGCAAAGCCCTCAATGGAATCGCGGCGCTTACCTGGTCGAAGGGCTCGCGCATTGCGAGGAATGCCATACGCCGCGCAACTTCATGCAGGGACTGAAGATGAGCGACCGCTTTTCCGGGGCGGAGCAGGCCGGATGGCGCGCCTTCAACATCACGCCCGACAAGGCCGGCGGCATCGGCAACTGGAGCGACGACGAACTCGTCCGCTACCTTGCGACGGGGGTCGCGCCCGGTCGCGCCAATGCGGCGGGCCCGATGGCCGACGTGGTGGCCAACAGCACGCAATACCTGACGAGCGACGATCTGCGCGCCATCGGTGCCTATCTGCGCTCGGTGCCGCCGGTTTCGGGCGGTGCGACGCGCTCGCGCGATCAATGGGGCAAGCCGGCCGACGACGTGACCGCGCTGCGCGGCACGGCCGTCAAGGGCGTCAACGGTGCGCAGCTTTTCGTCGCCAACTGCGCGTCCTGTCACGACTGGTCGGGGCAGGGCGTTGGCGGCAACGTGCCGCTCGCCTATCCGTCGCTGATTCATAACAGCGCGACCGGCGCCGGCGACGCCGACAATCTGACGATGGTCATTCTGCATGGCGTGGCGCGGCGCACCAAGGACGCCGACGTGATGATGCCGGGGTTCGGCGACGAACTGAACGACGAGCAGGTCGCCGCGATCGCGAATTACGTGACGCAGCACTTCGGCAACCCGCGGGCGGCCATGACGGCAGCAGACGTTGCCAAGCTGCGCGCGAGGCAGCAGTGATGACAAATCAGCGCGAGGGGGAAAACCCAGGACCGCCCGCGGGCACAGGGCTATGATCGCGATATGGACACGAGCCCCGAACCCTTTCCCATCGTTTGCCGCCACGCTGCCAATACCGTTGGCCGTGATTTCATCGTCGGCGATCTGCACGGCTGCGTCGACGCGCTGCGCTACCTGCTGCGCGAGATCCAGTTCGACGGCACGCGTGACCGGCTCTTTTCCGTAGGCGACCTCATCGACCGCGGCAGCCAATCCGAGGAGGCGCTGGCGCTGCTCGACAAGCCGTGGTTCCACGCCGTGCTCGGCAACCATGAGGAAGCGCTTTGCCTCGTGGCCGAGGGCGGCATGCGCCGCAACTGGTGGTACAGCATTGGCGGAGAGTGGGCCGATTCACTCTCGGACGAAGCGTTGCTGCACTACGCGCACCGCTTGCGGACGTTGCCGCTCGCGCGCGTCGTGGGCAGCGGTGCGGAACGTTTCAACATCGTGCACGCGGAGTTCTTCGGCAGCGACGCGGATCTCGACGCTGGCGTTTTTACGGAACGCGTGCGGCAGCAAATGCTATGGGGGCGCGAGCTCGCGCTCGGCAACGGCGACCCGGCTCGACAGGAGGGGCTCTCGGTGACGTACTGCGGCCATACGCCGATGCGCGAGATGGGGCGCATCGGCTCGCAGATATTCGTCGATACGGGTGCGTTCGCGCTGACCGGCAAGCTCACGATCACCGAGGCGCTGACGCCACGCGCATGGTCCGTTTCGCTCGAAACCGCCCTCGCCGAAGGCGCGGCGCAAATGGCGCTGCCATGATGGCGGCGGTCCGCTAACCGACCTGCTTCAATTCGAAAACACTGTCGATCGCGCTGCCGTTCCAGTTGTATTCGAGGTACGCCGCATGGCGGCAGTCGCGCAGGATGGTCGTTTTCAACGCTGCAAGGCATTCGCCATGCGTATCGCGCACGGATGGATAGACGATGCCCGCCACGGCCGCCGCGCGCACGGCACGCCCGAGCGTCTGGCCCGCGCTGTAGTTGGTCGGAGACAGAATGGCCGAATCGATCGTCTCGTCGCCGCGCAAATCGGCGACCTCGCCTTGCGCCGTCACCGTATAGAGCCGCATTTGCTGTCGTATGGGCGGCTCGTTCGTGGCCGCCAGGAACTTCGCCGAGTGAAAGCGCGTTTCAGCGATGGCCGTGCGCGCCTCGCGTGCGCAGTAGAACACGCCGTAGCTGCCGTCCGAGAATCGGCTGCCGAGCAGGTTCAGATGCGTGAACGCGGCCATGATCGGCCCGGTGCCGGGACCGAAGCGGCGCTCCTCGCGCGGCACGAGATCCAGATCGCCGATCTCCGTGCGGAGTCGATCGTTCGTCAACGATTCGAGCGCATAGAGCGCGTCGAAATCCTCGGGCGAGGCGACGCGATCGAAGAGGTTCACCGCGGGAAAGCGCGTGGGAATGACGCGATACGCGGGTGACCAGTCGATGAGCGTGAGACGCCAGGCACCCGTCACGCCCACCCGCCCCGCATCGCGTCGAGATATTGCCGCACGGCGACGAGATCGCTGACATTGCCTGCGAGCATCCGATCGAGTGCGCGCGCGCCGCCGAACGGCGGAGCGCTGTTCGGGCGCTTGACCCAGGCGTCGGCCGCGGCGTGTTCGGGCAGCAGGATCTGCAGCGCCTTGTAAATGCCAAGCAGCAGCGACAGGCGCTCGAGCGTATCGCGCGTGAGGCGCGCCGATTCAGGGGCGGCCTTCCATTTAAAGAACGTCGAACGGCCGGGCGAGCCGAGCAGGACGAGTTGCTCGTCGATGGAAAGATCCCAGTCGCGGGCGATATTGAAGAACGCACGCAAGCCGGCCGCAGACATTTCGGCGACCGAAGCCGTCGCGCCCGAAGGCTTGACGGCGCGCGCGGTGGACGGAAAGCGGTGGACGGCGGCGGCAGGCATCTGGTTCATCCAGAAACGGTCTATACGCCGATATTAGTCCATTTCTGGATTTTTGCAACCGAGCTGTGGCGGGCCGGCGACTGAGGAGCCCGCGGCGCGGCGTTGCACACGGTCCGGCAGGCACTGGCAGGCGATCAAGCCGGCGACCATCAGCGCGCAGCCGTAGATGGCACGCAACGACAGCGTTTCATCGAGTACGAGCCACCCGGCGAGTGCCGCGAACACGCCTTCCATGCTGAAAATGACGGCTGCATGAGCCGGCGCGGCGTCACGCTGCGTGACGACCTGGATCGTATAGCCGATGCCGACCGAGAAAGCACCGCTATAGAGAATCGTCGGCAGCGCGTCGACGATGGCGGATCCGCGAATCGGCTCGACCAGCAGCGCGACGAAGAGGCAAACGAAGCCGCACGTGGCGAACTGGACGAAGGAGAGGGCGAGTACGTCGATCGAGCGCGCGTAGCGGCCGACGAGCAAAACCTGCAGCGAAACGATGATGGCGCATCCGAGCTGATAGAAGTCGCCGCTTTGGACGACGAACGATTCGTTGACGCTCAGCAGATACATGCCGACGACGGCGAGCAGCGCACCGAGCCATGTGGCCGCCCGGGTCCGATGTCCGAGGGCGACGCCGAGGATCGGGACGACGATGACATAGAGCGAGCTAATGAACCCGGCGTTCGCAACTTTGGTGTATTGCAGGCCGACCTGTTGCAGCCCGATAGCGATGGACAGCACGACGCCGATCAGCGCGCCGGGCCATGCGCGCGCAGGGGCGTGGACGAGCGCGGCAAGCTCGCCGCGCGAGGCGCGCGCCGAGGGCCGTAGACACAACGCGAGGACGACCGCCGAGCCGAGCAGGAAACGCAGGCCCGTAAACAGAAACGGGCCGATCACGTCTAGACTCAGTCGCTGGGCGACGAACGCCGAGCCCCAGATCATGGCGGCAAACAGCATCAGCAGATTCGCGCGTGTAGGGTTGTTTTGCTTATTCCTTTCGTGCTTGGACACAGTGATGGGCATTGAGGATCGATCCGCACCGGCACCAGATCGAATTTCAGATTGCGACGAGGCTCTGAACTCCGAGGGCCCGCGATCGGCGCGAACGGGCCCTCAGAGCCGAGAATGACGTATGTCGAGCGGCAATGTCATAGTCATCCAGCCGTGATGTTGTCCACCGGCGACATGACCGCTCGTCGGCGGTGACCGTTGATTCCTCTACGCGAATCGCACGCAGTAGATCGGCGGCAAATGCGCCGAGGCCTGCCGCCAGCTTTCGCCTCCGTCCTCGGAGGTCCAGAGGCCGCCGGTCGTCGAGCCCATCGCGAGCCGCTTGCCGGTCGAATCGACGGCGAGCCCGTGCCGATAGACGAGATCGTAGGCCGGCATGTCCGGCAGTCCCGCCGAGAACGACTCGAACGTGCGCCCGCCGTCGCGTGTACGCGTCACGACGAAGCGCGCATCGACGGGCACGCGGCACGCGTCCTTGACGGCCGGGACGAACCAGGCCGTATCGGGATCATGCGGATGGGCGGCGACGGCAAAGCCGAAGCTCGACGGCTTCGCTTCGACGCGCTTCCATCGCGCGCCGCCGTCGATCGATCGAAATATCGCGCAATGGTGCTGCACCCACAGCATGTCCGGGCTGGCCGGACACTGGACGACGCGATGAGGGTCCTGAATGTTCGGGTCGTGTCGCCGCTCGGGCGGCATATAGTCGGCCTCCATCCCGTCCGCGGTCGGGCGCCAGCTTGCGCCGCCGTCGTTCGTTTGCCAGATGCCGCCGGAGGAGATGCCGATCGTCACGTGTCGGCTGTCGCGCGGATCGACGAGGATCGAATGAATGCCTGGATGATCGTAGCCGCCGCCCATCCATTCGCTGCGCTCGGGACGGTCCCACAATGGGCGGTTCAGCGTCCAACTATCGCCGCCGTCGTCTGACCGGAACAGCCCGCCGGGGATCGTGCCGGCCCAGAGGACACCGGGCTCGTCGGGGCCGCCCGGCTCGAGCGTCCAGATTTGCTCGAGCGTCCAGGAGGGCCCGTCCGTGGCGCCTCGGTTGTCTGGTGACGACTGCGATTGAGACTGCGACAGAGCGTCGGCTCGGGCGTCGGCGGCTTGCTCTTCCTCGAGCGCGACTGCCTCGCGTTCCGGCTGCGGCGGATAGACGGGCACCGCGCATTCTTCCCATTCGATCCCACCGGGGCGCCGACGATGCAACTTCACGCCGAAGTGCCCGAGGTTCAGCGCGGCGTAGAGCGTGCCGTCGCGCGGGTCCAGGAGCGCCATCGTGACGGGCTCGCCGAGGAAATGCGGCGTACCCGGGCCGATACCGAACGCCCCGTCGTTCCATGCGAATTCGAACAGGCCCTTGCGGGTACCGACGATCAGCCGATCGCTCATTTTGGATGTCTCCTCTGGTAGCTGTTATCTGCCGTGCGGCCGGCGGTTTTCATGCAGCCGCTACCCGCCGGACAGCGCCTGCACGACATAGATCCGGCTCGTTTCGCCGACTTCATCGGAAAGACGACGTCTGTCGCGCACCGGCCGGCCGTCGACGAAGACGGCGAGGTGGCGGCGCAGCGCGCCTTGATCGTCGAGGATGTAGCCGCGCAGTCGCGGCTCGCCGGCGAACACGGCCGCGAGCGCTTCATCGACGGATTTCGCGGCGATCTCGCATTCGGGAATGACGATGTGCCGTTGAATCGACGGGGCGAAAAAGAGGTGCGCCATGGCGGACGATGCGATGGTCGGGACAAGGCTTCAGTGTAGCCCGTGCACGCGCGCGCCGAAACGCCCTTACCCGCGCTCGATCGATGCCGCGAGAATGCGCAGCGCGGCGGCGGCGCGCGGGTCGCGCATGCGCGAATGCATGACGATCTGCGATTTCGGAAGCGCCGGCAGCGCGGGCAGGCCATTCTTGCCGTTCACTTCCACGAGGCCTGCCGGCGCCACGCGCTTCGCCAATGCCGAGACAGCGAGGCCGGCCGCAAGCGCCGCGCCGACAGCGGCGATCCCACCACCCACGAACGTCTCCTGCCACGCGATATTGGCGCGTTCGAGCGCGCGAATCGCCACGCCGCGCACGCCGCAGGGCGGGGCGATCATGGCAAGCGGGAGCGGTTCGCCGGGTTCGGGACGCCAGCCCGCGGCCGCGAGCCAGACGAGCGGCTCGACGAAAAGCGGCTCCGCATCCGTTCGTGCCGACCAGGCAGGCGCTTCGTCGGCTTCGTAGCGGACGATGACCGCATCGAGCCGCCGCTCGTCGTATTGCGCGAGGAGCGGGAACGACGAGCCGAGATGCACCTCGAGGATCAACCGCGAATCGTGCCGGTGCAGGTTCTCGACGACCCGTACGAGTTGCGAGCCGACAACGTGCTCACTGATCCCGATCTTCAGCGTGCGCCGCTCGGCCGTCAGCGACGCGAGGGCGCGCTGATGGGCGTCGAGCAGATCGCGCGCCGAAGTGAGGAACGCGTGCCCGGCCGCCGAGAGGCGCACCGAGCGCGGCGTACGCTCGAAAAGCGCTTTCCCGAGGTGCGCCTCGAGGCGCTTGACCTTCAGGCTGACGGCCGATTGAGTCGTGCCGAGCGCGTCGGCGGCGCGCGTGAAGCTGCATAAATCGGCAACGTGGATGAACGCGCGCACCGCGTCGAGATCGAGGACATCAGCCATTTTAATCGTAAATGAATGAAATATCCGAAGATGAGTATTCATTATGGCACGCGGAGGGTAATCTGCGAGCTCGGGAATCGTTCACATGGAGGCTGCCATGCCGCTCGCTCGCATCTCTCTCGCCGCGGGGAAGTCCGCCGAATACCGCCACGCATTGACTGAAGGTATCCAGCAGGCGCTCGTGGAGACATTCAACGTTCCGCCCGACGACCAGTTCATGCTGCTCACGGAGCACCAACCAGGAACGCTCGTCTATAACCGCAGCTACTTCGGCATTGAACGCAGCGACGACTTTGTCGTCATTCAGCTGACGGTCAGCAATACGCGCTCGCTCAGTCAAAAGCAGGCGCTATATAAGCGCATCGTCGAACGGCTCGCCGAGCGGCCGGGTCTGCGCAAGGAGGATGTTTTCATCAATCTCGTCGAAGTCCTGCCGGAGAACTGGTCGTTCGGTCTTGGCGATGCGCAATACGTAAAAAAGTAATTGAAATGCCTGACGTTTCGTGGGTGGCGATGGTTGCCTGAACCACGCGCCGGGCCAGGGGCGTGCGCGATAGCGCGGTGAGTGTGTAATATTGACGGCATGCGCAAGCCCACGAACACCAGCGGACCGCCACGGCACGCCGTGGAGATTGTGCTCGCAGTCGAGCCAAAGGCTGCTGGACAATGGTTTCGCGAACGGGCCGAGACCGCTCGCGACGCTGAAGGGGGGGCTGCGGCGCGGTCGATCGGCCGCGCCATCGTCGATGTGCTCGAACATTTGCCCGGCATCGAGATCGCGGCGGCCGACGAGCGCGAAGCGCGCACACAGTGCGAGTCGTTGCCGTCGCATCCGCTGGCTTTTCGCTGGCAGACATCCGACAGTAGGTCGGTCGCGATCGAATTCGTCGATGCGCTTGCGATCGAGTCCGCGGAAGAGCCGGGGGCTGCGCCCTCCGAAGCCGCCCCACCGACAGACGCATCGTTATTCTGCGAGCTGCGCCTGTCTTGCAATGTTGACGACGATGCCTCCGCTATCGATGCCGGAGCCGATTCCGTCTCCGCAGAGGACGCTGATGCGGCTCGACTGTCCGCAACGCGCGCGGTGTTCGCGGCGGCCCGAATGCTGCTCGATCATCTACCCGCGTTCCCGGAATCGACCGAAACATCCGCCGCCGGCGCCTGCAACGCAAAGCCCCGCCAGCCCGTGCGCGCGTCGCGCGTCGATCTTGCCGGCGCGCGCACGCCGCATGAAGCTTTGATTGCGATCGCCACGAACATCGCGCACCAATGGTTCGGCAACGAACGCGGCGTCCGCGAGAGCAGCGAGATCGAGTTCGTGCATCAAATGCGCGTTTCGTTGCGGCGCGCAAAGACACTCGTCAAGACGTTTCCGAGTTGGGTCGACGATGGATGGCGAACCAACGTCGAACCCGGCTTGCAGTGGGTCGGCGCGATGCTCGGTGAAGCTCGCGACTTCGATGTGCTCGTCGATTCGACACTGCCGGCGCTCGCCACCGCCGACGCCGATCCGTCGGCATGGTCGGGCATCATTGCCGCGGCCGATGCGCGCCGCCTCGAAGCGCGCGCGCGTCTGCAGCAGGCGATGCGCTCGCGCCGGTATGCGCAACTTTCGCTCGCATGGCTCGAGTGGCTGGCCAACCAGCATTTTTCGTCAGGCCCGCCGAAACATGCCGGGCGCGCACTGCGCGAATATGCCGCGAAACGCGCGCGCCGCCATTACAAGCGATTGACGGCGGAGCCGCCGCTGGCCTCCCTCGATGCCGCGGGACGGCACCGCCGGCGCATCGAGGCTAAGCGCTTGCGCTATACGCTCGAGTTCTTCGAGCCGCTCGTCGCGCCTCGCAGGCGCCGCAAAATAGCGAGGCAGGTGAGCCGAATCCAATCCGTGCTCGGCGACGCGAACGACGCTGCTGCCGCGCTTCGGTTTCTCGAAGAAGAACATCTCGATGTGAGCGACTACCAGCGTGGCTTTGCACGCGGCTGGTGCGAAGCTGCCACGCGTGCGGCGGCGCACGAGGCCGACCGTCTGCGGGCGAAGCTTCCGAAGCCGAAGATCGAGCGTGAAGTGGCACCGTGACGCATAATGGCGCGACTTGCGGCATCGTTTCGTTTTACTCATGAGCGTCCCTCCACCATCGTCGACTCCCGCCGCTTCCACTGACCCGGATCACGCCTCCGACGAGAAGCCGCTCGGCCTCGCCGGATCGCTCTGGTTGCGCGCGGACGGCGAGACGTTGGCCGGCGCCGCGCGAATCGCGCTGCTCGCGGCGATCGGCGAGACGGGGTCCATCACCGCCGCGGCAAAAGCCGTCGGCCTCAGCTACAAGGCGGCGTGGGAAGCCATCGACGCGATGAACAACCTTGCCGGCGTCGCGCTCGTCGTCCGCTCGACCGGCGGCAAGGGCGGCGGCGGCACGACGCTCACGCCGCGCGCCGAGCGCCTCATTGAGACCTACCGCGCGCTCGAGCACGAGCATCGCAAATTCATCGAGCGGGCGAGCGCGGCGATCGACGATTTCGCGGGCGACTGGGCAATGATCGGGAGAATCGGCATGAAGACGAGTGCACGCAATCAGCTTTATGGGACGGTCGAATCGATTACGCGCGGAGCGGTCAACGACGAAGTCGTGTTGAAGTTGCCGGGTGGGCAGATGCTCGTCGCGGTCGTGACGCACGAGAGCGTCGAAGGGCTCGGGCTCGCCGTCGGCAAGCCGGCGTTTGCGCTCGTGAAGGCTTCCTGGATCATGCTGGCCGTCGATGATTCGAAAGGCGCAGCGTCGTTGCGCATTTCCGCGCGCAACCGGCTACCCGGGTCGGTCAAGCGCGTGACTCAGGGGGCGGTCAACTCCGAAGTTTCGCTGGAACTCGATAGCACTACCGCGGCCGGCACCGCGGCGCCCGCCGTGGTGACTGCCATCATCACGAATGAGAGCGTCTCGACATTAGGGCTGAGCGAAGGTACACCGGCAATCGCGGTTTTCAAGGCGTCGAGCGTGATCCTCGGTACGACGGACTGAGCGGGCAGGGCGTTTTTCAGGCCAGATCGATCCCGAGCGCGGCGCTATGCGGGGCCGAGCTGACGGGCGCACGGTGCGACGGTTCGAGCCCGGCTTTCCAGCGAGCGCGAATGTAGGGACGCTCGTGGCCCGAGAGATGGAGTGCGACGTGCGTGATCCAACGTTGCGTCGGCACCCGGACGTCGTGCAACGCCACCGCGAGCATCAGCAGGCTCACCGCCACGGGCACGGCTGAAAGCTTGCCCGGGTGAGCGTCCCAAGCCCACCAGACGAAGAGTACGGCGGCGAGCGCGCCGATGATGCAACCGGCGATGGCTTCCGACGGCGAATGCGCTTCGAGCACCACGCGCGAGAGCCCGACCGCGACGCCGGCGGCCATGCCGAGCGCGACGCCAAGCACGCGGATACGTGTCCGCGTCGGTAGCAAGGTCAGGAATAAGCCGACCGGATAGACAGCGGTCGAGAGCATGGCGTGGCCGCTCACTCCGGTGAAGTCCCATTCGCGAACGCCAACCCCCCAGCCGAGAAAGGCGATCTTCGTCAGCGCGACGATGCAGGATGCCCCCGCGATGATGGCGAGCCAGCCCGCCGCGAGGCGCCACGTGTAGCCGAGCGCGAGCCACAGCGCGATCGTGAGGGCGAGAGGCAGCGTGAGACCCGGGCCGCCGAGGCGCGTGATCGTATACCAGAGGTGAAGCGGAAGGTCGTGCATGTCAGTACGCGCGAGGGGGACTTCCCCGAGAGGGACTCCCAACGAGAATTCCTCACGGGCGCCTTTCGGGGCGGGCCGTGCGCGAGGGCGCTCGGCTTGATGATACGTAAGAACGCGCAAGCCCCCGGACCGGACGACAGGAAAAACGTGCGCGAACGCACAGTATAGCGACTGCACCCGCGACCGGGCTCCGGATAGGGAATCAGCGAAACGAGAATTTACTGATTAAACAGGTGCGCAACGGATTGACATGCGTCGAACATCGACGAAGGGGTAGTATTGTGCAGTGCGTCATGGAAGGACGGGCGCGCCGGTTTCCTCTTTCAGCGGGCTTCGCTCAATGACAAAAAGTCTGACGAAAATCTGGCTACACGGCTTCAAGCGGTTGATGACGGGCCTGCCCAAGGTGCAGGCGGACTACCTGCGCGATGTCACGAAAAAACAGCGGAAGGCGCGCGCCGATAGCGTACGCGCGGCGAAGCCACGGCAGGCGCGCGAGGCGCCGGAGTCGCGCGTGCGTCCGCGCGCGGCGGCGTGGGCGAAGGGAACGTGGACGCGGTCGTATCACTCGGCGCCACCGATGCCGGGCCGCCTCGTCAATCATCTGTCGTATGGCCTCTATGTGCCGCCCACGCGCTCGACGTTGCAGATGCCGCTCGTGGTGATGCTGCACGGATGCAAGCAGACCATCGACGAGTTCGCGGCGGGCACGCGGATGAACCTCGTCGCCGATGCGCAAGGATTCGCCGTCGTCTATCCGGAGCAGTCGAAGCACGCACATGCGCACCGATGCTGGCATTGGTACGACGATCGGGATTCCGCGGGACGCGGAGAAGCGCGCGCCGTCGTCTCGCTCGTCGACGAGCTTGTCGAGGCGTATGGATTCGACCCGGAGCGCGTTTACGTCGCGGGTCTTTCGGCCGGCGCGGGGCTCGCTTCACTGCTTGCGATGCACTACCCGGAGCGCTTCGCGGCGGTCGGGCTTCACTCTGCACCCGCGTTCGGCGAGGCGCATTCCGGCATGACGGCAATGGACGTGATGCGGCGTGGCGCGCGGCACGACCCGGTGGCGCTCGTCGATGCCGCCATCGACGCCACGGCGTACCCGGGCATGCCGGCGGTCATCGTGCAGGGCGACCAGGATGCGGTGGTGGCGCCGCAAAACGCCGAACAGCTCGCGGTCGAGTTTCTGCGCGCGAACGGGCTTGTGGACGCCAGCGGTGCGCCGGTCTCGGGCACCATTCGCGAAACGCGGGAGGCGGGGACGATGATCCGCGACTACTCGGCGGGCGGCCGCCGCGTCGTGCGGCTCGTGCGCGTTGCCGATCTAGGCCATGCGTGGGCTGGTGGCGATGATGCGATTCCATTCCACTCGCGCAAAGGGCCCGATGCGAGCGCGCTGATGTGGGAGTTTTTCCGCTATCAGCGCAGACGCAATCGGGTTGTCAACGCCGCGGTCAGGCGAGCCGCGGCGTCCGGCCGCTGAGCCGCGAATCGGCGGCCAAAGTGGATGAGCGATGCGTTAACGCGACAGTTTTGACGCACTGCGACAAAGGACTGGCAAGTGATCAGGGTTTTCCCTATAATACGGGTAAATACCTAGGGGTCAACCCTGCCGAGAGGTCCACCATGTTTCTGCTTAGCCGCCTGTTCCTGTTCCTGACGAAATCCGCCGACGAGCGCAAGAAAGAGCGCGACGATGCCTATCTGGCGGAAGCCACCGATCTTTACGATCTCGAGTACCGCATGCGCAAGCTCGACCGCGACGCGGCGACGCCTTCCGCGGCGTGGCTCGGCCAGTACTGAGCAAAGCCGAGTGCTGACGAACGAGCCGGCCCGGCCTTATTGCCCGGCCGGCTTTTCAGCGTTCTGCGTCCCGAAGCAACCGCGGTAGGTCGCGTAGAACGAGCAGTAGAGCATCGTCGTCAACGTGATCGTCGCCGGAAAAAGCACGGCGAACGCATAGTCGTGCGCGTCGAGCGCGTCCATCAGGAACGAAAGCCCGATCGATACGACGATTGCCGTCGCGAACCATAGCGCGGCGTAGACGATGAACGCACCGCGGTTGCGCCAGCAGCTGACGAGGCTGAAGAACATTGCCTTGGCGGGCGGCACGCCGTGCCACGCGGCGAGAATGGGCGCGAACCAGAAAAGCATCGCTACCGGCACATAGCAGGCTAGTGCCACGAGCCCCGCAAGCGGCACTGATTTCGTCTTTGCCAGCGTTTCCGGAGACACGCCGGAGACGCCGAGCATCAATTTGAACAAGATCCCCCCATCGGCGAGCGCCGAGCCCGCGAACACGAGCGCGATCGCCGCGACGTAGAGGCCGCCGAGCTCGATGAGCCGTCGCGCGGCGAGCCCTCCATACGAACGGAATCCGTCCACCAGTATCGTCGGGAAGACCGGCTTGCCCGCCACCGTGTCGCGACAGGCCGCCATGAACCCTACCGCCACACCCGGAATGAACGCGAGCGGCAGGATGCCGCCTACCATCGGCACGAGCGAGACGATCCACATCGCGAAGAGGTAGGTGAAGAAGATCGTCAGGAACGCCAGCGGGTTGCGGCGAAAGAGCCATATGCCCTGCCGGTACCAGACGTAGCCGGTTTTTGCGGGAACTTCGATTAGTTGCATAGCGGGGAAGCGCTCGCGGCGTCGGCGTGCATCATGCGTTGGCGCAGAATGCGCTCGAAATGAGTGGGGTCATGCGGCTGCAGCATCGCGGCCGCGCGCGGCAGATAGTAATCGTAAAGGCGCGAGACCCAGAAACGGTACGCGCCCGCACGCAGCATGTCGCGCCAATGCCGGTTCTCTTCCGGCGTGAAGGGCCGCACGGTCTGATAGGCGCGCAGCAGCGCCGTGAGCCTCGCGCCATCGAAACGGCCAGTCGCAAGATCGACGCACCAGTCGTTGGCCGTCACCGCCACGTCGAAGAGCCACTTGTCGCAGCCCGCGAAATAGAAGTCGAAGAATCCGCCGAGCCGCACCTGGTGGTTCGTTCCCGGCGCCGCCGGCGCGAACAGCACGTTGTCGCGGAAAAGATCGCAATGGCAGGGGCCGCCCGGCAGCGCTGCGTAATCGGCCGATTCGAAGAATGCCTCCTGGTGGGCGAGCTCGTCGACGATAAGCTCGCGCTGCGCTTCGTCGACGAACGGCACGATCTGCGGCACCGTTTCTTTCCACCAGGCGAGGCTGCGCAGATTCGGCTGATGCGACTTGAAATCGCGGCCCGCCAGATGCAGGCGCGCGAGCATCTGGCCCACTTCCCCGCAATGTTCGGCGCCGGGCGCGAGTTCGGCCTTGCCCTCGAGCTTCGTCACGATGGTGGCGGGCTTGCCGTGCAGGATGCCGAAGAGCGCGCCGTCGTCGCGCGGCACGGGATCCGGAACCGGCACGCTATGCGACGCCAGGTGGCGCATCAGATCGAGATAGAACGGCAACTGCTCGGCCGTCAGCTTTTCGAAGATCGTGAGGACGAAGTCGCCACGCGTCGTGGTGAGGAAGTAGTTGCTGTTTTCGATGCCCGAGCTGATGCCGCGAAAATCGACGACCTCGCCGAGATCGTAGTGGCGCATCCATTGCGCGAGGTCGGTTTCGTTGACGACAGTGAATACGGCCATGCGGAGAGCTTCGAAATCGGATTGACGAACGGCAAGGGAGTGCGCTTGGCGCGCCTTGCAAGGCACCCGCCAGCAAAAGCCGGCGTTCGGCGGCGCGACGATGAACGTTGCTGAGGCTGAGACAGCGCCACGGCGGGCCGGCCGCTCATGCGTGACGGCCCGATGACGGTCCCTTCATAACAATCAGTAATGCAGGTTGATCGACGGCAGGCGCGTACTTGGCTGACCGCTGTCGTGAGGTTTCGGGGAAGTATCGGGCGAGGCGCTCATCTGATAGTGCGTACCGAAATTCGAGCGAACGTCGATCTCGACGGGCTTGCCTTTGTCGCGGTACTCGGTGATTTCGGTGCCGTTGCCGCTCCTCTCATAGAAGCTCGGCGTGCGCGGCACGTTGATATCGACTTTCGACGAGACCTCCGCCGCCGGCCGATTGATGGCGTCAAGATCGGGCAGACCCGCCGCTTCGTTGGCAGCGCGCGATGCCGCGTGCGCCTGGGCGTTATCGGCCGGTTGGGCGGCGGAGACGCCGCACACGGCAAGCATCGCCGAAACGGCAACGGCGACGGGGAGATACGGCTTCATAGTGTTTCTCCAAGGGAACCCTTAGATTCTAGCAAATGCGTCCCCCAAAACGGCTTCGCTTGCGCACGCACCGGGACACATTTTTTTGAGCGCCGTGGCGCATGTCCCCACGCCTCGCTGGCCGAATGGCCAGCGTGACCGGCCGCGCAACGTTTAGCCACATACTTCGTGGTAATGTCGTTGCATTCGACGAGGCGAAATCAAAGATGAAAAACGATCTGACTCAGCATGCGCGGGCAGTGCACCCGAGCGACTTTCCGACCGAAGCCTTCACCGACGCGGCCGATGCCGTCGCGCGGCTCTCCGCGATCTACGAGGCCAATACCGCGTTCCTGCGCGACGCCTTCGCGCGCTACCGCCGCAACGAAGCCTTCACCGAGCATGTGCGCGCCTGCTATCCGTTCGTGCGTGTTCAGACTGAAGTCAATACGCGCGTCGATTCGCGCCGCTCCTACGGCTTCGTTGCAGGTCCTGGCGTTTATGAAACGACGGTGACGCGCCCCGATCTCTTTGGCAACTACTACCGCGAGCAGCTGCGGCTTCTTGCGAAGAATCACAGCGTTTCGATCGAAGTCGGCGTATCGCAGCAGCCGATCCCCATTCACTTCGCGTTCGCTGAAGGCATTCACCTCGAAGGCGACCTCGGGCGTGATCGGCTGATGGCGATGCGCGACGTTTTCGATACGCCCGATCTCGCGCAGCTCGACGATCGCATCGTCAACGGCACGTACGAGCCGGCGCCCGGCGAGCCGCATCCGCTTGCGCTCTTTACGGCGCCGCGCGTCGATTTTTCGCTGCATCGTCTCAAGCACTATACGGCGACGTCGCCCACGCATTTTCAGAACTACGTTCTTTACACGAACTATCAGTTCTACATCGACGAATTCACGAAACTCGGGCACGCCCTGATGTCGCCTACCGACGACGAGGAGCTGCGTGCCTATCGATGCCAATACACGTCGTTCGTCGAGCCCGGCGACGTCGTCACCTACAACGCGAATCTCGGTGAGCAGCCGGACGAAGGAACGGCGCCGGTGCGGCTGCCGCAAATGCCCGCCTATCACCTGAAGCGGGCCGACGGCAGCGGCATTACGATGATCAACATCGGCGTCGGCCCCTCGAACGCGAAGACGATCACCGATCACATCGCCGTGTTGCGGCCGCACGCATGGATCATGCTCGGGCACTGCGCCGGCCTCAGAAACACCCAGCGGCTCGGCGATTATGTGCTGGCACACGGCTATGTGCGCGAGGATCACGTGCTCGATGCCGACCTGCCGCTCTGGGTGCCGATTCCGGCGCTAGCCGAGGTACAGGTCGCGCTCGAGCGCGCCGTCGCGCAGGTGACACAGCTCGAAGGCGCCGAGTTGAAACGTGTGATGCGCACGGGGACGGTGGCGAGCGTCGACGATCGCAACTGGGAGCTGCGCGACTATCGAGAGCCGGTGCGGCGGCTTTCGCAGAGCCGCGCGATCGCGCTCGACATGGAAAGCGCGACGATTGCGGCAAACGGCTTCAGGTTCCGCGTGCCGTACGGCACGCTGCTGTGCGTCTCGGACAAGCCGCTGCACGGGGAGGTGAAGCTGCCCGGCATGGCCGATCAGTTCTATCGCGCTCAGGTCGATCAGCACCTGCAGATCGGGGTGAAGGCCATGGAGCTCTTGCGGATGAACGGGCTCGACCGTCTGCATAGCCGCAAGTTGCGCAGTTTTGCGGAGGTGGCGTTTCAATAGGGAAACGTTGCTGACGATCGCGTTCGCAGCGTATCCACATGTTGAAACGTCGTGCGCGACCGTATATACTTGTCTATACGAAAGGGGATTGCGCCATGGCAAAATCGGCCACGCTCAGGATTCAGCAGTGGGGGAACAGCTTGGCTGTTCGGATCCCCGCGGCCGTTGCACGGTCTGCCCACTTCGAGGTGGGGCAGGAGGTCGAAGTGACGACCGACGAGGTGGGCGTGACGGTGAAGCCGATCGGTCCTCGCAAACTCACACTCGCGGAGAAGCTGGCACAGTTCGACCCCGCGAAACACGGGGGCGAAGCGATGGCAACGGGCCCCGTCGGCGCTGAGGTGGTCTGATGGCGGGCGGTTCATGGGTGCCGGAACGACGCGACATCATCTGGATCGATTGCAATCCTCAGATTGGCCGCGAGATGCGGGATTTCCACCCGATGCTGGTCCTCTCGCCGAAACCGTTCAATGAAAAAACTGGAATCGTGATTGGACTCCCGATGACTACAGCGGCGTTCAATGACACTAACCCGTTTGCAATCAAGTTTCGCGGGCCGAAGAACATTACGAGTTACGTGCTTGGGCACCAGCCGAAGTCGTTCGACTGGCGCGCGCGCGGCGCCAAGGCGCATCCATGGAAGCGTGCGCCCGACGAAGTCTTCGCAGCGGCATGCGAGCAGCTGAATCAGATCATTGCGATTGGGGAGTAGGCCGCTTCGCGCCTCAGAGATAAAACATCCGATCCTCTTCCGCCTTGACCGTCTGCGGCTGGGGCTCTTCGCGATCCTCGTAGAACGAAAGCACCGCCTCGAGCACCTGGTCCGGATCGTCGATGACCTTCATCAGGTTCATGTCGCCGGGGCTGATGAGCCCCATCGGCACCATCGAATTCTGGAACCAGTCGAGGAGCCCCTTCCAGAACTCGCCGCCCACGAGAATGATCGGGACGTGGCGCGACTTCTTCGTCTGAATCAGCGTGAGGACTTCGGCGAGCTCGTCGAGCGTGCCGAAGCCGCCCGGCATCACGATGACGGCGTCCGAGTTCTTGACGAACGTGACCTTGCGCGTGAAGAAGTGGCGAAAACGCAGCGAGATGTCCTGCCACTGATTGCCCGACTGCTCGTGCGGCAACTCGATGTTGAGTCCGACGGACGGGGCCTTGCCCGCATGCGCGCCGCGGTTCGCGGCCGCCATGATGCCGGGGCCGCCGCCCGAGATGACGGCGAAGCCCGCGTCGGACAGCTTGCGCGCGATCTGCATCGTCAGCTTGTAGTACGGCGAGTTCGGCTTCAGGCGCGCCGAGCCGTAGATGCTGACGGCCGGGCGGATCTCCGAGAGGTACTCGGTCGCCTCGATGAACTCTGCCATAATCGTGAACATCTGCCACGATGCGCGGGCCTTCTTGGCCGTTGCGCGTTCTTGATCTGCGAGCGATCGCAGACTCGGAATCACTTTTCTAGTCTTGTTCATAATGCTTTTGGAACGAAACCTAAAAGGTAAGACCCTGGTGTTGGTCGATGGATCAAGCTATCTCTATCGGGCTTACCACGCGATGCCTGACTTGCGCGGTCCTGACGGCGAACCGACGGGTGCGCTCTATGGGATCGTCAACATGTTGCGGCGCATGCGCAAGGATGTCACGGCAGAGTATAGCGCGTGCGTGTTCGACGCCAAGGGCAAGACGTTTCGCGACGAGTGGTACCCCGAGTACAAGGCTCATCGTCCGCCGATGCCGGACGACCTGGCGAAACAGATCGAGCCGATCCATTTCGCCGTGCGCGCGCTCGGCTGGCCGTTGCTGATGGTGGACGGCGTCGAGGCCGACGACGTCATCGGCACGCTGGCCGCCGAAGCGGAGCGCGAGGGAATGAACGTCCTCATCTCGACGGGTGACAAGGACCTCGCTCAGCTCGTGAGCCCGCACGTCACGCTCGTCAACACGATGACGAACGAAACGCTCGATCGCGAGGCCGTGATCGCGAAGTTCGGCGTGCCGCCCGAGCGAATCATCGACTACCTTTCGCTCATCGGCGATACGGTCGACAACGTACCCGGCGTCGCCAAGTGCGGTCCGAAGACCGCCGTCAAGTGGCTCTCGCAATACGAGACGCTCGAGGGCGTCATCGCGAACGCCGCGGACATCAAAGGCGCCGTCGGCGAGAATCTGCGCCGCGCCCTCGATTTTTTGCCGCTCGGCAAGAAGCTCGTTACGGTCGAGCGCGCATGCGACCTGAAGGACCACGTCGCGTCGATCGAAGAGACCTTGACGACGCGCCCCGAATCGCCGCTCGATCTGCGCGAGCTGTTCATGCGCTACGGCTTCCGCACATGGCTGCGCGAAGTGGAAACGCTCATCGAGCAAGTCGAAACGGCACAGGAGGTCGCGCCCGAAGCGGCCAACGTGCTCGCGGCCGCGCCGGCTCCGACGATCGAGGCGCCGCGCCACTATGAAACCGTGCAGACGTGGGAGCAATTCGACACCTGGCTAGCCAGAATCGACGCGGCGCCGATCACGTCGTTCGATACCGAGACGACTTCGCTCGATCCGATGGTCGCCGAGATCGTCGGCCTTTCGCTCGCCGTCGAGGCCAACTGCGCCGCGTACATCCCGGTGGCGCATCGCGGCCCGGACCATCCCGAGCAGTTGCCGCGCGATGAAGTGCTTGCGCGACTGAAGCCGTGGCTCGAGAACCCCGAGAAGAAGAAGCTGGGCCAGCACCTCAAATACGACGAGCAGGTGCTGCTCAACCACGGCATCGCATTGAACGGCGTCGAGCACGACACGCTGCTCCAGTCGTACGTGCTCGAATCGCACCGTTCGCACGACATGGACAGTCTCGCGATGCGTCACCTCGGGGTCGAGACCATCAAGTACGAAGATGTTTGCGGCAAGGGCGCGGGCCAACTGTGCTTCGACGAGGTGCCGCTTGCGACCGCGGCCGAGTACGCGGCCGAGGACGCGGACGTCACGTACCAACTCCATGCGGCGCTCTATCCGCGCATCGAATGCGAGCCGGGCCTCTTGCGCGTCTATCGCGATATCGAGATTCCGACGTCGCGCGTGTTGCGCAAGGTGGAGCGCAACGGCGTGCTCATCGACAGTGAGCGCTTGCGCCGGCAAAGCAACGAAATCGCCACGCGCCTCATCGAACTCGAAGCCGAGGCTTACAAGCTGGCGGGCGGCGAGTTCAATCTCGGCTCGCCGAAGCAGATCGGACAGATATTCTTCGAGCGTCTGCAACTGCCGGTCATCAAGAAGACGCCGAGCGGCGCGCCGTCGACGGACGAAGATGTCCTGCAAAAGCTTGCCGAAGATTATCCGCTGCCGAAGCTGCTGCTCGAGCATCGCGGGTTGTCGAAGCTGAAGTCGACTTATACGGACAAGCTTCCGCGCATGGTCAATCCGCGCACGGGGCGCGTTCATACCAACTACGCGCAGGCCGTCGCGGTAACGGGGCGGCTCGCCTCGAACGATCCCAATTTGCAGAACATTCCGGTGCGCACGGCCGAAGGTCGCCGCATCCGCGAGGCGTTTATCGCCCCCGAGGGCCGCAAGATCGTCTCGGCCGATTACTCGCAGATCGAGCTGCGCATCATGGCGCACATCTCCGGCGACGAGTCGCTGCTGGCCTCGTTCGCGAAAGGCGAAGACATCCATCGTGCAACGGCGTCGGAAGTCTTCGGCGTGACGCCGCTCGAAGTGACGGACGATCAGCGCCGCATCGCGAAGGTCATCAATTTCGGCCTGATCTACGGGATGAGCTCGTTCGGCCTCGCGTCGAACCTCGGCATCACGCGCGATGCGGCGAAGCTCTATATCGACCGTTATTTCACCCGTTACCCCGGTGTCGCGCGGTATATGGACGACACGCGCATGAGCGCGAAGGAGAAGGGTTTCGTCGAAACGGTGTTCGGCCGCCGCCTCTGGCTGCCGGAGATCAACGGCGGGAGTGGCCCGCGCCGGCAGGCGGCCGAACGCGCCGCGATCAACGCGCCGATGCAGGGCACGGCCGCCGATCTCATCAAGATGTCGATGATTGCCGTGCAGGACTGGCTCGAGCGCGAGAACGCGGCGAGCCTCATGATCATGCAGGTTCACGACGAGCTCGTGCTGGAAGTACCGGAAGACGAATTGCCGACCGTCCGCGAGAAGTTGCCTCAGCTCATGTGCGGCGTTGCGGAGCTCAAGGTGCCGCTCGTCGCGGAAGTCGGTGTGGGAGCGAATTGGGAAGAGGCGCACTGAAAACTGACGGTAGCTGCCCCCCGCGCTCAGCGGTGCGCATCACATCGTGATGCCGGCAACAAGAATCAGCAACGGCAACTACGGAGAATCAGGCATGCATCGTTTCATCGTGGTAGGGGGTGGGGCAGGGGGGCTGGAGCTCGCAACGCGGCTTGGCGATCGGTATGGCGGGCGCAAGCGAAAATCCGCTCAGCGCGCGCTCGTTACGCTGGTCGATCGCTATCCGACGCATATCTGGAAACCGTTGCTGCATGAAGTCGCGGCCGGCAGCATGGATCCGTTCACGCAGGAGCTCGAATACCCTGCGCAGGCGCGCTGGCATGGGTTCGAGTTTCAGCAGGGCGAGCTCGTCGGTATCGATCGCGCCGCGAAGCGGATCATGCTCGCGCGCGTGATCGACGACGACGGCGCCGAAATTCTGCCGGCACGCGAGCTCGAGTACGACACCCTCGTCATTGCCATCGGCAGCACCACTGCGTTCTTCGGCGTGCCCGGCGCCGAGGAATATTCGATCGCGCTCGATACCGTCGAAGAGGCGGAGCGCTTTCGCAAGAAGCTGATCGCCGCTTGCATGCGCGCTGAGCATCAAGTGCACGTGACCGTCGAGGATGGGCCGGAGATGTCGCCTGAAAGCGAGCCGCGCATCCAGATCGCGATCGTTGGCGGCGGTGCGACGGGCGTCGAGCTTTCGGCGGAGCTCCGCAATACGGCACAGGTGCTTTCCGCGTACGGGCTGCATAAGCTCGATCCGAGCCACGATATCGGCCTCGTCGTCATCGAGGCAGGGCCGCGCATTTTGCCCGCGTTGCAAGAGCGTGTCTCGAGCGCAACGGCGGAATTGCTGAGAAATCTAGGCGTCAAGCTGATGACAGGCGAGAGGGTCGCTCAGATCGCGCCCGGCTTCGTGCGCACGGCTAGCGGCAAGACGGTGCGTGCCGATCTGACTGTCTGGGCAGCCGGCATCAAGGCGCCGCCCGTGCTTTCCCGGCTCGACGGGCTGCCCGTGACGAAGCTCGGCCAGCTCGTGGTGCGGCGCACGCTGCAAACGGAAGCCGATGACGATATCTTTGCACTTGGCGATTGTGCCGCGTGCCCATGGCCAAGCCACGACGGCAACGACCGCAAGGTGCCGCCGCGCGCGCAGGCCGCGCACCAGCAGGCGAGCTTTCTGCTGCGCGCGTTCGCCAACCGGCTCGACGGCCGGCCGTTGCCGGAGTTCACTTACCGCGATTTCGGCTCGCTCGTCTCGCTCGGTCACTTCAGCGCGGTCGGCAATCTGATGGGCGGGGTGATCGGCGGCAGCATGCTCGTCGAAGGACTCTTTGCGCGTTTCATGTACATGTCGCTGTACAGGCTGCATATTGCCGCGTTGCACGGTTATCCGCGCATGATGCTCGATACCGTCGCGCACTGGCTGCGGCGCACGACGTTGCCGCGCGTCAAGCTGCATTGAGGTGATGCGCCGGTACGCCGGTCGGTCCGCGGCGGGTGGCCCCAAAAAAACCAGGAGCGAAAATGTTGTCACCGGATATCGATACCCTCGTGCCGCATGTGCCCTTCGATCGCCGCACGTTCCTCAAGGCGACGATCGGCAGCGGATTTGCGGCGGCCGTGCTGCCCGTCTCGGCGCAGACCATCCATACCGACAGTGCCGGCCTCGAGGCCGGCGCGGTCGGGTTCCAATCGCAGGGCACACTCGTGCCCGCCTATCGTGCGCAGCCGCAGGGCAAGACGCACCTTCCCGTCGTGATCGTGATCCACGAGATTTTTGGCGTGCACGAGCATATCGCCGATGTCTGCCGGCGGTTCGCGAAGCTCGGCTACCTCGCGCTCGCGCCGAATCTATATTCGCGTCAAGGCGATCCGAACGCTTACAAATCGATTCAGCAGTTGAGCAACGAGCTCGTAAGCAAGGTGCCCGACGCCTCCGTCATGGCCGACCTCGACGCCGCCGTTCAATGGGCGGGCGAGCACGGCGGCGATCTGAAGCGGGTCGGTGTGGTCGGGTTCTGCTGGGGCGGCAGGCAGGCGTGGCTCTTTGCCGAGCACAACCCGAAGTTGAAGGCGGTCGTATCGTTTTACGGGTTTCTGGAAGGCAAGCCGACCGACACGAAGCCGTTCAACCCGATCGACCGAGTCGCCGAACTGCACGCGCCCGTGCTCGGGCTTTACGGGCTTCAGGACCAAGGCAATCCCCAGGATGTGATCGAGCGGATGAAGGCTGCGATCGCAAAAGGCCCGGAAGTCGGCCGCGGTTCGCAGTTCGTCGTTTATCCCGATGCCGGGCACGCGTTCTTCGCCGACTATCGGCCGAGCTACCGCAAGGCGGATGCGGAAGACGCGTGGCGCCGCACCCTCGCCTGGCTGCGTGAGCACGGCGTGGCTTAGCACCGAGACGGCTTTTGAGTCGGCTGGCGAGTCCGCGACGAGCGACAAAGAGTCCGCGCGCGGTTCGTACATACAGGCCCAGGACTAGGGCTTAGCTCCCACCGTAATCGGACGCGACGGCTCCGCGCACCATTCACTCCACGAGCCGGGGTAGAGGACGGAGCCGTGCAAGCCCGCCACTTCCATCGCCAGCGCGTTGTGGCAGGCCGTGACGCCCGAGCCGCACTGCAGGACGACATGTTCGGGCTGCGTCGCTCCGATCGCGGCCTTGAACTCGTCGCGCAGCGTATGCGCGGGCTTGAATCGCCCGTCGGCCGTCAGGTTGTCCTTGAAGAAGCGATTCACGGCGCCGGGGATGTGGCCGGCGACGGGATCGATCGTCTCGTTCTCGCCGCGGTAGCGATCCGGCGAGCGCGCATCGACGACGAGCCGCTCATGCGTCGACAGGTTTTGCTCGAGCGCGTGCGCATCGACGGTGACCGCGAGCGGCGCTCCCGCCTTGAAGTCACCCTTCACTCGGGCCGGCGTCGCCGTATCGAGCTTGTATCCGGCGCCTTGCCAGGCCTGGAGGCCGCCGTCGAGAACGGCGATCGAATCATGTCCGAGCCAGCGCAAAAGCCACCAGAGCCGTGCGGCGTAAGCGCCGCCCTGCGCGTCATAGGCGACGACCTGCTGGTTCTGCATCAGGCCGTGCGCGGCGAGCGTATCGACGAGCGCCGTGCGCTCGGGCAGCGGGTGCCGCCCGTTCTTCCCTGTCTTCGGCCCCGAGAGGTCGCGCTCGAGATGCAGGTAATGCGCGCCGGGAATATGGCCGGCCGCATAGGCCGCAACGCCTGCAGCGGGATCGGCGAGATCGAAGCTGCAATCGAAGACGAGTACGGATTGCGGCGCGTGCTCGAGACGCTCGGCGAGATTGGTGGCCAGGATCAGCGTCGTGTAATGGGTGTGCGGCATGATGGTCCTCGTGGTGAGCGAAGGCTGATTGATGCTCAAAGTTTAGGGCCTGTTCACGGCGATTTCAGCCGATGACGGCGCGTTTCGCCGGCGCGCGCCGTTCACTGTCGCATCCTCGCACGAAAAAGCGGGCAAGAAGGAAGACCTTCTTGCCCGCCTTGCTCTGGGCCAAAGCCGCTCGCCCGATGCTCGTCAGATCGTACCGAGCTCGCGCCGCAGGAATTCGTGGAAGTGCTGCATGCCGTCTTCCATCGGGCTCTGATACGGCCCCACCTGCGACTCGCCGCGCCGCATGAGCGCGAGCCGGCCGGCGTCCATGCGCTCGGCGATTTCGTCGTCCTCGCGGGCTGTTTCCATATAGGCGGCGCGCTCCGCTTCGACGAACTCGCGCTCGAAAAGGGCGATTTCCTCGGGATAATAGAACTCGACGATGTTCGTGGTCTTGCGCGGGCCGCGCGGGATCAGCCACGACAGCACCAGCACGTGCGGATACCACTCGATCATGAGCCCAGGGTAGTAGACCATCCAGATGGCGCCGTACTCGGGCGGCTGGCCGCCGCGCATGCGCAGGACTTCATCGTGCCATTTGCGGTAGACGGGGCTGCCCGCCTTGGCAAGACCCGCATGGACGCCGACGGTCTGCACGCTGTACCAGTTGCCGAATTCCCATGTGAGATCGTCGCAGTTGACGAAGCTGCCGAGGCCCGGGTGGAAAGGTACGACGTGATAGTCCTCGAGGTAAACCTCGATGAAAGTCTTCCAGTTGTAGTTGCACTCGTGCACCTCGACGTGATCGAACATATAGTCCGCGAAATCGAAGTGATTGCGCGTGCCGAGCTTGGCGAGATCCTTGGCCACGTCGCGTCCCCCGGCCTCGAAAAGCAGGCCGTGCCAGTTCTGCAGCTTCGTGGCGCCGAGATTCAGGCAAGGGTTGTCGGCGAAGTGCGGGGCGCCGAGCAACTCGCCGTCGAGGTTGTAGGTCCACCGATGCAGCGGACAGACGATGTTCTGCGTCTGTCCGCGCCCGCCCAGCATGATGGCCTGACGATGGCGGCACACGTTGGAGAGCAGCTCGATCTCCGAGCGCTCGTTGCGCACGAGGACGCGGCCCTCGTTTTCGGAGGGCAGCGCAAAATAGCTCCCGACTTCGGGCACCATCAACTCGTGCCCGACGTAACGGGGACCCTTCTTGAAAAGGACTTCCAGTTCGCGCTCGAGAAGCGCTTCGTCAAAGTAAGCCGTGACTGGCAGCTGACTCGAGATTGCCTTCAGCTGCAATGCATTGCTCAGATTGGACATTCCCACTCCCGTGAAGACGTGAAAGCAGTGAACAACCCAACCATCGAAGATTCGATTTGGGGAGCCCGCGATTATACCCTTTCCCCCTTCCGTGGGGCACCTAAGTCCATGATTTGTCCGTTGATTCGACCGCAGCAGGGCGCCCTGGCCCGCCGCTCGGGCGTATCCATCGGCCAAACGACGGGTGATTCGTCTATTGTTTTGGCGCCCGCGCAACACTCGGATGTCCGTATCGACTCGAAGCAGCTCATATCGACTTCCCCTTCATTACCATGCCCCTATTGCGGCGACGCCGGGCAGGATAGTTGCGCAAACGTTGTGTTGATGCGAATGGCAAAAGGTGCCGGATGGGGCCGACTGCCGGCTTTTGCCGTAGAATGTCCGACTTGTTTTTGAATTCACCCTATTTCGATGGCGAACACCGCACCCGAGGACGCCGCCTCACGCGCACAAAGCGGGCCCGACAGCGAGGGGCCGCTACCCGAGAACTATGAAGCGGCGCTCGCGGAACTGGAGCAGCTCGTCGCTCGAATGGAGGGCGGCGCGCTGAGCCTCGAGGAGTCCCTCGCCGCGTATCGGCGCGGCGCGGCGCTCGTGGCCTACTGTCAGCAACAACTGGAAAAGGTGGAGCAGCAAGTGCGCGTACTCGACGGCGAGACGTTGAAGCCTCTGCCCGCCGGCACCCCTGCCGCGGAAGGCGGAGACGACTTATGACTTTTGAAGAATGGATGCGCGCGGTGCTCGCGCGCGTCGAGGCGGCGCTCGAGCGATATCTGCCGGGCCCGCGGATCGAGCCTGCCCGGCTGCACGAAGCGATGCGCTACGCGGCGCTCGGCGGCGGCAAGCGGGTGCGGCCGCTGCTCGTGCATGCGGCGGGCGAGCTGACGGGCGCGCGCGCGGCGGCCCTCGAAGCGGCCTCTGCCGCGATCGAGATGATCCACGTCTACTCGCTCGTGCACGACGATATGCCGTGCATGGACGATGATGAGCTGCGGCGCGGCAAGCCGACGGTGCATGTCCAGTACGACGAGGCCACGGCGCTGCTCGTCGGCGACGCATTGCAATCGCAGGCTTTCATCGCGCTGACCGACGAAGCGGCGCTCGACGTGCCGGCTCAGGCCGCGCTCGTGCGCGAGCTTGCGCTGGCGAGCGGGTCGCTCGGCATGGCGGGCGGCCAGGCGATCGATCTCGCGAGCGTCGGCTTGACGCTGACGCGTATCCAGCTCGAGACGATGCATCGGATGAAAACCGGAGCGCTATTGCGCGCGGCCGTACGGATGGGCGCGCTCGCGGGCGAGGCGCCCGATGCCGCCGCGATGGGTGCGCTCGACCGCTACGCCGCGGCGATCGGGCTGGCGTTCCAGGTCGTCGACGACATTCTCGACGTGACGACGGATTCGGCAACGCTCGGCAAGACGGCGGGCAAGGACGCGAAGGACGGCAAGCCGACCTACGTGTCCATCCTCGGTCTCGAGGCGTCGCGTGCGCTCGCGGCTCAATTGCATCGCGAGGCGCACGAGGCACTAGGCTCATTCGGCGGGCGTGCGCAACGTCTCGCCGAGTTGGCGGACCTGGTGGTGAACCGGGTCAGTTGAACGCTAAGCCCGCCGCCGCGCGAATGCCACGGGGAGCGCGAGAAAAAAGCGGGCGCGTAAGTTTTCCTACAATGGAACGACGATGTACGACTTGCTCAAAACTATCGACGACCCGGCGGACCTTCGCCGTCTCGACCGTCGTCAACTGAAGCCGCTTGCCGACGAGCTGCGCGCGTTCGTGCTCGACAGCGTGTCGCAGACGGGCGGGCACTTGTCGTCCAATCTCGGCACGGTGGAGCTCACGATCGCTCTGCATTACGTGTTCGACACGCCGCACGACCGCATCGTCTGGGACGTCGGCCATCAAACGTACCCGCACAAGATTCTCACCGGGCGCCGCGATCAGATGCACTCGCTGCGTCAGCGCCATGGCATTTCGGGTTTCCCGCGCCGCTCGGAATCGGAATACGACACGTTCGGCACGGCCCATTCGAGCACGTCGATTTCGGCCGCGCTCGGCATGGCGATCGCGAACAAGCTCGCGGGTGACAACCGTTTTTCGATCGCCGTCATAGGCGACGGCGCAATGACGGCCGGCATGGCGTTCGAAGCGATGAACAACGCCGGCGTCTGCGACGACGTGCCGTTGCTCGTGATCCTCAACGACAACGACATGTCGATTTCGCCGCCCGTCGGCGCACTGAACCGTCATCTCGCCCGGCTGATGTCGGGCCGTTTCTATGCCGCGGCTCGCGCGGGCGTGGAGCGTGTGTTGCGCGTCGCGCCGCCGATGCTCGAGCTTGCGCGCAAGCTTGAAGAGCACGCGAAAGGGATGGTCGTGCCGGCTACGCTCTTCGAGGAGTTCGGCTTCAACTATATCGGCCCGATCGATGGACACGATCTCGATTCGCTGATCCCGACACTGCAGAACATCCGTGAGTTGCGCGGGCCGCAATTCCTTCACGTCGTGACGAAGAAGGGGCAAGGGTACAAGCTCGCGGAAGCCGATCCGGTGCTCTACCACGGCCCTGGCAAGTTCAATCCGGCCGAAGGGATCAAGCCGCCTGCCGTGCCGCCCAAGAAGACTTATACGCAGGTTTTCGGCGAGTGGCTTTGCGATGCGGCCGAGCTCGATTCGCGCGTGGTCGGCATCACGCCCGCCATGCGCGAGGGCTCCGGTCTCGTCGAATTCGAGAAGCGCTTCCCCGACCGCTACTATGACGTCGGCATTGCCGAGCAGCATGCGGTGACGTTCGCGGGCGGTCTGGCCGCCGAAGGCATGAAGCCCGTCGTCGCCATTTATTCGACGTTCCTGCAGCGCGGCTACGATCAGCTCATCCACGACGTGGCACTCCAGAATCTGCCCGTCGTCTTCGCGATCGACCGCGCCGGGCTCGTCGGCGCCGACGGTGCGACGCACGCGGGCGCCTACGATCTGGCCTTCCTGCGCTGCATTCCGAACATGACGGTCATGGCGCCGTCCGACGAGAACGAATGCCGCCAGATGCTCTACACGGCGCTGCAGCAGTCGAATCCGACGGCAGTGCGGTACCCGCGCGGCGCCGGCATCGGCGTCGCGACGGCCAAGCAGATGTCGGCGATTCCGGTCGGTCGTGGCGAGGTTCGTCGGCAATCGACGGCCGCCAAGGGCAACCGCATCGCCATCCTCGCGTTCGGCACGATGGTCGCACCGTCGCTCGCGGCGGCCGAGGCGCTCAATGCGACGGTGGCCAACATGCGCTTCGTGAAGCCGATCGATACCGCGTTGCTGCTCGAGCTCGCGCAAACCCACGATGCGCTCGTGACGGTCGAGGAAGGCTGCATCATGGGCGGCGCCGGGTCCGCTTGCGTGGAAACCCTGCTCGCCAATGGGGTTGTTCGGCCCGTACTACAATTGGGCCTCCCCGACAGCTTCATCGATCACGGCGATCCGGCCAAGTTGTTGGCAGAGTGCGGTCTCGACGGCGCGGGCATCGAAAAATCGATTCGCGCGCGTTTCGTCGAGCCTGCCGCGAAGCTTGCGCAACGCGTCGCGTAACGATGCGGCCGCCGCTTCACGGCGGCTGCGTTCTTGCCGTAGCGTACTCATGCATGGGCCTCTCGGCCCATGTTTCGTTATATGCAGTGATCTGCATGGCCGGCGCCGATAGGTGCGCGGTGTTTCTCGCCGCTGCGCCTTAAAGGACCAAAAGAACCATGAATCTCATGAACCCAGCCTTCGCGATGCCCGACGTGCAAAGCTCGCCTGATACGCGGCAAATCTCCATTCAGCGCGTCGGCGTAAAAGGCGTGCGTCACCCGCTCGCCGTGCGTACGGCAAACGGCGACGCGCAGGCGACGGTCGGCATCTGGAACCTCGATGTCCATCTGCCCGCCGATCAGAAGGGCACGCACATGTCGCGCTTCGTCGCGTTGCTCGAGGAAAGCAAGGCGCCGCTCGAGTCGGCGACGTTTCGCGCGATGCTGGCCGCGATGCTCGAGAAGCTCGAAGCGCCGGCAGGCCGCATCGAGGTGTCGTTTCCGTACTTTGTCAGCAAGACGGCGCCCGTTTCGGGCGTCTCGAGTCTGCTCGACTACGAAGTGACGATGACGGGCGAAATGCGCGACGGCGTGCTGCGCACGTTCGTGCAGGTCCTCGTGCCCGTGACGAGCCTTTGCCCATGCTCGAAGGAGATCTCGCAATACGGCGCTCACAATCAGCGCTCGCATGTGACGATTCGCGCCGAGCTCACGGGCGACATGTCGGCCGAGGAATTGATCAGGATTGCTGAAGATGAGGCGTCGTGCGAGCTCTGGGGGTTGCTCAAGCGCCCCGACGAGAAGTTCGTGACCGAGCGCGCTTATGAGAACCCAAAATTCGTCGAGGATCTCGTGCGCGATGTCGCGCAGCGGCTCAATGCGGACGAGCGGATCGTCGCCTACACGCTCGAGGCCGAGAATTTCGAGTCGATCCACAACCACAGCGCTTACGCCGTGATCGAGCACGACAAGCGCCAGCCTGCGCTTGCTGCATAACTGGGTGCCGTTATCGCGCGAGCGAGGCGAGGTCCCAGCGCGGCTTGACGGTGAACGCGTAGTCCCTGCTGGCCTGCTCGGGCCAGCGCTGCAGACGTAAAGCGCCGGCGAGGGCGATCATCGCACCGTTGTCGGTGCAAAGCGACAGGTCCGGGTAGTGCACGTCGAACCGACGCTTTTGCGCCGCTTGCGAAAGCGCGTCGCGCAGCTGCCGGTTCGCGCCGACGCCGCCCGCCACGACGAGCCTTGTCAGATGCGTCTTCTTCAGCGCGGCGAGCGACTTGGCAACGAGGACGTCGACCGCCGCATCGACGAAACCGCGTGCGAGATCGGCCTTCGCCTGCTCGCAGACGTTCTGGCCGAGCTTCTTCACTTGCGTGAGGACGGCGGTCTTGAGTCCGCTGAAACTGAAATCGAGATCGCCTGAGTGCAGCATCGGCCGCGGCAGCTCCACGGCGCCCGGCGTGCCGTATTCGGCAAGGCGGGAGACTTCGGGGCCGCCCGGATAGCCGAGCCCCAGCAGCTTCGCTGTCTTGTCGAACGCTTCGCCGGCCGCATCGTCGACGGTTTCGCCGAGCGTTTCGTAGATGCCGACGTCGGTCACGCGCATCAGCTGCGTATGTCCTCCCGAAACGAGCAGCGCGACGAACGGAAACGGCGGCGGTGCTTCGACGAGCAGCGGCGACAGCAAGTGGCCTTCGAGATGATGGATGCCGATCGTCGGCTTGTCCCAAGCCATGGCGAGCGCGTTGGCAACGCTTGCGCCCACGAGCAGCGCGCCGGCCAGGCCGGGGCCTTGCGTGAAGGCGATGGCGTCGACATCGGTGCCGCGCGCGCTCGCGCGTGTGAGGACCTCCTCGAGCAACGGCAGGGCGCGACGGATATGGTCGCGCGAAGCGAGCTCCGGCACGACGCCGCCGTAGTCGCGATGCATGGCGATCTGCGAGTGAAGGGCGTGCGCCAGGAGACCGCGCTCGCTGTCATACAGCGCGAGACCGGTCTCGTCGCAGGAGCTTTCGATGCCGAGAACGAGCATGGTGGGTGATGCAAAGGGCGGCGGGCGGTGCGATGGAGCCGACGTCCGGCGACGTGGTGCGCCCGTCCAACCTTTCCAATGGAAACGTAAAATTATACCAGCGCAGCGATTGGCGGCTGGCTGTCGCCGGGAGTGAGGACGGCTGCTGGCATTGGATCGTAACGGTTCTCACGCGGTAATCCGGTAATGGATAGCCGCGCCGGAGCGGATCGAACACGCTACACTGCGCGCCATGGAAGATTTCGATATCGCGGTGATCGGCGCCGGTGCGGCGGGGATGATGTGCGCGGCGGTGGCGGGACAGCGCGGTCGGCGCGTCGTGCTCATCGACCATGCGGCGCGGCTTGCGGAGAAGATCCGTATTTCCGGCGGCGGCCGCTGCAACTTCACGAATCTGCAGGCGAGCCCCGCCAATTTTCTCTCGGCCAACCCGCACTTTTGCCGCTCCGCGCTTGCGCGGTATACGCCGCGCGATTTCCTCTCCCTGTTGAAGGCGCACCGCGTCTCATGGCACGAGAAGCACCGCGGGCAGTTGTTCTGCGACCACTCGAGCGAAGCGATCATCGACCTGCTCAAGGCGGAATGCGACACGGGCAAGGTTGCATGGCGGCGCCCCGTGACCGTCGATGCGGTCCGTCATGCGAACGGCAGCGGGTTTGCGCTCGATACGAGCGCGGGCCCGATCGCGGCGCGCGCGCTCGTCGTTGCCACGGGCGGACTGTCGATCCCGAAGATCGGCGCAACGGACTTCGCTTATCGGGTGGCAAAGCAGTTTGGCCATAAGCTCGTCGAGCCGCGTCCGGCTCTCGTGCCGTTGACCTTTTCGTCAGATGTTTGGGCGCCGTTCATGGCCCTGTCGGGCGTCTCCCTGGAAGTCGGTGTGGCGACAGGCGAAAAGAAGACGAAGGTAGCCGGGTCGTTCGTCGAAGACCTGCTCTTTACCCATCGCGGTCTATCCGGACCAGGCGTGTTGCAGATCTCGAGCTACTGGCAGCCGGGCGAGCCGATCCGGATCGATCTGCTGCCCGATCGCGAGCCTGTCGCCGAGCTGCTGCAGGCCAAGAGCGCAACGAAGCGCCAGATTGGCACTCTGATCGCCGAGTGGCTGCCGTCGCGGCTTGCGCACGCCTGGCTCGAAACGCAGGGACTTTCGCCCGATGCGCGCGTGGCGGACCTTCCCGACAAGACGCTGCGCCGGCTCGGCGAGGCTTTTTCGGTATGGACGCTCGTGCCGAGCGGCACGGAGGGCTACCGCAAGGCGGAGGTGACGAAGGGCGGAGTCGACACGCGAGAGCTGTCGTCGGCCACGATGATGAGCGAGCGCGTCCCGGGGCTCTATTTCATCGGGGAAGCCGTCGACGTGACGGGCTGGCTCGGCGGCTACAACTTCCAGTGGGCGTGGGCGTCCGGGGTCGCGGCGGGCCAGGCCGCGGCGGAATACGCTCGCAAAACGGACGCTTGACAGGCGCCTGGCATTAATGCAGATCGTCTGCTATACTCCCGAACCTTTGCCAAGTTTCCGTTAGGAACATGACGATCATCCGCGTAAAAGAAAACGAGCCCTTTGAAGTCGCGATGCGCCGCTTCAAGCGCACGATCGAGAAGAACGGTCTTCTGACCGAGCTTCGTGCGCGCGAGTTTTACGAAAAGCCTACGGCTGAACGCAAACGCAAGAAAGCTGCGGCAGTGAAGCGCCATTTCAAGCGCCTGCGCAGCCAGATGTTGCCGAAGAAGTTCTACTGATAGCTCTAACGATTTAGCCGCGCCGTGCGGATCAGTCCGTGCGTCGCGCAAAAACCCGCTTGAGGTCGGATCCCAAGCGGGTTTTTGCGCTCGGTAAGCGTTTTCCTTCTGTTTCAATGCGTTCTTCGGGTGAATGATGAGTTTGAAGGATCGGATCAACGACGACATGAAGTCCGCCATGCGCGCGCGCGAATCGGAGCGTCTCGCGACGATTCGCCTGCTGCTCGCGGCGATCAAGCAACGCGAGGTCGATGAGCGTACGACGCTCGACGACACGGCCGTCACGGCCGTCATCGACAAGATGATCAAGCAGCGCAAGGACTCGATCAGCCAGTTCGAAGCCGCGGGCCGTACCGATCTCGTCGACAAGGAAACGGCCGAGCTGGCGGTTCTCGCAGGTTATATGCCGGCGCAGCTTTCGGAAGCCGAAATCGCGGCCGAAGTGCAGCACGCCGTGGCGCAAACCGGTGCCGCCGGTCCCCAGGACATGGGCAAGGTGATGGGCGTCCTGAAGGGCAAGCTCGCGGGGCGTGCCGACATGACGGCCGTATCGGCGCTCGTCAAAGCTGCGCTCGCCAAATAGCGAAACGCGGGCTCGCCGCCGCGCGAACGCGCGGGGCGGGCCGCGCCGGCGACACGCAACGTGATTCCGCACTCGTTTCTGCAGGACTTGCTGAACCGCGTCGACATCGTCGATGTGGTGGGCAAATACGTCCAGCTCAAGAAGGGCGGCGCGAACTTCGTCGGCCTGTGCCCTTTCCACAACGAGAAAAGCCCGTCGTTTACGGTCAGTCCGACGAAGCAGTTCTATCACTGCTTCGGATGCGGTGCGCACGGCACGGCGATCGGGTTTCTGATGGACCACGCCGGTCTGGCTTTCCCCGAAGCGGTGGGCGAGCTCGCGCAATCGGTCGGGCTGACGGTGCCGCAGGAACCGGCGCCGGGCCGCGCGGGCCCGGCGGGCTCGGGCGGCGAGGCATGGCAGGCCGGCCCGGGCACGGCGAACGCCAAGACGGCGGCTGCGCTCTCGGACCTCATGCACATTGCTTGCGACTACTACCGCAAGGCGCTGCGCGGCTCGCCCGAGGCGATCCGCTACTTGAAGAAGCGGGGGCTGACGGGCGAGATCGCGGCGCGTTTCGGGCTGGGGTTCGCCCCCGACGGGTGGCAAAACCTGGAGGCTGCTTTTCCCGACTATCGCAGCGATGCGCTCGTCGAGGCGGGACTCGTCATCGTCAGCGACAAGCTCGATAGCGAAGGCCAGCCGCGCCGCTACGACCGCTTTCGCGAACGGATCATGTTTCCGATCCGGAACGTGAAGGGACAGGTGATCGGATTCGGTGGGCGCGTGCTCGAGTCGGGAGAGCCGAAGTATTTGAATTCGCCCGAAACGCCACTATTTAGCAAGGGTAGCGAGCTTTACGGTCTTTTCGAGGCGCGACTTGCGATTCGCGAGGCGCACTCGGTGTTGGTGGTGGAAGGTTACATGGATGTCGTCGCGCTGGCGCAGCTCGGGTGTCCGAACGCCGTTGCGACCCTCGGTACGGCTTGCACGCCGATCCACGTGCAGAAGTTGTTGCGGCAGACCGATACGGTCATCTTCAGCTTCGACGGCGATGCCGCGGGGCGGCGCGCCGCGCGCCGCGCGCTCGATGCGTGCTTGCCGCATGCGGCGGACAACCGGACGATCAAGTTTCTGTTTCTGCCGCCCGAGCACGACCCGGACAGCTTCATCCGCGAGTTCGGCAAGGAGGCGTTCGCCGAGCAGATCGAGCGAGCGACGCCGCTGTCGCAGTTCATGTTGAGCGAGGTGATTGCCGGCAAGGAACTCGATACGCCCGAAGGCCGGGCCCGCGCGCTCTTCGATGCGAAGCCGCTACTGCAAGCGCTGCCGCCGAACGCGTTGCGCGCGCAGATCATGCACATGTTCGCGGACCGGCTCGACGTGCCTTTCGAGGAAGTCGCGGCGCTCTCCGAGGTCGATGCGCGGATCGTCGCCGCGGCTCGTTCGGCACCGGCGCGCAAGGACCGTCGGCGCGTGACGGGAATCGAGGAGCGTGCGTTGCGCAATCTCGTCATGTATCCGCGCATCGTTGCAACGTTGGACCAGGAGGCCGAGGAGAGCCTCTTCGCGCAAGCGCATGGCGAGTTGTTCGCGGAAGTGGCGACCCACGCGCGCGAATTGGGCAGTGCAGCAGAATTCCGCTTGCTGTCCGACTTACTGCGTACGGGGGCGAACGCCTCGACCTTCGAAGAAATTTTTCGGGAAATTCTGGTCTATGATGAAAACGTGCGGGATTTGTTGCTACATAGCCCCGAAAACGACGAAGCCGCCGTCGAACAACAGCGCGAGCGAGAGCGCATCGCTGGCGAAGAACTCCAGGCGGCAATCCTGAAGATGCGCTACGACGCTTGCTGTCAACGGCTCGAGCGCTTGTCGCGGCAGTCGAGGCACACCTCGGACGAGATTGCGGAGGTCGCGGAGCTCAACCGGCAGCGGGCCGAAATGAAGCGCCGCCTTGGGCTTTGACGGGCGGGTAAGGGCGCGCGTGCTATAATAAAAGGTTTCCAGCGGTTTGATTTTTCAGGTTTTCTTGGCAAGAGGCGCGAAGGCAGACAGGCGAGGCGAGATAGCGATGGCAAAGACGACAGGCGCAAAGGCGACGGCGAAGACAACGGGGACAGGCAAGGCGAAGAGCGTTGCCGGCAAGGTTTCGCCGCGGACGGTGCGCAACGTGTCCGAGGCCAGAAAGGCTTCCGCGAGTGCTTTGGCGGCCGGCGGGAAATCGACGACCAAGGCGGCTGCGCGGGCTTCGGCGGCAGCGGCCGATGTGACCAAGGCGGCGAAATCATCCGCCAAACCGGAGACGAGGCCCGTCGCGAAGCAGGCGGGCGCGAAAAGCGGGAGGGGCGCGGCTGCCAGGCCGGACGATTCGGCAGTGCGCGAAACCCAGGTATCCACGGTGCAACCGGCTGAAGTCCAGCAGCCGCGAGTCGAGAATATTGCCGGTACGGCGAACTCCATGACGAAAAAGCTGAACGAAGTTTCCGTCGATGACGACGCAACCCAAGCTGACGAGCAGCACGCTGCCTCGGGCAAAGCCGAAAAGGCCAAGGCGCGCGATCGTCGCGCGAAGGAGAAGGCGCTTCTGAAGGACGCGTTCGCGTCGACGCAGCCCGGCACCGCCGAGGAGCTCGAAGAACGGCGTTCGAAGTTGCGCGCGCTGATCAAGCTCGGCAAGGAGCGGGGCTTCCTGACCTATGCCGAGATCAACGATCACCTGCCCGACAACTTCACGGAGACGGAGGCGATCGAGGGCATCATCAGCACGTTCAACGACATGGGCGTGGCGGTGTACGAGCAGGCGCCCGATGCCGAGACGCTGCTGCTGAACGACAACGCGCCCAACGTGGCGTCGGACGACGAGGTCGAGGAAGAGGCCGAAGTCGCGCTTTCGACGGTCGATTCCGAGTTCGGTCGCACGACCGACCCGGTGCGTATGTACATGCGCGAGATGGGTACCGTCGAGCTGCTGACGCGCGAGGGTGAGATCGAGATCGCGAAGCGGATCGAGGACGGCCTCAAGCACATGGTGATGGCGATCTCGGCGTGCCCGACGACGATTGCGGACATCCTGGCGATGGCCGAGCGCGTGGCGAACGACGAAATCCGCATCGACGAGCTTGTCGACGGCTTGATCGATCCGAACGCCGAGGATACGGACGGCTTCTCGGCTCAGGAAGCCGAAGCGATCGAGGCTGACGACGAGGAAGTCGAAGAGGAAGACGAGGAAGAAGAGGAAGAAGACGACGGCACCGCGCAGGCCACGGCCAACGCGGCGCAGCTCGAGGCGCTGAAGCGCACGTCGCTCGACAAGTTCTCGCTGATCAGCGAGTGGTTCGACAAGATGCGTCGTGCGTTCGAGAAGGAGGGCTACAAGTCGAAGTCCTACCTGAAGGCGCAGGAAACGATCCAGGACGAGCTGATGTCGATTCGCTTCACCGCGCGTACCGTCGAGCGGCTTTGCGACACGCTGCGTGCGCAGGTGGACGAAGTGCGTCAGGTCGAGCGTCAGATTCTGCATATCGTCGTCGACAAGTGCGGGATGCCGCGCGCCGAGTTCATCGCGCGCTTCCCGAGCCATGAGACCGACCTCGATTGGGCCGAGCGCATCGTTGGCGAAGGCCATCCGTACAGCGCCGTGCTGTCGCGCAACATTCCGGCGATTCGTGAGCAGCAGCAGCGGCTCATCGATTTGCAGGCGCGCGTGGTACTGCCGCTGAAGGACCTGAAGGAAACGAACCGTCAGATGGCGGCGGGCGAGCTGAAGGCGCGTCAGGCGAAGCGCGAGATGACCGAGGCCAACCTGCGTCTCGTGATCTCGATCGCGAAGAAGTACACGAACCGCGGCTTGCAGTTCCTCGATCTGATTCAGGAAGGCAACATCGGTTTGATGAAGGCGGTGGATAAGTTCGAATATCGTCGCGGCTACAAGTTCTCGACGTATGCGACGTGGTGGATTCGCCAGGCCATTACGCGTTCGATCGCGGACCAGGCGCGCACGATCCGGATTCCGGTTCACATGATCGAGACGATCAACAAGATGAACCGTATTTCGCGGCAGATTTTGCAGGAGACCGGTCTCGAGCCGGATCCGGCGACGCTGGCCGAGAAGATGGAAATGCCGGAAGACAAGATCCGCAAAATCATGAAGATCGCGAAGGAGCCGATCTCGATGGAAACGCCGATCGGAGACGACGACGATTCCCATCTGGGCGACTTCATCGAAGATACGAATACGGTCGCACCGGCCGACGCGGCGTTGCATGCGAGCATGCGTGACGTCGTGAAGGACGTGCTCGATTCGCTGACGCCGCGCGAGGCGAAGGTGCTGCGGATGCGCTTCGGCATCGAGATGAGCACGGATCATACGCTCGAGGAAGTCGGTAAGCAGTTCGACGTGACGCGTGAGCGGATTCGCCAGATCGAGGCGAAGGCGCTGCGCAAGCTGCGCCACCCGAGCCGTTCCGACAAGTTGAAGTCGTTCCTCGAAGGAAGTTGATCGAGGCGTGCGTTTCACGCGAGACCCGGCGCCATGCCGGGTCTTTTTTTAGGTAGAATCGCGAAGTTTCGGGCCTCTAGCTCATGCTTGGTTAGAGCAGCGGACTTGATGGGTGGTGTCCTACGGCCCGCGAGGGTACGGGCATCATCAGAACGGGTTGCCGTCGGGCAAGTTGACTCTGCCCTTCGGTAGAACTGCTCAAATTCGGGGAAACCTCTGTTGCCGGCTTGCCGCTCAAGTTGGCGGGCAGCGTGGCGATCCCGAGCGAAGCTCTCGATCTTTCTTCGAGAGAACGTGTAGAGACTGTACGGGCAGGTCGTAAAGACAAGAGACAGTCCAGACCACAAACCCGAAAGGGGTGGCGAAAGCCATAGTGGTACGCATAATCCGTTGGTGCCGGGTTCGACTCCCGGGGGGCCCACCAAAATGTCTTCCCGGATGTTCCGAGAAAGTCTGAAAACCCGCATCGTGTAAGGCGTTGCGGGTTTTTTCATGACCGCCTTGGTCCGCGAATGTCCATTGCCAGCTACCGTCAGCTGACGGTATTTTCGACGGTATACGATAGACTGTGCTGCGCGTCCGCGAAAAAATACCGTCAGGGCCGAGACATGCCGCTTACCGACACCGCCTGCCGTCAAGCCAAAATCAAGGGCAAGCCGTATAAATTGACCGATAGTGGGGGCTTGTACCTGCTGGTCAACCAGGCGGGAAAGTATTGGCGATGGGATTACCGGTATCTCGGCAAGCGCAAGACGATGGCCTTGGGGGTTTATCCTGAGACCTCGTTGGCGAAGGCACGTGAACGCCATCGGGGAGCACGAGAGACCCTGATGGCTGGCGCAGACCCCGTACAGGCTAAGAGGGCGGTTAAGCGTAAGGCTAAACTCGCGGCGTTCCATTCGTTCGAAGCGGTGGCAACGGACTGGTTCGCAAAGCATATGGTCGGGCGCTCCGAGAGCCATAAGGAGCGCATTTGGAACCGCCTCGAGGCAGATATCTTTCCATGGCTTGGGAAGCGCCCTGTGAACGAAATTGAGGCGTCAGAAATCTTGGATTGCTTGCGCCGCATTGAGGCGCGAGGCGCGATTGAAACGGCTGGCCGCGTGCGTTGGTCATGTAGCAAGGTGTTTCGCTATGCCATCGCCGCTGGCTTAGCGAAGAACGATCCGGCCGAACTATTGAAGGGCGCATTATCTAGACCGACGACGACGCCGTTTCCCACGATCACCGATCCGGTCGCGGTTGGTGCACTGCTCCGTGCGCTGGATGGTCTCCAAGCAACGTTGGTGGTCAGGTGTGCCGCGCGCTTAGCGCCGATAGTATTCGTGCGTCCCGGTGAACTGCGTCACGCCGAATGGAAGGAAATGGATTTGGATAAAGCCGAATGGCGTATCCCGGCGGAGAAGATGAAATCCAGGGCGACTCATGTCGTTCCATTGCCGACGCAGGCGATCGGTATCCTACGCGAACTGAAGCCGCTGACCGGCGCTGGCAAGTACGTCTTTCCAGGAGAGCGAACGCGGGAGCGGCCGATGAGTGAGAACACAATCAATGCGGCGTTGCGTCGGCTTGGATATGCCAACGACGAATTCACGGGGCATAGCTTCCGCAAGATCGCTTCCACGCTGCTAAACGAATCGCATCTGTGGCATCGCGACGCCATAGAGCGTCAATTGGCGCACGGCGAGCGTGACGAGGTTCGAGCCGCCTACAACTATGCGGAATACCTGCCGGAACGAAAAAAGATGATGCAGTGGTGGGCGGACTACCTTGATCATCTAAAAGCTGGTGCCGATTTGATACCGACTTTGCGAGGGGCTTAGATATTTTTTGCCCTGGAACCTCCAGACACAGCTGAGTCTCCCTCTGAGATTTCGCCTTGCAGCAGACCGCGTATAAAGTCCGCCAACGGAACGAAAAAGAGATGTTCGGATACCGAACTGGGTGTACACGGCGAAGTTCAAGGAAGCGGCCGCGCAACGAGCGAAAGACGGGCCAGGCGTGAGCGCCGTCGCCCTGGTGTTCAGCGCTTCTCGAAACGCCCGACCTTCAGTCACGATGAACTATCGGCGCAGGATGAAATGCATGTGTCAGCGACGCCGACCTCGACGATCAGATTCTCAGCGTAAACCTGCCGTTGCATCCAACATACCTTCAACTCGCTTGTGCACCACTTCCGACTTTAGCTCTACACCAGCGGCGTCGATCAAACGGAAACACAAGGTAGTCGCGCACGGTGAGCGGTTCGGACTGGCCTTTGAGGCCGACTTCCGGCCACTCATTCTTTTTCGGCCAGTGTGCCGTGAGAAAAATGGTGTCCCAGATCGTCGTAAAGAACCCATAGTTTTTGTGCCGGTGATGCGCTTCCGAAGAGTGGTGAATACGGTGGAACTTATTGTCGCCGATGATGTATCGCAGCGGCCCCAGATTGATGCTCGTGCTAGAGTGAGAAAGATGGGCCTGAAAGGTAATCAGCGTCATGGCAACCGCGGGCACGACGCCAGATTCAAAGTGGATCAGCGCCAGTGGTAGTGCTACAAATACTGCGTAAACAAGTGGCTCGGAAACGTAGTGATTGCAATTCCATGCTGTCAGTTCGCGGATCGAGTGATGAGTGGCGTGCATGCGCCACAGCAATGGAACCGCATGCTGAGCGCGGTGCATCCAGTAGTAAAAGAAGTCGCCGGCAATCGCCACCGAGACAGCTGAAAGGACGGTCAAGCCCTTGTTAATGATTATGTTGTCAGAGTGAAGCAACGTGCCGAAATTGATCGTTACGAGCGGCTTAATTCCTAGCCAGCCCAAACTCACAGCGTAGAAATGCCAGATTACCGCGCCGCATCCAATGCGAATAATCCAAGTCCGCACGCCGCGAACGTATGAGGCAAAACTGTTTCGATAAGCCGGAAAGATTAGCTCGAGCGCGACGCATGCGGTAGCGAAGATCGCAATCAGTTCGAATGATTTCACATAGGACAGAGCCATCTCATTAACATCAAGAATGTGCATTTTCTTCTCCGGCGAATCGGTCAAATGCGCCAACATCAGGTCGGAGCGACCCGCGTCAACGCGGCGTCTTCTTCACGGAGCTCATGGGTCCAAAACTTATTGATTCCAACGCAGCCCGATGAATTCGGTTTGGCATCCAGATTGATATCGGCAGCAATAACGTCGGATTGCATCTTGCAGGTCATGAAAAATTTCCTTTTCGGGGCGCATTCAAACGGTGATCGTATCGCCGGCACAGCGCGCACTGCAGGATGTACTATGCGACATTTCCAGAAATCGAAAAAATCAATTGTTTGGATAAGATCCATTCGTTCCACGAATGACTGCCCTGAATGACAGACTGAGGGCTCGAGCTTAAGCAGCCAATGAGGCGCGAGTCCCCAATGCTCGAGGTTCAGCGAATCGATCAGTACTACGGCCAGCAGCCACGCGTTACGCGATGTGCCGCTCAGGGTGGCGGACGAGGCTTGCACGGTCGTGCTTGGGCGCAACGGCGACAGGCAAGACGACGCGGCTCAAATGTCTCGTCGGCTTATTGCCCATCAAGGCTGGCGGGATCGCGCCGGGAGGCATCGAAACTATACGCACGCCCGCATCGGGCACCGGCTGGCCTCGGCTACGTCCCCAAGGGATGCGACAAATTTGCCCGTCTGACCGCCGATGAAAACCTCAAGAATCGGTGGTTAGCGGGCGAGCGAAGCGTCGCAACAATGTTCACGCGCCCTTGGTTCGGCTGGACATCCAGGTGGTGCGCACGGGGAAGAACTGCACACCTCCGATCGTGAACGTGCGGACTAACTAGGTCATATGCAGCACGCGCGCTGAACCGCGCAACGCCCGAGCACAGCGACCGGCTCAAAAGGGTTCGGTCGGAGATGTCATCGAATAGCGTTACGCTCCGGGTAGCCATTGAGCGCACGGCTGACCGTGGTTCACGACATCCCAAGCTTGTGGGCAAGATCTTTGGGTCTCATCGCGTGTCGCATTCTTGCCGCTTTCCCGCCAACCTGCCGGGGGCACCGACCCCGTAGGGCGACGCATCAACTTGCAACCGGCCATTGTCGAGTACGTGGACGGGCATCGGGTCCGAGATCTCCCCGATGAACTGGCTGTCCTTGCCGAATTTCAGAAAGGCCATGAAGCGCAAGGTACCGTCCGGTGCGTGCACCACCCGGCCGGAATAGAGCGAGCCTGCTGCATCGCCGACCAGAAAGTCTTCCTCGACCAGCCTCCATTCGCCAAGCGGATGATCGGCAATCAAATAGTGCGTGCCCGTCATGGGCTCGGACATACGCTCGCGGCAATACGTCGGCTCGATATGGTTCTTCGCGGTGCAGAACAGGCAGTACCAGCGGCCCTGGTGCTCGAAGATCTGCGGTACTTCGAGTTGCCCGAACACCTTCGAGCGGAACAGCGGCGGGCGCAGCGACCAGTGTTCGAGATCGCGCGACACCGCATGCCCGAGCACGCCGCGTCCGAGCGCCGGGCCTATGGGCTCTCGAGCGGTGAACACCATGTGCCAGCCGTCGCCGTTCGGGGCGGCGAAGACCCAGGGGTCGCGGAAGGCCTGGTCGTGCCACATATCTGTATTGAGCGGCTCGTACCAAGAAGGATCGATCTCCAGTATCGGATTGTGCGCAAGTCGTTCCCACGTATGCAGATCGTCGGATACAGCGGCACCGATGCGCTGCACGAGACCACGATCCGCATGGTTCGTGCCAGTGTAAAACATCATCCAGCGCTGCTTCGACGTGCGTACGACCGATCCCGTCCACGTGGTGTAGTCATCCCATGCGGGCGAGCGCGCTGGATGCAGCGTGGTCCCGCGTTCTGTCCAGTTGACCAGATCGCTGGAAACCGCATGGCCAATCGATACGTTCCAGTGCCGCTGCTCGGGGTCACCGATCGCCTTCGGGGCATTCAGGAAAAACATGTGGGTGAGCCCGCTTTCCTGTGCAAACCAGAAATCCCAAACCCAACGGTCCTCAAGGCGAAATGCCATCGCTGCTGTCCTATCTGGCGACACGGTCGGTTGTTGCGATGTGGGCCATGCCGGGTTGCGCGCCGTCTGGCGCGAATATCAGCGCCAGAAAGCGCGCCGGTCGTTCGACGCAGTGGCTGGCCTGCGAATATTACACCTGATGATTACAATTGCGCGCAATACATCAAAATTTTTTAGGGTCCCCTGTCACAAGTCTGCCGGGTTACCTATAGAAAAGCGCTTTCAACGCATTTTCTTGGGCGAGGAGTCCGGCGACGAACCGCTTCCCATAACTGTCACTAATAGTACACACAAAGAGTAGTAATATCCATCTGGTCGCGCTGGACGGCCGCCGAGGCAGCGAAGGCTCGTCGGAATTTCGCGACTGACCACATACATGACACATTCGGGAAGAACCATGTTCGATCAGCAAGTCGGCCGCCGTTACTGGCGCCTTTCTGCGCTTGCATTCGCGACAGCGGCAGCGTGGTCATCGCTGGCCTGCGCCGCGGCGCAGGTTCCGGCGGATGAGACGGAGTCTAGTGCAGCGGGCGAGCAGACCACGGATAAGGACCAGCAGGTCCAGCGCTTCGGTCATGTCGACGTCACGCGCAAGCGCGCAGTGAGCGGTGCGGCCGTCGCGACGAAGCAGACGCAGGACCGGGTGATGGATGTTTTGACGAAGGAGCAGATAGAAACCTTGCCGGATGCGACCGTCACCGAGGTGGTGAAGCGTGTCGCCGGCGTATCGGTGAGCTTTAACTCGGACAACGTGAACGGTCGCGACGAGGCGCAGTTCGTCGCGATACGTGGCCTCGACGCGAGCTACAACAATATCTCGTTCGACGGTGCGCCGATGGCCTCAACCGACCAGACGAGCCGCGGCGTACGCACGAATATGCTGCCGTCGTCGCTCGTCAAACAGGTGCAGGTCTTCAAGACCTGGCAGCCGGATCAGGACCCGAATGCGGTCGGCGGGTCCGTGAACATCGTCACGCGCAGCGCGTTCGACAACGGCGGCAAGCCGTATTTCAGCGCGACGGGAGCACTCGGTCATGCCGACGCAACAGGCAAGGTTCTGTCGGGGGCCGAGGGCCTCGCGCGCAAGGCGGATATGGCATGGAGCGCCACATTTGGCCCGAGCCAGGCCGTCGGCCTCGTGATCGCAGCGAACTACGAGAAACAGAACACGTATTCGCTGGGTCACATGACCACGGACAACATCTTCTACAACTTCTACAACGCGAACGGCTCGCTCGCGAACCCCGCGGCGACGGGCGGGGCGAATCTAGGCAACGGCCTCCCCGTACCCCAGCAGTTCAAATACTGGCAGTACCGCAAGAATCTCGAGCGGCAGGGCGTCGATGCGAAACTCGAAGCGAAGTTCACGCCGGACGTATACGGTTTCGTCTCGCTCGGCTACAACGTCGAGAATATGCATGAGTTGCGCGACGAGAACATCATCGACGTCGGGCGCACGACGGGGGTCTCTAGCAACCCCGTCATCAACCAAACGGCGACGTCGGGTCAGTTCGCACTCGGCGAAGCGGAAGCAGGTGTACAGCAAAGCAAGATCGACCGTACCGTGGAGAACGTCCAGGGTGGTCTCGACTGGCATCTTGGCGATGATCGGATATTGTCGTTCCGCTCCTCGTTTTCGAAGGCAAGTCAGTGGAATCCACAGACGGCTGTGAAGTACATCTACGGCAACCTGAAGTACGGTGCGTCCGGCACGCAGCCATCTATCGTCGGCATACCGGGCATGGCGACGACCTATGACACATCCGGATTCGATCCCGCCGTGAGCGTTGTGAATCCCTCCGGCTTTGTGAATCCCGCAAATTGGCAGCCGCTCTATTGGCGTACCGACAACATCCGGATCGACGACAGGGTGGGCGACCTGAAGCTCGATTTCCGCCAGAACATGGACCTCGATTCGCGCGGACTGGGCTATGCCATCGGCGTCGATTATCGCAGCCTCGGCCACAACTACAACGAAGCGTTCAACGCCTACTTTCCGACCGGCAGCGGGATGACGATGGCGGGCGTGGGCGGTGCGTCGGGGACCACGCTGCCGTACACCAATGGTCTGCCGTTCATGACCATCGACCTTAACAAGGCCTGGCAGCAACTGTTGAGCAATGGCAGCCTTGTTGCGGCGAACGTCAACAATCTCGCGAGCAGTTTGCAGAACGACTACTCGCACACGGAACAGACGGCGGCCGGCTACGCGATGGCGTCATGGCGCACGGATCGTCTGAGCGCGATGATCGGACTGCGCCAGGACAACACGCGTCTGTCGACGACAGGCAATGTGCGCAATACGGTGGGAGGCACGACCACATGGCAGTCCGTCACTAACGATTCGAAGTACAACTTCACATTGCCGGCCGCATCGCTGGTTTTCGATGCGACACCCGCAGTGCGCCTGAAGCTCGCCGCCAGCAAAACCATCGGCCGGCCGACCTATGACGACTACGCGCCCAACACGTCAATCTCCGAAAGCTCAGACGGGTCGCTGACCGTTGTCACCGGCAACCCGAACATCAAACCGCGCGAATCGACGAACCTCGATCTCTCGGCGGAATGGTATCTGCCGCACTCGGGCCTCGTCTCGCTCGCAGCGTTTCACAAGCAGATCAAAAACGAGATCTACAGCCTGACCCGCCAGGGGACGCTGTTTTACGATGGCTTGACCCGCACAGCGTCGATCACACAGCCACTCAATTCGTCGAGTTCGAAACTCGACGGCATCGAACTGAACTTCGTGCAGAGTTCGCTCGGCTGGCTTACGCGGTACCTGCAGGGCTTCGGCTTCAGCGGAAACCTCACGTTGCTAAGCGGTCGCCTGAATGCGATCACGTCATCGGGCAGCACGCGCACGATCAACCGCCTCGTCAACCAGCCAGATCAGATCCGTAACCTCAGTATCTTCTACAACTATCGCAAATTCGGCATCACGGTCGCGTATAACTGGATCGGCACAAGCCTGCGTGCGGTTGATGCCAGCCTGCCGCGCCAGGACGTGTACTGGCAGGCGCGCAAGGAAATCGATCTGCAGGCACGCTATGACATCGGCTCGGGCTGGCAGACGTTCTTCGAAGTCGCGAACCTGACGGGATCGCCCGTGGTCGCCGTCACCGGTCAAAACCGTAATCTGCTGAAGGACAAGTTCTCCATCGGGCGGACCTTCTGGCTCGGTCTGACCTATACCCCGAAGCATCTTTGACCTAGGACGGCTGGGCTGCCCCACGGGTGACCGGCCGGACACGGGATTATTTCATCAAGGACATGACATGAACATCCTGCAGCAATTTCTCAGTCTGAGCACGCAGTCGGCGGGCATCATCCCGATCCTCGCGCTGCTTTTTCTCGTGGTGCTGGCCGTCGCGATCGAGCGCGTGGCGTTCTTCGCGAAGGCGGCACCCTCGGGCGCAGAAATCGATCATCGCCTCAACTCGCTCGACTTCCACGATGAACGCTCGGTGAACGAAGTTGCGACGCGCTACCGTTCCACGGTTTACGGTGCGACGTTGCAGGCTGTCGTCGAGGCGCGCTCGCTGAATCCCGACGAGATGGACCGCTATATCGACGAAGCGATCGTACGCACGTTGCCGCAACTCGACAGGCACCTGTGGATGCTCGATACAGCTGTGACGCTCGGACCGCTGATCGGGTTGCTCGGCACGATCATCGGCATCACCGAGTCGTTCAACGTGCTTGGCGCCGCAGGGCCTAGCGCGGGTGCTGTGACGGGCGGCATAAGTCATGCGCTGATCGCGACGGGCTGTGGTTTGCTCGTGGCCATTGTCGGGGTCGCGGCGAACGGCTACTTCGCCAAGCGGGTGCGGCTTGCGATGTTGTGCCTCGATCTGATCAAGCTCGCAAGCGTCAAGCGCACCCATCTGGTCGGCAGGAGCACGGCGGGTACTGCGGGTATCGCGGGCGCCGCCGATACGCGTGAGCGTCAGGAGCACGTCGCGAGCGTACGGGCGATGTCGCGCACGATGGCCTCCGATGCGTCGGGAGCATAATCATGAGCCGCACTCGTTACGTCGAGTCGCACGAACCGCGCATCGAAATTGTGCCGATGATCGACATCATGATGTTCCTGCTGATTTTCTTCATGGTCACGATGTTGAAGATGATCGATGCGAGCGGCGTCAAGATCAACGTGCCGCACGCCGCATCGGCCGCCCCGCTGCCGAAGGCGACGCTCACGATCACGGTGAAGAAGGACGGCAGCCTGTTCTTCGAAGGCAAACCGGTGTCCGCTGACTTGGCGACGCAGACGATCCGTGCACGTGCGCACGACGCGAAGGTCGACGTGCTGATTGCGGGCGACAGGGAAGTGTCGCTGCAGGATCTGCTGCACGTGATGGACCTCGCGCACGCGGCGGGTGTCGACGATGTCGGCGTCGCGGCCGTGCGCTGAGGTGCACTCATGAAGACAGTCGTTCTGGGAACGCTCGTGCCGCCCGAACCGAAGTCTGGGATGCGTTGGCCCGCTGCGTTTGTGATTGCGCTTGTCATCGAAGGTGGGCTGGTTGCGGTATTGGGACGCATCGCGGTGCAGCCTGTTGCCGAACCACCTCCGCCACCGAAGGTGATGAAGATTGTGACGATCGCCGACGCGCCCGCCCATCCCGCACCGCCGCAGCCGGCCCGGAATGCACCCCCCGAACCGCCGAAGCCCGCGCCTGTGCCGCACCGTCCCACGCCGGTGCGGCATGCAGCGCCCACACGCAGCGCGGCGCCTGCGCCGGCCGTGACACCCGCGCCCGTCGTCAGTCAGGGGCCCGTGACTGTGCCGCAGGCGGCGCCCGCCGTCGCACCGGACATGGAGAAGCCGACGCATCAGACACCGCCCGCCGCGCCGCAGCCACCAAAGGTCCGCAAAGGCATCGTGCCGCTGGTGCGGGTCGAGCCGGATTATCCGCCGCGCGCGATGGCCGGCAACATCGAAGGGTCGGTGATCGCGCACGTCACGATCACGCCGGATGGGAGCGTGAGCGCTGTGAGTATCGTGCGCTCGGATCCGCCGAAGATCTTCGACCAGGTTGCAATCAACGCGCTGATGCGCTGGAAGTTTTCTCCCGGCGACGCCGATGTGATCGGGGAAGTCGCACTGCGTTTTTCGCTGAGCGAATGACGCACTGAACAGACATAAACATCAGGAACAAATGAAAACAGCAGGCATGAATACTATCGACGTCTCTAAAGTACCGCCCATCTCGCTGGACCATATCGGAAAGAAGTTCGATTCGAATGGCAACGTGTTGCGCTATCCCGGCAATACGCTGGTGTGTCACGTGCCTCTTTTTACACCGCTATCCGATGCGCTCGTCGCTGTGCGCGATACGGTCAGATCGAGTCTGTTTGCGTCATCGCTGACCTTTCTGCCACCGGAGAGCTATCACATGACCGTGTTCGAGGGCGTCGCAGACCGCGAACGCGACAACGGCCGCTGGCCGATGGATCTGCCGCATGACGCGAGCGTTCTCGAGTGCACGCGTCACTTCGCGGCGAAGCTCGAATCGTTCGATCTGGGATGCGCGTTGCCGCTGCGTCTCAGGGTGGCCGAACGCGCGAATCAGACGCACATTGGCTGCATCAAGCTCGTACCCGTTGATGCGGCGGAAGAGCGCAAGCTGCGTGACCTGCGCACGCGGCTCGCCGAGTGTCTGTCACTCAGGACGGCATGGCACGATCACTACGAGTTTCACATCACACTGTCGTATTTGATCCGCCCGATGACGCCCGACGTCACGCGTGCGTGCCTCGATCTCGTCAGCGGCTGCTTTGCAGGTGTGGGCATGCTGTTTGACGTCATCGAATTGGGCGCGCCCGAGTTCTGCGTGTTCAATGACATGTATGCGTTCGACAACCAGTTCTTCCTGCGCCGGATCGCATCGCAATGAGCGGCACGGTCGGGCATCGTCTCGCCGTATCGAACGGGGGTGCGCGATGATGCGTATGCCAAGCGTTGCTGTGGCTGTACTGCTCGCGCTCGGTGCGTCGCCGTCGATGGCAACAACCATCCAGTTCTGGTACGGTCATACGGGTACCGTGGCCACCGCGATCCAGACCCTGTGCGACGGGTTCAATGCGTCGTCGCCGGTGGACAAGGTGCAATGTGTGTCGCAGGGCGCGTACGAGCAGACGATGCGCAAGACGGTCGCAGCGTATCGCGCGGGCAGGCAGCCAGCGCTCGTCGAGATTTACGACGTTGGCACGGCGGACATGATGTTAAGCGGCGCCATTTATCCGATGGATGAGATGACGGCGTCGGTGGGCAAGCCGGTTGATGCATCTCTCTATGCCGATGTGGTGCGACGGTACTACGCATCGTCGGACGGGCGGCTCTATTCGCAACCGTTCGGAGTGTCGACGCTCGTGCTGTACGCAAATTCTGCGCGACTCGCCGCAGTCGGCGTGACCAGCACGCCGTCGACGTGGGAAGCGTTCGAGGCCGCGGCGCGCAAGCTGCGGGCCGCGGGCGCCACTTGCCCCGCTGTCAGCGATTATTCGCCGTGGAAACTATTCGAGCAGCCGGCGGCCGTGCAGGGCGTGCCGCTTGCGAGTGGTGCCAACGGACGACAAGGGCTATCCGCGCGCTATGTGTTCGCGGACAGTCCGCTGAACCGCTGGATGCACGACTTGCTGCGTTGGCGCAAGGCGGGGTTGCTGCTCGATGCGGCCGACACGCGCACGGGCAGCCAGGCGATCGCTTTCGCGAATGGTGAGTGTGCGATGTCGATAGATTCAACGGGAGCGATGGGCGTCATCATGAGCGTCGGCAAGGTGCGCCCGGCAGTGGGCATGATGCCTGTCTACGCGGGCACGCTACGTTACCACACAGTGATTGGTGGCAGTTCGATCTGGGTGATGAAAGGTCAGGACCTGGCCAGCTATCGCGTCGCCGCAGCGTTTCTCGCCTTTGTGCGTGAGCGGCGAAACCAGATCGCATTTGCACTAAAGACAGGCTATCTGCCCGTTACGCGGGACGCGCAAGCGATGCTATCTACAACGTCCGATCAAAGGGACGTGGCTCTGCTGCCAATCACGGCAGGCTTGATGTCGCTCAACGAGCCGGGAAACGAAAACAATATGGGCGAACGGCTCGGCTTCTTTCCGCAGTTCCGCTCGATCTGGTTCGAAGAGGTGCAGCATGCGTTCCACGGTGACAAATCGATGGATGATGCGCTGCGCGAGGCACAAACACATGGCAATGCGTTGCTCGCACGCTTTGAGGCAACCTACAGGGGCATGTGCCTGCCCTGACGAAACGCGAGCGCGCTTGCCGCTGACTGCCCGACATGCAAATTTTCTATTCCAAATGAAACCAAGCGCCAGATTCCCAGGCCGCCAGATACCGCTGATGCTCGCACTGCCTCAGCTTCTGCTGGTGGCTCTGTTTTTCTACTGGCCGGCCTGCAAGGCCGTCTGGTGGTCCTTTAACCTCGTGCGCCCGTTCGGCAACGGCTCGCTATTCGTTGGTTTGGACAACTATGTTCGCATCCTCTCGGACGCCACTTTCTATGCGTCTCTGCGAATTACGGCGATCTTCGCGGTCGCGGGTGTCGGTTCCGGGGGGCTGATCGCACTTGCTCTCGCCGGCTTCGCGGATCTGAACCTTCGCGGCAGCGCAGTATTCAGCAATCTGCTGATCTGGCCGTATGCGATTGCGGGCGCGGTGCTGGGCGTGATCATGCGCTTCATCGCGAATCCCATCGTCGGTCCGCTCGCGCACCTTAACGCGATCCACCCAGGATTGTGGGCGCCGCAGTCCAACGGCACAGAAGCGATTGCCGTCATCACACTTGCGTTCGCGTGGACCCAGGTTCCGTTCAATTTTGTGATCTTCCTTGCCGCACTGCGCTCGATCCCGCAAAACTATCTGGCCGCTGCCGCCATCGATGGCGCTGGCCCCGTGCGGCGCTTCTTCGATATTAAGCTGCCCATGCTTAAACCGTTCATCCTGTTCGTGACGGTCGCCAGCATGATCGAGGCGATGACGAATAGCTTCGGTATCGTCGATACGTTGACGGCGGGTGGTCCCGCAGGGGCGACCAACATCATCGCGTACAAGATCTACTCGGACGGCTTCGTCGGGCTCGATCTGTCTGGATCCTCGACGCTTTCCGTCATCCTTATGTTTTTCATCCTCGCGATGACGTTCGCGCAGTTCCGCGTATTCGAACGCAGACTCGACGGGGGAAACTAGTCATGGTCGAACGTCACCTGGTCCTCAGGCTGGTTGCCTATGCCGTGCTGCTGGTCGGCATCGCGTTCGCGCTCGCGCCCATCTATCTGGCAATCTGCGCGGCCTCCGTCTCGAATACATCGCTGCTGGGCGAGGGGATCGCGCTGGTACCGGGCGACCGCCTGATCGACAATCTGCACGAGGTCGCGCGCCGTACGGACCTCGGACGCATGCTGTTCAACAGCTTTGTGGTGTCGTCGGTTGTCGTGATCGGCAAACTCGCGTTGTCGTCGATCACCGCATATGCCGTCGTATACTTCCGCTCGCGGTTCAGGCACGTGATCTTCTTCGGCGTGCTGGCAACCCTGCTGCTGCCTGTCGAAGTTCGTATCGTACCGACCTATGCGGTCGCCTCCGATCTCTTCGAGCCCTTGAAGACGATCCTCCGCGCCACCCACCTCGATACCGTGCTCGCCACGCTGACGGGGCTGCAATTCACGGCATCACTGAACCTCCTGGATACCTACGCGGGCCTCACATTGCCGTTGGTCGCGTCGGCCACGGGGACGTTCCTTTTCAGGCAGTTCTATCAGACAGTGCCCGCGGAGCTGTCCGAGGCGGCGCGCCTGGACGGTGCAGGGCCCGTGCGCTTCTTCTTTGACATCCTGTTGCCGCTCTCGAGGGCCAATTTTGCGGCGCTGGGCACGATCGTATTCATCTCGACGTGGAAGGATTATATGTGGCCGCTGTTGATGACGAGCCGGCAGGACATGCGCACGATCGTACTTGGTGTCGCGAGCTTCGTGCCGACTGAAGCGAGCCAGGCGCCTGAATGGAGTCTGATGATGGCCGCTGCGCTGGTCGGCATGGCGCCGCCGCTGGTCGCGATCGCGCTGATGCAGCGCTGGTTTGTCAAAGGTGTGACGGGAATCGGGAAATGATGAGTGATCGCGCAAGCAGTCGGCCGGCCGGTATCGCCGTCGAGGCCGTGACGAAGCTGTATGACGGTCACACGGTAATGGCCGACCTGAACATTGTGTTCGAGCCAGGTGAGCTGACGGTCGTGCTCGGTCCATCGGGGTGCGGCAAGTCGACCTTGCTGCGTATCGTGGCGGGGCTCGAGTCGGTCACGCACGGACGCGTCCTGATAGGCGGCGAAGATGTCACACTGCGCGCGCCCGGCGAACGCGGCTGCGCGATGGTTTTTCAGCATTACGCACTATATCCGCATATGAATGTCGAGGAGAACATCGGCTACGCTCTCAGGCTCGCGCGCTTGCCGCGCACGGAGCGCCGACGGCGTATTGGCGATGCGGCCAGCATGCTCGGGCTGACTGAACTGCTCAAGCGGCGCCCGGACCAGCTGTCTGGCGGTCAGCGGCAGCGGGTGGCGATAGCGCGCGCGATTGCACGTCAGCCCGCGATCCTGTTGTTCGACGAGGCATTGTCGAACCTGGACGCGAAACTGCGGCACGAGATGCGTTTGGAGCTACGGCGGTTACACAAAGAAATCGGCGGAACGACGATCTTCGTAACACACGACCAGACCGAAGCGATGACGCTCGCGGATCGCATCGTCGTGATGAATCGCGGACACATCGAACAGATCGGCCCGCCGGGCGACATTTATCATCGACCACGCACGCCGTTCGTCGCGGGCTTTATCGGCAGTCCGCCAATGAATCTGCTCGAAGCGACGTGCGCGTCGGACGGTGGCGTGGTGTTGGCGAATGGGATTGAGCTACTGTTTGCAGAGCGGGGGTTGCCAGGCCACGGCGAGGCGGGTGGTGCCCGCATCCTTGTCGGCATCCGGCCCGAAGCGTTCGTGGTGCGGCACGACATGAGCGGTCTGGTGTGCACGGTTGAAGCGGTTGAGGATATGGGCAGTCATCGGCTGCTGTATTGCCGGCTTGGCCGCCAGCGGATCATCGCGACACAGCGGGACGCAGCGGACTACCGGACGGGCGACCGGCTGTCTCTCGGTTATCGGCCGGAACATGTGACACTGTTTGACACCGCGACCGGCAGGCGCGTGGCGATGCCTGATATGCCGGGGCAACGGTGTGAGTCGCTGTGGTCAGGTGCGACGTTCTGACGGCCGTGCTTTGCAATGGCCCCTCATCCATCTTATGGAGCAGTGTGTTGAGCAATCTGGAGAGTCGTCTGCAGGCGGCGACATCGATCGTCGAAGAAGCCGGGGCGAGGGCGCTTGGGTTTTTCATGGAGCGCGCAGCGCTCGCCACCAGCAGCAAGGGGCCGATGGATTTTGTCAGCGAAGCCGATATGGCCGTCGAGCAGCAGATTAGGGAGCGGATCACCGGTATATGGCCTGCTGAAGCTGTCGTTGGCGAGGAGTTGGGCGGCGAGATGGCATCGCGGTTCTGGGTCGTCGATCCCATCGATGGGACAGCCAATTTCCTGCGCGGCTCGCCACTGTGGGGGATCGCGCTTGCGTTCGTGGCGGACGGCGTGCCCGAAATCGGCGTCATTCATTACCCGGTGCTGCGCATGACCCTTGGGGCAGCGACGGGGCACGGCGTGATTCTCAACGGTCAGCCCTTTACGCGCGGCGTGCCGTTTCCCGATGTGCGCGTCGCGGCGCTTGGCACCAACCCGCACTGGACCACGGCCGAAACGGCGACGCTCGAAGCGGAGATGAAGCGTCATCAATGGGCGGTGACGGGCTACCGCTGCGCGACCATCGGCCTGGGTTTCGCGGCGTTAGGATATGTCGACGGCTATTTCGAGTGCCACACGAGTTTCTGGGATCTGGCTGCCGGCGCGGTACTGTGCCGCGAGGCTGGTCTTCGGGTCGCATTCGACGGCGCTCGCGTACGTCACGGGATGCGAATCGCGGTCGGGACGTCAGCGCTGACGGATGTCGTGCTGCCATTCTGGTCGGCACTCGCGGCCTAGCCGATGATCGTCGCGGCCAACTATGACAGCGGTTCGGTAGCGGACCCGTCTGCTACCATTTTCGATTTCGTGTATAGGCGGAGCGTGACCCATGTCCCTGGTTTCGCGAGAGTTCGTGTCACCACATTCTGAGACAGGCGCGACGCGGCAACGCGGTCGGATCGGCCCGCTAATTGCGAGCGAGCGGCTTGTTCTCGACCTCGTTCGACGCTCCAGTGTGATCACGCGTGCAGCGATCTCGGCCCAGAGTGAACTCGCACAACAGTCGGTGCACCGGCTCATCGAGCAACTGATTGAACGCGGTCTGCTGAGGACCGGCGAAATGATCAGGAACGGGCGCGGCCAGCCGAGTCCGCGCATCGAACTGGTTCGTGAGGCAGCGTACTCGCTCGGCGTGTCGATCAACACGGATTCCATGTCGGTGTGTCTCGCTGACCTTGGATGCCATATCCTCGAAGAGGTGCAGCTCCGCACGACGCCAACGAGCCGCAATGCGTCACTTGCGGCGATCAATGATGCCATCGACCGGATTCTCACGCGCAACCACGTTTCGCGCGACCGTCTGATCGGCGTCGGATTCGCCATGACCGGTTATTTCGTCGCCGACGACCGGCAGATGAATGCGCCCGAACCGCTTCAGGACTGGTCGCTTGTCGACCTTGCACCGATCCTTGAGCGCTCGTTCGGACTGCCTGTGTGGATCGATAATAACGCGACAACAGCTGCGATTGGCGAAAGCCTGCTCGGGGCGGGGCGCTGGGCGAAGAGCTTTTTTTATCTATCGTTCAATTACGGCTTTGGAGGTGGCGTCATCATTAACGGAAAGCCTTATTTCGGTGCGCATGGCAATGCGGGTGAAATGACGCTTTGCACACCCGCGGAAGCAGAAAACCGTCCGGCCTTGCGCTATCTGATCGGCGAGTTGCGCGCCAACGGTATAGATATCGATTCTGTCGAAGACCTAAGGATGCGCTTCGATCCGGCCTGGCCCGGCGTCGAGACGTGGGTTGCGCGCACGTTACCCGTGCTTGACAGAACGATAAACGCCATCGCTGGCCTGTTCGACCCGGAGGCCATCGTATTCGGTGGGCAGTTGCCCGCAGCGCTCGGCCGCATGTTGATCGAACGCGCCCGCTTCTGGGATGTGCATCGATACGGCGTTGGACCGCCGCGGCCAAAGTTGGTTCTGTCAGAGGCGAATGGTGATGCTGCGGCAAATGGCGCGGCGCTCGTGTTGCTAAAAAACAGCTTCTTTGAATAGCCATGGCCGATCGCGGGGTGTGTGACTCAGCATTTAACTTACAGCGTCGTCAACCCTCGGACTTCTCCAGACTTTACTTGGTTCAGCTGCCCAAAAGTCATTTTTTTCGACTGCTGTTCCGGCTAGCTAATAATACCGGCTGGTGTCACGCATTCCAGAGCGGCTTGCGGCAGCTGCGGCCCCCACTGGATCGTCTGTAGTGATCGACGTGAAACCGTTCTCAAGTTGCAGGTCAACGTTCGGGCGCCTATCCGCTGTTTCATTACCGAAATGCATAGTATCTGTTAGGTAGTCGTCGAGGCTAGCGCAACAAGTACCATTGCTGCGGATGTACCATCTGCCGTCGTTCGCGTCTTGGCGGTACTCCTTCACCGGATTGAAGGCTCCCATGGCTTTGCGCCCGTCGCGGACATCCTTCACTAGGTCGTATGTGGGATCGCCGTCTACGGGGTTCTTGTTGCCGACTTCAATCCAAGCAAAGTTACTCTGCTCGCTGGCCTTATCCAACCAGGAATTTACCAAGCATTGGTGATAGTGGACTACGGTTATGACTGGAAAGTGGGCCATGGCTTGTTCACAGCCCAAGTCCGTGTACCGGTTGGCAATCTCATCTTCGTCTCTGGCGTAAATCATTGGCGCAAATGCAACGCCTTTCGTGTATTTCACGATATTCTCCGGCTCGGCTGCCGCTAATGTGGCGAAGAACTTGAGAACCACCATATTTTGCATACCTCGATGGAGGGCGATATCTGCCGCGCGGGAAACCGCATCGAGAGTCTTGATATCGAGTATCACTAACATGTTGGGGTAGTCGGACTTCACCCTATCCAAAGCTTCCTCAAGCGAGAGCGCATTGTATCCCGTGATTCTGAATTGCTTATCGCGCAACATAATTTTGTCGAGCGTTGCATCGGGAAGCGAACGGACATCGGCATTCCATCCTTTGCCTGTATAGATATCAAATCCGGAGGTGGCATCAACGCGCCCGACGTTGTTATCATGGAAGAGATACGGAGTTCCCTCGCTGCTTTGCTTCACATCCAGTTCGATGGCCTCGATACCGTTGTTATAGGTATTTTGAATCGAACAAAGCGAATTCTCGGGACAACCACTGCTAACGACGCCACGGTGAGCAACGATGCCTATGGTTCTGTCGATTTCGTCAGGACCAGTATAGGGGTTCCTGAACGCTTCGAGAATGCGCTCTGGGTCATAGTGCTGTGGGCCGTCTGCGAGGGCAGTATCAGAAAGCGCTGCAATTGTACAAAAAACAGCGCCAAGCAGCCGGCGCAACTGGATTGAAAAGAAATTCATCGCAATACCTTCCTTGGCTGTCGAGAATTGATTGAACTAAATTTTTTCTTTACTAGTGTTTAGTGCAATAACTGTACCAGTGATGAAGTGGCCAAACGTTTTGCTAATGAGAACGGAAGGGTGCGGGCGGACCGGCGCCGCTCCGGTGTTGGCGCCGCAGAATGCGTTCGGTTTGTCGGGAAGCTGACGTCGCATAGTGTTCAAATCGGACACGCTTTTACTGTTCGACGTAGAAGGCAAGACCGATCTTCGCCGAGGCTGCGCTCAATCCCCAGGTGTACGCACATACCCGCCGCTACTTCGGTATTCTGACGAGCCCCGAACGCGCGATCGGCGCAGCGGCTGTGCGAAGGCGACATTGCGCTCAGACGCTTCACCGAGCTCCCGCGCGGCTTTTGGGCATTCATCGAGCGATCGAGGACATATGGCTGTCCGAGGCCTCGTTGACCGCAGCGGGTTTAATGGAATGGTCAGCCTGACCGGAACAGCCCCATCGGCTTACGCTGATCGGGCTGTTTAATTATGGAGATCGTCACGGACACCATCTCGTTGATCGTAGCGCCGAGGTTGGACGGTCAATCGCCCAGAGCGCGCCGACGCCGAAAATCTTGAGCCGCGCCGCCCGTTGCAGTCTCGATGCCGGCGCCGAGCTGCGCAGTTCGCGATATATCGTTTTGCCGCGCTTCAACTGCGTGAGCTGAGGCGCTCGCAGCAGATGGCGCCACCATTCAGCTCTCGCCAAACAATGGGTCGTTTGCGGCAAACGGAAATACGCTTTCCACAGGTGGCTGAGCGGTTGCGGATCGAGGAGCAGCGCATCACGTCCGTCACGAACGGTTTAAGCATCGCCAGTTCATTGTGCGCGGCTTTTCGATTGATCGCGCCTCCGGCGGCTACCGGGAATCTGTAGTGAGCAATTTGCGGCCTTACGTTTGATACAAAACGTACGCGGTTTGTCGGGAAGCCGACCTCATTCAGCCAGCGCGATTTCCGCAAGTGCCCCAGAAGCCCGTCTATCGGATTTTCATGGGCGGGGGCGACATGGCGCGGAATCTGCATGAGAGCGGTCCGCGGTGACGTCTGGCCGATCCTGGAATCGACAGAGACCATATGCCTGCGGTAGACGGAGGATATGGAGCGGACTTGCAGCCGCGATTCGCAACCCCGATTTCTGACTTTTTTCTGAACTGGAGGGCACAAATGTTTACGGTTTATAGCCCAACGAGAATTCAATATGAATGATCAACGCACGAACGTAGCCATCATTGGATCTGGAGAGATCGCCACGGATCTGATGTGCAAGGTTCTTGAGGCGGAAGGCCTGAGCCTTGCATTCGTGGCCGGCCGCGATCCGAAGAGCCGCGGGCTCGCCATTGCAAAAGAGCGTGGCATCGAGACGTCGGCGGATGGATTTAAATTCCTTAAGGCGCACAGCGATGCGTACGACATCGTCTTCGACGCGACCTTCGCCAATGCGCATGTCGAGCACAATGCATTCTTTTCCGCTTCGGGGAAATTTGCCGTCGATCTGACGCCTGCCGGCATCTGTATGGCGTGTGTGCCGTCCGGCATTGACGCCATGGCGCGCCAGATCGACGTTACGCAAGCGGACGCCGTAGCCGAGCTGGCGCGCGAGCTGAACGAGGAACGCGCGGTAGATATTCTCGTCAACAAAGCGGGCATAGCGATCGTTACCGATTTCCTCGACACACCCGACGACGTCTGGACGCGCACGATGCAAGTCTACTCCGACGCCGCGTTCTGGTGCGGCCGCGAATTCGGCCGCCACATGGCGAAGCGCGGCGCCGGCAGCATTGTCAATATCGGCTCAATCGCAAGCGCGGTGCTGTTCCTCGCGAGCGATGCAGCGAGCTATTGCACTGCCACGATTCTCACTGTAGACGGCGGCTATACGTCGTGGTGAACAACATGTAAGGAGACGAAAAATGTATGACTTCAAAGGGCGTGCGCTGCTGATGACCGGCGCCAACGGCGGCATTTCTCGGGCCATCGCGGCGGAGTTCCACGCGTGCGGCGCTAACATGGTGCTTACCGGCCTCAACGAGCAGGCGCTGCGAGATTTTGCGCGGGAGCTCGATCCATCGGGCGAGCGCATCGCGGTGGTGAAGGTGGACGTGACGCAATCCGCAGATGCCGACGCCGCTAGTCGGCTGTGCAATGAGCGCTTCGGGGGCATCGATTTCTTGGTGACCTCGGCGGGCCACTTTCCGAAGAGTCCCACGCGCGACATGACGGACGAGGAGTGGCACCGCATCATCGCTATCAATCTTGACGGGACTTTCTATATTTCGCGAGCTGTTATGCCCTATCTGCGCGAGGGAAGTGCAATGGTACATGTCGCATCGCTCGCAGGGCACGCCGGCGTTATCTGGCATTCGCATTACGGCGCGGCCAAAGGCGGTGTGCTCGCGTTTGCGCGTAGTCTCGCGAAAGAACTTGCACCGCACACGCGCGTGAACTGCGTATCGCCAGGCATCATCGATACGCCGATGGTTCGCGCAATTATGGAAAGCGATGGCGATATGTGGCTCGCCAACACGCTGCTCAAGCGCATGGGCCACCCACGCGAAGTGGCTACTGTGGTCTCTTTTCTTTGCAGCGATGGAGCGAGCTTTCTGACAGGCGAGACCATTCATATCAATGGTGGCCTTTACATCGCATCGTGATGGAGAGCGAGTGCATAAGCACCCAGCAGTCAGGATGAAGTGTATGCAGAAAAACAGAACCGCAGTAATCGGCTCGGGTCGTATCGGCCACGCGTGGGCAATCGTGTTCGCGCAGCGGCGCTACCGTGAGAATTCACGATGCCTCGCAAGAGATGCTGAAGGGAGCACTCCCCGAGATTCGCCGGAGCGTCGAAGATCTTGCGTCATTTGGTCTGGTCGAGGAACCGGTCGATGCAATCCTCGCGCGCATCACCGCATGCGGCACGCTCCAGGAAACGGTCAGGGACGCCGCGCTTGTGCAGGCGAACATTGCCGAAGTCGTCGAGGCTAAGCGTGCGCTGTTCGCAGAACTGGATCGGCTGACCCCGCCCGACGCACTGCTTGCTAGCTCGACCTCGGGCTTGCCCGCGTCGAAGTTCACGGAGGGTTTGCCGGGCCGCGCGCGCTGCTTCGTCGGGCATCCGGTGAATCCTCCTTCGCTCGTGCCGCTTGTGGAGTTGTGCGGCGCGCCGTGGAGCTCGCCGAGGACGCTGGAAAGGGCGCTTACGTTCTACGAACAGGTGGGGCAACAGCCTGTGATTGTCCGGCGCGAAATCGCGGGTTTTCTGCTCAACCGCCTCCAAGGCGCTGTGCTCGACGAAGCGCTGAGCCTTTACAAACAGGGCTATGCCACTGCTGCCGATCTCGACACCGTGATGCGCGACGGGCTTGCTATGCGCTGGTACATCATGGGCCCGTTCGAGACCATCGATCTGAACGCGCCGGGTGGCGTTTTCGATTACGCTTCGCGCTACAGAGGCACTTTCCTGGATATCGCCGCGACGCGCGTTCCCTTCGACTGGCCAGCCGAGACTATGGAGGACCTCGATGCCGAGCGCCGCAGAGTGCTCTCGCTGGATCATATCGAGGAACGCAGTCGCTGGCGCGATCGCCGTCTGATGGCTCTGCTTGCGCACCGGCGCTCACTGATGGACTAAGGTCGGGCGGACTGCCCAAGTGCGAGACGGCAATTTGCGAATCGATCCTTAGCGAGGCTTTGCTCGTGGAATGGTAATCACTCACTTTTGCTGTTCGATGCGATTGGCGGAAAAGTCCTAGAACGTTCGATAGACGAAACGTACGCTTTGGGTGACAGCTGAAGGAAACCATTGCTTTTCATCTTAAAAATAGTAAATAGCCGGCTATGGCTAGTCGGATCCGATGGGATTCAAATTCAGGCGACACTGGTTTTTCAGTGGATTAAACAATTAGGAGATCACCATGAGGCTTCTCGATGCATCTTAGACGTTTGTATTTTTCCTGTGACCTCAAGACACAGCTGAGTCTCCTCCCTCAAATTTTGCCTTGCAGCAGGCCGCGCATAAACTCGGCAAAGGAACGAAAAAGAGATGTCCGGGTAGGAGCTGCGTGTACACGGCGAAGTGCAAGGAGGCGGCCGCTCAACGAGCGACAGACGGGCCAGGCGTGAGCGCCGCGGCCCTGGATGTCGGAGCACTTCTAAACCACGTCGTTATACAGAAGTGTCGGCATCACCGTCATCGCGCAATAGGCGCATGGTTTCCGCGGCGATATGAACTTTCGTAAGTCCCTTCCAGATGGTCTCCGCGCCGGGTTCGCCGTCGCCCTTGCGAGCGAGGAAACCACCGAGGCGTGCGACCAAGCGCGACACTTCGTTGAGCTTGGGTTGCACAGATCTGGGCGTTTTCGTAAGCAAGTACGCAGCCCGAATTTCATCCGAATCGAAGAACAGACGCGCGTCCAGATCAGGACAGGTCCGGCCCAGCCGCATCAGATAGTCACGCGCCAAGCCACCACAAGGAACAGCGCCAACGCACGCTCGAGTCGCTCAATCGTGCCCAGCTGCAGTTCTTCGACCTGACAGCCGTTCTTCAGAACGTTTAACAGGATCTCGATTTCCCATCTCGCCCGATACCACTCGATCAATTCGGTCGCTTCTTCCAGCGTGGTCGCCGTGCGGTTAGTCAGCAAGCGCCATTCGATCGGCTTCACACCGGCTGGTGCGTCAAACTCGCGCGCGACCAGGCACGTTGCAGCGACGCTTTTGCCCTTGCTCGCGGGCAACTGCACGCGCTGGTCGCCCCCCTCGAGCAGCGCCGCGATGCCGTTCGACGGAAGAGAGTCGATATGGCTATCGAACGTTGCGAAGTCGACGGCGCCATTGCCTTCGCAATTCGGGAGAGACATGCAGTCAGCCCCCTCCGATGGACGTCAAACAGCACATCGAACCCTGGCATGGGGAAGCGTATTTGAATCTGCGCCCGCCTCAAGCCACAAATGCGCGCATCACCGCGCTCCAGTGCTTGCGGCTGGCTGCTGGTACAGATTCGAACGCATGTTCGAAGCGCTTACGCATGAGTTGAGTGACCTCGAATTCCAGCGCGGCACCCTCAACGGTCAGCAACAACTGATGGACGCGCCGGTTACTGGGCGACACCAGGGTTTCGATCAGGCCGTGCTTATGCAGGTCGTTGAGGGGCCGCTGCAGGGCCTGTCGTGACACGCCGATGAATTCGCGCACGTCACTGACCGAACAGCGTGGGTGCCGCGCAGCGAAGTAGAGCACCTTGTGGTGGCTTCGGCCCAAGCCTAACTCGGCGAGTCGCTCGTCTGCGCCAGCGATGACGACCTGATAGGCCTGATGAAAAGCCACGATGGCCTCGTCGATGCCGTCCATGGGGACAGCGCGTTCGCTTACGGATTCGATGGGGATGCGGGCGGGTGAGTTCATGTAGGGATTATACCCACTGATTCATGTGTCAACGACGTTGACAAATGCACGTATGTTTATACAATTCGGTTTATGGCCTAACCGCCATGTCGCGTCTATCCAGGCGCGCGCCCAACCCTACCGGAGACAAAGGATGAGCACCATCAATAAGCTGAGTGACGCCGAGCGGATAGCGCTGCAACGGGACTGCATCATCGAGCACATGCGCGCCGAGAACGCGCATGACTGGGACGCCGTCTACGATACCTTCATACGTGACGAGCGTTCCTCTTACGACGTCGTTCCGATGTCGACCGTGTTCAGCGGCTTCAAGGGCGTGCAGGAGTTCTACGCTGCATTCGACGCTGCGTTCCCCGATTTCGTGCTGCGCGCTACCTCCGCGTATGACGTGCCTGGTTGCTCGATCCGGGAGGTCACAGTGACCGGCACCCACCGCAGCGAGTTCTGCGGTATCCAGGCCACTGGCCGACCCGTCACTTTCGAGCTCGCAGCGTTCTATCTCTTTGGTGACGGTGACGAGGCGGGTCGCCTGCTTGCAGAGCGCATTTATTTTGATTTAGAGACCGTGCTGCGCCAGCTGCGCGGCGAAGCGAACGCTCCCACCGGGGTCGGCCTCGTGGATCGCGCCCATTAACCAAGACCCGCGGCAACGCCACGAGCTATCTCCCATGACACACACCCTTTCCATTCGGGAAATACGGGGCGGCGGGGGCCTTGCCCTTCGCCTTCTCGAGACAGGTCCCGCTTCCGGTCCCACGATCCTGTTTCTTCACGGCTTCTCCCAGTCGGGGGCGATCTGGCATCGCCAATTTGAGGGCGAGCTGACTGCAGACCATCGGCTGGCGGCACTGGATTTGCGCGGCCACGGCGGATCGGCCAAACTGCTGGAGCCCACGGCTTACAGCGATGGCTCGCTGTGGGCGGACGACGTTGCTGCCGCTATCGATGCTCTGGGCAATCGGCCAGTGGTGCTGGTGGCGTGGTCGTACGGTGGATTGGTGGCTTGCGACTACCTGCGCCAGCACGGCGGTGCTCGCTTGGCCGGATTAGTGTTCGCAGGTGCACTGACGCGACTCGGCGATGAAACCGCCCTGAGCCTCCTCGGCCCGCAGGTTCTGTCCTACGTGGGCAGTCTGTTCGCCCCCGACATGGCCACCGTAGTGCCGGCACTCCTGCGGTTCATCCAGGAGTGCCACGCTCGCCCAGTGAACGAGCGCGAGCTGTATGAGTTGCTGGGCTATAACTGTATCGTTCCTTCCGAAGTGCGCGCCGCGCTGTTCTCGCGACAGGTGAACAACGACGACCTGCTGCGTGAACTACAGATCCCCACGATGGTGCTCCATGGCAGTGCCGACGACGTCGTGCTGCCCGCGGCGGCTAAGCGGCTGGCCTCACTGATGCCCGCGGCTCGGGTCTCGATGCTTGAGGGGGTTGGGCATTGCCTCTTTCGCGAGGCACCCGAAGTGTTTGATCAGGTGCTGCGTGATTTTGTGAAAGCGAACGGGTGCTGAACTGAGGCACTGGGCCGCAGAGCGCACATGTGAGAAATCGCGGCCCACCGATGCTGAGTTGTGCGAAGTCCACCGCGAGGCACACGGCGAAGTGTAGGTAGGAGAGCGTATCTGGACTAGTCATTGAGCGGCGATAGATATGTCGGTCGAGGTCGTGACGTGGTTCTGAATGTGGAAGACGTCCCCTTCGCCGATGCGCATATTTGCTCACTGTCGCGAGATGACTGGGTGGCGATTCCACCTCGCGATATGTCAAAGCCTGAGATTGTCCCGGTTCGACGGACGGATTTGCAGCCAGCGATTTGATTTGGTCTAGCCTCCGTTAAGCGTTGAGTCGCGGGTTGTCTGTCCACGGGCGGGCGGCGGGTCGGCTCTCACGACCATGAC
>NZ_PYUC01000019.1:0-93830 GCF_003028655.1 Trinickia symbiotica
GACGTGCTCAATCGATTGCCCACCCATCGAGCCGACGACATCGCCGCGCTTCTACCGCATCGTTGGGCGCCTGCTGCGGCTTGATTGCCCGCACCTTGGGCCCAGGATGCCTTCACCGGGTGCTTACTGTTCTGTGACCGTAGTTCGCGGCTTGCGGTGCCTGCGGTTTGCCGACCACCCTGTGGCGGTTTGGGGAGTCACCCGTTCCATTCTGCGCGCCTCGATCTTCGAAGTTGTTCACTTGCAAAGGTCGACAAAAATATTTTTCTGGTTCCGTCTACTTCCGACGTCTTCCAAGCGCTTCCTAAAGTGCTGACTGCGTGGCGGACATGGTATTGACGTGCCTTTTATTGATTCGCATGATGATCTCGAAGGTGACGTATGGGAGTGAATCGTGCGGGGTGCAAAGAGCTATACGCGAGTGGCGTGGGACGAATTTTTCCGTGCGCTGGAAGCATTGCCGGAAAAACCGCGGAACGAGCAGCGCGTCACGGTCAGCGACGCAATGAAAGAGAAGCGCGTGCAGATCGCAGCGACGCAGGCGAAGGGCTACACGCTCGAAGAGATCGTCCAGGAGGCCGAGCGGAAAGGAATCGACGTCACTATCGGCGCGATCAAATATGCGCTGTATCGTCCCGCACCTGTCGATGCGGACCCGCAAGCAACGGATACACGACGCAAGAGTAGAGGAGAACCGCCGTCCGGTCGAAAGAAAGCGGAAAAGCGCGCAGGCAATGCGCGTGACGAAACACGACAACAAAAGGAAAGGGGCGTAAGTCAGCCGGGATCGATGCAGATACAGGACGCGTTCTCGTTTGAGATCAGACCTGATATCGAAAACCTGTAGGAGGTTGAGCATGGACACGACCCAACCCATATATCTGGTCGGCGGCAGCAAGGGCGGCGTAGGCAAAAGCATGGTGACGCTCGCACTCGCAGATCACCTGCAACGGCGAGACACCCATGCCGTTCTGGTCGAAACGGACACGTCCAATCCGGATGTCATGAAAGCGCTTCGAGATGAGATGAAATGCGCGGCGTATGACCTCGACGATGCGGATGGCTGGATCGGCTTCGTCAACTTTTGCGATACGCACAGGGGCGCCGCCGTGATGGTGAATACGGCGGCGCGCAATCAGACGGGCGTGGCCCGATATGGCGGCACACTAGCCCGGACGCTCGAAGAACTGGAGCGACAACTCGTCGTGCTATGGGTGATTAACAGGCAGCGCGACAGTTTGGAGTTGCTGCACATCTTCGGTCAGACATTCCCCGATACAGTGACGCACGTGGTTCGCAACGGTTACTTCGGCACGCCTGACAAGTTCGCGCTGTATCAGGAATCGCAGCTTCGTAAGTCAATCGAGACGAAGGGCCGATCGCTTGATTTTCCTGACCTGGCGGATCGGGTAGCCGACGAGTTGCGCAGTCAACGCATCTCGATCCGCAAGGCGGCCGAGACGATGCAAATCGGGCAGCGAGCGGAGCTGTTTCGCTGGCGTGAGTTGTGCGACGCGATGTTCGCCAAGGTGATTGGCACCGACGGGCCAGATCGTGAGGAATAGGGGGGCAGGGCCCGTCGATCCGCTCATCCGCCTATTTCGCGAGGTATCGGGCGACGTTCCGGACGAGGCCAGCCTGGCTCGCATGCGCCGGGTGTCGGGTGCTCTAAATCTACGAGATAACGACGCGCTATGGGCGATGATAGCTGTGCTCGAATACTACGCACGGCTGTATGAGGCAATGCCCGAACGCATCCGATGGGCAAGCGAGGGAAGCCTCGAAGCGGCTCGTCGGGAGGTCGGCGGCGCGACCGATACATTGATGCAGCAACATCAAGATGCGCTGGAGCGATGTAAGGCGACGATCCAATTGGCTGAAAACCTGATACAGGAACATGAGGCCCGGTATCGGGCAGCGCTGGCGAGCGTAAATGAGACGGCGATGACGGCCTTGATCGAGCGCATGACGAATCGGGTCTCGCGCGTGACAGGTAACCGGCTGATCGGTGCCGCGGCGACTTCGGCACGCGAGCAGCGTAAGCGATTGGACGACACCATTCTCACATTCGAACGGACAGTCGAGGCGTCGGCGGCGCGGGTGGAGGCGATGGCGAGGCGAATGGAAAAGGGCTTCGCCCGTTCGATCCATCGCACGATGGTGTTTGGCGGTGCCGCGTTCTGTCTGCTAGTTATTGCCGGCGGGGGCGCAGGTTGGTGGATCGGGGGCCATTTGGTAGGCGCGGACTGTCGTGCAGTGCAGGTACGGCAGGCAGACGGCAGGCCATAAAGGGCGCTGCCGTCTGATGTGTCGCGCTGTCGGGCGCAAGGGTCCACCACGCTACGCGGTGCGCGAGTCAGCTTGCGACGAGTTCAGCGTAGTGGCAGTTGGGAAGGGCCACGGCGGCTGTTGAGTGTTGGTAGCAGAAGGCGCTTCCGGGGAGCGAGGCGTGTTGTTGACGTGCTTCTCGCCGTTGCCACAGTCCGCCTCAGCATCGGCGTCCTCGTCGCTCTCTGCCTTCCTGCCGCCTTCCCCGGTACCGGCGTCGTCCTCATCCTCATCCTCATCCTCATCCTCAGCGTCCTCGCTGACAGCCCACGACGGCATAGTCGGCGTGTCGCGATCGGTGAGGATTTCCGGGAGCCATGCGACGTTGGCGAGGCGAAGTTCTGCGGCAGCAGCGGCGTCAGCCTTTTTCATCTTCGCGAGATCAGCGGCCACCTTTGGTGACACAGCGGCGGACACGACCTCGGCGATGCGAGCCTTGCTGACATGGTCGAAATACGTGACGCGGTTTGCCTTCCAGTACTTGGTCATATCGAGGTTCAGCGCATCCGCGAGCGCATTGATGGCAAGCGGCTTTTCTTCGCCCGCGATACCGTCGAGCAGCGTCCCGGTGCAGAACGCGAGCAGATCGAGCAACGTCGTGCCGGGGTCTTGCTGGATCAACCAGGGGAGCAGGTCCGATCGTTTCGCCGGCAGTTTCTCGACCCATCGTGCGCGCTGCGCTTCGATAGCGTTCCATCCTTGACTCTCGGGCAGGTCATCTGCCGCACGCAGCAGCCGGTCGTGATTGTTTTCTCCGGACAGTGTCAGATAGTCCGGCGCGGACGTATAGCCATAGTGCTCGGGTAGCGCCTGCGGGATCAGTTGTCGCAGCAGCGCTGCGAGCGCGACAACCGGTTGCGCGACCAGTTCGGCATGGATGGCGGCGGCGCGATGCGCGGTCAGTCGCTGGCAGAGCTTCGAACTGTGGACGGGTTTGGCCTTTGGAGCCTGCGTGTCCGCTCTGTCGGGGGCGTCGGCTGCGGGCACACCGGTGACGGTCGCACCTGCCGCGTCCAACGCCGCGCTGCTCTCGCGCCGCACGAGCCCTCGTTCAACGGTGAGTTCGCCTTGTGGGCCGACGATCACGTATGCGCCAGCCTCGGCCATCTGTGACGTATCCCACAGGACGGCGTGGCCCTCAAGCGCCGTGATTGCGGCACTCGTTCGCTCGATTTCCAGGTCGAGGCGTTCCGCTTCTTCGTAGGCGTTTTCATCGTCCTCCGACAATGCGTCGAGCTTTTCGGTGAGTTCATCGCGCTGCGCAGTAAGTGCATCGATTTCGCGCTGCTCGTCCTCGGTGTACGGGCGTTGGATGGGCTGAAGTTTTCCGTAGCGGTTCAGTTCCAGCAGGTCACGCTCCACACGCGTTTCGACCCAGCCCCAGCCTTCGGCGCGAACTTCCTCGGCGGCTGTGTCGAGCTTCTGCGCAACCAAGCGTTGCAGAAGGTCGGCGTCGGCAATGTAGCCCGCGTTTTCGTCGTCACTGAACAGGTCGCGACGCACATAGCCACCTGCTGCTTCGTAGGCGGCGAGGCCAACGAAACGCACGAGACGGCTTCGGCTCGCGTCAATCTCGGCGCGCGTGATTGCTTGGCGCAAATAGTGCGGCTGACGCTGCCACTCGTTTGCTTCGAACCATAGGCGTTCCTGCGTTTCGTGATCGTCAGCGAGGGCGAGCGCGGCCAGTTGGTCGAGCGTGATCGCGTCCTCGCGTAGCAGTGCGAGCAGCTTGGGCGAAACGTTGGAAAGCTTCATGCGCCGTTTGACCGTGATTGGCGACGCTGAAAAGAGTGCGGCGATGTAATCGACGCTGCGGCCTTCCGCGGCCAGCAGCCGGTAGGCACGCAACACGTCGAACGGATCCAGTCCCTCGCGCTCACTGTTTTCGATCAGTGAAATTGCCAGCGCTTCGCCTTCGCTAACGATCCGCACGGGTACCGGATAGTCGGTGGAGATATGCTTTTGCTCGAACAGCAGGTCGAGCGCGGCTTCCCGGCGCTGGCCTGCGCAGACGCCGTATTTGCGGTGTTTCCCGCGCGAGCCTTTGATTTCGTGGACCACGAGGTTTTGCAGCAACCCTTTCGCGCGGATGTTGGCGGCGAGTCCGGGGATTCCGGCGAGGGGTTTCGTGCGGACATTCAGCGGCGACCGCCGCAGGCTCGAATACGGCACGGTCACGACTGGTTGCTCCCCGCCGAAGTTCGTTTCGAGCACGGTTGCGGATTCAGCGGCGTCAGCGGCGGCGCTGACGGTTTCGACACTTTGGGCTCGCATGATCTGCTCCAGAAAGTTGAAAAGAGGGTGCCGGGCCAGTGCGGTGCGAATGCGTCAGAACGTGACCCGACGGGCGTTCTGGCGCAAAGGCTGAGAGCCGGGGCGGCGTGGGTGCGCCGCCCCGAAGTCGTTACGCCTTCATCTGGCGCATGGCGTCGGCGAGCATCCACAGAGCGCGGTTGAGCTTCACGTTCTGGTCGATGCCGGTGATGGGACGCGTCGACATGGAGCGGCCTGAGCGCGCGCGTCCATGCAGGCCACCCTTCGTGAGGTTTTCCTGCACGCGGTTGAAGACGGTCCATAGGTCGTCGCGGCGATCCTCGAAGCGGCGCGGGGCGAGCAGTTGGCTGTCGGTGATGGGGGCGGGTGCTTCGGCGTCGGTCGGGTCGTAGCGCAATGCGAGGGCGGAGCGGGCGAACGCGTGTTGTTCGTCGCGGTCGAGCGTCACGACGCGCATGCCGTCCTTCTGCTCGCGGATCAGGTCGAAGCCGTCGAGTACGTCGAACGCGCCGTTGATCACGTTCTGAACGACGTTCCCTTTGTGTGGCACTCGGATATCGGCGATGTTGTCGCCCGCGACCATGCCGTTTTGGCACACAAACCGAAATGTGCCGGCGAGCATTTGATAGCTGCTCGTGCCGTCGTGCGAGTTCAGCATCACGATTTCATCGGCTTCCGCACCGGTGATTTGATCGGCATGGCGCAGCCGGAGCATATGCTTGGTGAATTCACGCTTGCCCTCATCGCGCACGCGGGTTTGGCAGATCATGAATGGCTGAAAGCCTTCTTTGCGTAGGCCGCGCAGAACCTCGATGGTGGGAATGTAGGTGTAGCGCTCCGAACGGCTTTCATGCTTGCCGTCCGCGAAGATGGAGGGGGCAACGCGCCGAATCTGATCGTCCGAGAGGGGCGAGTCAGCGCGCAGCATCGGGGAGCCGTAACGGAAAGAGGAAGCGAGTTGCATGGCAATTCTCCGCAGTCAAGGTTGAAGACCTGAATCGGGCGAAGGGATGTGACTTGCCGTTGCGGCCGGACACCTCCCGGTGGAACTCGGGGTTGGCTTTGCTGCCGCCAGGCTCCCGGGTTACCGCCCGTGCGACTGGAGGAGCCGATAGCGGGCAGGCGTCAAGGAATAAGGCGAGGGAGGGGTGCGGGCAACACGGTCCCTCGCCCCTTGATGCCTGCCCGCTATCGGCTACGGTCGCGGGTCAAGGGCGGGAACCTGGAGTCGGGTGCATGCCGTGCCCAGGGTTGACCGGGCAGGGGCGCGGTTGCGTGTTCAAGCGGGTTCGGGCTTCATGTAAAGCTGCAGCGCGACATGCTGTGCTGCGACCGATGCTCGGTGGCGGAGAGAGGCGGCAAAAGATTCTGCGGATGGACTATGGACTGAAGACCGCTCGTGATTAGGTCGGAAGCGCCCGCGGACCGAGTAGTAACGGCTCGAGCGTGCGGCCGTGAACTATGAGGTAGATGGCAACTTGGGCCAAGGTGGCCGCGATGGGTTGTTCGTGCGCGTCATGCGCGTCGACAATGCGGTTAACTATGTTGTGCAGTTCCCCGTTGCGGCTCCACTCGCCAAGCTTTGTTTCTTCCGTTGGGAGCAGCTTCGCACATGTGCAGCCCGAGGCACAGCGAGCAGGCGGGCGTGGGCAGGATCACATTCGTGATCGCTCATTTACCGTAGTTCGGGCTGATATGGTGATGTATCGTGGTGAAAGATAAGGAGTTTTCATTTTCTAGTGAAAATACTGTTTCTAGATAAACGATGCGTCGTCTGGCAAAATGCCTGAAAACTTACTTTCCGGGTTCAGCCATGACAGTTTCCTTCCAGGCGTTGCTCGAACTGCTTCATGCCATTGGTTCCATGTCACCGGTCAATCTGGCCATATGTTTCCTCGGGCTCACTTCGCTCGGCGCGATCTGGCTCGGTGCTCTTCTCGCCAGGAGTCGGTCCAGATGAGCGGCCGGATTAAGCAGCCGAATCGCGACCTGCAATGGGTCAGGATGCCGACCTGGTGGGCTAGCAGACCAGAGATTCACGAGGCGCTGGCAGATGCGCCGGCCGGCGATGCGATCGCGGCACTGAAGCTCTATCTCGGCCTGTGCGCGAACGCCAATCGAAAGCCGACCGATCGGTTGCCTCGGACTGGGAGCGTTGCGGCCACACTTTCGGAATGGAGCGCGTTCCTCGGTCTGTCGAGACCTATGGTGGTGGCCGGGCTGAGCCTGCTGGTCCGGCTCGAGCTCATTGAACGGCTACAGGTACGCCCCAGCATCTATCGGCTCGTGCGCTATGAGGACATCGGCTACTGGACCCGATTGCCCCACCAGCATCTCGCGGTGTCTCGGGCCTCAGGAACGCTGCAAAAACTTGTCGACATGACCAACCGCTCGGTTACCACACTGCACGCGCTGCAGCTATACGTCTACCTTGCCTCGATCCGCGACAGGAAGACACTGCAGGCGAGGGTAAGCTACACGAAACTGACCGACACGTTGCACATGAGCCGCGCCTCGGTGGCCCGGGGGCTGTCCATACTCGTCAACCACGATCTGGTCAACATGCGGCAGAACGACTATGACCCTGTCCTGAAAAGGAAGATGGCCGGGGTGTACTGGCTGAAGGGGCGAATTGGTGCTGTTGGTGAAGACGAGCTCCTTGGTCCTGCCGGTGAAAACCAGCTCCTCGACGCCGCTACTTCCGATCCCCCGGTGGCCGACCGCTTACCATCGAACTATGCTGACCACCTTCCGTAGGAGACGATCGGCATCCGTAACCCATGCTCATGCTCCGTGCCGTGCGGACCTGACGGGCGCTCTGATATCGAGTTCGATGCGGGTTTAGGCGGTTCGCCTCCCGCGGCCCGCGATAACACCTTGCGCATACCAGCATCCATGGATGTTGGTGGGGGAAAACGATTCCCACGGAGTGGAGCGACAGAGCGGCGAATTTTCCATTGCGAGGGGGGCCTTGCACACGTCGACGTAATAACAGGAGCATCGAGTTGCATCGGACGCCTCCGCAATGGTCCCGTCGACTCGCAGGTGGGCGTGCGAGAAGTGCAGAAGCGACTGAGCGCCTGCAATTTCGCTGATGTAGCCATCCGCGGGCTCGAGCTCGGAAAAGAACAACAGCTCTTCGATGTTGTCCGCCGCGTCAATCACCTGTATGACCGGGCACACCGGCAGCGTTTTCAGCATCTCCGCGATTGGTTCAATGTCGGGCATCCGATCAACTGCTGCAATCTCGAACAACCTGTCGTTTGTACGCGTTGTCAACAGAGCCCGGCACCACTGCTCCATGTGGCGAAAGCCTTTGCCAGCATGTCCACGCGATGCAAACTGGTCCAATTCAGCCGGTAGGCTCTCTGACAGAATATGGTGAATCGCTTGTCTAAAAAACGAATCCGTGTTAGCGATGAACACCTGCAGTAAGCTGTCCTCATCCAGCGGCTTCGGCACGCGGCTTACCGCTTCCGCGATTTCCAGCAGCGTAGCTCCCGGGTCCGTCGACTGCAGTGCAAGCACGCAGATCGCTGCCATAAACTTGCTCGATGGTCGGAGATCAGCGACAGCTTCAAATATCGCGCGGGCTGTCAGATACGGATAAACGGGTGTGCGTTGTCGCACCGCTTCAGCGGATCCGCCGAAGCGCTCGGCCAGCATGCATTCAACCTCGCACGCGCATCCTTCCATCAAGACCGTGCTTCCGATCGAGACTTCGAAAGACGCGGTGTTGAGCGGCAGGTCTGCGGCATCGAAAACTGCGAAGACGCCGGTACATGGAATCAGTTGAGACGTCAACTTAAGGCGATCTACCACCCGCCGAAATGATAGTAGCCGTGGATGGATCTTTCTTCCGTTGATCGTTTTGGCGACGCGTTCCGACAGCCCACCTCCGCGAAGGTGCTGCAGCCACTGATACAAATTCGCGACCTCGTCGCGCAGCTCATCGTTCAGGCAGTCGCTACCGACAGACCGTCCATCGCTACCTACCGTATTGCAGAACGGTCTGAGCAGCCTAAGCTGGACGAAGAAGTCGTACAGTCCCACGACGGTTGAGAAGTTGTGAAGAAAGTGAAAGTACTCGTGAACAAACACTCCGAGTTGCGCGACTGTGTGCTCGCTTTCTGGATGCCAGAAAGAGTCGCGGGCTAGCCTAATGAGCGAATGGTTGCGGTGATATGTGCCGAGGACCGACGACTCGAGATGGTCAACAATCGCCTCGATGTCCCCGTCATCCGGATTCAACGCTAGTTGATGCAAATCTGCTTTCATTTCTCCCCTCAGGTCCGACGGTTATTCGTCGAATTTCGGCACCCGGCGATACAACGTCTCACGCCTTGCAGGCTCCAGTGCTTCTGGAACGTGCAGGTAAGCAAAGTTGAATTTTCTGCCTACGGTCCGAATTTCGTCATAGATTTCCTCAAACACCGCCCCTACTTCATGGTCACCCACAACCATCCGTGAGGCGAGCAGCCCGAACACGCGTGCAGGTTCCCATTTCAAAAGATCGGTGAAGTACCAAGAGAGGAAATCGCAACTGGCCGTCAGGGCTTTTTCCGCGCTGCTGTCGATCCAGAATACCGGCCATATGGGTATCCCGAGCGCCGGGTAAAGTTCGCCCTCGATGCTGACGCCGATCATATGATCCGCCTCGGTCTCTGCCAGGCCCTCGACCTCGAGCTTTGTTCGCTTCCTGCGGGGATGGACGAACGCGTTTCGGGCTTGGACAAGTTCGACAATCCTCCCGCATCGCGCGTCGCTCCGGTCAACCTGCGCGGAATCCGTCCTAACGGCGTACAGATCAAATTTCGCGAGTACGTTGAGCTTGTCGATTTCCTGTTTCAGCGGCTTGCTGACATCGAGTGCTTCTATGAGACAGTTTGCCGCGCATTCGACGCTAAAAATACTGGCCAAGATCGATGTCCGCGCGTGCCGATTGGCTCGATAGGAGGCGTGGAGGTCTTTAGCGTCGCGGCAGGCGGAAGCCTCGCGATAGTGAAACAGCGCGTCGGCTATCAGATCAAAGAATCCTGTATGTTCGAATTGCATGGCTAGTTGATCCGTTGACGAAGGATGACATCCAGGCGGCGATTGAGAAATCAGGCGCTATCGATGGCGTTTCTCTGCTCATAACGAAGAGGCGCCGGTCGCAAGGCCGGCGCCTCGTGGGGCTTACGCCGCTTGGCCCCCGCGGGTGGCCGCGTGCTTCATCAGGAAGGCCTCGATCCCATGGCTGCGCGGGAACGCTTCCTTAACGGCCTCATGTGTGACCTTCCCGGCATCGAGCAAGCGGGCCAGCTCGTCCTCCCAGCGCACTAGGCGGTGGGCTGTCAGAAACTCGTCGACCTCCTTGGACTGATTGAGCGCCCCGCCGTCGTGCCCGTTGGCGATGTAGAGATCGGCGACTGAGGCGGTGCCGCCGCTCGTCAGGATGTCGACTATGGCCGCGATGGCGATGATGCGGCTCAACAGGCTTTCCTGCTCCTTGGCGTTACCGTAGCGCGCGGAGGCCATGAACACCTGCGAGAGATCGCTTCCGTAGGCCCCGCTGATGAGCAACGCGTCCTTGCTGGCCTCGAGCAGCCGGTCCGAATGGGTGTAGCTCGGCGTGTAGACGATCCGACGATACCCCTGGGCGTAGGCGCTTTCGATCGACGGCAGGTAAGGCAACGCCCGGATGGCTTCCGGCACGTCCCAGTCCTTCGACGGGGTGGAGCGGTGCCGGGGCATGACACGGACAGCAGGGCCCGCGTGCTCGGTCAGGGCGAGCGACGCCGCTACTAAGTTAATCGCAGCGTGGTCCTCGATGGTGCCCGAGCCGAACAGCACAAGGCCGCTCGTCCTGCCCGTCAAGGCGTCGCGCAGCGGACCAACCACCGAGGCTGGGAATGTGTCCATAGTGGCCGCGGTTGGCACCAGCTCGATGCGTGGCCATGGACGGGCGAACGGCGCGACCGCTTCGAGTTCTCCCGCGTCCGTGACGACGCCGATCAACGCGGTATCGTGGTCCGTATGGTTGGGCCGTGACGTTACGATCAACTGAACGTCCTCGTTGATGGTTTCCGGCGTCGGGGTGTCGAGAAGAACCGCGATGCGATGCCCGGAGTTCAGTGCGTGGTTGCAGGCCATTTCGAGGCGCTCGCCCGCGTCGTTCCACGACTGCTGGTCGAGCTTGAGCGGCCCGACGACCAGCAGCGTGCCGCTGGGCACCCGGTCGAGACCCGACGACCACAACCCGTAGTCGCCCAGGTCGATGCTGCCGGACCATCCGTTGCCGGCGCTCTCGGCGTAGACTGGCGCGCCGTCGGTGGCGTCCTCGTACGCCTCTAGCAGGGCGCCGATCGCGTCCGAGGAGGTCGTGACGTAGACGCCCGGCACGGGGCCGGTCGGCCAGATCTGCGGCCCACTGCGGGCGACGACCGCACCGGACGGCGACAGGGCGACGAGCAACTCCTGCGGCGACATATCGACCGCGAAGCGCTTCTTCAGGCGGAACGCCAGGCGGCCGGCAGAGGTGGTGTCCAGCTCGGTGGCGGTGACGCGCTCGGGGAACGCCATCACCTCGGGCCAGTTACGAAGCCCGGGCAGCGCTGCGATGAGATCGAGCGCCTGGCCATGACCGACGGACGGGTGCGCGGGCTGCAAAAGGCCGCGGACGAGCCCGGCCAGCAGCTTCAACTGCTGCGTATCCATTGCTTTCTCCTGGGCGGCAAATCCGGTGCACGCTTTGCGGACCGCCCATCGAAAACAAGGACTATGGAATGGGGTAGGCGCGTTGACAAATCGTCTTCGTCATGCCCCGAAGGGCGCGTGCGGCAGGCGACGACAGCCTGGGCACACTATAACAGGAACGCCGGCCACGTTGGTTCGTTGGAGGGCGTCTTGGCGAAGTGCCATAATCGGACGCCAGAGGCGCAACCGATCGTCGGGGCTGCCTGGTTGAGAAACGGAGGCGCGGTGATCCGAGGCTACACCGAAGACGAGTTTGGAACGAAACTGGGCGCCGTGTTGTCGGCGTCGCGACCGATCCACAGCATCGAGTATCTGAAGGGGCGCGACAAGGAGCTTGAAACGATCAAGCAGAGCCTGTATGCCCCAGGCCGGCATGTCTTCATCTACGGCGACCGAGGCGTGGGCAAGAGTTCACTCGGGCAGACGGCTGCGGTTCAATACCAGAGCGCCAACGCGTCCCCAGTGTTCGTCTCGGGATCGCCCGACGACACGTTTAGCACTGTGATCGCCAACATCGTGACCCAGGCGCTTCGGCAACCACGAACGGAGAGCATCAAAACGACCCGCTCGGCGTCCATCGACATGGCCCGGGTGAAGATGTCCGCCGGCACGGAAACCAGTGCGGTGGACATTGCCGACCGGATCCGATCCATCGGCGATGCGGTCGCACTGCTGGAAGAGGTCGCCGAGAAGCGCAAGGGAAACACGGCGGTCGTGATCGACGAGTTCGACGCAATCCTGGATGCCGGCGAGCGCAACAAGTTTGCCGCGCTGCTCAAACAGATGGGGGATCGGTCCGTCAACATCAAGTTCATTTTCACGGGGATCGGAAAGTCCCTCGACGAGCTGCTCGGCGCGCATCAGTCCTCCTACCGCCAGTTGGAGCAGGTCGAGTTGCCACGCCTGGGCTGTGACGCTCGCCGCGAGATCGTTCAGGCTGCTGCCGACGCGTTCGAGATCGAACTCGACAACGACGTCAACTGGCGTATTGCTCATGGTGAGCGACGGCTTCCCGTACTACGTTCACCTCATCACAGAAAAGATCTTGTGGAGCGCCTTTGCGTCCGGCAATGAGGTCTCACAGATCGATTCAGACTTCTTTCTCCAGGGGCTCGGGGAAGCGATTCTCTCGACCGCCGGTGAGTTGAAGCGTCCCTATGAAAAGGCTGTCGTTCACCATCCGGAAATGGAGGATCTCGTCTGGGCGACGGCCGACCACGAGGACCTGATCCGATCGCTGGACGGGATTTTCCGGTCCTACCAGGTTGTAATCGGGAAGCGTGCTGACGGACGCCAGGCGCTAGACCGCAGCCGGTTTGCGTCGCAACTTCGCAAGTTGAAGGGGGCGGCGTACGGCGCGGTGCTGGCCCAGCCGGAAGGGCGCCAAGGCCTCTACACGTATACCGAGAAGATGCTGCGCGGCTATGTCCGCATGCAGGCCGAAGCGAACGGCATTGCGTTGAGCGGTGAGCGACCTGCGCCCAGGCAGGCGATGCACGTTGGCAACGCGCGCAGCGGCTATCGCGGCCCAAGCATCCCGCGTGGCGTGCGCACGGGGAAAGAGGTCGCCGAATGGGACGACTCCAACTTCTGACCGGCAGGCCATCCATCGGCTTTGGGCGATGTTCGCCGCCGCGCTGTGGGTTCCCTGTCACTCAGTTGTGTCGTGCGGCATCATCGCGGCTGGGTTCATGTGCGAAGTCCACGGCTGCGCTTTGCTTTCGATTGTCCGACACATGGGCTGGCCAGGCCACCCTGCGTCGAAGGATCGGGCGAATTATGCCGTATGCATGAATTGAGAACAGAGCGAGCATTTCTTCCCGGTCATGTCACGGATCATCTATCATTTTTTCCACTTGCCTTGTCGGCGGTGTCAGGGGTGGAACGGGATATGACAGGACGGTCGGTACAACTAGGTCACATAACGGATGCATTCGAAGGTTCGGTCGGTTCGATCAGAGATCTCGTCGCTGCAACGAACGCGTTACCCACGAAGATCAATTCGAGCATCGCCGTTGGTCCTTTATCTCGGTCATAAGCGCTATGTCGTTGACCTGGCTTTCACGGTTGTTGCCTCAGCACGGGAAGAGTTTCGTGAGGGGGGGCACTCGTCCGATACGTGGCCAATGGCTTCACCCGAGGCAGCTTCCGTCCTACTTAGAAGTAGCTGCTTGAGAAAGTTGTCCTTTTGGACCAGTGGATGATCCGATAAACGGGGGATGAGGATGCATTTGAAGAAGCTGGTCGTCCGCAATTTCAGGCGGCTACGCAACGTCGTAATCGACCTTGCGTCGGATATCTCGATTTTTGTCGGTGCCAACAACAGCGGCAAGACATCGGTTGGTCACGCGCTCCAGCTGTTTACTGGAGTCGGCCGCTTCAACATTCACGACTTCAGCGCGGAGCTTTGGGCTGAAATCGTCGCGTTCGGTGAGAGTGGCGAGGAAGGCGACGCATCCCTGCCCAAGATGGAAATCGACATCTGGCTCGAAATCGGTCCCGATGATGTTCATCGCGTCATCGATCTTTTGCCCAGTTTGGCTTGGGAAAGCACGCTGGTGGGGATGCGCGTGGCCTACGTGCCCAGAAATCCCGCGGAGACGCGGACGCGCTATGCCGAAGTGCGTCAGCGCGCGCTCGATGCGGTCGCAAAGAATGACGATGGAGCGCCCGTCTTTGACCCTTCGCCACACAATCTGCGGGAGTTCCTCCGCGACAGGTTGCACGACGAATATGAGCTACGCCATTTCGTACTGGACCCCGCACGGTTCGACGCTAACATGGTCGCAGAAGTTGGCTATCATCCGGCCTCTGTCAGCGGTCGCGAGCGCAGCGGGCGTGAGATCTTGAACGGTCTTCTTCGTATTGACTTCTTGAATGCGCAGCGCCATCTCTCGGACAGCCCCGGTGGTTCGCGTGCAGAGGATCTTTCTCACGTGCTCAGTCGTTTCTATGGGCGCAACCTCGAACAGAAAGGCGAAGATATCGAGGCGTTGCGAGCCCTGGCGGCATCCGAAGTCTCACTCAATGAGCATCTTGAGCGGGTGTTCGAACCGACGCTCAAGAGCTTGTCGAAGCTCGGTTATCCGGGTCTTTCGAACCCGCGGATGGTGATCCGCTCGGCGCTCGATCCGGCTAAGATCATGAACGGTCGCGACGGTGCGATTGTCCACTATGCGCTGGGGGCCGACGACGGGAATCCCGATCCGCCCACTTTACCCGACCACTATAACGGCCTCGGCTTCAAGAACCTCATCTTCATGGTCGTCGAGTTGCTGGACCTCCACGCTCAATGGCTGGCGATCGAAGACGACCGTCCGCCGATCCACTTGGTTTTCATTGAGGAGCCCGAGGCGCATCTTCACGCCCAGCTTCAGCAGGCCTTCATCCGCAAAGTGATGGACATCCTCGCGCTGAAGGACGAGGATCGCACGCACAATACTAGCCAAGTCGTTGTCACGACCCACTCGACTCACATTCTTTACGAACGAGGGTTCCGGCCCATCCGCTATTTTCGTCGGAGCCGTGTACAGAACGTGCCCACGTCCGATGTGCTTAACCTATCGGTTTTCTACGACAGCACCGACCCAGACATTCGGAGCTTTCTCGAGCGCTATTTGAAGCTTGCGCACTGCGATCTCTTTTTCGCTGACGGCGCAGTGCTGGTGGAAGGCAATGTTGAGCGGCTGCTATTGCCGCAGATGATCGCCAATGCCGCGCCGCGACTGCAGTCGACCTATCTCACCGTCCTCGAGATCGGTGGCGCGTTCGGCTACCGATTCAAGGCGTTGATCGACTTTCTCGGTCTGACGACGCTGATCATCACCGACCTTGACAGCGTGTTCGGTCCGCTGGCGCAAGACGGCGAGGACGCTGCCCATGCGCAGCCGGAAGAAGCGGAGCCGGTCGCTGAAAATGCGCCGGCTCTCGACGCTGACGCTGAGGACATGGACGATGAGGATGAGGATGCGCCGGAGGCGGCGGGAAAGCCTGGCAAGGCGTGCATCGCCGGTCATCCAGGCGCGGCGACGTCCAATCAGACCTTGCTCCAATGGCTACCCAAATGTGACTCGGTGGCCGCCCTGTGGGAGGCGACGGCTGAGCAAAAGACCCAGGCGCGGGCTAACGACAATGACGCCTTGGTACGGGTTGCCTATCAGTGCCGGACCGATGTCACTTGGGGCGATGAGACCTTGGCGCTCGCCGGGCGTACGCTGGAAGAAGCATTCGCGCTCGAAAATCTGAAATGGTGCCAGCACAAGGACCGCAAGCCGCTTCAGCTCCGCATCGCTAGGGCCGGAGAGAAGGATCTGACTACGCTTGCCGAACGTATCCACAAGCGCGTGCAGGCAAAGAGCTTCAGCAAGACCGACTTTGCGCTTGCCTTGCTTGCCGAGGATCCGATCAACTGGTCAGTCCCGACGTATATCGCCGAGGGTCTGCGTTGGCTCGAGACCGAGATCGCGCCGCCGTTGCTGGACGATAATGAAGACGAGGAGCAGCCGCAGGGAGGTGGGCGTGAGCCCAAGGCGGATGCCGCTGGCGATGAGGTGGCACCGTGACGAGCCGGATTGGTAGCCCCGACACGCAAGCCGATATTGATGTTCGGGCGTGCCTCGATCGGACGCCGCCGCGTTCGTTCGTCATGGTCGCCGGTGCGGGGTCGGGGAAGACGACATCCCTGATCAAGGCTATTGCGCATTTGGCCGAGACCCGCGGTCCTGCTCTGCGTCGCGCGGGGCAGCAAATCGCCTGCATCACATATACCGAAGTCGCTGTCGGTGAGATTTTGGCCGACGTCGGCGTCTCGCCGCTGTTCCACATCTCGACGATCCACAGTTTCTTGTGGTCGGTCATTCGGCCATTCCATACCGATATCGCGGCCTGGGTCGCCACCCGCATCGAGGAGAAGATCGCCGAGAGACGTGAACACTACGGCAGGCCCCGGACGCAGGAGAGAACGAAGGCGCGCCTCGCACAGGAGATCGCTGATCTCGAGGCCGAGCTGCGTACGATCGGTGGCGTCGAAAAGTTCGTCTACGGCAATGGCAGCAGCTACGCGGAGGGCATTCTCGGCCACGACGATATCCTTAAGCTCACCCCGGCCTGTGTCACTTTACATCCGCTGCTGCGGCAACTTGTGGCTAAGCGCTTTCCCTACATCTTCGTCGATGAAAGCCAAGACACCAATCCGGAAGTGGTGGAGGCTCTACGGCAAATCGCGGGGGAGCATCTCGATCTCTGCGTGGGTTTCTTCGGAGACCCTATGCAAAAGATCTATATGAGCGGAGCAGGTGCTGTCCCGTTGAACGACGACTGGGCGGTTGTCACAAAACCCGAGAACTTCCGTTGCCCGACATCGGTACTTCGTGTCATCAATGCGATTCGCGCCGCTGGCGACGGCTTAGAGCAGGTGCGTGGTCGGACTGTGACCGTTGATGGCATCCAACGGCCCGTCGCCGGCTCCTCAAATCTGTTTCTCCTACCGGCGGACGGGGAGCGCAGTGCGCGCCTCATCGCTGTCAGGCAGTGGTTGGCGGTCGAAACTGGGGACGACCTGTGGCTGAGTGATGTGCGGGAAGGCGATGTACGCTTGCTCGTGCTGGTGCACCGCATGGCCGCTACCCGGCTAGGTTTTCCCAATCTGTACGCGGCGCTCAATGACAGAGCCCCAATGAGCTTGAGTGAGGGGGTGAACGATGGCACAGCCTGGCCGCTCCGACCGGTTGCTCAGCACATACTCCCGCTTGTCGTCGCGGCGCGAGCCGGGGACCAGTTCACTGTGATGTCGATCTTGCGCAGCGAAAGCCCAAAGCTTGAGGCCGACCGGCTTCGAGGACAGGCGACGGCAACTGTTCTCAGCGCGTTGCAACAAGCGCTCGATGGGCTCGTTGCGCTATTGGCAGAAGGATCGCAGGCGACCGTTCGAGACCTCTTTACACATGTGCGCGATAGCGAGCTGCTTCGTCTTGATGACCGGTTTGGCGTCCATCTGGTTGCCGAGCCGGTAGACGACGGCAGCAGCGGATTCGAGAACGTTCAGGCGTACCTAGCGTGCGGTATAGAGGAACTCTGGGCTTACCGGCGCTACTTCACTGAGGAATCACCGTTCGCGACTCACCATGGTGTGAAAGGTGCGCAGTTTGAACGCGTTCTGGTCGTGATTGATGATGATGAAGCTGCCTTCCGGCAATATTCCTATGGAAAGTATTTTGGGTATGTCCCGCTCTCGGAGACCGACGAAGCCAAAATAGCCGTGGGCGAGGAGTCCGTACTTGATCGAACGCGTCGCCTCTTTTATGTGTGCTGCTCGCGTGCGGTGAAGGACTTGGCGGTCGTGGTTTTCGTTCCCGATGTCGCGGTGGCCCGCGCCGCGATCGTTGAACAGAATCTATTTCCCGAGACCGCTATTTGGGGCGTGCAGCATTTGGACTGAGGCCGTCGATCGAAAAAGCAATCATTCCGCGGACTTGGTGCGCGTCATCGCTGAAGTACAGAGGTATGTTCACATCGCAACAAAATTATCCGAATAAGGTGACACGGATCCCGGTACGTCGACGTGAAAAGCTGATAGATGAAAAAGAAACGAAAAACAAAAAGTGGTCGTGCGCGAGCAAGCAACCATCACATTTGGGATAACCTGATGGCACGGGCTGGCATGAAGCGTCCCGGACCGCTTTCCTTCGAGAATGCGGTAGAAGGTGTTAAGACGCTTTTCTCACGGTACAGCCCGGAAGAGGTGTGCGTCGCTATTGGCGTTTGGGAACTATGGCTGCCAAACGTTTCAGCGCAAGTCAAGCAGAGTCTCGCTTGGCGGTGCTTGCTTGCCATGAACGCAAGCGACTTCTCGGGACAGCAGACACTCGCAAACTACGGCGAATTCAAGCAGTTCTGTACTTTGCTTAATTCGTCGTTTCCTTCCTTCGCCACGCTTGAAGACTTTGTACCAATCCCGGATTGGAGGAGCGTCAAGTCTCCTATTGGCGGCAGCGAAGCACCGTGGATTTTCTACGGTGGACTAATTGAGCGGCCCGCGGATTTCATTGAGGCTTTTCGACTCAGCACCGGCGGTCTGCAGCAACCGCTCGCTGACATGGACTGGGTGCTTCGGCTGCAAAACTTCATCAGCTCTTCCATCGAGCCCTCAGTCGTCGGTGATGCCGACAACATCGAACCCGGGCACGTTGAGACACCGGATGAGGGATTCTGGCGAGTCTGCCGCTCGGTGCTGGAAGATTGCGTTACCAACATTCCAGGAACGCTGGCCGATGACTTCAAGTTCACGCTCGGCCACGAGCCGATTCCGCTCACCGCAGACGAATTCTACGATGCCGTGCAAGGCGGCTCCCCAGTTCCGTGCATCTGGGTCGAAATTTCGGGAAAGACGTATCCGGTCTTCATCCGCAACGCCTATGTTGTGGTCCTTGAACACTGGGCAAAACGCACTCAACGCGAGCAAGCGCGGGAAGGTGACCCGAACGGCGTCCACCGGAGGGTAGGACTGTTCCTGGCGGAGCGTTTCCGGCGAGGAACCGTCGTCCCCGGACCTCTGAACGTCGTTTCGCAAGAGGCGCTCTTGAGTCACCGCATCGCGGCCGTTCTTCTCGACGATTCCTTGACTTTCGTCATCGCCATCCAGCCGGACGAGGTGGCGCGACTGCCCGATTTTGAGCGGGAGCTTTTCGAATTCACCCAGCAGGGCCGTGAGTGGGCTCTTCTACGTGAGGGACAAACAAGACCATTCCAGCTCCGAAAAAGCGATGGAGCAACGAATGGCTCTGACATCAAAATCACTGCGGTTATTGAAAGTCACGCGACCGGCTTCGCTGGAGTGCCTTTGCCTGAGACGCAGGCGCGGGTTGTATGGCTGCCGGATTTTGTCACGCTATACGATTCACTGGAGTCCCTTGACGAGGCCTCGCGTTTCTGGACTTACGTTGACGCGAACGTTCGGAGTCTCGGGCCGTTCTCGCGCAGCGTGCCCGATATCTTTGCCGCGTTCAAAGACACGCACGGCGTGCTTGTCGACGGCGCGGTGCAACCGAACCTGTTAGTTCTTGACCCGCACTGGGGCTCGAGATACCGATACACCCAGCTCGAGAAGCGTTGGAAGGATGCTCCGCCAGTCTTTCCGAGCGACCGAACGTCTGCTTGGTCTGTTGAACGCACGCACAGTGGTCTTTACAGGCTCGAGTCGAAGACTCTCCCTGAGCTTGCATACGGCGCGCGCATTGGCGAATGCATGCTCTATTTCGTGGCATCGCTCGGGCAGCGACCTGAGAAGCTGGACGACGGCCGGCTTCTCGCAATTTTTGCCGAGTGCGCCGCCGACTCCGCCGCGCAACGCATCACTCTGCTAGACGCATTGCCCCTCTTCAAGTGCCATCGTATCGCGGTTACGTGCGAAGTAAATCCCGAGGCTCCAGCGTCGCTCGGAGGTGTTCCCGGCGAGACGGCGGCTCTCCCTCTACTTTGCGAGTGGCGACTCGAAAACGCCGGTGGCAGAACTATTGCGCTCAGGGTGAAAGTGAATGTTGCACGACTTCAGGCATCTCTTGGCAACCCGACGGATGCCCGTTTCGAAGTCGCGTGTCTCATTGAGTGCCTGAAGGGCATTGCAGCCATGGTGGGAGAGACACTTTCGGACGAGGTATGCGACGCGCTCAACGAAACCGCTGCGCGGGCGCCAAGATTTATCGTCGAAACCATGGTGCGCGATATTGACGTGCCTGATGCATTCGACGCACTGATTCCCGAGGCAGAGCAATACAAGGTCGCGCGGCGGGAACTCGCCTTCACATTCCAACGCATGGAGGCTCAGCCTGGCCGTTATATGCTCGCTGACGCCAAACCCCTTATCGACGCTGCGCGAGACCAGTATCGCGCGCACGTGCATCAGAGACTCATGTCCTTCGACCGGGATACTCTGCTGCGTATGGCCGTCGAGGAGTATGACCACCTCGCCACACAGTACCGGCAGGATTATCGCCGGATTAAGCAGAGCCTCAAGCACGAGACGGACTACGACCGTCAGGGTGCACTCGCCGAGAAATATGAGGAATTTTCAACTAATGGGCGCAATTACCGCTACCTCATCGAAGCGACGGTGAGTGCGCCTTCAGCGGGCAGCGAGCACCCAGATTCCGCTGGCCTCTCAGGATTGCTCGCGCACGTAGACTGGCTTTTCGTACTTTATGGTGCTAGCGACGCGCTCCACAACGATGTTGCCGTTGCCGGCCTCGAGCTCGACGACATGTACGTGCCTCACGTCTTCTATTCCGACGAGCGAGAGGTCGAGGAAACCGCGTTCCGACGTGAGATCGCCGAATCACAGCTGGTCTTGAATCGTACTGCTCAGGACGAGGTCGCAATTGATGTTCAATCGACTGCTGGGCTGGATGCGGTCGATGAAGCGTTCGAAAGGGACATCGGATTCACATTTCGGCAGATGACTACCGCGCTGCGCGTGCTCTCGCAATGGGCTTCGGCAAACGATCTGGCTAAACTGGCATTTCGCTATGAGGCGACTGCGGACGAATTGTCTGAAGTGCTGAAACGATTTATAGAAGCAGTCGACCATCCTCGTGCTCACAGGATTATCGCGTTCTTGACGCTCGATCCCCGCGAGGTCCGTATGCTTCTGGGTAAAACCGTGCATGAGTCCGATGTCCCGGTGTGGGAGCACACCAAGCGCAGCGCGAGGCTTAATCTGCGCCCGTTAATCGCATTGTCGGATGGACGCTTTACTTGGGGCGCATCTGCGGCGGAGCGCTCGAGCAGGGCGTGGGTAAACGCGATAATCAATGGCTATCTGCCGGCGGACTTCCCGTGGGTTGAGACGAAAAAAGCTGTTCAGAAAATCAAGAACTATCTTGAGAAAGGGCTTGAGAAACGAGCCGCAGAAATTTGTGCACGAACGACCAAGTTTGTCGCGCCCGGTATTGATTTCATGCGGCGCTTTCCCAGCAATGGCTTCGCCGACGTTGGTGACTTCGACGTGCTCGCGTACTGGCCGGAGACTAATACGTGGCTTAGCGTGGAATGCAAGTACAATCAGCCGCCGTTCTGTCTCAAAGATGCGCGCAGACTGCGGGAGCGGATTTTTGGCGTACCGCCCGACCGAGCGCAGTTCGCGAAGATTGAAGGGCGCCGTGCGTTTTTGCAAGCAAATGCCGACGAGCTACGAACGCTATTGGGTTGGCCAGAACCCGCTATCAGCGATCCGCCAACATTCCCGGAGGCGTACGTATGTCGAGACATCTATTGGTGGATGCGCTTTCCACCGTATCCTGTGCCCACGGAATTCGTGCGCGTGGACTCATTCGATCGATGGCTCAGAAGCAAGTTTGATCTCGGCAATGCTACTTGAACAACGACGTCGGTCTCTGACCCGGTATTGATTAATCTAGCCGCTTCTTGGCAATATTGCGTATCCCATTGTGACGATTCAAAAGATATCCCGGATCCTCGACTACTGGCACAGCGTCGAATTCTTCAACAGCTACAGCCTCGATGATCAGCTCGATGAGGCCAGAGACGCGAATCGGAAAACGGTTTGCGTCCGGTCGACGAGCACTGGGTCGATTCATGGCTGGGACGAGGTGTCCGGACAGTCGGGTGAATTGTACTTAGTTCCATTTGACGTGGTGCAGGCCACGTCCGTGGTCGAACACACTGTTGCGGCGAGGTCGAAAGCACGTTCCGTGATCGACCAGATTCGCGATGAGGAAATGGCCCCCGAGGGTTTGACGTGCTTCGCGAAAGTAAAGCTGGGACAAAGCGGACGGGTCAATGCCGATAGCCTGAGCGTGTCGGCTTTGCCGTGGGCTTTGGGTCGCCTGCAAAGTGGAGCGCTGGAAGATCTGTGTGCGGAGGCGTTTGAAGCAAGCCTGATCGCCCTGAGGGAGGATCTGACGACGCTAGTCGCCGAAGACCAACCTTTTGATGCGAAGCAATTGGTCGCGATGGTACGGCGGCTCCATGAATGGGCACGCTACACTCCACTCAGCGATGGCCTCGCTTGGATGGTCATATCGCCAGTGAGAGCGCAACCGGCAGAGGCGCAGACCCGACCTAAGGATGAGAGCATCACCGCCGCGCAGTCCACCGATGCATCGTCCAAGGCGCAGCAGGAAGAGGATGAAAAACGAGACCTGCCGATCCTGAACAGCTTCTACTTGCATGATCTGATGCAGGCGCAGCGCGAGCTGGACGGACCGCGTGTCCCGCGCGCGCTGAAGACTTATCTCTCCCTACAGGACGCTTCGAAGCTCGATCTGGACGCGCCCGATGGCCAGCGGACCATTCTTGAAACGCTGCGGCCTCGCAACGGAATCGGCGGGCGTTGGCCATCTCCAGTTGGCCATTTTCAGGCGCTGATGCAGCAATACGCGCTGAACAGGATGAAGACGTTGGGTGAGGGCGAAATCGTCGCGGTAAACGGACCGCCAGGCACAGGAAAGACAACGCTGCTGCGGGATCTCATTGCCCATCTCGTGGTCGAGCGGGCGAGGGTGCTAGCGTCGCTCGATGGGGTGAAGGCGGGCTTGTCCAGCGCGACCATCGAAGCCGTCTTCGCAGGTGGTAAATCTCATACGTTGCCAGTTCTGTCGCCAATGCTAACGGGCTTCGAGGTCGTGGTGGCCTCCAGCAACAATGGCGCAGTAGAAAATCTCTCACTCGAACTGCCGCAGAGTCGGCACCTCGATTCCGCACAACGCGAAACGCTGGGCTACTTCAAACCTATCGCAACGCGCTACGCAGGCAGCCATGCGACGAGGGCATGGAAGGCGCCCGAAGAGCCAGTTTGGGGGCTGGTTTCGGCTGCGTTAGGCAAGCGGGCCAATCGCACCCGTTTTGGTGATGTGTTTTCGAACCGTGCTGCAAAACCGGATGATCGGCCGGACCGGTTTCTGTCGAACGGTGAAGTCGATTTCCCGAGCTGGGATGCAGTGGGCGCGATGACCTACTGGCGGTACCGTGAAAAAACGCGTGGCGCACGTCCGGGATTTCGCGCGATGCAGGAACGCTTCAACACCGCGCATGCGGCTTGGCAGGCGGAGCATGGGCGCCTCGAAGCGCTCGATGCGGCGTTGAACGAGCTGGACGCAAAGTGGGCAAACGTAACACAGCGCTGTCCCGATCTGCTTCGTCCGGATACGGATGAAGCGACGCTGGATCGCCTGGACCGGCTGATGCGAGAGCTGGAAAGGGAGACCGAGCTGATTGAGCGACGTCTTGGCCCGTCCTTTATGCGTTGGTTATCCAGATGGTTCCGCCCCGATCTATATCGACGATGGTGCGAGACGGCGGAAGCTGCCTTCTCCCTTCGAGTCGTATGCGACAGACTGCGGACCGTAAGGTCGCTGCTTGAGCAGACAGGTGTGACTGTATGGCAGGGCACTGAGCTTGCAGAGGAGGTTTGCCAGGCCCGAGCTTTCTGGCAGAGCGATAAGCTGAATGGTCTGCGCAACGAGCTTTTTTCTACAGCCATGGCGTTGCACGAGGCGTTCTTCCACGAGGCCCAGACAAATGACCTGATCTTCGCGCTGTCGAGGATGCTTTCACGACCTCCAGTTGGCGAAGCGCGCAAGATCCTGTGGCAATGGTTCTTCATGCTGGTGCCTGTAGTGTCGAGTACCTTCGCGTCTTTCCGGCGACAGTTCGCTGGGATCGGGCCGGAGGATCTGGGTTGGCTGATTGTCGATGAAGCTGGGCAGGCGGTACCGCAGGCGGCCGTTGGCGCGATCATGCGTGCTCGACGCGTGGTTGTGGTGGGAGATCCTCTCCAGATCGAGCCAGTAGTTACGCAGTCTACGCGCCTGTTGATGCGCCTCGGCGAGTATTGGCTGCAGGAGCGGCGTCCACGTTATGCCGTGGACGTACACTCCGTGCAGACGCTGGCTGACCGGTGCTATCCACACGGTGTGCGACATCCGCTTGAGCGCGATCAGTTCATCGGTATTCCACTCGTCATGCACCGGCGCTGCGCGACCCCAATGTTCGAGATTGCCAATGCAATTGCCTATGATGGAAGAATGAAGCACGCGAAGAAGGGCAAACCCTCCGCGCATTGCGTGCTTGGTCATAGCGCATGGTGGCATGTAGCCGGTGATAGCCGTGATGGAACGAAGTACATCGTTGCGCAAGGACAGCGCGTATTCGAAGCGCTGGTCAGGCTGTACATCGAAGCACCGGATCTGACGGATGCGGAGCGGCCGCAACTACCTGATGCCTTCGTCATCACGCCGTTCAGGCAGGTCAAGCAGGGATTGATTGCACTTCTGGGTGATCATGAAGCGTGGCGTGCCGCGCTGTCAGGAACGGGAAGGCGTGCGCCGGACAAGCTGGGTGAATGGATAAAGAAGCGGGTCGGCACGGTCCACACGTTCCAGGGCAAGGAAAGCGAAGTGGTTTTCTTCGTGCTAGGTTGTGATGTGGAACAGACTGGAGCGATAGATTGGGCCGCGGCAGCTCCGAACCTGCTCAACGTGGCAGTTACTCGCGCGAAAAGCTATTTGTACGTCATTGGCGATTGCCACCTATGGGGAGGCCGCCAATATTTTGATACGGCACTCGCGATGCTTGGTGAATCACCCAGGCAGGTTGGCAAGCCAGCTCCGGCTGATGCAGACATTCATGCAGGGTAGACAATGGCCGATGCCATGCAGCGGTACAGGGACGAACAGTTCGCAGCCACGCGGGGCAGAGGTTCACAGGCTTCTATGTGCCTTGGAAGTACGCGTGAAGCAGGCCACTGTGTTCCTTCCACAACGGTAGCAGCACATGTTGCACGCTGTCTGGGACGAGGGTGCAGCCGGAGTTAAGGTCAATGGCATTTGCGGGCTCCGCCTGGATCGCGCTGGATCGAGTTTGACGGTAGCGACGACGGTACCTCGACAGGAATCGTCTTGAGATATCGCGCGTTGGTGATCATTCATAGAAGGTGCGCATTGATGCTCCGATGCACGCTATCCAAAGCCGACAACAGCCGACTGAATTTATCGGTATCGTGGACGGGATCGTCGTTGCCCGACTGCGCGGAAACGCCGTCGCAACAAGGCTTCCGTCTGCCGATTGACAATCGAGTGGGGTGTGCCAAGAACGCGAGCATCAGCTAACCGATGTTTGCGGTGCTTTACCAGAGATGAAGGAAGGCCCTTCGGAGCCGGCCTGCAGGGGCAGGTTCCAAACCGCCACGAGTTGCGCGGGTAAAGAGTCCGCGTGGTGAGCGTCGATGGAAAAGGCAGAGTTCGACTCTGTCAGGTAAGGATCGAAGAGACGAATGTTAGTCAACCGCTGAAGACGTGTCGAAATTGTCCCAGAAGATGTCGAAAGCGTAGAGCCCACTTGCTCCGGGACAAGATCGGGCGACGCATGCTGACGGCCGATCGGCATCCGGCAAATAGGCGGCGTGACTTTGATTCATGTTAGCGCCAATGTAAAACTGACCCACCGGCGGGTCAGAATTCTATCGGCGTTGACGGATTCAGGCGTTGGTTGTCTGGCGACAACTAGATTTGCCGGTGTTGGCGGCTGACCTGCTGAGGCTGCGGCCGTCGCTATGATGCGGCTCCCTCCGGAGCCAGCATGAAAAAAGACGGAGAAATCACATTCTTGCGGGAAGAACGGCGGAAAGGAGCGAGCCAGAAGCTGGCGGCAACGCGAAACGGTATGAGTGAGCGCACGGTTCGTAAGTACGAGCGTGCTGGCACGTTGCCGAATGAAGTGAAGAAGCCACGCACGCATCGCACGCGGGAGAATCCGTTCAGCCCCGACGGGCCGTGGGTTGAGGACACCTAAAGCGAGACCCGGCATTTTAGGCCAAGACGCTGTTCGCGCTGCTGTGCCAGACGTTTCCGGGGCGATATCAGGAAGGCCAGCTGCGTACGTTGCAGCGACACATTCAAGCGTGGCGAGTTCGTTACGGCCCGGAACAGGAGGTCATGTTTCCACAGAAGCATGTGCCCGGGCGCATGGCTCAATCCGATTTCACTTCGATGAATCGCCTGAGAGTAACGATCTGGAGCACGGCATTCCCACGCCTGGTCTATCATCTCGTGCTGACCTATTCGAACGTGGAGGTCGTACGCATTTGCTTTTCCGAGAGCTTCGAGGCGCTGGCCGAAGGGCTTGAAGCGTGCCTGTGGCAGATCGGCGGTGTTCCCGAATGGCACCGCACCGACAATCTGACCGCGGCCGTACGCGACCTCGATCGCGAAGGAATGCACGAGTTCACGCAGAACTATCGAGCATTGCTCGCCCATTACGGCATGCAGCCGTCGGCGAACACGGCCGGATGCGGTAACCAGAACGGTGACGTCGAGCAATGCACTTCCGGTTCAAAAAGGTCGTGGATCAGGCACTGCGGGTTCGCGGCACGCGAGACTTCGGAACGCGTAGCGATTACGAACACTTCCGTGGCGAACTTGTTCGGCTGCGCAATCTCACGCACTCGCAACGATTCGAGCAGGACCGAGCGGCGCTTAGGCCGCTGCCCGTGGCGCCGTTGGACTGCACGCGCGAGGTCTCGGTGCGCGTCTCTCGTTTCAGTTTAATTCGGCTGCTCAACAATCATTACTCCGTGCCGTCGCGATTGATCGGTGCGACGCTGAAAGCGCGCATCCGCTCGGAGATCTTGGACTTTTACCACGGGACGGCGCATGTTCTCACTCTTCCGCGCTTGACCGGCCGCAATCAGCGACGAATCGACTACCGGCACCTAATTTGGTCGCTGGTAAGAAAGTGCGGGGCCTTCGCGGCCTACTGCTATAAAGACGAGCTGTTTCCAACGACCACGTGCCGCCGGGCCTACGACGCATTGCCTGCCGCAACGCCGACGGAGACGGACCGGGAATACCTATGCCTGTTGCATTTAGCTGCGAGCACGTCCGGGGCCGAAATCGATGAAGCAATCGTCCGCGTATTGGATGAGGACCGCGTACCGACACTCGATGTCGTGCGGCACCTTCAGCAGCGCGCGGTTCAGCCTGAACACCTACCACAGCGCCGAGGGCATCGTCAGCGTGATGTGCTGCCAGCGCGTTTGCGGCAGCCTCGCCGTTTGCGTGGCGATCCATTGGTCCGTCGCCTTCTTGCCGCACGTGGGGCAGAACCGGCTCTTGCAGCTGAAGCACACCCTCTTGCGATGCGGGCAGGCTCCGTTCGAGCAGGAGTGGCTCGCGTAGCCCATTACTTCCAGTCCGCAAGCCAGCAGGCGCACCATGTTGTCCACCACCGCCGAGCGGATCTCATGCTCATGCTTTTTGAAATGCCGCCACCAAGCCTCGCCGGTCTGCAGCAGCTGTTTGATCGGACTGACGGTTCTGATGATCGGTACCTCCCGTGCGCCACACCTCCGACTCTACCATCCCCCGCTCGCAGCCAACGGCGGGTTGCCTGCGGCGTTGCCTTCGCATAGCGACGGTTCTAGTCGCCGCGCAGCGGCTTACCTTGTTCTGTAAGGGACTGCTGGGTTTTTCAGGGGCGACTCAACCACATAGCAAAGCGCGGCACACAGGCGGCGCTTTGCTGACTGAAAAGCTACTTCCACTACCCACACGAAATGCTGACGACACAGGCCGACGTCATGAACGCCGACCCGCTCGCCTTCATCCGGCAGTGGGTCGCGACCGGGCACCTCACTCGTCGTCGGTCGGCGCCACTTCCCAAGCGGCGTTTTCACCGTTGCGGGATAGCGGATTGTCCTCGCCGACAGCGGTGGGCAGGTCGGCCGGGGCGAGGCTGTAGGCGTAAAGCTCGTACAGCACCTGTTGCATTGGCGTGTAGTAGACGATGGAACGGCCGTCAGGCTCGCCGGAGGAGATGATCCCGATCAGCTGCCGGTCGTAGGTGACAACCGGTCCGCCGGAGTCGCCGTTGTCAATGCTGTTGAGCTCGGACGAGTGCGCGGCATTGATGTGCTCATAACTCGGTTTATAAACTCCCGCCTCGACAGACATGCCTTGCCACACGCAGCGGACGCCGGTGCGCCAACCGCTTGTGCAGAACTGTTCATACGGCGCGTCCGACCACCCGGTAACAGCAAGGCGCGCTTCCTGCCCGGCGCGCGGCATAAAGACCTGGTTGTTCGCAAGGGGCGTATAAGTCTGGATCGGACTGCAGAAGGCTGCGCTGTGGTGACCGGAGCACTGCAAGGACCACGGATTCGGCTTGGGCGATACCCGCGCAAGCTCGATGTCCGAGGCAGCCGACTGCCACACGACGGTGCCGATGGCAACGGTACCCACGTGGATGGTCGCGTGCATCGGCGCGCAGTGCTTGGCAAGCACGAGCCATCGTGTGGCACGTTGGTAAGGCGTCAGTCTGTGGAGGATGCTCTTGGGCACCAACACCGCCCCTACGCTGCATGACCCAAAGGGAACGCTGACCTTCGAGCCAGAGATGACCGGCAGGACGGCGCGGTCGGGATTACGAGGCTGCACGACGCCCGGGCTTTGCGCCGTGGCAACCGAGGATGCGAAGGTGGTGGCGATGGCCATTGCGAGGGATGCCACACGCTTTTGCAGTGGTAGGCCTTTCATCAGGGATCGAGTCCTCTCAGGGATGTCGGGATCGGGGACAGTGGTGGTTCGCGAGGCCCATTTCAGGCCTCCGGCTCGCCTTCGCCGGCACCGGGGCGGCGCCCAGGCCCATCTCGCGGGCTTGGGTCCAGCAGCTCAGTTCGTTCGGGTTCGTCTGCATGTCTCGCTCCTCAGGGACATGGATTTTTGCCACTTTTATCGGCGTTGTTGCATTTAGTCGCCGCGCAGCGGCTTACCTTGACCTTCCGATCGTCGAACTTTTTCTTCGAGTCCATGAATTCGAGCATGTGTCCGACGTCCATCACGACGTACGCCTTATCGTTGACCTCGAACTCGTGCAGATCCGCGTCGTGCCAGCCGAATGCGGCTTGCAGAATGTCATGAAGCTTGCGCAATGATTCTCCGCCTTGGACTTGCACGCGGCGCGAGATGGGCGGATCGATGTCACGGATTTGCGCATGCAGGGTGAACAGTCGGTAGGACTTGGCCATGGCGTAGCGAGTATCGGAGGTCGAGGCGTATTAACGCCTCACGCCACGAGACTGCTTACCTTCCCACGGCAATAGTTCATCGATGATCGGATACTCTGCGATGCGTGCAAACACGTATCGCAGATGCGTCTCAGGATTGACATTGTTAATCTTCGCTGTGCCGACCAAGCTGTAGATCGCGGCGGTACGTTCACCGCCCGAATCGGCACCCGCAAAGAGGCAATTGCGGTGACCGATAGCCGCGCGAATCAGGGGAGGCGCGACGCTCGTCGGGAGGGGCTGCCATGGATCGCTTCTTCAACTTTATGCAGCGCACCGATCCACTCAAGGGCCTCGGTATTGAAGGCATTCGGCCGCGCCACGAGGAGTTCATCGAGCTGTCGTCTCGCATGAGCCCAACAAGCCTTGGTGGTCATGGGGCAGCCATGCAAGACCCGTCGGCGAAATGGCCCATGACGCACAAATTCACACTATGCGCAGTGACAGAAGTGACCATGCCGAGCGACGGCGTGGTTAGGGTGATGCGTCGCTTTCTCGCGCCGCTGGCGATAGCGGTGCATGATGGCGGCATGCGCCTCACGACTGCGCCAGCTGCGCTGGTAACGGCGACCGCCACCCATGTAACCTTGCGCCTGGCCGAGTGCACAATCCGGATCATCCGTCTGCAAAGACTGAGCAGTAGTAACCTTCATCAAAGTGACCTTCGTCATGGTTTTGCGGGTAGCACACCGTTGGGGTCTCCGCGGCAGCCTGCGCAGCTACCGCCATCAGCGTAGCAGTTAGCAGCCCGCCGCACACGATCCTCTTGATTTTAGGCATGAACATGAACACTCCTTTTCAGCAAGTTATTAAGGCGTCAGTCCCGCAGTTCGTAGCACTGCCCGCGACAGGCACATACCCCATGCTACCTGTGTGTGCAGTCTATATCAACGGCGACTGAGCTCTAATTGTGCCACGCGATTTGGTGAAATTTAATAAGAAAGGTATAAAATAAATTGATGTCAGACCTTGCTTATGTTGATCGCTGCAAATTTTATTGGGATTTTAAAATTCTCTCAGTAGAACTAAAACCGCTAAGGCGGTTTGGAAGGTAAGCGAAAGTCTAGTGCGCTTACCGCTCATGAACATGGTTCCTGCAGCCAGACCACCGCGACGACGCCCGATCAGCCTGGTGACATGCGAAAAGCAATTCAACGCGACTCGCCTTCCGATCGCGCCCGGTAGGCCCGCGTTGCCGTCCCCGGCTTAAACCCCCTATTCGAACGTTGTGCCCTTAAAACCGATCAGGAGCCGGTCGTTGAGGAATCTCGGCTCATAGGCGCCATCGTGATCGATAGCGAGTATGCCAACGCGCGCACACAAATCAGCGAGTGAAGGGCGGGGGTTTGCGTGTGCATAGTGACCAGTCAGTAGGACTAGGCCGTGGAGTGTTGACAACCATTTGAGGGACGAATGGGGCTTATCCAAACAATGGATTTTCTCAATTTGATGGGATGCTGCATAGTACAAGTCACGTTTGAATGAGCTTTGAGAAGGAAATGTGCGTGAGCTGTCTGATGAGATGCGCCCTATCGGCGTGCACCATGAACCGGATTTATCGTGCCGAGACCAATAGCTTTTGGACCCGTGCCCGCCGAGAGTCGGGAGTGGCGTACGGGAGAGTCAAGGCTGGAGATCGAACGCGGTGGACGCTTACGCTGCGAGTCCGATCGGACCAATGCGCGATAAGGCGGCGTAGGGGCCCCTGCTCGGGTTCGAGAATGTCCGGTGAGCACGCATGCTGTGCGGTGGCAGCCAGTGGCTCACATGGTCGCCAAGGCGGCAGACGAAAGACAACGGCGTACGGCAAACTTTCGCCCGGTTAAGCCACTGGCGTCCACGGATCCCGACCCACCTCATCAACTTGACAAGAGACAGCAATACCATGCCCCGAATGTCGATCCTGGCCAGCTGCGCCGCCATCGCAAGCCTGATGCTCGGCGCCGCCAGCGCGCAGGCCGCGGATTGGTCTGCATCTTCCCCCGCGACCTCGTCCTGCTCTTCCACCAACCTTTTCGCTTCGTGGACCTACGGTAGCTACACCGTCAACAATGATGTCTGGTCGCCCTGCAGCAATGTCGCAGCGGGTGAACAGACCATCTGGGCCAATACCAACCTCGACTGGGGCGTCACTTCAGATCAGCCCAACACCAGCGGCATCAAGTCCTATCCTCACATCGGTTATTCGGTCAACAAAACCATCAGTTCGCTGAGCACGCTGACCGCGGCAGTCTCGGCTACTACGCCTTCCGGTGGTGCCTGGGAGTCGACCTTTGACATCTGGGCCGATAGCAATCGGCACGAAATCATGGTCTGGCTGAACTACACCGGAACCTCGACGGGTTGCGGCAATGTAAAGCCGATCTCCTACAACTGGACATCTGCCGGCTGCGCTATTCCACTTCACAGCAACGTCTCACTGTCCGGTGGTACCTGGAACGTCTTCGTGGGAACCAACGGCAGCAACATAGTCTATTCGTTCCTGCGCACGACCAAGACCGACGACACCACGATTGATGTGCTGGCGATCATGAAATACCTCAAGTCGCTGAACTATTTCGATGACGTTATGATCGGCGACCTGCAGTACGGCTTCGAGATCACCTCATCGTCGGGTGGCCTGGGCTTCGCGTCCAAGGAGTTCGCCGTCACGGCTGAGTGATGACGCTCACGACCAGACGATTGAAGCAGTCGATCACAGGCGACAGATAGAACTTCCCGGCGGGAACCTGAATTTCGGTTATGTCGCTAAGCCATTTTCGGTTCGGCGCGGCTGCACTGAAATTGCGATCAATGAGGTTCTCCGGCGCGGGGCCTATTTCTCTGTGGTAAGAGCCATAGCGACGCCACCGGGTAGAGGCCTGGACGTCGACCAGCAGATCCTGACCAACCGGGAGAAGGCGACGCTGGTTGATGCCCTCAGGCAAACCTATGCGCCGCCAGAATTTTTTGCGGTCTTGGGTCTTTCCCGCAGTTCCTGCTTTCATATCGCGCACGACTGCTGGCCGACGATAAGTACGCTGGCGCGCGTCGTGTCGTCGCGGACATCTTCCAGTTCAAACACCGTTGCTACGGTTATCGTCGGATACGTGCGGTGTTGTGCGGGCAGCAAGTCCTCACATGGAGATAGTCGTGCGGCGTTTGATGAGGCCGGAAGGTGCGGATGTTGTCAACAGAGGCGGCGTAGCTACGGCTCTTACCACGGAGAAATAGGCTCCGCGCCAGATAACCTCATCAATCGCGACTTTCGGACGGCATCGCCAAATAAGAAGTGGCTCGCGCAACTACAGATTTGCAGATTCCGCCCCGGCAAGGTGGATCTGTCGCCGGTGATCGACTGCTTCGATGGGCTGGTTGTCAGTTGGTCAATCAGCACGCGGCTGGACGCGAAGCCTTGAGTGGCTCCCAAACCCTCTTGCAGTGCAGCTGGGCGGGGCGGATGATCCGGTTCGCAAGGTGCCGCGGCTGACTGCAATGTTGGAGCACGCGAGTACGTGCCACATCTCCCAGCAAGCTGACAGCGCTGCTCCGCCATCGCTTCGCGATGCTTCCAGAATTGCTGAACGGGGCGTCAACTGTGGGGCTTTCGCGCACGCTCCTTAACTCTTATAAACATGGGTTTGGCATGCCCATTAAAAAGATTGTTGCTGGCATAAATTGTATTTAATTGATGTGGATATAGCTATTGCAGTATAAAGCACCTGTTCAGTTTCATTGGCGATCAAGAATGCTAGCGGCTGTTGACATAGACTTTGACGTGTGGCCTGAGGAAAATTTAGCGGCATTGTCCACTCGTCGGCAGTGGCACGGACTACGGCGAAGAGTAGGTCAATCGCTCAGGAGTCAGTCGATGGATTTTGAACCATGCCGGTGAGTTGTCGCCACGGAGCGAATCGGGATCGACTTGTTTGCGATAGAGCGAAGCGCACAGCAAGTGTCGCGTGAGCGAAAAGTGCTGCGGGGTCAGGTCGACGTCGCGCACGCTCGCCTGAAGCCGGTAGTGCCAGGGCGCGACTGATGACGATCGCGGTGAAGCGATGGCCGATAAAGCGATTAGGTGTTCTGCGTCGCCAAGTCTTGCCCGACTCAGTCAGCAACGTGACAAGCCGTTGGAACGAGCATCCCGCTCTGATTATATGGAGGATCCGAACGATGAAGAAGACTATTTTTGTTTTTACCCTCACGCTCGGCGCATCGTGTTACGCGTCGGCTGAGACGGTCGAAAGCTGCCCGAATGTCGAGACCATCCATAGGCAAGGGAGCATATACACGGCAGCAACAAGCGGAGCTGAGGGTTCATGGTGGGGCGTTGCGGAGAACGATGATGATGGCGATGACATCAGGAGATTTTCCTCTGCGATATTCTATCCAGCGCAAGATAGTGAATCGCGAGCGTTAGTCAACTGCTCATACAAGCTCGGTAATGGCGACTACGCGGATTTACGATTTATAACGGGTCCGCCGCGACCGGCTTTAGGGGTGCAGGAAGGCATATGGCTTCGGAAACATGATCCTGACGGTCATAGCTACTATGAGTGCAATGAGCTGTCCCCTTTGTCTTGTATCTTCTATGTTATTCGACGACCGTGAACAATCCGTGGAACTTTGAGCGCGGCTTTCAAGTGAAGCCGTTTTATCGGGTTGCAGCGACTTCGACGCGGGGACCGCGGAAACCCTGCATCTGGCGCGCGCTGTTCGACGTGGCGTTCGATGTTGTGCAACCGGCAGACTCGGACATCATCGTCAGTGCCATGCCACCACCATGAATAAAGCTAGCGCGCGCTCAATCCGGTCGAGGGCAGCCAATTGCAGGGGCTCGGCTCTGCAGCCGTCATTGGAACAGGCCAATTCTACCTGACCTGCAAAAGCCGGAATTATGTCACTGCGCTATTTTCTCACCGTCCTCCCAGAACAATGATGTACGGGCAAATCTGCCGTTCTTTGCTCTCATGTTCGATTTTCACCAGAATCATCTAAATTTGGGACAACAAATCGTATGGTTTTATCTCGCGTCGCAACGGCCTTGGTGCTGGCTGGATTGATCTGCGCGCAGACCGCACACGCACAAGTGACACTGAACTTCGTGAACGCCGAAATCGACCAGGTCGCGAAGGCGATCGGCGCGGCGACCGGCAAGACAATCATCGTCGACCCACGGGTCAAAGGTCAGTTAAACCTGTTGTCGGAGAACGCGGTGCCTGAGGATCAGGCGGTGAAGACGTTGCAATCGGCGCTGCGCATGCAAGGCTTCGCGCTCGTCGAGGATAACGGCGTACTTAAGGTCGTACCCGAGGCGGATGCCAAACGGCAAGGCGTGCCCACCTACGCCGGCAATACGCCGACCGCGCGGGGCGACCAGGTCGTCACGCAGGTGTTCGTGCTGAAGAACAAGTCGGCAAACAACCTGTTGCCGGTGCTGCGCCCGCTCATTTCGCCGAACAACACCGTGGCCGCCTATCCGGACAACAACACGATCGTCGTCACGGACTACGCGGATAACGTGCGGCGCATCGCGCAGATCATTGCCGCTATCGATACGGCGGCGGGGCAGTCGGTGTCTGTGGTACAACTCAAGAATGCAAACGCGCTCGACGTTGCGGCGCAGATGAATAAGATGCTCGATCCGGGTGCGATCGGCAGCGCCGACGCCACGCTGAAAGTGTCGATCACCGCAGATCCGCGCACCAATTCGCTTCTGATTCGCGCATCGAACGGCGCGCGCCTCGCCGGCGCGAAAACGCTCGCGCGCGAACTGGACGCGCCGACCAGCATGCCGGGCAACATGCACGTCGTGCCGCTGCGCAATGCCGAGGCGACTAAGCTCGCGAAGACCCTGCGCGGCATGCTCGGCAAAGGCGGCATAGAAGACTCGTCCGCCGGCGGCAATGAAGCGAACTCGTTCAACCAGAATAGCGGCGGCGGGATCGGCGGCAAGAATTCGACGGGCACGGCCGGCACGCCGCCCCTGCCGTCGGGCGGACTCAACACCAGCTCCATGTCCTCGCCGATGGGCGGCGCGGCCGCAGGCGGCTATGGTGCGAACAATGCCGCGCAATCCGGCGGCTTTATCGGCGGCGACAAGGACAAGAGCGACGACAACCAGCTAGGCGGCATGATCCAGGCAGACGCCGCGACAAACGCGCTCATCATCACCGCCTCCGAGCCGGTGTACCGCAATCTGCGCGCGGTGATCGACCAGCTCGACGCGCGCCGCGCGCAGCTGTACATCGAGGCGCTGATCGTCGAGCTGAATTCGAACACGAGCGGGAACCTCGGCATTCAATGGCAGGTCGCGAACAATTCGATCTTTGCCGGAACCAACCTCGCGACTGGTACGAGCAACAGCATCATCAGCCTCACGGCTGCCCCTGCGGCGGTTGGGACCACGGGCGGTCTGGCCACGGCGCTCGGCTCGAGCTCCACGGCTCTGCAGCCCGGCCTGAACATCGGCTCGATTCACAACGTTTTGGGCGTGCAGGGACTCGGCGCGCTGCTTCAGGCGCTGTCGCAAACCGCTGACGCCAATGTGCTGTCCACGCCTAACCTGATTACGCTCGACAACGAGGAAGCCACGATCGTCGTCGGGAAAAATGTACCTATCGAGACCGGTTCGTATTCGAACCTGACGAGCGGTAATGCAAGCTCCGCGTTCAATACATACGACCGCGTCGACGTCGGCCTGACGCTGCACGTCAAACCGCAGATCACCGACGGCGGGATTCTCAAGCTGCAGCTTTATACAGAAGACTCGGCCATTTTGAACGGCACCACCGACGCGGCGACCAACCCGGCCGGCCCGCAGTTCACCAAGCGCTCGATCCAGTCGACCGTGCTCGCCGACAACGGCGAGATCATCGTGCTCGGCGGCCTGATGCAGGACGACTATGAGGTCAGCAACAGCAAGGTGCCGCTGCTCGGCGACATCCCGTGGATCGGTCAGCTGTTCCGTTCCGAGCAGAAAAACCGCAACAAGACCAATCTGATGGTGTTCCTGCGCCCGGTCATCATCAGCGATCGACATACGGCGCAGGCTGTCACGTCGAGCCACTACGACTATATTCAGGGTGTGCAGGGCGCATACCGTCAGGACAACCGCTTCATGAAGGACAACGACGATCCGATGGTCCCGCCGAAGCCGGTCGGTCCGGGCCAGGGCGGCTCGACGCTGAATTTGTTCGACCTGGGCCAGATGCACCGCAAGTAGGCGGACAGAAGGTCAATCTCTTCCGGAATGAAACCCAGATCCAGCGTGAGTTAGCGCGGCTCGCCTTTACGCTTTGTCCGCGCTGGCGTATCGGTTTCGTTGGGGGCTGTAGCCCGCAGCGAGGGATTCAGCGGAGCCGGAAATCGCGAGTTCTCACCAGACTGATACTGTGTCGGGCTGGCTTTGAACTCAGGCTCTCAAAGCGGCCCGGCCCGGATGGCTACCGGGGCAGGCCGGCATCACCCCCAGCGAGGATGAACTGACAACCATAGAAGCCAGGGAAGGAGCCGAGCATCTCAAATCATGATGGTTATCGGCTGCTTAAATTTTGGGGCGTGATCTCCGCGGGAGGCGGCAATGGGTCCACCGAGAAATCGGGATGTCCAATATAGGGAAAATCGCGTGACCGTTGACACTGCCGCAACATTGGGGCGGCGCAGGCCCGCGGCACCACAGTTGGCCGAGCGACGCGGCTGGCTCAAGCCCGATGCGCCGGTACTGGATGACGTCGAGATCGCCGCGGCGCTGGGGCCGCCGCAGAAGGCGATGTCGACCGCATAGGCCTCGGGGCGCGCCGCAGCTTGATTGCTCATGCGTCGCGCAGAATTGCCTGACATGGCGATTGCGGCCGCGCTACTGCGGGAGTGCGGCTACAGCGGCAGCTGTTCGTCGGTCGATCGCACGATCGTTTCGATCAACGCGGACCGCCCCCCTCGCAGGCGGGGAATAAATATCGAACTATTTGCTCCCTGGTGCATTCTATCTCTATGATGTCAGTAATTAGTCCCATTTCTTTTAGTAACCGTGGGTCTTTAATCTCGTCGGTTAGTTTTTGTATTGTATGTCTCGATGTCTCATTAGAATCGGACATGATTTTGTTCATTGTTTCTGGACTGAAGACGCCGATATGAGCCTGTGGATATGCCAATATCGCTACAGGGTCGAACCCAGGTCCGCACATGGCATAAACGCCTCCTGTATAAGCTTTTCTCGCTACAAGTAGAAGTTTTGGTGTCTTGCATCGAATATGTGAACTGAATAATTCAGCTGCCGCCGAGAATATGCCGCTATTTTCAGCGTCTTTGCCGATCATGAACCCTGGAACATCGGCAATAAATATGATTGGAACTCCAGTTTTTGCGGCAATATTTATCATCTTTGCCATTTTTGATGCCGATTTTCTGTAAATGATTCCTCCGTTGTGGCGGGGGTTGTTGGCAATGACGGCGCATGTTTTTCCTTTTATGCTAACGATGCCCGTCAACACTTCGCGTGCGTATTCCGGACTTATCTCTGTCAGACTGTCTCTATCAATAAATGAATGCAGCAGATGGTGTATGTCATACGGCGAATAATGATTTGATGGAACCAGATTTTCGAAATCCGTCGTGTCCGGGCATTCGTATTTTAGGTTGCCGTGTGTCTCGTCGTTAAAGATAAAGTGAAGCAGCCTTCTTATGTGCCCGAGTAATGTTTCCTCGCTACTGAATACTAGTTGAACTAGACCCGATTGCTTACTGTGGACCGCGGATCCGCCTAGCGAATAGAGTTCGGATTCCTGCGCCAGCATCGCCTTTACCATATCCGGTCGGCCCATGCATAAAGCCCCTCTCTCGGTCATCAGTACTATATCTGCGAGCATTAGCGGCAACGCAAGCGGGCCAGACGTTGGACCGAGAATGGCGGAGATCAACAAATTCCTTTCAGCTAATTGTGCCAGGGATGCACTGACCCTGCCCATTCCCAGTGGAGATAAGAGTAATCGGGACATGTCTGGTGAGAGCACTTTCGTGGTGTCGAAAGTTGAACCTGGCTCTCCCGGTTTGTCCTGGATGTAGATTAACGGGGAGACGGTACCCAGGGCCCGAGTTATGGTGCTTATGATTTGCCTAGCGGTCTGCCACTGCCCATTTCCATGGAATTCACAATCTCGTCCGCGATTCATGACCAGGAATGTCTTCACGGAATGTATCATTCCTTCACCACAGATAAAGTGACCTTTCGTGTCGGGATGATGGTCAACAAAGCTTCCATCATCAAAAAGCATATTTATCCTTTGCTGGGAAACTTGCATTTGCCTATCTCCCTCTGGCTGTGCGTGTCGAGTATGTGCCGTTGCGGTACGGCGTCTCCAAAAGTGTGCTCCAGGACGATCTATCTATGCCGGGTGACGATGTTCTCTATATGTGTTGCTTTAGCTAAGAGGTAGCGGTCCCTACCTCGCGCGGCATCTAGGCTCAATCCCACCGGTAATGCATCAGCTGGAGCAACAGGAAGAGTAATAGAGGGCATCGCGGCATTGCTGGCCAGGTCCGTGTTACGAATTACTTCCGCGAACAGTTCCGGCCGCCCGGCTTCGCTCAGATGCGGTACGTTACGCGGAACCGTCGGGTACGCGAGAAGATCGATGCCGCAAGCGCAGAACAGCGCATCCATTTGTTCACGTAACCTGCCGATATTCCGCATTGCTGAAGTATAGTCAGCAGGACAGATAAGCCGTCCGCTTAAATGGGCGTGAACAACTTTATGGACATCGTCGTCGCCGATATTGTCAAACACCGTTTTTATATTTTTTTCCCATCCTACGGAGAACAATGCTCTCGGGAAATCAATGAAGAACTCATAAAGCGGTACCGTGAAGGTTATGGGCGCATTGAGAGTAGAAGCAATCTCGTCATTCACTTCAATGCATTCGAATCCAGCGCGGGTAAGGCGCTTAATCGCGTGCCGACAATACTTACCGACATCATCATCCAGGTCAGTCCACATGGAGGCCGGGAGACCAATCCGGCACCGAGAACCTTCATGTTCTGTTGGGAGCCGGCCATCGCGAGACAGCAATTCATATAAGAACCGTGCATCTCTCGCCGTCCGCGTCAGCAGGCCAGGCGAATCCTTTGTGCGCGAAACCGGAATGATCCCGGCCGACGACCATCGGCCACTTGTGGGCCTGAAGCCCGTAATACCACAGAAAGCGGCCGGTATCCTTACCGACCCTCCAGTGTCAGTTCCGATCGCTACGGGAACGATGTTAGCTGCCACCGCTGCGGCGCAGCCGCCACTGCTGCCACCGGCCAAATATCCCGGGGCCACCGGATTTCCCACTGTTCCCCATCGAGGATTGACGGAGGTGATACCGAAGCTCAGTTCGTGCATGTTATTCTTACCGGCGACGACAGCACCTAGCGATTTGAGCTTGCTGACGATGGAGGCATCATGGGGGGCTATACAATCTGCCATTCCAGGCGTCCCGGCAGTGACAGGGAGCCCCTTAACATAAATATTGTCCTTGAACGAAACGGGAATGCCATAGAGAGGTGCGCCTTTCAGGAGCTTGTTCGCCTCACCGAAATGCATTTCGGCATCCCGGCCACGGATGAAGCAGTTGAGCTTTGTCAGATTCGCCTCAGCGCTGAGTGCTCGCCCCCGAATTTCAGCGGCCGAAAGTGCATCATTACGTAGGTCATTGCAAAGCGATTCAAGGGTGCGTTGAGAATACATGGGCTTTGAAGAGGCCAGTTCTTCGATATCAGTAATGATAAGCACTTCGAATTTCGTCAAGAGGGTTGCCTGGCAAAAGCTCGCCGCCAGCGCTACGTATTACGGCGCAGGCGCTGTTGATGGCCGTCTGCACAGCTCCCTCAATCCACCCCCCGGTGAAAGAACAGCTACATCCAGCGAGATAGAGGCCCGTATCCGTCGCGGGATCATTGGCTGCCTTAAACTGAAAAAACAAGCGCTGAGAATAAACATCCTCGCCCGGATAATTGAGCTTGAAGGCTCCGGCGGAATGGGGGTCGGTTAGCCAGTCATGATGTATGACACAGCGTTCATAGTCACCACCGGCCGGAGATAGATGGCCTGCAATTTCGGGGTGGAACGTTGCCAAGTCGTTAACCAGCTGCTCGCATCGGCGCCTTTTGTCAGGGACAGTCAGTAGTTTGTGAGCGTCATCCTCCCACGTGTAACTGAGCAGAACCACGCCGTGACCACCCGGGTTGTCGGGTTCATAGTCAAAACAATATACGCCTCGGACCAAACCGTCGGACTGAATGGTGAGCGGTAGTTTGTATTTGAGCCAGAACTTATCCTGGGTGAGCATAAACAGCTTTGACGACCCCGTCAGGTGCGTCTCTCTTATGGCGCGAGACACATCGCGGCTCAGAAACGTTTCGTCGTCGGTCAGGCGGTGAACCATCTGCATTGCCCTGTTGCTGCTCGTGACGATGACACGGTCGAAAGCCGGTGTCTGGTCTTCACCAGTTTCTAGCTTTATCTTTCCAGATTCTTTGTAGATCCGACCTACTCGACTGAAGCGGATATGCTCACCAACAGTACTTCCGTCGATCATTTGCTTGGCTAGGCGAGTAGCTAGTGTCGATATTCCGCAGGGGATGAGGCGCTGATCCTTCAAGTAACCGTTGATGATCAGGCGTAGAATCTCAGTAAATCCGGCTTGATAAACAGGCAGAAAGCCACCGGAGCCTATCCCTAAAGATCCAAACAGTTCGAAGTCATCCGGTCGTTTCCAGGGAACGCCTCCTGGTGGATGGGGTCCCGCGAAAATTTCCACAATGGCAGCATAAAAAGAACTGTCACGAAACGCGTTGAGCCACGTTTGCCACGCTGCACGGGCTTCGTCAAGGCGACGCGACTTCAACATGGCCGTGATTTTCGTCGGTGCGATGAGAGACATGCCGTTTAGCGAGTACCCTTCACTCAATAACGCGCGCCAGCCTTCGTCAACACGTCTGAACAATGGCGGGGGCATTTCCCCCGCGGGCCAGACGTGGCGAGCGCCGCGATAATGCAGTTCTGTATCAACTACTCCGGGATCGGGAAAACATGCTGCTGCTGAAATGCCGTGCTTCTTCAAATAATGGAAAAGCCCGGTTGCGGTGGGGGGCACTCGCATCGCGCCCATTTCAGCGATAAGGTGAGGATAATGTGGATCAAATTGCTGAGACCATAGCCGTCCTCCAATGCGATCGCGAGCTTCAAACAGGGTAATATCGCGGATACCTGCCCGCATTAGTTCAGTTGCAGCTACGAGGCCGCTGACGCCCGCCCCAATAATGGCAACCCGCGGAGTCGGGTTGCCCGCGGGAAAGCGCCCGATGCACCCTTCGAACTCGCTTAGTTGCAGGAAAGGAGCATAGTCATACAGTAGATCGATAGTTGGCGACGAGCTTTCTGAAGGCAGTGCACGGACTTTCATCGATTTTCTCCTTCATGATAAGGCATCCGCCAAAGGGCGAATTTGTTGCTAGGAACTTCATTGGCCATAGGCCTTAAAAGGACTGCTAGCTGTTTGTCAATTTCTGGCAACTGTTTTACCTGCCAAAATCTAAACGTCACTTATGTTTGTGCTCTGGGATTGACGTGACGATAGCATGCTGTGGATGGCCGTATCAAATTAAAAAGATTGATATTTGTATAATCTCGCGGTGAGTGCGGGATGATGAGCGGGCGTCTGAATTAACGCGGAATTGAAAATCACATTGTCGCAAAAACGTCTTCCAGAGATTCGAAGGCGAGTCGGTCGCAAAGCCATCTGGACGTTTGATCCGCGCGATCTGCGCGGATTGATGGCGGGGGCGAGACGCTGACCTTTCGGCACGGCACGCGTGACTTGATGCAGCGTTCGAGCTTGCACACAACGCCCGACGAGCCTTGAGTCCAGTTTGGCATGCCCCGGTACAAGTTTGCCTTTGCGCTCTGAGCGAGTGTGATTGCGGCCTTGTCGTAACCGCGCGCCGATGCTAGCAGCGGTTCGGCTCGTTGCAAGGTGGCGTGACGGCAAATTTCTGCATGGGGCATGGGGTGCAGGTGGTAGCAGACTCAAATCCTGCCCCGAGCAAAGAAAACGAGTTCTTACCCTTCTGGGAACCGAGCGGACTTTTCGGCATGGCGACGCAGCGCTCAGAGCCGTGCTCGCGAGCCGGTAGCCAAATCGCGCTTTGTATCATCCTCGATTGATGCCCATCTCCTGCGCGATTGCGATGAAGCCGTTGATATAGGAAATTTCCTCTTCCCCCCGACGTATGCCCAGATTGATGCTCTTGCCAATGCCGCGCTTGCCAAGCCGTACCGCACGAATCGGCAAACCGGCACCTTCCTCGTCAACAAGCCAATCGGGCAGAACTGAGACTCCGCGTCCCGCAGCAACCAACTGCAGCATCAAATCGGTTGCTTCCGCGGTACGGTGGTTCTTCGGCTTGCAATGCGCCGGGATAAGGAAGCGCGTGTAGATATCCAACCTATCTTCGCTGACAGGGACGGTGATCAATTCCTCGGCGAGCAGATCGCGGGGCTGAGCGAAAGCGCGCGCAGCCAACGGATGAGCTTCATGCACGACGAGGACAAGCTCATAGTCGATGACCGGGGTAAACCGAATGTCGGGAAGGTCGATCGGGTCAGGCGTCACAAGCAAGTCGATCTCATGACCTGCAAGCGCCGCAACGCCGTCGAAGCGGAATGCCGTCCGCACGTCGAAGTCTACATCCGGCCAAGTAGCAAGGTATCGAGGCGTAAGCCTTGAGAGCCATTTCTGGCAGGGATGGCACTCCATGCCCACGCGCAGCGCGCCGCGTCGACCTTCGGCGAAATCGACAAGGACACGCTCGGCGTGATCGATTTGCGGCAACACACGCTGCGCCAAAGCGAGCAAATACTCCCCGGCCTGCGTAAAACGAAGCGCCCGCCCGGCCTTTGTCCAGATTTTGACGCCGTGCTGCTCTTCCATCTTCCGAACCATATGGGAAAGCGCTGACTGCGTGACGTTAAGGCGTTCCGCGGCCGCGGTGACGCTGCCTAGCCGATCGACTTCCAGCAGGATCGCAAGTTGTTGGCGATCAAGCATCCATGAACTCCACTCATTGGTCTATGAAAACATACCATTTTTGCTCATTGAGCAGCGTTGCTATTCTGACCGAAATTCAAGGCCGCATAACATGCAGGCCGCTCTCTTTGAACGGGAAGGATAGTGAAGGCTGACTCTTACTCCGCAGCAATGAAAAGCGACGCTACGACGGGCAACGCTGCCTGCGTGTTCGACCAAGTGGCCGATCGCAAGAGCTCGAACTCGATGAAATGGGCGATCGCGGAAAAATTGCTTTCAGCAGACGAATGCGAAGCGCGACCGCTGCCGATGTGGGTGGCCGATATGGACTTCCGGGCTCCACAGCCGGTTATCGACGCTCTTCACGAAGCGGTCGAGCATGGCATCTTCGGCTATCCCGGGGGCGCAACGGGCAGTTATGTCGATGCGGTTGTCGGCTGGCAGGCGAAGCGATTCGGCTGGGAGGTCGCAAGGGAATGGGTCGTGCAGACGTCTGGCATTATCACCACGCTGAAGACTGCGGTACAGGCGTTTTCTGCGCCGGGCGATACGGTGCTGATCCAGCCGCCGGTCTACGCGCATTTTCACAACGACGTGTTGATGAATGGACGTCACCTTGCTTATGCGCCGCTCGAGCGCACGGAGACGGGGTATCGCTTCAACGAAAAGCTGTTCGAAGCGGCGATTCGCGACAACACGAAACTCTTCATCCTCAGTCACCCCCACAATCCGACGGGCAATGTGTGGTCCGAGGGCGAACTGCGCGCGATGGGCGAGATTTGTTTCCGGCACGGCGTGCTCGTCATCTCTGACGAGATCCATCAGGACCTGATGATCAACCCCGAAAAAAGGCATCTTCCTTTCGCGTCTTTGGGAGAAAGATTCGCGCAGAACAGCATCACATGCACCGCGCCAAGCAAGACGTTCAACCTGCCCGGACTGCAAAGCGCGAATGTCTTTGTGCCGAACCGACGGCTGCGTGACGAGCTGCTTCGCCAATACGACAGGAACATGTTTCCGCTCGTCAACACCCTCGGAATGGTCGCTGCCGAGGCAGCCTATGCGCACGGGGAGCCTTGGCTCGAAGAGATGCTGAGCTATCTGCGGGTGAATCACGCGCATTTCCGCAATGCCGTCAGCGAGATGACCTCGCAGATCAAGGTGCTGCCGGCAGACTCCCTGTATTTGGCCTGGATGGACTGCCGGGGACTCGAGATGGACGCGGAAGCGCTCAACAAATTCATGCTTACCAAGGCCAGGCTCTGGCTCGACAAGGGGCAGAAGTTCGGCGCTGAAGGGCACGGCTATATGCGCATCAATCTAGGTTGCCCTCGCTCGACCGTTGACGACGCCATTCGCCGGCTCGCCTCTGCCGTGGCCGAAGTCTGATTCGCGGAAAGAGAGCGCTCAACGATGGCGTTGATCGCCTTATGGATTAATAACTTGTTTGTTGATCCGGGACTTATTAATACAATATTTGGAGACAAAATCGTGAAGATCCGCAAAGCAATTATTTTTGCCGCCATCTCAGTGTCGGCGGCATGTGTGTCTTTCGGCGCTAACGCGCAAGATCTGCTCGACGCTGTGAAGGCTCGAGGCACGTTGATGATCGGCATGGAAGGAACCTATCCTCCGTTCGATTATCGCGACTCGCAAGGCGTATTGCAGGGATTTGACGTCGATGTCGCCAGGGCATTGGCGGAAAAGCTCGGCGTCAAGCCGGAGTTCTATACGGGCGACTGGTCGGGGTTGATCGGCGGTCTTCAAGCCGGAAAGTTCGACGTGGTGATCAATCAGGTGACGATCACACAACAGCGGCGCCAGTCCCTGGACTTCAGCCCGCCGTACGCATACTCGGCGGTTCAGGTCTTGGAGAAGAAAGACGACAAGGCCGAGTACCAAAGCCTCGATGAGTTGAAAGGCAAGCGTGTCGCGGTGACGCTGGGTTCGAACTTCGCAGACCTCGCCAAGTCGGTGCCCGGCATCATCGTGCAGACGTATCCAGGCATGTCCGAAGCACTCAGCGACTTGGTCGGTGGTAGAGCGGACGCCTACCTGAACGATCGGTTGTTTGTCCCTTACCTCATCAAAACCTCGAAGGTCCCGGTGCGCGGCGGCGCTCTGCTGAAAAATACGAGCGACGAAATTGGTATTCCCTATCGAAAGGGGAATCCCAAATTCACTGCGGCGATCGACGAAGCAATGATGTCCATGCGCAACGACGGCACGCTCGCCGCTATCTCGAAAAAATGGTTCGGCGTGGATGTCAGTCGTCCCGTCGGAAACTAACGCATTGCTCGACAGCCTGACCGCGTCGTACGCCGGGGAGTGAAGAGATGGAGCAATTCAATTTGGTGGTCAATTCGGCGCCTGTGCTGTTGATGGGGGCGCTATTGACCATGAAGTTTGCAGTTGCCGCAATGGCATTTGGACTTGTGGTGGGTGCACTCACCGCCGTACTGAGAATCAGCGGCAATCGCGGTCTGGATCGAGTCGCGCAAGCTTACGTCAGTGTCATGCGCGGCACCCCGCTGCTAGTGCAGATGTTCGTCGTCTACTACGGGTTGCCCGACATTGGGGTCTCGCTCTCACCGACGACGGCGGGCATTCTGACGTTGACGTTGAATGCGGGCGCGTACCTTTCCGAAAGCATGCGCGGGGCGATTCTCGGCATCCCCCGCGGGCAATGGAGCGCATCGCACAGCTTGGGGTTGACATATATTCAGACGCTGCGGTATGTCGTCGGCCCGCAGGCGCTGCGCCTTGCCGTGCCGTCCATGGGCAATACGCTCATCAGCCTGATCAAGGATACATCCCTCGTGTCCGTGATCACGGTGACGGAATTGCTTCGTTCCGCGCAGGAGGTCATCGCGACGACGTTTCAACCGTTGCCTTTCTACCTCGCGGCAGCAGCGCTGTATTGGGTGTTGAGCTCCCTGTTGGCGGCTATTCAGAATCGTCTGGAAGGGCAGCTTGCTTTACAGACCCGGCACTAGGCGGCGTATGGACATGCTGCCCGTTTTATGCGTTTTTCAGATTCGGTAACGTGACATGATCGACATTAACAATGTTTCGAAGTGGTACGGCCAACACCGCGTACTGGATAGCTGTACGACGGCCGTTCAGAAAGGCGAAGTGGTGGTTGTTTGCGGACCGTCGGGCTCGGGGAAATCGACGCTCATCAAGACCATCAATGGCCTGGAGGGTTTTCAGCAAGGGTCGATAACTGTCGATGGCGTCAGCGTGGGACACTCGAAAGCGGATCTCACGTCGCTACGCACTCGAGTGGGGATGGTCTTCCAGCACTTCGAGCTGTTCCCACACATGAGTATTCTCCAGAATCTGACGTTGGCCCAGGTGAAGGTGCTTCGGCGGGAACGCGAAGAAGCAGACGCAAAAGCCCTGATGCTGCTTGATCGAGTCGGGCTGAAGTCACACGCGCATAAATATCCCGGTCACATGTCCGGTGGGCAGCAGCAGCGTGTCGCTATTGCTCGTGCATTGTCGATGGATCCGGCAGCAATTCTCTTCGACGAGCCGACATCGGCGCTGGATCCCGAGATGATCAACGAAGTCTTGGACGTGATGATCGAGCTTGCGCAGGAGGGGATGACGATGGTGTGCGTGACGCATGAGATGGGCTTTGCGCGCAAGGTGGCCGATCGGGTTCTCTTCATGGACGCAGGCATTATCGTTGAGGACTGTGTAAAGGACAGCTTCTTCGATACGCCTCGATCGGACCGTGCACGGGATTTTCTGGCGAAAGTCCTTCATTGACCATGTTCGAGCGCTGCCGAGCATAACGAACGCCGCCGCTGCTCCTCAATTACCGCAGCTGGGGATTATTGGGTGACTGGTACTACTGCGCCGTTCTTTCATTCAGCTAGCGCGTTGTCGTTGGTCTGGTGCGGGCGCGAGCGGGTGAGCTCGACGCGCAACTTCTCGAGCAAGCGGGCCACGTCGCGGTTGATGTACTCGAGGGCGGCTACCACGCGTGCCACTGGGTCACGATGTCGACCGCATGGACATGATAGGCGCCCTTGACGCCGTCAAAATCGCCCTGGGTGGATAATATCGACGCGGATGTAGCCCGGCAGGCCGTTAAGCGCCGGCGCCTTCTTTTCATCGATCGGAACCGGACTGGGCCGCGCCTTCGTCCACGCGTGTTACAGTGCGACTACCGCGTCCAACGCTCTCGAAACCATCGCCTGTAACGTTGGTTCAATCGCTTTCGCCCGTTCAGCCACGAATGAAAATGGCGAGGTTTCGTCCATGTACGTGTTCTGACGCATTTCCAGCTGCACTGCATGAATCCCGTCGTGTGGGGCACCAAAGTGTCGCGTGATGAAGCCGCCCTTGAAGCGTCCATTGGCAACCCACGTGTAGTTGCTACCCCGAGCGGCGTTGACCGTCGCCTGCAGCACGGTTTCAGCGGCTGTGCGGCCGTCCTGCGTGCCAATGTTCAGATCCGGCAACGTCCCCTCGAACAGGCGGGGCAGGACGCTTGCGATGGAGTGCGCTTCCCACAAAAGTACGTTAGCGTAGTTCTTCCGAAGCCGCGAAAGCTCTGTCTGAATTGCTTGGTGGTAGGGGCGCCAGTACGTCTCAATCCGCCGTTCTCTTTCGGCCGCATCGGGACGGTAGCCGTCACGATAGACCGGCTCACCACGAAAAGTCACGTCGGGACATAGTCCCGTGGTGGCCAGTCCTGGATAAAGGTTCTCGTCCGAGGACGGGCGATTCAAATCGACAACATACCGTGAAACGCGCGCAGCTAGGATCGTCGCACCCAAATCGACTGCGAAGGCATAAAGACGATCCAGATGCCAATCGGTATCGGCGACTGTCAACGCCGCCTCCGTGTACTGATTTCGAAGAGCGTCGGGAATGTAAGTGCCGAGATGCGGAATAGAGATGAGAAGCGGGGCGTGTCCGCGCGTCAGCGTGTAGAGATCGCTCATGAAAGTCTTCTAGTTCACCAGTTTCGAAAGCAATGCGTCCGCCGGTAGCTGGGGCAAACTGCAGGCGAGTGCGGGACAGATTAGTTCATCCAACACCCGAGCGGTGAGCGAAGAGATATGTTCCGCGAACTCAACCCACTCCCCCTGCCTGTGCAGGATGAAAAACTCTCGTCTACTGAGTCGCCCTGTCGGGAGCGGAAAAACGGCGATGTCACTAAGATAGTGCCGTGCCTGCCACAGACAAAGCGGAGTCGAAATTGCAAATCCAAGATTTGCGCTGACCAGACTGAGCATCGGATCGGTGGCGTCGAATTCGTATCGACGCGGACTGCTGATCCCCAGATGTCGTGCCAGACGTTCAACCTGCTGCCCAATCACCGATCGTGCTGTATACCGTATCAACGGCAGTTCAGCAGCCAATTGCCGCCAATGTGACTCTTTTGGAGAGCGCCCATCAAGCCAGCGGCGAGAGGCCACCGCCAGAAACGCCTCCGAGAGAAGCGGGAGCTCGACAATGCGGTGGTTATTGATTACCGTCTGCGTGCACACAACAACATCGACTTCACCGTTGTGTATTTGTCCGGAAAGCGCCGGCGTGAGCCCGGACCACATCTCGATCTGGCGAGTTGAGCTGGACATCGCGCGGACGATCTCCGGCCCGACGGTCGCCGCGAACGAATCGACGCATCCGAGGCGTACAGGCAGGCTGCCCGCGAGCGAAGCATCCCTGATCCGGCCGCTAACAGCATGCGCATGCTGGAGCAGTGGACCGGCAAGTTCCAACAGGGCACGCCCAGCCAGATTAGGACGCGGTGGACGGCTGTCCCGGTCGAACAGATCCGTACCTTGCTCTCGCTCCAGAGCGGCAACGGATTGACTTACCGCGCTTTGGCTGACCTGAAGGTGCTTCGCGGCTGCGGTCATCGAGCCGGTCTCACACACGACAACGAACGCTTCCAAGGCACGAAGATCGATAGGTGACCGAGTACGTTTCATTGCTGCTCCCAGCACTTGGGGCTTCTGCACCGCGTTTCGGCAAATACTCAGTACAACGAAAGAAGCCGACCAAACCCGTAGATCCGGTCCGGCAACCCTGCAAGCCTCATGACGTCCCAGGCGACAGCCTGATTGCTGGTAATGACTGGCTTCCCAGTCCGCTGTTCGATCTCCTCGATGACTTCGATCGATCTGAGTGCCCCGCAGCTGATGAAGATCGCGTCGGCGTCTGGCCGATCCAAAAAAAGCGCCATTTGGACGATGCTGTCAGGCGTGACTCGCACCATATCGCTGTCTTTCTCTAGTTGGAGGCCATGAATAGCCAATACTTCAAAGCCCGCGTTTTCCAGATAGGACCTTTCCATGACATTGATCTCGTCGAGGTAAGGCGTACCGATAACGATCCGTTTGGCACCGACGGCACGAAGTCCGCGAATCACCGCGGTGATCATGCTTGTGGTCTTCGCATTTGGAGCGCCACGGTTCAGTTCGGCGAAAACTTTCTTTTCGCCGACGACCAGACTACCGGAGGTGCAACCGTAGCAGATAACGTCGAGACTGCCGTCAGGAAGGATTCGAGCCGCTGCATCAGCAAGGCTGGATGCAATGTTATCGAGGGACTCCCTCGTAATGCTGTCTGGATTCGGGACCCTTGTGAAATGGATACCTACTCCCTTCGGGAGTAAGGTGAACATGTCATCTTCGATCGTCTGCTCGGTCGCAAGCAGCACAAATCCAACTTTTGCGCGGTCATGGCGGCCACCATCAAGCTTGGCTTCGAATCCGGTATTGCCAGTCATGATAAGGACTCCTATCTATCAAAAAACGCGTGTTTGTCGACATAGTCGACCTGCTGACGAAGTCACGGATGTGACCGATTAGCCGGTTATGAATCGTGCGATCCGAGCCAATCCGAAGGAAATGTAGTTGCGCTGCACTAGGCCCAAGGCGCGCATGTCTGCCGCGCGGAGCGCCCGGCAGCACTCTTCCAATTCACGATTCAAATACTCGATTTCTTCTTCCCAAAGATCGCTAACGAAGTTGTACCAGACACGTGATGCCTGAAAATAGCACCGGTCATGCGTCTGTCGCAGTTCTCTGTTTCTGATCAGTTCGTTGATCGAGAAATGTAGTTCGTGAAGGATTGCCCAGAATTCGTCGAAGTTGCGAGAGGCGTTCGATAGTGCCGCAGCGCGCGGAATCAGCCGCTCGATGCGCTCAAGTGCCTGCGGAGCATCGGTGGGCGAACAAAAGTCACCCAGCATCTCGCTCAGCCTCAACCGGAAATTGTAGGTATCACGGTAATCTCGAAAATCAACACCGCTCACGATCGTACCGACGCCGTTTTTTGTTTCAACGAGACCTTCGTACTCGAGCCGCTGCAGAACCTGACGAATAGGCGTGCGGCTGACTTCGAATTCTTCCGCAAGCACGGTCTCTCCCAGCACTGTACCTGGCGGATAGTGGAGGCTACAGATGCGATCGCGCAATGTCCGATAGATATCCGGCGTCTGGCCGCGAACTGCTGGCGCTTTCGAGGTGGGCCGCGGAGCTTGCCCCTTGAGTTTGACCACGCGTGCCATTGAAAAATCCTTCACAAGTGTCGATGCGGTAGTCGGCGCGCCACCCAGTTATGGCGGCGCTCATGCCGGCCAATGATAGACGCCATTAGTAGCTTTCTGCAACCTGTACACAGGTTAGCACGGTTTGCGAACAAGGGGAAACTTTGTGTGATGGCATCGGCCGGCGGTTACGTCGCGCGGAGGGCGCAGGGTGGGTCGTGGTGTGTTGTAAGCTGCTGAATAAAAGCCGGAACTGTCGATGTCGTCCAATTTCTTCGGAAAGGAAAGCGTAGGGCGACCTTAGCGAAGATGCCACTTGACATGCCAAATTGGTGCTCCTAGAGTCGAGCTGTGTACTTGCTGCATACAGCTAACAACAGGAGGACATGTGGACGAATATGCTGGCCGGGTGGGCAACCTGCGTAACGCGCTGCGTCGCGCCCATATCGATGTGGCGTTGATTAGCGATCCAGATTCAGTGGCCTACTTCGGGGGTTTCTGGAACTACCTGGGGGTTGAATTTGGCCGCCCTACGCTGATGGTGATCTCTCAGGATCGTGAGCCGGTCTTGATCACGCCGTTGATGGAGTCCGAGATGTGCGGTCTGATGACCTGGGTCAAAGATATCCGCCCCTGGGCCGATGGTATCGATGATGAATGGCGAAAGCCGCTGCGAGAGGTACTGCAGGCTTCGAAGGCAAAGCGCGTGGGGATCGAGCGCGCGAAAATGCCGCCGCTCGTTGCGGGTGCTCTTCCCGTTGAGGCCGACAGCCTGGCCGATGTTGGGCAGATCATCTTTGACCTCAGGACGATCAAGTCTGAAAACGAAATCGCGGTCATGCGGCAAGCCGGGCAGGTGGCTGTTGCGATGGTCGAGGCGGCCAAGGAAGTCATCCGGGAGGGCGTGCCGGAGTACGAGATTGCACTGGCAGTCATTGCCGGGGGAACTCGAAAAGCTGCTTCGTTCCTCGATGAACACAAGGATAGATTCGTTTCGCCGACGATCTACAACCTTCAAATCCTCCAGTCCGGACGTGATGTCTGTCTTGTGCACCGTCGATCCTCGGTTCGCGCACTTAAGCGCGGCGACCCGGTCTATCTGTGCTTTTGCGGCATCGCCAACTTCAAGAACTACAAGCTAGGCTTCGACCGGGAGTTCTTCGTCGGATCAGTGACTGACGAGCAAGCTCGAGTGTATGAGGCCGCCGTTGCGGCGCAGCAAGCCGCACTCGCGCAGATCAGGCCGGGTGTGCGCTGTGAAGATGTCAACGCTGCCGCTGAAGAGGTCTATCGGGACGCGGGATTCGCCCCGGGATATCGGACCGGGCGCTCGATAGGCTACTCGTTCCTCGAGACTCCGGAACTCAAGCGCGGCGAGCAGCGGACCCTGGAAGCAGGTATGACTTTCGCAGTCGACGGCGGCATCACGATCGAAGGAGAGTTCGGCGGGCGAGTAGGAGACTCGATCGTTGTGACGGCAGATGGATTCGAATATCTGACCGATTATCCGCGCAAACTGACGGTGGTGTGAGCGCCATGGACGATCCGGTTACTCTGAGAACACTGATTGCGATAAATCGCGAGTTCTTCGGCAGTCGTTGGAGTGAGAAAGATCTCGAAGAGCTGGTCAACCCGCGTTTTGGCGTCGTCTCGGATCTGTCCAGCCTGCTAGAGCAGCTGTCAGCAATCCGGGCAAAAGATCTTGCTGACCAAGCCCCGTACTGGATCATGGAGTGTCAGCCATGAAGCCAACGAACGGCAACACCCTGAGGGGCATTTCCAAGGCGCTTTCGCGTGGAGATGTCACAGCCTTGGAGGTTGTTGATCACAGCCTCGCGCTCGCGGAAGCGACCAATGCGCTGCTCAAGAGCCTGATTACGGTGACCGGTGATCGCGGCCGCGCTCAGGCAAGATCGGCCGATGAGCGCCGGCAACTTGGTAGGCGGCGGGGAATACTCGACGGTATCCCGTACGTGGCGAAAGATGTATTCAAAACTGGAGGGATCCGGACAACGGCGGGAAGCAAGGTATTGGCTGACTACTATCCGCACGAAGATGCCGTTGTCGTTCGGAAGCTGGCGGGAGCGGGAGCAGTCCTCGTTGGAAAAGCGAACATGCACGAGTTCGCCTATGGTGCGACAGGGGAGAATCAGTTCACCGGCACGACGGTGAACCCATGGGATCAACGGCGCTTGGCGGGGGGCTCCAGCGGTGGCTCAGCAGCTGCTGTCGCAGCCGGAATCGTTCCTTTTGCGTTAGGTACTGATACAGGAGGATCAGTGCGTGTGCCCGCAGCATTGTGCGGGGTAACAGGCTTCAAACCGACGTTCGGACTGTTGGACGCTACTGGCGTTATTCCGTTCTGCTGGACGCTTGACCATGTGGGCGTCATCGCCGGGAATGCGGATGACGTCTCTGTGGTGATCGACTCGCTGACGGATCTGCCGGTCTTCGGGACGGATGGCTCGCTGGATTCCCTTCGTATCGGAATTCCACGCGGCTGGACTTCTGCTCTCGAACCTGGGGTTCGAGCCGGATATGAACTCGCAGTTGCCGTTCTAAGGGCGTCCGGCGCTACTTTCCACGAGATCGAGCTGCCGGAACATGCTGAATCTCGGACCGTATCTCTCACGATTCAACTGGCCGAAGCTTTGGCGTATCACTCGCCATTGATCGCGTCGTCGGGTGAGCAGTATGGGCCCGATATCCGCAGCGGCTTCGTCCTGGGTCAGCAGTTGTCGGCCGAAAGCTATGTGCAATGCCAACGGCTGCTGAGCGGGTATCGGGCGTCGTTCATGCGGCATTTCGAGGCCATTGATGCCATCCTCACTCCCACATGTCCGGTCGTCGCGCCTGAGACAGGCAGTAGCCGGATACCGGTCGGGGATCAGCTTCTCCCGATCGGTAACGCACTGACGCTTTTTACATCCTTTTTCAATCTGGTCGGCGCACCGGCCGTAGCACTGCCTGCCGGCACCGATGACAAGGGATTGCCAGTCAGTGTGCAACTCATCGGAGCACCCGGCAAGGACGTAGCGATTCTTGAACTTGCACGACATCTTGAACAGGCACTGGCGCGAACGTAAACGTGGCAGCTCTGTAGCGATTTCACTTCAACGCAATGTAAAGGGGTTAGTATGCAAATCCGCAAAACACAGAAGCACGCTCGGACCTGTCTTTTCGTCTTGCTGAGCGCGATTCTTCCTGTTACGTCCGCCAGTGCACAGCAACTGGTCGTCGCTTCGTTCGGTGGTGCGTATACCGCAAGCCAGTCGAAGGCCTTCTTTGAGCCGTACTCCGCAAAGACCGGGACCAAAGTCCTTCCCGCCGACTACAACGGCGGGCTGGCAGAGCTTCGTTCGCAGGTGCAGGCGGGGTCCGGTGCGTGGGACGTAATCGATCTTGAATTCCAGGATGCCGCCCGCGCATGCGACGAAGGACTGATTGACCCGATAAAGCCGACCTCGCTTCCAAACGGTCAGGATGGCAAGCCCGCGTCTTCCGATTTCGTGCAGGGTTCCCTGATGGACTGCGGCGTCGGAACGATCCTCTGGTCGAACGTCATTGCGTATGACAAGCGCAAGTTTACCGGGGCGCAGCCTACAACAATTGCCGACTTCTTTGATCTGAAGCGGTTCCCGGGCAAGCGCGGGCTAAGCAACAAACCGAACGGAAACCTCGAGTGGGCGCTCATGGCTGATGGCGTACCGCGAGACAAGGTTTACGCAACCCTGCGCACGCCGGCCGGCCTCGAGCGTGCATTCAAGAAGCTTGACACTATCAAGGCCAACGCGATCTTCTGGGGGGCGCAGGCACAGTCCGTCCAGCTTCTCGCCGATGGAGAGGTCGTGATGACGGAAGGCGGCAATGGGAGATTCACGGACGCCATCACGAAGGACAAGAAGCCTTTCGGTATCCTTTGGCAAGGCCAGATCATCAACGGTGATGTGTTTGCTGTATCGAAGGCCAGTAAGAATAAAGCGGCCGCGCTCGATTTTATCCGCTTTGCGACTTCGGCGCCTCAGCTTGCTGCGCAGACGAAATACATCAGCTATGCCCCCGCGCGTCGCTCCGCATTGCCATTGGTGGACGCATCTCTGAGAGAGAATTTGCCGACATCACCTGCGAATCTGAAGGTCGGGCTCGCCAGCGACACGGCGTTCTGGAACGATGAACAGGACGACATCAATCGCCGTTGGGCTGCGTGGATGGCCCGCTAAGAGGAAGGTTATGAACATGCTAAACGTCTTCCACCAGCGAGAACGAGGGTACGCTGAACGAGTCGATGCTGACCACGTTGTCTTCTCGCAGGTCGAGAAGAGCTACGACGGCAGTACGCACGTCGTCAAGTCACTCTCGCTATCAGTCAGGCGCGGCGAGTTTCTCACGTTACTGGGCCCGTCCGGCTCGGGAAAGACGACGACGCTGATGATGCTTGCCGGGTTCGAGGCGCCTACTGCGGGGACGATTAGCATTGGCGGCGTGGACCTGACCACCACGCCACCCCATAAGCGAGGCATCGGCATGGTGTTCCAAAACTATGCCCTGTTTCCCCACATGTCGATTGCAGATAACGTGGCGTTTCCCTTGGTCGCAAGGAAGATGTCAAAGAGCGAGATCGGCGAGCGCGTAACCCGGGCCTTGCAGATGGTCAAGATGCAGAATTACGCGTCGCGGCGGCCCGCGCAGCTTTCAGGGGGACAGCAGCAGCGTATTGCGCTGGCTCGAGCGCTGGTATTCGAGCCAACTCTTGTTTTGATGGACGAGCCGCTTGGCGCACTGGACAAACAGCTTCGCGAGCACATGCAGACCGAAATCAAGCACCTGCATAAGATGCTGGGCGTAACGGTCGTGTATGTAACCCACGATCAGGACGAAGCCTTGGCGATGTCCGATCGGGTCGCGATTTTTAACAATGGAGCGATCGAACAGATCGGGCCGCCCACTGAGATTTATGAATCGCCGAACACAGAGTTTGTGTCGCGGTTCGTGGGTGACAACAACCTTCTGGAAGGCGTCGTAGACGAATGTTATGCGTCCGACAGCGGGAACTACCGCGCGAAGATCACGCACGGCGCTTGCCGATTCGAAGCGTTGGCGAGCAAGCCACTGGTGGCGGGTACGCGTGTCACCCTTGTATTGCGGCCGGAAAGGGTATCGCTGGCAGGCCAGGACGGAGCGCTCGAGAATCAGGTGAGTTCTCAGATCGTAGAGTCGACGTATTTCGGCGATCACGTCCGCTTGACATGTCGAATCCCGGGCGGCAACGAGATCACAGTGAAGCTGGCGAACACGTCGAGCCTGGGTTCGCTCCAGGCCGGGCAGACGTTGCCTATCGGCTGGCGCTCGGCTGATAGCCGTGCACTACTGGCAGTAGGAGCATAGCGATGAGCCCGATGACTATGGCCGAGACGCACAACCGGGACGCTTCATTTCAGGAACAATGGGGCGCCGCATTGAAAACGCGAGTTCAAAAAGCACGACGGCGCGAGACACGTAAGTCGATGCTACTAGTCGCGCCCGTGATTCTGTTCCTCGTGCTGACCTTCCTCGTGCCAATCGCCAAGATGTTTCAGGTCAGTATCTATGATCCGACATTGCGCGATCTTCTGCCAAATACGGCTCGTACGCTCGATGGCGGTTCGAAGGTGACAACAGGGAACCAGGTCTGGCAGAGCCTGGCTCGCGATCTCGTTACGGCCAGAGATCAGGGCAAGCTGGGCATTGTCGCGAGCCGACTGAACGCTGAGCGCCCAGGGCTGCGATCCGTCGTAGAACGTACTGCTCGGCGCGCCGCGGCTACTGACGATGCTCCTACCGGCCAGTGGTTCGCAAATATTGACCCGGCCTGGGGTGAACCGGAAATAATGCCCATGCTGGCGCGTGCCACACGCGCATTCACATTCGACAACTATCTCTCGGCGTTAGACTTCCGCCGCAATGAAAAAGGAAGTATTGCCTCCCAACCGCAGGATGAGCGGATTTATCGGTCTTTATATTTGAAGACCTTTGGGGTGGCTATCGCCGTAACGATTCTTTGCGGCGTAATGGGCTATCCGATCGCTTACCTGATGGCGACGAGCTCGAAGGCAACCGCGAACAGACTGATGATCCTGGTGCTGGTTCCATTCTGGACGTCCATGCTGGTTCGGGTTACCGCATGGATGGTGCTGCTGCAGTCCCAAGGCGTCGTGAACGATCTTCTCGTGCTCGCTGGCGTGGTAAATGAGAACAATCGCGTAATGCTGATCTACAACCTTACCGGCACCTTGATTGCGATGACACACATCCTGTTGCCGTTCTTCATACTTCCGCTTTACAGCGTGATGGTCGCGGTACCTCCCAGTTACATGCGGGCCGCACAATCGCTCGGTGCCGGACGGTTTAGCGCCTTTTGGAAGGTCTATTTCCCTATCACGCTCCCGGGGGTAGGGGCCGGCGCGCTGCTGGTTTTGATCTTGGCCCTTGGGTACTACATTACACCGGCTCTTGTCGGCGGACAGTCGGGACAGATGATCTCCAATATGATTGCTTTCAACATCCAGACCTCGCTCAACTGGGGTCTGGCCGCTGCACTGAGCATCGTGCTACTGGTTGTGGTGCTGGCCCTTTATTTCGTCTACAACCGTCTTATCGGTGCTGAAAACCTGAGGATGGGATAAGCATGAACGTTCATACTCAGCCGTTTCGCTCGCCCGTCGAGAAAGGATGGAACGTTATTTTTGTACTGATCTGCACGACGATCTTCCTTTTTCTTGTTGCGCCGATCCTGGTAATCATTCCGTTGTCCTTCAACGCCGAGCCCTATTTCACATTCACACGGGCAATGTTGCACTTGCATACCGATGCGTGGTCCCTTCGTTGGTATGACTCATTCTTCAGCAACCCTCGCTGGTTGCTTTCGGTGAGGAATAGCCTCGTCGTCGGCGTCGCGACTACCATGCTCGCGGCGTCAATCGGGACCGCGGCAGCGTTAGGTCTAAGGCAGCGCCTTCTGCCTGGCAGGTCGCTCATGATGAGCTTTATTCTTGCCCCGATGGTGGTGCCGACAATCGTTACAGGCGCCGGAACCTATTTCGTTTTCGCGAAAGTTGGCCTGGTCGACAATCTTTGGGGGCTGATTGCCGCGCATACTGCGCTCGGGATCCCATTCGTCGTAGTCACGGTCCTTGCTTCTGTCAGCGGCCTGGATCGATCGTTCGAAAGAGCCGGCGCGATCATGGGGGCGCCACCGTGGATGGTTTTCCGCAAGGTCACGCTACCGCTCATCATGCCGGGCGTAACGGCGGGCGCAGTCCTGGCGTTCATCACGTCTTTCGATGAGGTTGTTTTCGCGCTGTTTCTTTTACCAAGTCCGCAGTACTTCACATTGCCCCGGCAGATGTGGTCTGGCCTTCGCGAGCAAATCAGTCCCGCGATTCTGGCCGCGGCGACGCTCTGGATATTGCTGTCGTTGGTCATGATGTGGCTCGTCGGCGCCCTTCGTAAAAGAGCGGCGCTTGTGCGACGTTCGTCGTAGGCGCGCCCCGCGTCTCATCTCGGCGGGTAATCGTCGAATGCGGCAATTCACCGCTGCTCGTTCTGACTCCCCATGCGGACAGGCAGATCCAGCAAGATCTCATCCGTCTGCGAAGTGGGGAGGCGATGCGGGGGGCCTTGTAGACCCGGCTGGCGAAGCGGTCCGGGGAGTGGCACGAACCCTCGACGCGCCCTTGATTGGCGGGCTGTATCATCCGTGCGTGATCGATCTGAATGTTGAAGCGGACGATCTGGATCCTACGCCGCATTTTCAATCGGCTGCAAGGCTGCCCGTCCGACACAGTCGATGGCGAAGCGCTCTATGATGGAGACGTCGGGTACCCGCTTCGGGAACCATAGGCAATATGCGGGCGCAGGGACGCCTCCTGAGACCGCGCCAGGAGGGCATCCTGCGAAAACTCCCCGTCAAATTCGACTCGTTATTTCTGGCAAGACGGCAAAAAGGTCGTCTACAAGGCCATAGTCGGCAACGCTAAAAATCGGCGCGTCCGCATCTTTATTGATGGCAACGATGACCTTGGAGTCCTTCATCCCGGCGAGATGCTGGATCGCGCCGGAAATGCCGACCGCGATATAAAGTTGGGGTGCGACAATCTTGCCGGTCTGTCCGACCTGCCAGTCGTTTGGCGCGAAGCCTGAATCCACTGCGGCGCGCGATGCACCTACTGCCGCGCCGAGCTTCTGCGCCAGCGGATCGAGTAGCGCGAAGTTGTCCGCGCTGCCCAACCCGCGCCCGCCCGATACGACGATGGGTGCCGACGCCAGGTCCGGCCGCTCGCTCTTCGCGACCTCGCGTCGAACGAAGCGTGCGCGGCGCGTGCCTTCGCTGGCGCAGTGCGTTTCGATCGGTGCGCCGCCACCGACCGAGGGCGCGGCATCGAATGCGGTCATGCGAATCGTGGCAACTTTGATGGGGTCGTCGCATTGCACTGTGGCGATCGCGTTGCCCGCATAGATCGGGCGATCGAAGGTATCGGCCGAATGAATCGCGGTGACATCGGAAATTTGTGAGGCGTCGAGCTTCGCGGCGACACGCGGTGCGACGTTCTTGCCGAAGGCGGTCGCGCAGAACAGCACGTGCCTGTACGACGGCGCGAGCATCAGCACCTGCGCGGCGACGTCCTCGGCGAGACCGTCGGCGAGCTGCGGCGCGTCGATCATGATCACCTTGTCGACGCCTTGTATCGCGGCGGCCGCTTTTGCGGCGGCGCCTACATCGTGCCCGACGACGAGCACGTGCACGCAGTTATTCAATTGCCGCGCGGCGTTTACCGTATGCAGCGTGGCGGGCTTCAGCACAGAGGCTTGATGGTCGGCAATGACGAGAGTGGTCATTCAGATTACCTTCGCTTCGTTTCTGAGTTTGTCAATCAGCGTGGCGACGTCAGGAACGCGCACGCCGGCCTTGCGCGCTGCCGGCTCGACGACTTTCAACGTCTTCAGACGCGGCGCCGGATCGACCCCGAGTTCGGCCGGCGTGAGCATACCTACCGGCTTTTTTCTCGCCGTGACGATGCTGGGCAGCGTCACGTAGCGCGGCTCGTTCAGGCGCAGATCGGTTGTCACGACAGCCGGCAGGTCCAGCTCGATCACTTCCAAGCCGCCGTCCACTTCACGCGTGACGGTTGCTGTATTGCCCTGAATTTCGATGGCGCTCGCAAACGTTGCCTGCGGCCAGTCGAGCAGCGCGGCGAGCAGTTGGCCTGTCTGTCCGGCGTCGTCGTCGATGGCCTGCTTACCAAGAATGACCAGCTGCGGCTGCTCGCGTTCGACTGCTGCCTTCAGCAGTTTCGCGACCGCAAGCGGTTGCAACTCAACGTCTGTCTGAATGTGCAGCGCGCGGTCCGCGCCGATGGCGAGCGCCGTGCGCAGCGTTTCCACGCTCTGTGCCGGGCCGCAGGTTACTGCGATGACGTCGCTAGCGTGGCCGGCTTCCTTCAAGCGCGTCGCCGCTTCGACGGCGATTTCGTCGAACGGATTCATCGACATCTTCACGTTGTCGATATCGACGCCCGTCTGGTCTGCATTCACGCGAACCTTCACGTTGTAATCGACAACACGTTTAACTGCAGTCATGATCTTCATGCTTGCTTTCCTTTGCTCGGGAGAGAGTCAGCGTCCGCGGCGCGCCGGCCGCCTGACACGGCTTCAATGATGACAAGCGCGCCGTATGGTGCAGGGGCATCTGGTGGTGCTTCGATTGACACTTTGCCGCCGTCTTTGATATTCGACGGCGCAATATCGAGCGCAGGGCAGTCGGCGATTCGCGACGCGACGTGCACAGCGTCATGAACAATCGCATCTGTGCTGTCTGTCGCGCAAACGATGCAACTGGCGCGCAGCGTCACAACAAGCGCGAAGCACCCGGTCTGCACATGCGCCGCTTCGTAGAGCGGCGTGATGCGCGCCCGGTATCGCCCGCGCGCGGCCATCGCGTTGAGCTTGACGACAGGGCCGTCGCGCAAGGTGGCGTGCCAGGTGGCGCCCCCGTCGTATTCGGAAGGGCGGCCGGGTCGCAGTTCGACGCGCATCGTGCCGTCGTCTAGTGTGACGCCTGCACCTTCCATCACGAGCGACACGCGGGTCATGCCGGCGAACCGCGAGTATGGACCGTCGCGTTCGACATCCGTGAGACTGATGCGCCAGCCGCCGTCGACATCCTGCGCGAGCATCCGCATGGTTCCGCCGCCGTTGCGCCAAGGTTGCGATGCGAATGATGTGAGCGGCCGGATCGCAAGGCCGGCCGGTGCCTTCGCGTCAGGAGACGGCGCCGAGCCCATACTTGCCGGTCAGGAGCTTGCCGGTTGCGAAGCGTTCGATTGAATACGGTTCAAGCGATACCTCCGTCTGCAAACCGAGCGCGTATTGCGCGAGGATCTTGCCGACCGTCGGCGAGAGCTTGAAGCCGTGACCCGAGAAGCCGTAGCCCACGACCAGACCTTCGATGCCCGGCAAGGCACCGAGCACCGGATTCCAGTCCGGGGTCACGTCGTACACGCCCGTCCACGACGACGCGATGCCCGCAGTCTCGTAGGCGGGAAACCGCTCCGCGACTTGCGCGCCGACGTCGACGATGTAATCCATCGGAATGTCACCCTGTTCCGTGTCGGCAGTGTTCAGTTTTTCTCCGACCACGCCTTCGCTAACCAGCATCTGGTTGCCGCCGTAGCTGCGGTAATAGAGCATGCCTTCCGACGCGAGGTCCTTAAAGACGGGCATCGTGAATGTGTAGGGTGCTTCAGCACATTCGAGCGCAAGTACCGCGTGACGCTCCGGGGCGATCGGCAGCGCCTTGCCGGTCCAGCCGGCGAGTTCCGGCGTCCAAATGTTTTGCGTGCTGATGACGATGCCGGCCGCGAAATCGCCGGCGCTGGTCGATACGCCGACCACTTTTCCGTTTTCGATCAGCAACTTGTTGACGGCGACGTTTTCGCGGATCGTCACGCCGCCGCGACGCGCGGCGCGCGCAAAACCGGTCGCCGTGAGATAGGCGTCGGCGAAACCGGCTTCTGGTTCAAAGCCGATGAGCGCAGCGTCGTCGAACGTCGCGATCGGCATGAGTTCTTGGGCTTCGCGCGCGTCGAGCAGTTCGAGCGGAATACCCTGCTGTTTCTGCTGATCAAGCGATGCGCGCAGCGGTTCAAGCTTGTCATCGTCGCTTGCGACGATCATGTAGCCGCATTTGACGAGGCCGCACGACGCTTCGTCATCTCCGAGATAGTTGGCGAAGTCGTTGAACGCCGACCAGGACTTGCGCGCCAGTTCGACGTTTTCTTTCACCGAATAGTGCGTACGCAGGATTCCGGACGACTGAGACGTTGTGCCAGCGCCGATCGTCGCTCGATCAAGTACCAAAACCTGCTTTGCGCCGAGCTTTGACAGGTGGAAAGCTACCGAGGTCCCGATCACACCCGCACCTATCACGACAACATCGTACTTGTTCACGGACGCACCCTTTGTCAGATTGATGCGCCCAGTCTGCGCTCCAATGCGGAGCTCAACGTTTGCATAAGCGATTCTGTTAATCGCCCATAAGTTGGAGATCAGGTGCGAGTGAGGTGATAGAAGCACTCCGATGCGTGGCACTATGGAGCTCTAACATGCACTCAGGCGGGGGGAGTCCAGATGCAAGAGATCGCAAGAGGTGCTTTCGTGGCGATGGCGGCAATCGCGATTGCTTTGTTAAGTTGCTTGGCCGCGCGACGTTCATTGCGGCTTTTCCTGTCACCGCCGCGCGCGGCAGTGATTTCAGAGGTGGTCGGACTCGCAATGCTCATTGCCTCATGTGCTTATTATTTTAGCGGTGGGCGAGGCTAGCAGCACCGCCAGTTTGTGTTCCATAAGCTTTGCTTATGCGAGCACCATTCGAGTTCAAAGCCGGTACGCTGAGAATAACCTTTACAAAGAATGTTTCGAGCATGAACTCTCAACTTGCATCCGCGCAGAATGGGCGGGACTCGATGGAATACGACGTCGTGATCGTCGGCGGCGGCCCCGCGGGGCTGTCGGCGGCGATACGGCTCAAGCAGCGGGCTGCCGAGAAAGGCACCGAGATGGGCGTGTGCGTGCTCGAGAAGGGTTCCGAGATAGGCGCGCATATTCTGTCGGGCGCGGTAATGGACCCGCGCGCACTCACCGAGCTGTTCCCCGACTGGAAGGCGCGCGGCGCGCCGCTCACGGTAGAGGTGACCGAAGACCGCTTCCTGTTCCTGTCGGAGAAAAGCGCGATCTCGACGCCGAACTGGGCGCTTCCGGACAACTTCAAGAACCACGGCAACTACGTGATCTCGCTGGGCAACGTCACGCGCTGGCTTGCGCAACAAGCTGAGGCGCTCGGCGTCGAGATCTTCCCCGGCTTTCCGGCGGCCGAGATTCTATACAACGACGACGGCTCGGTGAAGGGCGTCGCCACCGGCAACATGGGTGTCGGCAAGGACGGCGAGCCGACCGAGAACTTCCAGCTCGGCATGGAGCTGCACGCGAAGTACACGCTGTTCGCCGAAGGCTGCCGCGGCCATCTGGGCCGTCAGCTGATCTCGAAGTTCAAGCTCGACGCGAACGCCGATCCGCAGGCGTACGGGATCGGCATCAAGGAACTGTGGGAAATTGATCCCGCGAAGCATAAGCGGGGCCTCGTGATCCACACGGCCGGCTGGCCGCTGAAATCCGATACGTACGGCGGCTCGTTCCTGTATCACATGGACAACAACCAGGTCGTGGTCGGCTTCGTGGTTGGCCTCGGCTACACGAACCCGTATCTGTCGCCGTTCGAGGAATTCCAGCGCTACAAGACGCATCCGTCGATCCGCGCGTTCCTCGAAGGCGGCAAGCGCGTGTCGTACGGCGCGCGCGCAATCACGGCGGGCGGCCTGATGTCGCTGCCGAAGACGGTGTTCCCGGGCGGCGCGCTGATCGGCGACGACGCGGGCTTCCTGAACGCATCGCGCATCAAGGGCAGCCACGCGGCGATCAAGACCGGGATGCTTGCGGCCGATGCCTCGTTCGATGCGGTGCAGGCCGGCCACCAGAGCGACGAGCTCAACGCGTACCCGGACGCGTTCAAGCAATCGTGGCTGTACACGGAGCTATACCGCGCGCGCAACTTCAAGCAGTGGATGGCCAAGGGCCTGTACCTCGGCACGCTGATGGTCGGGCTCGAGCAGAAGGTGATGGGCGGCAAGGTGCCGTGGACGCTGCACCACAAGCACGCAGATCACGAAATGCTGATGCCGGCGTCGCAATGCACGCCGATTGAGTATCCGAAACCGGACGGCAAGCTGACGTTCGACCGGCTGTCGTCCGTGTTCATCTCGAACACGAACCACGAGGAGAACCAGCCGGCGCATCTGACGCTGAAGGATGCGAGCGCGCCGGTGAACGTCAACCTGCGTACGTACGCGGGGCCGGAGGGGCGTTTCTGCCCGGCGGCGGTGTACGAGTTCGTGAAGAACGACGACGGCAGTGATCGCCTCGTCATCAACGCACAGAACTGCGTGCACTGCAAGACCTGCGACATCAAGGACCCGACGCAGAACGTCGTGTGGGTCACGCCGGAAGGTGGCGGCGGCCCAAATTATCCCAATATGTAGCCAGTACTAGGGGTAATCGTACTTTTCGTGCCAAATCTGGCGGTTTTGTTTGAAATCCCACGCAAAATCAATCACTTGGTGATCGCGCGATTTCACGCGGCGGCGTCCTTTCCATGCGAAATCTGGCGGTTGGCCGCAGGCGCCGCCTCGAGGCCCAGGCGCTGTCGATAGTCCCCGAGCAAGAGCTGCTGCGCCTTCAGTTGTGCGGCCAGCTGCGTGCGCTCGGCGGTCAGCGCCGCGAGTGTCTCGCGCACCCGCGCGAGTTCCTCGGTCTGCGTGCCCAGGGTCGTGCGCAGCGCGGCGCGCTCGGCCTCGCCGCGCGCGCCGTCGGCCAGCGCCTGTGTGAGCGTCGTCTGCTGGCGCTCGGTCTGCGTTTGCGCTTCGCGCAGCTGCCTGGTCGTGGCGCCGGCCTCGGCCACGAGCCGAGCGTTGTCCTTGTTCAATTGCGTGATCTCGTTCTGCTTGACGATCGCCGTCTGGTTCGCCTGCCGAAGCTCAGCCTGCAGTTGCTGAACCTGCTGCTCGTGTCGTCGGGCCTCCTGTTCGCGTTGCTCGCGGGCAGCCGTGCGGAAGTGCTCGAGGGCGTCGCGCGAGTGCGCGAGCTTTTCCTCAAGCGACTCGCGGAACCTCTCCTGCTCGGCCAGTCGCGCAGTCTGGTCGCGCACCTGCTGCGTGAGCCGCTCGACGTCCAGATCCCCCTGATGCCGCGCCAGGCGCGTCTCGGCGTGCGCGGCCTGCTCGCTGGAAAGGGCGGCGGCCGCGGCCGCGAGCTGCGTCTGCAGCGTGGCGAGTTCGGTCGTGAGCTTCGCCATCTCGGTCTGTGCCTGCTGCCGCTGCGTCGCTGAAGCGGCCGCCTGCTGGTCGACGAGCGCCTGCGCTTCCTCGTGCAGGCGGGCCGCCAGCCGGGCGACCAGGTCCTGGATGGTGTCGGAGAGCGAGGCCGCGCGCGTGAGCGACGTGCCTTCCTCTTCCTCCAGTTCCTTCAGATAACGGTGGATCGTTGTTTTCGAACCCGTGTTGCCGAGCGCGATACGGATGGCGTCGATCGACGGGTGCTGCCCCTGGGCGACGAGTGTGTCGCGGGCACGTTTGACGGCTGATCGGGTAAGGCCGGCGCGGGCCATTGGGGCCTCCTGCGCATTTCATACTGTAATACGTACCATGTATATAAGTACTGAAAGAGCAGGTCAAGGTCTTCACCAAGAGGCGAAATCTCATGCGTGATAAGGGCCCATTATCGAATGTGATGTCCAATTTGGCGGGTTCCCGGAAGGCTTGCGGTACGATCGGGCGCGGCCCATGTACGTCGAATTACACGGCCACTGGCTTCACATCCCGACGCGGGCCTCCTCGCACCTGGATCGAGGTAATAGAGATCAGTGTTGGCGAATCTCCTAGCCGATCCCATGACCAGGCGCCATGATGCATTTGCATCATGGTCAAATGCCCGCCCGTGCCCTATCGTCTGATCCAGGGAGAGCGCGCGCGCTGTACGACATGCCGCTGTTTCAACAGTTTGCGGGGCTAGACGCAGGGGCGGCCGACAGCCGGATGAACCGCCTCCGGCCACAAAATGGCACCTGCAAGCGAGCCCGGCCCAGCACAACGGGCCAAGGTTGCAGCAACAGATCAACCGACAAGACTCGTCGATTCATCACGTGCAAGCAAGTGTTATTGCCAAATTTCTACACCCATATTGAATTCAATCTCTGAAGTATGAAAATGAATGATCGCCTCCAGCTTCGAAAATTCCGTCAGCTACCGTTTAATGTCTTTCTTGCGAGCATGGCCTTTCTTGCTGTCCTGGTGGCTTTCCCGGTAAAGGCTGAAGTTGTGCAAATTGTTTGTAAAACTGAAAACGAAGGCTGGGGAATCGATCAGTATCGTTATCTTTTCGATACCAGCAAACAGTTAATGGTTAATTACGATGGATCACTCTATCAGGACGGGCGAGTAAGTGATTCGGATATAATTGGAAGCGACGCATTTCATAATCAAATATCTATTGATAGAAAGACTGGAACATTCATAGTTCGACGGGCTAACGGCAATAATACCTCTGGACATTGCGATAACGTTCCACCTCCGCCGAACAGGACGGCCAATTCGGCCCCAAGGTCGGGCCAAGCAGATGATTCTGCCATCAAATGTTGGGATCGAAATATTGTGGGTGAAAGGGCAATCTATACTAGCAATATCTCGAAAAAGACGAAGATTATCAATATAACAATTAGTAATTGCAGTAATGTATCGCTTTGTCAAGACGGTGGCGAGATGAAGAAGGGGGGCGCAAGACTCCCACCAAACGGTAGTTGGAATACACATGTCGAGCGAAACGATAGCAGCAAGGGGATGTCGTTTACTTACACATGCTGGAGTCCGAGCGGCGGTTCAGCCACAGGCTCCGTTTCACTTGGCGCCGATCCCACCATTACGTTGCCCGCTCCTCCTGACAACTCGGGATCTTCTGACTCCAGAGACTCACCGAATTGAGGAACGATCGGTGTTGATTATCCTGTTCAAGACGACCGGTGTCAGACGTCCGCCGAAGGTTCCCGAGCCTCACGGCTCGAAGCCAAGTGGCATTCTTCTAGTGGCGCGTCGCTGTGAGGGCCCCAGCCACACGGGAATGGAATTCCTGAACTTTCGGGAATCGGCGATAGCAACGAGATCGGAAGAGCGTTCACGTCAATCGTCTTATAAGCGGTGTTGTCCGGTCGATTACATTGCTCTTGCAATGGCGTGCAGAACCGGCAAATGAATCCTGCTGAGGTGCTCTGATGCGAACGATTCTCTTATTCTGCCTCCTGCTCACGTGCCTTCTGTTGGAGGCGTGCAATCCGTATGAGATGTTTGAGGCCGAGGCCAACTCTCAATACGAGAGCTGTATGCGGGGTGGGAACGATATTGATACCGCAAAAATCTGCGCAAACATTGTCACCGACGGCGAAAACTTCACGAACCTTGCGCGACTAGGGGGCGTCAAGGCATGCAAAATAATAATGAATGGCAGGTATGCGAGCGATCCCAATAATATAGTTGAATATTGCATGCGCGCGTGGTATTTCAATACGATGGCAGTCAACTTCAATTCACCCGATTGGAAAGATCTACAGAAGGCTGCTATCGCTGCGCTTGACGGAATGCGGAGAACTGGAAGCATTACCACCCGAGAATTCCAAATTATGAATCACGGTTACGGCGGAAATCACCGGGGAGAGCTTACGCCAGCGAGTCAATTCGGAGCGATATACTTTGTTGCAACTTTCAACTCGGACCCGCAGGAGGCGGCTGCACATAAAGACCTCATCGGTTGGGCTGCAGCACAGGGATGCATGATGGGAGCAGGCCGCAGCACGTGCGACGATGCGCGCCGCGCCGGACAGCAGGTCGACCAGCGCACGGCTGACGCGGCATATATGAGAAATCAGGAGCGAGGGCAGCAGCTGGCTGAGCAAGCCCGCCGGGATAAGGAAAATTACATTAATTCCGAGAAGCAGAAATATGCTGAGCATCAGGCGATCCGCGATGCAATAACCAACGGTATATCGCAAGTAGAGTCCATGAACCAAGTTCAGCAGCAGCCAGTTCAAGTACCTATCTATCCACAGCCGTCCTTGGGGAGGGTGGCAAACGAGCCAAGGCCGAATGTGCTCAGCAGTAGCGGACAGCAATACGCCGGCGCAGCGGGAGGACAACGTTCAGGCGCGCCCGGGAATATCGGCGGGTCAAGCGCAGCGATACGACCGGCGGCTGACGGCCCAGATTGCACCAACATGAGTGGATACGTGAACTTCATTCATAGCAATCCGACCGGAATGGGACACTGTACCAATGAGGTGACTGGACGAATTACAAACAATAGCAATGCCACTCTAGATTGCTATTTCGACTTTTACAAGGGTGGTGTCAAGACGGGAGATGGCGGAGCAGACACGCTCCGGCCAGGAGAGACGCATGGTGGCGAAGGCTGGGGCATCTGGTCATGCGGCGCCGACGACATACGTTACGTATGTTTTCGTCACCAGGCTGACGCCATAGCGTGCAAGGTAAGGTGGTAAACCCGCACGCAGGAACAGCCGGCGTGCATGACCGAAGCGACGCCGCCGCTGATATGAGCCGTACAAGACGGGCGCCATCAATATCCGACCGTCCGATTACAGGGGAGTCTTGTGATTAACATATTAAACCGTCTCCGCGCATACCGTCTTTGCTTCATCTGTACCATGCTTGGGCATGCCGGAGTATCATGGCCTGTCACGCCTGCGGGTTCGCCGACCGAAACATTGCTAATCCCGGAACTAACGGGTATTTATCTTGGCATGAGTGAGCAGGATGTCGTGAGAGTCAATGCGGCTCAATCTGTTGCAGCGGGTCCGCATCGTTATGTGCTCAGGAATCTTGGTATCAACGGGTATAGCGCCAGCGTAGAAATTGATAGCGATTTGCTGGCTGGCTCAGCCTATCGCGTGAAATCAGTTATTGTCAGATTCCCTATTACTGGCATGCAGAATGAGAACCCTGATGCCTGCGCACGCGATTTCAATCGCTTGGCGAGCTATGTGCTGAAAGCAGCCGGCGTGCGAAAGTTCGATATAAAGAATCACCACGCCTTGATTTCTGAAACTGGCGGGGCGCCGGTCATATGGGATCACCACTACGTTTTCGTACATCTGAGTGAGATGGACCTGTTAGTAAGCGGCAACCATCTCGACTCGCAAGGATGCTACGTCAGCATAGCGTATGAATGGATGCCAGCTCGAAAACCGGCTGCAATCGATGATGGTTCCGAGGCACGTCGAGCGCTTCAATAGGTCGCCCCCTACGAAGGCGCAATGATGCATTTGCGTCATTGTCGGATACTCGAATGTGCTTTACCGTTTGCGAACGATGCCCGACATCCTGCTCTGGAGGTGACCTCTGCAGAAGGATCCACTATTCTCGTTAGTGAAAAAACACTCATGAAAAAAACCAATTTTCTCGTGATTACTATGGCATCCTTAATTTGCTTGGCGGCATTCGCTCAGACGCCCCAATCGCCTGAAGAGGTGAAACAGAAGATCAGGGGCGCGCATTTCAGTACCACCAGCCCGACCGGGGAGTCGAACGAAGAATGGGTCAGTTCTGCAGATGGAACGGTGCTAGCGAGGCGCTCTGGTGGTCTCATGAAAAAGGCGGGCGCATCATCAACGGCTCCCGGTCACTGGTCGGTCAATGATGCTGGACAATACTGCCTGCACGCCGACTGGGACGTTCGCCAAGGCGGTCCCGAGGACTGGTGCGCGCCCATCGTCGGTGGAGACGGGGCGATCACGCTCGCCCTGGCGGATGGGCGCAAGGTATCGGTTAGCCGGTAGAATCCGACACTGACCGGTGCCGCGATCGGACCGATACCGCGCCGCGCGGGTGTATGGTGGCCCTCATGGCCGGCACATGCCAGCAGCCTCTTTTCTTTGTCGCTGCTTCAGTGGAAGGGAGTGATGTATGTCGGAGACGGTGACACAGGGGCTCGTACCCAGTCTTTTTCTGCATGGTGGCCCCGGACTGTCGTGCATCGCAGAGCGCGAACACTACGGGACGACTTTGCCGGTCGAATGGTGGGAACAGCCGCGCGGGGTCGTGCTGTTCGCGCGGCCATTCGGAGAACTGGTGGAGATGGCGACGGACGTGCTGGCTGAACGTGCAAGGCAGTGCGGACGCCTGGTGAGCCTGATCGCCCATTCGTTTGGCGCACACATCGCGTTGCGCGTCGCGGCCCGGGCTCCACAGCATATTCATTCGTTGACGCTGCTGGCACCGGTCTTCAATGTGATCGACGGTCTTGTGCGCGTGGCACGCAGCGTCGTCGAGCGGCTGCCTCACGCCGCATCGCTTGCCCACGCACTGGACCTGCTCGCCGCGCAACCGCACAACCGGGACTGCTTCTGGCTGCTGGTCGATGAACTAATGGCCACGCCGGACTTCCTGCGCGTCTATTTCAGCGATCGTGCCGACGCACTATATACGGGCTTTTCAAGCCTGATGGCGCGCGAACCGCTGTTTGATCCATCGGCGTTTCGCACCATCCTGCAGGATTCCTGGGAAACGACGGCACCCGATAGTCCCAAGCGTCTCGAATGCCCGGTCGATATCGTGTTCGGCAGCCAGGACGTACTGACCGATCCGGCAAGCGAAGGGCCAGTCTGGACGGGCTATTTTCCACACGCGCGGATCTGCTGCGTCGACGCGGGGCACTTCGTCCATCTCGAGCTGCAGCCGGACGAATGGTTGCCAAAGCCTAGCCGCGCGCCTGCCTGAGCTTCGCAACCAGTTGCGCGTTGTTGCGCACGTCGAGCCGCTCGTGAATGGACTGGATCTGGTTGCGCACGGTCGCTGGCGACAGGTCCAGCCGGCGGGCAATCTCCTTGTGCGTGAGCCCTTGGGCAATCTGCGCCGCAATTGCATGTTCCCGCGGTGTCAGGCTGTCGGCTGCCACGCGGGCGCGAAGCTTCAGGAACAGCAGGCGCCCTGCCATGGCAGGTACGACGATGATGTGAGTGCCATCGACGCGTTGACCAGGCCGGTTTAGCAAATCATGCACAGCGTGTTCCGGCAGCCGTTGCGTGCGCATTCCGGGCCATTCGAGTTCGAGCAGCGGCCGTGCGTCGGGTTCCACGTAATGCAGTAAACCTGCCGGATCTGCCACCGCGACCGTCCACTGACGCTCATCCGGTCGAACGCGGATCTTTTCCGCATGCAATGCCTGATTGATCGACCACGCTTCCATCAGGTGCGGAAACAGCCACTGCATGGTCTGGCGCGCGTGTTCCGCAAAAGGACGCGCTGGCATAGCACCGTAAAGCCAAATCGTGCGGCCAACACCGGATGCGTCGATTTCGCCCGTAATCAGCGCGTGTTCGTGACGGAAGCGTCGGGCATATGCCCGGTGCCCGCCTGGTCCGGCGACGAGTAGCATTCACGCTGGTTGAAATTCCCCGTGCTTCTGTAATGCTTCCCAACCCAGACTGCCGCGGTGTCCTGCGCGCGGACGCGGTCGTAGTGAATTCCGATTTCGGGATCGTCATCGAAAATGTGGTTGACCGGAAAGGTGAATCCGCCGGCGTCCTGGATTCCGATCCCCCATCGCGCCATATCGAATGGCACGGCTGTCCTCAGCAGTTCCAGTGCCCAGTCAAGGAACTGATCGGCGGGTATTTCCCGGGCACCGCGATATACCGACAGCAGTATGCCGTGTCCGGTCACTGCCGCCTCCGCCCATGCTCGAGTTGCGCCACTCGTCGAATAGATGAGCGTCCCAAAGGACCGTACGGCATCGCTGGATCTCCTTTCGGCTCAGTATCCAGCTCGCAGCAGGACCGCGACAAGTTCTGCATTGGTGCCGACCCCCAGCCGGTTGTGAACGGTCTGGATCTGGTTGCGCACCGTAGCGGGCGACAGGTGCAGCAGTCGTGCAATCTCCTTGTGCGTGTAGCCTCGTGCAATGGCCTGCACGACCGACAGTTCGCGTTGCGTCAGGCCGTCCGCGGGCAGACGCGCCCGCGCCCGGACGAAAGTGATCCCTGCCTCGCGGGTGCTTCGCATGATCAACGTCCGACCCGTGTACTGGGTGCTCCCGTCGCCGTGCATGATTGCGGCGTGTGCGTTACCCGGAATCCGCCGCACGGCGCCGGAGGGCCACTCGGCCTGTACGAGGGCCTCGAACTCGGGATCGGCAAACTGCAACGGGCCGGCATGATCCATGATCGCGACTGCCCACTGTCGCTCCGCCCCGGCACGAAAGCGCGTGGCGGCAAGCAGTCGGCTGACGGTCAGTGCCTCGTTCAGATGTGGCACGAGACACTCGACCGCGCGACGGTCCCGTTCGGAAAATGTGTCCTCGGGATCACCCCGATAGATCGACACTGACTTTATAAGACGGTCGTCGACGCTCGGCAGACCCGTGATCAGCGCGTTCGAGTGGCGATAGCGGTGGGTGTAGTCCCCGATCGCAGAGCGACGGTCATAGAACGATGCGAAGTGAAAATTGCCTGTCTGCCCCCGGTGGTTGATGGCCCACAACGCGGCACGGTCCTGATTACGCACCTCGTTATAGGTGCTTGCACCCTCGGGATCATCCTCGTGGAAATAAACGGACTGGAACAGAACTCCCTGCTCATCGATCACGCTGGCGCCCCACTTGCAACCGCTTAAGCGGACGTAGGACTTGACGAGCCGCAGCGCGGCGTCCTGAAATTCGGCCAGCGGCACTTCGTGCGCCGCCCGGTACAGCGATAGCACCACCGGATTCAGCTCATTCATGACCATTCCCCCATGCGACCTCGGTCTGTTCAGTACCCAGCGCGCTTCAGTTGCGCCACTAGTTCTGCGTTGTTGTGCACACACGCTCTTTCCAAAACCGATTGGACATGATTGCGCACCGTCGCCGGGGCAATGCCCAGTCGCCTCGCGATGTCCTTGTGCGTCAGCCCTTGTGCAATGTGCTGCGCTATCTCGCGCTCACGTGCAGTCAGGTTGTCGACCGGGAACCGGCGACGTGCCTTGAGAAAGCACAATGATCTCGATGGTGTGCCGATCGCAATAAAGGTTCGGCCTGCGTACCGGTTCAGTTTGGAACCGAAGATTGTGTTATACATCGGTGCGGGCAAGACCACGTGTCGTGACGCCGGCCATTCGGCGCAGAGCATGGATTCGAAATCGCTCTCGGCAAAGACCAGATGACCCGCAGCATCCGCAATTGCCATGCTCCATCGTGCTTCGCCTGCGGCCGCCCGGATCTGCTCCAAGTGAACGGTGTAATTGACGGTCCACGCCTCCATCAGATGCGGGGCGACGGCCTGCATCGTCCGTCTCTGATGCTCCGTGAACGGTTTGTCGCTGAATGCGCCGTACAGGGAGATGGTTTTGAGCAACCCCGTGTCGGGATTCCGGAAGGCCGTGATCAGACCATGTTCGTGACGGAAACGCCGGGCGTACGCGAAAATTCCGGCGGTATTCCGGCTGGCCCCGTACTGCGCGGTGAGGGCGAAGTTGCCTGTCCGGCCGGGACGGTCAATCACATACCGCGCCGCGCTGTCCTGCTCCCGGATCTCGGCGTAGTTCTCCAACGTCTCGGGCGGATCCTCCAGCACGCATGGGCGGTGAAAATCCACGCCCCGAGCGTCGCGTGTGCTGGTGCCCCAGCGAGCCATGTCGAATGGGATCGCGTTCTTGAGATGCCGCAGCGCGTACGCCTGGAACTCCTCGGGCGGGACTTCGCGCGCGCCGCGATAAATCTCAAGCAAGAGATGACCGAATGTTTCCATTTCTTCCCCGCAAGCCTCATGTCGTACGGCTCCATCAGCGTGGAGCTGCGGCTTGCAGTGGTCTTTTCAGCGGTTGCGTCGTGCCGCTCGACGCAACGTCCGCTTTATCGATTTGAGCCAGCTGTCGGCGGAGCCAGAGGCAACCCGGACTTTGGAAAGTGTCAGACGTCCGACCAAGCTAGCCAGTCATTTGGTCTTGCGCAACAGATCGGGTGAATTATTGCCGAAAAAAATGACAGTGGCGAGCCGGAATCGGCGTTTTCATCCTCTACAGGCCGGCAGGAAGACGCCTGGGCAAAACAGTGTTCGGGCGGAGGAAAAATCCGCGAAATCAGGCACCCGAGTCAATGATGCATTTGCACTATGTTCCGACGCCGCATGGCATGCGACGCTTCCCGCAACACGTACAGAGGGCAAACAGGGCTTGCATGAGGCTCGCAGCCGTCAGCGACATCACGCATTCGCTCCCCCCGCATTCTTGGACAGTTGGTCGGAAGACCGCCGCGACCAAGGCCGTCTTCGATACGTCTCTCGGGGGAGTGTCGAAGCAAGCAGCAGGTCGGCGTTCGCAAATCTTTGGCTTACCTATTCTTTCTTTCCTTGGAGACTTCCATGAAATTCTGTCTTCGAGCTGCAATCTTCGCCGTGACGACTTCCCTCGGTGCGTCATCGGCTTTCGCATGTACTGCTTGGGCAGCGTGTAATCAAGACTCCGGCAGTTCTTCGAGTAGTCAGTCCAACTCGACCGGCAGTGGCAACTGATCTGCGTTGCTAGCGCCGCCGATATGTATGTCCGGCTTTGGAAAGTTAAGGGAAGTAAGCTCAAAACCACGTGAGGAAAACATGACGACCGTCGGCGATTTGTTGAATCAAATGGGAACGGCAGCGCAATCTGATGCAGCTTTTACGGAAGCAGGTAAAGTCCTGGCGCCAACGATCGCGCCGATTGTCGCGCAAGCGACAGAGGGTGATCCCAGCGATATCGGTTGGGAAATTTTCGTTGTCGTTTCACGCGAGACATACGGCTTGCTTTGTCCGTCCGACCCGGCGAACCCAACGCCGGTGGCAACTGCAATTCGGGAAGGGCTAAAAGGTGAAGCGGTAGAGCTCCTGGCCGCGGCAATCGTTGCGGGGTTGGGAATTGCCAGCTTTCCTGCGGCGCTCCTGGCCACCGCGATCGTCACGTTCTTCTATTCCGACGTCATAGGCAGTCAGTGCCCCGCATGGGCAGCATGGAACGTACATCCCGAGGCCATTTCCTCCACGCCGGTTTCGCCGGACATTCCGCCGGGTGTCTACTCGCACCACTGATGCCATGGTAGACGGTGTTATGTCGTACGACCTGTACGCCGCTTCCAGGACGCCTGAGTGGGCGGTTGGACCGGTGTGTTAGCCGCCACGTCGACGCTACTGGTGAACCTTTCGGGAACACCTCGCCCTGTCGCGTGCCCGTATCCGATATCATCGAGTCTTCTGTCAATCGGTTGCTCGCACTTGCAAACCATGTCCGACATCGCGAAAGTCGAGACACCCGTGAATCTGCACCTGGTGATCGAGCGCAACAGCAAATTCGTGCGCGGCATGGCGAAAGCACGCCGCTGGATTGAGGATTTCTGCCTATCCGAATATGCAATGCACTGCCTCAATCGACAGCGCACGCGCTACGAACTCGTCATGCCGTTCACGCACGGACCGGAGTTGAATGCCGCCATCGAAGATCTGCTGGGTGAGATCCGCTCGACGGCCGACCTGTGCAACTGCATGGCCGAAGCCGTCCTGCACGATCCGCTCACTGACACGTACTGGAATTGATCGGCTTCGTTATTTTGCAGATCCAGGATCGGGCCGGCGTACAAAGTATTGGGTGAAGAGCCGTTCGGCTTCGCGCAGTCCTTCTTCCGTCAGGCCCACCGACTTCGCGCGGTTGATGGGGTCCTGGATGAGGCCCTTGGCATGTAGCCGATTCAACGTCGGCCAGTCGAAACTCTTCCAAGCCCGATCCCTGTCGCACAGATTCAGGTGAAGCAGCGCCAATACCACCTCGTCGATCGCCTCGGTGTCGATGTCCATTGCCTTTCCTTCGCAAGCGTCCGTTATAAGCTCACGACCCGTTGCTGGGATGATGCCTCAAGCAACGTCTCGATATAACGGTCGATCGGAAAACTCAGCGTGCCGCGGAAATTCACATGGGCAAAATGCGCCGGTCCCATCCGCCGCAACCAATCGTCTGCGATTTCCTTTCCCTTGTTTCGCCACTGGTCGACCGTGTCCTGCATGCGGTGCGTGTTCCATGCGATGACGAGATTCGTGAGCAGCGTCAACGAACCCGAGATCGCGATCATCTCGTCGCGACGGCGGCCGCGTTCGGGGGCGACCCGGCCCGTGTAGATCGCGCGCTGTAACTGGTGGACCGACTCGCCGCGGTTGAGCAACGTATGCAGTTCGCGGCGAAACTCCGTGTTGCTGAAGTAGTCGCATAGGAAGAGCGTGCGCAGCAACTTGCCGAGCTGGTCTGCTGCTCGGTGTACCGGGTCGCCTTGCGCGGCACTGCCGAAACGCTGCAGGGCGACGGTAGCGTTCACGCGTCCCGAATGGATGGAGGCGGCGAGCCGCAAAAGTTCGTCCCATCCCTCACGAATCGCCTTGAACGAAATATCCGAGACCACGCTCGCTGCGAGCTCCTCGGGCGAAGCCAGCCCGCGCGGCAAATAGAGCTTTCGCTCGGCGAGATTGCGCAGGCGCGGGCACAGATCGAAGCCGAGCAGCTTGGCGATCGCCATGCCCACGTTCGTGTAGCCGTGCGTGTCGACCGAAAGTCGCAACAGTCCGCCGTCTTCGCGTGTTTCGTTGTGACGCAGCACGCCGGCGATGGCTGGTCCCGTCTGTCGCTCGTTCAGCACAATGGGCTGGTTATAGACGATGCCGTGCTGGTCGAGCACGTGGGTGTAGATCCCGACGGCATGCGTGCGCCGCCGCGGGTCGGCGCGAGCATAGAAAAGATGTCGCGAAGTGTCCAGGCTCATCGAATCGCTCGAGGCCTGCTGCCCATTTCCCCACAACTCGGTAATCGCATGCGTGCGCTGGAATTCGACCATCCGCTCATTCGCACGCGAAATCCGACCCGGCATTTCGAGCGCGCGCATGGCCATCGAGATGTGGGCCGTGTCCAATTGAGGAATCATTGCAGCTACGCCCTTGGCATCGAGCTCCGTGCCGTGCGCGATTAGCCCCGCGTATAACGCCAGCAGTTCGTTGGCGTTGCGGGCCTTGCGCGAGAGCAGCACTTCGCTGAAGCCCGTGTGCACATCCATTTCCATGATCATGTCGGCGAGCTGCGCAGTGCCGATCTCCGTGAAGAGCAGATCCCTCGTGCGTTGCGGTGTGCCATCCGTATCGAGCGCATCGAGTGCCGCCAAGTGCAGCATGCCGTCAGTGCCGATGGTCACCCGTCCGGCCTTGCGGGCTTCCTCCAGCGCAGCCAAGCCGGCCTTCAGGTGCTCCGTCAACCGTTCGAGGAACGGCTCTGCCATGGTCGGCAAGCCGAGCGACGAGAGGTAGCGGTCGCGCTCGCGCGTCCACTGCTCGGGCGGAATCAGAAACTGATCGCGCGCGCGAAACGACAGGCTGTGGTCGATTCAAACTGAGCCGCGGCGCAGCCCTTTGCGCAGGCCTGTGATCGCCGACGCCTCAAGCGCCCGCAGTGCTCGCGCTCGATCCTCGCCGTCGACCAGGTCGCGCCAACTCGGATTGACTGGCACTCGCAGCCGGCCGGCAATTCGGTGGCGCCCACGTCGTGCAGCGCGCCGATGAGCTCAAGCTGCCGCAGGCTCGGTTCTGCCGCCGTGCCCGCAAACTCGAGTTCGCGCAGCGGCACCAGCAGATTGCGGATGCGATGGTGATCGTCGGTCAACGTTTCGCGCACGCTGGCGGCATGGCTCGTCGGCGGTTTGTCGGACAGACCCTCAAGCAGTTTGCCGATGTCGGCCAGACGCTCTTGCGCCGATCGCTTTGTATCGTTCACGAGCGCCTTGATCGCGATCAACTGTTGTCGATACTCGGGGGCGGTGTCTTGAGCCACTCAAGCACCGTCATGCCAGAGGTGCCGTGCTGCGTAGAGAGCAGTGCATCGGCGCGCATGAGCTGCGTTTCCGCGACGCTTGCCTCGATCAGCGCGAGCAGGCCGCGTTCAACCTCCGACCAGATCGAGCGGGCCAGATCGCGCAGTGTCCGATCCGCAGGGATGAGAATGCGGCGTTCGTAGAGCCAGTAGTGAGCGTGCTGGATGAGTTCGTCCATCGTGAGCGACTCGGCGGCGTCCTGCCGCATCCAGGCTTCGAGGCCCGCCCGTTGGTCTGGCCCAAGCGATGTCAGCCCGAGGTATTCACAGGCCCAAACCTGATGGTCGTACTGTGTCTTGTAGCGCTGATAGAGGGTCCGCAGCGAGGCGATCGTCGGGGTGGGCAGTCCGAGCCGTTCGCCGATATAGCGCAGTAGCTGGCGTGGCAGGGTGCCGACATGGTCAAGCGTGTGGCCGCTCGTGCGCAAAAACACCAGTTGGATGGCCGCACCTGCTCGCCGATCGCGCCGAAAGCGCTCGTTGAGCGCGGCGATGTCGCTGTTTGTCAGCGCGAAGTAGCGTTCGACATCGAATTCCGACAACCGTGTGGGCAGGCGGTCCTGTCCCACATAGCGAAACTCCAGACCCGGCATGCTTGCCTCCCCTCAGGGTGCGATCCGAAATCGCGGGCAAATAGCTTATCGCAGATCGTCATCGGGCCTGCTGACAAAAGTCGGAATCACCCGGAGAGCCTTGCGGGGCAAGGCTCTCAGACAAAACCGCCAGATTTTGCACGAAAAGTACGATTACCCCTACTACGAATTGCCGCTCGGCTGCGAGCTGGGGAAGTTCTGCCCGGGTAGATGTGCGCGCCGTTATGCTTGGAGCTGCCTGGCAAAATGAGCCATCGTCCTTACAGCCCTATCGTCCGTACGGGCTGGACGATTGACGAATGGCACCAATGGGACGACCAGGGTTGCCGCCGGAAGTTATATATGGTTCGACCATCGGTTCGAGCGCAGTGCCAATCTACTTGCATCTTCAGAAACGTAACGTACCAACTTCCTTCGATTGGACATCGGGGCCTGCAAAGTATCGTTGGCGCAGTAATGTTACCGTTTGTTAGACCGCCGCTCCGGCCTCGCTGAGCAACCAATCACGAAACGCGACGAGCCTTGGCTGCGTGGACGCCTCGGCCCGGTATATGACGTAGTAAGCCAAGGGCGACGCAAACTTGATTTTCGGAAACAGCCGGACGAGGCGACCAGTTGCTAGGTCATCGTGCGCCATCACGCTGCGCGCGAGCGCGACACCTTGCCCTTCGATCGCCGCCTGCAAAACGGCGGCTGAATTGTTGATTTTCATGCCGCGTCGTGAAGGAACATTCGTCACTCCCACCCGTTGCAGCCAGGCGTCCCAAGTCGGAAAACCCGTGTGGCTGTCCATCGACAAGTCGTGGATCAACGTTTGGCGGGCCAGGTCAGTCGGCTTCTGCAAGCGCCCATGTTTGCGGAGCAGGCCGGGCGAACAAACTGGATAGACTTCCTCGTCCATCAGCTTGTCCGCCCTCAGTCCTGGCCAGTTTCCCGTGCCGTAGCGCACGCCGATATCGATTCGATGCGCAACGAAATCCACGGGTTTAAGGTTTGTGTCCAGGCGTACGTCTGTGTCTGGCCAGGCGGTTTGAAATCGTTCAATTCGCGGTAGCAACCACTTGGCGGCGAAGGAGGGGCTGATGGCTACGGTGAGAACGCCGCTAGTCGATCCCTCCCTGAGTCTTTCCAAGCCCAAGGCAAGTAGATCGAACCCCGCCCGGATATCCGGCAACGCTCGTTCAGCTGCCTCACTGGGGACAAGTCGAACTCGACCGCCGGTTCCGCGATGGAACAGAGGGGTTCCCAACCATTGCTCCAGTGCGCGTACTAGTTGGCCGACTGCCGCAGGCGTGACGTGCAGTTCCACCGCGGCCGCCGAAAAACTCTGGTGGCGCGCGCTGGCCTCGAATGCACGCAATGCATTTAGATGAACGGGTGTTTTCATGGAAACAAAGTTTTTCTTTCAATGAGTGAAACTTTATCTCGTTTGGCAGTGGAACCGAATCGGAGAAGAATTCCGTTGAAGCCGAAGGTCGACGATAGCTCTCCTCGTGACATCAGATGTTGGTGCTGTTGGGCGCACGCGCGTCGTTACATGATCGAGGCAGAAGAGAATCTGCCGAAGGCGCAACGTGGACGCGGCCATCCCGTCAGCGAATTTATTCGATCGATCGGGACGCTGTTTGCTATCGAATCGCGTTGCGAAGGCATGGCGCCGGCGGATCGGCTGCTCGAGCGCCAACGCGAGAGTTGCTTGGTGCTTGAGGAAATTGAAGCTCTGCTTCTTAGGCAGTTGCACCTCGTGTTGCCGCAGATCGCATTTGGCAAAGCGTTGAGCTACCTGAGGGGCCAATGGCCGAAGTTGATTCGCTACGTCGAAAACGGCGCTTGGCCGATCTCGAATAACGCCTGCGAGAATGCGATTCGGCCATATACGGTCGGCCGAAAGAACTGGCTCTTCTACGACACTGTCGCTGGCGCGAATGCGGCGGCTAACCTGGTTGATCGTCTTCGTCCGATCGCGGATGAATGACTCACGCACGCGATGCAGCGTCGAAAGCGTTTGCTGCGATTCGGTCTTGGGCGTGACAAACCGCATCGACGGCCGCGAAGCCGCATCGCAAATTGCCTTAGCGTCTACGAAGTCGTTCTTATTTGATTTGACGAACGGTCGAACGAATTGAGACGAAATGAGCTTAACGTGATGCCCAAAGCTGGCCAGCTTTCGCGCCATGAAATGTGCACCGGCGCAGGATTCCATCACTACTGTGCAGACTTCGAGCCTGGACAGTAGCTCGACCAAGTGCGTGCGATTCACCTTCTTGCGAAACACGGCTTTGCCATGTCGATCTTGTCCGTGAAGGTGAAAGGAGTGCTTGCCTAGATCGATTCCAACCAGCGCAGCGTTCTGCATGATGGTCTCTCCAGAAATAAGGAACCCTGCGAGGATAACCCTCTCGCGGGTGGGGGTGACCATCTCATTAGTCCCTTTAAACCAGCTCCTGGAAAGCGGCAGGAGCATCCGCTGTTACCCGATGTTTCGCCGCGAACTCTGCTGGCGAAAGAAATTCAGTGCGCTGTGGGGCCGGTCCTCGTTGTAGTCCTGACGCCACGCCACGCCGCGATGACCGCCCGAGCATGCGCAAGGCTCTTGAACCAGTGCTCGTTAAGGCATTCATCGCGAGACTTGCCGTTGAACGATTCGATGTACGCATTCTGCGTCGGCTTGCCAGGTTGAATCAATTTCAGCGTAACGCCGCTGGCGTAGGCCCATTGGTGAAGCGCCCGGCTCGTAAATTCCGGGCCCTGGTCGGTTCGCAGCGCTTTGGGATAGCCCCGGAAGCGCGCTGCGCGGTCCAACGCTCGAGCCACGTACAAGCCTGAGATGCCGTGGTCCACCACGATATCGATAGACTCCTTGGTGAAATCGTCGACGACGGCCAGGCACTTCAGACGCCGTCCGCTCGAAAGCGCGTCCATCACGAAATCAATTGACCAACCCTCGTTGGGTCCATTCGACAAAGCCAACTGCTCGCGTTCAATCGTGACGCCGTACCACGCCAACGCGAACAAAGGAAGCGGCAGCGGAACGTTGCATACGTGTCCGGGATTGCGCTGGACACCTCCTGCATAGAAAGACTCGTCTCGCGCTGACCATCACGATCTATTACGTTTTCCGACGCTCATATGCAGGGTCCAGAACGACATCCGTTCGAAGTCGTACCCGATATCGGCCACGTGGTGCATTCGATTCGCCACGGAAGGCCTCCCGCTTACTCGCAAACTCCTAGCGAGGGCGGCTCGACACCGTGACTGGCCTTGAGTACGGCGATTCCGACAGCGGAGCGGGAATCGACTTCTAGCTTTTCGAGAATCTTTCCGACGTGAATGCGCACGGTCCAATAGCTGATGCTCAACTTTTTGGCAATCTGCTTGTCGGCCATGCCCTTGAGCAACAAATGGCATACCTCGCCTTCGCGCTGTGTGAGCGAGAATCGTTGCTGTAGCCACGCTGCCGAACCCACAGTGCCTGCGAGCAGATGCACACGGCATAGGCCCTGTCCACTGTTTTCCTCGTGAGTTCGTTCTACACAGACATTGAAGCCGTTCCATTGGTAGGGCCAAGAGGCTCCGAGCGATACCGACACCAGCAGTTGGTGCAAGACGTCCCGGTCGTGAGCCTCGAGTCCGGACAGGAGTGCGAGGGCGTTTCGATTCGGTTCAGGCTTTGCCGACGGTCGGACGATGAAGCTCGGATAGCTGCATTCCGTGAGCTCCGGCCAGCGGCGGGAACGTGCAACCAGCCGCAGCTGGTATTCGTTCACCAGGTGCGGGCGCAGTATGTTCAGCAGGGCCACCTCACGGTCTCCGAAGCACTTCCTTGGATCGCTGGTCGCGAATCGGTAGTCGAACTTCACGGGGCCTGCGTCGTGCAGAAAGAAATCGACACTAGAATATATCCGGTGCTTCGAAAGAAAGTCGCAGAAGTATTCGGTGTTGTGGAATGATTTTCGATCCATTAGCGCATCGCTGGGAGTCGGCTTGCACAATCCCTGCTGCAGTGGCCACATCGGATCGAGACGTTGGAAGTAGTTTTCATAGTCATGCGCAATTTGCGCATCACGCCCCCACTGCGTTGCTTGCTCGAAATTTCCGCTTACGGGATCCCATACTGCGTGCCCGATAAAGTCCGCATGCAGCAGAGCGCCGAGTTCTCGCACTACTTCCGGACGCTCGATGAACGATTGTGTCGACGGCTCATACAGCCGTGCAATAAAGCTCATCAATTGAAGCAGGTCCGCCGATGCAATTGTCATTGAAAGCTTCGAAAGAGGACTGGGGAGATAAGCCATCTATCGACACTCCACCAGGGCGCATTGAGTCGGTCACGGCCGAAATCCTTGTAAGGATTTCCTGTATTCGCCCTGGCGACGGCACGAAAAGTGTCGCACCGGAATCCCGTAGTCGCCACGCGAGGAGTGTAGCTAGTCATAGCTATGTTGGGTGTCGCGTCGCTGCCGTTATCGCCGCTAGCAACTTTGCCCGCATGCGTCGGGGCGCGTAACCGCAATGGAAAAATGCCATGAATCTAACTATTCGCAGCAAACTCTTATTTGTCATAGTCCTCTTGGTGGCTGGCATGATCGGCCTGAGTGCGTTCCTCCTCGCCAAGCTCGACCAGTCGAACCAATATGAGACCGCGCTCTATCAGCGGGATTTCCGTAACGAGGCGACCGTGGCGGAAGTCGACGGCCTACTCACGCGAGCCGACATCAATATCCTTCGCATGATCGCGATCGGGGACGCCGCATCGATTGCGAACTGGAAGCGGGAAAACGAGGATCGTTTTGTTGCGGCGGATAAGGCTTTGAATGACCTCGCCTCGAATAGCAGTAGCACTCAATCCGCAGCGATTGCCGATCTTCAAAACGCCTATCACCGCATGCGGGACGGCATGAAACATCAGGTCGAGCGAATTGAGGCAGGCGATATCAAGGGCGGGGCGGAGGTGAACCGGCTGGAAGTGAAGGACAATGCCAATCAGGTCTACGGCATCTTGTCGGATATGAAACGAGATCTGAACATCTCGGCTCAGAGCCGGGTGCAGGACAACCAGTCGGTCGTGACTCGGGCTCGGTATCTCTCTCTTGCGGTGGCTATCGTCGTTTCGGTCGCCGCTCTTGCGTTTGGTATTTACTTTGTTCGGTCTATCACGCAGGCGTTGCAGAACGCACTTCGGGCGGCGAACGACATTGCCGGCGGAAAGCTCGGCCACGAAATCGGCGTTGCGTCGAACGACGAAACAGGGCGGTTGCTGGATGCGTTCGGGAAAATGGACGTACAGCTCGCCAATACCGTCCGTGCGATCAAGGTCGCGGCGGAATCCGTTACGGTTGCGTCGCAGGAAATCGCGAGCGGTAACGCCGACCTGTCGGCTCGCACCGCGCAGCAGGCAGCATCGCTTGAAGAGACAGCCGCCAGCATGACGCAATTGACCGAAACCGTGAAGCAGAATGCCGACAATGCGCGTCACGCGAACGCCCTCGCCGCCCGGGCGACCGATATGGCCGACGCCGGCAACGACGCAGTGCAGGGCATGGTAGGCACCATTGAAAAAATCAGCGGCAGCTCAACGAAGATTTCCGAAATCACAGGTGTCATCGAAGGCATTGCGTTTCAGACAAACATCTTGGCGCTCAATGCCGCGGTGGAGGCCGCACGAGCTGGCGAGCAGGGGCGGGGCTTCGCCGTGGTGGCCAGCGAAGTGCGCAGTCTTGCGCAGCGCTCGGCCGCGGCGGCAAAAGAGATCAAGGAACTGATCGGTTCGTCCGTAGCTATGATCGAGGACGGGGCGAAACAGGCGGGAGAAGTCGGTGCGACGATCGGTGGGGTGAAGCAGGCCATCAAACAGGTCTCCGATATCGTCGGCGAGATTACCGCGGCGTCAGAGGAACAGAGTCATGGCATCGAGCAGGTCAATCAGGCCGTTTCCCAGATGGACGAAGTGATTCATCAAAATGCCGCACTCGTCGAGCAGGCAGCAGCGTCGGCGCAGTCGCTCGATGAACAGGCCAGGAATCTGAACATGGCGGTATCGGTGTTCAAACTCGCTGCGTGAGCCAGGCGCCGAGCATCGCCAGTCAGCTGAGCGACGATGTAGCGCGCCTGCGGTCGCTCAGCACGTGCTGAAAACTTTCCCTCGCAAATTTTTCTGCGGAACGGCCGCAGGTCAGTCACGTCGCGCGGGCAAGCGCCAGAGCGGCCGGCGTAAGACAGGCGGAGGTGCGGATGAGCTGCGCGGTGCCGGACAGCTGCCGCGAGTCCGTGCGCCGAGCGGGTGCCTATCCGTTCAGGTCCCGCATCAGTTCGCTGCAGATCCCCCTCTGTGCTAGTGCAAACCGCTTGCACAAAAAGCCATCGCGCCGAAATCGGAGTTTCCTCTCTGGTGACGGCGATCGAAAAAACGTCACGCGTTGTGCGAAAAACTGACGCAACGTCCGGCATCACCGTTCTAGGATCGAGTGCCCGCGCATCTAGTCTACTGCTGGGTGAGCCGCGATCGAGCGGACCTCGGAACCACTGGGCGTGAGAAAAGCTCACGCATCCGTGAGTTATTGTGGTTTGCGCGCGGAGGACGACGAGATAAATACTGCCTGACACATCGTTAGCGCTATCGAGTATCGGCCAGATCTCGAACGACGGCGATGATGCGATGGGCGACGGATGCGGAGCCGGTGAATTTCGCGAGCGGGGCTCATGCCATAAGAAGAGAAAGCTTCAATGTCTTCATTGAGTTCGCGTTTGATTGACCGGTAGCCGAGCTAGATAGTGAAGCTGCGGCCCCCCAGCCAGCACGGTGGCATAGGCAAATGTATCAGTTCCGTCGGCCCAGAGGCTGGCTAGCTGCGCAAAGCCAGTTGGCACTCGTCACCGACGAACGCAGACGTTGACAATTAGCGAACCAAAATAATAGATCGATGCCAAATTTGGAGGAGACGGACAGATGAACAAGGCTTTCAGAAAAGTAGTTGCGGTTGGCACCGCGTTACTGGCTGCGCCCGCTGCCCGTGCGCAATCGAATGTAACGCTATATGGGGTGACTGATGCTGGCGTGGTCTATAAGACGGGAGCGGGACCGCAGGGTGGCCGCAGCACGAGTGTTGTGTCAGGCGTCGAGTCGACCAACCGTTGGGGAATCAGAGGGATCGAAGACCTTGGTTCCGGCATCAAGGCTACTTTCACACTAGAAAACGGCTTTCGGATCAACAATGGAACAGGCATCAACGGCGGACAGTCGACGTCTACCACTGTCTTGTTCGACCGGGGGGCGACCGTTGGGCTATCAAGCGAGCGTTTCGGCGGACTTGAGCTCGGGCGCAACCGCTCGCCGTTCTACGAGTCATTAGTCGCGCTCGACGCAACGGGATTCGTCAATTTCGGTTCGCTCAACACGGTCTCATATCAGAATGGCAGCGGCTATAGCGGTGCTCAGTATTATTGGGTGGATAATTCGGTGAAGTACACATCACCGAAAATGGCCGGCTTTTTTGGTAGCGTGCTTTACGGATTTGGTGGAACACCGGGCAATTTTTTGAGTAAGAGCGTTATATCGGCCCGCATCAACTACCAAGTCGGTATCGCAACGTTAGACGGCGCTTACTTTCATGGGCGAGATTTAAGTGGCCTTACGGACAATTCTGTAGCGCAGGCCTACACCGCAGGGGCGAAGGTTACGTTAGATAGCTGGCAGTTTGCTGGAAACTTTACAAACTTCCGGAATCCTTCGAGCAATGCGAGTCAGAACTTTTATACCGCAGAATTCGCTTACAAGTTCGCGCCAGATCTAACTCTGAGTGGAGCTTATATTAGGTTGGCAGATCAGAGAAATGAGGACAGGAATGGAAGTCTTTATCGCATCGTCGTTGATTACTCGCTGTCGAAGGCGACGGGACTCTATGCTGCGGTGGGCTATGTGAAAAATAATTCTCGTGGCACTCTCGGCATCTTGAATTCAGTCCCAGCGGGAGGTCCAGGGCAGAATCAATTTGCGGCCGCTGCCGGCGTTCGGCATGTCTTCTAGATGGGAGCCTAACCTCTGGCGTCGACATGACGACGTCAATGGCTTGAGAGCCGTCTGCGGACGAAGAGAGGCGCGTGGTTTTTCGAAACGTTCCGCCAGCGACATCCGAAGCGGTACCTATGCCGCGTTTTACTGCCATGGCACTCGAGCGGTGGGGTGACTGTTATTTTCCTCAGATTAAGCGTCTGCTGGAACGATAGTTCACGACACCGCGCGGGTGCGTCGCCGGAATCTTTCCGGCCGTTGTCGCACATTCGACGAAGCGCCGGACCCGCCAGTGCGAAGATGACTGGTGGTTTCGTCAATTGACACCGCGTTCGCCGTGAGAAAAACTGACTCCCCGTTTGAGCGGTCGTAGCATTTGGATCATGAGTCGGCGTCTCCCCCCTTTAAACGCGGTCCGTGCTTTCGAAGCGGCTGGGCGTCATGCCAGCTTTACCAAGGCAGCGACCGAACTGAATGTTACCCACGGTGCTGTAAGTCGCCAAGTGGCGATCTTGGAGGAGTGGCTCGGCACGCCGCTTTTCCGGCGGACCGCGTCTCAAATCGTCCTGACTGACGCAGGGCGCTCGTACCTCGCTGAGGCAACGGCGGTGCTGGATCGCCTTGCGATCGCTTCCATGCACGTAGTTGATCAAGTCGCGCCGACCTCTCTCACCGTCAATGCGCCTCCGACATTCACCATGCGCTGGTTGATAGCGCGCATGTCTGGCTTCCAACGAAAACGACCCGACGTAGACATTCGACTAACGACGTCCATAGCACCCGTCAACTTCCGAGAGAATACATACGATATCGCTATTCGCGGCGCTCGAGAGCCCCTGCGCGACTGCGTGTCTATGCCGTTTATGACGGAAATAATCGTGCCGTTGTGCCATGTCGATCTACTGGAAGGCGGCCAACTGCAACATCCTGCCGACCTTGCTCGTCATACCCTAATCAATTACGTTACTGAACCTTATCCCTGGGACGAATGGCTTGCGTCCGCAGGTGTTCCAGACCTTAAGCCCGCTGGTCAGCTCAAGTTTGAGCAGATGTTCTTCGCACTGCAGGCGGCAACCGAGGGGTTAGGAATCGTACTTGCACCTCTTTTCCTAGCGATTGATGATATTTTGGCGGGACGCCTCTGCGCGCCTTTCGGTTCTCTCGCGGCTCGCTCGAGACAGTATTACGTTTGCATGGATCATAGAACCCCCCTCATTGAGAGCTTTCACACCTGGCTAATGAAGGACGGGCGCGACACCGAGCAGTCCATCGCGGCGTGGGCTGAGTCAGCCGGATGGGCTAAGTTCACGTCGATCGACTAAGCTCGCAGCGGTGCGATCACGGGCCGACGGCGCTATGAGCTGGTGCGGCTTTGCGGCCATAACGCTAAGCGCGATCTCCGGACTGCAACCCCACAGACCGCAACCAAGCTGGCGTTAGCTAAACTCACGCCGCGGCAGGTTAACTCGTTTGCCGCCCGATATGGAGTCGCCGCACCATGTATTGTGGAATCTGACTTCGGTCCGACGTCGAATCAGCTGAGCAAGAACGTGCTAGTCCGGAGTTGATCTTGCCAACTGTCTCGCACCGCCGATCGGAGCGTTCTCCAGATTGCTGACATTGGTCGTTTCGACTGGGTCATATTCCATTCGCGTACAGATGACGTGGCCTGAAGGCCCGGCGATGGCAATTTGTCGGCATCGACATCGATTGAGAGGTCGTCACGTCAATCTGTCTGTCACATGAACCGTCAGAGACACATTAGGTGGAGATAAGATGCGCCCAGTGAACATTTTTCAGGTCGCCGACGACGCCCGGCTTACACGCTTTCACGCATCTATTTTCGTGATGTGCTGTTGCCTGATTATCTCAGACGGATACGATCTAGCGATAGCTGGCATCGCTTTGCCGTCGATTATGAGTCAGTTATACGTCACACCAACGCAGGCGGGATTTATGTTGAGTTCTGCGCTTTTTGGAATGATGTTCGGGGCCATAGTATTTGGCATCATTTCCGACAGAGTCGGGCGGCGGCTGACAATGGTGCTCTGCCTGTTCCTGATCAGCCTGTTTTCTGTGGCTGCGGGCTTTGCGCACGACGCGCTGATCTTCAGTGGTGCGCGATTCATCGCCGGGATTGGTATCGGCGGCCTCATGCCTATCACGGTCGCGCAAATGGCAGAGTACTCGCCACGCAATATACGCAGCACATTGGTTACCTTGATGTTCAGCGGCTACTCCGTCGGCGGAGTATTCGCCGGTCTGATCTGCAAGTTCCTTTTGGTGCATTTTGGGTGGAGGACGGTTTTCTTTGCCGCCGGCTTTCCGGTCTTCTTGATTCCAGTGATTCTGAAGATGATGCCTGAGGCGTTTTCTCATCTGATTCGTTCACGGCGAGACGTGGAACTGCAGAACTTGGCCCAAAAACTCAACTCGCGGTTCGTTGCTCAGAGCGACGACGTATTTGCGCCGCCCAACGATTCACCATGCGAGCGTTTTACTGCCCGAGAGCTTTTCAGGGATGGAAGGAAAATCGGGACTCTGATGATCTGGGTGACCTTTTTTATGAACCTATTTATCGTGTATGCCTTGAGCTCCTGGCTTGTCAAATTGATGATAATTTCGGGCCACGACCTCTCGACTGCAGTGAATTTCGCCATGTTTCTTCATGTCGGGGCGATCGTAGGCAACATCAGCGGGGGGTTCCTCGCGGATCGATTGAACGCACGCGTTGTCCTGGTGGGTATGTATTTGATCATGGCTGCGTCGGTTGCTTGTCTTGGCCTAACATTGCCAGTGTGGGCGCTATCGTTTGTCGTCGCGATAGCGGGTGGGGCGACGATGGGAGCTCAAACCTTGATGTACGCGTTTGTAGGTCAGTTCTATCCGCCCTCGATCAGTGCTACGGGACTCGGTTGCGCATCAGGTATTGGTAGAGGCGGCGCGATTTCGGCGCCGATAGTTATCGGTGCATTGGTCGGCCACGCCTTTCCAATGTCTGCGAATTTTCTGGCAATTGCGCTACCGGCGTTGATCGCAGCCGTTGCGATTTCCCTGTCTGGAGGCAGAAAGAGGGAAGCGTCGATCTGCGCGCAGCGTACAGCGTAAAACAGACATTTCTTCCGAGCTTCGGCCGCGCCCCATACGTTAAAAGTAACGAGCAGCGCGGTCTCTAGGTCTCTGCAGTTCTCGCCTCCCGCGCGGTGAACAGACGAGACCGTCTACGACCGCTTACACAACCGCCGCGCGACGGCGTCCGGCTCAGTCGCACCTCTGAACGGTATCCCCGCGGTCCTAGACAACAGATGCGGTCGCCCCATTAACAAGCGACGTAGCATTATCGTCGGCAGTTGATTAAAGCAAGCGCGATTTCGCAACGGTGCGTCTGTCTCAATGGCTGAAGCGATTCGTGCTGTCGCTCCGTCTTTTAACTGCGAGGCGTGAGCGGCCGACAAAGGACTTGACCGGTGTCGTCTGTCACGCGACTCATGGTTGTTAGGTCTGGCATCAGCCAGTCGAACAGCTTATCTCGGCTGCCACGCAAAGATCGGGGCGGACTCTGCAGAGTGAGCGAACGTCACAGTGCGCAATGTCCACCGAATCGGACAAGTGAGGGCAAACAGCTAGCAGGAGATCGTGCGGGCTTCCAAATGGCCAGACACCGGCGCAAGAAAAACTCACGCAGAGGGAGTTAAACTGGTTTGTCGACTTCCTCTGGAATCCGTACATTGTGTCAACGGCCTCCGCCGTGCAACCAGTGGATATCAGGAGGGTTTATGAAGAAGCTTCGCGTAGCGGTTATCGGTGCTGGGATGGGTGGGCTCGCGACGGCCGCGGCGTTGCAGCGTAGCGGGATCGAGGCACATGTCTATGAACAGGCAGCCAAGTTCACACGTCTCGGCGCGGGCATTCAAATCGGATGCAACGCAATCAAAGTTATGCGCGAATTCGGTCTTGAACCGGTTCTGCGGAACGAATGCTTCTACCCGCGCTCGTGGAACAATAAGGAATTCGACACGGGCGAGGTGCGTTTCGACATGGAATTCGGCGCGCTTGCAGAGGAGCGATATGGTGCCCCGTATCTGTTGGGACATCGCGGTGATCTGCATGCTGCACTCGCAAGCGCCGTTAATCCGGCAACCATCAATCTTGGTCATAAACTCGTCGGATTCGAGCAGATGACTGATGGCGCCGTCCAATTGACGTTCGACGGGCAATCGCCGGTAACATACGACGCGGTCGTCGCAGCGGACGGCGTCCACTCGCTGGTGAAGAAAACGCTTTTCGGGCACGATGAGCCGAACTTCACTGGGCGAATCGCTTATCGCACTGTTTTTCCCGCATCACTGCTTAACGGGTATGAGATCGACGACTGTACGAAGTGGTGGGGCCCCGATCGCCATATTGTCATTTACTACGTCAAGCCTGATCGAAGCGAAGTGTATTTCGTCACGAGCCAGCCGGACCCGGGCTTCACTGTCGAAAGCTGGTCTGCGATGGGCGACGTTAAGGAACTGCGAGCGGCGTTCGAAGGTTTTCACCCGCAGGTTGGTCGAGTACTGGAGGCGTGCCCGTCGGTGCACAAATGGGCACTTGTTGATCGGGACCCGTTGCCCCGTTGGAGCGACGGCAACGTAACTCTGCTCGGTGACGCATGCCATCCTATGACGCCATATATGGCGCAGGGCGCCGCAATGGCGATCGAAGACGCCGCTGTTCTCTCGCGTTGTCTGGACGGCGTAGATCGAGACGGAGTCGCACAGGCGTTCCAGCGGTTTGAAGCCACCCGCAAGCCTCGAACGTCGCGCGTTCAGCTCAGTTCGCGAACTAACACGTGGCTCAAAGATCCTTCAAACCCGGACTGGGTCTACGAATACGACGCGTGGAATGTGCCACTTGCAGCAGCTACGGAGGTCGTTTGAGCCATGGCAGACAACGCAAACAGTTTTGTCGGGAGCGAGAAGTTCGAAAAAGGGCTGAAGACGCGCAGAGAAGTTCTCGGTGACGAATATGTCAACCGCTCGCTCAGTTCAGTCGATGCCTTGGGTTGGCCGATGCAGAAACTGGTGACCGAGTATTGCTGGGACGAGATTTGGAACCGCCCAGGATTGGATCGCCGTAGTCGCAGTCTGCTCAATCTTGGCATGATCGCGGCTCTTAACCGACCGCACGAACTGCGTGCGCACATTCGCGGCGGTATCAACAATGGATTGCAGCCCGAGGAAATTCAGGAAGTCTTCCTCCAGGTAGCGGTCTATTGCGGATTTCCAGCGGCGCTGGACGGATGGCGAATCGCCCGAGAAGTGCTTAAGGAGATGGGCTGTGATCAGTAAGTGTCCAGCAGTTGATAACGGCGAATGGACAGGGTTTGAGCGGCGTCAAATCCTTGTCAAGGGCTGCGAGTTATCGATACGCATCGGCGGGCGTCCGGACGGGGAAGTGGTCCTTTTAAGTCACTCGATCCTAACAAATAGTGCAATCTGGGCTACGCAGGCGCAGCTGCTTGTCAGTCTCGGCTTCCGGGTAATTTGCGTTGATACCAGAGGCCATGGGCAGTCGGCCGCCAGTGCTCCTCCGTACTCGATGGATAATCTAGTGGCGGACGTTGTGGCAGTGCTCGATGATCTCCGTGTATCACAAGTCCACTTCGTCGGCGTATCGCAGGGAGGAATGGTAGGCTTGGGACTGGGTGTTATACATCCCGAAAGACTGCTCAGTCTCCTCGTCGTGGCGGCTCGAGCGGACGCACCGCCGCTATTCGCCGCTGCTTGGGATGAGCGTGTTGCAATCGTCGAACGTAACGATAGCGTTGCTGAATTGGCCGAGCCGACTGCTGAGCGCTGGTTCGGAAAAGACTTTCTGCACGCGAACCCGTCAGTTGCGGACGCGCTTTCTCAATGCATCAACAAGACGTCTGCGAAAGGATTCATCGGTTGCGCCCGGGCAATACAAGGCCTGAATTACCTGTCGAGAGTCCCCACTATTTCGGCGCGGACGACGCTGGTGATTGGCGAGCTAGACGAGTTGCTACTGCAGCCGATGCGCGATCTAGTCCCTACCATCCCTAACGCAGTACTTCACGAGATAGCAGGGGCCGGCCATCTCCCGCAGATTGACCAAGCGGAAAGGTTTCAGGAAATTCTTCTTCTACATTTCCGAGACGCGTAGAAGAAGTCTCCAACCGTCGCCTCGACGCAACAGGGAAGGGGGAGGATGGAATGTTGTCGAACGCCATCTTCCATCCTGCTCTGAAGAACAGCGCGATGATGACATTTCTGATCTCGCCTATGCATAGTCGTTGTCGCTCCTCAACAAGAAACGCCATAAACGTAAGCGCGTCGCGAACGCCGTCTTGACGACGGTAAGCGCGCAAGAATCGACGTCTAGCACTCAGGGATCTGACCGTGCAGGCTATGTCCACTGATTTTCAGTGGACACCTTATGACAGAACAACACTCAGAATCGTCGTGCCTGAAGGTCGTCACCGTAGGCAAGGACGGCAAGCGCCGTTTTGATCGGCAAACCAAGCAACGGCTGGTCGAGGCGTGCCTTGAGCCAGGGGCATCAGTGGCGGGCCTCGCCCTAAAGCACGGCGTCAATGCAAACCTGCTACGCAAATGGATCAAGCTGCACCAGCAACGGCTGACCGACAGCCCAACTGAGTCGGCCACTGAAGCGGCGTTCGTGCCGGTCGTGACGATCCCAAGCGAACACACGCTCGTCGAGCGCAAAGCCGCGATGCCTGTTTCGCCAGCCGCGGATCGTGCAGCTGTATCGACATTGACGGTGCAGATGCCCAATGGCGTTACGCTTAAGCTCGAATGCGTCGGCAACGACGTGTCGCTACTGTCGGCAATGATCGAAACGCTTGGACGGTGCGATGTTCCGGCTGCACGATGAGCTGAAGGTGTATGTGCATCGCGATGCCGTTGATTTCCGTAAGAGCATCAACGGCCTTGCAGCGATTGTCGAGCAATCGATGAAGCTCGATCCATTCGCGCAAGCCGTGTACGTATTCAGCAACCAGCGTCGCGATCGCATCAAGATGCTGCTGTGGGACCGAAACGGCTTCTGGCTGCTGATGAACTATCTGGTTTCATACTACAACTCCTTCTGTCGAATCGGAGGGTTTTGATTTCTTTGTCGCCGACGCCGCCGCGGCCCGGTCAACGAGGCGATCCCATCGACTGCAATGTTTCATCGGC
>NZ_PYUC01000001.1:0-786277 GCF_003028655.1 Trinickia symbiotica
ACTTGCGCTATACCGCTTCCTGATACAAGCCCAGGAACCGGCCGCGTTCGCCATCAAGCGCCCACACTTATCGGCTGTGAATTGTTAAAGATCGTTCGCTCAACCGCCTCGGCGCCGCTACCACCACTACCCTTCGGCACCGCCGTCTTGCGTTGCTGCATCAGCAGCAGAGAAGCGAGATTATGCAGCGTCACCCGCCAGTCGTCAACGAGTTTTTTGATTGCGTCGCACACTGCTCAGCGTCACATCACTCACCCGCCAACCGCTGACCGCGCGCCTCGTTGACTGCACGATGCGCGCCGCTCGCCGTTCCCCTTCCCTCTCTCGCGCCGCCGTCACCGACCGCGCGAAAGGGCGTGATTCTAGGCCGCTTCGCGAAGCGCCGCAAGCGGAAAATGCATCGCGAACGAGTGCGCCGATAACCGCAGGAGCAATCGCAACGAACCGGCCGCAATGAACCAGTCGCAGCGCCCCGCCGCGTCCCGCGAGTAGTCGCAATCCGAATGCCACGACGCTTGACGTCGGTGCCGCTTGCCGGTTCCATACGGGTCCGTCCGTCGCACGCGCCGGAAACGCGCGGTCAGCGAAGCGCAATCAACCTGGCAGACTCGTCGTGAACTATCAACCGATCCTCGAGCAGATCTACCGCGATATCGAACCGTGGCGCAACACCGGCCGCGTCGCCAATTACATTCCAGAACTCGCGAAAATTCCGGCCGAGCGTTTCGGCATGGCCGTCGTCACGCTCGATGGCCAAGTGTTCAGCGTTGGCGACGCGCAGCAAAGATTCTCGATCCAGAGCATCTCGAAGCTGTTCGCTTGTACGTTGGCGTTCCAACTACTCGGCGACGCGCTTTGGCAACGCGTCGGACGCGAGCCATCCGGTACAGCATTCAATTCGCTCGTTCAGCTCGAGACTGAACGGGGATTACCGCGCAATCCTTTCATCAACGCTGGCGCACTAGTCGTTACCGACGTCCTTTGTCGCCGTTTCGTGCGCGCCGAAACCGCGCTCGTCCAGTTCGTGCGCCGGCTGTCCGGCGTCTCCGATATCGACTACGACGCACGCGTCGCGGAATCCGAACTTCGCCACGCGGAGCGCAACCGCGCGATGGCCCACTTCATCGCCAGCTTCGGGAATTTGGACATGCCGCCCGAAGCTGTCGTCGATGCCTATTGTCGTCAATGCGCGATCGAGATGAATTGCATCGAGCTCGCTCGCGCCGCCCTCTTTCTCGCCAACGGCGGTATCGCGCCGGCCACCGGCGAGCGCATCGTCGATTCGAGCTCGGCGAAACGGCTCTCCGCGTTGATGCTGACCTGCGGCACCTACGACGCGGCGGGCGATTTCGTCTATCGCGTGGGCCTGCCAGCCAAAAGCGGCGTAGGCGGCGGCATCGTCGCCGTGCTGCCGCGCGAAATGGCGGTTTGCGTCTGGTCGCCGGGGCTCGATGCGAACAGCAACTCGCTCGCCGGCACCTTGTCGCTTGAATGGTTGACCACACTCACCAGGCAGTCGATTTTCTAACGTTGCCGGGTGGCACGGACGATGCAAGTGCGATGGGAAAGCCAAACGTAAGCCTGTCGCCCGGCCTGCTGGCACGGACCGCCGCGATACTTGGTTGATGGCATGTTCGGCGGCACGATGCGAGGCAGTGGCGAGACACAGCACTCAGCGTGCGCGCAGCGCAGTTGCCGTATGGGTCTGTGCCGGCGGCTCGCATCCACGGCGGCAGACGTTCCGGATCAATCGACGCAGAGGCCAAAGATGGCCGAATCGATCATCGTGGTCTACGGCGGAATGGCCGGCAACATTGCCGTCGCCACGACGAAATTCATCGTAGCCGGCATTACCGGCAGTTCAGCCATGCTGTCAGAGGCGATCCATTCGGTAGTGGACGCAGGCGACGGCCTTTTGCTCCTCCTCGGAATGAAACGCAGCCGGCGACCGCCGGACTCGGAGCATCCCTTCGGGTACGGCAAGGAAGTCTACTTCTGGAGTTTGATCGTCGCGGTAATGATCTTCGGCGTCGGGGGCGGCATATCGGCGTATCAGGGACTGCTGCATATATTGCATCCCGCCCCGTTGGAAGATGCGATGTGGAACTACATCGTGCTTGGCTGCGCTGCGATATTCGAAGGCGCGAGCTTCACGATCGCCTTGCGTGCCACGCTCCAGGAAAAAGGCAGTAGGCCGTTCTGGCAGGCGTTGCACTCGAGCAAGGACCCCAGCACCATAACGGTCCTCGCCGAAGACAGTGCCGACCTTCTCGGATTGCTGCTGGCGGCGATCGGCGTCTATGCCAGTCATAGATTCAATATGCCAGCGCTCGACGGAGCAGCGTCGATCGCAATCGGCCTTGTTCTGGCCGCCGTGGCCGGCCTGCTCATGTACGAAACGCGGAGCCTGCTGCTGGGCGAAGGCGTCGAGCTCGAAATTGCGCGTGCCATCCGGAAGCTGGTCCAGGAAGACTATGCGGTAGCGTCGGCCGCACAACCCCTGACGATGTACTTCGGGCCAGACGACATCTTGCTGACGCTCGACGTCAGCTTCAAGCCGGGCACATCCGGTAAGGAGATTGCGGTGGCGATCGAGCGCATCGAACGCAGCATTCAATCGCGCTTTCCGAACATCAAGCGAATCTATATCGAAGCTCGGCAGATCGCCGCGGCAGCATCCGGCGAAGGGCGACTCGGGCCGTAATGCCCCTCGACGGTCATCGCAATTAGCAAGCACAAGCGCGAGCGCATCAGCGAAGCATCGCCTACAACGCGGTCTCGCACAGATGCGCTGGCGCAGCGTCGAGTGGGCCGAGCGCGCCGGCTTCATCTGTTTCCCCTCTCACGCCCGAATCGTCCTAAGCTTTAAGCGACAAAGCGGCCTGTTGCCGCCGGCGGCGACGCTCTCGCAGCGTCTGCTCAGAACGATGGAAACCCGCCTATTGCCGTGCATGATGTCAACCGAGGTTGCAATGCACAATCGGCGCCACGCGCCAGGGATGCTGGCGCGGCTGGCCCGCGCGGCGGCTGCGCTAGCTTTGCTTCTCGCGGGCATGGCCGCATCGGCCGCCTCGCTCGAGGTCGTCGTCATTCCCGTCGCCGGTGCAATCGGCCCGGCCAGCGCCGATTTCATTTCGCGTGGCCTGGAGCGCGCCGCGCACGACGACGCGCAGCTCGCCGTCATCGAGCTCGACACGCCGGGCGGTCTCGACACGTCGATGCGTCAGATCATCAAGGCGATTCTCGCCTCTCCGGTGCCCGTGGCCACCTTCATCGCGCCGAGCGGCGCACGCGCGGCGAGCGCGGGAACGTACATCATCTACGCCAGCCACATCGCCGCGATGGCGCCAGGCACGAATCTCGGCGCGGCCACACCGATCGAGCTCGGCGTCGGCGGCAGTCCCGGCACGCCGCCCGCCGATACGGGCAAAAACGCCAGCAGCGACAAGTCCGCCTCCGCCCCAGCCGCCGTCGACACGCAATCGACGGAAGCACGCAAGCGCATCAGCGACGCCGTCGCCTACATACGAGGTCTCGCGCAGATGCGCGGACGCAATGTCGAATGGGCCGAGCGCGCCGTCCGCGAAGCGGTGAGCCTGCCGGCGCGCGAAGCCGTCGAGCAGCATGTCGTGGACATGAGCGCGCGCGACGTACCCGACCTCCTCCGGCAACTCGACGGCCGCACGATCGAAACCGCGACGGGCAGCCACCGGCTCGCGACGGCCAATGCGCGCACCGTCACGCTCGTACCCGATTGGCGCAGTCATCTGCTCTCCGTCATTACAGACCCGAACGTCGCGCTGATTCTCCTCACGATCGGCATGTACGGTCTCTTTTTCGAGTTCATGAATCCGGGCTTCGTCCTGCCCGGCGTCGCGGGCGCCATTGCGCTGCTGATCGGCCTGTTCGCCCTGCAGTTGCTGCCGATCAGCTACACCGGCCTCGCGTTGATCTTCCTCGGCATTGCGTTCCTGATCGCTGAAGCTTTCCTGCCGACGTTCGGCACGCTTGGATTCGGCGGTATCGTCGCGTTCGCGGCGGGTGCGATGATGCTTGTCAACACTGACGTGCCCGGCTACGGCGTCCCGCTCCCCGTCATCGCCGCACTGACCGTGGCGACCGGCCTTTTCGTCTTCATTGTCTCGAGCTTTGCGCTAAGGGCACGGCGACGCCCCGTCGTAACGGGCTCGGAAGCCATGGTCGGCTGCCTCGGCGAGATCATCGACGATGGTCTTTCGAGCGCGGATGGCGGCGGGTTGGGCGCGGAGGCGACGGGTTGGGCGCACGTGCGCGGCGAGCGCTGGCGCGTGCGCGCCTCGGCCGTGCTTCCCGCCGGAAGCCGCGTACGCGTGATCGGGCGCTCCGGCCTGACGCTAACCGTGGCCCCCATCGTCGATCCAAAAGAAGGAGAAACGTCATGATCGGCTTCACTTTCGGCTTCAGCAGTCTTTTGATCCTGCTGGCGATCATCGTCATCGCCTCGGCGATTCGCATCTTCCGCGAATACGAGCGCGGCGTCGTGTTTACGCTCGGACGCTTCTGGAAGGTCAAGGGGCCAGGGCTCGTCCTGATCGCGCCCATCATTCAGCAGGTAGTCCGCATCGATCTGCGTACGGTCGTCTTCGACGTGCCGCCACAGGACGTGATTACGCGCGACAACGTATCGGTCAAGGTCAACGCGGTGGTCTACTTCCGCGTCGTCGATCCGGAAAAAGCCGTCATCCAGGTCGCACGGTTCTTCGAGGCGACCAGCCAGCTTTCGCAGACCACGCTGCGTGCCGTGCTCGGCAAACACGAGCTCGATACGTTGCTCGCCGAGCGCGAAATGCTCAATGCTGATATCCAGAAGGCGCTCGACATGCAAACGGATGCCTGGGGCATCAAGGTCTCGAACGTCGAAATCAAGCACGTCGACATCAACGAATCGATGATCCGCGCAATCGCGCGCCAAGCCGAGGCTGAGCGCGAGCGGCGGGCCAAGATCATCCACGCCGACGGCGAACTGCAAGCTTCGCAGAAGTTGCTCGAAGCGGCCCAGACGCTCGCCCGGGAGCCGCAGGCGATGCAATTGCGTTATCTGCAAACGCTCACTACAATCGCCGCCGACAAGAACTCCACTATCGTTTTCCCGCTCCCTGTCGATATCCTCACCGCCGTGCTGAACCGCGGCTGACGCCCGTGCCGCCGTAGTTTCACGGCACGGCCGATGCGCGCAGCGTAGCGTCGTCCAAATAGTCGCTATTACAGTCGGCGGCTGGTTTCCGCGCGACGGCTGTGTACAGTACGGCACAACCGGACTCGACGTTTCTTCCGCACAAGATCGAACGGCTATCAGAATCAGGAGACATACCGCTCATGGAACAAGTGAAAGCCTTTTCCCCGCTCGAAGCGGCGAAGCGTTACTTCGGCCTCGAGGAAGCGGGTACCAATCTGCGCACCGAGGTGCTTGCCGGTGTAACCACGTTTCTGACGATGGCTTACATCATCTTCGTGAACCCGGCGATTCTCGGCGACGCCGGCATGCCCAAAGATTCGGTGTTCGTCGCGACCTGCCTCGTCTCCGCGCTCGCGACACTGATCATGGGCCTCTACGCGAACTATCCGATCGCGTGTGCGCCGGGAATGGGCCTCAACGCCTATTTCGCCTATACAGTCGTGAAGGGCATGGGATTCACCTGGCAAGCCGCGCTCGGCGCGGTTTTTATCTCCGGGTGTCTCTTTCTCTGCGTCACGCTTTTTCGCGTGCGAGAGATGATCGTCAACGGCATCCCGCACTCGATACGGATTTCGATTACTGCCGGCATCGGGCTTTTCCTTGCGATCATTTCGCTGAAGTCCGCAGGCATCGTCGTCGGCAACCCGGCCACGCTCGTCACGCTCGGCGACTTGCACAAGCCGGAGGTCATCCTCGCGACGATCGGTTTCTTCGCCATTGTGACGCTCGATTTCCTCAAAGTCCGCGGCGCGATTCTGATCGGGATTCTCGGCGTGACGGTGCTCTCGTTCTTCTTCGGCGGCAATCAATTTCATGGGGTGGTGTCGCCGCCGCCTTCGATCGATGCGACGCTTTTTCATCTGGATATTGGCGGCGCGCTGTCCACCGGCATTCTGAACGTCGTTCTCGTCTTCTTCCTCGTCGAATTGTTCGATGCAACGGGCACGCTGATGGGCGTCGCCAATCGCGCGGGGCTGCTCGTCGAAGGGAAGATGGATCGCCTCAACAAGGCGCTGCTTGCCGATAGCACGGCGATCGTCGCAGGCTCGATGCTCGGCACGTCATCGACCACGGCCTATATCGAAAGCGCCTCCGGGGTGCAGGCCGGCGGCCGCACCGGCGTGACGGCGATCACTGTCGCCATCCTGTTTCTCGCTTGTCTTTTCATCGCGCCGTTGGCTGGCGTCGTGCCCAGCTACGCCACGGCGCCCGCGCTGCTCTATGTTTCCTGCCTGATGCTGCGCGAGCTCGCCGCGCTGCCGTGGGACGATGCGACCGAAGCCGTCCCCGCCGCCCTGACCGCGCTCCTGATGCCGTTCACCTACTCGATCGCAAACGGCGTGGCCTTCGGGTTCATCACTTATGCAGGGTTGAAACTGCTGACTGGCCGCGCGCGGCAGGTGAAGACGATCGTCTGGATCATCGCGGCGATCTTCCTCTTCCGCTTCTTCTACCTTGGCTCGGAGTGAATGGCCGGAGCGAGCGCCGTTACCCGGCCTGTTGCGGTCCTGCGGGACTGCAACGGTGCGCCCCGTGCGACGGAGCGATTGGTTGTGGCAGCGCAGCGTGTCTTTCTAAACGCGTGCGTTCGCCACATAGAACCTGACGTAGCCGCTCCGAAGCACCACGCATTGCGCGTTCGTCTCGGACAACAAGCGCCGCGCCGCGGCCTCGATACGCGGGCGGTGAGCGTCGAATGCGCCGAGCATGTCCTCGAATCGCGGCGAAGCGGCGCCGAAATGATCTTCGAGCGCTTCTGCCGTAATCGTGCACTCCACGCGCTCGCCATCGACGAGCGCCGGAAACGCCAGGGTCAACTCACGCCCCGAATACTCGGGGATCTCTTTCGGGAATGTGATCTGCATCGGATTCGCCTTTGCCGTGACGAGTGCCGCGCCCGGAAATTGCCGCCCTCGTGAAAAAAAGCGCGGCCTGCACGGCGGAAAAGCGCGTTAGACCCGCCGCCGGTTGCATTCACTTTAGGACGTTTGCGCCAACACGCAAGTTTTACGCAAGCTTGGCGGCCAACGTCGGATTCGGCTGGCGAAATCAGGGAATGCAAGGGCGGACTAACCCTCGATGCCGGCAAAACCTCCATCTCCCATTCCGTTTCGGGTATGCTGCGGCGCCATAACGTTCGCTAGCGGCGGCGATGCCGCACAACCGCCTCATGCCCACGCCCACTCGCCCACCGCTCGTTCGCGTCGAACCACTCGGCCGCACGTTCGAAGCGCCGGCCGACTTGTCCCTGCTCGAGGCTGCCGGGTTTGCCGAGATTCGCTTGCCGAGGTCATGCCGTAATGGCACCTGTCGATCGTGTATCTGCCGCTTGGTGAGCGGGCGCGTCACCTATCGGATCGAATGGCCGGGGCTCACGAAGGAGGAAAAGGCGGAAGGCCTTGTCCTGCCTTGCGTGGCAGTCGCCGAGACGGACCTGGTTTTAGTGGTGCCAGATGCGGAAACGACGTGAATCAAGGGGTGAGCTCATGCCCGATGATTCAGTACTGTCGCGTTCAACCGAACGGTGCGTCTTCACGCCGCCCCGCCCGAACATCCATGAAATCACGTGCAAGCTTGCGCGCGGCATTCGCGAACATCAGGATGTCCACGCCCGTCGCCACGAACGTGCAGCCGAGCTCGAGGTAGTGCCGCGCCAACGCCGGGTCGGACGTGAGCGTGCCCGCGGCTTTTCCTGATGCGACGATCGTGCGAATCGCGGCGTCGATTGCGCGCTGGACATCGGGGTGCCCGGCCTTGCCCCGTTGGCCCATCGAAGCAGCCAAGTCTGCGGGGCCGATGAATACGCCGTCGACGCCGTCGACGCCGCAAATCGCTTCGAGGTTATCGAGCGCGGCGATCGTCTCGGCCTGCACGAGCAGGCAGACTTCATCGTCGGCGACGTCGAGGTAATCCGCTCGCGCGTTCCAACGCGACGCCCGGCCCACGGCGCTGCCTACTCCGCGTATGCCGTGCGGTGGATAGCGCACGGCGGCGACGAGCGCGCGCGCTTCATCCGCTGTGTTGACCATGGGAACGAGCAAAGTGCGTGCGCCAATGTCGAGCAGCCGCTTGATCGATACCGGATCGCCAGCCGCCGGCCTTACGACGGCCTCGGCTCCGTACGGCGCAACCGCCTGCAACTGCGCGAGCGTGCCGCGCAAGTCGTTCGGCGCATGCTCGTTATCGATGAGCAACCAGTCGAAGCCCGCGGTCGCGCTGACTTCGGCCAGGTACGAATCCGCCATCGAAAGCCAAAAGCCGATCTGCTTGCGGCGCGCGGCAAGCGCGGCCTTGAAGGGATTAGAAGCTGACATCTGCATTTCGCTGCTCGTGGTTGAGAGAGTTCGTCGCATGGCCGCTGGTTTGGATCGGCTCCACCCTGCCGAGCAGGAACAGATAGTTGAGGATCGCAATCCCGATCAGTGCCGACGAAACGACGAGAGCCGGCACGAACGAACCGGTAGCGGCGACGATCGCGCCCGTCACGATGGGCCCGATCACGCCGCCGAGATTCGACACCATGTTTTGCAGCCCCGCGACCATCGAGACGGCGTTCGGCGGTGCGACGTCCCCCGGCAAAGCCCATACTTGCGACGCCGCGACCGTCGTTCCCGACTTGGCGACGATGAGCAGGAGGACGGCCACCACGGCCGAATGCGCATACGCGGCGAGCCCGATGCTCGAAGCCATCACCAGGCCAATGACGAGAAAGAGCTTGCGCGTCGCGGTCAGGGAGAGCCGGCCTGACGCATAGACGCGATCGGATGCCCAACCGGCCGCGACTTCGACGACGATCGACGCCAGCAAAGGCAGCGATGCGACCCAGCCCATCTCCATCAACGTAAGGCCGCGCGCCTTGACCAAGTAGGTCGGCAACCATGTGATGAAGAAGTACGAGTTGTAGTTGATCATGAAAAAGCCGATGCACATCGCCCAAATGTTCCGATGTGCAAGCAGGCGGCGCCAGTCCGACGGCGCGGCACGCCACGCGGACCGTGCGTTTTGCCCGCTCTCGATGTGCGCGAGTTCATCGGCGTCGACGCGCTTGTTGTCCGCTGGCGAATCGGTAAACGTGATCAACCAGACCGCAAGCCAGACGATCCCGAGCAGCCCCGTCAGCACGAACGTGAGCTTCCAGTCGAAAGCGGCAAGCATCGCGGCGATGAGCGGCAACGCGACCGCACCGCCGAGCTTGGACCCGCTATCGAAGATGCCAGCCACCCTCGCGCGCTCCTGGCGCGGAAACCAGCGCGTCGCAATGCCGGCGTTGCTCGGATAGGCACCGGCCTCGCCGATACCGAGCGCCACCCGCAGCGCAACGAGCGAGCGGAAACCGCTCGCGATGCCCGTTGCGGCTGTCGCGAGCGACCACCAGAGGACTGCGAAGCCGAGTACCTTCTTCTGACCGAAGCGATCCGCCAACATGCCGGCCGGCAGTTGCAAAAGCGCGTACGACCAGAAAAACGCGGACATGACGACACCCATTTCAACCGCGCTTAGATGAAACTCCGACTGAATGCGCGGCGCGGCTGCCGACAGCACCGTGCGATCGATGTAATTGATCGCGATCGCGGCCCACATCAGCCCAGCGACCCACCATCTCACCCTCGACGGGCGCCTCCGTTGTGCTGTCTGCTGCATCTCGTGTCTCCTGTTCTATTGTGATCTATCGCGATGCTCCACTGCTCTCGTGGTCGCCCCTGGCAGCTCGGGGCAGCTCGTGGCATCAGCTCACGATGCCCATGTGCCACGGCACGAACTCATGATCTCCGAGGCCCAGCAATTCGCTTTTCGTACGCTCGCCCGACGCGGCACGCACGATGCGCTCGAAGATTTCCTGCCCCATTTCGGCAATCGAACGCTCGCCGTCGAGCACGAGCCCGCAGTTGACATCCATGTCGTCTTCGAGCCGCCTGAACATCGGGGTGTTGCTCGCGAGCTTCAGCGTGGGTGCGGGCTTGGAGCCGAACATGGAGCCTCGTCCCGTCGTGAAGCAAATGAGGTTCGCGCCGCTCGCGATCTGCCCCGTGACGGCCACCGGGTCGTAGCCGGGCGAATCCATGAATACCAACCCGGCGCGATCGATCGGCTCGGCGTATTCGTAGACAGCTTGCAGTGGCGTGGTGCCCGCCTTCATCGCGGAGCCAAGCGACTTCTCGAAGATGTTTGCAAGCCCGCCCCGCTGGTTGCCAGGTCCCACGACGCCGTTGAACTGTCCGTTGTGACCGTGCGTGTAACGCTCCCACCACGCAAGCCGATCGAGCAGCTTCTGCCCGACCTCGGGGGTTACGGCCCGCCGCGTCAACATGAATTCGACGCCATGAATCTCCGGCGTTTCGGAAAGAATCGCCGTCCCGCCGTGGCGCACGAGCAGATCCATCGCCGCGCCGAGCGCCGGGTTCGCCGTGATCCCGGAAAAGCCGTCGGAGCCCCCGCATTCAAGCCCGATCTTCAAGTGACTGACCGGCACCTGGCTGCGGACGACATCGTTAGCCGCGGGCAACATTTTCTCGACCGCCGCGATGCCGGCAGCGATCGTCGCACGCGTGCCGCCTTCGTTCTGCATGACGAGCGCATGCGTCGTGGCGCCGATCCGCAAACCTTGGGAGTCGAGCAAGTCGCCGACCTGATTGCGCTCGCAGCCGAGTCCCACGATGAGCACACCGGCGAGATTCGGATGCCGTGCGTAGCCCGCGAGCGTACGACGCAAAACATCGAAGTGCTCACTAGGCGAGGACATTCCGCAACCGCTCGTCTGCGCGAACGCGACTACCCCATCGACGTTCGGATAGGGCCGCAGTCGCTCAGCGGTAAACCACGCGGCGATTTGGTGGATGACCGTCGACGAGCAGTTGACCGACGCAATGACCCCGATGAAGTTACGCGTTGCAACTCGCCCGTCCGGCCGTACGATGCCGGCGAAAGTCGCACGTTGCGCTTGCGGAACGTAATCCACCGGCTTCACGTCGAGTCCGAAGCCTGGGTCGCAGTCGAGATGAGTCAGCGCGACGTTGTGGGTATGAACGTGCTCGCCGGCTTCGATGACACGCGCGGCCACGCCGATCACCGTGTCATATTTGCGGATCGCCTCGCCGGCGGATAAACGAACGGCCGCGATCTTGTGACCGGGCTCGATCTGCGCGCGCAAACGCACCGGTTCGCCATCGATGACTAGCCGATGCCCGATCCCGAGCGCCTCCCGCGCGATCAGGACGTTGTCGCGTGGACTGAGCCTCACGAACGGCCCATCGAAAGCAGTCTTGTTCTGCCACATGCCAGGATGTCTCCACCGGGCCGCGTCGAACGGCGGCGCACGGCTCTCTGTATTCATTCGACGAAGTGTTACCGGTATATGTAACCGGTAACACTGCGCGATGTTAGTAGGCTTCTGGGATAATTGCCAGCAATCTTTTGCACAGGATCCACCGCCTCCGTGACGAAACCCTCGATCGAAACCGCCGTCCCCGTCGCGAGTAGCGCCCTGCGGCGCTCTCGCAAAGGTACTGGCCGCGTCACGCTGAGCGATCTGGCGAAGCTCACCGGCGTCACGAAGGTCACGGTTTCGCGGGCGCTCAACAGCCCCGAGCTCGTGTCGAGCGAAACACTCGCGCGGATCCGCGAGGCGGTGCGGCAGACCGGTTACACGCCCGACCTGATCGCGGGTTCGCTCGCGTCCAACCGCAGCCGGCTCATCGTCGCATTGATCCCGGCGATGGCGGGGGGCGTCTTCCAGGAAACGGTGACCGCATTGACCACCGAGCTGGACGCGGCAGGCTATCAATTGCTGCTCGGCCAGAGCGGCTACGACGAATCACGCGAGGAAGCGCTGCTCGAGGCAATCATCGGCAGGCGTCCCGCGGGCATCGTGCTGACCGGCGTCGTGCATTCGGAAGCGTCGCGGCAAAAGCTACGCGTCTCTGGAATCCCGGTGGTCGAAACGTGGGACATCACGCGCGCGCCGCTCGACATGTTGATCGGCTTTTCGCACCAAAAAGTCGGCGAATCGGCGGCACGCTATCTGAGCGAACGCGGCGCAAAACGCCCGGCAATCGTCACGCCGGGCGACCGCCGCGCGCAATTGCGCGCCGAGGCGTTCATCGGCGCGTTCGATGGCGATTGGACGATCCCTGTCATATCGGTCGCCTCGCCGGCCTCCCTCGGCGACGGCCGCCGCGCGCTGACCCGCCTGCTCGACGAGCATCCGTCGATAGACGCCGTATTCTGTGGCGCGGACATCATGGCGCTCGGTGTCTTGATCGAAGCGCGTCACCGTGACATCGCGGTGCCCCGGCGATTGAAGGTAGTCGGCTACGGCGATCAGACTTTCGCCGTCGACACCGACCCACCGCTGACTACGATCCGCATCGACGGCACGAAGATCGGCAAGCTCGCCGCATCCATGCTCATCGCCAAAATCGAGGGGCGCGCGCAACGGCAGCGCAAGTTCGACGTCGGCTTCGAGTTGATCGAGCGGGGGTCCTGCTGAGCGCGGGGCTGAGCCCCTGCCCGAACGCGTGAACATCGCACGCGACGAATTCGGGTAGTGGTTCATACCGGCTGCGAGCGGCCCCAAAACCGACCAAATCGCTCGCTAGCTACCTATTCGACACCTTCGCCGATGCTTTCGACGAAATTCCTCCGCACCTGCTGTAACAGACGGATCAAGGTGTCCCTCTCAGCGGGCGACATGCCTTTGAACCCTTCCTCGGCAACTTCGTCGCCGACCTCGAGGACACGCGGAAAGATGCTCCGCGCTTTACGCGTGAGTCGAATCGTGAACGCACGCCGATCGGCTTCGCTCGCCGCGCGCTCGATCCACCCGTAACTTTCCATTCGGTCGAGCAATCGAGTCAATGTAATCGGCGTGATCTCGAGTAGTTCGGCGAGGCGCGCCTGGTTCATCTCGCCCCTCCAAGACAGATAGGCCAACACGCGGCTCTGCGCGCGCGTAAGCCCGAGCCGCCTAGCACGTTTGTCATAAAGGCGCCCGCACAGGCGCCCGACGTCGGTCACCAGGAAGCCCAGCCGGCTCTCGTAGCTTTTGTCCATGCGCGGATTATAGGGGAACGGGTCAGACCGGCTTGCTCGGAGTACTTTCCGGTCATCGATGAGCTCGGATATAATAAGCATGCTTATGAATTGGATCGCCGCCGCTAGCTAGTGGCGGATACGGACTGACCCGGAAAGGGCCCGCTCCGCGGAGCGTCCACAGGCGCAGCGAGCCCGACAGGAGAGTTCATTGATACAGACGTTGTCCGCGACTGAAGCGGCCCGCCCGCTGAATCGGCCCATGCTGACGGTCTCGATCATGCTGGCGACGCTCATGCAGACGCTGGATAGCACGATCGCCAACGTCGCGCTGCCTCATATGCAGGGCAGCCTGTCGGCCTCGCAGGACGAGATCACCTGGGTCTTGACTTCGTACATCGTCGCCGCTGCGATAGCCACGCCGCTCACCGGGTGGCTATCGGACCGCCTGAGCGTGAAGCGGCTGCTGACGATTTCGGTCGCCGGCTTCACGATCGCCTCGGCGTGTTGCGGCTTGTCCGAGACGCTCGCGCAAATCGTCTGCTCGCGACTGCTGCAGGGCGTCTTCGGGGCGGCGCTCGTGCCGCTTTCGCAATCGATCCTGCTCGACGTCAATCCGCGCGAGAAGCAAGGGCAGGCTATGGCGATCTGGGGAATGGGCGTGATGGTCGGCCCCATTCTAGGCCCGACGCTCGGCGGCTGGCTGACCGACAGCTATTCGTGGCGTTGGGTCTTCTTCATCAACTTGCCGATCGGTATCATGGCGCTCGCCGGCATCGCGGCGTTCTTGCCCGCGAGAGCGCCGCGGCGCGGGGTCACGTTCGACGCGTTCGGCTTCGCTACCCTTGCCCTCGCCATCGGCGCCCTGCAGGCGATGCTCGACCGGGGCGAACAACTTGACTGGTTTGGTTCGAAGGAAATCGTCGCGGAGGCATTGATCGCGTCGATCAGCTTTGCGTTTTTCGTCGCGCATACCGCAACGGCGGGCAAAGTCTCGTTCTTCAAGCGCGAACTGCTGCGCGATCCGAACTTCGCGGTCGGCACTTTCTTCATTTTTATCGTCGGCGCTGTCTTGTATGCGACGCGTGCTCTGGTTCCGCCGATGCTGCAAAATCTGATGAGCTATCCCGTCGCCGCCGCCGGGCTCGTTACCGCCCCGAGCGGCGCGGGCACGATGATCGCCATGCTGATTGCCGGGAAGTTGCTCAAGCGGATCGATTCGAGGCTGATGTTGCTCGCGGGCATGCTGATCTCGGCGTTCGCGTTGTGGCAGATGATGCACTACACCATTGTGCTCTCGGAGTCGGACATCGTTTGGCCCGGCGTCGTGCAAGGATTCGGGCTCGGCCTTGTGTTCGTGCCGCTCAGCACGCTGACATTCTCGACGCTGACGGCCGAGCTTCGTGCAGATGGCACTGCCACGTATAGCCTGATGCGCAACATCGGCAGCAGTATCGGCATTTCCATCGTCCAGACACTGATGACGCGTTACACGCAGGTATCGCATGCCGATCTCGCGGCGAACATCACCGCCTTCAACCCCGCGGTTCAGCCGCTGCTCGCATCCGGCTCGAGAATCGACATCGCCATGCTCGACCGCGGAATTACTCAGCAGGCTGCAATGATCGCGTACCTCGACGACTTCAAGCTGATGTTCGTCGCCACGCTCCTCGCCATCCCATTGCTGATTCTGATTCGCAAGCCCGGTACGCACTCGGCCGATATCGCCTCGCATGCGGCGATCGATTGATCGGGCTGCGTTTCGTGGTGACCGTTTGAGCTACCACTCGCGCTGCGCTTTGCGGAAGCCGAAATGGCTGCGCTCCAATCGCGAGCGCCGGCGCAGTGGCCGGCGCTTGCCAATCGCGCGACGTCAATCGCCGCCGCTTATCGATCGTTCATCGGCTCTGCAGGCGGATATCTCGCGACGAGGCGCCCACATAAACCGCGCTGCCGGGCACGTACTTCCATCCGTTGCTCGCCGTGTCCCAAACACTCTGCATCCGCTCCGGAATCGTCACTCGAACTTCCCTTGCTTCACCCGGTTGCAGATAAACCTTCTGCCAGCCGACAAGCCGCTTCGGCGGTTCACCGCTGTAATCGACACCGAGATAGACCTGCGGCACTTCCGCGCCGGCGACACGGCCATCGTTCTTGACGGTGAAACTTACCGTCAAGGTGTGCCCCAGCCCGGATCTGACCGAAAGGTTCGAATAGCTGAAGTGCGTGTACGAAAGGCCATAACCGAACTCGAAGAGCGGCGCGATGTTCTTCGCGTCATACCAGCGGTACCCCATGTCGAGCTTTTCGGAGTAGACGGGATCGGTCGCGAACGTGCCGTCGATGCCCCAGGTCGGCGTATCTTGATCGCGCGCGGGGAACGTGACCGGCAACTTGCCCGACGGATTGACCTTGCCGAACAGCACGTTCGCGATCGCGCGCCCGCCGCCCTCGCCCGGATACCATGCCTCGACGATCGCGGAGACCTGATCCTTCCACGGCATCAACACGGGATTGCCGCTTTCGACGATGACGATCGTATGCGGATTGGCCTTCGCGACGGCCTCGACCAACTGATCCTGATTCGTCGGGTTGGCAAGACCGAGGCTCGACAAGTCTCCGAAATCCTCGCCCGCCGGTTGCGCGACGGCGACGATGGCGACGTCGGACTGGCCCGCCAGCGTGGCCGCCTGAGCGATCTCCTGCGGCGTGTATGCCCTGAACGGCGACTGTTGATCGCTGTTGCCGGCGAAGCTCACTTGCGCCGTCGGTGCCAAGGCTTGGATCGCGCTCACGATCGGCACGTCGAGCTTGAGCCACGGATTCGTCCACCAATTGCAGCCTGTCGACGAACCGAACGTCAAGCCGCCGCATCCGGCGAACGAGCCTGTCACCGGGTCCCGCGTGTCGCCGGAGCCTCCGCCCGTGAGCACCGCCGCATCGGCATGGCCGCCGATGACGGCAATGCGCGCGAGCCCCGACGCGACGAGCGGCAATTGCCCGTTGTCGTTCTTTAGGAGAACGATCGATTGCTCCTCGGCGGCCTGTGCCAATGCGTTGGCCTTCGAAAAGTCGATCGGCGTACCGCCGGCAGGCGGATCATCGAGCACGCCCGTGCGAATCATCACATAGAGCTTGCGCCGCACCATATCGTCGAGCCGCGCCTGCGAAACGGCGTGGCTCGCAAGCGCGTCTTTGACGAGGGCTGGCGTCAGATAGACGGTTGGACCCACATCCTCTTCCTCGTCAAGGCCCGCATTGATAGCGTTTGCCGTGCTATGCGTCGCGCCCCAGTCGGACTGCACCTGCCCCTGAAAGCCCCAGTCATGCTTGAGGATCTCGCTGAGCACGTGCGAGTTCTCGCATGAGTACGTTCCGTTGACGCGGTTGTAGCTGCACATGACGCTGCCGGGGCGCGCCACTCGCGCCGCCATCTCGAACGGCAGCAGATAGAGTTCTCGCAGCGTGCGCTCGTCGATTTGACTGTTGCCGCCCATGCGCCCCGTTTCCTGCTCGTTGCCGACGTAGTGCTTGATCGTCGCAATGACTTTGTGGTCTTGCGTGCCGAACGTCCGCGCCGTCAAGATCTCGCCGGCCAGTACCGGGTCCTCGCCGAGGTATTCGAACAGTCGGCCGCCGCGCGGCTCGCGCGCGAGATTGGTGCCGCCGCCGAGCCCCATCGCGAATCCTTGTGCGCGCAACTCGTCCGCGATCACGGCACCGAACCGATAAGCGAGCGGACGGTCCCAGCTTGCCGCCAACGCGATCGTGGCCGGGAATGTCGTGCTCGGCTGCGTGGTGCTGCCCGAGCCCGTTGCCGAATCCACCATGTCGAGGCTCGGAATGCCAAGGCGCGGGACGCCCTGGATATAACCCGCCCCGCCGCCCGGCACCTGACTCATTTCGTACTCCGAATGAATCATCTGCAGCTTTTCGTCGAGCGTCATCTGCTCGAGCAGTTTCTCCGCGCGCCGGTGAGCAGCGAAATCGGCACCGGGCGATGCCGCCGAATGGGGGAAGGGAAGTTCTGCATTGTCGCTCTCGCCCGCATGGGCGCTAGCGCAGACAGCCGCCAACAGCAACGCTATTGGCCAACGATTGACCTGCATGTGTCTCTCCATGTGCGTTGATCTGATTTACGGACAGCACCGGATTTCGCTGGCAACGGATTGACCGCCTCGGACGCCAGGCAGGCACCGGCAACCTTGATGCAGGGAATCGCAACCTCACTCGCGAGGCCTCGACGACCAGCCGACGACTCGAGCGATGTAGCCAAATTTCATATCGTCCTATCTTATGCAAGTAATCCAGCTACATGATCAGTGTTTACCCGTAAGGAACGGTATGACGTGCAAAACGGCGGCTGGCTGCGCAAGGGCCATGCCTGGCGCGGTTTCCAGACGGTTTGCCACTGGAGCGGCGCGACCGTACCGATATTTATGCGAGCAACCGTATCGGTACCGTACCGGTCAGACTGGATAGACTGCGGTCATCCCGATCATCGATAAGGACGAGCCGCCGATGCCTCCCACTGTTTATGCCGTCCTGCCCGCAGCAATGACATTCGCGCTCGTCATGTCGATCACCCCCGGCCCGAACAACACGATGCTGTTGGCGTCCGGCGTCAACTTCGGCTTTCGCAGGACATTGCCGCATATGGCCGGAATCACTTTCGGCTGCACCGTGATGATGGTCGCGATCGGGCTCGGGCTTGGCCAGCTATTCGAGCGCGTGCCCGGTCTCTACACCGCGCTCGAGGCGGCAAGCGTCGCTTACTTGCTTTATCTTGCGTGGAAGATTGCGACGTCGCGCTCGTTGTCAATCTCGAACGCCAACCCGCGGCCGATGACGTTCCTTCAAGCCGCGGCGTTTCAATGGGTGAACCCCAAGGCCTGGATGATGGCGCTGACGGGCGTGACGGCGTTTCGGCTCAACGACGATCTGCTGATCAACGCAGTCTCACTGGCGACTGCCTTTGCGATCGTGAACTTGCCGAGCGTCTCCGTCTGGGCCGCGTTTGGCGTCGCAGTCCGGCGACTGCTATCGAGCTCGGCGGTTTTGCGCGCGTTCAACTGGACAATGGCGGCGTTGCTGGTGGCGTCGATCTTGCCCACGCTCAAACATGGCTTGCATTCGCTGTAACGGCCGGCCCCGGAGGTCGGGGCGTGTGCGAAACACTGTATTGACGAAGTGCGACGACGTGTCGCTGACGCATCCGGGCGACGCCGTCAAGCCGAATTAGCCCTACATGGCGACATCGATCGCAACGTTCGACCAGACAATGCCGGCGAAATGCCGCGGAATTGGGCAACGTTTGCGAACAATCGGACAAATCGGCCCGCTGCAGCCGCCGTTGTTGCGAAATTCAAAATTGTGTTTCTCGCGATATGGCGATGGTTCTTGCCGCTTGGGGCGAATACATTAAGGGGGCTCGTTTCAAGGAACAGAAATGAGGACCAAAAAATCCCCCGCTCCCGATCTTAGTCGCGTCCAGATCCAGATTCTCGAACAGTCTGAAAACACGCTCGTCATTCGCTGGGTAGAACCGGGCCGCTGCCATTACGGTGAGCAGCGCTGGCGCCGTCGCTCGGCCAATGCTTCGGGCACCTGCATCGTTTCACGTCGCGCGATTCGACGTGGAGATGCAGTCTTCCGGCCCGCTGAGCGTCCCGCACCGGCCAACGCGGCAGCCATGATTTCCGTCGAGGCATTCGAGGGATTGCCGAAGAAGTAAGCGCACCGTTCGATCGATTGGGTCGCCCGACTCCCTTCGTCCGTCGTTCATGCTTTCGACTGGTTGACGGAAACTGACATCGCTTTCCAGCATCGTAACGATCCGTAAAACGATCCTAATCGAATCCGCCAGATCGTAATTGGGCCTTAAGGTTGCTGCACTATCCTTTTTGTCACCGCTGCTCATTGCCGTGAGCAGTCGCATCAGCGACCTGGAGGCACGATCATGAATATCGCTATTCGAACCGGCATCATTTGCGCAGCGCTTATCGCACCTGTCGTCACGTTTGCTCAGCAATCGAACGGACCCGCCACCCGTGCACAAGTACGCGACGACCTGCAACGTCTCGAGCAAGCGGGTTACAACCCCGCGACGGGCGAAGACCCGCAATATCCGAACGACATTCAGGCCGCCGAGAGTCGCGCGGCGCAGACCAATACCGGAATCGGCGGCGCGGCGCCCGGTGCAACGCAGTCGGGCAATCAAGCTATGCCGATGCCGACGGAAAGACCGGCCAGGCCCGCGGCGCAATGGCCGGAACCGTTGGGCGGTCAGTAGCATGTAGCCGAACACTTCCCTCGAGCGGCGAACCTCACGGTCAAGCGCGCCGGCGTGCTCGCCGCTCAGCACTGCGATGGGCGAACTCCCAGTGCGCCTGATCGCGACACCCGGCGACGTTTCGCTGCATCTCGTTCGTATCGCTCCCTGTTGCCTGTCGTCTTTTCGATTGCAGCTGTCTTCGAGTGACGAAGTCAATGCTAGGCCGCGATACGTCCGGTAGGTGAAACGGTAGTGTGGATGATGTAACGGCTCGTAACGCCAGCGCTTTGCGCTAACAACCTATAACAATACATAAGTCGTCTACCGATCGGTCCGCGTTATGCTGGCTCCCCATGCACCGCCAGACGAGAGACTCGCTCGCATCGCGTGCGCAGTGTTTTGCGTTCGAGCGCCTGTCATGCGTTGCGACGGACTCGAACCAGGACTGCTCCGCGGTCCGGCGACGGAACCCCGAACATGAAACTTGATTCCGCCACCTTCCGGCAACTGCGCCGCCTCGCTCCGATCCTCGACGACGTGCTCAACGCGCAGGAGATCGAGCACGCCGAACAGGCCGTGAATCTCGAGGCGCTCGCAGCGCTTTGCTCACAACTCTTCGACGCTTATCGCTGCCTGCATCCGCAAGAGATCGAGCGAGCGCAGCTCGAATCGCCCTAGCGACGATCATTCTGACGAGGCTGAAGCGACGCGCTTCGCGCCGTCACGCGTGAAATGCTGGATCACGACGACGACGGCCATCGCGGCCAGAATGGCAAGCGATGCGGATATGCGATCGAGCGAGAGCCCGCCCTCGGCATGCGGCTTCGTGAGCGTATCGCCCAACGTTGCGCCGAGTGGCCGCGTCAGCACGTACGCCGCCCAAAAGAGCACAGCGGTCGGGATGCGCTTCGAGAGCCCCCATGTCAGCGCAACGATCACGAGCAGTCCCCCGAACACGAGCGCGCCTCGCTCGAAACCGAGCCCGAGGCTCGTCGCCGTGAAGTCGCCCAGCGCGGTACCCAGCGTGTTCGATACGAGAATCGTGACCCAATAGAACACTTCATCGCGAGGGCGCAGAATATGCTGATATTCGATCCGCCCAGCCGTCAGGCGCCAGACCGCGAGGATCGCCAGCACGGCCACCAGAAGGATCGCCGAAGACAGGACATACCCAAAACCCGCTGTCCGATCGAAGAAATCCGACGTCGTCGTACCGACCGTCGTCGTGGCAATGACGACCGCCCAGTAGATAGCCGGATGATATTGCTTGGCGCGAATCTGCAAGCCAAGCGTGACGACGAAAAACGCAAGAAAAACGAGCGTCGCGGTGGCATAGCCAAGGTTCAGCGTCATCGACAACGCATCGCCGCCGGTCTCGCCGACCGTCGTCGCCAGGATCTTGACGAGCCAGAATACGGCCGTCGCCTGAGGGACCTTACTAGCCCATTCCGCTGCCTCTTGAGCAACTATCGATGTCTGTTCGGCCATTAGTGTTCTCCTTTGAAATTGCAGGTAGACGTCAATACCCGCTATTTTGCCGAAATGACATTAAGGCTTCCTTATCTCCTCCCATACAAAAAGGGAGGTGCGCCCCAATTCGGTGCACACCTCCCACGGGCCGTCCGACCGGCCACCCTCCGCCGCGGCGTTACTTCGCGTCGGCAAGCCAGCCATTGACCTCGTCGCCATGCGCCGCGATCCACTTGCTCGCGGCCGCGTCCGGCTTCGCGCCGTTCTCCGTCTCCAGCATCACGCTCTCGATCTGCCCCGGCTGCCATTGGAACTTCTTGAGGAATGCCACGACCGCGGGGGCCTTCTTCTCGAGTTCGGGATTGATCACGTTGTCGACGTGCTCCGAATCGCCGAAGATCTTCTTGGGATCGTCGAGGAACTTGAGTTTCCACTTCGCGAGCATCCAGTGCGGCGCCCAGCCGGTGACGACGATGGGCTTGTTCGCATGCATGTCGCGCGCGAGCTCGGCCGTCATGGCGCTACCCGAACTCGGCATGAGCTGGTAGTCGAGCTTGTAGGCCTTGATCGCATCAGCCGTCTTCATCATGACGCCCGCGCCCGCATCGATGCCGACGATACGTCCGCCGAACTCATCCTTTTCCGACTCGAGGTCCGCAATCGTCGCCGCCTTCACGTTGGCGGGCACGACGAGGCCAATCTTGGCATTCGTGAAGTTCGCGCCGAGATCGACGACTTTGTCCTTGTATTGCGCCATGTACGCGCCATGCGTGGCAGGCAGCCACGCGGAAAGCGTCGCATCGAGGTCGCCGCGCGCGACGCCGCCCCACATCACGCCCGCCGCCACGGGCACGAGCTTGACCGGATAGCCCAGGCGCTTCTCGATGATCTGGCCGGCCACGTTCGACGTCGCCACGCTGTCGTCCCAGCCTTCGACGTAGCCGATCTTGATCGTCGGTTTCGTATCGGCCGCAACGGGTAGTGCGCTCACGAGCGCCGCGCCGGCGGCAAGGGTGAGCATCAATTTCTGCATCAGTTTCATGATCAGGTCTCCTAACGATACTGGAGTGTCTACATTGAGCGGCCAATAATTTTGAAAGAGTTCGCTTTGCGACACGCGCTTGCCTGTAAACGACTTGTGCGATGCGCGCAAAGGAAAGCTGTCTGACCGGGCGGGCTTTGCTAGAGGAAACGTTGCGTTGCTATTTCTCGATCACGAGGTCGCTGAGCGGCTTACTGCAGCACAGCAGGACCATGCCTTGATCGATCTCACGTTGACGGATGCCGCCGTTGTGCTTCATGTCGACCTGCCCGGACACGAGCTTCACCTTGCACGTGCCGCACATGCCCTGCGTGCACGAGGCCGGCAGGCGTAGCCCGGCTTGGCGCGCCGCGTCGAGGACGTGCTGGTCGGCCGCGCACTCGATGTCGCGCCGGCTCTTCGCGAACGAGACGGCATAGCGCTCGGCTGACGTCGCCCCGGTGTTCGTCTCCTCCGGTTGCGCCGGCGACGACTGCGGTGGCGAGATTGCATCGCCCGCGACCGGCTCCGGCGGTGCGCCGAACGTGAAACTCTCTTCGTGATAATGCGCGTTGTCGAAACCCGCTTCGGCCAGCATATCGCGCACGGCCTTCATATACGGCGCGGGTCCGCACGTGAACACCTCGCGCTCCATGAAGTCGGGCGCAACGAGTTTCAGCAGCGCCAGGTTCAAGAACCCGGTCACGCCATGCCAGTTCGTTCGTTGTCCTATCCGTTCGCAGACGAACGAGGTGCGAAACCGTTGTTGGTTGGCCGCGATCAGGTCGAGCTCGCGCGCGAAGATGATGTCGTCCGGCGTTCTAGCGCTGTGGACGAAGACGATATCGCGGTCCTCGCCGAGCTCGTGAAACGCTCGGCTCATCGACATCAGCGGCGTAATCCCGGAGCCCGCGGAGAGGAACAGGTACTTGCCGGCGGGGCGCCGCGCGCAGGTGAACTCGCCCGCGGGCCCGAGCATCCGGACGGTATCGCCCGGGCGCAGATTGTCGTGCAGCCAGTTCGACACCTTGCCGCCGGGCACGCGCTTGACCGTGATGGAAATCGTGTGCGGGCGCGTGGGCGCCGACGAGATCGTATAGCAGCGGTTGATCGTCTCGCCCTCGATGTCGAGCTCGAGCGTAACGAACTGTCCTGGCTCGAATGCGAACGAGCGCCCTTCTCGCGACATGAAGAAAAAGCTCTTCACATCGTGCGTCTCCTGCCGGACCTGGCAACAGACGAGCGTCTCCTCGGCGTCGCTCGTCCAGCGCTCGCCAAGCCGGCTCCAGAACGCGGGCCGCGTGAGCCGGCTCTCTCCGGGCTCCAAGGTTTGCGCGTCTCGCATCATCGAAGTTACCTCTTGAATACCGTTACCGTTACCGTTGCCGATGGCCGTCATACGCCGATATGAGCGCCGAGCCGCCTGATGTACCAATCGCAAAACTTTTCGACGAGCCCTTCGGTAAAGGGCGAATAGGGCCCCGGCTCATAAGCGCTGCTCCCGATGCCGCGCTGCGAGAATTCGACGAGCGTACGGTCCTGATCGTTCGTCGCATTCCAGACGGCGGTCAGGTTCTCCACGTCGTAATCGACGCCTTCCACGGCATCCTTGTGCACGAGCCACTTCGTGCGGACGAGCGTTTTTCCGGCCGACAACGGAATCACCGAAAACGCCACGATGTGATCGCTCATGAAGTGATTCCACGAGTTCGGCTGCGTCCAGAACGAGAGTCCGCCGAGGTCCGCCCGCTTGAACTCGCCGAGCAGCTTTTTCGAGGCAACCTTTGCATCGAGCGTCTGCGATTCGCCGCCGCGATCGAGCGGCAGGCGCTGCGTCCGAAAACCGGTCACGTCCGAAAGGCGTTCGACTTCGACGGACGGAAGGCTCATCGCTTCCCATTCCGCGGCACGTTCGACGCAGGCGCGCTCGAAGGCGGCCATCCCCTCCGCGTTCGACGGGGACGGCTGGTAGCCGAAGCCATACTCATAGAGCGAGATCGTCAGCTCGGGGTGGTTCGCGACGCAGTGGTAACACTCGCGATTGTTCTCCATCGTGAGCTTCCAGTTACCCTCCTCGATGATGTCGACCTGCGCCGCGACTTTGCAATTGGGCAAATCGTGCGGAAGCAAATACGGCTCCATCGCGGCACGCATCACGTCGAAGTCGGCCGGCGGCTCTTCCGCGAGGCAGATGAAGATGAGTCCGGCGAGGTTCTGCAGGTGCACGGGCTTTAGGCTGTGCTTGCAGCGATCGAACTTCTCGCCCATGTGCTCGGCGAACATCAACGCGCCGTTGAGGTTATAGGTCCAGCTGTGGTAAGGGCACACGATGTTGCCGACGGTGCCCTTCTCCTCGTTGCAAAGACGCGCCCCGCGATGGCGGCAGACGTTGTGGAACGCGCGAATCGCCATGTCGTCATCGCGCACGATGAGCACGGATTCGCCCGCCACTTCGACCGTCACGTAGTCGCCGGGCTCGGGAAGGTCCGGCTCGACGGCCACCTGGATCCAGTGCTTGCGGAAGATCGCATCGATGTCGAGCGCGAAGATCTCCTCGCTCGCATAGAAGGGCGCCTCGAGGCTGTAGCCCTCTTTGCGCCGCTCGACAAGTTGGCGAATGTCTGCGGATACGTTCATTTCTGCTCCGACCTCGTAACGTCCCTGGTTCAAATTCGAGTGCTCGACGTGCCGGCCCTGGGGCCTCGGCATCAGTAGTCGACGAGTCGATGCTCGCGCAAATAGTCGAGGATGACTTGCGCTTTTTCGACCGAAGTTCCTTCAATTACGACGTTTCCGCCGCGGCTCTCGGTTGTCGTTGCCATCAGCATCCGCGCATGACCCGAGCGCTTCTCCGCCGCCACCAGTTTGATCGGCTTGCGTTGCGCGGGCGCGACGCGCCATTCGGCGGCCTCCATATCGCGGCGCACGGGCTTGGCCTCGGGGACAATGGCACCGTCGGGTATCCGCGCATAGGCGTAGCGAGGCTGCGTGCTCGCCTGCGGGTGCACAGCGACGACCGCGGGCAACGCGGCCTGGACACGCCGGCGCACGCCCTTCGGCATGAACTGCGTAACGGTGGCGCGCTCGCCTTCGACCGCGATATCGAGAGCCGAATCGATCAACGCATAGCCGAGTTCCGCCGCGAGGCGATAGGGGAGCATCCCCGAATCGTAGGCGCCTTCCGCGCGCGTGCCGGTGAGAACGAGCGATGTTCCACGCAGGCGTCTTGCCAGCGCTTCCGACGCATCGTCGCCCTCGCGGCACTCGAGCACGTCGATGCGCTCGGCGCCGAGCGCCAGATAGTCTTGAAGCGCCGGATCCGCAGCGTCGCCTGCGTGCAACACGTCGAGTGCGGCGTCGTGCGCACGCGCGAGCCGCCGTCCGATTTCGAGCGCGAGCGCGTCGTTGCGGCTGTAGCACGACGCCGCACTGACGCGGTGTTTCCCGATCGAAACCAGTACCGCGATTCGTCCGAGCCTTTCGGTTGCGCTCATGCCGCGACTCCTTCCGTCAGTTTCTTGCTACCGTGTGCGAGCGGTTCGCCCCCGGAGACGCCCGCCGCACGGGCGGAGGACACCGCTTCGGTCAGCGCCGCAATCGTCTCGCGCGCGTCGCCGACGATCGTCAGATTCGCGCGCTTCGCGATCGGTGCGCTCGCGTCGAGATTGACCGCTATGACATGGCGGCAATCCTTGATCCCTTGCAGGTGCTGAACAGCGCCCGAAATGCCGAAGGCGATATAGACACTTGCATTGACGGTCTTCCCGGTCGCGCCGACTTGCTTGTCGCGCGTGAAATGTCCGTTGTCGACGGCGACGCGGCTCGCGCCGATCGCGGCGCCGAGCGTGCGCGCCAAGCCCTCGAACGCCGCAATATCGGTGACGCCGTTGCCGGCCGAGACGATGAAATCCGCTTCCTCGAGCGCGACGTCGGCGGCATCCAGCTGACTCGTGCCCAGATCTCCATACGGCTTCGAATCGATGCGCCCGTCGGCCGAACCGGCTTCCTTCGCGTCCGAGACATCGATCGGTTGGCCCGCGCCTGTGAACGGCAGCTTGGCCGATACGGCATCAGGCGCGAGAAGGATGACATCGGGCCATGCCCGCGTCGCGTATTTCCTGCCCGCGTCGACGTAGGTGCCGACATGCTCGGCATCGATCTCGACAACGTGGGTTGCGATACTCGCGCGCTTGAGCGCCGCGTACCGGCGGCCCAGATCGCCATCGCCGGTCGCGTTGTCGGGCATGAGGATATGCGCCGGCTTGCAATGGGCAACGCAACGATCGAGTGCTTCAAGCTCACGATCGGGCGCGAACGCCGGGCGTCCGAGCGAGCGGAACTCGATCAGCTTGTCCGCGCCGAGCTCTGCGGCGTCGTCGTTCAGCTCGCCGAAAACCACGAGTACGACTTCGGTGCGCGCGTCGGCGACGATCGCCGCCGCGGCGACGGCCTGCCGTGCAGGCTCGTCGAGCGCGCCGCGATCACTATGGGCCGCGACGAGCAAGACGCGCTCTGGATTGACGATTGCACGGCGCGGCTTCGCCTGCGCCTGCCCGTGGATCGGCAGCGGCAGCGCGCCGTCGACCGCTGCCCCCGCGACGAATGCCTCGCCGAGCGTGATCCGCTTGAGTCCCGAGCGGGTGATCGTGAAGGGCCGGCGCGGGTCGATTCGCTTGATCGTATTCATCGCGCTTACTCCAGTGCGGCCGCCACGAGCTCGGCGACATCGAGTACTTCAGGCCTCGGCCCGACGACGCCTTCGAGCATCGCGGTACAGTTCGGGCAGCCGACCGCGACGACTTCGGCACCGATCGCCCGCGCGTCGGCCATGCGGATATCGGGAATCCGCGCCTTGCCCGGGATGTCCGTCAACGGCGCGCCGCCACCGCCGCCGCAGCAGCGCCCGCGCATGCCGTGGCGCTCCATTTCGACGACCTTGATGCCGATCGACTTCAACGCGCGCCGCGGCGCTTCCGTTTCGCCGTTGTAGCGGCCCAGGTAGCAGGGATCGTGATAGGTGATGCGCTTATCCGCCAGCGCGGCCGATGCCTTCGCCGAAAGCTTGCCTTTCTCGACGAGCTCGGCGATGAGCGAAGTATGGTGCTGCACGGTGTATTGCCTGCCGAGCGCGCGGTATTCGTTGCGCAAGCTGTGCATCACGTGAGGATCGGCCGTCACGATCCGCTTGAAGCTCAGCGTGTCGAGCGTCGAGATCAGGCGCTTCGCCATGCGCTGGAACGTCGCTTCGTCGCCGAGACGCCGCGCCACGTCGCCCGTATCGGTCTCGCGCCCGCCCAGCACCGCATAGTCGACGCCGGCCTCGTTGAGGATCTTGACGAGCGCTCGCAGCGTGCGCTGATAGCGCATATCGAACGCGCCTTCGCCGGCAACGAGCAGGATCTCTACCGTCTGCCCCGGCGCGGCGACACGCGCGTTCAGGTCGACGGCCCAGTCATAGCGCGCGGCAATGTCGTATCCACCGGCGCTGCCCGTCTCGCGCAGATTCGCGAGCACTTCGGGCGCTTTGCCGGGCAAGTCGCCCTCCGTCAGCGTGCGGTTGCGGCGCATATCGACGATCGCATCGACGTGCTCGATCAGCATCGGGCACTCCTGCACGCAAGCGCGGCAAGTCGTGCACGACCAGAGCGTATCGGCTTCGATCAACGCCGAGACGATCGGCAGGTCCGGCTTGCCGCCGTGCTTGCCGAGCGGAATGCCGGGGCTCGGGCTGCCGGCGTACTGGGCATCGGTGCCGCCGACCATCCCGGTCACGAGGTCCTGGATCAGCTTCTTGGGGTTCAGCGGTTGGCCCGCGGCGAACGCGGGGCATGCCGCCTCGCACTTGCCGCATTGCACGCAGGCGTCGAAGCTCAGCAGCTGATTCCAGCGGAACGTGGCCGGCGTCGCGACGCCGTATTCGCGCGCCTGCAGATCGGGCGTCTTCAGTGCCGTCGGCGGGAACGCCTCGGCATCGCCCGCGCCGAAACGCTCGCGCCGCGGGTGGAAAGCGAGATGCATCAGCCCAGCGAGCGCGTGCTTCATCGGGCCGCCTCGCGCCGCGCCGAACGTCATGGCGAATGCGCCCGTCGCGATCAGCAGAGCGATGACGACGGCGAGCGCACCCGACATCGCCGCTGCCGGCAACAAGGTCAGCAGCGCCAGGCCGATGGCGAACGAGCCGAGCAACCAGGGAAGCGTATTCCACGGGCCGCGCGAGAGCCTCGCCGGAATCGCGCTCGCATCGCGCCGGCGGCGCCAGACGAACACGACGCCGACCAGCATCGCCAGTGCGGCGACGGCGATCAGCCTGTCGAGCCACGGCGAATAGATCGCCAGCCCATAGTTGACGAAGACGAGCGCGAGTGCGGCGATTGCGCCGCCGGCCGTCGCCACGTGCGTGCGGGCGATATACGGATCACGCGCCACGACATGGTGAAGGTCGACGAAATATCGTTTAGGTATCCTCAACAAGTCGGTCCAGCCGTACATGCCGGCCGGCGTGGCGCGTCCGAGACGCCAGTACGACGCGCGGCGCGCGAGTGCGTAAGCGAGGCCTGCCATCGACAGCCAGAGCAGCCCCGTGATCATGAACGCCGGGCTCATGATTAGAAGTCCTTACAAAGACGAAGCGAGTCGTAGATCGCGCCGTGGATGTTGTGCATCGAGATGCAATCGCCGACACGGAAGAGCAGGAAGCGGCCGTTGCCAAGCGTTTCGGCAAGGCACGGCTGCGGTTCGGCCGCGAACAGCTTGTGAACATCGACCTGGCCGCGATTCAACGATTCCGCCTTGAGCTTCCAGTAGAGCGCGTCGTTCGGCGTCGAGCCGTTCTCGATCACGACCTGATCGACGGCGCGCTCCTCCAGTTCTTCCGTATACTCGTTGCGCAGCACCGCGATCTTTTTGCCGTCTTCCTCGTACACGCGGTCGAGCCAGTAGTTCGGTGTATGGATCACGCCTTGCGCATAGAGGCGCCGGTAGAAGATCGGGAAGGTCGTACCGCCGCAGTCGTCCGCCACCTTCACGTCGGGCGTCACGATCTCGACCTTGGAGCCGCGGCTCGCGATAAAGTCGGCTACGCCCGCGCCCGCGTGGGTGCTGACGCCGTCGTAGACGAGCACGTTCTGCTTGAGTTCGACGCGGCCCGACAGCACGTCCCATGAGCTGACCGCGAGCCCGTCGGCGACACCCCATGCGGGCACCTGATCGGAGAATGCACGGCCGCCGGTGGCGAGCACGATGATGTCCGGCTTCTCGGCCATGATCGTCTTGTCGTCGGCTTCCACGCCGAGACGCCGATCGACGCCAAGGCGTTTCGTTTCCATATCGAACCAGCGCACGATGCCCGCCATTTGCTCGCGCTGCGGTGCCTTCGAGGCGAGCATGATCTGCCCCCCGACTTCCGTGCTCTTTTCGAAGAGGACGACGTCGTGGCCGCGCGAACGCGCGACGCGCGCCGCTTCGAGACCCGCGGGGCCCGCGCCGACGACGACGACTTTGCGCTTCGGCCCGCGCGATTTCTCGATGACGTGCGGCATCGTCGCCTCGCGCGAAGTCGCGGCGTTTTGCACGCAGAGCACGTCGAGCCCGTTGTACTGGCGGTCGATGCAGTAGTTCGCGCCGACGCACTGCTTGATCTCGTCTTCACGGCCGTCGCGGATCTTGATGACCATGTGCGGATCGGCGATCTGAGCGCGCGTCATGCCGACGAGGTCGATCATGCCGCTTGCGAGCAGCCGCTCGGCCTGCCCCGCGTCGCGGATGCTCTGCGCATGCATCACGGGAACCTTGACGACGGACTTGATGCCCGCCGCCAGATGCACGAACGGCTCGGGCGGCAGTGCCATCGGCGGCATGCAGTTCGCGAGCGTATTGTGCGTGTCGGCGCCGGAACCAATGACGCCGAGGTAATCGATGAGTCCCGTTTCGGACATCGCTTGCGCGATCTCCTTCAACTGATCGTGATCGAGACCGTCTTCATGGAACTCGTCGCCGCACATGCGTAAGCCCACGACGAAGTCCTTGCCGACGGCCTCGCGCACCGCCTGCAGCACCTCGACGCCGAAGCGCAGCCGGTTTTGCAGACTGCCGCCCCACTCGTCCGTGCGGAAGTTCGTGCGCGGGCTCCAGAACTGGTCGATCAAATGCTGGTGCGCGGCCGAGATCTCGATACCGTCCATGCCGGCTTGCTGCACGCGCTTGGCTGCCGCGGCGAAGTCGCCGATGATGCGGCGGATCTCCTCGACCTCGATGATCTTCGCGTTGCCGCGGTGCACGGGCTCGCGCACGCCCGACGGCGACATCAGGTGGGGCCAATGCTCGCCATGAAATGCGGAGCGGCGGCCCATGTGCGTCGCCTGGATCATGATCTTCGCGCCGTGACGATGCATCGCTTCGGCGAGGCGCGATAGCGGATCGATGATCTTGTCGGTCGAGAGATTGACCGATTTCCACCAGCCCTGCGGGCTATCGATCGAGACGGGGCTCGAGCCGCCGCACACCGCGAGGCCTACGCCGCCCTTCGCCTTTTCCTCGTAGTAGCGGATATAGCGATCGCCGGGCAGCCCGCCCGGCTCCGCATAGACCTCCGCGTGCGCCGTGCTGACGATACGGTTGCGCAGCGTGAGCGTGTTTAACGTCAGCGGCTTGAACAGATTGGGGTAGCGCATCTCGATCGACCTCTAATGCAATTTCCAGGCGCCGTGTCGTGGCGCTCTACGCGCTTTACAGCTAGCTCAACAGCTATTCCCGCGCTTGGCTCAGGCGAGCGGCGAGACCTCGAACACGCAATGATCGTGGCCCTCGCCCGCGCATTGCGTTTCCTTCGATTGCGAACGCGGTCCGCGCGCGCCGGCGCTCGTATCGTTGACCCAGTCCATGGCGCCCGCGAACCAACCGGCAAACATGTAGCAAAGCTTGCCGCGCTTGTCGGGTTGCGCGAGCACGAACGAAGAGTGCCGCAACTCGATTCGTGCATGGGCGCGCGACGGATCGGCTTCGATGACCTTGAAGAGCCCCCATCCGCGTTGCGACAGGCGCTTCAGGTAGTGCTCGAAGACCGCCATGCCCGCGAGGCCATGCTGCTTCGCTTCCTTGTCGCACCAGTGATAGGCCGACTTGTAGCCCGCGCGATAGAGGATTTCCGCATAGGTTTCTCGGCCCAGCGCCTCCTCGACGGCAACGTGGTTGTTCGTGAAGAAGTGACGCGGCACGTAAAGCATCGGCAGCGCGTCGGTAGTCCAGACGCCCGTCTCGGGATTGACGTCGATCGGCAGTTGCGGTTGCATGAAGTGGCCTTGTTGAGAAAACGAATCGGGAAACGTGCGATGCGGCGTCAGGCGCCCCACACTTCGCGGAAGACGCGCACCCAGTTCTCGCCCATGATCTTGCGGATGCGCCCCTCGCTCCAGCCCGCGCGCTCCATCGCGGCGGTCAGGTTCGGGAACTCGCCGATCGTGCGAATGCCTTCCGGGTTGACGACTTTGCCGAAGTTGGTCAGGCGGCGATAGCGGCCCTTGTCGTGCGTGAGCCAGTCGAAGAAATCGACGCTATAGCCCTGCGTGAAGTCTGTGCCGATACCGACCGCGTCCTCGCCCACGACATTGACGACGTAATCGATTGCCTCGATGTAATCGTCGATCGTCGCGTCGATGCCGCGCTTCAGGAACGGCGCGAACATCGTCACGCCGACGAAACCGCCGGCATCCGCGATCTCCTTCAGCTGAGCATCGCTCTTATTGCGCGGATGCTCCTTGAGCCCGGATGGCAGGCAGTGCGAATAGCAGACGGGCTTCTTCGAGAACGCGATGGCCTCGGACGACGTATTGCCGCCGACATGCGACAGATCGACCATGATCCCGACGCGATTCATCTCGGTGATGACTTCACGCCCGAAGTCCGAAAGCCCGCCGTCACGCTCGTAGCAGCCGGTGCCGACGAGGTTCTGCGTGTTGTAGCAGAGCTGGACGACGCGAACGCCCATATCCGCGAACGCCTCGATGTAGCCGAGGTTGTCCTCGAACGCATGGGCGTTCTGAAAACCGAGGATGATGCCCGTCTTGTTCTCTCGCTTGGCTCGCGCGATGTCGTCCGTCGTGCGCACGAGCGTCAGAATTTCGCTGTGCGCGCGAATCTGTTGCTTCATCTGCGCAATGTTGTCGACCGTCTTCGCGAAGCTCTCCCAGACGGACACGGTGCAGTTCGCGGCCGTGATGCCGCCTTTACGCATGTCCTCGAAGACGGACTGATCGAACTTCGAGATATTGAGGCCGTCGATGATGATGCTGTTCTCGTGCAGAGTGGACATCGCTTGCTCCGGTTCTTAGACGCGTGAGGGATAGATCGGGAAGCGCTCGCAAAGCGCGAATATCTCGCGGCGCACGCGCTGCTCCGTTTCGGCATGGCCGTCCGGGTGATGCGTCAGCGCATCGAGTACCTCGAGAATGAGGCGGCCGATCTGACCGAACTCCGCCACGCCGAATCCGCGCGAAGTACCGGCCGGCGTGCCGAGGCGAACGCCCGATGTCACGGTCGGCTTTTCCGTGTCGAACGGAATGCCGTTCTTGTTGCAGGTGATGCCGGCCCGCTCGAGCGCGACTTCGACTTGCGTGCCCTTCAGTCCCTTGGGACGCAAATCGACGAGCAGGAGGTGATTGTCGGTGCCGCCCGTGACGAGATCGACGCCGCCCTCGCGCAACACGGCGCCGAGCGCCTGTGCGTTTGCGAGCACGCTGTCGATGTACTGCTTGAAGCTCGGCTCGAGCGCCTCGCCGAACGCGACGGCCTTGCCGGCGATCACGTGCATCAGCGGTCCGCCTTGCAGGCCGGGGAACACCGCCGAGTTGATCTTCTTCGCGATGTCTTCGTCGTTCGTCAGCACGAACCCGCCGCGAGGGCCGCGCAGCGTCTTGTGCGTGGTCGATGTCACGACGTGGGCATGCTCGATCGGATTCGGATGACGGCCGGCCGCGATCACGCCCGCGATGTGGGCCATGTCGACCATCAGCTTCGCGCCGACGCTGTCCGCGATGGCACGAAAGCGCGCGAAGTCGAGTACGCGCGGGTAGGCCGAGAAGCCGGCGATGATGAGGCTCGGCTTGTGCTCGCGGGCGAGCTCCTCGATCCTGTCGTAGTCGATGCGCATCGTCTCGCGATCGACGCCGTACTGGACGGCGTTGAACCATTTGCCCGACAACGCGGGCTTCGCGCCGTGCGTGAGGTGGCCGCCCGCATCGAGCGACATGCCGAGAATCGTATCGCCCGGCTTCGCGAGCGCGAGCATGACCGAGCCGTTCGCTTGCGCGCCCGAATGAGGCTGCACGTTCGCATAGCCGGCGTTGAAGAGCTTCTTGACGCGCTCGATGGCGAGCGCTTCGACTTCGTCGACGAACTCGCAGCCGCCGTAGTAGCGTTTGCCCGGATAGCCTTCGGCGTATTTATTGGTCAGTACGGAGCCTTGCGCTTCGAGCACCGCGTGAGAAACGATATTTTCCGAGGCGATCAGCTCGACCTGCGATTGCTGGCGCTCGAGTTCCTTCAGGATGGCGCCGCGGACGCGCGAGTCGCGCTCGGCGAGAGTCTGCGTGAAAAACGACTGTGTGTTCGACATGACGTTTCCGTAGTGGGGTCCTGCGCAGCGCCGCGCCAGGCTTGGCTTGACTTGGGGCGCCGCCGGCTTTCGTTGACGACGGCTCTATTCTTGTCGTTCGCCTTTGGCGGGGATTGATGAATTCAGACGCGTTCTTTGCCTTTTACGACACATACGTCCGTTTTGGACAAGTCGCCGCCACGCACCACGGCGGCGCCGCTCATGCGCCCAGCCGAAGCGCCTCGCGCACGATGGCAGTGCAGCATGCGGCTCCGGCCCTTATGCCGGTTAGGGTTAAGCCGTATGGCATGCTTGTTGCCACGAATCGGACAATGCAAGAGCCGAATCCCCACATCGGCGGCAACACCGAGGATCGAAGGAACGCCCCATGTCAACCGACCGTACCGCGTCGCTCGCGAAGTTCGCGTTTATGGCTCTGCCGAACTTCACGATGATCGCGTTCTCGAACGCGATCGAAGTGCTCAGGATGGCGAACTATCTGAGCGGAGAGACGCTTTATCGCTGGTCGGTCGTCAGCCCCGACGGTGGGCCGGTCACCGCCAGCAACGGGCTTTCGGTCGAGACGGTCCCGGTCAGCTCGCTCGAGCAAGTTCCCGACGTCGTGTTCGTCTGTGGCGGCATCGACGTTCAGCATTCGACGACGCCGGCGCACCTTTCGGAGCTGCGCCGCTTCGCGCGCTCGGGCGTCGTGCTGGGCAGCCTCTGCACCGGCACGTATGCGCTCGCGCGGGCCGGGCTGCTCGACGGCTATGCTTGCGCGATCCACTGGGAGAACATGTCCGCGCTGAAAGAAGAGTTCCCTGGAACGCGGTTCTTGAAGGAGCTTTTCGTCATCGATCGCGATCGCGTGACCTGCACGGGAGGCGTCGCCCCGCTCGACATGATGCTGCATCTGATCGCGCCGCGTGTGGGCACGGCGCGCGTGACCCAAATCGCGGAGCAGTTCATCGTCGAACACGTGCGCGATCCGAAGGCGCAGCAACGCATGCCGCTCGTGGCGCGGCTCGGCTCGGCGAACAAGTCGCTCTTCGAAGTGATCTCGCTGATGGAGAGCAACATCGAAGAGCCGCTCTCGCGCGAGGAGCTCGCGAGGCTGGCGAATATGTCGCAGCGGCAACTACAACGGCTTTTCCGCGAGCATCTCGGGATGACGCCGACTCACTACTACTTGACGCTACGGTTGCGGCGCGCGCGCGAGCTGCTGCTGCAGACCGACATGTCGATCATGCATATCACGATGGCTTGCGGGTTTCAGTCGGCTTGTCATTTCAGCAAGAGCTATCGCGACGCGTTCGGAACCGCGCCGACGCGCGAGCGCCGCAAGCAAGTCGCGCCGCTCGCGACCGGCGGCGTGGCGATCGACAAGGGCCTCGCATTCCACGCCTGAGGCTATCGCGCGTCTCTCGCAACGTACGGCCTGGCGCCTGTCGGCAACGCAAAAAGAGACCCTCGCATAAGTGTCACCGCAAGGGCGGACCGTTGAACGGCCCGCTCGCTCGCCCACCCAGACTTCCCGCGCGTAGGTTCCGCTTCCCGGTCGCAAATCCGCAATCGGCGTAGCGCCTTTCCGACCTCAACCTGCGCCCAAGCGCGCCGCCTCGGCGAACCCGACTGCTCGCCCCGTATCAAGCCAACGCCTTTTAAAATTCTTACGAATGCTATTGCTAATGATTCCTATTTCGATTACTGTTCACCCGTCTTCACCGAGACGTGTGCAGACCCGCAAACGTCCGCATCGATCACCAAGAAGAGGAAATCCATCGTCATGCAGTGGCATCGCAGCGCCAGGGCCAGCGCCATAGGTTGGCCAGCATCTTCGTCGGCGGCCTCGCCTTCGCCGATTCCATCGCGGCTCTCGACGGCCGTTCGCCTTCTGTTCGCCGGGGCTCTCGCCGCCGGCTTCGCGCAAAGCTATGCCCAAACCGCTGCGGAAGCCACCGAGGAGGCGGGCGCGACGAAGAAGATACAGACCGAGCATGCATTGCCGGCGGTCGTCGTTCGTGCCCAGGCATCGACGGAATTGCCGCCCGCATTGCCGGGCGGCCAGCTCGCGCAAGGCGGACAGTTAGGACTCCTTGGCAATAAGCGCGTCGCCGATACGCCGTTCAGCGTGACGAACTATACGTCGCAAACGATGGAAGACGAGAACGCCACCACGCTTGCGGAAGTCGTCGGCAAAGACCCTTCAAGCCGCTTCACCGGGCAGATCGGCGGCGTGACCGATTCGTTCTACATCCGCGGTTTTCCGATCAACGAAGGGAACATCAGCGAGATCGCATTCGACGGTGTCTATGGCGTTTCGCCCAACTACCACCTCTTCACCGAATACCTCGAGCGCGTCGAAATACTCAAAGGGCCGGGGGCGCTCTTGTACGGGATGTCGCCGGGGAGCGGCGTCGGCGGCGTGGTCAACGTCGTCCCCAAACGCCCGCTCAACAAGGACTTGACGCGCGTCACGCTCGACTATGCTTCGGAGTCCCAAATAGGCGAATCCGTCGACCTGAGCCGCCGGTTCGGCAGCGACCGGCAGTTCGGCATTCGTTTCAACGGCTTGCATCGACAAGGCGACACGGCCCTCGACAATCAAAAGTCGCGAGCGGAAGTCGGCCACTTGTCGCTCGATTATCAAGGCGAACGCTTGCGCGCGTCGCTCGACCTGATCGAGCAATACCAGTGGGTCGATGCGCCCACGCGGCCGTTCCTCGTCGCGCCGGGTGTCCCGGTGCCGGACGCGCCCGATGGCCGCCGCAACGTCAGTCAGCCATGGGGTTGGTGGAAAGCCAACGAAATGTCGACGCTGCTGCATGCCGAATACGACGTCAACGATGCTATGACGGTGTTCGCCGACGCAGGCGGCGCGAAAACCGATGTCGCGCGCTTCTCGGACCAGACGCCGACGATCCTCGATGCACTGGGCAACACGTCGTCGACTCCGTTCAATGCCAACTTCCAAGTCAACCGGTCAACCGCGGATACGGGTGTACGCGCCCGCTTCGATACGGGGCCCGTCAAGCATGCCGTCGTGTTCCAAGCCAGCGCCTATCAGGACCGCGTCGCGAGCGCGAACAACACGGGCCGTGCCATCCTTTCGAACATCTATTCGCCGGTTGCGAGCGCCGAGCCGAACGTGGCCGCGCCAACGCGTGTGCCGAAGATATCGGCGTCCACATTGACCGGCCTCGCGCTCGCGGACACATTGAGCGCATTCGACGAACGCGTCCAATTGACGCTCGGCGTGCGGCAGCAGCATGTGCAATCGGACAACTTCAACGCGACGACGGGGGCTCGCTCCTCATCGTATAACGACAGTGCCGTCACGCCGCTCGCCGGCATCGTCGTGAAACCTTGGCGGAACATCTCGCTCTACGCGAATTACATCGAAGGCCTGAGCAAAGGCGATATCGCACCGGTTACGGCTTCGAATGCCGGACAGGTGTTCGCACCGTACAAGACGCAACAGCAGGAAGTCGGTGTCAAGGCCGAGTTCGGCGGCGTTCTCGCAACGCTCGCGGCGTTCAGGATCACGAAGCCGAGCGGACAGTTGTTCGGCACGACGTTCGCTGTGGACAGCGAACAGCGCAACCAGGGCATCGAGCTGAACGTCTCGGGCGAGCCCATCAACGGCGTGCGGCTGCTCGGCGGCATAACCTGGATCGATGCCTCGCTCACGAAAACGAACAATCCGGCAACGGTCGGAAACCGCCCCGTCGGCGTTCCGGGTTGGATGGCCAACGCGGGCGCCGAATGGGATACCCCCTGGATCAGCGGCCTGACGCTGACGAGCGCCGTCAACCTTACGGGCCGCGAGTACATCGATCAAGCCAATACGCAGTCCGTCCCCGCGTGGACGACATTCGACTTCGGCGCGCGCTACAAGACGAAGATTTATGGCAAGTCGACCACATGGCGCGCCGGCGTGCTCAATGCGTTCGATCGCCGATACTGGGCAGGCGTTGCATCGTTCGGCACGATTTCGCTCGGCGCGCCGAGAACGGTCTTCATGTCCGCCTCCGTGGACTTTTGACGACATCGGCGATCATGAATCCCGCCAGCTTTTCACCGCCGGTTCCGGGCATCTCGTCGCGCAGTCTCGTCATCGAAGGTAAGACGCTTGCGCCGCTCGTTCATCGCTACGTGGCGCGACTCGTCGACGAATGGCCCGAGCGGATCCGATCGCTCCTCTCACAGTTCGGCTCCCCGCTCCACATCGTCTTGCCGAACGTGCTCGTCGAGAACGTCGATGCGTTGCGCGCCGTGCTCCATAAGCACGATCTGCCGTTCGAGATGTTCTATGGCGCCAAGGTCAACAAATCGAACGCGTTGGTGCGCGCCGCAGTGGAATCGGGGATCGGCGTGGACGTGTCGAGCCTCTACGAACTCAGAGATGCGCTCCGCTGCGGCGCTGACGGTAGCCGGCTCTGCGCGACCGGCCCCGCGAAAACACGCGTGTTCCACGCGGCGCTGATCGGCGCCGGTGCGCTCATCGCGATCGATTCACGCGAGGAGTTTGACGATCTCTTTTCGCTCGCGCGTGAAATCGCCGCGGAACGTCCCACGCGAATCCTGCTGCGCTATCAGCCTAATGCTTATCGTGCGAGCCGCTTCGGAATGACGGCGGCCGACCTGCTCGTCTGCCTGCGCCGTCTTGCCGCCGTACCCGAGATGCTTCAGTTCGAGGGGTTTCATTTCCATCTATCCGGCTATCGATACGAATCGCGCGTCGAGGCAATCACCGAACTGGTGCCGCTCATCGACGCCGCGCGTGCGCTTGGCGTCTCGCCGCGATTGCTCGACATCGGCGGCGGGATGCCGGTTCGATATGTCGATAGCGCGCTCTACAACGCGTTTTTGCTGAATCAGCGTGAATCCGACTATCGAAATTCGCGCGTTCCGTCCTCGCTCTATCCCTACGGCGGCAACTTGGGCGCGACCGAATGGCTCGGCCGACTCCTGGGATCGTCGTGTGCCCCGGGCTTGTCGGTCGCGCGGTATCTGAACCGCGAAAAGCTGACCCTCGCGCTCGAGCCCGGACGCAGCCTTGTCGATCAGGCCGCGCTTTCCGTGTTCCGCATCACGCGCGTCAAGTCGCTTGCGAACGGCACGCTGGCCGTCTTCGCGGAAGGCAGCAGCTTCAGCGCCTGTGAAACGTGGTTTGCCTCGGAGTTTCTCGTCGATCCGATCCTCATCGCCGCCGACGAAGACGACAAAGCCGACGATTACGCGCGGCACCGCGGCATGTCGCGCGCAACCGTGCCCGCCTACATCGCCGGGCACAGTTGCCTCGACGAAGATGTGATCACGAATCGCTACGTCCATTTTCCGAAGCGGCCCAAAGCGGGAGACCTGCTCGTTTACGCCAACACGGCCGGCTACCAGATGGACCTGCTCGAAAACGAGTTTCATCGCCATCCCATGCCGTGCCGCGTCGTCGCAAGCTTCGACGCCGCGGGCCGCATGGCAATCTCACCTGACGTTTCACTGGAGGCATCGGCATGATCTTGAACAAAGTCACCGATCTGATCGGCAATACGCCGATTCTTAGTCTCTCCGTTCCGGGAAGGCAGGCCAGGCTGCTGCTGAAGGTCGAAAAGAACAATCCGGGCGGAAGCATCAAGGACCGCATGGCGCGCAACATGGTCCTCGCCGCGCTGAAATCGGGCAGGCTCAAGCCCGGCGGCGTCATCGTCGAGTCCTCGTCGGGCAATACCGGCATCGGGCTTGCGATCGCCGCCGTCGAGTTCGGGATGCGCTTCATCGCTGTCGTCGATCATCATGCCGCCCCCGACAAGATCGCCGTCATGCGTGCGCTCGGCGCCGAGATCCGTTATGTGGAAGGCGATTATCGCGAGGACGAAGTCGCCGTCGTCGAGCGCCAGAGAATGGCAGCCGAGCTGGCCGGCGAGATCCGCGGCGCCGTCTTCATGAACCAGTCGGACAACGCCGCCAATGCGGGCGGTTATGCGGATTTCGTGCGCGAAGCCATTGCGGAAGCGGAGCACATCGACGCCTATGTGGGCTGCGTCGGCACGGGCGGCTCGATGACCGGCATCGCGCACGGGTTGAAAGTTCACAACGCGGAGACGAAAACGATCGCCGTCGAGCCGGACGGCTCGATCGTGTTCGGCCAGCCTGGGCACGCCTACTATCAGTCGGGCACCGGAACGCCGGCTGGCGATACGGTAGGTCTCGTGCTCGACTATAGCTGCATCGACATGGGCGTACAGGTTACCGATGCCCAGGCCTTCGAAACGGCCCGCTACGTCGCGCGCAAAACGGGGCTGCTCGTCGGAGGCTCGACCGGCGGCGTCATCTACAAAGCGCTCGAGTTGACCCATAGCGGCATCATCGGCGGGAACGTGCTCGTCGCCGTCGCGGACGGCGGCGAGAAGTACCTGCATACCGTCTTCAGCGAAGACTGGTTGCGCGAGCGCGACCTGCTCGATCCGCGCGTCTGGCAGCAGCTCGACGAATGGCTCGGCAACGACCACTCGATCGACAAGCCGCGCGAGACGCCACGGCTGTATGTGGCATGAACGCGCTCGATGCTGAAAACGACGGCCTGGCGCCGCTCAACGTCACGGTATGCGGCGGGGGGCGCACGGGTCATCTCGCCGCGGTGCTCTTCAAAGCGCGCCCCGGCGTCCGCGTCTCATTGCTGACCGGCCGCCAGGAGGTCGTCGATCGCTACCTCGGCGCTGGGCAGCGCATGAGCGCGATCATGCCCGACGGCACGAAGCAAACCGTGCGACTCGACCGCGTCACCTGCGATGCAGCCGAAGCGCTTCACAACGCCGACGTCGTCATCGTAACGGTGCCGGCGCAGGTGCGCGCCGCGCTGCTCCACCGAATCACTCAATCGCTGCCCACCGAGAAGCCGGTTTTCGTGGGCGCGATCCCGGGATTTTGCGGCTACGACTGGCTCGCGGAACGATTGCTCGGCACGCTGCCGAATGTCGTCATCTGGGGCATGAAGGACGTCGCGCATATCGCTTCCGATCTCGACCCCGGCGTGTCCGTCCGGATGGGCGGCGCGAAGATGACCCTGCATGTCGCGACGCACGTGCGCGAAAGCACGGCAACCAGACGAAATTTGCTCGCGCACTTGGAGCGGCTTTACGACGCACGTGTCGAACTGCTCAACAACTATCTGGAGATCACCCTGACGCCGGGCAACCCGATCATGCACGGCTCCGTCATCTACGGGCTCATCGGGCCTTACGGCCAATGGCACCGGCGGCCGTTCTCGCAACCGATCCGCTGGTGGAATGATTGCCCGGAGCTCGGCGCCTACTTCATCGAGCGCTGCGACGAAGACAATCAGCGATTGCGCACGGCGCTCGAGCGCGAGTTCGGCATCGATCTCTCTTCGGTGAAGCCGCTCAAGCAGGAAATCGTCGAGGCCTACGGCGATCAGATCGCCGATAGCGGAACCATGCTGTCGGTCCTCAGAACGAATCGCGCCTACGACGGAATCTTGGCCCCGCTCGTCCCCTCGCCCAGCGGCACGGGTTATCTGATCGACCGTGAAAGCCGCGCGTTCCAGGAGGACGTGGCATACGGCCTCGCGCTGCTCGTTGAAATGGGAAGGCGCCTGAACGTCCGGTTGCCGTACATCGATGAGATTTATCGCTGGAACGTCTCCTACATGGGGGAATCGCGCGGCTCCGCGCTCGATTACTTCCCTCGAACCTGGCCGTCTTGATCAGGAGTCCTATGGAACACATAAAATGTCTACCCTCGGACGAGCGCGATGACAGTGCCTCGCCCGCGCTAGAAAAGCACCAGGCCGTTCGCTTCGCGTCGCGTCGCAATGCGCTGCGGCGCATGGTGCGATGCGTCTTCGCCGAGCGAATCGTCGATAGCGCGACCCTTGTCTTTGCTCCCGAAGGAACGAGTGCTTATCTGCCGCTCTGGCATCGCCACGCCGTTCTCCACTTCTCCGACCTCTGGGCGGCGCCGGGCGATACGTTCGTCAACCGAGGCGACATCGTGCTCATCGGCGCGAACGGCGCACGTACTGCCGTCGAGAGCCCTGACCAGCTGATCGACATACTGCGGCCGGCGTTCGACTTTCCCGCTCCTGACGACGGCGTGGAAAGACTCGCGCACGACGTCGAAAACAGCATCGAAAACGATGTGCTCGCGCGAGTACATCGCGTGACATGGGAGGCCGATCTCCGAGCGAAGATGCAGGCAGCAAGCGCGACCGGACTGATCGACTATTTGCGCAGCCACTATTCCGTGCGCGATGCCGCGGTGCTGCTCGATCGATGGGGCTCGCTCGAAGGGCACCCGTACTATCCGACGTGGAAAAGCAAACCGGATCTCGACGGGAACCAGGTAGCGGCCCTCTCGCCCGAATTCAACGCCTGCGTCCGCGTGCGTATCGCGGCATTGCGCGCGGACATGGCCTATATGGAATGCATGCCGCGCGTCGGCAGTTACCACGACTGGTTCGCAAGTCAGTTTCCACAAGTCTGGGCACGATGGAAAGCGAGTCTGAACGAACGTGAGCTGCACGAGCGCGAGTGGCTTCCGTTGCCGATCCACAGTTGGCATCTCGAGCATTTCGTTTGCAAACAATATGCGGCCGAGATCGGGGAAGGCCTTCTCATCGTGGATGGGCCGGACATCTATACGCTGCCAACGATGTCGTTTCGCACGATGATGCCGCGGCTGCCGGGGCCCGTGCCGTTCATCAAGCTGCCCATTGCGCTCTGGCTCACGAGCGAGCAACGCAGCCTGCAAGCGAAGTCGATCCATATGGGCCCGCGCATCAGCAGCGTGATCGAGCGCATCCTCGCCGCCGACGCTCGCCTTGCCGGAACCCTCGAAATCTTTCCGGAGGAAGTGGCGTTCCACTATAAACATGCGGTGAAGCAGGAGGACGGTCCGGGACGCTACCTTTCGGTCGCCTATCGGGCAAGCGCGGGTGCCTTCGAGCGGTCCGACGATCTCCTACCCGTCACCGTCGCCGCACTTTCGACGCGCTCGCCGGCAAACCGCCGTCCACTTGTGTCCGAGCTGATCGAGCGCGACGGCCAGCGCGCCACGGCGAATCAGGTCGAGGAATACTTCCGTGCATACGTGAGAACCGTCACATATCCCGTCATCGGCATCTATCTCCGTTACGGCATCGCGCTCGAAGCGCATCAGCAAAACGCGTCCGTCTTGTTTGCCCGCGATGGCGCGCCTCGTCGGCTTGCGATGCGCGATTTCGGCGACGGGCGGACTTTCGCACCACTGCTCGATGCACGTGGGTACGAATTGAAGCCGTACGTTCATCCGGGCATTTTGCCGACCGTCTTCGACGACGACATCGAACCCGTGCGCTCATGCGTGCTCCATGCGTGCTTTGTCTGCCATCTTCACGAGCTCGCACTGCTGCTGACGCAGGAGTACGGTCTCGCATCGCCCCGCCTATGGGACATTCTCCGCGATGAGACGGCTCGGACGTTCGATCTCTTTGCCTCGGATGTCGACAGCACGCTTTGGAGAACCGAACGTGCCGCGTTCCTCGAGCAGCCGTGGCCGAGCCGATCCGTGCTGAGAATGCATCTGCTCAAGTATTCGGACTATCGGATCGAGCACAGGCTATCGAATCCTCTCGTGCCGGCAAAACCCGACTACGCGAGAGCCGATCGATGAGACGCGATACCGTCTTGCCGGCGCCAGCATCAAGGCTCGTCCACCTGCTGTTCACCGTGCAGCTCGTCTCCATCAGCGCCATGGAGATGAGCGGCCCTTTCTGGCCGGTCCACTTAAAAGCGCTCGCCACATCGAGCTTCGAGTTCGGGTTCGCGGCGGTCGCGGTGTACGTCGGCCCAATGCTCGGGATGATGCTGATGGGCGCGCGCTGGGGCCGCATCGGCGATCGAACCGGCCATAAGCTGATGATGTGCCGCGCGCTGCTTGCGCTTGCGCTGACGCAGGCAGCGCTCGCCTTTGCGGAGAACGTATGGGCCATTCTCGCCTTGCGCGTGATCCAGGGCGCGTGCGCGGGCTACACGGCACCCGCGCAAGCCTATGGCGTGACGGTAGTCGATCCCTCGCGCCGCACGCGGCTCTTCGCATATCTGCAAGTGTCGACGAACGTTGGATCGATCGTCGGCGCGATCTGCGGTGGTGTGATCCTGGATCATGCAACGTTCTTTTGGATCAATATCGTCGCGGCTCTGCTTTGCGCCGCCTGCACGCTCGCTGTCGTGCTCGCCGTTCCCGACGTACGCGCACCGCAGACCTCGTCCTCGAGCGAGACGAAAAGCGCGCCGCCGCGCACGCATCGCCCGCTCCGACTCTGGCAAGCGGGACCGATCGGCGGATTGCTCGCCATCATGGGCATGTTGCTAGCCAGCCGCACGATGACGCAGTCCCCGTTTTCGCTCTATGTTCATTCGGTATTCCATGCCGGCAATTGGGTCACGGGGCTCTGCTACGCACTCATGTCTCTCGGTTTTGCCGTATCGGCATCGCTTTGGGCGCGGTACTTCGAAAAGAAGGCGCTTCCCGATGCGTTGCGGAAAATCGTCTACGTCGCCGCCGCATGCGCCATCGTCACGATCGCCGCCGGAATAACCCGGGACGTTCGCGTTTTCGCCACCCTTTATTTCGTATGGGGTGTGCTTCTCGCGGCAACGACACCCGTCTTGATGTCGCTAATTTCGCATGCTGCCGGAAGCCGCGGCCAAGGGCATCTCATCGGCATCGCACAGAGCACCACACAGTTTTCGTCGATCACGGGCATTGCGCTCGGCGGTTGGTTGAGCCAAGCCGTCGGCCTGCAGCACACGTACTTTCTGGTGTCGATCGCCTATGCGGCGGCGCTCGCCGTGGCAGTCCTCGTTACGCGCGAACACCATATCGCGGCACAGTCGGCCATCGCCTCTCGGAGGTGATTAGCGACAATCGGCGGCACGGGAGTTGCTGTCTGATTTTGGCCTCATCTCGACTCAAGGAGCAGACGATGAACGAAGACAAGATAAAGGGCCAGTGGAAACAGCTGTCCGGCAAGCTGAAGGCCCAGTGGGGCAAGCTGACCGATGACGACCTCGCAGTGGCCGACGGCGACAGCGAGTATCTCGTCGGTAGAATCCAGGAGCGCTACGGGATCGCGCGGGACGAGGCCGAGCGACAGTTGCGCGACTTCGACAGCACGCTATGACCCGGGCACGCGCGCCGCTGGCAACGGCGCGCGTGCAGCGAGCCATGGGCTCGGCGATGCAACGTCGGCCGAGCTGATGAACCCCGCCGCTTGCACGATCCTCTTACGTCTCGTACTTGAACGACAGGGATACTCTGGCGCGATATTCGACGATCTTGCCGTTATCGACCTTCATGTCGAGCTTGCAAACTTCGGCGATTCTCAGGTCGCGCAGCGAGTTGGCGGCGGTTTCGACGGCGTTTTTCGCCGCATCCTCCCAGGACGTCGGGCTCGTGCCGATGATCTCGGTGACCTTATAAACGCTCGGTTCCGTGCTGGTGGACATGATCTTTCTCCGGGATGACATGTGCGATCTTTCAGGTCAGCAGACCGCGTGCCAGCTTCGGCGGACGCGCTAGAATGTGCGCTCATGACCGGGACGGACGCAAGGCGACCGGCGGCCTGACCCGCGTATCTCCAATGGGAGTAGACACGCTCGCGGCATTGAAAATGGCATCGATGGAAAGGAGACCATTTGAACGACTCACGACGTCATATTCGCATTTGCGGCACGGGCGTCGCGGTTCCCGAAAGCGTGCTGACGAGCGAAGAAATCGATCGGCGTTTCGGGTTGCCGATCGGCACGGTCTTCGAGCGCTACGGTGTGCGTGCGCGCCACTATGCCAAACACGAAAGCGCCGCCTCGCTCGCGGCGAAAGCCTGCGCCGACGCACTGGCTCGCGCCGGTCTCGAATGGCGCGACATCGATTGCCTCGTTGCGGCATCGGCAACAATGGATCAGGCGTTGCCTTATAACGCCGCGCTGATTCTCAGCGAACTGGGCCATCGCGCACGGCATATCGCCGCATTCGATATCGGCGCCAGCTGCCTGTCGTTCCTCGTTGCGCTCGATACGATCAGCTATCTCGTCGACTGCGGCCGCTATCGCAACGTGATGATCGTATCGGCGGATATCGCGACGTTCTCGCTCGATTGGTCGACGCTCGGTGAATCCGCCATCTTCGGCGACGGCGCCGCAGCCGCCATCGTCCGCAAAAGCTGGCCCGACGAGGCATCGTGCATCCTCGCGTCGTGCATCGAAACACACGCCGAAAGCGCGAGCCATTGCCATATCAAAGCAGGCGGCTCGCGCTACCATCCCGCACGCCCAGGCGTCGACTTCATGCCTCTCACCCTGTTCCATATGGACGGGCCCCGCCTCTTTCGGATAGTCTCTCGCGAACTCCCACGGCTGATGTCGGATCTGCTCGACGGCGCAATGATCGAGCTGGATCAGGTTCGTCTCGTCGTCCCGCATCAGGCGAGCCGCCTCGCGCTCGATCATCTCGCCAAGCGGTTGCGCATCGATGCAACACGAATCGTCGATATCCTCGCCGACTTCGGCAACCAAGTCGGGGCCTCCCTGCCCTGCGCCTTGCATCATGCAATCGCCGACAACCGGCTGCAGCGCGGAGAGCCGTTCATGCTGCTGGGCTCGGGCGCCGGCGTGACGATGGGCGGCATGGTCATGGTGTACTGAAGATGCGCGTGCTCGTAACGGGTGGAACGGGCTTCCTCGGACGCCATATCGTGTGGCGACTGAACGCTTCGGGCCATCGTGTTGTCTTCACGGGGCGAGATTCGAAGCACGCAGCCGATGTGCTGGCCGGCACGGCGCAGCGCGACCTGGACACTCGTTTCATCATGCTCGAGCATGGCGACCCGAAAAGCGCGACTTTGCTGGCGGAAGCGGCAGGCGATGTGGATGCGGTCATCCACTGTGCCGCGCTGTCGTCGCCTTGGGGCCGGCGCGAAGCGTTCGAGCGCGCCAACGTTGCGTCCACGAGCGAGGTAGTCGGCGCATGCGAAGCCCGGCGCATCTCCCGTCTCGTCCATATCTCCACGCCGAGCCTCTACTTCGATTTTCGTGATCGCCTGGGCATTCGGGAAGACGAGCCGCTGCCGCCCCCCGTCAACGAATATGCGAGGACCAAGGGAATCGCGGAACACCTCGTCGCGCGCGCGCAAATCGATTCCGTTATCGTGCTGCGCCCGCGAGCGATCTTCGGTCCTTGGGATGCCACGCTGCTTCCGCGCATCTTCCGTGTCGCCAAAGTATCGCGACTGCCGCTGATGAGAGGCGGGAACGCATTGATCGATCTGACCTATATCGACAACGTCGTCGATGCGGTCATGCTCGCGCTCGGAGCCGACATCGAACGTGCCGTCGTCAACATCAGCAATGGCGATCCGATGACAGTGCGCGACATGTTCGCGAAGCTCGGGCAAGCCTTCGGATTGGAACTGCGCGTGCGCCGCGTTCCCTATCCGCTCGTCGATGCGATCGCCGCGCTTCTCGAACGGGCCGCGCGGCTCCGGCCGGACTGGGAGCCTCCCATCACGCGTTATTCGGCGGGACTGCTGGCGTTTTCGCAAACGCTCGATCTGACGCGTGCGCACACATTGCTAGGCTACGTGCCGCGCGTCCCGCTCGACGTCGGCATCGCGCGTACGGCCGCATGGTTCGCCGCTGCCGCGCGCCACAAGGACGATCGATGAGCACGGAGATCGGATTTCGCCTCCTCAAGGTCGGACATTGCTCGCATCCCGAGTGCATCGCTCAGCGAGGCGGTCGATTCACCGCCGTTCCGTTTCCCGCGTTAGCGTGCCTGCTGATCCATCCGCGGCACGGCCCGATGCTGTTCGATACGGGGTACAGCGATGCCTTCTTTGCCGCGACCCAGCGCTTTCCGGAGCGTCTGTACCGTCTCGTCACGCCGGTGTCGCTCAACCCCGGCGAATCGCTCACAATGCAGCTCGGACTTCACGGCTTTGCGCCGGACGATATCAAGCATCTGTTCGTCTCGCATCTGCATGCGGACCATATTGCGGGAATCGGCGATTATCCGCGGGCGAAGATCTTCGTCATGAGAGCCGAAGTCGAAGCCATGCGCCGGGCGTCGCGCATGGGCGGATTGCGTCGCGGTTATCTTCGTATGCTGCTTCCCGATCGGTTCGATATGTCGTTGACCTATGTGGACGATTGCCCGCGAGTCGCGTTGCCCGATTCGATGCGCCCGTTCAGATACGGCTTCGACCTGCTCGGTGACGGGAGTCTGACCGGCGTGCCATTGCCCGGTCATACGGCGGGCCAACTCGGGCTGCTCTTCAAAACCACCGAAGCACGCACCGTGTTTCTCGTCGCGGACGCATGCTGGTCGCTCGATGCGCTGAGGCATGACCGCGCGCCGACCTGGATCGCGTCGCAGCTTTTTGCCGACAAGCGGGAATATCTCTCGACGTTCGCTGCCCTTCGGCAAGTCCTGGCGCGACAAGAGAGCCTCATGATGGTGCCATCGCATTGCGAATCGACATGGAAGCAACTGAGCGATGAGGCCCGCTGAGTTCGTGCGCATGGTGCGGGCCTTCATCCGCACGCGATATGGCTTGCGATTCCGCGATCGCGCTTCGCTCGAGCAATGGCAACGCCGCCGGCTCGATGCCTTTCTCTCGACAACCTTGAAACAGGCGGCCTTCTATCGAGAGGCGCGCGTCAGCGAGTTGACATCGCTGCCCATTGTCGACAAGCAAACGATGCTCGAACATTTTTCCGGATTCAACACGCGCGGCATCGAACTCGAAAACGCGCTCGCGGCGGCGCGCGCCGCCGAAACCGGGCAACCGCCGCCGACTGGCTTCGATCCGTCGCTCACGGCGGGATTGTCGAGCGGCACCCAAGGACGCCCCGGCGTCTTCCTCGCGAGCGGCGACGAGCGCGCGACATGGGCAGGCATCCTGCTCGCACGGACGCTGGACCGCGATCTGCTCGGATGCCTCGTGCGACGAATGGCTCGTTTGCGTGTCGCGCTTTTCCTGCGAGCGAACAGCACGCTTTATACGACGCTCAGAAGTCGGCTCATCGACTTTCGTTTTTTCGATCTGCAATCGGGTGCGCATACTCATGCGGGGGCATTGGTCAAATTCGATCCGGACGTCCTCGTCGCGCCGGCCAGTGTTCTGGCGTGGCTTGCGAGCGAATCGCTCGACGGCCGCTTGCCGCTGCAGCCGCGCAAACTCATCTCCGTCGCGGAGGTGCTCGAGCCCGACGACGAGCGGCAAATCCGCGCAGCCTATGGCAAGCCGGTGCACCAGTTATATCAGTGCACGGAAGGTTTTCTCGCTTACACATGCGAGCATGGATCGTTGCATCTGAATGAAGAGTTCGTTCATATCGAGCCCGAATGGCTCGACGAGACGCGAACGCGATTCGTCCCGATCATCACGGACTTCACGCGGCGGACGCAGCTGATCGTCCGCTATCGTCTCGACGATATTTTGCGGTTGCGCGGCGAGCCATGCCGATGCGGGCGCGTCACGCGCGCGCTCGCCGCCATCGATGGCCGCGTCGATGACGTGCTCTGGCTCCCCTCGCGCTCCACCGGGCGCCTGATGCCCCTCTTTCCCGACGCCGTTCGGCATGCGATAGCACGACACGGCGATCATGTCCTCGATTACACTCTCGCGCAGCACGACGCGACGCTGCATCTGGCCGTACACGGTGAAGAGGCCGTGTTCGCGTCGGTGCGCCGGGCGATCGACGAATTGATCGGCATGCAGGGCATGACGCCGCCCGCCTGGCGGCGCGCGACTCTCGAAGCGCGCGCGAACGCCGCCAAACGCAGACGGATCGTTTGCGTGACGCGACCATCGGCGAGTCAGTTCGACAGGATGCATTCGACATAGGAACGCCATGACGCGCAACGTTCTGATACTCGGAGGGCGAGCACCGGTCGCGCTGGACCACGCGCGTCGCTTCGCGCATCAAGGTTGGACCGTCACCGTCGCGGACAGCGTTTCCTGCTCGATCAGCGGAGCTTCGCGGGCGGTAAAGACGACACTGCGCATCGCGTCGCCCCGTCACGAGCCGGCGCGATTCGCCGCCGATCTTGCGCGCGCCTGCAGCAGCCATGCCATCGAGCTGGTCGTCCCCACCTGCGAGGAAGTATTTTTCGTCTCGCGCTACCGACAAAGCTTGCCGCAAAAGGTGCGAGTGCTCGCGGACGATTTCGACAAGTTGCGCGATGTCCATAGCAAGTGGCGTTTCCTTTCGCTCGCGCAAGGGTGCGGCGTCGAAGTCCCGCGGTCATCGACGGTGACATCGATCGGTGAAGCGCGCGCCTGGGCCGGGACGAGACCCGTCGTATTGAAGCCGGAGTTCTCGCGATTCGGCGTTCACGTACGGCTCTATCGGAATGGGATTCCCGACGACGCACCCGAGCTCGCCCCACTGGGCCGATGGGTCGCTCAGACGTATCTGACCGGCACGGAGTACTGCTCCTACAGCGTCGCCGACAAAGGGCGGCTCGTCGCCCACAGTCTTTATCGCCCCAAATGGCGGATGCAAACGAGTTCGAGCTTCTATTTCGAGCCGGCTAGCATCGAGGCAATCCGCGGCTTCGTCGCATCGTTCGCAAGAAAACTCGATTTCACGGGCCAATTGTCGTTCGACTGGATCCAGCATATCGACGGCAAACTGAGCGTGCTCGAATGCAACCCGCGTGCGACGAGCGGCTGTCATCTGTTCTCGCTCGATGATCCCCTGCCCGCCGCGCTCGACGGTACGCTCGATGCCCGCATCGAACCTTCGTCGCCAACACCGAGAATGGTAAGCGCCGTCATGCTGACGGCAGGGCTCATCGATGCGTTGAAGCAGCACGAGCTGCGCCGCTGGGTTCATGACTATCGAAGCGGGCTCGATGTCATCGGCATCGCGCACGATCGTCGACCGATCGGCGGTGCGCTGCTCGACCTCGCATCGTATGCGCGGCTTGCGCTCGCGCAGCGTTGCAACATGCGTGAAGCTGCAACGCAAGACATCGAATGGGACGGCGAGGTGCTGCCCGAGCCATGAGCGAATGCCGTTACGTTCCGCGCGAGCGCTTCCTTGCGTCGGCCGAGGCTTTTGCCGCGCTTCACACCGGCGTGCCGACGCAGGACTACGTCGTCAATATCGATGCGAAGGTCGAGACGATCCAACTCGCCGACCTGCCGTTCCCAGCCGTCGTCAACCATGTCGATGAAGAGAATGCCTGGGTCGCGTCACCGCTTACTACCTACAGCCGCTACGCCCTCGAAGAAGCGCGGCGCCTGTTGCCGAAGTGGCTGGCGTGGCCGCTCTCGGGCGTCATCAGTTTGGCCGATCGTTGGTTGCGCGCAAACGGGTTCGATCGGGCCGTCTCGATCAACAACTGGCTTCTCAGCACGAATCTTTATCCGTCGACCGACGGCATCGACTTCTCCGCGGCCCGCGAATCGTTGAAAGCGCGATGGCCGCATCGCGCGATCTGGTTCCGCTCGCTCAATTTCGTGCAGCACGCCGACTGGCTGCATGCGCTCGTCGCGGCCGGATTCGAGCTCGTGCCTTCACGTCAAGTGTATTTGTTCGATGACATCGAGCGATGCGCAGCCGATCACGAGAACTTGCGGCGGGACCTGAAACTGCTACGCTCGACGCCTCTCGAGCGAGTCGACGGCAGCGCGTTTCGCGACGCCGACTTCGCCGCAAGCGAAAAGCTCTACGCCCAGCTTTACATCGACAAGTATTCGAAACTCAATCCTCGTTATACCGCTGCGTTCCTCAGCGCATGGCATCGTGCAGGGCTGCTCGAGCTGACCGGATTCCGGGACCGTTCCGATCGTTTGCTCGCCGTGATCGGCATTTTCGCGCAGGGGCCGCTTTTGACCGCACCCATCGTCGGATACGACACGGCCTGGCCTCGATCGGCAGGACTCTATCGTCTGCTCATGGCCCATGTGCTGGAAACCACGATGCATCGGAGCGGCACGTTGAATCTGAGCGCGGGCGCCGCGCACTTCAAGCGCCTGCGAGGCGGCAAGCCGGCGATCGAATATAGTGCGGTTCTTGCGGAGCATCTTCCGCAACCTATGCGCCGAGCGCTCGGCGCGCTAAGAGCCCTGACGACACGAATCGGCGTACCGATCATGCGGCGCTTTGAGCTTTGATCTATGAACCATTGGCCGACCTCACTCGAAAGCAGTTGGTTCGTTGTTGCCCGCTCGCGGCAAGTCCGGGGAAAACCACTCGCGGTCAAGCTGCTCGACCGGCCGCTCGTCATCGCACGCACGACAAAAGGCAGGCTATTCGCGCTCGACGATTGCTGCCCGCATCGCCACGTCCCGCTCTCGGCCGGCTGCCTCACCGCAAGCGGTTTGCAATGCGCCTATCACGGTTGGACCTTCGACGCCGATGGCAGGTGCGTAGCCGTCCCGGGCCTTGCGCCTCAGACGCCCTTGCCGCTCGCGAGAGTTGGCTCAGCCAGTGTGATGGAGTTCGATAGTCTGGTCTGGGTGAGGCTCGATGGCGAAGGCCCGAAGGAAATCCAATCGAATTTCCTGCCCGCGTTCATGCATCGTTCCGCGGCACAGGCACAGCGTTTCGTCTGGCAATCGACGTGGAAGGGTCGCGCTGTCGATGCGCTCGAAAATTTCCTCGATGCGCAACATACCCATTTCGTGCACCGGGGTCTGGTGCGCAGCCCCCGTCACCGCCGCACGGCCGAGGCGACAGTCTCGCGTTCGGGGGGCTCGCTGCAAGTCGACTATCACGGCCATGCCGATCAGAGCGGTCTGCTCTATCGGCTATTCGAATCGCCTCGCGAAATCGAGCGCGCCTATTTCGATGCGGCCGCCGCAGGCACGGCGCAGCTCGAATATCGATACCGCAACGGCAGCGCGTTGTACTTCACCCTTCACTTCTCACCGATCGGCGAATCGCTGACGCGCGTTCACGGAACGCTTCACGTCGAGAACAGATGGGCGCCGCGTTGGGGTATCAGCCTCTTCGCGTGGCCGTTTTTGCGTCGCGTTCTGCGACAAGACCAGGCGATCGTCGAAGCGCAGGCAAAAAACCGTCAACGCTTTCGACGCGAGGAAGGGATATCGACCGAACTCGATCTCGTCAGGCCTGCGCTCGACGCGGTGTGGACCTCCCGCACCTCCCGCCTCAGCGACGATCACGAGTGCGTGCGGCAAGTGCGAATGCTGCTCTGAGGAAGCGACACGCTTCACCCGTTGCGCGCCAGCGTTAAGCCAACCCGAATCTCGCGACTCGAGCCATCAGTCGTCGTTCAACGACAAGACCGGAATCCTACAAAAATGTCATTGCGGTGCGGCAGATAGAAATTTCGATAGCGAGGATGGCGCATCCGATCGCGTGTGGCGAACGACGCGCCGCGTGCGCTGCGATGCGTATGAAACCAAGGTTCCGAATACGCGTCGTACGGATCCGCCGAAAAGCCCGCATACGGCTCGAAGCTGTCGGCCATCCATTCCCAGACGGACTCGCCCCACTCGATGGCTCCATGGCAGGCGGCATACTCCCATTCCGCTTCGGTGGGCAGCCGGCGGCCGCGCCAGCGGCAAAAGGCTTCCGCTTCGTACGCGTTGACGTGGCAGACCGGGAGCGAAAGCGGAAGCGGCTCCCATTGCCCGAACCAACGGTGCTCCCAATGCCCGCTACCGTCGCCTTGCGATTCGCGCCATCGCAGCGGCCGGTCGAGCCCAATGTCCTTCAGCCACGCCTTGCCGTCTTCGGACCACCAGCGCTCGTCGCGATAGCCGTTTGCCTCGACGAACTCGGCGAATTCGGCGTTGCTCACGCATTGACGATCGATATGCGCCGGCGCGATCTCGACGGGATGCCGCCATTTTTCGTTATCGAAGACGAACCCTTCCTCGCTCACACCGCCCATTTCGAACACCCCGCCGCCGATGGCAACCTCGCGCGTGCCCGCGCCGACGTCATCATCGAGCGGCGCCAGTGCTAGAGGCTTATGCGGCGCATAGTCGAGCGTCTGCCGCATATAGGTCAGGGCTTCCGCGTGCATGTCCTCGTGGTACAGGGCAAGCCTGAAATAATAGAGAACCTCGTCTGTCTCCGCGGCCGCGGCGAGCGCGGCTCGCACACGCTCGAGCACCGTATCCGCATACTCGAGAACCTCCGCCTGCGACGGCAGGTCCAGGTCCCAGCGGTCGCGATGCGCAACGCGCATCGAGTCGTACCAGCGGTCGGCATGCTCGAGTATGGACGGACGGGTGGCCGAGAACCGGCCGTCCGGGCCGCGCCGGGGATCGCGCAGTACCCAATGTTCCGTGAACCAGGCAATATGCGCATACTCCCATAGTGGCGGGTTGATGCCGCGGTCGTAGGGAACCTGCAGCTGCGCGGGCGTAAGATCCTGCAGGATGGCCCAGGTCGACCGGTGAGCGTCAACGAACGCCGCGTCCAGTTGCGATTTGTTCAGGTTCCTTGCCGCGATGCCATCGACTCGCAAAGTCATGAGTTCTCCAGTCGCCGAAGTCGCCATCGTCAGCCCAGCGTTGCGCAGTGCCAACAACGGCAACTGGCAGACGGCGCACCGATGGTCGAAGTTTCTGTGCGCTGCTTATCGAATTTCGCTCACGGCGGAATGGCCGCCGAACGAGCACGGTCACAAAGCGCCGCCCGACTGTCTGATCGCCTTGCATGCGCGGCGCTCGGCCCCCTCCATCGCCGCATTCGCCGAGGCCTGCCCGGATCGTCCGCTCGTCATCGTGCTGACAGGCACCGATCTTTACCGCGACATTCGCTCCGACGAATCGGCCCGCCGCTCGCTCGATCTTGCCACGCATCTGGTCGTGCTGCAGGAAGAAGGCTTGGCCGAGCTTGCCGCGCCTCATCGAGTCAAGTGCCGCGTCATCTATCAGTCCGCGCCCGCGCCGAAGACACGTCCGCCAGCGGCGCGCAAACGCCGGACGTTCGACGTCGTCATGGTAGGCCATATGCGCGCCGAGAAAGATCCGCTGACGCCCATGCGGGCGCTGGACTGCCTGCCCGATGATTCGTCCGTGCGGCTGATTCAGATCGGCCGCGCGCTCGCCGACGAGTATCGGCTCGCGGCCGAGGCATTGCAAGCGCGGGCCTGGCCCGGGACGCCGCGATACGTCTGGCTCGACGAGCAGCCTCACGGCGCGACGCTACGGCATATCGCCGCCGCGCAGGCGCTGGTCGTCGCCAGCGTCATGGAAGGCGGCGCCAACGTGATCATCGAGGCCGTGAATGCGGGCGTGCCCGTACTCGCGAGCCGCATTGCAGGCAACGTCGGCATGCTCGGCCGCGATTACAGCGGGTACTTCGCGCTGGGCGATCACGAAGAACTGGCGCGCCTGCTCGATCGAGCGAGCCGCGATCGAGCGTTTCTGACAGAGCTGGAACGACAATGTGCCGAGCGAGCGCCCCTATTCGCGCCGGAAAGGGAACAAGCGGCCGTCGTCAAGCTCGTCGATGATGCGCTGACCGCCGTGACACCCCATTGACGAAACTTTGGCAACCGACAGTAAATCAGTTATCGTAATCGCCCCCCTCGAGGGGGCCTGACAACCGATCAATCGAGGATATAAAGGATGAAGACGAAAGCAGCCGTCGCATGGAAGGCGGGCGCTCCGCTGACGATCGAGGAAGTCGAGCTCGAAGGCCCGCGCGCCGGGGAAGTGCTGATCGAGGTCAAGGCAACGGGCATTTGCCACACCGACTACTACACGCTATCGGGCGCTGATCCGGAAGGCCTTTTCCCGGCGATTCTCGGCCACGAAGGCGCGGGCATCGTCGTCGATGTCGGGCCGGGCGTCGGCACGCTGAAAAAAGGCGACCACGTCATTCCCCTTTATACGCCCGAGTGCCGCCAGTGCAAGTTCTGCCTCTCGCGCAAGACGAACCTCTGTCAGGCGATCCGCGCGACTCAGGGCAAAGGCCTGATGCCCGATGCGACTTCGCGTTTCTCGCTCGACGGCAAACCGCTCTTCCACTATATGGGCACCTCGACGTTCTCGAACTACATCGTCGTGCCGGAGATCGCGGTCGCGAAGATCCGCGAGGATGCGCCCTTTGACAAGGTCTGCTACATCGGCTGCGGCGTCACGACGGGCGTGGGCGCCGTCGTCTACTCGGCGAAGGTCGAGGCCGGCTCGAACGTCGTCGTCTTCGGCCTCGGCGGCATCGGGCTCAATGTGATCCAGGGCGCGAAAATGATCGGCGCGGACAAGATCATCGGCGTCGACATCAACCCGAAGCGCGTCGAGCTTGCGAAGAAGTTCGGCATGACGCATTTCATCAATCCGAACGAGGTCGAGAACATCGTTGACCATATCGTTCAGCTGACCGACGGCGGCGCGGACTACTCGTTCGAATGCATCGGCAACACGAAGGTGATGCGCCAGGCGCTCGAGTGCACGCACAAGGGCTGGGGCCAGTCGTTCATCATCGGCGTCGCGGCGGCCGGCGAAGAGATCAGCACGCGGCCCTTCCAGCTCGTGACGGGCCGGCAGTGGAAAGGCTCGGCATTCGGTGGCGCGCGCGGCCGCACCGATGTGCCGAAGATCGTCGACTGGTATATGGAAGGCAAGATCAACATCGACGACCTCATCACGCACACGCTGCCGCTCGAGAAGATCAACGAAGGCTTCGACCTCATGAAGCAAGGCGAATCGATCCGTTCCGTGGTGCTCTATTGAAGCTGGCGAAGGAGGCAAGCGATGTTGGATCTCGTTGAGGAACATGCGTGCCACGGCGGCGTGCAGCGGATGTACCGGCACCAATCGGCGGCGATCGGCCTGCCGATGCGCTTCTCCGTGTTCCTGCCGCCGCAGGCTAACGCAGGACGCGTGCCCGGATTGTTCTACCTGGCGGGTCTCACGTGCACCGATGAGACGTTTCCGATCAAGGCCGGCGCGCAACGCTTCGCCGCCGAGCTCGGGCTCGCGCTCATCTCGCCGGACACGAGCCCGCGCGGCGCCGGCCTGCCGGGCGAAACCGATTCGTGGGATTTCGGGGTGGGCGCCGGCTTCTATGTCGATGCGACGCAGGCGCCGTGGTCGAAGCACTATCGGATGTACACGTACGTGCGCGACGAACTGCGCGACGCGGTCACGTCGAGCCTGCCCATCGACGGAGCACGGCTCGGCATCTTCGGCCACTCGATGGGTGGACACGGGGCGCTGATGCTCGCGCTGCGCAATCCTGACCTCTATCGATCGGTATCGGCGTTCGCGCCAATCGCCGCGCCGATGCGCTGCCCCTGGGGCGAAAAGGCGTTCAGCGGCTATCTCGGCGCTGACCGCGAAGCATGGAAAGCGTACGACGCGAGCGAGCTTGTCGCGCACGCGTCGCGGCGCTTCGATGAGGGGATCCTCGTCGATCAGGGGCTGGCGGACCCGTTTCTCGAACGCGAGCTCTATCCGGAGGTATTCGAAGCAGCCTGCGGCGCAGCAGGACAGCCGCTCACGCTGCGTCGTCACGAGGGCTACGATCACGGGTACTTCTTCATCCAGACGTTCATTGCGGATCACATCGCGCATCATGCGCGCGTGCTGCGCGGGTAATTCAATCGAACGTTCGGCAGGGGAGCACCGAGCTCCCGTGGTTTTGGTCAGACAATACGGTCGTCACTTGGGCGAGCGCTCGGTGACGCCGGCATCCCTCGACGGCGCCAGCGCCAGTCGTCACTATGCAAATCGCCTATATTGGATTTACGACAATCGTCGTCGGAGATTCAATATGGCTACCTCGCAACCTGGGGGCGCGCCCCTTTCCGATGACGACGCCCGGCGTCAATTGCGCCGCGCCGTCATCGCCAGCACCGTCGGCACCACCATCGAGTGGTATGACTTTTTTCTCTACAGCACGGTCACCGGCCTCATTTTCGCAAAGCTCTATTTTCCGAAATCGGACCCGCTCGTCGGGACATTGGAGGCATTTCTGATCTATGCGGTCGGCTTCGTGGCACGGCCGGTCGGAGCGGCGATCTTCGGACACTACGGCGATCGCATCGGCCGCAAGGCCACGCTGATCGTCACGCTGCTATTGATGGGCCTCGCCACCTTCGCCGTGGCGTTCGTCCCGACTTACGCCTCCATCGGCATCTGGGGCGCCGTCATCCTCACGGCTCTGCGCTTCATTCAAGGTGTCGGCGTCGGCGGCGAATGGGGCGGCTCCGTATTGATGTCGATGGAATGGACGCGCACCAGCGCGCATCGCGGTTTCGCCGCCTCCTGGCCTCAATTCGGCGTGCCGGCGGGGCTGTTCCTGGCTAATCTCGCCGTCCTCGTCGTCAGTACGATTTCGGGAAAAAGCTTCGTCACCTGGGGCTGGAGAGTGCCGTTCCTTCTCAGCATCGTGCTCGTCGCCATCGGCCTTTACATACGGCTCAATATCCTGGAAACGCCGGTCTTCAGGCGGCTGCTGGCTGAGCAGCGCATCGAGAAGACACCGATGCTCGAGGTCTTGCGGCGCCAACCGAGGGATGTGCTGCTTTCGGCCTTCGCTCGCATGGCCGAGCAGGCGCCCTTCTATATCTATACGGCCTTTGTCTTCACGTACGGCATCTCGACGCTTGGTGCATCGCGCAATCTGCTGCTGACCGCGGTGCTGACCGCCTCGGTCGTGGAGTTTTTCACGATACCGTTCTTCGGTCATGCATCCGACGTGATCGGGCGGCGCCGCATGTACATGATCGGCGCGGCCGCTGTGGGCATATTCGGCTTCATTTACTTCGCGCTGATGGGGACAAAAAGCCCCGGCTGGATCTTCCTCGCCATCGTGTTGTCGCTCGTACCGCACTCGATGATGTATGGTCCGCAAGCGGCATTGATCGCCGAGTCCTTCACGGGGCGTCTGCGGTACAGCGGTGCGTCGATGGGTTATCAACTGGCATCGGTCATCGCGGGCGGCCCGGCGCCGCTCATCGCGACCGCGATCTTCGCCTACTCGCATTCGGGTTACGCGATCGCGGGCTATATCCTCATCTGCGCGATATTCAGCCTGGTCGCGGCTTGGCTGATGGGCGACTACACGAACAAGGATATCTCCGGCGATTACGATCAGTTGCATCGGATGCACCGTAGAGGTCACATCCGGCATGCCGGGTGATCCTTCCGGAGCCCGAGGGTGTTGCAGTACGCATTCAATGTCAGGGAAGAAGCCTCTTTGGTTAGCCTCATCCCGACTAACGCGGGCGCGAATACAGGGACCAATAACGACGCAAGGAGACCGCCATGCGAGTCCAGCACATTTTGTGGGGCCTATTGGTATCCAGTTTGATGCTCAGCGGCGAGGCGAAAGCACAGCAAGAGGCGGGGGACGCCCGCGCATCGATCCAATACATCCGTCCGGAAGGACAATTCGCCAACCCGGTGCCGTACTCGCCGGCGGTTAAGGCTGGCCATCTGTTGTTCGTGGCGGGTACCCCGGCTTTGGACAAAGACGGGAAAGTCGCTGCCAACGACTTCACCGCGCAGATGAACCAGGTCATGGAGAACATTACCGGCGTACTGAAGGCGGCCGGAGTGGGATGGGATCGCGTCGTCAAGGTGACCGTACTGCTCGTGCGGCGTGACGATTTCAAAGAGATGAATCGCATCTACGCGACGCATTTCGCGCCCGGCAAATATCCGGCGCGTACCACGGCAATCGTGGCCTCGCTGCCCAACCCAGACTTCTTGCTCGAAATCGATTGCGAGGCGGTGGTCGATTGATCAACAATGGCCGGTCATTGTGGCAGGCGCGAACCGTCCCACAAGCGACTTTCAACCGTTCCGCATTTCGATGGCTGTTGACGAAGACTAAGCGGCCGGTCACCGCTCGTACGGATCCGGTAGGAGGCGGCGTCCGTTGGCGAGTCAGGTCGACGTGGATACTGCCATTCGTCGAGTGCGCCTCCGCAAATACAGGTTGTTGAGAACCAGTGCAGAGGCAGTCATCACGGCGCCGAGTACTTGTGCTCCGCCCGGAACAATGCCTGTCAATGCCGACACGGTAAATGTAGTAACCGGTACGACGTCCATAAACAGCACGCCATTCATTGGCCCGAGAATTCTGTTACCAGAAATCCAGCAGAGAATCGCTGCAAAGCCCGCGATCGGGCCCATGTAAATCAGATGCGGTGTGATTGTCCAAAGTGCCGCGCGCGTGGGGGCGACTATTGCGTGCGTCACGATGAGCACGACGTTCACGATGACAATCGTGATCAAGCCCAGCCACGTCGTAATTGTCGTGTATTTCAGCGCTGACCATCGCGCGAAGTGCGCGGAGCCGAAGGTGTAGACAACCCAACAGAGTGCACCCAGAACGATGAGGCCGCTTGCCCAGTAGTGTTGTGGCGCGAGCAATACAGCCCGCAGATCGCCCCGCGTGATGACGAGGGCGACACCCGTGAACGAGACAACAACGAACAAAAATGAAGGAAGCGAGGGCGGGGATCTCCGCACCAGCGCATTGAGGAGCAACCCCATCATCGGCTGAGTGGCCATCATGATTGACGCGGTAAGTGCGCCTTGTTTTCCGGCTAACTGCTGCCCCAGAAAGACAAACGATCCGAACCCGCAGAAGCCAATCGAACCAAGCAACCACGCGATCAGCAGCGACTTGCCATCCGCTAGTAACGCACCGACTCCTTCCCGTTGCAGCAATAGGAATACAAAGCCCACGCCTGCGATCAGGTACCGGAGCGAAGTAAAGGTAAAAGGGTCGATGTAACGCAGCGCATCAGTCATGACGGGAAACATCACACCAAACAGGACTGTTGCGACCAGGCACGTAGCAATCCCTTTCCAATAGACGGCAGACTTTGATGCCAAAGCGGTCGATGAATTCATGAATGATCATTCTCAAAATCATTAAAAATTCGGCACCCACTTTTCGCGGATGCCGCCGACCGAGCTACAGCACTCGGATATGCTTACGTCAGTGCGCGCAACGCCATGTCGACGATCGACGCGAGTGCAGCCTCGTTCATGTCGACCTTGCCGAGCACGCGCATCCCCTGAACCATGCACAGTAGGAAGCGCCCGACCTCCTCTGCGTCGAGACGACGATCGTATTCGCCTGCTTGCTGACCTCTTGCTATCGCGAGACTGAATTGCGTCGCGATACGCTGTAAAGTCGATTCAATATGTGACCGCAGCACATGATCGCTTGGCATGAGCTCGATCACCGCATTCGTAATAAAACAACCATGCCGCGCGGACAGGTTCGAGCTCACCTTCGTATAGTGCAGAAGCGCTTCGCGCAGTGCCTGTCGTGGAGGTAAGTCGGCAGTCAACCTCTCCTTCAGTCGCGCAACGGCCCCTTCTGCATAGCGATCGAACGCCGCGACGAGCAATCCATGTTTATCGCCAAACGTTCTATACAGGCTGCCGCGAAAGACTCCGGTCGCTTCGCATAGCGCATCGACGGGAGTCGCGTGGTAGCCGTGTTCCCAAAATACTCGCGCAGCGGCCTCGATCGCATGGTCGACGTCAAATTCTCGCGGTCGTCCACGTTCGACGGCCCGACTTCTGCCGGGGGTATCAGTCGTGTTCATGTAAGCGATATTAGGACTATTCAGTCTCAAAATCAACGTCTCATGACATGGAGCGTCCTTGGTGCGACCATGAACAATGATTCCGTTTTTGGTACTCGACCTTTCCCCCGTCCCCGTCGGCAAAACCGCGACCGACGCCTTTCGCCAGACTCTCGATCTCGCCACTTCGCGCGAGACATGGTGGAACATCGGATCGATCTCACGGTGCGAGTGGATCCCCGTCAGTGAACCGGACGCGGTCATCAAGCGCGTGGCCGGCAGCCCGCTGCGAATTTCCGCAGCCGATGCAGTCGCCAATCACGGCTAATCTGTCCTACGGCGACGCCGTTCTTGTTCTATCAGCAGATTCTGAGCTTTGATTTACTGAGGACCAACGTCGTCGACTGGCAAGGTATGCGCTATGAAACTTATCAAGGCTGCTTTCGTCCTTCTCGGATTAATCTGGGGATCAAATTTTATCTACATGAAGTGGGCCTCGGCGTTGATCAGCCCAATGCAGATCGCCTTATTGCGGGTATTTTTCGGCTTCCTGCCACTGGCGTTTGCCGAATGGCATCAGAAAGTAATCCAGCGTAGCCAGATTCGTCATCTACCACATTTTTTTGTCATGGCGGCTGTGGCGACAGCTTTCTACTATGTTGCCATTGTGAAAGGGACTGCTTTACTCCCATCGGGCATCGCGGGCGTTCTTGGCGGTTCTATCGCTATATTCACCGCTATCTTCTCGTTACTGCTCTTACGAACTGAAAAAGTGAATCGATTGATGGTGGTCGGCGTGGTTCTCGGTTTTGCCGGCATTGTTCTGATTGCTCGGCCCTGGGAAGGGGCCGACAATCCTATCGATCTCGCCGGCGTTTTCTGGATGTTGGCAGGTGCGATCATCCTCGGGCTGTCGTACGTTTATGTCCGCCGTTTCCTGTCGCCGTTCAATCTTCCGCCCTTGGCGTTGGTCACGTGGCAGATGGGATTGGCCCTGCTCATTCTAGCGGCGTCGACGAACTTTTCAGGGATGGCGCGCATCCTTCAGGATTGGCGAGCAGCCACCGGTGTCGTGGTTGGCCTCGGCATTCTAGGCACCGGAGTCGCGTTCTTGATTTATTACTATTTGCTGCAGGAGCTCGGTGCGGTAGCGGCTTCGGGCTCGACCTACATTACACCCACCGTCGCGCTGCTGATAGGCTGGGCTGCCGGTGAACGAGTTGGCGTACTGGAAGTAGCGGCTATTGCCCTGATTCTGGCAAGTATCGCGCTGCTGCAGATCGGACGAAAACGCGCCGTGCGCGAAACGGAGCAATCGGTTCGCGCCACTACGGCTCGCCCTTAAACCCGCCGACAGAACGGGCCACCCGCGGAATTGGAGCTGGGCGGTCGATATGCTTCAGTGCTGGGATCTTGGCCGCAGATTGTCAACGATCCAGGTGGATACCTCGGACGTCTCAAATTGGCCGAGTGCGGCCAAATGTGGTCGGCCGAAACCGACCCCTTGCGGCCCTTGGCACCGCCGTGTACCAAACGACGACTTCCAGGCTACGACGGCCATTCACGCGGACAGCGGCGCTGCGAAGGCCGAGCCGCCGCTCTTCTTCGCTCCGGCTGCGAAGTCAGTCGATGCCGGCAACTCCTCCATGCCTCTGTTTTCTACGTCACATAGGCATTTTTCGCAGCGATAGCGGCCAGCGTGTCAATTTCGAGCGGAAGGCCCAATGGCGGAGTCTGCGCATCCACGAGACTAATCATCGCGGCCGCGAGCTTCTTCCGATCCCCGGGGTGGTTGTGCTTCATTTGCACGGCTTTGCGACGAACCGCACACATGGCCGACAACCGGAATTTCTTCCTCGATCCGTCGGAGCTTCGTGCGGTGCAATCACCGTAACGTGGCCAAACAGCGAGGGGATATGGCTAGTTGTGTAGTCAACGTTGGCGGCCCAACGCTCGATGCTTCGTTTGCCGCCGTCAAGCATTTTGGTCATGTGGTCAGCGCGCTGGGTTGGGGTACGCATGCGCTCGCTCCGCTTTCGTGTCGCGAAGCGACGTACTCAGGCGGGTTCACCCTTTATCCGCTCCTGACGGGCAAGCATCGCGCACACCACAGAGAGATGCTGCGCGAAGCCACACGGCTGACGGAAGCCGGCAAGAGCTCACGCCGAATCTCGATCCTCGCCGGTTCGATCTGGGGTCCGCGGAACTCGCCTATGACGCGATGACGGACGCCACCGCACGCGGAAAAATCGTGGTGGACATCGCGTGAGATGCACCTTGACGAAGGAGCCTCGCTCGCGGCCGATTATTCATTCGTAACGCGCTCAGCGCCACGGCCTCCGAATTAATTTGGCACTGCCTGCCAGCAGTGCGCGTGGTGCTGCGGGACGGGTGGCGACTGGCGGAGAGCGCCGAGGACGACGACGCCTGTCTTTAACGGCGGGGATCAGCCGTTCAGTTGCGACTCGACGTTGAGGATGATCTGTGCGACCGGGTTGTTATCTGCGGACTGGGGCGCGAACTTGATCTGGGCGAACGTGACAACAGCGAAAGCGACGAGGACGAGGGCGGCAGATGCGGCGATGCGGGGAATGTATTTCACAAGGACTTCCTTTCGAGGTGTAGGCAGAAACTGGCGAAGCTGACAGGGGGCCGAATACTTCGGCGCCATGGCTGTCGACAGCCGGCAAGGCCGCACACGGGGTCTGATCGCGCCTGGCGATCTGGACCGCACTGCAAAAAGAGGGGCGACCCAAACCCTGCCACTATAAAGGTTTTACCCGTGTGTGCAGTGCGACATCAGGTCGCCAGTAGCTGCTTAATTCTTGCTGGCAAACTCCGCCCGCGCAATGCCTTGCCGGACGCCGCCATAAACGCTCCCGATGCCTCATTGATGCAAAATCGGCGCAATGGCCACAACGACACGACCTGAATACGATGGACGACCCAGAATCGCTTTCCCTGGCACTGCCCGACGGAACTAAGGTCTCTGCGCTCCTCCGAGTGCCGGAGGACGCGCGAGCCCTGTATGTCTTCGCGCACGGTGCCGGGGCGGGCATGCAGCATGCCGGCATGTCGTCATTGGCCGACGCGCTTGCGGCGGCCGATGTCGCCACATTGCGCTACCAGTTTCCGTACATGGAGCGGCGCTCCAAGCGGGTGGACTCGCCGGCCGTGGCACATGCTGCCGTGCAGGCAGCAGTCGCAGAGGCCCGCCGGCGGCTGCCAGCCCTGCCGCTCTTCGCGGGCGGCAGGTCGTTCGGCGGCCGCATGACGTCTCAGGCCCAAGCCATCTCCCCGCTCGACGGCGTGCGTGGCCTCGCTTTCGTCGCATTCCCGCTGCACCCGGCGGGCGCGCCCAGCGTGGAGCGGGCACGGCACCTGACGGACGTCACGGTGCCGATGCTCTTCCTGCAGGGCACGCGCGACAAGCTGGCCGAGCTTCACTTGCTGAGGTCGGTCGTCGAGACGCTGGGGCCACGCGCCACGCTGCATGTGGTGGACGACGCAGATCATTCGTTCCACGTGCGCGCGTCCTCCGGCCGGACCGACGCGGAGGTCGTGCTCGAACTGGCACGGACGATGTCGGCGTGGTTCTTCGCCGAAGGAGAGTTCGTGCCAGTTACCTGAGCAAATGCAGGAATGCTAGTAGCAGAGTCGGGACGGCTACCCGCCAGTTCGGTCCTGACGCGCCCAGGAGTTGCTCGATCATAGCGTTCCCTCGCGCCGAAGGTTCGGTCATGATGCACTATTCCCTGTTCAGCGAATAATGCGATTCTGCCGAATATTCGGTAGCAGTCAATTTTCGCTGAGCAGCGAATCAGCCGCCCTGGTCCGGGGGTCGTCTTTGCTCGCGTTTGCGAGACGAAGATTCGGAACACCGCTGTGTTACGTCCATGTCGCGCACGCAGCGAATGGGTCCCGGATGGTTGCCATTCAACCCATGCCAATGATTTACGATGGCACACCAACGTCCTGGTCCTATAACAGCATGGAACTCCGGCATCTCCGCTATTTCATCGCTGTCGCAGAATTGCGCAGTGTGCGCTCGGCTTCCGAACAACTGCACGTGACGCAGCCGGCGATATCCCGACAAATCCAGGACCTCGAAGAGGCCATCGGCGCGACGCTGTTCGACCGAACGCCACGCGGGCTCACGCTCACTGCTGCGGGCGAGGCCTACCTATGCGAAGCGCGAGAGATTCTGGCCCGCGTCGATTCCGCCAACCGCCTCGCCCGCCAGATCGCTTCCGGCTTGCGTGGTCATTTGCGTGTCGGTTTCGTGGAAAACGCAGCATGGAGTGGCATTGTCTCGCGCGCGTTGCGCGAATTCGAACAGGCAGTGCCGCAAGTGGCGCTCGAACTGCAGCCGATGAACTCGCCCGATCAACTCGAGGCGATCGCGGCGGGACGGCTCGACGGCGGTTTCTGCTATCGGGTCGGCGTGCTCCCAGAAGGCATCGCGAGCGTGCCCGTGCTCGAACAGAATGTGGTGCTGGCCGTGCCCGACGCGTGGCCGATCGGCAAGGCGGGGGCCGTTTCGACGACGGACCTCCGGGAAATCCCATTTATCGCCTTTCCCCGACGCGTCTACCCCGCGTACTACGACCGACTGCTGTCCGCCTGCGCCGAGCGCGGCCTCACGCTCGACATCCGGCAGGAGGCCAGCACTGAAACGGCCATTCTTTCGCTGGTGTCCGCGGGCATGGGGGCCGCGATTGTCAACGCGGCGAATCGCGATCGTCCTCCGGCACGCGTGCGCTTCGTCGATCTGAACGATTTGTCGGTGCCGTTGCCACTCGAATTCTGCTACGCCGCAAATGGAGCAAATGTGGCTCTGGGTCGGTTCATCGATCATCTGAGGTAGCGACGCCCTGCCGTCACACGCCGCGGGACGAAAGCGTAGCCAGGCTTAGCCGGTGATGCCTCCAAGGCATCGCCCGAGCAGAAAACGGCATTAGTCAGGCGTTTTATCGTCGGCGATAGTAAAGACAACGGGGCGCCGCCTCACTGCTTACTGATCGCCATGTCCAATCTTCCATCGCTTATCGCCACTGACGTCGATTTTGAGCGCACGGGCTTCCAGACGGGCACGCTCAGACTGCCCTGGTCGCACGACCGCTCGGCATACGGGGCATATACCGATCCCGCTCGCCGTGCTCAACGCTGGCGCCGGAACAGGGCCGACGGTTCTACTCACCGGCGGCAACCATGGCGACGAATACGAAGGCCCCATCGCGCTGATCAAGCTATTGCAGCGGCTACCGTCGATGACGATACGCGGCCGCCTCATCGTGATCCCCGCGCTGAATTTCCCAGCCTTCATCAACGGCTCGCGCACATCCCCGATCGACCGCGGCAATCTGAACCGGCTGTTCCCCGGCGCGCGCAATGGGCAGCCGACCGAGATGATCGCGCATTACGTCGAAACGGAGTTGCTTCCCCGCAGCGACATCGTGATCGACCTGCACGCCGGCGGCGCATCGTTCGAACATGCCCCCACACTCCTAGCGTCGCCGCCTGCCGAGGGAGAGCGGCGCGAGCTCTATCTCGATCTCGTGCGCGCGTTTGGTGCACCGAACACGATGATCATGGATCTTCTTGGCGAAGATCGCACTTTCGCGGCGGCCGCCGAACGCCACGGAAAGCTCTTCCTGTGCGGCGAATTCGGCGGCCACGCTGGATGCGACGCGGCCAATCTCGCTATCGTCGAGAGCGGCCTCGGCCGTGTCCTGCACCGACTCGGCATGACGCCTGAAGCGCATCCATCGCCTGCGGGCGAGACTCGATTTCTTCGCGTGGAGGGCGCACGCCACTATGTGTACTCGCCGATTGCGGGCGTGTTCGAACCCACCTTCGCACTCGGCGATCGCGTGAGTGAAGGTCAGCTCGCGGGACGTCTCTTCGATCCGCACCGGCCTTGGCAATCGCCGCTGGAGATCCGCTTCCGTGCGGACGCCACGGTGATGTGCGTCCGTACTTTCGCGCGAGTGGAACCGGGCGACTGCATCGCATTGCTGGCCGCAGACACCGTGGTCAATTAAGCAGAGAACAATAAAAACGACTTCGACTGACGATTTTCCGATTCATCTCCGGAGACAGTGTATGAGCGCGTATTCCTCTTTGACCCAGCCGGACGAACGAGCAGCCGGACCTACCTCCAGCGATATGCGATATCCGGTCTACATCGTGCTGCTGTTCTTCATCTGCTTCGCGTTCTCGTATCTGGACCGGCAGATCGTCAGCATTCTCGTCCAGCCGATCAAGCAGTCGCTCGCGCTCACCGATACGCAAATCGGACTGCTGCAAGGTCTTTCCTTCACGATGTGCTATGCGACGGCAGGCGTCTTCGTCGCGCGGCTCGTCGATCGAACCAACCGGGCCAAGCTCATCGCCGCTTGCATTGCGATCTGGGCGATCTCAACAACGGCATGCGGATTCGCTTCGAGCTTTTCCGAACTGCTCGCCGCCCGCGCAGGGACGGCGATCGCCGAGGCGGCACTGAGCCCCGCCGCACTGTCGATCTTCAGCGACATTTTCACACCGCGCCGCGTGGCGCGCGCGAGCAGCGTTTTCATGCTCGGGCCCTACGTAGGAGGCGGCGTTGCATTATTCGGCGGCGGAATGCTGTTGTCCGCCGCGCATAGCGGCAACAGTGCGTGGCTCGCGGCGCATGGCATTGAACCGTGGCAAGCGGTGTTCATCGCGGTCGGACTGCCCGGACTCTTGTTGGCTACGCTGGTGGCATTCACGGTGCGCGAACCCGTCCGCTTGGAGACGCTCGATCATGAGACAAAAGCGGAGGATGTCGTGCCGTCCCTGAGGGATGTGATCCTCGAACTTTTCGTGCGCAATCGCTTCTGTCTGCCCTACTTCGCGGCCTACGTCGCGTTGATTGCGGTGTTCTACTCTCACTCGGCGTGGTTTCCGACTTTGCTGATGCGGCATTTTCATCTCGAGCCGAGGGCGGTGGGCCAGATGGCCGCACCCGCTTACATGATCGGCGGAACACTCGGTATCGCGTGCGCTGGCATGCTCGCGACGTGCGTCACTGACGAAAGTACCTTGCGCAGGGTGCTGGGCTTCTCTGCCGGCGCCGTTGCTACGCTGGTGCCGGCCGCGATTGCGATGCCACTCGTCGCCGACAGCACCGTCGCGGTCGTGCTGTATGGCACCTGCGCGTTCGCCGCGAGCATTGCGATGGGTCTCGCCCCCGTGCCGCTGCAGATCGCCGTGCCGAACCGCATGCGTGGTCGTTCATTGGCCTTGCTCGTATTCATGACCAACGCGGTCAGCGGAGGCGTCGGTCCGCTGGCGGTCGGCTACTTGAACGAGCACCTCAGGCACACCGACAATAGCCTGGGCGTGGCGCTGGCCTTGACCGGCGGGTTGTCCGCACTGATCGGCAGCGTGCTTTACGTAATAGCCATGCGGCGCGTGCCAGTCGCGCATACGCTGGCCGTAGCAACCTGAGGGATTCCATGACTGACGAAAAACCGAACATCGCCATGAAAAACGCTCTGAATACCCACCTCGTGGGCGAGGCGACTATCACCCGGGTCGATGAAACGGCCTTCGCACTCGCGCCCGATGTCTTGTTCCCTGACTGGGATGCCACAAGCGGCCAGGCCCTTGAAGAACACTGTTCGACCGCGAGCCTCGATCTCACGAATCGACGCGTCACCCTGAAAACCCATCTATGGGTGGTGGAAATCAGCGGCCTGACTATCGTCGTCGATACCGGGATCGGCAACGGGAAGACACGGCCATTTAGTGCGCTCTTCGATAAACTCGACAACCCCGTGCTCGAGCGCTTCGAAGCGGCAGGCTTCCGGCGTGATCAAGTCGACTACGTGTTGCTCACACATTTGCACGTCGACCACGTCGGATGGAACACGCATTGGCAAAACGGCCGCTGGACACCCGTATTTCCGAACGCCACCTATGTATTCGGGCAGCGCGAACAGGACTATTTCGCGGCACCGGAAGGAGAACCGCGGCGCATGGTATTCGAGGACAGCATACTTCCCGTCATCGAGGCCCAACAGGCCCGAGTCGTGGCGGATCAAGGCGAGGAAATTGTCGACGGTATTCGCTTTTTGCCGACGCCGGGCCACAGCATTGGGCACATGGCCATCGAAATGCGCTCGCGGGGACAGTCAGCGTTGTTCTCTGGGGACGTTATGCATAGCCCGCTGCAGGTCTATCGGCCTCAGTGGAATTCGACCTTCTGCCTCGATCAACCACAGGCGCGAGCATCAAGGCAATGGCTGCTCGAACGTGCGGCGAGAACGGGTGCGATCGTATTCCCCGCGCACTTTCCGGAAACATCTTGCGGTACCGTGCACGAGGGTCCACGCGGCTTTGAATGGCGCTACTTGAAGGGCGCGAAATGAAAAGCGCTTGAGGAAATGCTGCGACCTCGGGCTCCGAGCCTTCTTACTGTGCTTTTTCCGCGTTTTTGTAGAGTAACGCATCGCGGTGCCATGTCTGACACCGCAGAAAGCCCCCATCATTCGCAGGGCTTCTGTTCCCCCGCCAGCGGCCGCGCGGATGCCTTGGCACAATGCCTTCTTTCCTCTTCCCATCGCCCGCCACGGCGTTCCATCACTGCCGCTTGCATGGACCGTCCGTGGCGCGCCCAAAACGATGATCCCGTTCTCGGTACTCGACCTTTCCCCCGTGCCCGTCGGCAAAACCGCGGCCGACGCCTTCCGCCAGACACTCGATCTCGCCCAGCACGTCGAGCGCTGGGGCTATCGCCGCTTTTGGCTGGCCGAGCATCACAATATGCCCGGCATTGCGAGCGCGGCAACCGCGGTCGTGATCGGGCACGTCGCGGGCGGCACGAAAACGATCCGCGTCGGCTCGGGCGGCATCATGCTGCCGAACCACGCACCGCTCGTCATCGCGGAGCAGTTCGGCACGCTCGCCTCGCTCTATCCGGATCGTATCGATTTGGGCCTCGGCCGCGCACCGGGCACGGACCAGACGACCGCGCATGCGCTGCGCCGCGATCTGCACGGGAGCGCCGAGCGGTTCCCTGACGATGTCGTCGAACTGCAGCGGTACTTTGCCGAGCCCGTCGCGGGGCAGCGCGTGCGCGCGGTACCCGGCGCCGGACTCAACGTGCCGATCTGGTTGCTGGGGTCGTCGCTCTTTTCCGCTCAGCTCGCCGCGGCACTCGGCTTGCCGTTTGCGTTTGCGTCGCACTTCGCACCCGACTATCTGATGAGCGCGCTCGAGGTCTACCGCTCGCAGTTTCGGCCTTCGGCGACGCTCGCCAAGCCCTACGCAATAGTCGGCGTGAATCTGTTCGCCGCCGATACCTACGCCGAGGCGGCACGGCTCTTCACTTCGTTGCAGCAGCAGTTCATCGCGTTGCGAAGGGGTACGCCCGGGCAGTTGCCGCCGCCCGTCGATCGCCTCGAGGCCTCGGAGCTCGAACTTGCCGGCGTCAAACACTCGCTGTCCTGCGCGGCGATCGGGAACCCGGAAACAGTTCGCGCCAGACTCGAATCGATCATCGCGCAAACGCAGGCCGACGAGCTGATCCTCACCGCACAAATCTACGATCACGCCGCGCGGTTACACTCTTTCGAAATCGGCGCAGCGGTCCGCGACGCGATGGCCGCGGCTGCCGCTGATTGAACCGCAAGGGAAATCGAATGAACGAACCGCTCAGAATCGACTTCGTCTCCGACATCGCGTGCCCGTGGTGCGCGATCGGCCTGTCATCGCTTCGGCTCGCGCTCTCGCGTCTCGGCGACGCCGTCGATGCCGAAATCGTCATGCATCCGTTCGAGTTGAATCCTGACATGGCGCCAGGCGGCGAAGCCATCGTCGATTATCTCGGGAAGAAATACGGGCGCACGCCCGAACAGATAGCGGAGACGCAAGCGATGATTCGTGAACGCGGTGCAAGCGTCGGCTTTAAGTTCGGCGAGCGCCATCGCGTCTATAACACGTTCGACGGGCATCGTCTCCTGCATTGGGCGGGCATCGAAGGCAAGCAATTGCCGTTGAAACAAGCGCTGTTGCAGGCCTATCACGGCGACGGCAAGGACCCGAGCGATCACAATGTCCTCGTCGACGCGGCGCAAGCCGTGGGGCTCGATCCGACGAAGGCGCGCGAGGTACTCGAAGGCGGGGACTATGCCGATGAAGTCCGCGCCGAAGAGGAAGAGTTTCGAGCAATGGGTATTCAGTCGGTACCGTCGATCATCTTCAATCGTCGCTATCTCTTGACGGGCGGACAACCGGCGGACGCGTTCGAGCAAGCTATTCGACAGATCCTGGCCGAGGGCTAGCGCCGCATGGATCGACATTTCGATCATTTTCTGAAGTCGTTCGGCCCAGCCATCGATAGGCGGGAAGTCCTGTCTTCGCAAAAGGTCGATGCCGTGTCGCATCTCATCTTGCTGGCCCAATTTGCGCCCTTGAGAGGGATGGAAACGTAGCGCAGTATTACCAGGGGCCTGGTGGTGAGGTAGGCATTGATACGGAGGAGTCCTTCATGACGCTCTGTCGATCGAAAGCATATCGCCATAGAAGGCACCTTACGCTCTCCTTGCGCGTCCTGGTGCTGTTCGCAGCATACGTCTACTGCGGTACGGCATGGTCGCAGCAGGCAGACAACGTCCTCGGCTACCACCACGCCGATAACCGAAGCGGGCAGTACGTCGTTCCGGGACTGACCTGGCAAAGTGCCCAGCACTTGCATCGTGACGCCGGCTTCGACGGCGCTGTCGAGGGACACGTCTATGCGCAGCCGCTCTTCTGGCATCCGCCCGGCGCCGCACACGGTCTGCTCATCGTGGCGACCGAATCCAACTCCGTCTATGCGCTCGACGCAATGACCGGTCACCCAGTCTGGCGCGCCGCGCTTGGCGCACCGGTCTCACGCTCGGCGCTGCAATGCGGCAATATCGATCCGGTGGGCATCACGGGCACCCCTGTGATCAACCCGGCGGCAGGGGCGCTCTACCTCGATGCCATGGTGACGCGCAATGGCGAGCCGCGGCATTTCGTGTACGGGCTTTCGCTGCGCGATGGCGCGGTGCTGCCGGGCTGGCCCGTCGATATCGGCGCGAGCTTGCGCGATAGAGGCATGGCATTCAACTCGCGCTTTCAGGGCGAGCGAGGCGCGCTGGTCCTTCTCGACGGCCACCTCTTCGTGCCGTACGGCGGTTATTTTGGCGACTGCGGCGACTACCACGGCATGGTCGTCGGACTGCAGTTGGATAAGCCCAGCGTATTCGCTGCCTGGGAAACGCGCGGAAGCAAAGGCGGTATCTGGACGCCGGGCGGCATTGCAGCCGCGGACGGGGCGCTCTTCGTCGCGACCGGCAATACGGAGGGCAGTCGGAGTTGGGCCGACGGCGAGGCGATCATCCGTCTCGCGCCCGATCTGAAGCGCTCGACGAGTCCGCGGGATTCGTTCGCGCCTGCGGACTGGCAGCAACTGGATGACGAAGATCTCGACCTCGGCGGCGTCAATCCCATGCCGATCGAGGTTGGCGGAAAGCATTTGATCGTCGCGCTCGGCAAGGACGGCAAAGCCTACCTGCTCGATCGCGAGAATCTCGGCGGCGTTGGTGGTGCGCTCGATGTGCTGAAAGTATCGAAAGAGTTGATTCTCAACGCGCCTACCTCGTATACCGAGCCGGATGGCGTCTATCTTGCGTTTCACGGCAATGGCGCGGTTTGCCCCCGCGACCGGCGGGGAACCGGCCTAATCGCGCTACGAGTCGCCAATGCCTCTCGCGGCGGGATGAGTACCGCCTGGTGCGCGTCACTGAACGGCGCCGGCAGCCCGATCAGCACGACGAGCGATGGCAAAGCCGATCGAATCGTATGGATCGCGGGCGCGGATGGCGATGACCAGCTACACGGATTCCGCGGCGACAACGGGCAGCCGGTCTTTACGGGCGGGGGTCCGCAGGACCGCATCCCGAACGTACGGCACTTCGCGACGCCTATCGCCGCGGATGGGCGGCTCTATATCGCCGGAGACGGCAGGGTCTACGCATTTGTCGCCGGACGGTAGACGACTCGAAGAGCGAAGAAAGCGCGTCCGCGCTGGCCTGCGTACAACTGCGTGAACGGCCGTGCAAACGGTGCATTCATGTCCGAGATGCTCGCGCCCGCTCCGAATCGGTTCTACGCTGCGAACGGATTCAGGACTCGGGCACCCGTGCCAGCGAAATCATCGACGTTCCGCGTCACCACGGTCAAGTCGTGAATCAAGGAAGTTGCGGCGATCAACTTGTCCAGCGCGTGCTGCGGGTGAGGGACACGCAAGCGACCCCACAGCTGCCCGATTTCCTCGTCCACAGTCAGAATGTTCTGGTCAAACTCACGAAGCACGCCATCGAGCCAATTTTCGAGCCGCGTTGCCTGCGCCTTGTCGCCGCGGTGCCGAATGATCTCCACTCCTCTGCGCAGTTCACCAATCGTCACCACAGAGAGATAGAGATCGACGTCATCCTTTGCCGCCTCGCGGAAGAAGGCCATTACGCCCTTGTCCGCTCGCTCTCGCTTCCGAACTTCGCTGATGACGTTGGTGTCAACCAAATACATTCGCCGCGTCTCCATCATCCACACGTGCAAAATCGGCATCGGCGCCGACATTCGGGATGCTCATCAACACCTCGGCGAACGTCTTGCGCCGCGGCGCACGCAATGCCTTTGCCAGAATTTCGCGATGTTCCGCTTCCGCGCTGCGACCGTGTGCTGCTGCGCGCTCGCGCAAGCTTTGGACAAGTCCGTCGTCCACGTTTCTCACTAGAAGATTTGCCATCATCTACTCCACGCTCCAGATGCTATCAATGATAGCACACGGTGCGTAGAATGCAAGCATTGATAGCAAACCAGGACGGCACGCCATCAAGCGCTGGCGCGCGCCGGAAAGTCGCGTCACAGAGTCCAGCCATGCACTTCCCTCGATCCGCGCTCACGCAGTCTTCAATTGCGTGCCGACCGGGAGCTTACGTACACGCTTGCCGGTCGCGGCAAAAATCGCATTCGTAATTGCCGGGAACAACACGGCGGTGCCCGTTTCGCCGATACCGCCAGGCGGCTCCGTGCTTTGCACGAGATGCACTTCGATCTTCGGCGTCTCGTTGATGCGCAGCATCCGGTAGTCCGTGAAATTGTTCTGCTGGACGCGGCCATCCTTGATCGTGATCTCACCCCAGAGCACGCCCGTGATGCCGAATACCACGCCGCCCTCCATTTGCGCTTCGATCGTTTTCGGGTTCACGGCCATCCCGCAATCGACGGCGCAAACGACGCGATTGACCGTGACCTCACCGTCCTTGTTGACGGTGACCTCCGCCACCGTGCTCAAGTAACTGCCGAAAGCATGCATCACCGATACGCCGCGGCCCTGCCCCGGCGGCAGTGGGTTCCCCCATCCCGCCGCACGCGTGGCAACGTCGAGCACATTTGCCGCGCGCGGGGAGTGTGTGAGCAACGCGCGCCGATATTCGACCGGATCGACCTTCGCGTGCGCCGCCAACTCGTCGACAAAACTTTCGACGACGAACGTCCCGCGCGTCGCGCCAACACCGCGCCAGAATGCCGTCGGCACGGTGCCTGGCTCCTGCCGCACATAGTCGACGAGTTGGTTCGGCAGGTCATACGGCAAGTCAGCGGCCACTTCGACCGCGTCCGGATCGACGCCGTTCTTGATCACGGCGGGCGCGAAGCGCGAGAGGATCGACGAGCCGACGATGCGATGCTGCCATGCAATCGGCTTGCCGTTCGCGTCGAGCCCGGCCGAAATCTTGTCGTAGTAGCATGGCCGATACATGTCGTGCTGAATGTCTTCCTCGCGCGTCCAGATGACTTTCACCGGCGCGTCGACCTGCTTCCCGATCTTGAGCGCTTGAACGATCGCATCGACTTCGAGCCGGCGGCCGAATCCGCCGCCGAGGAAGTGATTGTGGATCGCGATCTTCTCCGGCGGCAGTCCTGTGACCTTGGCCGCCGCGGCACGCGCGATCGTCGGCACCTGCGTGCCGACCCAGACGTCGCAGCCGTCGGGCCGCACATGGACCGTGCAATTGATCGGCTCCATCGTCGCATGGGCGAGAAGGGGCTGCTCATAGACGGCATCGACGCGCGTCGCCGCCGAAGCGAACGCCTTGCCGGCATCGCCTTCCTTGCGGGCCACCGCGCCATCGCGCTTCGCCGCTTCGGCAAGATCGCTCGCGATCTGCTGCGTCGAGAGCTTGGCGGCCGGCCCGTCGTTCCACTTGATGTCGAGCGCCGCCGCGCCTTGTTTGCCGGCCCACGTATGCACGCCGACGACAGCGACAGCGTTGTCGATCTTCACGACGTATTGCACGCCCGGTACCTTCCTCGCGCGCGTATCGTCGACGCTTTCGAGCGTACCGCCGAACACGGGACTGTTGACGATCACGGCGTATCGCATGCCCGGCAAGCGCGTGTCGAAACCGAAACGCGCGACACCGTCCACCTTCTCGGCCGAATCGAGCCGGTCGGTCGGCTTCCCGACGAGCGTGAACGCCTCCGGCTTCTTGAGCGGCACGTCGTGCGGCGGCGGCAGCTTCGCGGCCGCATCCACGAGCTTGCCGTAGCCGATGCGGCGGCCCGTCGCCGTATGCACGACCTCGCCGGCCTGCGCGTGGCACGACGCGGGATCGACGCGCCAACGTTCGGCCGCGGCCGCGACCAGCAGAACGCGCGCTGTCGCCCCAGCCTGCCTCATCGGTTGCCATGCATAGCGTATCGACGTCGAGCCGCCCGTAATCTGCCCGCCGCCGAGCAGCGGGTCGCCATAGAGCTTGTCGTCGGGCGGCGCATGGTCGAGCGTCACGCTCGAAAGCGGGACCTCGAGCTCTTCGGCGAGCAGCATAGGTATGGAGGTATAGACGCCCTGCCCCATATCGGCCTTCGGCATGACGAGCGTCACCATCCCGTTGCGATCGATGCGAATGAACGCATTGGGCGCGAAGACGCCGCCTTTCGGCTCGTCGGACGCGTCGCCGCCGATCACCGACTTCCGCGCCCAGGCCGCGTTCGCTTCGGCCGCGACCGCGGGAAGACTGAAACCCAACAGCATTCCGCCGCCCGCGGCTGCGCTTATCGTCATGCCGAACTTCAGAAACGAACGGCGCGAAACGCCCGTCTCTCTATGCAGTGGGGGCGCCTCGCCTTCCTGACCTGCCTCCGGACTAGCGAGGTTCGAATTGAACGCTTCGAGCAATCCTCGAGACATGTCAGACCTCCTCCTGCGCCGCATGCTTGATGGCGGCTCGAATCCGGGGGTACGTGCCGCAGCGGCAGATGTTGCCTGACATGGCCGTGTCGATATCCGCATCGCTCGGCTTCGGATTTTGCGCGAGCAGCGATGCAGCCGACATCACTTGCCCCGACTGGCAATAACCGCATTGGACGACATCGAGTTCACGCCAGGCCGCCTGGATCTTCCGGCCCGCGGGCGTCGCGCCGACGGCTTCGATCGTCGTGACCTTCTTGCCCGCGACGGCCGATACGGGCAGCACGCACGAGCGCACCGCGGTGCCGTCGAGATGAACGGTGCACGCGCCGCACTGGGCGATACCGCAGCCGAACTTCGTGCCCGTGAGCCCGACGACGTCTCGGAGCACCCACAGCAGCGGCATGTCGTCCGGCACCTCGAGCTTGTGAACCTGGCCGTTGATGTTCAATGTCGCCATGCGTTTTTCCTGCCTTATTGTCGTAACGAATCGAGGTCGATCACGAAGCGATACTTGACGTCGCTCTTCAACATGCGGCCGTACGCCTCATTGATCTTCTGCATAGGAATCGTTTCGATGTCCGAAGTGATTCCGTGCTTACCGCAAAAATCGAGCATTTCCTGCGTCTCGGCGATGCCGCCGATCAACGAGCCCGCGATCCGCCGGCGCTTCATGATGAGGCCGAACACCTGCGGCGACGGATGATCGTGCTCCGGCGCGCCGACGAGCGTCATGGTGCCGTCACGTTTGAGCAGCTCGATGAACGGATTCAGATCGTGCTGCGCGGCGACGGTATTCAGCAGGAAATCGAAGCTGTTCAGATGCGCGCGCATTTGCTCGGGATCCTTCGAGATCACCACTTCATGCGCGCCGAGACGCTTCGCATCCTCGATCTTCGACGGCGACGTCGTGAACAGTACCACGTGCGCACCCATCGCGCTGGCGAGCTTCACGCCCATATGACCGAGCCCGCCGAGGCCGATCACGCCTACCTTCTTGCCGGGCCCGGCGCCCCATGTGCGCAGCGGTGAGTACGTGGTGATGCCCGCGCACAGGAGTGGTGCGGCAGCGGCCGGGTCGAGATTGTCGGGGATGCGCAGCACGAACGCCTCATCGACGACGATCTTCGTGGAATAGCCGCCGTACGTGATTTCGCCCGTGACGCGGTCGGCCCCGTTGTAAGTGCCCACCCAACCGTTCTCGCAATACTGCTCCAATCCTTCGGCACAGCTCGCGCAGGTGCGACACGAGTCGACGAGACAGCCTACACCGACGAGGTCGCCGACCTTGTAGCGCGTGACGCCGGGGCCGACCTCCTTCACGCGGCCGACGATCTCATGGCCTGGCACGACCGGATAAATGGAATTGCTCCATTCGTTGCGCGCCTGATGGAGATCGGAGTGGCAAACGCCGCAATACATCACGTCGATCTGCACGTCGTATTCGCGCAGCGCGCGGCGCTCGAATTCGAACGGAGCGAGCGGCGAGCGGGCGTCGCTGGCGGCGTATCCATGGGTCTTGTACATGATCAGTCCTCGGAATGAAGGGTTCAGCAAAAGAACTCCCATGCTAGGCAAGCCGACCCCGCCTCGGGAATACCCGAACCTATCGAAGGCTTGCCTGTTTCTCTGCCCTTTCTGCATGGCCATGCGTTTGGTGCTAGATTTCGAGCCTGATCCTCTTGTAAGGCAGGCTGCCGGACATGAACCATTCCTCTTCTGACACGGCTCTCGTCGATATGGCTCAACCCCGCGTGATCGAACTGCTCGGCAAGCTGGCGCCGGCCGAGGGCTTCACGCAATCGGATCTCGACGGCGTGAGGTTCATGCGCGTGAACCATCCCCTTGCGCGCAACCCCGTGATGTACGACCCGTGCATCGTCATCATCTGCCAGGGCCGCAAACGCGGATTCGTTGGCGAACAGACGTTCGTATACGATGCGCGGCATTACCTCGTCATGGCGGTGCCGCTGCCATTCGAATGCGAAACGGAGGCAAGCGAAGCGGAGCCGCTGCTCGGAATCTCGATCAAGATCGATTTGACCGTCGTCGCGGAATTGCTGATCGCGCTCAACGATATGCGCGGTCCGCTGCACGGCGAGCCGCGCGCCTTCTACGCTACGCCGATCGACCCGCCGCTCGGCGATGCCGTCCTCCGATTGCTCGAAGCGCTCGCTTCACCGTCGGATGGGCGCATTCTCGGCCCCTCGATCCTGCGCGAGATTTGTTATCGCGTGCTGACGGGCCCGCAAGGCGACGTGATTCGGATCGCGCTTACGCAGCAGAATCATTTTGGGCGCATCGCGAAAGCGTTGCGGCGCATTCATTCGGATTACCGCAACGATCTCGACGTCGAGACCCTGGCGCGCGAAGCCGGCATGAGCCTTGCCGTGTTTCATGCGCAGTTCAAGGCCGTGACGGCGACCTCGCCGATGCAGTATCTGAAGACGACCCGGCTCCACCACGCGCGCCTTCTGATGGCGCAAGATGGTCTCAATGTCAGTACCGCGGCGGCGCACGTGGGATATGAAAGCGCCTCGCAGTTCAGCCGCGAGTTCAAGCGCTTCTTCGGCTTGAGCCCGATCGATGAGGCGCGGCGCATGCGGTCGGTGGCGGCTGAAACGCCGCGGCCCGATTCAACCGAACGCAGACAGCAGTACGTCACCGCCGAGTGAGTGAGCGTGCGCGGCACCCGCGCCGCGCCGCTCGCCCATCGGCACGCGATGCGTTCAACGCAATGCGTCCCCAAAGCGATATTCGTGCGAAAGCTCGTCGAGCTTCTCCTTGAACGCCGGATCGAGTTTATGATCGGCCGCCGCGAGCGAATCGCCCAATTGTTCGGGCCGGCTCGCTCCGATGATGGCTGATGTGATCGCGGGGTTCGACAAACCCACGACACGGCGGCTGTTACCGGAGAGACGCTCGCCTCGCGCGCCGCCTGCTGAAAAGCCTCGACCGTCGCGAACTCGCGCTCGTGCCAATAACGCTCTTGATAGAGCTTTCCGGCGGTGCCGAGCGTAAACCGGCCTTCGGGCGGTGCGCCCTCGCGCTTGTGCTTGCCCGTCAGCAGGCCGCCCGCAAGCGGGTTGTAAGGAATGACGCCGAGCCCTTCCTCCTGGGCGAGCGGCAGCAATTCGCGCTCGATCTGCCGAAAGAGCAGGTTGTAGCGCGGCTGCACCGAAACGAAGCGCGCGAGCCGCAGCGTGTCGGCGCGTCCGAGCGCCAATGCGAGCCGGTACGCCAGAAAGTTCGATACGCCGATATAGCGGGCGCGGCCCGAGCGCACGATCGTATCGAGCGCTTCGAGCGTCTCGTCGAGCGGCGTGTCGCGATCGTCGGAATGGAGTTGGTAGAGATCGACGTAATCGGTGCCGAGCCGCTGCAACGACGCGTCGATCGCATCGAGCAGATGCTTGCGCGACGCGCCTTTGTCCCAAGGGGATGGCCCCATTGCGCCGACCGCTTTCGTGGCCAGGATGAAGCGATGACGCTTTCCTTTCAGCCAGCGCCCGACGACCTGTTCGGTCGCGCCGACGCGCGACTCGCCGCCGCCGAGCGGATAGACATCGGCCGTGTCGAAGAATGTCACGCCCGCGTCGGCGGCCGTCTGCATGATTCGGCCGGCCATCTCCTCTTCGACTTGAAAGCCGAAGGTCATCGTGCCGAGACACAGGCGCGAAACAGTCAGGCCAGTGCGGCCGAGCTTGCAATATTCCATGACGACTCCTCCGAGATGCAGCCCTCGTCGGGCTGAATCTCAAAGGATAATCGTCATCTCGCGCGCGTGCTTCGGAGTCCGCAACGATGGACGGGTCGCGCCGTCTTGATTAAAGCAGCGGCTGCGCGGCGTCGAGCACGATGCGGCAGAAGTAATCGGCGAAGCTGCGGCGCACGACGATCTCGAACGTGTCATCCGCCGTCGGCACGAGCACGATCGACGCCTTGAAATAGTGGCTCTGCGCGCACTGGCCGCGCGCGAGCACACGCGGGTGCAGATCGAGCGGGCATCCGCGCGAGATGATGTCGCGCACGCGCTCACCGCTCGCTTCGAGGACCGTATAGCCGCTGCCGACGTCGACGGCCGTCGCGAATGTACCGACGAACGCGGCCTCGAGCCTGGCCTCGAGATCGGACGCGCGCGGCTCGCTCGAGCGCACGAGCCATTCGTCGGGGCCGAGCCAGATGACGTCGTAGTCGCTCGCCTGCGCCACCGTGTTGGGCTTCACCGGCAAGCGCGTACCGATCACCTTCTCGACGGCGCTTGCGAACGCAGCGTCGCCCGCGTCCCCGCGCACGTTCACGAGCTCGAGAAACGGCCGCTCACGCAGACGAAACGCTTTCGATTTAAGCGCCTGATGCGCGGCGAGCAGATCCTGTGCGCCCACGAGCGGCGACTCGAGCCGGGTGCGCCCTTCGAGCGCGACCGCATCGTTTCGGTTCTCATTCCACATGCTGACGCACTCCTTCGGTGTCGTAAAACACGGGGCTCGAAATCGTCGCCTCGACGGTCTTGCCGTTCAGATCGATCGACACCTTCTGCCCGATTTTGCCCAGCCCTCCCTTCACGACCGCGAGCGCGATCGAACGCTTGAGGATCGGGCTGTGGTAACTCGACGTGACGTGACCGAGCATCGGCACCGGCTCATGCGCCACCTGTCCCGCCGGCGGCGTCCTCACGCCCGCCGCCACGATCTGGCCGCCTTCGGGCAGCACGCACGAAGCGTCATCGGTCAGGAGTCCTACGAGTTGTTTGCGGTCGTCGCGGACGGTATCCGAACGCGTGAGCGAGCGCTTGCCGAGACAGTCCTTCGACTTCGCGACGAGCCCGCCCATGCCGAGATCGAACGGCGTGATCGAGCCGTCCGTATCCTGGCCGACGATGATGTACCCCTTCTCGGCGCGCAACACGTGCATCGTCTCGGTGCCGTAAGGCGTGATGCCGAACTCCTCGCCCGCGCTCATCAACGCTTCCCACACGCCACGGCCCGCGTTGGCCGGCACGTTCACTTCGTAGGCGAGCTCGCCCGAGAAGCTGATGCGCATGACACGCGCCTTCACGCCCGCGACTGTGCCGTCGCGGTAGCTCATGAACGGGAACGCCTCGTTCGCGAAGTCGATGTCCTGACAGACCTTCTTCAGCACCTTGCGGCTCTTGGGCCCGACGACGGCGAAGGTCGCCCAATGGTCGGTCACCGATGCCAGCCGCACCTTCATGTCGGGCCATTCCGTCTGTAGCCAGCGCTCGAGCCACGTCAGCACGCGCGCGGCGCCGCCCGTCGTCGTCGTCATCATGTAATGCTGCTCGCCGAGGCGCACCGTCACGCCATCGTCGAACACCATGCCGTTTTCGTCGAGCATGAGGCCATAGCGGCACTTGCCGACTTCCAGCTTCGACCACGGATTCGTATAGACCCAGTTCAGCAGCTTCGCCGCGTCCGGTCCCTGGATGTCGATCTTGCCGAGCGTCGACGCGTCGAGGATGCCGACGCCGTTACGCACAGCAAGGCATTCGCGCGCCACGGCCGCGTGCAGGTCTTCGCCGGCCTGCGGGTAATACCAGGGCCGCTTCCAGTTGCCGACGTCCTCGAACGCCGCGCCATGCTCGACGTGCCATTCGTGAATGCAGGTCTTGCGGATCGGATCGATGAAGTCGCCGATCTCGCGGCCCGCGATCGCGCCGAAGGTGACGGGGGTGTAGTTCGGGCGGAACGTCGTCGTGCCCGTCTCCGGAATCGTCTTTCCGAGTGCGCTCGCGAGGATGGCCATGCCGTTGATGTTGCCGAGCTTGCCCTGGTCGGTGCCGAAGCCCATCGCCGTATAGCGCTTCACATGCTCGACCGATTCGAAGCCCTCACGCACGGCGAGCAGAATGTCGGCCGCCGAAACGTCGTTCTGAAAATCGACGAACTGCTTCGGACCGCGCGTCGCCTGTGCGCGATTGCCGACGAGCCAAAGCGGCAATATTGGCGTCTCCTTGATCTCCGCAATCTGCGGCGCCGCGGGGCGCGCGCTCTTGAATCCGAGCGATTGCACGGCTTCGATGCCCGCGTCGATCGCGAAGCGCAGACCGCGTGCGAGGCTGAACTCGCCCGCCGCGGCGCCCACGCTGACCTGCGCCTGAACGCCGCGTCCCGGCACAAAGCACGCCTTCTCGTCGTTCCAGTGAGCCTTGCCGCCCGATTGCGCGAAAAGGTGAAGCACCGGGCTCCATCCGCCCGACACGGCAACGAGATCGCATGCGAGCGTGGCCACCTGGGCGCCGGCCGTGCCGTTGGCAAACGAAGCGACATCGACCGACGCCACGCGCCGATTCCCATGCGCGGCAACGACGACGGCACCGCTCATGACCTTCAGGCCGTGACGCCGTGCCGTCGCCGGCAGCGAGCCGTCGGTTTTCGCGCGAGGATCGACGACCGTCACCTTCGCCCCGCTGGCCGCCAGGTCGAGCGCGCTTTGATAGCCGTCGTCGTTGTTCGTGAAGACGACGGCTTCGCGCCCCGGCATCACGCCATATCGATGGATATAGGTCGACACGGCCGAGGCCAGCATGATGCCGGGCAAGTCGTTGTTGCCGAAAACGAGCGGCCTCTCATGGGCGCCCGTGGCCAGAATCACGCGCTTGGCCCGGATCTTCCAGACCAACTCCCGCGTGCCCTTGCGCATCGATACGGGCAGATGGTCGGTCAGGCGCTGCACGACCGTGACGAGGTTGTGGTCCTGGTAGCCGAACGCCGTGGCGCGCGAAAGCACCTTCACGTCGGGCATCTGCGCGAGCGCGGCCTCGATTTTCTCGACCCATTGCGTCGCCGGCTTGCCGTCGATCTGCGCGCGGCACGACAGCAGGCTTGCGCCGAGCTCGCGCTGGTCGTCGACGAGAATGACGCGCGCGCCGGAAAGACCCGCCGCGTGCGCCGCCGCGAGGCCCGTCGGCCCGCCGCCCACCACGAGCACGTCGCAATGCGCGAAGCACTTATCGTAGCGATCGGCGTCGAGCGTGTCAGGCGCTTTGCCGAGACCTGCCGCGGCGCGGATCTTTTCCTCGTACTTCGGCCACCATTTGCGCGGCCACATGAATGTCTTGTAGTAGAAGCCCGCGGGAATGAATCGCGCGAACTTCTGATTGACCGCCATGCGGTCGTTCTCGAGCGAGGGCTCCGCATTGACCGTCGTGGCCACGAGCCCCTGATAGAGCTCGACCTCCGTCGCGCGTGCGTTCGGTACCGTGTAGGCACCGCGCTCGAGCTGCACGATCGCATTCGGCTCTTCGACCCCGGCCGTCACGATGCCGCGCGGCCGGTGATACTTCCAGCTCCGCGCGACGAAGTGAACGCCGTTCGCGAGCAGCGCGGACGCGAGCGTATCGCCCTGATAACCCTGGTAAGTGCGGCCGTTGAACGTGAACGTCAGCGGGATGGCGCGATTGATTCGGCCGCCGGCGCCGAGGCGGTCTTTCTGACTGCTCATGATTGCTTGCCCTCTTTTGCGGCGTGCCCGGCGCTCGCGCCGCCGAACGTCTCATATCCCTGGAACGCGTAGGTGACCGTATCGCGCGTGACCATGAACCAGCGGCGACATCCTTGCGCGTGCATCCATTGCTCACGGTGCACGCCGCGCGGATTCTTGCGCATGAACAGGTAATCGCCCCACTCGCGATCGGAGAGCTTGTCGGGCTCGGCCGGACGCACGATATCGGCTTCACCGCCGCATGAAAACTCGGATTCGGCACGGGGACCGCACCACGGACATTCGATCAGCAACATTTCGGTCTCCTAGTGCATCAGTGAGCGACGGCGGCTGCGCCGTGCTCGTCGATAAGGTGGCCCGTGTAGAACCGGTCCAGCGCGAACGGCGCATTGAGCGGATGCGGCGCATCGTTCGCGATCGTGTGGGCGAAGGCCCAGCCCGAGCCCGGCGTCGCCTTGAAGCCGCCGGTTCCCCATCCGCAGTTGAAGTAAAGCCCCTTCACGTCCGTCTTGCTGATGATCGGGCAGGCATCGGGCGAAACATCGACGATGCCGCCCCACTGCCGGTTCATCCGCACGCGCGAGAAGACGGGGAACATCTCGACGATGGCCTCCAACGTGCCTTCGATGATGTGGAAGCTGCCGCGCTGGCCGAAGCCCGTATATTGGTCGATGCCGGCGCCGATGACGAGATCGCCCTTGTCGGATTGGCTGATGTACGCGTGCACCGCGTTCGACATCACGACCGTATTCACGACGGGCTTGATCGGCTCCGACACGAGTGCCTGCAGCGGATGACTTTCGATCGGCAGGCGAATGCCGGCCATATCGGCGAGCGTCGTCGTGTTGCCGGCCGCCACTACGGCGACCTTCTTCGCCTTGATGAAGCCCTTGACCGTATCGACGCCGACGACCGCGCCGCCTTCTCGTCGAATGCCCGTGACCTGGCAGTTCTGAATGATGTCGACGCCGCGCGCATCGGCGCCGCGCGCGAAGCCCCATGCCACCGCATCGTGACGCGCGACGCCGCCGCGCCGCTGGAACGATGCGCCGAGTACGGGGTAGCGGCTATTCAGGTTGATGGTCGGCTCGATTTCCTTGATCTGCGCGGGCGTGAGCCACTCCGCGTCGACGCCGTTGAGCCGGTTCGCGTTGATGCGCCGTTGCGTATCGCGCACGTCCTGCAGGGTATGCGCGAGGTTCATCACGCCGCGCTGGCTGAACATCACGTTGTAGTTGAGGTCCTGGGAGAGGCCTTCCCAGAGCTTCATCGCCTTTTCGTAGAGCGCGGCCGATTCGTCCCATAGGTAGTTCGAGCGAATGATCGTGGTATTGCGAGCCGTATTGCCGCCGCCGAGCCACCCTTTCTCGAGGACGGCGACGTTGCGCAGACCATGTTCCTTGGCGAGGTAGTAGGCGGTCGCGAGCCCATGCCCGCCGCCGCCGACGATCACCACGTCGTATTCGCGCTTCGGCTCCGGGCTGCGCCATTGGCGATCCCAGTTCTCGTGGTATGACAAGCCGTTGCGCACCAGGCTGAATATCGAAAAGCGGCTCATGGCGATGGTTCCGTTCGTCCTTGTGTCGATACAGCGACGTTTCGTCGTTGCGTGTGTGATTCGTTTCTCTCAGGTCCTAAGCACTGCTCAGCATTCGATGACGTTGACGGCGAGCCCGCCGCGCGACGTCTCTTTGTATTTGGTTTTCATATCGGCTCCCGTCTCGCGCATCGTCTTGATGACGGAATCGAGCGAGACATAGTGATGGCCGTCGCCCTTCAACGCCATCCGCGATGCGTTGAGCGCCTTGATCGCCCCCATCGCATTGCGCTCGATGCAGGGAATCTGCACGAGGCCGCCGACGGGATCGCAGGTCATGCCGAGGTTGTGCTCCATGCCGATTTCGGCGGCATTCTCGACTTGCTGCGGCGTGCCGCCCATGACGGCCGCGAGCGCCGCCGCGGCCATCGAACAGGCCACGCCGACTTCGCCCTGGCAGCCGACTTCGGCACCCGATATCGACGCCGTCTCCTTGTAGATGATCCCGATCGCCGCGGCCGTCAGCAGAAACTCGACGATGCCGTCCTCGTTCGCACCCGGCACGAACTTCACGTAGTAGTGCAAGACAGCCGGAATGACACCCGCCGCACCGTTGGTCGGCGCCGTGACGACGCGCCCGCCCGCGGCGTTTTCCTCGTTGACGGCCATTGCGTAGAGGTTGACCCAGTCAAGCATCGACAGCGGATCGCGCAACGATTCCTCGGTGCGCGCGCGCAGATGCTTCGCGAGCTCGGCCGCGCGGCGCTTGACACGCATGGGCCCCGGCAACTCGCCCTCGATCTGGCAGCCGCGCTCGACGCAGCGCGCCATCGTGCGCCAGATCGTCAGCAAGCCTTCGCGGACTTCGGCCGGCGTGCGCGTCGCGCACTCGTTTCTCAGCGTGACCTGCGCGATCGACAATCCGCTTTCGCGGCAGGCACGCATCAGATCGTCGCCCGTCCGGAACGGGTACGGCGACTCCGCCGCGGCGCGCACACCATTGACGCGATCGCCGTCCCGATTGACGACGAACCCGCCGCCGATCGAGTAATACTCTTTCTCGACGAGCAGTTGACCGTGCTCGTCGAAGGCCTGAAACCGCATGCCATTCGAGTGAACGACGTTCGTGCCGCCCATCAGGCGCCGGTAGAACGCGACGTCCTCCTTCTCGTCGAAGCGGATATCCACGCGGTTCAGCAGGCGAAGCGATTTGCTCCGACGGATTTCGGCGAGGCGCGGCTCGATCAGGTCCGGATCGATCGCATCGGGCAAATGGCCTTCGAGCCCGAGCAGGACGGCCTTGTCCGTGCCGTGACCTTTGCCGGTGGCGCCCAGCGATCCGTAGAGTTCCGCCTTGACGCGGCGCACATAACCGAGCAGATTCGCATCCTCGACGTGCGAGACGAAGCGGCACGCGGCGATCATCGGCCCGACCGTATGCGAGCTCGACGGCCCGATGCCGATCTTGAAGAGGTCGAAAACGCTGACGTTCATGGGGGACTGCCTCTCTTGACGTACTTGACGCACGGTCATTGAAGGGGGTGACGGCCGCTGCCGGCTCGGACGATCGAAGGGGCCTTCTTCCGTCTCGGCCGCCATCGCCATCACCGATGGACTCAAGTACACCAAAGCGTAGAATGGCCAGATAGAACAAAAACGGCATCGCCGTGGGATGCCGTCGCCAAGAGCATTGCCAATGGCCGATCGCGGCCGCTTTCGCTATGATCCGCGACGGAAAACCGCAAATCAGGGGAAACGCGATCGGCGACGCTCATCCCCACGGCACACCTACCGCCCGAATTTTTTTGCATCACATGAACGCTGTCGATCCGTCACCGACGATTTCCTCCGCTGTCCCGAAGGCGCGCATTCGCTTCGGCATCGTCTTGATGCCGAATTTCACGTTGACTGCGTTTTCGGGTTTCGTCGACATGTTGCGGCTGTCCGCCGACGACAGCGATTTCAGCAAGCCCGTTCGCTGTGCCTGGAGCGTGGTCGGCAAGACGCTCGCGCCCGTGCGCGCGAGCTGCGGGATCCAGGTGACGCCGTGGGAAACGTACGACGAAGCGGAGCCGTTCGACTACGTCGTCGTCGTGGGCGGCCTCCTGCATTCGGTGCCGCAAGCCGACGACGAAACGCTCGAATTCATCCGTCGCGCCGCGCGCGGCAACACGACGATCGTCGGCATCTGCACCGGCGTCTTTGCGCTGATGCGGGCCGGCGTGCTCGACGGTCACCGAGTCTGCGTGAGCTGGTTTCACTACTGGGATTTCATCGAGCGCTTCCCGAACGCCGATGCCGATGCGCTCGTCGCCGATCGGCTTTTCGTGATCGATCGGCGGCGGATAACTTGCTCGGGCGGGCGCGCGTCGATCGACGTCGCGGCCGCGATTCTGCTGCGGCACATGGATCACGCCACTGTGCAAAAGGCGCTGCGCATTCTGCTCGTCGGCGAGATGCAAAAGGGCAACGCGCCGCAGCCCCACCCGCCCGGCATCGCACCCGCCACGCACCCTAAGGTCAAGCGCGCGATCCTGCTCATGGAACAGTATGTCGGGCGCGCGCTGCCGCTCGACGAGCTGGCATCCAAGCTCGATCTTTCGCCGCGACAGCTCGAGCGTCTTTTCAAGGCGGAAACGGGAAAGAGTCCTCAGACGTTTGCCAAGCATATCCGGCTGCGGACGGCAGCCTGGCTATTGACGAGTTCGGATCGCACGGTGGCCGACATCGCGTCGAGTTGCGGCTTTTCCGACGCCTCTCACCTTGGACGTGAATTCCGCAAGCAGTTCGGGATGCCGCCCGTGATGTATCGCGAGCAACGTGCCGGCGTCGCGATTGGCGATGCCGAAGGGCTTACGGAGGCGGGATTGGACGACGCCGCGGCCGACGCGATCCCGCAATAGCCCTCGTCATCTCATCCGACGCGTCGCAGCGGCCATCGGGCCTCAATGCTCCTGCCGGCGCTCGCGGCTCGGCGCATGGCCGAACTGGGCGCGGTAGGCCTTGCTGAAATGGCACGCCGATTGAAAACCACAGACGCTCGTGACCTCGGCGATCGAAGCATCCGTCGTCCGCAACAGATCGCGCGCGCGACGCAGCCGCAGCGACAGGTAGTAATGCGTCGGTGAAACGTCGAGATAGAGCTTGAACATTCGCTGCAGATGGCGCTGCGAGAGCTGCACGAGGCGAGCGAGCTCCTCGAGCGACAGCGGCTCTTCGATGTTCGCCTCCATCAGCCGTACGACTTCGATCAGCTCCGCGCGCGAGAAGCCGATGCGCGCATCGACCGGAATCGGCTGGTGATCGGACGCGCTGCGAATCCGCTCGAGGATGAATTGGGCCGAGACTTGCGCGGCGAGATTCTGGCCGAGCCGCTGGCCGACCAGATGGAGCATGAGGTCGAGCGGCGCCGTGCCGCCGGTGCAGGTCAAGCGATCGCGGTCGATCACGAACAGCTCGTCGCTGAACTTCACCTTCGGAAACTCGGCGTGCAGCGCCGACATGTCCTCCCAATGAACGGTGCAGCGATAGCCGTCGAGCAATCCGGCGCTCAGCAGCGCATAGGCACCGGTACAGATCGCGCCGAGCGGAACCTCACGCGCCGCAAGATACGCGAGCAGGCTGCGCACGCGCTGATCCACCGACTGCCGGATCTGCGTGCCGCCGCATACGATCAGCACGTCGGGAACGCCCGCTTGCTCGAGCGTCTGCGTCGGCGTCACCGTCACCCCGTTGCTCGCCGAGACGGGCACGCCGTCGGGCGAGATGACGGACCAGCGGTAGTGCGTCCGCCGGCTGACATAGTTAGTCATCCTGAGCACTTCGACGGCGCTCGTGAAAGCGATCATCGAGAAGCTCGGCAGCGTCAGAAAACCGAAATGCACGGTGGCCGGCTTCGCCGCCTGGGCTTGGGCTTCGGCTTGCGCTTCGGCTTCGTCCGCGATGAAGTTCTCCGGCGTCATGCTTGCTCCGTCCGTGCTCGGGCTCAGGCCGCGGGCTGTTGCGATTGCGCGGGGCGCAGGCGCATCACGCTGCGCAATCCCTTGAAGCGAGGCGCGGGCGCCGTGCCGGGCGTGCGGCCGAAGCTCTCGGTAATACGGTCGAGAATGATCGCGAGCAGCACCACCGACAAGCCGCTTTCAAACCCGAGACCGATGTCGAGCCGCTGAATACTCGCGAGCACGTCGTTGCCAAGCCCGCCCGCGCCGACCATCGATGCGATGATGACCATCGAGAGCGCCATCATGATCGTCTGGTTGACGCCCTGCATGATCGACGGCAATGCATTGGGAACCTGCACCTTGTAGAGCAGCTGCCACGGCGTGCAGCCGAAGGCCTGCCCTGCCTCTACGATCTCGCGGTTCACATGCCTGATGCCGAGGCTCGTGAGGCGCACAGCCGGCGGCATCGCGAACACGACCGTCGAAATGATGCCGGGCACGCGGCCGAGCCCGAACAGCATGGCGGCCGGAATCAGGTAAACGAAGGCCGGCATCGTCTGCATGAGATCGAGGATCGGCCGTACGATGAGCGCCACATGCTTGCTCTTCGCCGTCCAGATGCCGAGCGGAATGCCGAGCACGAGACTGATGATGGTCGACGAGAGCGTCAGTCCGAGCGTCACGACGGTCTGATCCCAGAACCCGGTAGCAAAAATCAGCAACAGCGAAAGCGTCGTGAAGATCGCGAAGCGCCAGCCTACGCGCCATAGCGCCACAGCGATGAAAATCGCCATCAGCGCAGGCATCGGAATCGCCTGCAAGCCATGCTCGACGAGCGCCGCGAGGCCGTCGATGCCGCGGCCGACCGCGTCGAAGACGCGGCTGTCATGATCGAGCAGATAGTGGACAGACTGATCGACCCAGCTGCCGAGCGGAATCAGTTCAGACATGGGAACCTCGCATGCGCGTCAGCGCTTGAAGAACGACGGCACGATCGACCGAGCCGCAATAACAACCGTCGTCGTCGACGACGGGCAGCGCGCGCGGATAGGCCATCACGCGCGAGACGACCTGCTCGAGCGATGCGGCGCGCGGGATGCTTTCGATCTGCGCGAGGCTCGGCGCCGCCGTGGCGAGCGCATCGCGCGTCACGAAGCCGCGAATCTTGCGTTCGCCATCGAGCACGAACGCATAGTCGGCGCTGCCGTTCATCGATGCCGCCACGCTGGCGGTATCGAGCTGCCGCACGAGCGGCACGGCGTCCGTCTGCATCAGGTCGCCCGCCGTCAGGTAGCGGCTCGTATCGACGCCCTCGAAGAACGCGCGGACGTAGTCATCGGCAGGACTACTGACGATTTCTTGGGGCGTTCCGAGCTGCACGAGCCTGCCGCCCTCCATGATCGCGATGCGGTTGCCGATCCTGAACGCCTCTTCGAGATCGTGCGAGACGAACATGATCGTGCGGCGCTGGTCCTTCTGCAGTTGCAGCAGGACGTTCTGCATTTCCTTGCGCTTCAACGGATCGAGCGCCGAGAACGCTTCGTCCATGATCATCAGCGACGGGTTGACGGCGAGCGCGCGCGCAAGCCCGACACGCTGCTGCATGCCGCCCGACAGCTCGGCCGGGAGCTTGTGCGCGAACGGGGCGAGACCGACCTGCTCGAGCACCGCCATCGCTTTCGCCTCGCGCTCCTTACGCCCGACGCCGGCCACCTCGAGCCCGAACGCGGCGTTGGAGAGCACGGTGCGCTGCGGCATCAGCGCGAAGGACTGGAACACCATGCTCATATCCCTGCGGCGCAGCGCAGTGAGCTCGGAACGCCGCACGGCCGCGATATCGCGCCCGTCGATGACAATCTTTCCGGCCGTGGGATCGACGAGCCGATTGATCAGGCGAATCAGCGTCGACTTGCCGGAACCGGACAGGCCCATCAGGACGAAGATCTCGCCCTCCTGAACCTCGAACGACACGTTGTGAACGCCGACGACCTGACCCGTGCGCGCGAAGATTTCATCCTTCGTCGCACCTTGGCTGAGCATGTCCAGGGCGGCTCCCGGGTTGTTGCCGAACACCTTGAAGAGGCCTTCGACCAGCACCTTGGGTGAACTCATCTTTACCGTCTCCTTGCGGCAGGCGCGAACCTGCAAAGTGTGCATACATAGTTGCTAGAAAAATCCCCACTTAGCCGACGAATTCCGACGCACGCTTGCGAAAATGCGACACGTCCGGACAAGCGTGGTCGTCGTCGACTGGCTGGGAGCACCGCCCGCCAAGGCTTTACGGCTTTACTCGCGTTTTGCGACGTCTGGCGCCTGGCGCGTCTTTGTCGCGATTCGACAAATTCGCGTCCGTTCCGCGCGGCGGCAGGCGCCGCGTGCCGTTCCGGCGGCTTCACGGGCGCCAGTGCGGGAGCCCGCCTGGGCGGCGTCGAGAGTCGTTCTATGACAAAATGGCCGCGTTTTTGCCACTTGTCATTCCGCGAAAACCATGTCTGACACGCTCGAGCAACAAGAAGCAGCCGACTATGCGATGCGCCACTGGAACGTCGGCGACAAGGTACCCATCAAGCTGGGCTCGGAGGCCCACAAGCGGATGTTTTGCCGCATGCTGCTCGAGACGCACAATCCTTACAAGCCTGCCGTGATCGCCTGGCCGGAACTCCCGCCCGACGCGCTGACGCGCGTCACGTCGCTGCCGATCTGGGACATCGCGGTCCAAACCGAGGGCCGCGCCTCTATCCGCGTTGCCACCTACGCGGCAAGCGTGCGCGATCCGCTTTTGCGCGTAGCGCTTGAACTCGATGGCGCCGAAGAGGCGCGTCACAAGGTCGTGTTGTCGAAGCTCGTCGGGGCTTACGGCATTGAGCTCGCCCCGGAACCCGAATATCCCGCCCCGCGCGACGCGGAGTGGGCCTGGATGGTGACAGGCTTCAGCGAATGCATCGACAGCTTTTTCGCGTTCGGACTGTTCCGGTCCGCGCAGCTTTCGGGTTTTTTCCCCGATGCGCTCGTCGAGACGTTCGAGCCCGTCATTCAGGAAGAGGCGCGGCACATCCTCTTCTTCGTGAACTGGGTTACCTGGCATCGGCGCAACCTGCCCTGGTGGAAGCGGCCCTGGTTCTTCGCTCGCGTCATCGGCGTCTGGTTTCTGCTCGTCTGGGAGCGCGTGGCGATCGCGAAAGGCATCGACGCCGACGGCGTCGCGCACGACGCCAATTTCGCGGCGACGGGCGCGGCGGCGGTGGGCGAAGCCATCACCCCCCGCAAGCTCATCGAGCTCTGCCTCGAAGAAAACGAACGACGCATGAGCGGCTATGACGCGCGGCTGCTTCGCCCGACGTTCGTGCCGCGCCTCGCGAAGTTCGCACTGCGTTTCCTGAAGAAATAGTATGCGCGGCTTACACGAACGGGTGCGCGCATGCGCCGGCCGCTTGGCGATATGTGCGACGTTGCTGATTGCGGGCTGCGAGACGCTTGCCGCGGCGGACCCCAACGCGCTTTGGCAGATCGTTCATTTCGATTGCGCGCCGGCCGCCCGAACGACGGACAAGACCGGCGTCTGCTCGCGCGTCGATCTCAGCCATCGCTATGCGATCCTCAAGGATCGGAACGGCATCGCGCAACATTTGCTGATACCGACCGATCGCATATCCGGCGTGGAAAGTCCGCTCGTGCTCGCGCCGGACGCGCCGAACTACTGGGCCGACGCATGGAAGTCCCGCGGCTTCGTCGAAGCGTCGCTGACAGCGGCTCATCGGGCAACGCTCGCGGACGATCAACTCGGCCTCGAAATCAATTCCGCTTCTCGGCGCTCGCAGGAACAATTGCACATTCACATCGATTGCATGCGTGCGAGCGCGATCGAGGCGTTGCAGCGTCATCGCAACGATGCGCCGAATCGATGGGCCTGGGACACGCTCGACGGTGCGCGTTATCGCATCATGCGAGTCGGCGGACCGATGTTCGACGTGAACCCGTTCGACATCGTCGCGCGCGACAAGCAAGGGCCCGATGCGATGGCCGCGCAGACCATTCTCGTAACGGGCGCCGGACCGTCGGCGCGGGACGACGGATGGCTGATCGTGAATAGCGGCACCGATGTCGACGGTGGCACGGGCTCCGCCGAAGTGCTGCTCGATCATCAGTGCAAGGTGGCCGAGAACGAGCCGTAACGCACGCGGTTCGCGCCGCTTATCGCGACGGCCACTTCCATGGCGGCAAGTCGAACGCGTCGAGATCGACGATGCGCGTGGCGCCGAGCTCTTTTTCGAGCACGATCGAGTTGCACTCGCTTTCGCGCTCGAGCGCGGCTACGAGCCGCGTGGCGTGCGAAACGACCAGCACCTGAGACCGTGCCGACGCCTGCGCGATAAGGCGCGCCAACGCCGGAAGGAGATCGGGGTGGAGGCTCGTTTCCGGTTCGTTCAACACGAGCAGCGTCGGCGGCCGGGGCGTCAGCAACGCGGCGACGAGCAGCAAATAGCGCAGCGTGCCGTCCGAAAGCTCAGCGCCTCTCAGCTCGCGCAAAAGCCCATGCTGATGCATCGTTATTTCGAAGCGGCCGTCGTGGCTGGTCACCCCGACGCGCGCGCCCGGGAACGCATCGTCGATGGATGCATCGAGCGCGGCGCCATCGCCGATCTCGCGAATCGTCTGCAGGGCGGCCGCGAGGTCCGAGCCGTCGTCGCCAAGTACGGGGGTATGGGTGCCAATCTGAGGCAAACGCGTAGGGGCTTGCTCGTCGGTACGGAAGTGATCGTAAAAGCGCCACGACCGGATCTGCTCGCGCACGGCAATCATCTCTGGCGCGGTCTTCGGGTCCATGAACTCGGTCATCATGCTGTCGAAGCTGGCGACTGGCTGAGGAACCGTGAACCATTCTCCGCTTTGGTCGCGCGTACGGATCATCGCGCCTTGCCTGTCCACGAGCATTGTCGATGGGCGTAAGATCGGTCCGCTCCAGATGCACTCCCGTTTGATGACGGGGTCCAGCGAGAACTGAGAACCGCTGGGCATCGGCAAGCCGAGATCGACTGCGTAGCCGAACGAAGCCCCCGCGAACCCTAGGCGCAAACTGACGGCGTCCTTGCGGCGCGTCCCCTGTACCGGCTGCTCGCCGGCGAGCATGGCGCGTGAAAACCGCTCGGGCCCGGCCCACAGTGTCGACGGCAGTCCACCCTCGCGCGCGAGTGACGGGATGAGTCCGCCTTTGGCCGTCAGCGCCAGAAGACGCAGTGCCCGGTAGACGTTCGACTTTCCGCTGCCGTTGGGCCCGGTAATGACATTGAGTGCGCCGAGCGGCACGATCAAATCGAGCAGCGAACGGTAGTTGGCAATTGCAAGCGTGGTCAGCATGACGTTTTCGGATCAAAACCTTCGCGAGTGGCGCTGGTCGCAAAGCCGATAATTTATACCGTAGGCAGAATGTGGCGCGCATGCTTTTAGAAAAACCGGCCAAGGATGTTCGTTTCAGGTTCGATACGTTTTGCTGGCATCGCCGCTTTGATGCTCCTGCCGGAGCACGCTGCGGCAAGCCGATCAAAAGTCTCGACTCGAAGCACCGGTCTGTACGTTTCAAAACAGAAGCGTCTTCGATGCGCAGCGCTTGCAGCCGTGCCGCAAGATCGCGACCCATGTCGACCGCGCCTCGATCCCGGACCGATGGCACGGTTCATGCGATTTTACGGCCAGGCTTTAAGGAGTTCTGATCGAAAGAATCGATCGCGGTCGTGCGTAGCGACATCGGCTGAAACGCCATTCTCACACGTCACTTGAATTTCGGATTCGCGGGATTCACTCGATCTCGCGATGGGTAAAGCTGCTTTTTTCTCATTAGCGCACCACCCGCTTTTCAGGCGGGCGTACGCGCTAAACCGGAGCGCAGCGATGAAAGAGTTTCTCGTCGCTTTGATATTGATCACTCCAGTAGTCGTGATCGGCTATCAAATGGGTCTCGACGCCGAGCAGGTCGTCGACGGAGTGGTTCGCGTCGTGCGAGCGCTGTTGGACGCCGCTTCTTGAGCAACCGAGAGGCCGGGTTCACTGCATTGAGGTATCGCGCCGCGCGCTCGAGGGCGCGCTATGACTCACATCTTTTCCTTCACGCCCGAGCGGATCAACCACCAGTTCACGGGATAACTGGTGGCGAACCCGGCCAGCATGGCAAGCTGCATCGCGAACCAGAATTCAGGGCTCGCGACTTTGGCGATGCCGCCATAGCTCGGTATGAACCATAAGAGCTGGATGATCGCCATCAATCCGTACATACCGAGTTGCCATGCCGTAATCGACGCAATGTCCGCCTTCAGAGCGGCAAGCAGCCCCTGCCACGGAGATAGATTGCGCATCGGCTGAATAGTGAAGTACTGAAAAAGGACGCCAAGCAGAAACGCGACGATGAAGTCGGCGATCCATACTGCGAACATCTTTTCCGCAAATACGCTGTGCCAGCCTAACCAGACCGCCAGCACTGGAAACAGAAAAGCGGCCCATTCGGCAATGATGTCCCCAAGTGTGCAGCCGGCGCCACAGTGGCTGGTTCCCTTCAGTACCATGGCCGGAAAGGGCGGCTTGGCACTTCCCTGGTTGCGCCTCGATACGTTGCGCCCCCAGGCGTAATAGGCCGCCAGCCACACGACGCTGCCGAACAGCGCGGTCAGCGGCCAAACGACGTTCATGATCCACATTTTCTGTGGACGCTTACATTCGTCGACCACGATGACCATGGCACAAGCCGTACCGAGCACGACGGACGCGATTGAAAGGCCAAATAGCCAGTGCGGAAACGTTCCGTAACTCATGGTCTCATTGCATTCTGCCGTTGATGCATGCCCGTCTCGCCGACGATGACGAAAAACCACTCACCGATGCGAGCGGTAGCAGTCCGCGTTCCTGTCTCGCGTTCGTTCGTTCCATCAGACTGGGATTTGTCGGCGGCGCCCTTGACTAGGGCGTTCGGGCATGGGCCGGCGATGTCGACGTGCAGGTCTACTTCATCGGTCTGTGACAGCCTAGACGCTGGGAAATCGTCAATTTTTGTTAGGCCGGGTCCCGCCAGCTGTGCTGATTCACGCGCGGCTGGTAGCATACTTGCGCTTGTCCGCTGCCCAAACACGGACACTGCCCTAAAGCCGAATTCAAAAGGAGAGCGATCCATGGACGCACAGCAGCTGATTTCCGAGTTTCTTTCTTCCGAGCACGGAAGCCAGGCGACCCAGGCGCTGACGGCGCAGGGTATCAACGCCGACGATGCGCAGCAAATGCTCAGTCAAGCGGCGGAAACGGCGCACGCTCACGTCGAAGAGCAAAGCGGCGGATTGATGGGCGAGCATGCGGGCAAGAGCTTTTTCGCGGCATTTGCGGCGGGCCTCGTCCGCGGCGACGGCGTTTTCAAGTCCCTGATGGAGGGCGGAGAAGGTGTCCTCACCGGGCGTGTCGCCGAGTCCCTGGCGGAAAGGATGGGGATAGACCCGTCCACCGCTTCGACGGTAGCGGCAGCCGCGACGCCGTACCTGGTCGCGTTCCTGAAGGAAAGGCTCGGCTGAGCGTCGCAGGACCGGCCGGCGAGCTCGATTGTCGGCACCAACTGGCTGGTCCTGTGCAATCGCTGAAAACTTCTACTCGGCGAAGAGATCCGGCCCGAAGACTTCGTAGTGGATGCGAGCCTCCGGGACGTTCAATCCCTTGAGCGCATCGTGCTGCATCCGCATGAACGGAATCGGGCCGCAAACGTAGTAGTCCGCATCGGGCAGCAGGATCGCGTTCTTGATCGAATCGACGTTCACGAGCCCCGGCCAGTCGTAATCCTTTCCCTGGACGTCCTGCGGCAACGGATCGTCATAGAACACGATCAAGCTGAAGTTGCTGTAGGTCCTCGCTGTGTCCCGCAGCCGGTCGCGCATCGCGTGGACACCGCTGTTTCGCGCGCCGTGGACGAAGACGACCTGGCGATGAGGATCCTGTATCGCCCTCTTCAGCATGCTGATCATCGGAGTCAATCCGACGCCGCCGCTGATCAGCACGATGGGGGTTTGCGCGTCCACATCGATATGGAAGTTGCCATACGGCGCGGCCAGCTTGATTTTGTCGCCGACGTTGACATGGTCGTGCAATAGGTTCGACACGTAGCCCGGCGGCTTCGAGCCGCCGCTTTCCCGCTTCACGGAAATGCGATAGGTGTGGCCGTTGGGCATATCCGAAAGGCTGTACTGACGTATCTGCTGGAGCCCCAGCGAAGGAACGTCGACAGCGACGCTGATGTACTGCCCAGGCTCGAAATTCGTCACCGGGCCGTCGTCGGAAGGCTCGAGCACGAACGATGTAATCACAGTGCTCTCCGGGCGCTTCTCGCGCACGACGAATGTGCGCCAGCCGGTCCAGCCGCCAACTTGCGTTCCGGAGCGCTCGTAGAGCTCCGCTTCCATGCCCATCAGGATGTCGGCGAGATTGCCGTACGCCTGCGCCCACGCCGAAATGATTTCGTCCGTTGCGGCATTCGCCAAGACGTCCTTGATCGCCCCGAGCAAATGCTCGCCGACGATCGGGTAGTGCTCGGGCCGCACCCCGAGGCTTGCGTGCTTGTTTGCAATGTTTTTCAGCACGGCGGTAAGACTGCTCGCGTCCTCGATATTTTCGGCGTAGGCATACACGGCGCGAGCGAGCGCCTGCTGTTGCTGCCCTTGTTCCTGATGCGCCATGTTGAACACGTTCTTCAGTTCGGGATGGGCCTCGAACAGACGCTCGTAGAATCGCTGGATGATCGGATAGCCATGCTCGGCAAGCACCGGTGCAGTGGACTTGACGATATCTTTCGTCTTCTGTGTCAGCATAGTGGGGCTCCTTAGATGGGGCGATGGGACATACGAGGTTTTTGCCTAGCAGGTAGCGCACCCACCCGTCGGTAATCGGAGGCTATCGTGAGCATTCCCGTCAGTGCAAAAGCGATTCGCAGGCACGCCGCGCCATTCGTCGCGGGCCGGCTGAACACGCCGGTCATCATCGTGATTCTCGCCGTGCTCGCGGCGTTGGGCGTGCTTTTGCAGCATTACAAATGACGCCGGAGCCGGCCTATTCTGGAAGGGTCCTCATCGGCTTCAAGGAAGGAGAGCGCACATGCCAGTACTCGATGGGTTTATTGGCGCCATCGGCAATACGCCGCTGATCCGCCTCTCGAAATTGAGCGCCGAAACAGGCTGCGAGATCCTCGGCAAGGCCGAATTCATGAACCCGGGCGGCTCGGTCAAGGATCGTGCGGCGCGCTTCATCATTGAAGATGCCGAGCGTCGCGGCACGCTGAAGCCGGGCGGCACCGTCATCGAGGGTACTGCCGGCAACACCGGGATCGGCCTCGCTCACATCTGCGCGGCACGTGGCTATCGGTGCATCATCGTCATTCCCGAAACGCAATCGCAAGAGAAGATGGACCTGCTTCGCGTGCTTGGCGCTGAAGTGCGTCCCGTGCCCGCGGTGCCCTATAAAGATCCGAACAATTACCAGAAGATTGCGGGTCGCTTGGCCGACGAAACGGAAAACGCGATTTGGGCCAATCAGTTCGATAACGTGGTCAACCGTCAGGCGCACTACGACACGACGGGACCGGAGATATGGCGCGACACGGGCGGAAAGGTAGACGCCTTCGTTTGCGCAACGGGGACTGGCGGCACGCTCGCGGGCGTCGCTCGGTTCCTCAAGGAGCAAAACGCGGCGATCAGGACGGTGCTTGCCGATCCGCACGGCAGCGGGCTCTATAGCTTCGTCAAGACCGGCGAGATCAAGGTGGAAGGGAACTCGATCACAGAGGGCATCGGCTCGAGTCGAATCACCGCGAACCTCGAGGGCACGCCGATCGACGACGCGATTCGCGTGGACGATCAGACCTGCGTGACGATGGTCTATCGCCTCCTGCGCGAAGAAGGGTTGTACATGGGGGGATCCACGGGCATCAACGTCGCCGCGGCGGTCGAACTTGCCCGCGAAATGGGCCCCGGGCATACGATCGTCACGTTGCTGTGCGACCGGGGGAGCCTTTACTTTGCGCGGTTGTTCAATCGCGAATGGCTGGAAAAGCGCGGGTTGGTGGCGGGGTGACCGGTTGCGGCGCCGCGGCCCGTAGCTTTAAGCGCTGCCGCTTTGGGAAGACGAGATGGATCACCCCGACCTTTTCAGCAACCCGGCTGTCATCAAGAACATTCTTCGGGAAGGGATTCCCGTATGAGCATGAGCGCTAAGGACTACATCGCCAAAGCGGGGCGTGCCCTCGATGAAGCAGCCGGCCAGCGATTAATTTCGATACTCACTCGCCCATCTCCATGACGAGCAACTGCGCACCATCGGCAACCTGATCGCCTACCGCGAAGAGCACTTCCGCGATCTTGCCGGCGGCCGGCGCGCCGATCGTATGCTCCATCTTCATCGCTTCCATGACGATGAGCGGCGCGCCCTTCTCCACTACAGCGCCAGGCTCGACGAGCACCGCGATCACCTTGCCCGGCATCGGAGCGGTCAGGCGCCCCTCGCCGTGCTCCGCATCGGCCGCATGCGCGAGCAGATTCGTCCATTCGAACGCGAGCGATGTGCCCTGGCAAAACACATGAAACACGTCATGATCGACAAATACGCGCCCTGTCACGCGACTTTCGCCAATATGCGCGCCGAACGCGTGCGGCTCGCTGCCGCGCCACCAATCGAACGGCTCGGTCCATTGCGCATGCTCGATCGACCGAGCATCGCCGTCGCGCACGTAGACCACACCAAACGCCTCGTCGCGCTCGACATCGCGCCAGTCGATCGATTGTCGGTACGGACCATTGAGCCGCCAATGCGACAACGCATCCCACGGCGATGCGCCATGAGCCAGACCGCCCTCGCGCGTCAGCAACGCGGCGCACGCCAGCGCGAGCGCCTCCTTGAACGGCCTCGACGCGGGCGCAAAAAGCGCGTCTCGATGCCGCTCGATGAGGCCCGTATCGAGGTCCGCGCAGGCGAACGGCTCGCTTGCCACGACGCGCCGCAAGAACTCGACGTTCGTCTGCGGACCGACCACCTCGCAATCCTTGAGCGCATGCGCGAGACGCGCGAGCGCTTCGTCCCGGTCCGCGCCATGCACGATGAGCTTGGCAATCATCGGATCGTAGAACGGCGTGATCGTGTCGCCTTCGCGCACGCCGCTATCGATCCGCACCGGTGCTCGCGTCGGCGTGCCGATCGTGAACTCGACGGCTTCCGGCATCCGCAGATACTTGAGCGTACCCGTGGACGGCAAAAAGCCGCGCGATGGGTTCTCCGCGTAGATGCGCGCCTCGATCGCATGGCCTCGGATCCTGAGCTCGTCCTGGTTCAAAGGCAGCGGCTCGCCTGCCGCAACGCGCAACTGCCACTCGACGAGGTCCTGCCCGGTGATCATCTCGGTGACCGGATGCTCGACCTGCAGCCGCGTATTCATCTCCATGAAGTAGAACTGGCCGTCCGCCATGATGAATTCGACGGTGCCCGCTCCCACGTACTCGACGGCGCGCGCCGCCGCCACCGCGGCCTCGCCCATCGCGCGGCGCAGTTCGTCCGACAAGCCCGGCGCCGGCGCCTCCTCGAGCACCTTCTGATGGCGGCGCTGCACCGAACAGTCGCGGTCGAACAAGTACACCGCGCCGCCATGCGTGTCGGCGAATACCTGCACCTCGACGTGGCGCGGACGCGTCAGATACTTTTCGATGAGCACACGGTCGTTGCCGAAACTGCTTGCCGCTTCGCGCTTGCACGAAGCCAGCGCCGCCGCGAAATCCTGACCGCGCTCGACGACGCGCATCCCCTTTCCCCCGCCGCCCGCGCTCGCCTTCAGCAGCACCGGATAGCCGATCTCGTCGGCCTCGTCCCGCAATAGTTCGGCATCCTGATCGTCGCCGTGGTAGCCGGGCACGAGCGGTACCGCCGCCGCGTGCATCAAGGCCTTCGCCGCGGCCTTCGACCCCATCGCGGCGATCGCCGAAACGGGCGGCCCGATGAAGACGAGCCCCGCCGTTTCGCACGCATGCGCGAAATCTTCGTTCTCCGAAAGAAAGCCGTAGCCGGGATGGACCGCTTGCGCGCCGGTCCGCAACGCGGCCTCGATGATGCGTTCGATGCGCAAATAGCTGTCCGCGGCCGCCGAGCCGCCGATATGGACCGCTTCATCGCAGGCGGCGACATGCTTGGCATTCGCATCGGCGTCGGAATAGACGGCGACGCTCGCGATACCGAGCCGTTTGCAGGTTGCGGCAACGCGGCAGGCGATTTCCCCGCGGTTCGCGATCAGGATCTTGTTGAACATGAAATGTCTCGGATCAATCGCGCCATGAAGGCGCGCGTTTTTCCAAAAACGAGGCCACGCCTTCCCGCCCCTCCGCGCTCGCACGGATGCGCGCGATGCGTCCGGCCGTCTCGTCGATCAGCGCTTCGTCGAGCGCATGACCCGCGATGTCCTGCACGAGCCGCTTCGATTCGCGCACCGCCTGTGGGCCGTTCGCGCAAAGCGTCGCGGCGATTTTTCGCACCGTTGCATCGAGCGTCTCCGTCGTGGCGGCTTCGTGAACGAGGCCTAAGCGAAGCGCCGTCGCGCAATCGAACTGCTCCGCCGTCGTGAAATAGCGACGTGATGCGCGCTCACCGAGAGCGCGAACGACGTAGGGTGCAATCGTCGCCGCAATGAGACCGAGCCTTGCCTCGGAAAGGCAAAACCGTGCGCTATCCACGGCAACCACGATGTCGCTCGCGGCAATGAGGCCAACGCCGCCTGCATACGCGTCTCCCGATACCCGCGCAATCACCGGCTTCGACGAGCGATAGATGACAGCGAGCATGTCGGCGAGCCGCCTCGCATCGGCGCGATTCTCCTCATCGGAGAATGTCGCCATCTTCTTCATCCAATTGAGATCGGCGCCCGCGCAAAAGGCCGCGCCGTTTGCCGCCAGCACGATGGCACGCACGTCGTCGCGCGCGTCGAGTTGCCTGAATGCGTCGGTCAGTTCCGCAATCATCGCCTCGTTGAATGCGTTGCGCACGTCGGGGCGATTGAGCGTTACCGTCGCTACGCGCTCGGAAAGCGCGACTTCCAGCATGGCGTACTGCATCGATTCTCTCCTGCCGAATTCGTCAGCCGTTGACGTCCTGTCGTTCGAATGCCGTCTTCACTGCATCTGTATTGTCCAGGCGCCGCGGGCATCACATTCTGAATACGCCGAAGCGCGTCTCCTCGATGGGCGCATTCATCGCAGCCGATAAACCGAGTCCGAGCACGTCGCGCGTATGGGCCGGATCGATGACCCCATCGTCCCAGAGCCGCGCGCTCGCGTAATAGGGGTGTCCCTGATGCTCGTATTGATCCCGGATCGGCTTCTTGAACGCTTCCTCGTCCTCGGCACTCCACGTGCCACCTTTCGCCTCAATGCCGTCGCGCTTGACGGTGGCGAGCACCGATGCGGCCTGCTCGCCGCCCATCACCGAAATGCGCGCGTTCGGCCACATCCAGAGAAACCGCGGCGAGTAGGCGCGGCCGCACATGCCGTAATTGCCGGCGCCGAACGAGCCGCCGATGATGACCGTGAACTTCGGCACCTTCGCCGTCGCGACAGCCGTGACCATCTTCGCGCCGTGGCGCGCGATGCCTTCGTTCTCGTACTTGCGGCCCACCATGAAGCCGGTGATGTTCTGCAAAAAGACGAGCGGAATCTTGCGCTGACAGCAGAGCTCGATGAAATGTGCGCCCTTGACAGCCGATTCCGAGAACAAAATTCCGTTGTTCGCGACGATGCCGACGGGATAGCCCCAGATGTGCGCGAAGCCCGTCACGAGCGTGGTGCCATAGCGCGCCTTGAACTCGTCAAATTCCGAGTCGTCGACGAGGCGGGCAATGACTTCGCGGACGTCGAACGGCTTGCGCGTATCGACGGGGATCACGCCGTAGAGGCTTTGCGCATCGTAACGCGGCGGTTTCGGCTCCCGGACCGCCACGGGCATTTGTTTGACGCGATTGAGCTTCGAGACGATGCTGCGCGCGATCGCGAGTGCATGGGCGTCGTTTTGCGCGAGATGGTCGGCGACGCCGGAGAGCCGGGTATGCACATCCCCTCCGCCGAGATCCTCGGCACTGACCTCTTCGCCTGTCGCCGCCTTGACGAGCGGCGGACCACCAAGAAAAATCGTGCCCTGGTTCTTGACGATGATCGATTCGTCGCTCATTGCGGGCACATAGGCACCGCCGGCCGTGCACGAGCCCATGACGACGGCGATCTGCGCGATGCCGGCCGCGGACAAGTTCGCCTGGTTATAGAAGATCCGCCCGAAGTGGTCCCGATCGGGGAACACGTCGTCCTGATTGGGCAGATTGGCTCCGCCCGAATCGACGAGATAGACGCACGGCAAGCGGTTCTCCGCGGCGATCTCCTGAGCGCGCACGTGCTTTTTCACCGTCACGGGATAGTAGGTGCCGCCCTTGACCGTCGCGTCGTTGCATACGATCACGCACTCCTGCCCGGCAATACGGCCGATGCCGGTGATGATGCCGGCCCCGGGCGCGGCGTCGTGGTACATGCCGAAGGCCGCCAATTGCGAAAGCTCGAGAAACGGCGTGCCTGGGTCCAGCAATTGCGCGATGCGATCGCGCGGCAGCAGCTTGCCGCGCGAGACGTGCTTGTCGCGCGCCGCTTGCCCGCCACCCAACGCGAGATGCGCGACTTTCGTGCGCAGGTCGGCGACGAGCGCCTCGAGCGCGGCCGCATTGGCCCGGAATTCATCCGAGCGCGGATTGAGCTTGCTTTCGATGATCGGCATAGGATCGACTGCTTCCGCTTGCGGCCGCGACCGGAGCCACGGCCGAACGTTCGTTGTACTGAGTAAACCGGTGCGGGACGACGCACCGGCTTACGCCGTTTCCGCGAACAGCTCCCGGCCGATCAGCATGCGGCGGATTTCGCTCGTGCCGGCGCCGATTTCGTAGAGCTTCGCGTCGCGCCACAGGCGGCCGACAGGGAATTCGTTGATATAGCCATTGCCGCCGAGAATCTGGATTGCCTCGCCGGCCATCCACGTGGCCTTTTCGGCTGTATAGAGAATGACGCCCGCGCAGTCCTTGCGCACCTGGCGCACATGCTCGCGGCCCAATGTATCGAGCTGGCGGCCCACCGCATAGAGATAGGCGCGGCAAGCCTGCAGCGTCGTGTACATGTCCGCCACCTTGCCCTGGATAAGCTGGAATTCGCCGATCGACTGGCCGAACTGCTTGCGATCGTGGATATACGGAACGACGGCGTCCATGCAAGCGAGCATGATGCCCGTCGGCCCGCCCGCGAGAACGGCGCGCTCGTAATCGAGCCCGCTCATCAACACGTTCACTCCGCCGTTCAGCTTGCCGAGGATGTTTTCTTCCGGCACTTCGGCATCCTCGAAGACGAGTTCGCCCGTATGCGAGCCGCGCATGCCGAGCTTGTCGAGCTTTTGCGCGACGGAAAAGCCCTTCATGCCCTTTTCGACGATGAATGCCGTCATGCCGCGCGGGCCGGCCTCGGGGTCGGTCTTCGCATAGACGACCAGCGTGTCGCAATCGGGCCCGTTCGTGATCCACATCTTCGTGCCGTTCAGCACGTAACGGTCGCCGCGCTTGTCGGCGCGAAGCCTCATGCTGACGACGTCCGAGCCGGCGTTGGGCTCGCTCATCGCCAAGGCGCCGACGTGCTCGCCCGAGACGAGCTTCGGCAGATATTGGCGCTTCTGCGCCTCGGTGCCGTTGCGATGAATCTGGTTGACGCAGAGATTCGAATGCGCGCCGTACGAGAGGCCGACGGAAGCCGATGCGCGCGAAATCTCCTCCATCGCGACCATATGTGCGGTGTAACCCATGTCCGCGCCGCCGTATTCCTCGGCGACGGTCATGCCGAGCACGCCGAGCTCGCCGAACTTGCGCCAGAGGTCCATCGGAAACTGATCGGTGCGGTCGATTTCGGCTGCGCGCGGCGCGATCTCCTTCGACGCGAAGTTGCCCAACGTATCGCGCAGCATGTCGATATCTTCGCCGAGCGCGAACTGCAGTCCAGGCACGTTGCTCGTCATGTCTCCATCTCCTCGGATTCGGAAGGCGGCCCGCCGCCGCGCCTCGGTCAGGCGCGCGACGCCGCATGTTCGGTCACCGCGCATTTCACGCCACATTTACGTAAGCGTCAATAGGTTTTTTTGAGTATCGCTCAACTTTTGTCTCGCTCACATTCCCCGTCTCACAGTGCTAATATCGGCAGTGATAGCCGGCATCCCGGCGAAACTTGAACGTCACTCAATAAATGGACGAACTGAAGGCGGAAGCGAACGGAACGCGTCGCCATCCCGCGGGCCCCAAGTCACAGCAGCGCGTGAAGGACATCCTTCAGGCCGGCCGCGACGTGTTCGCCGAAAAGGGCTACGAACGCGCCACCACGGCCGAAATCGCGCAACGCGTCGGCGTCTCGGAAGCCACCGTCTTCAGCTACTTTCGCGGCAAGCGCGAGCTATGCGCGCGCGTCATCAGCGATTGGTACGACGAAATCATCGCCGCGATCGAAGACGGCCTGCCGCGCGACGGCAGCGTTCGCCATCAATTCGCGTTCATCGTTCGAATGCACCTGCGATTGATGCTCATCCACGGCACGGGGCTTTGCTCCCTCGTGCTATCGGAGGGCCGCACGAAGCAGCACGCGCTCGGCGACGAACTGACGGCCTTGCAGCGGCGCTACACGGCGCCGCTGATGCGCGTTCTCGCGCACGGCCAGCAGACGGGGCAAGTTCGTACCGACGTGCCGCTGCGGCTCATGCGCTCGATGGTATTCGGGCCGATGGAGCACGTGCTCTGGGAAGCGGCGCTCGCGCATCGCAGCACCGATATCGAGGTCACGGCGGAGCAGCTCGTCGAGTTGCTGTGGGCGGCGTTGCAACCGCCGGCCCCTGACGTCGCGGCGCTGGCACAGTTGAAGGACGACATGGGCGATGCGATGCGGCGCTACGAGGCGGCGGCGCGAGCAAAGAAAAGTGCTATACCGATCTGAGCAACTGCCCAGAACCGGCGTTCAGGCCGGGGGCCCGGCTCGCCGCCCTGAAGGGCGCGGTTTCAAACCGAGGCTAGTTTGACGATGACGATCCGACTCACACCCGCGCTCGCGTCGAAGTTCGCCGCGCTCGCCCTTTCGCATTTGACGCGAGAGTATCCGAACAAGCTGACCCATGCGCTCGCCGGCCCCGAGGACGTGCGTTCTCCGCGAGAACTGCACCCGATCTTCTACGGCAGCTACGACTGGCATTCATGTGTCCACGGCTACTGGCTCGTGCTGCGCCTTCTCGAGCGCTATCCCGAGCTGCCCGAAGCGGCGCGGATCGTCGCGGTCGTCGACGAGCACTTCACGGAAACGAGCGTCGAAGGTGAGCTCGCGTATCTGAGGCGGCCGCAGAACCGCAATTTCGAACGTCCGTACGGTTGGGCATGGTTGCTTGCCCTCTCCGGCCAGCTACACGCTATGGCGGCGGCCGATGCGACAAATGCAGCGCGCTGGGCGCGCGCGATAGCGCCGTTGACCGAGCTCTTCGTCGAGCGATTCGAGGAATTCCTGCCCAAGGCGACCTACCCGTTGCGCGTCGGCACGCATTTCAACACGGCGTTCGCGCTATCGCTCGCGTTGCAATTCGCGCGCGCGACGGCGCGCACCGGCCTCGCCGACCTGATTGCCGTCACCGCCCGCCGCTGGTATCTCGATGATCAGGACTGCCAAGCATGGGAGCCGTCGGGCGACGAGTTCCTGTCGCCGTCGCTGATGGAAGCGGAGCTGATGCGGCGCGTGCTTTCGGCGGCCGAGTTCGCCGGCTGGCTCGACCGATTTCTTCCGCGGCTTGCGCGGCGAGAGCCCGCGACGCTGTTCGTCCCCGCGACGGTGACCGATCGCACCGACGGCAAGATCGCTCACCTCGACGGCCTCAACTTGAGCCGGGCCTGGTGCCAGCGTTCGCTTGCGCGAGCGTTGCCCGCGCACGACGCGCGCAAGGCGCCGCTCACCGATGCTGCCGAGCTGCACCTCCGGACGGCGCTCGCGCACGTGGCCGGCGACTACATGGGCGAGCACTGGCTCGCGAGTTTTGCTCTGCTCGCGCTAGAGGCGTAGAGTGTGTAGCGCCGCGGGCAGCGGAACGCCGATCACGCCCGCTTTTAAGCGACTTTTAAGCTGGCGTTCCTACTGTTGATTTGCACTCAATGCGCTGCCGGCCGGCAGGGCGTCACATCACGGCGGCAGGCGCGTTGGTCTCCCATCAGGGTTTTTTTCATTCGGAGACTGCAATGAAACGACTTGCGTTATCGGCGATGGCGGCTCTCTTTGCCGCCGGCATCTGGCAATCCGCGACGGCGGCCACGACCGCGCTTCCACCGGCCCGTCACCAGGGCGACATCACTTACTTATCGGGCGGTGTCGGCAGCGACCAGGCCGCAGCCATGAAGCAGGCGATGCACGACTACCCGCTCGCGCTCGAATTCGTCGGCAAGACGAAGAGCAATGGCAATGAGTATCTGGCTGACGTTCCCGTCAAGGTAACCGGTACGCACGGCGAGACGATGTTGAGCACGAACGCGCAAGGACCTTTCATGCTGCTTTCGCTACCGAAAGGTCGCTACGTCGTGACAGCCAGCCACGACGGGAAGATGGAGCGCCGGACCGTCGATATCGGCAACGGTACGCACGCGCATGAAATGTTCGTCTGGACGATGTGAAGGAATAAAGAACCGGGCGCCCACGTGGTTGCGCCCCGTCATTACGATCGCGCTGGTGCTGCCCGTTACGGTGGCCGTGCTGGTGATAACGCTCGGCATTTTCGGCCTGCTCGTTCGGTTGTTGTGAACGCGGGAAGGCACCGGCGCTTCAGGACAGTGAGGTGCTGCTATGACTCATACCTTGATCAGCGTCATGACCGTCGCATGTGTCGCGTGCGCGCTTCCGCTCGCTGCTCAGGCGGCGGACGACGGATCGCTCGCGATGCCCAATCCGTTTGCCGCCTCGTCGCAGTCCGGGCACGACGGCTATTCGATGCTGCGGGTGAAATCGGGCCTCGTCGCGCGTGACGGCGGCTCGAAGATCTCACCCGCTCTCTTCGGGCCGAACGCCATACCCGATTGGAAAGCGAAAGACCTCTCGAACGATTTCTCGACGCCGCGCCTCGAAGGCGAACGCTTTCGGTTTCGCTGAATCGAACGGCTGATGGTGAGGACTGCTTGATATCGGAGCGGAATGACTCCGAAAGGAAGGGAAAGCGTGGACAACGCAACCAACATACCGGGGCCCGCTCCGGAATCGCTGCCAAAGCCCATGGACCCGGAACGCCGGACGTGGCTGATCGCCACTTCGGCGATCGGAGGGCTCGGCGCGATAGCAACGCTAGTGCCTTTCGTCGATTCGCTCAATCCGCCCGCAAGCGCAAGAGCGGCCGGCGCGCCCGTGCGCGCGGACGTGTCGAAGCTCGACCCCGGCACGATGATGACGGTCGCCTGGCGAGGCAAGCCCGTGTTCCTCGTCAATCGCACGCCGCCAATGCTGAAGGAGGTCGACAAAGCGACGCCGATGGTCGCGGACCCCGACACGAAGCATCCGTTCTCGATGCCGCTGCCGAAGTATTGCGAGAACGCCTATCGCTCGCGAAAAGAGAACCCGGGGCTGCTCGTGGTTGTCGCCGTCTGCACGCATCTCGGCTGCACGCCGACGCAGCGTTTCCAACCGGGGCCGCAGCCGAATCTGCCGAGCGACTGGCCCGGCGGCTTTCTCTGCCCGTGTCACGGCTCGACCTACGATCTTGCGGGCCGCGTGTTCAAGGACAAGCCCGCGCCGCAAAATCTCGACGTGCCGCCGTTCATGTTCGAGTCCTCGCCCACGCAACTCGTGATCGGCGCGGACGAAAACGGGGAAGCGACCTGAACCTGAGTGCGGGCGAGTGGCGACGTTTGCGAATTCGGGCAGGCGCTGCGCGCCTTTTTCGGCATCGTCGGTCGGAACCTGCAGCGGCGGCACCTCAGCTCGCCCCCTCTTTCAACTGCTTGAGGTGTTTGTAGACCGTGGCACGGCCCATGCCTAGCACTTTGGCGACGTAGTTCGCCGAGCTCTTGCCGCGAAACGCGCCTTCCGCGTACAGCGCCTCGACGAGCTCGCGGCGGTGATCGCGCGTGAGCGCATTGAGCGCGACCTGCCGCTCGCGCATCCAGCCATGCAAAAAGGTATTGATGCGCTCTTGCCAGTCGTCGCGAAAGAGCTCATCGGGCTGGGCCACCACCCCTGCGCCCTTGATGAAGAGGTCCAGCGCGGAGCGCACGTCCTCGAACGCGGCGATGTTGAAATTGATGCACATCATGCCCGCCGGCTGCCCGCGGTCGTCGAACAGAACATTGCTGACGCAGCGCATCTTTCGCCCGTCCCAGTTGAGCTTCTCGTACGGGCCGATCACGCGTTCGCGCGCGGAGTGGTCGATCTCCTCGAGCGCCGAGTCGTCACCGATCTCGCGCTTCGACAGATTGTTCGCGAGATACAGCACCGTCTGGTCGTGCATATCGTGAATCACGACTTCGGCGTACGGAAAGAAGAGCGTCGCGATACCGTCCGCAATGGGCGCGTAGCGCGTGAGCAGCAAGTTCTTCACGAGCGAGACGTTTTTCTTGCGCATGGCAGTGTCATGGGAAACCCAGCGCCATCGGAAGAGGTGCGCGGGTGGAGTCCATCGTAGATTTACAGTCTACTTTGAACTTCATCCAATGCGACGGGAACTTGCGGAAAATGTCCGCGGCGACCTCGCGCCCTCATGATCAGCGTGAGACTCACGGACACTGGAATCCTTTCCACATGGGGCTCGGCATGGTACAGCGCCCCAGTTCCGAGCGTTTTCGGTGTCATTCGTCAGATTGAGAGGCCGTCGACGGATGAGCATTAACCCTATATTACGAGATAGACATCTCGTCTATATTCCACCTGCGCAACGAATCAGCCTCACCCGAGCCATTTCTATTTGCACAGGATCCGCACATGAATCTCAAGCTCTCACTCTGTATCGCCGCTGCCATGACGGCACTGGCTGGCGCCGCGCACGCGCAGTCGTCGGGCACGCTTCGTTTCGGCATCGAAGCGTCCTACCCTCCGTTCGAAAGCAAGACGCCCGCGGGTCAATTGCAAGGCTTCGATATTGACGTCGGCAATGCCGTCTGCGCAAAGATGAAAGTGAAATGCGTGTGGGTCGAAAACGCGTTCGACGGACTCATTCCGGCGCTGCAGGCCCGCAAGTTCGACGTGATCAACTCGGCCATGAACATCACGGCGAAGCGCAAGCAAAGCATCGACTTCACGCCGCCGATCTATATCGTGCCGATCGTGATGGTGGCCAAGCGCGACTCGGGCCTCCTGCCCGACGTGAAGAGCCTGCATGGCAAGCGCGTGGGCGTGCTGCAAGGATCGTCGCAGGAAGACTTCCTGAAGGCGCACTGGGCAAACGCGGGCGTCGAGGTCGTCTCGTACCAGGATCAGGACCAGGTATGGGCCGATCTGGTGGCGGCGCGGCTCGATGCCGCCGTGCAGGAAGCGCAGACGGCGCAGGACGGCTTCCTCGACAAGCCTGCAGGGCACGGCTTCGCATTCGTCGGCGAGCCGCTCAAGGATACGGCCACACTCGGTGAAGGCACGGGCTTCGGCATGCGCAAGGGCGACAAAGCCCTCGCGGAGAAGGTGGATGCCGCACTCTCCGAGCTGAAGAAGGATGGTACGCTGAGCGCACTTTCGCTCAAATATTTCAAACGCGACATCATCGCGAAGTAACCTGCTTCGCAACTGGTTCGCCCCGCGCCTATGGATTTCGACGTCATCGTTCTCGGAGCCGGCATCGTCGGCGTTTGCTCGGCACTGCATCTGCAGGATCGCGGACGGCGCGTCGCCCTGGTCGACCGTCGCGGTCCCGGCGAGGAAACCAGCTTCGGGAACGCGGGGCTGATCGAGCGCTCGGCGATCATGCCGTACGCGTTCCCGCGCGAGCTCGGCACGCTCATGCGCTACGCGTGCAATCGCTCGACCGACTTGTACTGGCAATACAAGGCATTGCCGTCCTATGCCGGCTGGCTCGCGCGGTTCTGGTGGGAATCCGCGCCGGCGCGGGTTGCGGCGGCATCGCGCGACATGCTGCCGCTCGTCGAGCGCTGCGTGAGCGAGCACGATGCATTGATCGCGCGCGCGGGCGTGAGCGATCTCGTCAAGGAAGGCGGATGGATCGAAGGCTATCGCACGCCCGAGGCGTTCGAGCGCGAAGCGGCCACGGCCCGGGTTATCGCGCGCGAGCATGGGCTGCGGCTCGCACCGCTCGACGCGGCTGCGCTGCGTGCGCAGGAACCGGGCATCGGCGACGGCTTTTGCGGCGCGCTGCACTGGCTCGATCCGAAAAGCGTCGTGAATCCCGGCGCATTGACGAAGGGTTACGCGCGGCTCTTCGAATCGGAAGGCGGCACACTGCTCAGAGGCGACGCGGCCACTGTGCGCAAACTGCACGACGCGTGGACCGTCGAGACCGCGCAAGGCTCGATCAGCGCGAAGGATGTAGTCGTTGCGCTAGGCCCCTGGTCAGACACAGTCTTCGCACCGCTCGGCTATCGGATCCCGCTGCGGGCGAAGCGCGGCTATCACATGCACTATCGTGCGCAGCGCACGCCGGTATCGGTGCCTGTCGTCGATATCGAACAGGGCTATGTGGTGGCCCCGATGCAGGCGGGCCTCAGGCTCACCACCGGCGTGGAAATCGCCACGCGCGACACACCGCCCACCGGAGTGCAACTCGAGCGCGCCGAGCGTTTCGCCAAACCGTTGTTCGGCCTGGGCGAGCGGCTCGATCCGGCGCCGTGGCTCGGCATGCGCCCGTGCACGCCCGACATGCGGCCCGTCATCGGGCCGGCGCCGCGTCATCGCGGGATGTGGTTCGCATTCGGGCATGCGCATCACGGGCTCACGCTCGGACCGGTCACGGGCCGGCTACTCGCTGAAATGATGACAGGCGCGCCGACCTTTGCCGATGCGCGGCCGTTCCGCGCGGAGCGATTCAGGTAACCGCGTCACTGGCACGGTTGCAACTTCTCGTGCTCCGTCGCATGCGCCGCGGCACGCACGAGTTCGTAGCGCGCGCCTATTCCGTTGCGCGTGGGCGGAAAGCGCTCTCCTTCGACGCTCGTCACCTCGAAATATTCGCCCGACCCGTCGTCGTAGACGACGCGATAAATACCCGACTGCTCCACTCGCTGACCGGGGCGAAACATGGGTTTCATGATTGCCTCTCCTAAGTGCAACGACTCAGGAGAACTAGCAATGCCCGTTCCCCGCGGTCACTGGCGCGCCTCATCGTCTTCATCGCTGAGCGTCAGGCCTCCCGCCGGCAACGGCAGCGCAGTCCGATAGCGAACCTGCTTCAGCGCGAAGCTCGAGCGAATGTTCGAGACGCCCGGAATCGTCGTCAACTGCTCGAGGATGAAGCGCTCGAGACTGTGCATGTTGGGCACCACGACGCGCAGCAAATAGTCCGCATCGCCCGACATCAAGTAGCACTCCATGACTTCGGGCCGCTTGTCGATCGCCTCTTCGAACCGCCGCAGTGCCTCGGTCACCTGTTTCTCGAGGCTCACCTGGATGAAGACGTTGATTCGAAGACCCAACGGTTCCGGATTGAGCAGCGTGACCTGTTGCTTGATCAGGCCAAGCTTCTCCAGTGCCCGCACGCGGTTGAAGCACGGCGTCGTCGAGAGGTTGACGGCGCGTGCGAGCTCGGCGTTCGTGATCCGCGCATTCTGCTGCAACTGGTTGAGAATCGCGACGTCGATCCGGTCCAGTTTGCGAGGGAGACGATCCATAGTGTAAAAATTCTGCCGTTGTAGATAGTGGCAGTATAGAAGCTACTGTCTTGTGCGCAAACTCGACGAAAAACAGACGCACATTCCGGACTCCGCTGGGTAATCTTGAGGGCGAATCGCAGCTTTACTCTCCCTCTTTCGTGGACGAGCTATGACCGATTTATCGAACGGTACTCAATGGATGCGGGCCCTCGCGGATCGGCGCGAGGACAGCGACCCGGCGGAAACGGCCGAATGGCTCCAGGCGCTCGATGCCGTCGTCGAGCACGTTGGCAACCAGCGCGCGCAGTACTTGTTCGAGCGTCTCGCGGAGCATGCCGCGAAACACGGCATCGGCTCGGCACGCGCGCGCGTCACGCCTTACGTCAATACCATTCCCGTCGAGGGACAACCGCCGTATCCCGGCGATATCGAGATCGAGGAGAAGCTCGCGGCCGCGTTGCGCTGGAACGCTCTCGCGATGGTCGTGCGCGCCAACCAAGCCTACGGCGAGCTCGGCGGCCATATCGCGAGCTATGCATCGGCAGCCGATCTGTTCGAAGTCGGCTTCAACCACTTCTTCCGCGCGGCCAACGGGGATCACGGCGGCGACCTCGTCTATTTCCAGCCGCATTCATCTCCCGGCGTGTACGCCCGCGCGTTTCTCGAAGGCTTCCTCGCCGAGACGCAGCTCGAGCATTACCGGCGCGAGATCGCCGGGCCCGGCCTCTGCTCGTACCCTCACCCTTGGTTGATGCCGGACTTCTGGCAGTTTCCGACGGGCTCGATGGGCATCGGTCCCATCAACGCGATCTACCAAGCGCGCTTCATGCGCTATCTGCATCACCGCGGGCTGCTTCCGACGGAAGGCCGCAAGGTATGGGGCTTTTTCGGCGACGGCGAAATGGACGAGCCCGAATCGATCGGCGCGCTCTCGCTCGCGGCGCGCGAGAAGCTCGACAATCTCGTGTTCGTCATCAACTGCAATCTGCAACGGCTCGACGGCCCGGTGCGCGGCAACGGCCGCATCATCGACGAGCTCGAAGCGCAATTCACCGGTGCGGGCTGGAACGTCATCAAAGTGCTCTGGGGCTCGAGCTGGGACGAACTCTTCGCGCGCGACCGGGCGGGCGCCCTGCCGCGCGCATTCGCACAGACAGTCGACGGCCAATTCCAGACGTTCTCGGCCAATGACGGCGCCTATAACCGCGATCGGTTCTTCGGCCAGAACGCGGAGCTCGCGGCGCTTGTCGCGCATCTCGCGAACGACGACATCGACCGCTTGCGCCGCGGCGGTCACGACGTGCGCAAATTGCATGCGGCCTACGCCCGCGCCCTGCAGCACAGAGGCCAGCCCACGGTGATCCTCGCCAAGACGATGAAAGGCTTCGGCATGGGCGCCGCAGGCCAAGGGCGCATGACGACGCATCAGCAAAAGAAGCTTGACCTCGAACACCTGAAGGCGTTTCGCGATCGCTTTCGCCTGCCGTTGTCGGACGAAGCGGTGGAACGTCTCGAGTTCTACAAACCTGCGCAAGACAGCCCGGAAATGCGATACCTGCATGCGCGCCGAGCTGCCCTGGGAGGCTATCTGCCCAGAAGGCGGAGAGCGGCGACGAAGGCGCCTACCGTGCCAGCGTTGTCATCCTGGGGGCAATTTGCGTTGCAGACGGAGGGCCGCGAAATGTCGACTACGACGGCCATCGTCCGCATGTTCGGCAACCTGATGAAGGACGCCACGCTCGGCTCGCGCGTGGTGCCGGTCGTGGCCGACGAGGCGCGCACGTTCGGGATGGCGAATCTGTTCCGTCAGGTCGGCATCTATTCGCCGCTCGGTCAGCAATATGAGCCGGAAGACCTCGGCTCGATGCTCTATTACCGCGAAGAGACGGGTGGGCAGATACTCGAGGAAGGCATTTCGGAAGCCGGTGCGATCTCGTCGTGGATCGCCGCGGCGACGTCATACAGCACGCACGATCTGCCGATGCTGCCGTTTTACATCTATTACTCGATGTTCGGCTTTCAACGGATCGGCGATCTCATCTGGGCCGCGGCCGATCAGCGCGCACGCGGCTTTCTCATCGGCGCGACATCGGGCAAGACGACGCTCGGCGGTGAAGGCCTTCAGCACCAGGACGGCACGAGCCACCTCGTCGCCTCGACGATTCCGAACTGCCGCGCATGGGATCCCGCATTCGCCTACGAGATCGCCGTGATTCTCGACGAGGGGATGCGCGAGATGCTCGAGCGGCAAAACGATACGTTCCATTACCTCACTGTCACGAACGAGAATTATCCTCAGCCATCGATGCCGGTTGCGGACCCAACGGACATGGCCGCTGTCGCCGCATTGCGAGAAGGCATCGTGAAGGGAATGTATTCGCTGACGCCTCGCGTTCTGCCGTCGGCGCAAGTTCAGTTGCTCGGCTCCGGCGCGATCCTCGGCGAAGTGATCGCCGCGGCGCAAATGCTCGAGGACGACTGGAACGTCGAGGCGGCCATCTGGAGCGTGACGAGTTTCTCGGAACTCCATCGTGATGGAACGGCGGCCGAGCGCAAGGCCCGCTTCGATCGGGATGAGGGGTCCGCTCGTTCCTATGTGGAGACGATGCTGCGTGAATCGCAAGGGCCCATCGTCGCCGCGACGGATTACGTGCGCGCGGTGCCCGAGTTGATTCGCGCATTCGTGCCCCGCCGCTATGTCACACTCGGGACGGACGGGTTCGGCCGCAGCGACACACGCCGCGCGTTGCGCGAGTTTTTCGAGGTCGATCGCGCGTCCATCGTCATCGCCGCATTGAAGGCGCTCGCGGACGATGGCGCCATCGAGCGCGGCATCGTTCGCGCCGCGCTCGACAAATACAAGAGACACCTGTCGGGCGATGCGGCGCCTTGGCAACGCTGATGTCGATCGCGAAGGCCGCCAGGTCCGCACTGGCTGCACGGGCTGCCTGGCGGCCGCGAAACGCGGTGAAATCCGGCGATGGCCGCGGCCGTTAGAGCACGGTCGCCACGCGCACGTCCCGATTGTCGGCCGATGCCACGACCTTGCCGCCGACGCGACTGAACACGATCGATACGGTTTTGGCGCCGATTCGCAGGTTGCGCACCTCGAGCCAGTCGATACCTTCGGGCAGCGCGGGCTGCTCGATCAGGACTTCCTCGCGGGCTGCATCGATCTTGATGCCCAGGCAAGCCTCGAGGATCATGAACGGGGAGCCCGCCGCCCAGGCCTGCGGCAGGCAGGCGACGGGATAGGCCGTCGGCGGCTCGCCGCGCTGGCGCATGAAGCCGCAAAACAGCTCGGGCAATCGCATATCGAAGTTGACGGCTGCTTCGAAGAGTGCCTGCAACAACGCGACGGCTGCCTCCTTGTCGCCGTAGCGGGCGAGACCTCGCGCGCAAAGCGCCGTATCGTGCGGCCAGACCGACCCGTTGTGGTACGACATCGGATTGAAGCGCGGCTGATTGGCGCCGAGCGTGCGCACGCCCCAGCCCGTGTGAAAGAGCGTGGACTCGAGCTTGCGCGCCACGGCTTCGCCGCGCTCGCGCGACGGCAGCCCGAACGCGAGCAGATGCCCCGCGTTCGAGGCGAGCACGCGGCAGAGGTCGCCGTGCCCGTCGAGCGCGATCCCATAAAAGTCGAGATCCGGCATCCAGAACAAATCTTCGACGCGTTCGCGCAACGACTGCGATCGCGCCGCATAGCGCGCGGCGTCGTCGGCGAGGCCTCGGCGCGCCGCGAAATGCGCCATCGCATCGAATGCGGCGCTCGCATAAGCCTGCACTTCGACGAGCGCGATCGGTCCATCGGGCATGCGGCCATCGGCATGGAAGACCGAGTCGTGGCTGTCCTTCCAGCCCTGATTGGCAAGACCTCGCTCCGACGCGCACTGGTAGTCGACGAACCCGTGCGGGTTTTTGTCGCAGACGCCCGCCACCCACTGCGCGGCTCGCTCCAGCGCGGGCCAAAGCTCGGAGATCAGCGCCTCGTCGCCCGTCCTCGTGAAATAAGCGCCCGCCAGCACGATGAAGAGCGGCGTCGTATCGACCCCGCCGTAGTAGAGCGCGAACGGCACCTCACCGGTCCCCGCCATCTCGCTCTTGCGCATCTCGTGCATGATCTTGCCCGCCGATGCGTCGCGGAAAGCCGAATCCTCGCGTGCCTGATGGTCGGCGAGAAAGCGCAGCACGCCGCGCGCGAGCCACGGCTGCAGCCACAACGTCTGCAGCGAAGTCACGACGGCATCGCGGCCGAACGGCGTCGAGAACCACGGGATGCCGGCATACGGATACGGCCCCGTCGAAAGATCGGTCGTCAGCAGGCCGAGATCGGCGAACGAACGCTCGAGCCACGCATTGAAAAGCGGATTGCTCGTGCGGATACGCGCCGTCACGCGGCGGCGCTCGCGCATCGCGAGGTGCGCGCTCGCCAGCGCCGTGCGGACCGCCGCGCGGCCCACGCGCGGGCGCACGGTGTCCACTTGCGTGATATGGGCCGGGTGCGTACTGTGCGGCGGCTGCGCGACCTGCGCGCCGGGCGCTTCGACGTCCCCCGCGGCAAGCGCGAGCGCGCGCGCCTCGACGGCGACCGAAAGGTAGATCGACACGCAGGCCTGCGCCGAAAGCTCGATCGAGTAATCGGCGCGGCCGGAGTCCAGGTGGTCCGGCTCGGGAGCAAAGGCGATTCGCACGTCGCGCTGAATCCGATCGAGGCCCGTATAGCGCAATTGCACGTCGCATTTGCCGACGGTGGGCGGCTCGAGCATGCCGCGCTTCGGCCGGCTCAGGCCGCGCACCTCGAACATGTCCTTGAAATCGCAAGCGAACGAGATCGATAGCGGTACGACAGCATCGTTCGAGCCGTAGTTCGTCAGTGTGATCGCTTCGTAAAGGACCGTACCCGAGAGCACGCGCATGCGCTCGACGTGGATGACCCCTTGCGGCGTTCCTTCACCGCCGACGGGCGGCAGCGGGTGATTCGTCAGGTGGGCCGTGAACGCGGCGTTGTCGTTGCTGACGTTGCCCGAAAGCAGCGATGGCGCGCGGCCGCCGAATGTCAGGCGCAGCTGCGAGAGCGTGCGCGTATCGTTGACGAAGAGTCCGTCGTCATGCCCGATGATGTCGCCGAGCGGATCGTTGACGACGAACGTATCGCCCGACTTCAGCACATATTGGCTCGAACGGGCGATATAGGGATTCTCGGGCGCGATGAAGACTTCGTCGGGTTCGCGATCTTCCGGTTCGTCGGCCCGCGTTCGTGCACCGAGTGTGTCGGTATCCAGCATCGTGTCGCTCCTGCTCCTAGCGTTGGCGTTGGCTTCCCTCGATTGTAGATATCGATCCGAGAAGGAAAAGGAAATCCGCGAAAAAAGGCGCTCAGGCGCGCGGCATCAGGCACCGAAACCGCAAGACCGGTGCCCGCATGGGCACGGAAGCGGTCCGCCGACGACCTGGCGTGATTCAGTATCGATCAGCTTTCGACGTTCGTCGCTCGAACGAATTCATCGATATGTCGATTGAACGCGGTAGGGTGTGCGAGGTTCATTCCATGCGATGCGCCGCGGATCGTGTGGCGCCGGGCATCGGGAACCCAATCCGCGAGCGCCGCGACGCAGCGCCGAAAGATGTCGGGACTCTTCTCGCCATCGATCAAGAGGACGGGGCATGCAATCCGCCGCGCATCATCGTGCTTGTACGCCGGCAACGGATCGGCGAACTGGCGCGGCAACGTGTCGGCATTGTCGATCGCCATCGTGCGGAACGCCGCCGTGCTCTTCGCCCATGAGCCGACGCGGCTCACCGAATCGACGAAGAGCTCCAGACCCGCGTCCACTTCGCCTTCTTCGATGAGCCCCGCGGCCCGGGCGCGCAATGCATTGACTGTCTCGGGCAGTACGTGCAGGGTTTGCCCCGGCATTTCGACTGGGCCGCCGGGGTCGGCGAGCGTCAACGTGTGCACGCGTTCGCGGTGCCGTAGCGCGAAGTGATAGGCGACACATCCCCCGCGCGAATGGCCGACCACATGAGCTGGGCCGTGCCCGAGCTTGTCGACGAATTCGGCGAGCTCGTCCGCGTGGCGGCTCCAGCTGAACGGCACTGTACGCGCCAATCCGGCGCTCGGCCAGTAATGGGTCAGGCTCAGCGCGATGCAGCGGTAATGAGCCGACAAGCCGTCGAGTTGCGGCTGCCAGTACCGATAATCGCAAAGCGAACCATGCACGAACACGAGCAGCGGCCCGCTGCCGCGCTCGACGTAAGGCATCCGCAAGCCGCTCGCGAGCTCGATGAAACGCAGGTCGGGCGCACCGCCCGCTTCGCCCGAGAACGGTCGGGGGGAGCTTGGCATGGTCCCTCGACTCAATCTTCGAAACGCAGCTCGACTTCGACTTCGCGGCCGACAGTCAGCAGGCTGTCCGCCCCGGCCACGACGACGGCGTTCTGCCCGAACGTCAAGGCGCCGTCGAGGCGACGGTCGGCCCGATAGGCGGCGAGCGTATCGGTCGGCTCGTTCGGCCAGCGAGGATCGGGAGCGCCCGTCGCCTGATCGATCGTCGGAATCGGGCAGCGCGCGCACGGTTTCACCACTCGCAGCAAGACGTCGCCGCCGTCGGCCTCGATACGCACGGTGTCGACAAAGTCTTCTTCATAGGGTTCGAGCCCCGCAAGCACGAGGTTCGGGCGAAAGCGATTCATCGGAATCGCCTCGACACCCTTGCTCGCGAGCCGTCCATTGAGGTCGTCGAGCGACGCTTCGCCGATGATGAGTACGGGGTAGCCGTCCGCGAAACGCATCGGCGCGATCGTTTCGCCGGTCCACTGGCGGTTCGAGATGCGCTCGGCCGCCGGATCGAAGCGGACGAGCCGCAGCGGCACGCCGACGAAATCGGAGAACCACTGCGCGGCTTCGTCGCCCGTATCGAGCGCTGTCACCGTGTCTCTCCAGACGGTGGCCTGCACGCGCCTGGCGCCGTCGAGGGCGGCCGCATCGAGCGGCGTCCGAAGCGCGGCACGGCCGGGCGCGCGCACGATCAGTGCGTCGCCGGCGAGCTCCGTCGTCACGAGGGCGAGCCGCGGCAATTGCCGCTGCGTGACGAAGCCGCCGTCGCCGTCGACGAGCATCCAGTGCCGGTCATACGCCAGCCCGTGAGAGAAAAGACGCGCCGAGTCGAGCGCGATGCCCGCGCACGACTTGATCGGATAGACGTTGAGCTGGCTGATCGTGGCCATGACTTGAGAGCGGTGGGTGGGGCCGGTTGGAAACCGGCGATGGTAACACCGCCGCATGATGGGCGCGTCGGACAGACCTCGCCGTTCACCCTGCCCGCACCGACAGCACCGAGGACACCGACAGCGTCCCGCATTCGACGGCGAGGATCGCACCGATCATCACAAGGGGCCGAAGGTCGCGATGCCGCGCGCGACGAACGCCGGCCGCCCGGCGCGTATCGGCCTTAGAGTCAGCTGAACGCGGCCGCGCCGACGCACCCCGCCGCTGCCCCGGCGCCGCGCACGGCGCAGGTCAGCGGCTCGTCGGCAATACGCACCGCGAGACCGGTTTCCTCGGCAATGCGTTTGTCGAGGTTGGCGAGCAACGCGCCGCCGCCCGTCAGCACGATGCCGCTATCGGCAATGTCAGTGACGAGCTCGGGCGGCGCCGACTCGAGCGCGGCCTTGATCGCGTCGATGACGGTCCGAAGCGGCACGGAAAGCGCATCGGCGACGTCATGATTGGTGAGCTCGATCGTGCGCGGCAGGCCGTCGCCCAGGCTGCGCCCGACGGCGCAGATCCGCTCGGCGGGCACATTCGGCGTGGCCGTACCGATCGTCTTTTTCACATGCTCGGCCGTCTGATCGCCGAGCACCACGCCGTAAAGGTTGCGAACGTGGCTGACGATCGCGGCATCGAACTGGTCGCCGCCGACACGCACGAGGCCCTGGTAAGCGATCCCGCCGAGCGAAACGACGCCGACTTCGGTCGTTCCGCCACCGATGTCGACGACCATCGACCCGCGCGCTTCACCGACCGGCAACCCGGCGCCAATGGCCGCGGCGAGCGATTCGCCGATGAGGTTGACCTTCGCGGCGCCCGCCGCAAGCGCGGCTTCGCGGATCGCGCGCCGCTCGACTTCGGTTGCCGCGCAAGGGACACAGATCGTGAACTCCGCGCGGCGGCCGAACAGCGACCTCAGGCGGGCCATATCGACGAATTCGCGAAACATGCGCTCGGCGGCCGAGAAATCGGCGATGACGCCGTGCCGCATCGGACGAACGGTGCGCAGATTCGCCGGCGAGCGGCCGAGCAGTTGCCTGGCCTCCTCGCCGACGGCCGCGACGCGCGCCGCGCCGGTGTCGCCGTTTTTCTGAAAGCAGACCACCGAGGGCTGATTGAGCACGATCCCCTTGTCGCGCATGTAGATGAGGGTGTTCGCCGTACCGAGATCGACGGCGACGCTGCGCGACAACAGGCGGCTCAAGAGTTGATGCGACATCATGGGCTCTCTCATGGACGGCGACAACGATTCGCGGCCGGTGACAGCGCATGGGGAAAGGTCGGTCGGCCCGATAACCGATTGACGGCAGGACGTTCGCGAACTTTAGCGCCGATCGGCAGTTTTTTCGTTGTGCAGTGCACCAACCGGCCAAAGTTGCCTTCCCGAGAGCAAAGCGCTCGCAACAGTCCCCATGCGGCGAATGGCATGGCATCCTTGTCGGGATTCAAAAAGCCCCCGTTCGCCGCATCGCTCATGCGCACCACGATTCGCCGACTATTGCTCCTCCTCTGCGTGCTTCGTTACGGTGCCCGGCTGCTTTGGCAAGCCGCGCCTCGCCATGACCGAGCTCGCTGGATCGCGGCATTGATCGCGCGTCTGCATTCGGCGCCCAACACGCGCACGGCATTGCATCGCGCGCTGCCCCAGCTCGGCCCGCTGGCCAGCGCGTTCGGGGAGGCGCTGGCGACCGACCCGGACCATGCGGGGCATACGCTGCACGACGTTCTCGACGCGCTCGGTCGCGCCGAAACCGCGCTCACGAAGCCGCTCGACGCGCCGGAACTCGCCCCCGCGCTGCGCGCCGCGCTCGGCCGCCCGCCGGAGGAGGTATTCGCCTGGGTCGATCCGACGCCGCTCGAAAACGGCATCGCCGAGCAGGTCCACGCGGCGAGGCTGCGAATCGAGGAGAGCGGGCGCGTCGATGTCACGGTCAAGCTTTTGCGCGTGCGACAGGTCCAGCGAATCGAGGACGACATCGCCATGCTGCTCTGGCTCGCCAAGCTGCTCGAGCACGCTTTCCCGGCCGCGCGCGAGCTCGGGCTGCGCGGCCAGGCCGAATCGTTCGCCGCCGAGCTTCGGCACCGCTTCGATCTGCGCACCGAAGCGGCCAATCTTTCGCAAACGGGCCGCCACTTCTCCGCTAACGCTCGGGTCGTCGTACCCGCCGTCATCTGGGATTTCTCGACCGACCACGCGCTCGTCGCCGAGCGCATCGAGACGCTGTCGCTCACGGACATCGAGGGGCTGCGCCGGCATGGCGTCGACGTCGAGCGCCTCGCGGTGCACGTCGTGGAGGTGTTCGTCGAACAGGCCTTCGAGCATGGATTCTTTCATGCCGCGCTCGACGCACGGCGGGTGCGCGTCAGCATCGACGCGGATACGCTCGGGTGCCTGGTGCTTGCCGACTGCGCCGTGATGTCGAGCCTGACCGAGCCCGAACGCGAATTCTTCGTCCACGGCGCGACGGCGCTCTTTGGGCAGAACTACGGCAGGCTGGCGGACATGCACCATGAGGTCGGCCATGTCGCGCCCGGCACGCGTCCCGAAATGCTCGAGGCGGAGCTGCGCCGTCGCAGTGAGGCCCATTTTGCGTCACCGAGCAGCGAGCGAAGAGCGGGCGCGCTGCTCGTCCATCTCACCGAAGCCGTGCAGCCGTTCGGCGGCGCCATCCCTAGAGCCCTCGTGCTGGCGCGCGAGTCGCTCGCGCGCGCCGAATCGCTCGCCCGCGCACTCGCGCCGCGGCTCGACACCTGGCGAATCGTCGAAGCGTCGTTCGCGGGGCTCGCGCGCAAGGACCTCGACCATCGCGGCTTCATCAAGCGTCTCGCGCGGGAGCTACCGCACCTGGCGCCCATTGCCCCGCGCTTGCCGCTGCTCTTCGTCCAGCGGCTGCAACGGATCCAGCAGCGGCGCGAGGGCTTCGATTCGGCCGTCCTGCTGCGGGAGCTGCAACGCGAGCAGCGGCGCACGCGGCAGCTCCTCTGGGCGTGCGCCATCGTCGGCACGCTGCTCGGCGCCGCGATGACGCTCCTTGCGCACTGACGCACGCCGCCCCGATCAAACCCGGTGCAGCTCCTGCAAGCTGCGGATGCGCGCGAGAGCCGGCTTGTCGGCGGTCGTCGCGTCATACATCGTTGCGAGGTCGGCCTTCAGCGCGGTACGCGATCCACCGTCGAGATAGACCATGTGCCCGGACGGATAAAACTTCGCCGACAGATTCTCGCGCACCTTCTGCTCGACGAGCGGCATCCTCTGCAAGTCGATGACGGTCTGATAGAACGGCGTCACGAAATCGTAAAGCCCGTTCGCCGACAGCACCTTCAGGTCGATGTTGAGCGCCATTACCGCCGCGAGGTCGCCGGCCGTATAGAGGATGACGTTGCCTTTGTCGTCGATGCCCTTTTGCGCGCCCGTCGGATCGGTGTGATGGAAATCCCAGTTCTTGAACGTCTGATCGTTGAGATCGGTGAACGACGAGTTCGACGTGTACTTCAACTGCTCGTTGAGATAGGTGTTCCACATCGTCGTATAGACGCCGGAGACCGCCGTCATCGTCGGATCGTTGCCTCCCGAGTTCGGATCGATCTGCCCGGCAATGCCCGTGTCGATCGCCGTCACGCGTCCGTCATAGGCGCCGAGCGCCAAGCCTTTCGACTTCAGCAGCGCCGTCAGGAACAGCGAATTGCCGCGGCTGTCGTAGCCGGCCACATCGAGCCCCCAGGCAAGCAGCGTCGTCTTGTCGATGCCCGTGTACTGCGAGAGCTTTTCGACGGTCGCGTCGTCGGTCTGCGGAAACTTGCGCAAGGCGGCGAGATAGTCGGTACGGGCGAAGCTTGCGACTTCGTCGAGGAAATCGATGAGATTCGTCGGCGTCGGCGTCACGCCGAGGCGCTTGTGGTACCAGGCATCGGCCGCCGCCGTCGGCAACGCGCCGACCGGATTGCCGGCCTGGCCGTAGTCGAGAATCGACGATTGGAGCGTGATCCCGTTCAGGTCGATGCCGTCCTCATGGAGCAGATAAGCCAGCACGCAGCTGCGCGCCGTTCCATACGATTCGCCGAACAGATACTTCGGCGAGTTCCAGCGCTGATTCTTGGTCAGAAAGCGCTTGATGAACTGCTTGATTGAGCGCGCATCCTGGTCGACGCCCCAGAACTCCTGGTTCGTATGCGGTGCCACGGCGGCCGAATAGCCGGTGCCGACCGGATTGATGAAAACGAGGTCGCTCTTGTCGAGCAGGCTGTCCGGGTTGTCCTCGATCTGATAGGGAGCCGGCGGCGTGAAGTTCGGCATCGACGTCTTGATTCGCTTCGGCGCGAACGAGCCGAGCAGCACGAAGACCGACGACGATCCGGGGCCGCCGTTATAGAAGAACGTGACGGGCCGCGACTCTTCCGACTGACCGTCCTCGGTGAAGGCGACGTAGAACATCTTCGCGTTCGGCTGCGACGTGCTCTCGTCGACCGTGACGAGATGCCCGGCCGTCGCCGTGTAGGCGATCTCGCGCCCGCCGATCGTGATCGAGTGGTGCGTGACGGCGGCTGCCTCGGTCGTGTCCGAGACCGAATCGCCCGGGCCATTGCCGTAGGCGACGGGATCGAAGTACGGCTCGTCGCCGTTCTCCCCTGCCGCGGCGAGAGATCGCGGCATCGACGCCCTCCCGGGCGTATGCGCCTGCGAATTGTGGTGCGACGATTGCGGATTGCCGGAACCGATATCGTGGCTCATCGTGATCGCTCCATGTCGGTGGGTCGGCGCGGCGCACCCGCGCCATGCGCCGACTGTGTTGACGAACTCTGACGAACTGCTGCTGACTAGCACCTGCTCGCTCTTCGCCGCGCGTTTCGCGCCGATCGAAGCGAGAAACCATCGCCGCAACTATGTGCCGCCGGCGATACTGCGTGAAGCGGACGAACCCTGCGTACCTTCGCCGAGGGCCGTGGCGATCTTGCGCCCGTCGGGGCTTCCAAGCCCGGTACAGGCATCCCAGCCGGGCGCCGCGGCGAAGCTGCCATTGTTGCCCTGCGTGATGTCGCGAAAGGCGCCCGCCGCCGCATAGAGTTTCGCGTTGACGAAGCCCAACGGCTTACCCTGCGTGGCGTTGATTCGCGCGATCAGCCCCGCGAACAACGGCGCGACCGCGCTCGTGCCCCCCACCGCCGTCAGTTGGCCGCCGACGAGCACTTCATAGCCCGAGGCGGGCGACGCGTCGGCGGCCACGTCCGGCACACCGCGCTTCGTCAACGCCTCGGTCGTGCCGTCGGCGTAAGTCGCCTTCAGCCCCTCCTGCCACTGTGGCAAGCCGAACTGGGCGCTGACGCCGCCCCCCGTCGCGCCGCCGGAAGCGCCGTCGTTCCAGACCACTTCGCTTTGGATCGAGAGCGAAGACGCCGACCCCGATGCCGTGACGCGCGTGCCGCCGCATGCGAGCGCATACGGGCTCGATGCCGGGAAGTCGACCGAGTCTCCACCGGCCGAGCTGTCGTTCGAGCCGCTGTCCCCCGCCGCCGCGCATACGGTGACGCCGAGCGTCGCGGCCTCCTGCAGCGCTTGATTGAATGCCGTCAGTGCCTGAGCCGTCCATGACGATTCGGGCGCCCCCCAGCTGATCGAAATGACGGATGGCTTGTTCGTGCTGTCGTGCACGGCTTGCTTGACCGCGTCGACGAAGCCCGCGTCGCTGTTGGGCGCGAAGTAGACCGCGATCGTCGCGCCGGGAGCGACGGCGCCGGCGATCTCGATATCGAGCGTGACTTCCCCGTCCGCCCCGCTCGGGTTGCCGCTCGGCGCGTTCGAGCCGCCGTCGACGCCGACGGCGACGACCCGCGGCTCGGCAATGCCGAGTTCGCTGAAATATTGCCGAAGATCCGATTCGGTATACCCACCGCCGAGCTCGACGATGCCGATGCATTGACCGCTGCCGTCGCCAGGGGGGAAATCGTAGAGCGACGCGATTTGTACAGGCGTAAACGTTTCCGTCGCAGACGTCGCGCGGCGCGGCTCATAGCCGGAGCGGATGCGGAAATGCGGCCGCGCCTGCGGGCGATCGTCGAGCCCGAGCACGGATGTCACGATGCCGACGAGTTCCTGAGGAATCAAAATGCAACCGGTGCGGCCTCTGAATCGGCCGAGCTTCGGATGCTCATAATGCGAAAGCTCGACGCCGAACGCTTGCTGAAAATGCTCGACCGTGCCCCCGAGCATCACCGTGCATGCCGCCGCGTCGGTACGCAGCACACTGAGGTCGTATTCCTTCGCGAACGCCTCGACCTTGGCGAGATCCTCGGGGGTGGCGGAAAAACGGGCGGCGAAAGCTTCGCGCGTGAGCGGCTCGGCCGGCTCGCCGCGAGCGATCTTTTGCACGGCTTCGTCGATCGCCTGTTGGGAAGGCCGGCGCAGCGTCACGACAACGCGCAGCGTTTCGCCCGGATCGGTCGGCCCGACGCGCCTGGCATCCTTTACCGGCTCGCGATCGCTGCCTGCCAACCGCTCTCTTGCTTTAGTCATGTGACGCTCCCGTCTGAGGATTACGTCGAAGTTCCGACAGAACCGCCCTCGCGCAGTTCCTTGCGCCTGGCCTTTTGGCCGATCTGCATGGCGCATAGGACCGTTGGCGACGAGGCAATCGTCGGATGACTGACAAAGTGTAGTCCATGCCCCGCCGGCCCGACATGGGTGGCAATCCCGCGCCAGGAGCAGCCGCCGGCAAGCGGCAAGCAAGCGGCATATCATTCACGTTTCGGCGCGCGCTCTTCGCAGCAGCGCCGTTGCCGCTACCGAGAAAATAACCCTCCCCGACGGGAACTGCCCTTCGGGACGACAAAGGAACCGAACATGTCTCTCTCTATGTATCAGGCGTCAGTACCCGTGTTCTTGCGCGGGTTGACGAACCTTCGAGCGGTTCTGCACAAAGGCCGCGATCACGCGGAAGCCCGGAAAATCGACTTGGCCGTCCTGCTGTCGAGCAGGCTTTACCCGGACATGTTTCCTTTGACGCGCCAGGTGCAGTCCGCGTCCGACGCCGCGAAATTCTGCACGGCACGCCTTGCCGGCGTCGAGCCGCCGAGGTTCGAGGACACTGAAACGACGTTCGACGAGCTGGTGGCGCGCATCGATAAAACGATCGCTTACCTTAAAGAGGCCGACGCGTCGAATATCGACGGCAGCGAAGAACGCACCGTTACGATCAAAACGCCAAGCCGCTCGATCGAGTTCGACGGACAGTCCTACCTGCTCCATTTCGCGCTGCCGAACTTCTTTTTCCATGTGACGACTGCGTACGCCATCCTCCGGCATAACGGCGTCGAGCTCGGCAAGCTCGACTATCTCGGCGGGATCTGACCGATCGGGATCACAGCCTTAGACGCCGTCATGAGCCAAAACAACGCCGATTGCTCCGTCACAGCCTTGCGCACACCGAACTCGCCGGGCTTTCTTCTCTTCATGATCTGCCTGTTCGCCTCCGCCGGGCAGCTCGCAATCGACATCTATGTGCCGGCGCTACCCGCAATGGCGCGTTTTTTCGCGACCTCGCCCCAGGCGATCCAGTCGAGCGTGTCCGGCTATATGGCGGCTTACGCGTTCGGCCAGCTCGTCTTCGGGCCCGTCGCCGATGCGTACGGACGCAAGCGCGTGCTCGCATTCGGGCTCGTCATCTTTACGCTGGGCTGCCTGTTGTCGCTGGCCGCCCCCAATCTGGAAACGTTCGTCCTCGCCCGCTGCCTGCAAGGCTTCGGCATCGCCGCGACGAATCTGCTCGCGAAGGCGATCATCACCGATTCGTTTTCCGGACAGGCATTGATGCACGCGTTCACCTACATGGGGATCGCGTGGGGGCTTGCACCGATCATCGCGCCCGTGATCGGCGCACACCTGCAAACGTGGTTTGGCTGGCAGGCCTGCCTCGTCTTTCTGCTCGTCTATTCGCTCGTCATGTGGGCGATCGTGTGGCGCTATCGCGAGACGCTGCCTCGACCGGTGCACCTGGAACTGCGCACGCTGGCGAGGAACACGCGCAAAGTGCTCTCGAGCCCCGTGTTCCAAAGCTGCTTCCTCGCGCAGGGGCTTTGCTACAGCATCCTGCTCGTGTTCAACATCGTCGGACCGTTCATGGTGCAGAACACGCTGAGAAAGCCGCCAACCTTTTTCGGCTACCTCGCGCTCGGCATCGGGATGATGTACTTCCTGGGCGGGCTGTCGAATCGCGTGCACGGGCCACGCCTGCCGAGCGCGGAGCAGCGGCTGCATATCGGTGTACGCGTGATGACGGCCGCGTCGATTGCGATGCTGGTGCTTGCGTTGACCGTCGGCCTGCGCGTCTGGACGCTGTCGGCGCCGGTGCTCGTCATGGGCTTCTGTGCCGGCGCGATGTATCCGACGCTGATGGCCAAGGGCAATTCACTGTTCCCGCACATCGCCGGCCTGACGAGCGCGATCCTCGGGTGTGCGCTGCTGCTCGTGTCGTCGGCCATGATGGGGCTCGCGGGATTCGTGTCCGTGCATATCCTCACTCCGCTCGCGGTGTTCTTCGTGGTTCTCGCGCTCACCGTTGTCGCGATGGTGACGAAGCTGCTGCGGCATCTGGCGCAATTGGAACGTGAACGCGTCACGGGCCGCAGCGGCGAGGCGGTGTAGGCGCCGCTGCCTTATCTCCGTAACGAATACCGGACGTTTATTCCTATTAGTGATATTTGCAGTTTATGCCTGATAGGCATAAACTGCGTTTATTCGCGTGAGGAATATCCATGAAGATCATCGTGAAGACCGCGGCGCAGATGGCGGAGATCCTGCTGTCCGCCAGGAAGAGCAAGGGCCTCACACAGGCCGAAGCGGCGGCGCGGCTCGGCACCGGGCAGCCCAGGCTGTCTGCGCTTGAAACGGTGGCCACAGGCAGTATCTCCCTCGATCAGATCCTGGCGCTCCTCGCGCTGTACGACCTCGATCTGTGCGTGCAATCGCGGGATGCCAAGCCGTCGGGTGCCTCGTCCGAACAGCCGGAGTGGTAGTCAGCATGGGCCGCAGATCGCACTCGCGCGCGTTATCTATCTGGGGCAATGGCGAACGCATCGGCACCTGGATCATCCCGTCGACCGGCGACGCGGAGTTGCGCTACGCCGAGAGCTGGAAACAATCGCCCGCGGGCCGCCCGCTGTCATTGTCTTTGCCATTTGGCATAGGCAATCTGCCTCTAAGGGGCGCACGTGTCGAAAACTTCTTCGACAATTTGCTCCCGGACAGCGCCCAGATTCGCAAGCGGCTCGCAACTCGCTTCAAGACCAAGACCACCGACGCCTTCGACCTGTTGCAAGCCATCGGACGCGACTGTATCGGCGCCGTCCAGTTGCTCGGTGAAGACGAGACGCCCGCAAGCGCCGACAGGATCGAAGGCACGGCGCTCTCCGAAGGAGACGTCGAGCTTATGCTGCAACGGATGCTGGGCGCTGAGCCTGTCTGGCCAGATGACGACGAAGACACATTCCGCATTTCGCTTGCCGGTGCCCAGGAGAAAACAGCGTTGCTGCGCGTCGGCGATCAGTGGCTGCTCCCGCACGGCGCCACGCCTACTTCGCACATTCTGAAATTGCCGCTCGGACTGATCGGACAGAAGAAGGTCGACTTCCACACATCCGTCGAAAACGAATGGCTATGCTTGGCCATCCTCCGCGCGTATGGCTTGCCGGTCCCGAATGCCGAAATCATCACGTTCGGCGGCCAGAAAGCGCTTTGCGTCGAGCGGTTCGATCGCGCCTACTCGCGCAGCGGGTCACTGCTGCGCCTCCCGCAGGAGGACTTTTGCCAAGCGCTCGGCGTCTCCCCGCATCTCAAGTACGAGGCGCATGGCGGGCCGGGCGTGAAAGAAATCGCCGGTATCTTGCGACAGTCGCAGCGTGCGAACGAGGACATCGCGAACTTCATGCGCGCTCAAATTATCTTCTGGCTGCTGGCAGCACCGGACGGTCATGCCAAGAACTTCAGCATCAGGCTGCTCGCAGGCGGTCAGTTTCACATGACGCCCCTCTACGATGTCATGTCGATCTGGCCCGTGGAAGGCGACGGAGGCAACCAGTGGTCGTGGCACAAGGCGTCACTGGCGATGGCGTTGTGGGGGCGCAGCCGGCACTACCGGATGCGAGACATCAAGCGAAGCCATTTCAACGTTACTGCCCAGCTATGTCATTACGGACGGGACGCTGAACCGCTCATTGCGAGCATTCTTGACCAGACTCCGGGGGTCATCCACTCCGTATCTTCCTCGCTGCCGCGCGGCTTCCCGGAGCGGGTGGCGGCTCGCATCTTCAAAGGACTGAGCGAGTCGGCCGCGAAACTTGAGGCGATGGAAGCTACGACTTCGCCATAACGCGGACGCGTGGGGAAGGGGACGCCACAAAATGCTCGTTCCGATCAAACGGCGGGTTTACACGTGGTTGATTCGATCAAATCGATCACATACAATGCCTGAAACGGTCATTTCACGAGGCGCTGACTAAGCTGCCAGGCGAAACCTCCGCCGGAAATGATCGATCCAATCAAACTATGAAGTAACCGACCGGCTCCTAGCCGTTCGACAGGCTTTGTGGAGACTTGCGAGTGTCAATCACGTTCAAGGGAATCATCCCCGCCCTCATCACCCCGATGACCGCAGACGAAGAGGTCGACGAAGGCGGTTTGCGCTCGCTCGTCGACCGTCTCATCGATGCGGGCGTCCACGGTCTCTTCGTGCTTGGCACGAATGGTGAATTCATCGCGTTGTCGGAGGCCGAAAAGCTGCGCATCGCGCGCATCGCCGTCGATCAGGCCCGCTCGCGTGTCCCCGTCATCGCGGGAACGGGCGCCTACGCCACGCGCGATGTCATCGAGTTGAATCAAAAAATGAAGGATGTAGGCGTCGACGCTGTTTCGGTGATCACGCCGTACTTCAACGGAGCGACGCAACAGGAATTATTCGTCCACTATGAACGCATCGCACGCGGCACGTCGCTGCCCGTCATGCTCTATACGATCCCCGCCAAAGCGGGGGTTACGCTGAACATCGACACCGTGCGGCGACTCGCCGAGATACCGAACATTCGCGGCATCAAGGATAGCGGTGGCGATTTCGATCGATTGCTGCAACTGATCAACTTGCGTCGCGACGATTTTGCCGTGTTTACGGGCACCGATTCGATGATCCTCTGGACGTTGATCGCGGGCGGCGACGGCGCCGTCGCGGCAACGACCAACGCGGTACCCAGTGTCGTCATGTCGATCTGGAATCACTTCCAAGCCGGTGAAATCGATGCGGCCCGGCGCGCGCAAGAATCGCTGCGTGCACTGCGCGACGCATTCGCCCTCGGCACGATGCCCGTCGTGCTGAAAACCGCGGCCGCGATGCTCGGCATGCCTGCCGGCCCCGCGCGCGCGCCGGCGCAACCGCTCGATGACGCCGCGCGCGAACGTCTCGCGAAAGCGCTCGCCCTCTATCCGCGTGTGAGCTGACCGCTACGCGATATCTGTATCAGTACAACGCTTCGGCCGACAGATTCCGACTCCGATATGAGCTCCGTTTACCACTTCCAGACCGTCAAGCACGTCGTGCATGGCGCCAACAGCCTCGATCAGTTGCCGGAAAAACTCGCACTGCTCGATCGCCCAATCCGTCGCATCGCCTTCATCACGCAGGAAGTGATGGAACTCAACGGCGTGGCGGGCCGTGTCGTCGCCGCGCTCGAACAGCGGGACATTCAGGCGCTGATCGTCCGCGACGTACAGCCGGAGCCGACCATCGAAAACGTCGAAACCGTCTATCGCGAGCAGATCGAGCCGTTTGCGCCCGACGCCGTTCTTTCGATCGGCGGAGGCAGCGTGCTCGATGCGGCGAAGCTATTCGCGGCGCGCCTCACCAATCGGCAGCCGCTGCGCGAATGGCTCGGCATCGATCTGATCGCATCGCCCGGCGTACCGCTGATTCTCGTCCCGACGACCTCGGGCACGGGTTCGGAAGTGACCCCCAACGCAATCGTGACGCTGCCCGACGAGCAGCTGAAAGTCGGCATCGTGAGCCGCCATCTGCTGCCGCAGCTTGTGATTCTCGATGCCACGCTGACGCTCGATCTGCCCAAACCGATCACGGCCGCGACGGGCATGGATGCATTCATCCACGCGCTCGAGTCGTATATCTCGACGAAAGCGAATCCGATCAGCGACATGTTCGCGATGGAATCGATGCGGCTCATCGGAGCGAACCTGCTCGAGGCATACGAAAACGGCCACTCGCTGAAGGCACGCGAGGCGATGCTGCTCGGCTCGATGTATGGGGGGCTGGCGTTGACGGCCGCCGGGACCGCGGCCGTTCATGCGCTCGCCTATCCGCTCGGTGGAATGTTCAATATCACCCATGGCGTTGCGAATTCGATGCTGCTGCCGCACGTGATGGCGTTCAATCTCGATGCGACGGTCGGCCGTCTCGCGAACGTCGCATTCGCGCTCGGTATCGCACGGCACGATGATAACGACGCCGCGGCAGCGAACAAGCTGCTGGATCGTCTTCGTGAATGGACGCAGGCACTCGCGATCCCACAGGATCTGCGTGCGTTCGGTGTCTCCGAAGCGCATCTGGACGCGCTCGCCATCGCGGCATCAAAAGTAAAGCGCCTGCTCAGCAACAATCCGAAGCCGCTGAGTCTTGACGACATCAAGGCGATCTACCAACGGCTCCTGCCATGAACTCCTCATCGGCAAACCGCATTCGTGTGTTGATCATCGGCGACGACCTGTCGGGCACCGCTGACTGCGCCGTGACTTGCACGCACCACGGGCTCGCGAGCATCGTCAGTCTCGACGCCGCGCAAGCCATGGAGCGCAATGTCGACGTGCTCGCCATCGATGCCGACACGCGTCGACTCGCCGCCGCCGATGCCGCGCGAATCAACGAGCAGGTATGGCGCGCGCATGCCACCGGCCGCCTCATCTACAAGAAAATCGACTCGACGCTGCGCGGAAACTTCGCGGCGGAAGTTGCGGCGCTCGCGCGCTTCGCGGGCATGGCCATCGTCGCACCGGCATTTCCGCAAGCCGGCAGAACGACGCGAGACGCTCATCAGTTCGTGTTCGGCGTACCGGTCGAACAATCCGAGCTCTGGCGTAACGAACGCATTTCCGGTCGAGCCGATATTCGTTCGATGCTTGCCGGCGAAGGGCTGCGAGTGGCGCACATCGGCCTGGACGAGATTCGCGAAGGCGTGGCCGCGCTGCATGCACGGCTCGTCGCCTGCGAGCGCGAACAATCGGAAGCGGTCGTCTGCGATAGCGAAACCGATGACGACCTCGCGATCATCGCCCAGGCATCAGCAACGATGGAGCGCGTGTTCTGGGTCGGCTCGGCGGGACTGGCCGCGCCGCAGATCGCAGCGTTCGTCGCAAATGCTCCGACGAAATCGACGCCCGCCCGTTTGAACGCACAACTGCCATCGACGGCAGGCGCACCGCATCCGCGCGGGGTCCTGGTAGTGGTCGGCAGCATGTCGAGCGTCTCGCACGATCAAGTCGCCGCGCTGCGAGCCAAAGCGGGTGACTCGCTAGATCTGTTTGAACTGGACACGCGAGCGCTGCTCGACCCGGTTGGCCAGGCCACCCTCACGTTGTCCACCCGCGTGACGAATGCGCTGATGCGTGGCCGCCACGTGGTCGTCGCATTGAGTCAGGCCGAACGGATGAAAGTCGCCGATGGCCCGCTGCTTGCGCGACTGCTTGCAGACAAGCTCGCCCCCGCGGCTCGGCACGCCGCGGCGCTGATCGCGACGGGGGGAGAAACGGCGCGCGCGCTGTTGTCCTCGATGGGCGTCACGGCGCTCACGGTCGTCGAGGAAATCGAACGCGGCGTTCCGTTGCTCACCTCCCCGTTCGACGGACGGATCATGCCCGTCGTCACCAAAGCGGGTGGCTTCGGGCAATCGGAAACACTGTATCGCGCGTGGCGGCGGCTCGCCGCCGCTCAACCAGCGGATGCGCCAACACCGCGCCAGCCTTCGGAAGGGGAAGCAATGACATATCGACCCGTAATCGGAATCACGATGGGCGATGCCGCCGGCGTGGGGCCGGAAATCATCATGAAAAGCCTCGCGCATGAATCGGTGTACGACGGCTGCCGTCCGCTCGTCATCGGCGACGCGAAGCGCCTCGCCGACGCGGGCCGGCGCGCCGGCGTCACGCTGACGGTCCGTCCTATCGCCGCGCCCGCCGATGCATGCTTTCGCTACGGCGAAGTCGATTGCATCGACCTCGGCCTGATTCCGGCCGATCTGCCGTACGGCAAGCTGTCCGCTATCGCCGGCGACGCCGCGTATCAGTACATCGCGCGCACGGTGGAGCTGACGTCGGCGGGCGAGCTCGACGCGATATGCACCGCACCACTCAACAAAGAAGCGTTGCATGCAGGCGGGCATATCTTTCCGGGTCATACGGAATTGCTCGCGCACCTCACTGGGATTCCGGAAGTCTCGATGATGCTGGTCGCGCCGAGGCTGCGCGTCATTCACGTCACCACGCATATCGGCCTCATCGATGCGATTCGCCGAATCGAACCGGGCCTCGTGCAGCGCACGATCGAACGCGCGCACGAAACGCTGATCCGCGCCGGCATCGAGCAACCGCGCATCGGCGTTTGCGGGATCAATCCGCACGCGGGTGAAAACGGCCTGTTCGGTTATGGCGAGGAAGAGGAAAAGATCGTGCCGGCCGTCGAGGCGCTGCGCGAACGCGGCTGGGACGTGGAAGGACCGCTGCCCGCCGACACGCTGTTTTTCCGCGCGGGCCGGGGCGACTTCGATGTCGTCGTGGCGATGTATCACGACCAGGGCCACGGCCCCGTCAAGGTGATGGGCCTCGAAGCCGGTGTCAACGTGACGGTCGGCTTGCCGGTGATCCGTACATCGGTCGATCACGGCACGGCGTTCGACATCGCCGGCAAGGGAATCGCCGATGAGCGCAGCTTGCTGGAAGCGCTCAAGCAGGCACAGGACCTGGCGACGCGGCGCGCCGTCGAGGCCGCCTGAGCCGTTTCACTTTCGCGTGCCCGGGTTCGCGCCCGGCTTGCATGACGAGGCGGCAGACAAAAAGCTCGCCCGCAGCGAACAACATTGGAGACAGCTATGAATCACTTCACCGTATGGGACAGCGCCATCATCGTCGCGATGGTCGTCGTCTATATCGTCGTCACGGCGTGGATCAGCATCCGCCTGCGAAGCAAGACGACCGAACAATTCATGGTGGCGGGCCGTTCTGCGCCGGCGGTCGTCATCGCCATTTTGCTGATGTCGGAATACATCGGCGCGAAATCGACGATCGGCACCTCGCAAGAAGCCTTCAACGCCGGTATCGCCGCGTCGTGGTCCGTGATCTCGGCATCGATCGGCTTCGTCCTGTTCGGCCTCTTCATGGCGAAGCGCCTCTACAAGTCCGGCGAGTTCACGATCTCCGGCTTCATTGCGCAGAAGTATGGCAAGACCGCCAAGCTCGTTGTGTCGGCCATCATGATCTACGCGCTTTTTATCGTGAACGTCGGCAACTACATCAGCGGCGCGGCGGCGATCTCGACCGTCTTGCGTGTCAACCTGCCGACGGCCGCGTTCATCACCGCCATCGTCAGCACGGTCTACTTCGCGTGGGGCGGCCTGAAGAGCGTCGCGTATGTCACGATTCTGCATAGCGCCGTGAAACTGCTCGGCATCGGCATCCTGGTTTGGATCGCGTTTTCGATGACGGGCGGCATCGCGCCGATGATGCAGAGCATGCCGGCAAAATACTTCACCTGGAACGGCGCATTGAGCGGCAGCACCATCGGTGCATGGATCATCGGGACGGCGGGCGCTATTTTTTCAACACAGTTCATCATCCAGGCGATCTCGGGCGCGAAGTCCGCGAACGAAGCGCGCAACGCGACGCTAATTGCCGCGGTGCTCTGCGTGCCGATCGCGCTCGCGCTCGGGTTTCTCGGCGTCGCCGCGAAGTATCTGTTTCCCGGAATCAAAAGTCTTTACGCGCTGCCGATCTTCCTGCAGCACATGAATCCGCTGCTGTCAGGGGTGGTGACCGTATCGCTCGTCGCTTCGATCTTCGTCAGCGTCAGTACGGTGGCCCTCGCGATCGCGTCGCTGATCGTCAAGGATTTCTATGTTCCGCGATATCGGCCGTCCCCGGAACAAGAGCTGCGCGCGACGCGTACGATTTCGTTCGTCGTCGGCTTCGTGCCGCTCATCTTCGTGCTGTTCGTGCCGCAGATCCTCGCCCTGTCGTTCTTTACTCGCGCGTTGCGGCTGACGGTGACCGTCGTCGCGTTGATCGGCATCTACCTGCCCTTTTTCAACAGCAATCGCGGTGTGATTTCGGCACTCGTGGTTGCGACCATCGCGACGACTGTCTGGTATCTGTTCGGCAATCCGCTCGGCATCGACAACATGTACGTCGCGCTCGTGACGCCGGCGATCGTCATGTTGGTCGAAAGACTGCTGTTCCGTCCGGCCGGCAGCAACGGCCGGCAAGCCGAGCGGCGAGGCATCGCGCACAACACCGATTCGTGATGCCTACGCAGCTTGACCGTATAGAAAACCGTATAGACCCGCCCTCGAGCATCGACGCTTCACGATTTCACCATGACCAGTCAGTCCACCTTGCCCTCTCCCGCCACGACGATGCCGGGCCGATTGCATGCGGCCAGCGATGATGCCTCTCGCACCGACGCGTATTTGCCAACGGCAACCGTGCAAAACCACGCCGCGAATCTCGCCGTACTCGACAACGGCGACCTGCTCTGCGCGTGGTTCGGCGGCACCCAGGAGGGTGTCCCCGACATTTCGGTCTACTTATCGAGACTCGCCAAAGGCAGTTCGGTCTGGAGCGAGCCGGTCCGTCTCTCGGACGATCCTACCCGCTCCGAACAGAATCCCGTGCTCTTTCAAGCGCCCGACGGCAAGCTCTGGTTGCTCTACACGGCGCAATTGTCCGGACACCAGAACACATCGATCGTGCGTCGCCGCATCTCCAGCGACCGCGGCCGTACGTGGGGGCCGATCGACACGCTCTTCGACGAGCCGGGCACCTTCGTGCGTCAACCGATCGTCATCGCGGCCGATGGAGCATGGTTGTGTCCTGTCTTCAGGTGTCGCGTCGCGCCAGGCGAGCGTTGGTCGGGCAACGACGACATCAGCGTCGTCATGCGCTCGACCGACGACGGCGCGAGTTGGGCGGCGCACGAAGTGCCAGGCAGCGTCGGCTGTGTGCACATGAACATTCAGCCGCTCGCCGACGGATCGTTGATCGCGCTGTTCCGCAGCCGCTGGGCTGACCACATCTACGTCAGCCGCTCGAAGGATGGCCGTGGCTGGAGCGTACCGGAGCCGCTGGATCTGCCGAACAACAATTCGTCGATCCAATTCGTCGCGTTGGCGAACGGACATCTCGGGCTCGTTTTCAACAACAGCAGCGCGAAAGACAGCGTTGAACGCCGCGCGTCGCTCTATGACGACATCGAGGATGCGGAAGATAGCGGCACGCTCATCGCCCAGGCGGCGTCGTCGCGCGGTACGGCATTCTGGGGAGCGCCACGCGCGCCGATGACGCTGGCCATTTCGACCGATGGCGGGCGCACCTGGCCGATCGCGCGCAACCTCGAAACGGGTGACGGCTATTGCATGACGAACAATTCCGCCGAGAAGCTGAACCGCGAGTTTTCCTATCCGTCGATCGCGCAATCGCCGGACGGCAGGCTGCACATCGCGTACACGTACTTCCGGCAGCGCATCAAGTACGTCAGCGTCACCGAAGACTGGGCATCGGCAAAGCAGCAAGCGGCAGCGTGAATGGGCGCGGAAGATGCGCGTCCGTCCCGGGCTCTGAGACATCGCGAGCGGGAAATCGATAAACTACGCCCGCGCCGCCCACTCGGCGCCGCAGCCCGCCGTCGCGCGGCCGCGCCCGGAACCCGTTACCGATTACTCAATGAAAGTAGCCCGCCGCCGCGAGGCCATGCTCAAGGCAGTCCTGTCTGGTATGACGGAAGTCGCCGAGTTGTGCGAACACTTCGGCATGTCCGAAGCCACTGTCCGCCGCGATCTGCGCGCATTGGCGGACGAGGGCTTGATTCTGCGCACCTACGGAGGCGCGGCATCGGTCAGCATGCACGCGCCGGAAGAGCCGCTCGAGCAGCGCGCGCAGAGCTTTCAGGCTGAGAAGGATGCAATAGGCCGGGCGGCCGCGACGCATGTCGTCGAGGGCGATACGATCTTTCTCGATAGCGGCACGACGACTGCGGCGCTGGCGCGCGCACTGGCGAGCAGGCAAGACATTCACGTCGTGACGAACAATCTGCTCGCCGCTCAGATACTGGCGGGCAGCAAGGTGCAACTCACGTTGCTCGGCGGCGAAGTGCGAGCGTCGAGCATGAGCACGTTTGGCGCGATCTCGCAGCTCGCGCTGACACGCATCACCGTCGACAAGGCGTTTCTCGGCGCGGACGGTGTCGTGCCGGGCCGTGGCCTTTGCGAAGCGACGGCGGATCAGGCCTATCTGAAGGAATGTGTGATGCGGCAGGCAGCGGTTGTCTACGTGCTGGCCACCTCCGACAAGCTGAATCGCGACAGCCAGCAGCACTGGGCACCCATCGAAAAGCCATGGACGCTCATTACCGACGCTTCGTCGCCCGACGCGGGATTGCAGGCCTTCGACGGCATCGCCGGCGTGACGATCGAGAGCGTATCGCTGCCGGGTGGGGAAGCGGACGAAATGGAGTGACAGCATCCGATGCGCACTGAGCCGAAACTACCGGAATAGTCATGATCAAGCGAACTGTCGTAACCGGCGCGAGTTCCGGCATCGGGCTCGCCATTGCGTTGCGGCTATTGAAGGACGGTCACGAGGTCATCGGGCTGAGTCGAACCAAGCCCGACATCGCGGATGACCGGTTTAGCCACATTTGCGCGGACTTGAACGATGTCCAGGCGATTGCGGCCGAACTGCGACGACTAGGGAACGTCTACGGTCTCGTTCACGCGGCCGGCTTCATGAAAACGGCGAAGCTCGGTGAATTGGATTTAGAGAGCGGCGAAGCGATGTGGCGTCTCCACGTCGGCGCGGCGTCCGCGCTTGCGAACGTACTCGTGCCCTCGATGCGCGATGGCGGACGTATCGTGTTGATCGGCAGCCGTGTCTCGGGCGGGGCGGCGGGCCGCAGCCAATACGCCGCGGCCAAAGCGGGGCTGGTGGGAATGGCGCGCTCGTGGGCCATCGAACTCGCACCGCGCAGAATTACCGTCAACGTGGTATCGCCCGGGGCAACGGAAACGCCGATGCTCAACGACCCGCAACGGGCGTCGAGCGCTCCGAAGATGCCGCCTATCGGCCGATATGTTCGGCCGGAAGAAGTCGCTGCGCTCGTGGCGTTCTTAGTTCGGGACGATGCCGGCGCCATTACCGGGCAGCAGATCATGGTTTGCGGCGGTAGTTCGCTGGCTTGAGTCGCCGCCCTCGCATATCAATGAAGGGACCGAGGCGGCCGGCCTGAGCTGTAAAGCAGTCCAAACGCCATTTCTCCTACTTTGTTGCTCACTCACGTTGATGGTCAATGGCGAAAAAGGGCGAGTCCCCGGACTCGCCCTGAACGGAGCACGCCCAGCTCTTGTGGCCAAGGGGCTGGTTCGTGCCGAAGGCCAACGATGTTATTGCGCTTTTACAGCAGCATCGGTCTTGACGTCGGCCTTCACGGGCGCCGTGCCGGTTTCCTTGCCGGCGTCGGACTTTGCCTTGTCGGCGCCGTTATCAGCGCTTTGCTCCTTCTTTTGCAGCTTGTGCCCTTGCGTCTTCGCGCCATGCTCGGCCGACTTCTTCTTGCTGTGCACGCCGTGAATCGCCTTCTTCGGCGCGGTGCCGGCTTCATTGCTCGACGCATCGGTCTTCGTGGTACCCGCTTGCACTTCGGTGCTGGCCTTCGTGTCTGTCTGACCGGCTTGAGTAGCGGCGCTTGCAGCTGTCGACGGTGCGGGTGCGGCGGTCTGCGCGAAAGCGGTCGACACGAGCAATGCGGAAGCGAGAGCAGCGAAAATCGTCTTCATGAGTGACTCCTTTTCTTTGGGCGGCTGAAGAAGTTCAGCGCTGCCGGTTTAACGCGTGTCCGAAGACACGTGTTGACCTCGAACTGGTGACAAAGCGTAAGGAGTGTGACGAAGGGCTAGAATGATGCGCGGCTCCTCCGCGCGCAATTCCGCTTTCCGATCAGGACACAAAACTTGCCATGACCACGCTTTCCCTGCCCGCCTTCGACGACGTCGTCGCCGCCGCCAAGCGAATCGAAGGTTTTGCTCATCGCACCCCGGTCTTGACCTCGCGAACGATCAATGAGGAACTCGGCGCGCAACTATTCTTCAAGTGCGAAAACCTGCAACGCATGGGGGCGTTCAAGTTCCGCGGCGCATTCAACGCGCTCTCCAAATTCGACGAAGGCCAGCGTCGCCGCGGCGTTGTCGCGTTTTCCTCGGGCAATCACGCGCAGGCCGTCGCCCTCTCGGCCCGACTGCTCGGCATGCCCGCGACGATCGTCATGCCTCACGACGCCCCAGCCGTCAAAGTCGCGGCGACGAAGGGCTATGGCGGCAATGTGGTGATCTACGATCGTTACAAGGACGACAGAGAGCAGATCGGTCGCGAGCTGGCGGACAAGCACGGCCTCACGCTGATTCCGCCTTACGACCATCCGGACGTCATCGCCGGTCAGGGCACGGCTGCGAAGGAGTTGTTCGAAGAAGTCGGGCCGCTCGATGCGTTCTTCGTACCGCTGGGCGGCGGCGGCCTGCTGTCCGGGTCGGCGCTCTCGACACGCGCGCTTTCACCCGATTGCACGCTCTATGGCGTCGAGCCCGAAGCAGGCGATGACGGACAGCAGTCGTTCCGGTCCGGGAAGATCGTCCACATCGATACACCCAAGACCATTGCCGACGGAGCGCAGACTCAGCATCTGGGCGAACATACCTTCCCGATCATCCGGCGCGATGTCGACGATGTGCTGACGGCAAGCGACGCCGAGCTCGTCGAATGCATGCGCTTTTTCGCCTCGCGCATGAAGCTCGTCGTCGAGCCTACCGGATGTCTGGGGTTGGCCGCGGCCCGCCGCATGGGAGCCGCGCTCAAGGGCAAGCGGGTAGGCGTGCTCGTCAGCGGCGGCAACGTCGACATTCAAAAGTTTGCCGAGCTCGTGACGATCAACGGATAGGGCGCCGCGGCGCGCCCGCCCTATTCCCGAGACGCCCCTATTCGATGATCTGAAACTGATCGAGATAGCGGTCGTCGATGGAAAGCCCCAGTCCCGGTAAGTTGTCGTCGAGATCGAGGAAGCCGTTCTGCGGTTGTGGATCACCCTTGAAGATGTAGTAGAACAGCTCGTTGCCGACCTCGACATCATGGACCGGGAAGTATTCCGACATCGGGGAGGCGAGGGTCGACATCGTCAGGTGATAGTTGTGCATCTGCCCCGCATGCGGAATGACAGGCACGCTGTACGCTTCGCACAACGCATTGATCTTGTGTGCCGCCGTGATTCCGCCCACACGGTTCGTGTCGTATTGAACGACGCTGACGGCTTTCTTGTCGAGCAACTGCTTGAAGCCGTGCAGCGTGAATTCGTGCTCGCCGCCCGAAATCGGAATCGAGGTGAGCTGGTTCAGTTCGGCGTAGCCGTCGATATCGTCGGCGATGACCGGCTCTTCGAGCCAGCGCGGCTCGAACTTTTCGAGCTTCGGCAGAATCCGCTTCGCGTATTCGAGGTTCCAGCCCATATAGCATTCGAGCATCAGGTCATTCTCGTAGCCTACAACCTCGCGAATGGCCTCCACCGACTTCAAGTTTTCACGCACGCCTGCAACGCCGTCGCGCGGGCCGTAGCCGAAGCGCATCTTGAACGCCTTGAAGCCCTGCTCCAGATAGCTCGCGGCTTCCTTTTGCATTTCGCCGAGATCGGTGCGGTAGAGCTTCGACGCATAGCAAGGAATCTTTTCCTTGGTCCGCCCGCCGAGCAGCTTGAATACGGGCTTGCCGGTCGCCTTGCCCATCAAGTCCCATAGCGCGATGTCGACGCCCGAGATGGCCGCCATGCCGATGCCCTTGCGGCCCCACGCCAACGTCGACCGATACATGCGCTGCCAAAGGTATTCGTAGTCGAACGGGTCTTGGCCGATGACGAGCGGAGCGAGATATTGATCGACGATCGCCTTCGCGATGCGCGGAGCGAGCGCGACGTTACCGAGGCCGACCAGCCCGGTATCGGTCTCGACTTCCACGACGGTCCAGCCGTGAAAGCGGAACGTGCCCATCGAATCGCCGCGATCGTAGAGCTGATCCATCGCATTGGAGCAAAAGTGCGCCTGCGGCGGCACCGTCTTGCCCTTCCATTCGAAAACGCGTGCGCGCACTTTGGTGATCTTCATGATCGGATGTCTCCTCGGAATCGTCAGAGTGGATTCGTGATTGCCGGTTGAAATATAGGGTGAGCTAGGCGATCAAATCTATTGACGTTTTTCTATCTATCGATAACTCTTTCTCATACCTACATTTTGGCGCCTCCCTCCGCTCGAACCTCATGATTCCTCCATTCAGCACCTTGCAAGGGCGCCTCAGAATGCAGCATCTCCGGCTGCTGATCGCGGTCGAAGAACGCGGCTCGCTGCGCCAGGCCGCCGACGTGCTGGCGCTGACCCAGCCCGCCGTCACGAAGATGCTGCGCGACATGGAAACGCTGCTCGGCGTGACCTTGTTCGAACGCCACGTGCGCGGCTTGCGCCCGACGCGCTTCGGCGCGGCCGCCACGCGCTATGCCAAGCTCGTCTTCTCGGACATGGCGGGCCTTCGCGACGAGTTGGCCGCGCTCGAATCGGGCAAGGTCGGCAAGGTCAGGGTCGGTGCGGTGATGGCTCCGACGCCGGTCCTGCTCGCCGAGGTGATCCGCCGCCTCAAGCGCGATCATCCGCTGCTCGACGTCAGCGTTCAGGTCGATACGAGCGACGTGCTGGTGCCGATGCTCGAGCGCGATCAGGTCGACGTCGTTCTCGGCCGCGTGCCGGAGGGGTGGGACAACAGCCTGCTCGAATTCGAGCATCTCAGCGACGAAGGGCTTGCCATCGTGGTGGGCCACGATCATCCGCTCTTGAAGCGCCGCAAACTGTCGCTCGAGGAGTTGGTGGCGTTTCCATGGATCTTGCAACCGCGGCCGAGCCCGATGCGCACGCTCGTCGATCTCTCGTTCGCCGACGCGGGCCTCGCACCGCCGCCGAGCACGATAGAGACAGCGGCCGTCCTGATGACCACGTCGCTGTTGCCGGGGAGCGACCTCATCGCCGTGCTGCCCTCCTCAGTCGCCGGGTATTACGCGCAGCTCGACGTCTTGAAGGTACTTCCCGTGCGGCTGCCGCGCGAACTCGGTCCCTACGGCATCGTCACGCGGCGCGGGCGCGCGCTGTCGGCGTCGATGTCGTTACTGTTCGACACGTTGCGAGCGGCGGCGGCCGAAGGGCTGGCTTAAGGCGTCACGTGAAAAGCGCAAGTTATCGCCCTATCCAAAAGATTCAATAGACACCGGCTCCGTCATCGCGCGACGCTAGCGCTTGGGTCGCGGCTCCTCGATTTCGCGCTTTTCGCCGATCGAGCGAAGCCGAGACCCGAGACACTCATGTGGACAAAAAGAGCGACGTCACGGGGCGCCGCAAAACAATGGAGCGAGACATGCCGACCGATCGCCGACAACGGCGCCACACACTGCTGCTACTCTGTGCGCTTTCGTTCATCCTCTACGTGGACCGCGTCAATCTCGCGACTGCCGCGGGCGCCATCAAGGCTGAGCTCGGTTTGAGCAATACCGGGCTCGGCGTTGCGTTCTCGGCGTTCGCCTACTCGTACGCCATCTGTCAGGTCGCGGGCGGATGGATCGCCGACCGGTTCGGTGCGCGCAAGACGCTGATCGGCTGCGGCCTGATCTGGGTCATCTCGACATTCGCTACGGGCCTCGTCCACACGCTGGGTCTGCTCTTCGCGGTGCGCCTGCTGCTCGGTATCGGCGAGGGCGCGACGCTGCCTGCCCAGGCCCGCGCGGTGACGCGCTGGTTTTCGCGCGAACAGCGCGGCATCGTGCAGGGGTTCACGCATTCGTTTTCCCGACTCGGCAACGCCATCACGCCGCCGATCGTCGCCGCGCTGATGGCATGGCTTTCGTGGCGCGCGGCCTTCTATGTGCTCGGCGCCGTGACGGCCGTGTGGCTTGTCTGGTGGTGTCTCTCGTTTCGCGAGCATCCGCAGGACGCGTCGACGACGGCCCTCGTCGACGATGCCTCGCCGTCAGGCCCGACGCCTTGGGGTCCGCTCGTCAAGCGCATGGCGCCGACCATCTTCGTCTACTTCTGCTATGGCTGGACGGCGTGGCTCTTCTTCACCTGGCTGCCGACCTTCTTTCTGCACGGCAAAGGGCTCGACCTCAAGTCGTCGGCGCTGTTCGCATCCGGCGTCTTTTTCGCCGGCGTCGTCGGAGACACGCTGGGCGGCTGGTTGAGCGATCAAATCTACCGCAGGACGGGACGCCTCGCCCTCGCCCGGCAGGGCGTCATCGTGCTGAGCTTCATCGGCGCGCTGCTGTTTCTCGTGCCGCTCGCGTTCGTCCATTCCACATTCAGCGTGGCGCTGTGCTTGTCCGGGTCGTTCCTGTTTCTGGAGTTGACGATCGGACCGATCTGGGCCGTACCGAGCGACATCACGCGCACGCATGCCGGCATCGCGAGCGGCATGATGAACGCAGGCTCAGCCGTCGCAGGCATCCTCTCACCGATCCTGTTCGGCTTCCTCGTGGACCGGACCGGAAGCTGGACTCTCCCATTCGCGGGCTCCGTCGCGATGCTGCTGATCGGAATCGTCGCTGTGTTGCGCATTCACCCTGAGCGGCCCTTGGTTACCGACGCGGTCGCGACGCCACTCGAGGGGCTCGCGCCGCGAGGTCGCTGAATGGGGAAGTACGGTCTAGCTGCTTTCACGTACGACGATCTCGCAGGACAGTGGTTTCTGCCGGCGACGTAGCGTTGCGATCGACGGCGGATCGTCACCCTGCAGCGCAAAAATCCTTGCAGCGGCTAGTTCGCCCATTTCCCGTGCTGGCGGCCGCACAGTAGTCAGGCTCGGCATTACCATATCCGCCAATGGATAGTCGCCGAAGCCCACGATCGCGCATTGCTGCGGCACACGGATACCGACACGCGGTGCCGCAAGCAATGCGCCGAAGGCGAGATTGTCGTTCGCGAAAACAATCGCATCGACCGGGATGCGTGCCGACAGGAGCGCGAGCAGCGCTTCGCGCCCGGCGTGCGTCGGCGAGACCTCCTTTGGCGAAAATACGATCGGTTTCCGGCCGTGCTCGCGCATTGTCGCCGCGTAGCCATCGCCTCGCTCCAGCGCGCTCGTATCGCCCGCAACGCTGTTCAGCACGAACGCGATGTGTTGGTAGCCGCGCTCGATCAAATGACGTGCCGCGATGCGTCCGGCTTCCTGGTGCGAAAAGCCGATCTGCAGGGGCTTGCGCTGCGGCTGGAAGTCCCATGTCTCGATCACCGGGACCTGCGATTGCGCGATCAACGCCTCCGTACCAGGCGAATGGAAATGCGAGGTCAGTACGAGGGCCGCAGGCGACCAGCCAAGCAGTCCTCGCACTGCATGCTCCTCGAGATCTGTCGAGAAATAGCTCGACGCGAGCAGCAGCTGGTAACCGTGCGCGGTGACTGCGTCGCTGAAGCTCTGGATCGTGTTCGCGAAGATCGGCCCCGAGATGTTAGGAATGACCATGCCAATGACGCGGCTGCGTGCCGAGGCGAGCCCGCCGGCGACGAGATTCGGCACGTAGCCGAGTTCGGCGACCGCCCGGGCGATCCGCTCGCGCAACGGCTCGGACAGCCGCGTGGGATCCTGGAAATAGCGCGACACGCTGATCTGCGACACGCCGACGTGCTCGGCCACGTCGCGCAATGTCAGGCGGCCCGAGGTACGGCGTGGCCGCGCCTCGCTTTTAGTGGAATCGGACATAAGTTCCGCAGATTTCGTCATTTGACGCGATAACTTCGCCACGAGAAACTGCTCGCCATGTTAGCGCTAACCATGCCAGGCCGCCAGCAGTGAATCGATGCGGCTCAGTGGAACAGCGCCGCTTTCGCGACAGGATATCGGATGACGACAGCTGCCCGCCTCATGCACCTCGGGGCCTTTCTAATGGAGACCGGACACCATGTGGCCGCGTGGCGGCATCCGGACGTGCAGGCCGACGCCGGCACGGATTTCCGTGCGTATGCGGCACTGGCGAGCATGGCTGAGCGCGCGTGCTTCGACACGATCTTCCTCGCGGACAGCGTCGCCGCGAACGTCGACGACAGCGCGGCGCGCGCGGCCCGTTCGGATCGGCTCGATCCGCTAACGCTGCTGCCCGCGCTCGCGGCGGTCACGGCACGCATCGGCCTCATCGCGACGGCCACGACGACCTACAACGAGCCGTATCACCTAGCGCGCAAATTCGCGTCGCTCGACCACATCAGCGGCGGGCGGGCCGGCTGGAATCTCGTGACGTCCGACAACGCGGCCGAAGCACGCAACTTCGGCCGCACCGAACACGTCGGCCATGCCGAACGCTATGCGCGCGCGCGGGAGTTCCATCGGGTCGTGACGGGCCTATGGGATAGCTGGGCCGACGACAGCTTCGTGCGCGACAAAGCGAGCGGCGCGTACTACGACGTGGCGACGCTGCGCGTGCTCAATCACGACGGCCCACATTTCTCGGTCGCGGGGCCGCTCAACGTGCCGCGCCCGGTGCAGGGATGGCCGGTCGTCGTACAGGCGGGCGCGTCGGACGCGGGGCGCGACCTCGCCGCGCAAACGGCCGACGTCGTGTTCACCGCGCACGCGCGACTGGACTCCGCTCAGGCTTTCTATCGCGACATGAGGGCGCGAGCGGTCGCTGCGGGCCGTGCGCCCGGGGACCTGAAGATCATGCCTGGCCTGTCGGTCGTCGTCGCGCGCACCGACGACGAGGCGCGCGAGCGCTTCGACGCGCTGCAGGCGCTCGTCGATCCTGTCGCGGGCGTGGCGATGCTTGCGCGAATGCTCGGAAACTTCGACCTGTCCGGCTATCCGCTCGACGGCCCATTGCCCGAGTTGCCACTTACGGACAGCGGCCAGCGCAGCCGTCAGGCACTCCTCACCGCGCTGGCTGGCGACGAACGCCTGACGATTCGCGAACTGGTGCTGCGCATCGCGGCTGGGCGCGGGCACGTAACGGTGGTCGGCAGCGCGACAACCGTGGCGGACCTGATGCAGACGTGGTTCGAGAGCGACGCGGCCGACGGCTTCAACGTAATGCCGGCCGAACTGCCGGGCGGTCTCGACGCTTTCTGTTCGCTTGTCGTGCCCGAATTGCAGCGGCGCGGGCTGTTCCGCACCGCCTATACCGGCCGCACGTTGCGCGAACATCTTGGGCTGCAGCGGCCGGTGCGTGCGTAGCGCTCGCGTTCGCTCAACTGATTCGATCTGACAAGGAAACTTCGATCATGACGTTCTCCCGCCGTTCTTTTCTCCGCGGTGCACAGGCCGCCGCCGTGGCCGCGTTCGCCGCGCCGTTTTCCGGTGCAGCGCATGCTGACACCAGCCGCACGCTGCACATCGGCTACCAGAAGGGCACGCCGCTCACGCTGCTGAAGGCGCAGCGCTCGCTCGACAAGCCGCTCGCCGCACGCGGCTTCGGCATCGCCTGGATCGAATTTCCGGCCGGGCCGCCGCTGCTCGAGGCAATGAATGCGGGCTCGATCGATCTTGGCTATACGGGGTCGCCGCCGCCGATCTTCGCGCAAGCGGCGGGCAGCCGGATCGTCTACCTGGCGGCCGAACCGGCCGGCCCGCACAATGAGGCCATCATTGTGCTCGACGGCTCGCCGCTGAAATCGGTCGCCGACCTGAAAGGGCGGACGGTTGCATTCGCTCGCGGGTCGAGTTCGAACTACCTGATCGTCGCGGCGCTAGAAAAAGCGGGGCTGACCTATGCGGACATCAAGCCCGCGTTCCTGTCGCCGGCCGATGCACGTGCGGCCTTCGAAAGCGGCAAAGTCGACGCATGGGCCATTTGGGATCCGTATCTCGCGGTCGTCCAGCAGACGCTCGACGTGCGCACGATCGCCGACTATGCGTCGGGCATCGTTCAGCCGTACAGCTTCTTTCTCGGTGCGCCGGACTTCGCGAAGGCTCACCCCGAGGTGCTGTCGGACGTTTTATCGCAGGTCGCGCGTGGCGACGCATGGACAACCAGTCATCGCGGTGACGCCGCGCAGTTGATTGCTCGCGAGATCGGCGTGCCGCAACCCATCGTCGAGCGCTATCTCGCCCGTTCCGCGTTCGGTCTTTTGCCGCTCAATTCGACCGTACTCGGTGCGCAGCAACGCGTTGCCGACACGTTCCGGCAAGCAAACGTCATTCCGCGCGCGATCCAGGTCGCCGACATTGCGCACCCGGTTTCCTTCACCCGCTGACCCCATACTCCGTTCGCCTCGCAGAAACGCCGTCATGAACCGACTCGCTTCCCGTCCTGCCGCCATCCGCCCCGTTCGCCGCGCCTTTGCATTGCGTTGGCGCGTTCGCTGCACGCCCCGTCTGAGAACCGGCCTGCGTACGGCGGGTGCCGTCGCGCTCGCCTGCGCCGGCCACACCGCACATGCGCAGTCGACGGTGGCGATGTACGGCATCGTCGATGCAGCCGTGCAATACGGCCGCTTCAACAGCACGAATGCCGCGACGGCATCGGCGGCAAGCGGCAACCTGCAGGCATCGCGCTTCGGGCTGCTCGGCAAGGAAGATCTCGGCGGCGGCTATCGCGCGAACTTCCGGCTCGAAACGGGCTTCAATATCTATACCGGGGTGGGCGGCGGTGCGACTGAGTTCAATCGCGGCGCATCGGTTGGGCTGTCGGGGCCGTTCGGCAGCGTCGACGCCGGCTATCTGTACCTGCCGATCTACTGGGTGTTTCTCGCATCCGACGTCGGCACATACGGGCTCGCGAATCCGGCCGCGATCATGTCGCTCGAACACACGACGACGCTTGGCTCGAGCGGCACGGGAGGGTTCTACCGGAACGCGGTGCGCTATCGGACGCCGGAAACGCTCGGCGGCTGGTCGAGCGAGATCGGTTATTCGTTCGGCGCGCAGGACCCAGCGGGGCAGACCTTGAACGGCCGCAACGTCGGCGCAAACGTCCAGTATGCGAAGAACGGCGTGCTGGTCGGCTACGGTTTCAACCGCTATCAGTATTACGCGAGCGCGGCAGCATCCGACGCATCTGAGCAGCTCACGCACGTGCTAGCCGCCTCATACGATTTCGGCCGCGTGGTGGTGGGCGGGAATTTCGTGTATTCGAAGCGTGCCGACGGCACCGGGTGGTTTGCATCCGCCGCGCTGCTCAACGCGCGCGTGCGCGTCGGGTATGGCGACATCAACGTCGGCGTGTCGCGGCGTATCGAGAACGGCGATGCGCGCGCGATCGGATGCGACGTGGGTTACGTGTACTACCTGTCGAAACGCACGCAACTGTACAGCTTCGCGACAACGATTCTGAACAACAACCATTCGACGCAAGGCTTCGCGCTGCTCAACAGTACCGCCGCGAAGGTCACACCTGGCTTCGATCCGTGGGCGATGACGGCGGGACTGCGGACCTCGTTCTGAGCGAAGAGTGGATTTCAGGCGTCGCCGATCCCGACAATCGGATCCGGGAAGGGCGCAAGATCGATCCTGTAGAAGCGCAATGCGTTCTTGGCCATCACCGCGCTGCGCTGCGACGGCGTCAAATCGGCAAGCATGCGCAGCATGCCGTCGACGAGCTGTTGGTAGCCGATACGCAAGCCAGCAACCGGGAAGTTGCTGGCGAACATGCAGCGCTCCCACCCGAAGATCGCAATCGTATCGCGCACGATTCGGGCGTTCGCCTGCCAGTCCCACGCTTGGTCGCGCAATCCGAATTCCGATAGCTTGACGTGAACGTTCGGCTCACGTGCGAGCGTTTCCATCCAGCCACGCCAGCGCGCGAGCCCTTCTTCGCTGCGATCCCAGGCGAATCCATGATGATTGAGGACGATGGGCACCTCGGGAAAAAGGCGTGCGACCTCGGCCGCTTCCGGCAAATGCCATGCCGGAACGCGGAGGTCCCAGCTGAGACCATGGCGGCCCAGCAGCGAGAAGCCGCGCAACCAGGCCTCGTCCTGCATCGATCCAGGTCGCCCGCGTACGCTGTCGATGTTCGACGGCGAAGAGGCCGTCACCGGCTTGCTGCGTATTCCGCGTACGAGCTGGTATCGGAGATGCTCGAGCAAGCGCTCCTCGGTATCCGGGCGATCGAACCAAACGTGCGCCACGACCGCATTCGGAAAGCCGTGCTTTTCATACATCGCCTGTAGCCAGGCAGTCTCGGCGACCTGTTGGTCGCGCGCACGCTCGGCCTCGACGTGGACAGTCGCTACCACGCGGCAACCGCGCGCGGCAGCACAATAGTCTTCGGGAAGGAAATCGCGGCGAATCGACTGATACCCGCCTAGAAAGAATGCATCGGGATCGTAGTGTTCCTGCAGCCAGGGGTAATGGCCGCGCGACAGATCCCAGAGATGGTGATGCGCATCGACGATGTCGATGCGCTCCGTTTCGTCATTGGATACGTTGCTTGTCACGGCATCATCATGTTCAATGCTCGCAGCGCGCAGGCAGCGTGGTCGCGATTGTCGCCGCTACGACGAGCGCAACGGCAAGGCAGTAGACCCCCACGTTGGCGCTGTAGTGCTGGATGAGCACGCCGACGGCATACGGACCACAAAAGCCGCCGAGATTCCCGAGGGCGTTGATGAGGCCACGCGCGCCGCCCGCTTGCTCGGCGTTGCAGAGCTTCGGCGGAATCGTCCAGAACACGCCCGCCGCCGCCTGCAGGAAAAAGCCGCAGCCGACCAGGAACGCATAGGACAAGCCGATACTGGCCTGAAAGCGCACGGACAAGAAAAGACAGAGCGCAAATCCCAGCAGCGGCCCGATTACGAAGGCCCGGCGCTTGCCCAACCGGTCGGACAGATGCGAAGTCGTCCACATGCCGGCCATCGTGCCCAGATACGGAAGGATCGCGAGCGCGCCGACCTGCCCCATGCCGCCATGCGTCAGGTTCTTCAGGATAGTGGGCAGCCAGAGCGTATACCCATAGATACCCATTTGATAGAAGAAGTTGAGCGCGATCAGACGCCAGATGGCCGGATCGCCGAGCACCGCGGCGAACGAGGCCGAAACTCCGTGCTTGCCGCGCGCCGCTTCTTGCTCGGCCAGCCTGGAATTCAGAATGTAGTCGCGCTCGGCCTCCGACAGCCACTGCGCCGTTTCGGGGCCATCGCTCGCGAATGCCAGCCAAAACACCAGCGCGAGCACCGACAACAGCGCGGTGGTAAAGAAGAGGTAGTGCCAGTTGAATGCCGCCAGGACCGCGCCCGATAACGGCGCCGTGATCATGCCGGCAAGCGGGACGAACATGATGACGGCAGCATTGGCGCGTCCACGCTCATGATCGGGAAACCAGTGGCTGACCATCGTCAGCACGACGGGCAGCATCCCGCCCTCGGCAACGCCGAGTGCGAAGCGCAGCGTCAAGAGCTGCCACGCCTCCGTGACGAGGCCGGTCAACGCTGAAATCAGAGCCCACGCAACAAGCGACCACGCAATGAAGCGCTTGCCGCTCCCCAGCGCCGCCAGCCGCCCGCCTGGGATCTGCAGAAACAGATAGCCGATAAAGAAGATGCCCCCGGCCAGCCCCACCGTACTCGCGGCGAGCGCAAGATCGGCACTCATGCCGCCCGGCATCCCGAATGCGATGTTCACCCGATCCATGTAGGAAATGATGCAGGTCAGCAGGATCGGCGGTATGACTCGGAGCCAGCGGCTGCGCGGTACGGCGATATCGCCTGCGGCACTCGCGGCGCCGACACCTTCGAACGTCGTCATGTTTCGTCTCCATGCGCGCGGAATTCGCGCGTTGTATTGATATGTTTCGGTCTGGCCGCTTAACGGCGATGCGTCATCCGGCCAGTACCACGAGCCCATCGGGCTCCTTGCCGGTTGCGAATGCGTGAGACAACGTCAGGCTCTCGAGATCGAGCCGGGCCACGCTGTTGTCGTTGAGCGGGATGTATGCAAGCGGCGCCTCGGGGTGAAAAGCCAGCGCGATCGGCTTGTGCACCGTCGGGACTCGCTGCAGTTCTTGCAGCGTTTGCGCGTCGTAGACGCCGATGCTGCGCTCGCCGTAGTTCGTCACGAACAAGCGGTTGTCGCGCGCCAGATAGATGCGCGTCGGGTCCTCGCCCGTCGCCACGGTTTTGAGGACTTCCATCGTGCGCGCGTCGAGCATCGAGAGCGTCGCATCGTCCCGGCTCGCCGCGTAAAGGATCGTCTCGTCGCGGCTCAGACAGCAGCCTTCCGGACGTCCGCCGATACGGGCCGCCAGCGGCTCTCGATCGGGCGCGTACGGGTGGACGAGCGTGACCGTGTGCGATTGCAAATGCGTGATATAAGCGCTCTCGCCGTCTTTGCTCACGACGAACAAGTGGCTCTTCACACCCCCCGACGGAACGACGCGCGCAGGCGTCCGGCGTTGCGTCGGCTCATCGAAGACGAGCAGCACGTTGTCCTGCTCTGAGAGCGCGTAGACACGATCGCGCCGATCGATCTGAATGCCGTGGATACGCCCATGCGGCGCGCAATCGAGCGAGGCGACGTGCTCGCCGCTGGCCAGATCGACGATGAAAACCTCGTGTCCGCCCTCGCCCTCGTGCGCGAAGGTCTGCACGCCGTAGTGCCCGACGTAGGCAAACGCGCCGCGCGAATCGACGACGAATTCATGCGGATAGGCAGGCAGCTGCGCACGCAACGCCAGCTCGCCGGTATCGAGGTCATAGCCGCTGAAGCTGTTGCTGAATTTCTCGACGAGAACGGCTTTGAGTCGGGATGTCATGGCTGTTCCTGATTGAAAGCGGGCGAATGAGTCGCGGACGCTAGTGCACTAATGCCCCCAGCGCAGCACGAGCGGGTCGAGGCGGCGAGCGGTATCGAGCAGGCCGGCACGCATCTCCGGCGGCAGCGGCGGCATCGGATGTCGCGGGGCATCGCAGGCGATCACGCCGCCCTCTTTCATCAGCACCTTCGCGCTCAAGATGCCGCTCTGCCGGTTTTCGTAGTTGATCAGCGGCAGCCAGCGCTGGTATAACGCAAATGCTTTTTCACGATCTCCGGACCGGTGCGCTTCGATGATCGGGCGAATGCCGTCCGCGTAAGCACCGCCCGTCATCGAGCCAGTGGCCCCCGCGTCGAGATCGGGGAGCAGCGTGATGCCCTCCTCGCCGTCCCACGGCCCTTCCACCGCCTCGCCGCCCAGACGGATCAGTTCGCGCAGCTTCGTGGCCGCGCCCGCCGTTTCGATCTTGAAGTACGCGACATGCTCAATCTCCCGAGCCATGCGAGCAAGAAACGCGGCGGACATCGGCGTGCCGGCGGCCGGTGCGTCCTGGATCATGATCGGAATGTCGACCGCGTCCGAGAGGGCCGCGAAAAACTCGTAGATCCCCGCTTCGGGCACGCGAAAGGTCGCCCCGTGATATGGCGGCATCACCATGAGCATCGCGGCGCCCAATTCCCGCGCGCGGCGGCTGCGCGCGGCGCAAACGGCCGAGCTGTAGTGCGTCGTCGTCACGATAACGGGAACGCGCCCAGCCACGTGCTCGAGAACGGTGCGCGTGAGCAAATCGCGCTCATCGTCCGACAATGCGAACTGCTCGGAGAAGTTCGCGAGAATGCAAATGCCGTCCGCGCCGGAATCGATCATGAAGTCCATGCAGCGCTTCTGGCCTTCGAGATCGAGCTCACCCGACGGGTGGAACGTGGTGGGGGCGACAGGGAAGATTCCCTGAAAGCGCGGCGGGTTCGTGCGAGAGGTCATGGGCTAACGTCGAATGAAATGTCAGCGATGACTATCCACTGCGCCGAGAGCGCGCAGTCCGGTCAAGGCCAATCGTTGATCAAGCGGTCGTGCGCGTAGCGGCGCGGTACGACGCGCCCATCCGGCATGCGATCTCGAAGGCCTGCCAGGTCGCTTCGACATTGGCTTTGCCGAGGCCGGCGATGTCATAGGCCGTGCCGTGGGCCGGCGTCGTGATCGGGATCGGCAAACCGCCTTGCACCGTCACACCGCGAGAGAAACCCATCAGCTTGATCGCGATTTGACCTTGATCGTGGTACATGGTGACGATCGCCTGATATTCGCCGGCCTGCGCCTTCAGAAAAATCGTGTCGGCGGGGAATGGTCCGTGGAATGGCGATTCGGTCGGCCACTCACGGGCCTGCAGTGCACGGACCGCCGGCTCGATAATGTCGATCTCCTCGCGGCCGCACGTTCCACCATCGCCGCCGTGCGGATTGAACGCTGCCACGGCGATCTTCGGGGCCGTGACGCCGTTGGCGAGCAGCGAACGATAGATGAGTTCCGCGGCCTGCTCGATGCGCTCCACGCTCAGGTAGCTCGCCGCGTCCTTCAGCGGGATATGCGAAGAGATGCGCGAGGTCCACAGCGTGCCGAGCGTGTTGAACTCGCAGAAATAGCCGGTTACGCCGAGGTAATCCGCGAAGTGATGCAGTTCGTCCTCATGGCGCAAGCCGCCGAGTTTCATCGCCTGCTTGTTCAGGGGTGCGAAACAAATCGCATCGATTTCGCCGTCGAGCGTCGCATCCATGCAGAGGTTCAGGATCCGCAGGACCGATCGACCGCCGGGCGCCTCGGCGCGGCCCCGATGAACATCGCCGGCGGCGACGCTATCGATTGCCAGAAACGCCGGGCGCGACGTATCGGGCCGGCTGCGGACTTCGCCGAATGAATTGACGTCGACCGTGTCGACGACTGTGCCGGCCACGCGCTGACCGTCTGCCCATAGCCAGCGGTCACCCACGACGACAATATTGGCGCGCTCCGTCGCGGCCGGCCTGGCGAGCAGCTTCGCGATCAGCTCAGGACCGATCCCAGCGGGATCGCCCAACGTGAGTGCGACAACGGGTTGGGGGGAGCAGGTCATGGTGTGTCTCCGACTCGTTCTTGTGGCCTCGGAAGCGGGTTCCGATTGACGCTATGGTAGAGGGGGGACCGATAACCGCCTAGTGAAATAATTTGAACCAGCGATAACCTGGGGTGATGCGGCGGCCTTCACGCCAGCGAACGCGGTAAGCCAAGCCCGCTGCCCGTTGGCGCCAGGAGTTTGCCGAACTACTGTCGTCGAAAGCTGGATGCCGCGATCGAATTCGTATGGTCAGACGGACTCGCTATGAATCGACGTCGAATCGGTGACAACGGAGGGCGCCGAATGATCAGCGGCGCGGCTCTTCTTGCGGCGGGTCTTGTGCAGCGCTCTCGATTTGCCGAGCAGTTGAGCCAATGACGCATCGGCGTTCGGCTCGGCCGTGCCGTTTCGCGAAGCACGTTTTCGTGCCGATTGACGCGCCAACTTTGCCGCGCGCTTGTCCGCCTGCTCCAGTAGTTGGCAAAGCTCCGCCTCGTGAAGTCGCAGCCCTCGCCGCGCGGATGCCGCGTCGAGCGCCGCCAACTCCCCCGCCTCGAACGCGGCGACCACCGCCGGATGGAGATAGCACCGGCGGCATACCGCAGGCGTATTGCGCAGAAGCGTCGCCACTTCCTTTACCGTCTCGACGAGGTGACGATGCGCCTGCGCAGTGCTCGACACGCTCAGCCTGCGCAGCGATGCGAGCGCATAGACGCTCCCCGCCCACGTGCGATAGTCCTTTGCCGTGAAGTCGGCTCCGCTGGCCTCGCGCAGATAATCGTTGACGTCGGCCGAGCCGACAGAGTGACGGTCGCCCGTTTCGTCGAGGTACTGGAACAGGTCGTGACCGGGCAGTTCGGCGCAGCGACGGACGATTCGCTTCACGCGCATATCGTCGATCGGGACGTCATGCTCGATGCCGCTCTTTCCGCGAAAGCGGAAGCGCACTTGCCCGGGCCCCACTTTCACGTGCTTCTTGCGCAACGTCGTCAAGCCATACGATCCGTTTTCGCGCGCGTATTCCTCGCTGCCCACGCGAATGAGGGTGGCGTCGAGCAGCTTGACGATCGCAGCCACGACTTTCTCGCGCGGCATACCAGGTCGTTTGAGGTCACGCGTCACGCGCGCGCGAATGCGCGGCAAGGCCCGGCCGAATGCCGCCATGCGCTGGTACTTGTCCGCGTCGCGCACCTCGCGCCAAAGCGGGTGATAGCGGTACTGCTTGCGCCCGCGTGCGTCGCGGCCGGTTGCCTGCAAGTGCCCCCGGGCATCGGGGCAAATCCACACGTCCGTGTAGGCAGGCGGAATTGCCAACGCATTGATGCGCCGGATTTCCTCCGGATCGGTGATCCGTTTGCCTCGAAGATCGAAGTAGGCGAAGCCGCCGTCTACGGCTTTGCGTGTGAAGCCGGGCTGCTTGTCGTCGCTATGGCGCAGGCCGGGCGGCATCTCCTCGGCCGCCGTCGCGGCGCTGCTGCTTTTGGAAATGCGCGAGTTCATGGCATGCGTCGAATCGGACGGGACTAAGTTGGGCAACGCTCGACCCGATCTGTGCAACGCGCATGCCAGCCCTCAATCGTCCAACTCTCGCATGAGGTCGGCGCGGATTTCATTCAAGGGTGCCGTCCAGTCTCGATAGCTGCGCTGGCGATAAAGCCTTACCGACGGATACCACGGACTGTCCCGGCGCTCAGTCATCCACACCCAATGCGGATTGACGTCGAGCAGCAGCCACGTCGGACGGCCCAACGCCGCAGCCAGATGCGCGACAGACGTGCAGACAGTTATCACGAGGTCGAGATTGCAAATGAGTGCGGCCGTGTCGTCGAACGTCCGCAATTCGCTTGTTCGATCGATGACATCCAATCCCGCGCCGGCCATCCGCGCCACATCCTGAGCCGCTCCGACCTGCAGGCTGTAGAACTCGATTCCCGGCAATCCGGAAAACGTCTCGGCATAAAGCTCTGGAGCGACCGCGCGAAGCGGATTGCGCTGATGGGTACGGCTGCCGGTCCAGACGAGGCCGACTTTCAACGTGTTGTGCGCCGACATTCGATCGCGCCAGTGCGCGACGCGCGCCGCATCCGCCGAGAGATAAGACGCCGGTGCGGGAAGCGACTCCAGCGTAATGCCGAGCGCGAGCGGCAAGCTGGCAAGCGGGATTTGATAGTCGAACGCGGGGAGCTGCGGCACGTCGCTCCGCAAGACCGTAACGTCATGGCCGGCCAGGCTCCGCTCGAAGAGCTCGAAGAGCGGTGGAAAGCAGCAACAGACCACCGCGCCGCCCACGTCGCGCGCTTGCTTCACGAGCAACGGCAAGAAGCGAATGAATTGGATGGCGTCTCCGTGGCCCTGCTCGCCCCATACAAGCAGCGTCTTGCCCGAGAGCGCCTCGCCGCGCCAGCGCCGCTCCGGACAAAACCCGGGCGAGCCCTTCAGCTCCGGCGAACCATGCCAGCGCGCCTCGAAGTTGATCCAGCCATTATGGAAATCGCCGCGCATCAGCTGCAGCGTCGCCACCGAGAATTGAATTTGCGGATCGGCGCCCGAGACGGTCGCCGCGCGCACGATGGCGTCGAACGCTTCGTCCCATTGCTGCGATTCCCTGGCCGCGTTGCTCAACGCCAGCTGAGCCAGCCCGTAGTTGGGCGCAAGCGTTGCGGCCCGCCGTCCGGCGAGTAAGGCCTTCGCCGGCTCGCGCAACCGAAGCCACGTATTGGCAAGATTTGTCCAAGCGAGATGGTGCGTTGGTTCGGCTCGGATGGCCTCCTTACCGATGCTCAACGCGGCCTCGAATTCCTCCCGGTTGTAATGCAGCGCGGAGAGGTTGTTGCGAAGCATCGGAAAATCCGGGTTGATCGCCATCGCTCGTCGATATGCCACGAGCGATGCGTCGTACGCGCCTGCCTGCTGATGCAGGAGCCCCAGCATGAACCAGGCATCCGCGGCTTCGGGCGCGGCTTCACTCCACAACTTCGCCACGGCGATGCCGATATCCGATCGCTGCTTCTCATGGGCGACAGCAGCCCATTCCCCCAGCCAGTCTTTAGCGTCCGGCATCACGCAATGAGCGCGGTGGAACCAATCGAGCGCGCGGTCCAGATCGCCGGTCTGAGCTGAAAGACGTGCCGCTTCAACGCATGCCGGGCCGTATTCCGGTGCCGCCGTCAACGGACGATCGAGCCACCCGTGCGCTTCCTGATAACGTCCGCAGAGCCGCAGCAATTGAGCTTGCACGATCGCGGCATCGAGGTCGTCCTGCTCGAGTGCCAACCAATCGGCAATATGCTCCGATGCCTCGATCAGTTCGCCCGCCTCGAAAAGCTGCTGGACCTTCGACAACCGTGTATTCGAATCGATCATTGCAGACGTTCCGCCGCGCTGCCGTGAAGGCGCGCCCTTGTGGATTCATCATGCATGGGATTGCTTCGCAAATGGCTCATTGCGCTGATTTCTGATCGACGCGTGCCTGCGGCGCAGCGCCCTGATTCAGCCGCGGCGCATAACCGGTGAAATACCAGCGACCATCGCTGCCTAGCTGGAAGCTCACCATTTCATAGACGACGCGTCCGTCAGTCAGCCAAGTCGCGTAGTCGACGTTCGCATATAAGCCATCCGGGATCGCCTTGTCGTGGGAAAAGATGAGGCGGGTCACCGACGCCCAACCGCGATGATCGACCGCGCCGACGGCTTTTCGCGATTGAGACAGCCCGTTTGCAAATCCATCGGCCGTAAATTTTGCCCGTACGAACGTGGCAGTTTCCTGCCAGACCGTCGCGTACTGGCCCGCGTCGATCTGCTGAAGCAAAAGCGTCGCGTCGCCGAGCAGTTCATCGGCGGAGGCACCCGCTTCGGCGCCATGAGCGATCGTGGAGAGGGCAGCGAACATGCACGCTCCGACAACCCTCGATATCCCGGTGATACCTCTCATTACCACTTCTCCATTTTTTACCGCGAACACGTCGTTTCGCGATTTTGCCAATACATTGGCGCCATAGCAAAAAAAGCCGGACGAGCCGGCTAAAAGGGTCCCGTCGCTGAGGTACGAGGGAACCCCGGGGGAACAGCGATGCGCGCTATCGTGAAATCCTCGCCGAGCGTCGGCACCATGGTCGCACAGCGCAAGCGCGCCGCACGGCCGTGGTCCCCTACCTTCGGTGTCTGTCTTCACGAACATTTCGACTCAGCGTCGGAAGCCGCCTTCCGGCCTACTGCACCGGGGTAGCCTGCGCGGGCTCGGGGGCTGCCGCGCTTTCGTTGCTCGCGACCTTGGCAGGCGCGAATTGTTCGCACTCCTGATCTTTCCACCGCGTCTGGCTCACTCGGCTGTCCTTGTCGAACTGAATCTGATATTCACATGTGATCGTCTTTTCTGCAGTACGGAAATGGAACAGGTAGTTCCAGACGCGCACATGAAAAACGCTCTCATGAAAGTGCGGCGGCCCCACCAATTCGTAAAGCTGGTTCTTCGTCATGCCGAGATCGACCATTCGCAGGTTCTCGAGGTTCGGAAAAGTGCCGTCAGGCGTCGTAGCCAGATCCGGCTTCGGGAACGAAGTGTCGGTCGTCGGGCCGACGCATGCGGCGAGGCCGAGCAGGCACGAGAGCGCGGCAAGGAGCTGGGTCGCTGAAAAAGATTTCTTGTTCATGATCGATAGGAATCCGAAATGAATCACGTTGCGGTATGCGGGGTGATAGAAGCGCCGATGCTCATACCGCCTCCCCCTCCCCGCGTCTAGCGACAACTACAGCCCGCTCACCATTGATACCCCGCGCCGACCACCGCGCCATAGGTACTGCGCGTATTCGTCGATACGGCCGCCTTGTAGATCCAGTGGTTGTTCTCGGAGATCGTCGAAATGCCGAGCGCCTGCCCCGATTGGCCGCGGTACACACTGCCCGCGATCGCGACCATGCTCTTGCCCGGCCCCGTCGGCTGCGGCAAGCCGGCGACAGCCATCGCCGTCGCGACGCCTCCATCGGCATCGCGCCGATACGAGTCGAGGCTGTTGCGCAATCCTGCGATCTGGTTGTCCGTGTAGCTGTTGGCTTGCGATAGTGCATTGCTCAACTGCTGGACGTTGACCGCGTCGTTCGGCGCTGTACCGGCCGCGACGTTGATGACTTGACGCGTCGAGGTGCTCGAGCCCACGGCTACGACGTCCGAACGGCCTCCGTCGTTACTGCCCGCGCCGATCGCAGTCGAACTATTGCCGGTGGCCGTTGCGCCCATACCCACCGCTGTCGTGCCGCTTCCGGACGCCTGCGAGTTGTTACCGACCGCCGTACTGCTGGAACCGGAGGCGACCGCACCGGAGCCGCCTGCGGACGAGTTCGGGCCCGTCGGTGTCGCGGAAGTCGTACCGCTGCTGCTGCCGCTCGGTGATGTCGACGAGAAGCTTCCGCCGTTGTTGATCAGCGTCGTCAACTGTTGCTGAACCGCCTGCAACTGCGAAACGTTGACCGCATCGGTGGCCGCCTTGCCCGGTGCGAGACCGGTAATCTGGCGGAATCCGACGTTGACTTCACCCACCGACGAAGTGGGGCTGCTCAAGCCATATCCGATGTAATTTGAAAGCGCCCCGATCGTCGTTACCGAACCAGCGCCCAATGCGACGCTGTTCGCGAACGTGGATTGCGCGCCGGCACCCAGGGCAACGGCGTCGACGGCACTGCTGGTCGCACCGGAGCCAAGAGCGATACCGCCGGTGAATCCCGCGTTCGAATTCGCGCCTTGGGCGATCGATTGCGCGCCATTCGCGGTCGAGCCGCTGCCCAGTGCGATGGCATCCGGCTGTCCCGAATTCGCGGCTTCACCGATTGCGACACCCCCTGGCGCGACCTGGCTGACGATCGCGCCATTGCCGATGCCGATACCGTTATCGCCATTGACAACAGTCGTCGGCCCGACGGCGATAGACTGAGAACCCACCGCCAGCGAGTCGGCCAACGTGGAGTTGGCATGGAAGTACTTCGTCGGCGTCACTGCGAACGATGCAAGTGCGCCGGTAAGCTGTCTGACAGTCACCGCATCGTTTTGCTGGCTGCCGTCAGCGACGTTGGTCAATTGGCGATAGGTGCTCCCATTCACGCCGAACGAAACGGCGCCCAGCAGATTCTCGTCTGTGGTGTTGTAGCTGACCACATGGCTTCCGGCCGCAATCGTGCCGCTGCCCACAGGAACGGTGCGGTTCGACACGGAGCCCGAACCGATCGCAACGCCGTCCGCAACGGAAACAGTCGACAGAGAGCCTAGCGCGAGCGCATTGGAAAACTGTGCCTGAGCCCCGTTGCCCGCGGCGAGGCTGTCGTTTCCGGTCGCGACCGCGAGCGGACCGATCGCGACACTGTCGGTGCCGACCGCCTGACTATCGACCGCGGTCGAATTCGCGTGGAAGTACTTGATGCCCGCGCCATTCTGGATGTTGTTGACCGTGGTCGAGAGCGTCGACAGGTTCTGATTCGTCGTGTAGAGCTGAGAGCCGTTGACCGCGTCGGTGCTCCCGGAGCTCAGCGCGCCGGGCGCGACGTTGGTAATGACGTTCGGCCCGGTTCCACCGTGATCGGCGTTATAGGCGCCGGTGCCGCCGTTGGCCGTCGGGTCCCACTGCAGGGCGTTGTTTTGCGTCTGCGTCACTTGGGATTCGACCGATTGCAGCTGGCTCACGTTGACGGCGTCGGTCGCCGCGGAGCCTGCCGCCACGTTCGTGATGCGGCGCTCATTGCCCGCGGAGCCGACGGAGACTTCGCCGATCGGTGCCGTACCCGCCAAGACGCCTGTGCCCGGGTTGTAGGCCGCCTGACCGAGGTTCGCGGTTGTCGTCGCGTTCGAACCGAGTGCGACCGAATTGGCCGCCGTCGCTTGCGCGTTGTTGCCGAGCGCGACGGCATTCGCGCTGCTCGATGTCGCGCCCGAGCCCAACGCTACCCCATTTGCCCCAGAAGCCGTTGCATTCGGGCCGGCCGCGATCGAATCGGTGCCCGTGGCGCCGTTATTCGAAAAGTTGCCTTGCTGGGTGCCGCCGTCATTGACGCTGTAGTAGTGCGTCGCGCTCGCGGCCACGGCTGATGTCAACTGCGAAACGTTGACCGCATCGGTGGCCGATGTGCCGGCTGCGACGTTATGGATTTGCGTCGACGTACCGCCGGGATTCAGCGTAATGCTGTTGAAGTTCGTGACGCCGCCGGTCGTATCGTACTTGACGGCTTCGTTATTGAGTGTGTTGAACGACGTGATCAACCCGGTCAGCGACGTCGAAATGTTCGTGACCGCCTGGTTGGTCTGGAAGAGCTGCGACCCGTTGATCGCGTCCAAGCTCGAACTCGTGATCTGCCCGGCGGCGACGTTCGTCACCTGCCTCGGCGCGGTGGCCGTGCCGACGCTTACGACGCTCGTGGGATTGCCGCCCGCGAAGGTGACCGTCGTCCCGGCGATACTGCCCGTCGGCGTCGGGTTCGGCCCGGCGGTCGTCGAACCGGCGCCGAGCGCGACATCGTTGCTGTTCGTGGCCACGGCGCCGGAACCGAGAGCGACGCCATTCGTATTGCTCGCGACGGCGCTGGACCCGAGCGCGACGCCGCCTGCGCCAGCGGCGTTGGATGTGTTGCCAAGCGCGATGGAACCTTGGCCTTGCGCGTTGTTGCTGTTGCCGATCGCGACAGCGCCGTTGCCATTTGCCGTATTGTTCGAGCCCAACTGGACGGCGCCCGTGCCGATGGCCGAGCCCGGATCGCCGATCGATACCGCGCCGTTGCCGCTTGCGGTCTGACCCTCGCCGAGGGCCACGGCGCCCGTACCGCTCGTGACTCGCGAATTGTGGCCGCCTGCGATAGAGCCGGTTCCTGCCGCGGCGGCTACCGTATTCGTGTCCCCGATGGCGACCGTCGATGCAGCCAACGCCTGCGACGTGTTGCCGATTGCCGTCGATGCCGTCCCGGAGGCAACGGCGGAAAAGCCGAGCGCCTCCGCGGCTTGCGCACTGGACGTGGAAGAATGTCCCAGCGCGATGGCATTGATGCCGCTCGCCGTACTGACGGGTCCGATAGCGATCGCCATGGTGGCCGATGACTGAGAACTCGCTCCGACCGCGATCGCGTCCCCCGCAGTGCCCGCTGCATTGATGCCGACCGCCACTGTACCGGTCGTCGAAGCGGTCGCTCCCGCACCCAACGCCGTCGACGATGTGCCGCCGGCTTGCGCGGAATTACCCAACGCGACAGCGAACAGATTCGACGCAGTCGAGTTGTTGCCGAGGGCCATCGAGCTCGTGCCCGAGGCAGTCGAGAGCTGGCCTAGCGCAGCGGCATACGTTCCGCTGGCCGTCGTGTTGAATCCAAGCGCGATGGACTGTGTTCCCGAAGCTTGCGTTCCGGAGCCGGGAACGCCGGCTGTCCCGCCCGCGCCGATTGCGATCGCGGCCACCCCCTTCGCGCCGCTGTTGACGCCGATCGCGACACCGGACGATGCGTTGACCAAAGCGCCGCTCCCGACTGCGACGCCTGCCGCAACAGCGCTCGTTGCCTGGTTGCCGATGGCCACCGTACCGGAATCGCTCGCGGTCGCTTGATTGCCGAGCGCGACGGAGAAAGCACCACTGGCCTGGGATAAGTAGCCATACGCTGCCGCCTGCTGCCCGGCGGCGGTGGCGCCGCTTGCGATTGCAACGCTGTTGTTTCCCGTTGCCTTAGACGATGCCCCGACCGCCGTCGAGCTAGTGCCACTTGAAACGGAGTCCACGCCCATGCCGATGGCGCTGGTTCCGTTAGCTTGGACATCCGTACCGATGGCAATCGCCGATTCGGCGGTCGCACCTGTACCGGGAGCACTGCGCGCACCCAGGTAAATCGCGTTAGTAGCAGTGGCGATGGCTTGAAAGCCGACGGCCGTGGGGTTGATTCCCGTAGCGTTGGCGCCATAACCTACCGCGGTGGCTCCGCCTCCAGAGGCCGTGGACATGTAGCCCACGCACGAAGTGCTGCCACTATAGAAATTGTAGGGGGCGGACGAGCAGACCAGTTGGGCCTGCGATTGCGCGCTCCATCCGCCTAAGCCTGTCAACAACAGCATGGCCAGCGCGCGTAGATTGGAACCGCGCTGAATAGTAGTGTCGTGCTCGCCAGTCTGATCGCTTCGCCCGCCGCACACGGCGGCTCCGGCTCCCGTCTTCCCCTTGCCGCACGACTTGTCCAACTCCGATGCGGCGACCCAGGCGCCGAGCGCCTCGTTCCATATCGTCTTGAATGACTTGTTCATCTTTGTTCCACCTTGTTTTGCTTGCGCTTCATGTCGCATTGACGAGAGCGACGGAGCACGAAGAGAACCGACCGTGAATCGCAACGACGTGCAGCGTGTCAGCGAGCCGCTCCGCCTTCGATAGGACGAGCGAGCCCACGGGCTTCCATGCACGCGGCCTGGCCCGGTCAATTAGGACTACTAATTTTTTATGTCGATTAACCAAAAACCGAAATCAATGGTCGCGCGGCATGACATAGCGCGCGACGCGCCGCCCCCAAACGCCCAGGCAACCTCAATGCGAGTGCACCCACCCTCTCGCGTGGGAAGCGTCCTCGAAATCAGATTGCAAGGAGACGGCGGACGGACAAAACCGGGTTTTCAATCGCTCGACGCCTGGCCCGCACGACGGGCCGCTGCCGGCTTATGGCGGAGCGTTTTGACAAGCATGGGTCGCGGAAGCGACCCCAAGATGAATGGTTCGGTGGGAAGAATCCGCTTCTTCTCGTTCTAGACTTTCGCCCCAATGTTTTCCGCTGATAACGCTCATAGTTATCGTGCCCTCAGTAGTACTGCGGTGACGATTGCCCCGTGCGCGGCATCATGCGATGCACGTCGCTAAACTGCCTTATTTTTATTGACAACCTGGCCGCGGATCCGCCACCACTTCCCCGCTGCCAAACACCCCCAAACGCTTCCTCTGCGCCGAACGCCGCTGGTTTAAGCGCTCAAATTCACTTTGCAATATGCGACATCTTTTGTCCAGACGACGCGCCAGGAACAAACCGTGATTTTGCAATCCTTCACAAAGCACGGCCAATCTGACTACACGCCTTTAGGAAAATCCTTACCCCTGCGCACGAACCGCGAACCGCGAGGGGGTGCATTGTTTTGACGCTATTGCAGTTGACACCTCATCAAAACAGCCACGCCTCTCACGCTGACCATGCACTCGATAGTTATTTAGGTGTACTAAAGATGTCGACCGCCATTGCCCCCGTTGCATCAACAATTAGGCCACTGCCTCGAGGACTACAAGTTTCGCCGAAGCGCCCCGTCTCACTTGCTTTTGCCCGCAAACGTTTGCGTCAACCACGTCGGCTCGCGGCGTTCATCCTGCTCGCTCGATGCGAATTCGAGTAAGTGCTTACCCGAACTTTGCTCGAAGCCGGAACTTTTGTCTACACAAAACCTCGAGCCAGCGAGCGAGTTTGCAATTTTTTAGAATTGCCAGCCTCGCGCGCAATGTCCCCGCCGCACGCGTGCTTCAGCGCCGCGCTGCCTCTTCCAGCAGATCCCGTACGAGTTGCGCGGACACGTAATGTGGGCCGTCGAACAGGTAGACGCGGTAGCCGCGATACGCGAGCAGTTGCGGCGCCAGCTCGGCCGCGGTAGCAGGCCGGAACGCGCCTTTTTGCGCGGGGCGGAACGCTTCGGCGATGATCCGCGTGCGCTCCTTGCCGCGCCGCGCCGCCAGCGCGTCGGCATAGATGCGCGCCGTCGCGGGCCCTCGCACGCCGACGCCGCAACCGTCCTGCAGGAATATGCCGACGTCGGGCGGCAGCCAGCGCGTCAGCCAGTCGGCGAGCGCCGGCCCGCCGATGTTCGAGTTCTCGTACACGCTGATCCAAAGCGGCCGCGGCAACTGCTCGAGCAGCGGCCCGAGCGCGCGAGCGCCGGCCCATGACGGATCGACTTCGACCGGGAAGTAGTACCCGTCGATATGACCAGGCGGCAACACCGTCGCGAGTTGCTTCGACTGCGCGATCAATCGCGCGACTCGCGCGCGCGCCGTCGTCTCGTCGAAGCGCCCCGCGAGACCGACGATGATATTGCGCGCCCACGGCTCGCCGGCAATGCGTGTCCAGTCCGGCAGATGTTCCGACGTTGCGAGACCGGCCAACCGGCTCTTACGGTGTGTCGCCGTGCCCGGCAAAAACGAGAGATCGTCGACGGCCGTCCACTGCACGAGCAAGTCCGTCACGCCCAGCCGGTCCCAGTCGCCACGCGGATCGAGATGGTCGTCGTCAACTTGCCAAACGATGCCCTGCGCCAGCGCTTCCGGCTGGCCGAGCGGCCTGGACGCGCAACCTATCGGCAATGCGGCGCAGAGGCCTGCGGCGATCAGCGCGCGGCGGCGCGGCGACCCCAATTCCGAGCGTGTTTCCGAAACGATCGTCGAATCAGGCATCAGCTTGCCGCCGAACCGGATAGGCGATGACCGCTATGCTCACCTCGCTCGTTGCTCGCAGGCCGGACACTGCTACGACTCTGGTATTCCAGAGCGAGCCTTGCACGATCCGTCTTGAAGTTGACCGACACGGGCAACGACTCGCACGCAAGCAGCTCCGAAGGAATCATATAAGGCGGCAGATGCGTCGCGAGCTGCGTTTTCCAATCGCGCAGCGCTTCCGGCAATACGCCGTCGTCCCTGCCGGTGGCGATGAACGCGACGATGCGTGCGACGGTGCCGTCGGGCCTGCGCAGCGCGACGGCTGCCGCGCTCGCGACACCGTCCAGCGCGCGCAGCGCCGCGTCGATCTCCATGAGCTCGATGCGGTAACCGCCGACTTTGACTTGATCGTCGATGCGCCCGTGGCAAAAGAGCAGTCCGTCGCTCTCGACGCTGCCGAGGTCGCCGGTCCTGAAAGCGCGCATGCCATCATGCGTGAACATGCGCGTGGCGTTCAGATCGGCGCGGTTCAGATAGCCGCGCATGACGTGCGGCCCGGCAATGCAAAGCTCGCCGCCATCGACGAACACCGCACCCGAGCGGCGCGCGTATCCAATCGGCAGACGCTCAGGATGCGCGGCCAGCACGGCGTCGTCGACAACGATCCATGTCGTCGCGACCGTGGCCTCGGTCGGTCCGTAGGTGTTGATGATGCGCGCGTCCGGAAAACGCTCGCGCAGCCGCCGAGCAAGCGGAACCGGCAGGACTTCCCCGCAGAAGAGAAAGCTGCGTAGCGCCGGCAGCGCCTCCTGCGTGAATCGCGGATGGAGCAACTGCTGTTGCGCGAACGACGGTGTGGAGACCCACGTATCGACATGCTCCCTCGCGAGCAACTCGACAAACGCGGGGCCTGGCACGGCCACGGTGCGCTCGGCAAGCACGATCGTTCCGCCGAGGGCGAGCGTGGCGAATACTTCGTACATCGAAAGATCGAAGCTGAACGGCGCCTGATTCAGGAATACCGGATTCGCGCCGAGACCGAAGTCGGCCGCCATCCAATCGACGAGCGCCTCGACGCTCTCGCGCCCGATCTGCACGCCCTTCGGCTCCCCGGTCGTGCCCGAGGTGAAGAGCACGTAGGCGAGCGAGGTCTCGCGCAGCGCCGGCGTGCGCGTTGACCGGCTTGCGTCGAACGACTCGAAGGCGCCGCTGCGCGCATCGAAGTACGCGTGAGCATCGAGCGTACGCGCGATGCGATGCATGCGCTCGTCGGGATAAATGGTATCGAGCGGTACGAACGGCGCGCCGAGCAGCAGCGCGCCCGTCATCGCGACGAAGAACGCCGCTTCCTTGTGTCCGTGCACGATCACGGGTGTGTCGGCACCATAGCCTGCGGCAACCGCCGCGTCGCGCCACGCCGAGGCCTCGGCCTCGAGCTCGCGCCAGCTCAACGTGCGGTCCGCGCCGACGACGGCCGCCGCGTCCGGGCGCAGCGATGTATCGACGAAACGACTCGTAGCCAGATCGAAACGCATGGCCGCTGCTCTACCGGTTCTCAGCCACGAACGACGCGAGCGCCTGCACGGTCGCAAGGTGCTCGGCGATTTCGGTCGGCGGCACATGCACGCCGAGCACGACCTCGACGCGCAGCACGATTTCGACGGCCAACACCGAATCGACGAGCCCGGACTCGATGAGCGGCGTATCGACCTCGACCGCGCGCAGCACGACCGATTCGACGATCTCTTTCACTTCGGCGAGCAGTTCAGATGTTGAACGCATGGGGTATCCCCTTCTAGAACTGGAAATAAAGAAAGCGCACTTCGCCGTGCAACTGCGCCGCGCAGACGAAGAGCAGCGCGAACGTCACGACTGCCCAGCGCCACGACGGACGCCACGCGAGCCACGCGGGCACGTCGAGCGCGGCGCGATCGAGCGCCGGCGAAAAGCGGCCCATGAGCTGATGGGAATTCGGCGCGAACCAGGCGATCGCGAGCAGTGCAGCGATCTGCAGCGCGGGCAGCATTCGGCCCACCGTCAGCCGCAGCAATTCGAGCGCGCCGATGTCGATCGATGCATGCCTGATCGGCCATGCATCGATCGACTCGATACCGCGCAAGCCGAGCATCCCCTTCAACAGCGCCCACGCGTCGTCGATGCCGTGCGCGCGGAAGAACACGAAGGCGACGAGCACCGCGACGAACGTGACGAGGACGTTCGCGACGTGGCGCAGCCGCGCTGAGAAGCCCGTGCGAGGCACGGCGCGAGCCCCGGATGCCGCGGTTGCGGCCGGCGGCTCGGCGCGCCAGGCCCGGTACGCATGGTTGATGGTCAGATAGCCCGCGTGGAGCAGCCCGTAGATCAGATACTGCAAGCCGGCGCCATGCCAAATGCCGGCGAGACCCATCGTGTAGAACGTCGGCACCGCGACGGTCGTAGCGAAACCCGGGACCGACTGCTGGGCCGCGCGCCCCGTCGTTTGACCGCGCGCGGCACGGCGCCGGTTGATGCGCATCGCGAGCGGGTAGTAGAGGTAGGCGCTCAGATAGCGCGTGAGCGTCATATGCCAGCGCTGCCAGAAGTCAATGATGCTCGTGGCCTTGAACGGCGAATTGAAGTTGAGCGGAAAACGCACGCCGAATAGCTTGGCCAGCCCCACGGCCATATCGGAGTAGCCTGAGAAATCGAAGTAGAGCTGCATGGCATAGGCGAGGCACGTGCCCCACGCAGCCAGCGTCTGCAACGAGCCGGGCGCCGCGAAGCCCGCGTCGGCGAACGGTGCGATCGGATCGGCGAGCAGCAGCTTCTTCGCGAGCCCCATCGCGAACACCGTCGCGCCGACCGAAAAGTTTTCGGCGCGCCACCGGTATGTTTCTGGCTGCGCGAACTGCGTCATCATCTCTTTGTGATGCAGGATCGGTCCCGCGATCAAGTGCGGAAAGAACGTGACGAACTGCACGAAGCCGAGCGCATCGGGCGTCTTCACGATGCGCGCATTGCAGTCGAGCAGGTAGCCGATCTGCGTGAAGGTGAAGAACGACACGCCGAGCGGCAACGCCACGCTTTGCGCCGCAAGCGCGAGCGCACCGTGCGGCACGATGCCGGTCCATTCGATCAGGGTGCCCGCGAGCAGCGCGAGGTACTTGTATCGAACCAGCACGCCGAGATCGATCGCGATCGCGAACGCGAGCCATGCGCGTCGCGCGCGCGAGTTCGGGGCGGCGGCCATGATCGCCCGGCTCATCGCATAGTTGAACGCGATCGAGATCGCGAGCAAGCCGACGAACGCGGGGTTCCACGCACCGTAAAAGACGATCGACGCCGCGCAGAGCCAGAGAGCCGCGGCGCGCGGACGCCTCGCACCGGCGGTGTAGTAGCCCGCCAGCGCGATCGGCAGGAACAGCGTGAGGAACAGGAACGAGTTGAATAGCATCGTCGGACTTCAGTTCTTTTGGTCGCGGGGCGCGTCGGCAACACGTGCGTCCGGCGGCATCGAGAGCGCGTCTTCAGACATCTCCCAGACGACGACACGCAGGCTCTTCGGCCAGCTCGCACGCTGCATCCATTGCGCCGCCAGCGCGCGATCGAATTGGCCATCGTCGAGGCTGGTGTTCCAGACCTCGCGTCCGAGTGCCGCGCCGAGCCGCTCGGCAAAGGCGCTGCGACGCGAGAACGAGCTGCCCGCCAACAGCACCTCGGGTGGCGGGCCATCGTCGAGCAGGCCGCCGCTCGTTTGTGCGTGCATCGTTTCGGGCACCTCGAGATCGGGCGTCGGACGCCAGCCGTCGGGCACGTCGCCGAGCCCGGCCAGCTTCAGCAGATCGCCGACGCGCGGCGCCGCCGTGCGTGCGCGCTCGGTCGTGAAACGCACGTCGCCGCGCGCGCCTAAAATGGGCAGCACTTTGGCGCCGACCGCATCGGCGGCCGCTTGCGCACCCGCGGCATTCCAATGGACGTCGGTCCGATAGAACGCGGGCCGGGCCGCGCGCAGTGCGTCGAGCAGATCGACGTGCGCGACGCCGGCCGCCGCGAGCGCATTGCGCCACGCGTCGAAACGCATCGTCATCCGCGGGTCTTGCCGCAGGCCGCAGAGTGCTGCCGTCTCGACGCGCGCCTTGTCCGGCACCGTCACGACGACGAGCGCGATGCCGTCGTGGCGCAGCACCTCGGCATAACGGTGCAGCGTAGCCACGCGCGCGCTCAGCGCCGCATCGACGGGCTCGACGTTCGCGGTGGCGGCCGGCGGGCGTAACCCATCAGCATAAAAGAGCCAGCCGGGACAACCCTCGCGCACCTGCGATCCGAGATCGCCGAGCAACCGGTAGCGCATCGCGGCCTGCCATCGTCGCAGCCAAGGTGCATAGGGCACGTCGATCGCGCGATCGATCCGGTGCAGGACGCCGCCGTCACGCCAGGCGGCGCGTGACGCAAGATCGAAGGCCGGATCGTCGCGCGTCAGCCGCGCGAGCGATGCGACGGCCAGCGCGAGCCCGGCCACGAGCAACGCGACCACGCACCAGGCCATGCGCCGGTGCGCGCGCGCCTCGCCGGAGGGGCCACTGCCCCCGGCCCCGGACCGATCGGCGGGCGCCGCCTGGGCGGGGCGCTGATCGGCCGGTGCCGCGCGATCGAGCGTGGTGCTCATCAGGCGAGCGCCTTCTCGACGCGTGCAAGCCAGTCGCCGTCGGGCTGGATCGACTTCGCATCCCATTGGCCCGTCGCGCCAGGGCCAAACATCATTTGCCCCTCGTTGAACTGCCAGACTATCGCCTTCGGCGTGTTTTGCTTGAAGTCGGCCGACTCGAGGTAATCGACGAGCGTCTTCCACGGTCCTGTATCGCCGAACGTCCAAGTGAGTCCGACCGGCAGCGCGAGCACGTTCGAGAGCTTCTGCGGAAAGCCCAGATACGGCTGCACCATGCTGTTGCCGACCACGTGCACGATGGGCGCCGCGCCCGCGAGCAGTCCGCCCTCGGCCTGCTCCTGGCGAACGATGAACCGGTCCTTGCCGATCGCGCGCTTGCGCTCCGGCGGCAGAAGCGTGGCGAGGTCGCCGTAATTGACCTCTTCGGTCCAATCGCCGAGCGGCGTGCCGTCGCCGTGCGCGCCATCGAGCGCCTTGCTCGCGCGCAGGCGCTCGGCTGTCGCATCGGCGAAGGCCTCCGACGTATGGGCGGACCAGTGGTAGTCGGCACGGATGTACGTGCTGTCCGCACTTGTGTCCACGGCCTTGAGCGCCGCCTCGCCGTCCACCATGTCGAGCTTGATTTCCGCCGCATGAGCAAAGAGCGCCGCGTAGCGCTTCATGACCGCATCGGATACGGCCTGTCCGTCAGGCAGCTTGTCGGCGCTCGCACGCGCCTTGAGCGGCGCGATCACCGCCGTGCAATGGATCCCGCGCGCGGCCATTTTGTCGGCCACCTTGCCGATCAGGTCGACGATGCGCAGGCAAGCGGGCGTCTCGTCTTCGACGAAGCTCTCCCAGCCCGGAAAGAGCCATCGATCGCGGCCTTCGATGACGGCCTGCTGCGCCGCGCGCGCCGTGCGCGGCATGAGCGGCAGGCTCGCGAGCGGCAGGGCCGCGAACGCGAGCAAGAGACGGCGCCGCCGCGCGTCATGAGTGCTATCGAGGGTGCCGGGTTGACGTATCGTCGTCGGTTTCATGTCGATGGTGGCGTTAGTCTGCATTCGAAATTCGGGTGGCCCGCCGGGGCGGCGCCATGTGTGCGGCGTGCGTCAATTCGCGGGCGCGGGCCAGGCCAGCTCGTCGCGAGTGCCGCTCAGTACCGGCTTCGCCGCGGAGCCCGAGAGGATCAGCGTGTAGCTGTCGCCCGCCGCGAGTTTCGGCAGTGCGAACGCCGCCGTCGACGCCGGACCGCATTGCCCGACGAGATTCGCGGTGACAGGGTTGATCGTGCGCTCCGCCGCCTCGGTGGCGGGGACGTTCGCGAACACGGCCGCATGGCTGCCGTCGACGATCACTTTGCCGTCGCACCCGCCCGCGAAGTTGAGGACGCGCAACGTCGCACGCAATGCGTCGGTACGTGCGTAGGGCATCGCGATCCGCTGCGTGTGCCAGCCGTCGGCGTCGCGCGTGAGCGCAACCGTGATGACGATCCCGGCCGTCGCGTTCGTCGCCGCGGGCGCATCGGCCGGCGCCTTGGCGCTCGGCTCGGGCGCGAAGTCCTTGCCGTCGACGGCCACGCGCAACGGCGTACCCGCCGTGACGACGCTCAGCTTCGTCGCCGCGCCCGCTGCGAGGACGCCAGCGCGCGCGCTGCCCGGCAGCGCGACGCGCACCGCCTGCCCCGACAGGTTGACGACGCGCAGATAGGTGGCATCGGCTGGCGGCTGCGGACCGTAGAGATTCGCCACGTCTTGTGCGGCGGCACGCGCCGCGTTCGGCGCGACGATCGCGCCAAGCGCGATGGCAGCCGCGCAACATGCGAGGCTCAGGCTCAAATTCGATTGCTTCATCTTCATCTTGCGTTCGTTCGTCATTGCTTCGTCGTACTGCATAGGCGGACCACGCGGCGCCGCACGCACCGTCGCCCACCCATCAGTAAGAAAACACCGTTTCGAAAAACACCCCGCGCGCACGATCGTCACCTGCCAACCTGAGCCGGTATTGCAGCGAGAGATCGACATACGAGCGCGGCGCATCGTACTTGCTGTCGCGGAATACATAGCGCGTCGACACGCCGAGCCCTGCGCCGAGCGGGATGCTGCGGTCGATGCTCGAGTCGTAGTCGGCGCCGATCACGGCATAGGGGAACACCGTCCAGCGTGGCGTGACGCGGTCGATCCGGAACGTGCGCCCTGCTTCGAGGCTCGCCGTCGCGTACGTCGAGCCCGCGTTGACGAAGTGCCCCGCTTCGGCGTAGCCCTGGACCGTCCACCAGGACGGCACGTCGATGCGCCGCTCGGTGCCGATGCCGCCCGAGTAGCCGATCCGCGCAAGCCAGTCGCCCTGCGCCCGCGAGCCGATCGCGACGATCCGCTCGAATGCGACGATCGCATCGAGATCCGCGAACGGCTTCGCACGGGCGCCGAACGCCGCCTCGAGCGTGCTCGCGCCGCTCGCATCCCCGCCCTTCACGCCGAAGCTTTCGTCGCCGCGCGCATAGACTTCGAAAAGCCGGTCGCCGAGACTGCCGAACGGCCGCCAGTATGCCTCGACACCCGCCTGCCAGTTGTTCGAGATCGTCGGCGACGGCGTCGCCGTGAAACCGGACTGCAGCCCGGCGCTACGGTAGCCGAGCGATGCTTCGAAGCCCCACTTGCGCGTCGCCTCCGCGTGCGCGCTGCGCAGATCCTCGACTTGCTGGCGCGCCGCCGGCGAACTCGTCTTCGCGCCCGACGACGCGTCGATCGCACGCTCGAAATAGCGCGCCGCGTCGGCATCGCGGTCCGCCGCGAGGCCGGCGTAGCCCGCGTCGGCGAACTCGTCGGCCGACAGCTTGCCGCCGGTCGCCGCGCGTCGGAAATCGCGCACGGCGCGCTTGTCGTCGCCGGCGCGCAGCGCAACGTAGGCGGCCGAAATCGGCGTAAGCGCGTCGAGCATGCCGTCGCGGACCATCGCGCGCGCCTCGGCACTGGCCTCCTTCGTCTCGCCTGCATCGTCGAGCGCATCGACGAGCTCCATGCGATGCAACGCGCTCGTCGGCGCGGCCGCGACTGCTTCCCGCGCAAAGCGCACGGCGCCCTTCTTGTCGCCGCGCTCGGCAGCCCGCTCGGACGCGCGTGCCGCCGCGAATCCCGGATCCGCCGGCGACGGATCGCAGCCGGCACCGAACTCGTCGACATCGCATTCGACGGACGGGCGCGCATTCGCGGCCACCTGCGCGGCGAGCGTTTGCGCATCGACCGGGCTCGCCGGCGAAGCAGTGGAAGCAGAAGTAACGTGCGAAGCAGCAGAAGCGCCCGCCGTGATCGAAGCAGCCGAAGCGTCCGAGGCCGTCGAAGCAGCCGCCGGTCCCGATGCCGCGGCACCCGCCGACGTGCGTCCGGCCGCGGCGATACGCCGCCGCGCGCGATCGATCCGCTCGACGATCAGCGCATCGCTATCGTCCCCGGTCGGGCGCAGGGCCGTGAGCTTCTCGAGCGCGCGCTGCGGACGGCCCTCCTCGATCCAGATGTCGGCCGCGATCGCGCGCGCGGCGTTCTGACTCGCGTGCGTGGCGTCGCTATCGTGGAAGACTTGGTCGAGGTCCGGCTCGGCCGCGTCGAACCGCTGCTGCGCTGCTCGTGCGTATGCGCGGAAGACATACGGCATCAATTCGGTGTTGTCGTAGACGATGGCGTCGCTCGCCGCCGCCTCGAGCGCCGGCCACTCGCGCTGGGCCGCGAGCACGTCGAAGAGCTCGATCCGATAATCGATCGCGTCGGGCGCATAGTCGACCGCATCGCGCGCCGCGCGCTCCGCGAGCGCAAAGTCACCCTTTTCCCGCGCGTCGTACGCATCGACGGACGCCTTCAGCGAAAGCCGCGAACCGACGAACAGACGCCGCAGCCGCAGATCTTCGTTGTCGCCGAGGTGCTTTACCGCGTCGACGTTGGCGTCCCACGCGAGCTTATCGTCGCCGGCGGCGCCGGCCGCGTCGATCAGCAGCAGACGCAGGCGCAGCACATCGGGACGCAGCGCGATTGCCTCTTGCGCATACTTGACCGCGCTGGGGAAGTCCTTAGCGTTGTACGCCTTGTAGGCCTGCTGCGCGGCGCTATAGGCGGCGCCGCTCAATCGGTCGGGATCGGTCGCTTGCTTCGCATTACCTGCACGCGCGACGGCGCGCGTCGATACGCTGAGCGCGTCGATCTGCCGGCGTCGCGACACGAGCGCGCGGTCCGCGCCAAGTTGCGCGATGGCCTCGCGCAGCGACCGGCTTGCTTCGCCATAGCGGCGCTGCGCGGCAAGCACGTTGGCAAGCAAGAGGCGCAGCGATACGACATCGGGCCGCTGGCGGATCGCTTCGCGCGCGCGTGCAAGCGCGAGCTTGTAGTCGCCTCGCCCATAGGCGGTATAGGCTTGCTGCGCAACACGGTAGGCGGCGCCTTCGAGCGGCAACGTGATGCGCTCGACGCCCACCGCTTGCGGCGCATGGGTGGCAGGTTGCGCGAGCGCCGCACCACTCGCGCACGACAGGCCCGCTGCCAACGCGAAGGCCAGCGCCGCTCGCGTGACGGTCCCGCTGGGCATCGACGACGGATGGGTGTTTCGCCGGAACGGGAACGCCGGGTCGCCCGCGCGCAACACTCGGCCAGTGTTTGCCGCGATCGAGCGCGTCAGCCCCGTGCGTCGTTTGAGAATCGATTCGATCATTGGGATGCCGCCAATGCGCTCTGCAGACGGCGCTGTTCCTGGATGACGTTCTCGAGCGCGTCGCGCGAGATCACGTCGCACGCCACCATGTAGTCGCCGATGCGACCGTGCTCTTCGGGACGGTAGTGCTGCATGGCGGTTTCGAAAGCCTCACGACTCACATGGCCGTGCTCGATGAGCAGATCGCCGAGGAGCGGCACGCCGCGCGTCGGCACCGGCGCGACGCCATCGTCTCCGGCCGTCCCGTCGGACACGGGCGCCATCGTGGCGACGCCGCGCAGCGCACGCAATCCTGCTGCAATCTCCCCTTCGCGGACGATGTGTTGCGTGACGCTGCCCCGGACGCTTGCGCCGATTTCCATGAGTACGGCCTCGGCGATAGGGCTTGCAGTCAAGAGCACCGTATGTTCCCCCGACGGGTCCGACTCATCGGCTTGCGGCAACACACGATGGCGCACGATCGTATCGAGCGGCAAACGCTCGGCATCGAGCGACAACCGCGCGATGTTCAGTCTGCCGCGAGGTAAGTCGGCCTGAAACGCAATCGCTTCGGCGAGCGTTTCTTCGTCGAGCCAGCCCTTGGCCATCAGCACGCGCCCAAGGGGTGCTTCGCGCGCGTGGCTTTCGCCGAGTGCCTGCTCGAGCCGCTCGGAGTCGATCGCCTGCCACGACAGCAGCAATTCCCCGAGCCGCTGACGGCGGCCGCCCGTCAGGCCGTCCGCCGACGGAAAGTCGTGCATCGTCTTGTCCCAGGCGAGCCGCTTGCCGGTAACGAGGTGCGAGAGAAAGAGCCGCCAGGCACGGGATACCGCGAGGAAGTTGATGAAATTGGCGACCACCATGCGCGGGATCGACATCAAGCCGTGCTCCCAGCCGTAGAGCCGCGTGACGAAGTAGACGCGCTGGACCACACGCAGGATCACCGCGACGCCGTTGAGCCAGAGCACGGTCTGCATCCATCGGGAATCGACGAACGGCGAGCGCGGCAGATCGGGCGCCAGTCCCATCGCGCCCGCGGCCATGAAGATCAGAAACTGAATCAACAACACGTACGCGGCGATGCTGACGAACGCGGCCACGATTCCCTTGCGATCGCGGAACAGCAGATAGCGGTTCGCGAGCGAACCGGACCAGCCCGTGAGCTTCCAGCCTTGAAGGCCGATGCCCAGCGCCCAGCGGGCGCGCTGCCGATATGAAGTGCGCAATGTGTCGGGAAAGAATTCGCGGACGCAAAGCGGCATGGTGATCGTCACCTCGCGCGACTTGCCGAGCCCGAACCACGTCGTGCGGCGCGAGCGGAACTGCACCGGAAAGCGCGCGAAGATCGACTGCATGCCGAGTTTGCGCAGGCGCGCGCCGATGTCGTAATCCTCCGTGAGGCTGTCCGTATTGAATGGCTGGTTTTGCGTCGCGGCGGCGAGCGCCAGCAGCGCGCGCCGCGAAAAACAGGTGCCGACGCCCGCCGAGGGCACGGCGCCCGCGAGACTCTCGCGCACGACGAGATCCTTCGCATGCCATTCGGCGAACTCGTCCATGTAGGTGCCGGCCACGAGTTCGTACCAATGCCGCTCGAGCGATGCCACCGGCAGCTGGATCATGTCCTTGCGCGGCAGCAGGTAGTTGAAAAACTTCAACTCGAGCGGATGCAGCACGTCTTCGCTGTCGTGAAGGACGACCCCCGCGAACTCGATCCCTGCTTCACGCTCGTATTTGAAGATCGCTTGAATCACCCAGTTCAGGCAATCGGCCTTGCAGGTGGGGCCGTCGTGCGGCACCTCGACGCGACGCAACTGACGGTAGCGGCGCCGCATGCGCTCCACTTCCGCGATCGTGCGCGCATCGTTGCGGTACGTGCCGACGAACACGATGTAGTTGCGATAGTCGAGCACGCGCACCATATCCTCGATCATCGCCGCGATGACGTCGTACTCGAGCCAGGCGGGCACCATGATCGCCACCGGCTGTTCCGCGCGCGCATGGAGCTGCTCGACCGTCAGCGGCCGATACACGCGCTTGATCGTCGCCGTGCGCCACGCTTCGCGGACCCAGTACCACAGGTCCACGAAGAGATCGTCGGCGCTCGAAAGCAGGATCAGCACCGCAACGAAGCAGGCGCACGAACGCAGCCAGTCGTAGTACTGCGCAGCGTAGTAGCCGGCGTAGAGATCCATGGCGTCCAAGCTCACTCGCCCGCCCGGTTGCGCTCCTTGCTCCGGCGCACGAACGAAGCCAGCAGGAGCAATACGGCGAAGGCGGCTACGATCGCGGCCGGCACGACCCACATGAGCCACTGCTGCGTCCACGGGGTCGCGGCGCTGCCTTCGGGCAGCGAGCCCGCGTGCACGGTATCGAGCTGCCGCAGCACGCCGCTGCTGTCGATCACCGCGACGTCGCCGCGCGCAAGCTGAAACGAGGTCGGCAGAACCGGGGCATGCGTGCCGACGCTGCGATAAACCACGCCCGCCGTGCCGCCCGCATGTTCCACATCGAGAACGCCGATGCCCGTCAGCTTCGCGACACCGCCGACGTCGTAAAGCGGCGCCTCGTCGGGACCGAGGATCGAGAGCCCATCGTTGGCGACGCGCACGTGCGACTTGGCACCGGCAAGCGGCACGTCGATCGCGAAGAAGGGTCCGGCCGGCGTCGCATCCTGGCCGTCGGGCGTCACGGTGAGCACGGCGCGCTGCGGGGCGACACCGACCGCGTCCGCGAGGCGCGCGACCCGCCGCAGTGTCGCGGGCGCGTCGGCGAGATACGACGCGGGCACCATGATGTTGGCGCTCTGCGCGAAGCGCGCCACCATGCCGGTGAAACTGTCGTCGCCGTCGCCGCGCGCGAGCGTCAGATGGCTGCTCGGCAGCACGGCGACCGGGTACCCGAGCCGGGTCGTGCAGCCGCCGTCGGGCGGACGCTTGAACGTCACGCGCAGCACGTTGCGCGCGGCCAGCGCGTAGGGCGGAATGGCGGCTACGACGCGTTGCGTGCGGCCGTTCGCATCGAGCAGCTTCGCGCCGATCAGCACGTCGTTGAAATAGATGGATGCGACCGGTCGATTGCCGGAGCTGTTCGGCGCGGCGGCCAGATCGAGCACGACGTCCTTGGGCAAACGTCCGGCGCTCGCAACGGCGCCCGTATCGAAGGCCGCGCTCCACGACGCCTCGCCTCGAACGTCGACCGAGCGCGGCTCGCCGCCCAGCGCCGCGAGCGCCACGACGTCGGCCTTGCCGTTCGCCCCGCTCTCGATATCGTGCACGACGAGCTGGTCCGACACATCGACCGGACGCCATGCTTGCGCGAGCACGTCGATCGCCTTGCTGTCGCTTACGACGATCGCCGCCTGCCCGCCGAAATGCACGAGCCGCGTTTCCCCCGCCGCCAGCGGCGTCGCAAGCGGCGCCAGCGCTCGCTTGCGCCACGCGTCGAGCGCGTCGGCATCCTCGCGAGAGACGCTTTGGGCCTGCGCTTGCAATGCATCGAGCGATGCGTTGAGCGCCGCGCGCAGCGCATCGTCGGCGACGATCAGGTTGGCGGACCATACGCGCTCGGGCGCGAGTGCGATCAAGGCGCCGATTTCCGCATCGCTCGCGAGCCGGTGGTTTCCGCCTGCCGCGAGCGCGGCGAAAGCGGGCAATACGCGCAGCGCGGCAGGCACGTTGAGCGTGCCGAGGTCGATCGTGTCGCCGACCTTCGGCCAGGCATGGATCGAGACTTCGCGCCCGTCGCGCTGCATCAGCGCGGCGGCGCGCCAAGCGGCATCGTAGCTCGGCGCACCCACGCGCTGCGCCGCGATGACGATCGACGGCGTTTGCGGCAACGCCGTCAACGCCGTGCGCAGATCTTTCACATCGTTCGTGTCGTAGCGATACGTGAGGCGCGTGGTAGGCGCGACGCGCAGCACATTGCCGATCGCGGTCTGGTCCGCGCATACCGCGTTATCGATCACCGACGACCACGTGAACGCGACGCGGACAAATCCGCTCGCACGCGGATCGCCGCTCACGCCGAGCGCGGCGGCCGCGTCGCCGCTCGGCTGCGTGAAGCCGCGGGCGAGCACGGGCGTGCCGTCGAGCGAGACCAGCATCGTCGTTCGACCGCCGTCGGCGCGGAGATAGTCGGCATCGACGTGCAATTCGGCGCCGTCGAGCGGCACGCCGGCGGGGACCGGCAAATAGTATTCGCGGATCGATTGCGGCGCGTCGAGCAGGACCGTGTCGCGCACGCCGAGGCGGCTCAACACGACGGTGCGCGTTGTCACGCTGTTGCCCGGGTTGGCGAGCGCCTGCGCGAAGTCTCCCATGCGCGCGGGCGCCTCGACGGCGGAGGCCGCCGCGGGTGTGGCCGGTTGCGCCGCCGCGCCGCTGCCCACAGCCGCGAGCGAGCAGCCTAGCAGCCACGAAGCGGCGACGGTCAGGCGACGGGAAACCGGGTAACGGCGTATACCTGGCGCACGATCGGCGCACGATGCGAGAGCTGGATTCACGATGGTCTGGTGTCGAAAAGGGCAACGGGACCGAGCGCGCACGGGTGCGCGCGGCGGCGTGTTCAGGGCAATTCGGCGTCGGCGTGCGCGGCGAGCTCGGAGCGCGCGGATTGCGCGCACACGGCCGCAGCTACCACTGGCATGGCGTCGCTCCCGAACTCGTCGTAGGGTCGGCCGGCCAGCACGGCCGCGATCCGCTCGGATGCCCGGCCATCGCCATACGGATTGCGCGGCAACGCGGCGCGCGAATCGCCGAGCTGTTCGACGCAGGCCAGCACCGCGTCATGGATGCCACGACGACTGGTGCCGACGAGGCGCACAGTGCCGGCCTCCACCGCCTCCGGGCGCTCGGTCACGTCGCGCATCACGAGCACCGGCTTGCCGAGAGCCGGCGCCTCCTCCTGCACGCCGCCCGAGTCGGTCAGGATGATGGCTGCGCGCTGCATGAGCCTGACGAAGCCGAGATAATCGAGCGGTTCGATGAGGTGGACGTTGGGCACGCCGCCGAGCGTCTCTTGCACCGGGCCGCGCACGTTCGGATTGAGGTGGACGGGGTAGACGATCTGCACGCGCCTGGTACGGGCCAGGTCGTTGAGCGCTTCGCAGATGCGGGCAAAGCCGTCACCGAAGCTCTCCCGGCGGTGCCCCGTGACCAACAGCAAAGGCAACGTATCGTCGAGCGTCGGCAATTCAGCATCGAGTCGGCCGCGCAGCGCCGCATCGCCGTCGATGCGCGCAGCGGTCGCCAGCAGCGCGTCGATCACCGTGTTTCCCGTCACGATGATCTTGCCTTGCAGCCGCTCGGCCGCGAGGTTCGCCTTCGAGCGTGCGGTCGGGGCAAACATCAGGTCGCTCATGACGTCCACGACGCGGCGATTCATTTCCTCGGGCCAGGGCTGCCGCATATTGCCCGTGCGCAACCCGGCTTCGACATGTCCGACCGGAATGCCGCGATGGAAAGCCGCGAGCGCGGCGGCAGCGGCTGTCGTCGTGTCGCCGTGGACGAGTACACGATCGGGATTTTCGGCGACGAGTACTTCGTCGAGCGCGGCGACGAGGCGGGAAGTCAGGCCGTTGAGCGTCTGGTCCGCTTTCATCAGCGCAAGGTCGTAGCTCGGCACGAGACCGAAGAGGTCGAGCACCTGACTGAGCATCGAGCCGTGTTGCCCCGTCACGCAGACGATCGATTCGATCCCCGTTTCCAGTTCCAGCTGCATGACGAGCGGAGCCATTTTGATGGCTTCCGGGCGTGTACCAAATATCGACAAAATTCGAGCGGCCATAATCTTGGTTTTGTTAACGTTCCGTTAACGCTTTTTCGCCTCCAAGGCAAAGCCCCGCAGAAACGATAAAACGCTTTGACGCTAGACGAATGCCCGATGCGGACAGCTTCGACAGGTGCCTCGACGGTCGATGCCGCTGGAATGGTCTCCTGAAGGCGCGCCTGTTGTGGCAGCGCTTCCCCGAGCGGACCGCATTATAAACAGATTGATCCGCCGCATAGTCAAATTTTGTCAATTTGACCTTGAAAAAAATGGTGCTCAATTCGTTAATCGTTTGCGCCGTCAATTCGCAAACGTTTGCCTTATTTGCCGCGTTCGAGTGCCATTCTTTTATCAGCTGAACCGATACCCCCGCTGTCCGCGCACAGGTCGCCGGTAGTCGCCGCCGACGCTGTGCTGCGCATGCCGGAAGCCTGCGTACACCAGTCGATCGCTAGCAACGGGTACCCGTCGCTAGCGCATTCAGCCGGTTTGCCGCCAGCATTGGCAACGGCCGAATCGGCTCACGTCACGCGCTCGCCGAGCAGCTTTCTCTTGGCACGGCCGAGCAGAACGACGAGTTGCGAAAGCTCGATGAGACGTCCCCTCGGCTGAATGACGGCGACCCTCGTTTCGTGCCAGGTCCGGCAGTTTGCCCAGCTTTCCTTGTAGTTGGCGTAAAGCGGTCGAAAGTCAAAATTTCGATGCGTGGAATGCGCCCATTTGATGAGGAATTCCGCAAGCAAGGCACCGACCGAGCATGCGGCGAACCTCTCGTCATAAGTCGTGACGAGCCCCTCGACGGTCCGGGTTCCGACGAGATTGATCGAGGCCGCAACGGGTACGCCGTCCACGCGCACATAGGAAACGATCGGCATTGTCCGCAGATCCGTTCTCCGAGCGAGTGCGATAAAGAAATCCCTCACGCCATCGTCACGCAGATAGGGGACGTCGGCGCCATGCGCACGAGCCCACCTTCGCTTGTTTTCGAGCAGCCATCTCAGCACGAACGCGGCGTCGTTGACGGTTCGGCACCATCCGAATTCGGCACGACCTTGCGCATCGAGCCGCTTGTGCCGGTACCGCAGCGTGCTGCGAAGCGACTTGGATCGAGTCGAGACGTAATCGTCCCAACGCGGGAAGTCGCGCAACGACGCAGTGAATCCAGGCAGTCCTCGCCACCGCTGCGGCAGCAGCGAGCGCACCCACGATTGCCGCAAACCCTGATCGAGCGCACGCTGCAGCGGGCTTCCGTTCCGGACGAGCGCGACTTCGAGCACATCGGCATCCACTTGGCGTACCGCGGCGACCGCCGCTGCATAGACCGCGGTATTCGCGCGCCCATCGACGAGCGGCCCGCCGTATTCGTCGCCGGTTCCACACGTGAGCCCTTTTGCGATGCGCACGAAGCCCTTCGTGACGATTGCGAGAGGCCACAAGGCGAGTAGAGTCGAACCGCCGAACACCATCGCCACGCTGACCGATCCGCCCCTCGTCAATACGCGCTCGGCCGCGAGCTCGCAGTAGTCGAAGGTCATGTGTCCGGGGCAGTCCGGGACATTGGCGGCAAGCGCCTCCCACGAATTACGTAATGCGGCGAACTCCTCCTTCGAACGAATCTTGCGCACTTCGCGCGAAAGCGCAGCCCCTGCAGCCGCGCGGACCGGATACGGCAATGTTGCAACCCTGGCCAGCATGTCGTCCCACCCTGTTCAACGCCATACCAACCGCAAGCATGTAGCTTGCCCGGTTGGCGCACTCGGCAGGCTTGGTATGGCTCTTGCGTCGCGAGGAAAAGCAGTGGGGAGGAGACCCAAGTGACGTTCACCTATGATGGAAGCGCGCTGCGACTTCGCGGGGTTCCCGACATAGCGTCTGCTATCGCGGGCGGTTCCCCCCCGCTCGACGCTTCGTCGGCCCTGTCGATTTTCCATGAACCGTGGTGGCTCGATATCGCGACCGACGGACAGTGGAAATCGGCACGCGTCGTCCATGGCAATCAAGTGCTGGGCGAATTGCCTTATCACGTCACGCGCAAGGGCATATGGCGCGTCTGCGGCCTGCCGCCCCTCACCCGAACGTTAGGCCCGGCAATCCTGCCAATGGGGCTCGATGCCGCTCACGAACAGCGCTACCGCTTGCAGGTGACGTCGCGGCTCATCGAGCAACTGCCCAGCGTGGAGAGTTTTTCGCAGTTGTTCGACTATCACGTGAAGGATGCACTGGCATTCGCGCTGCACGGTTTTACCGTATCCGCACGCTACACATTGCAGATCTCACCGCTTTGCAGGGCGAGCGATGTATGGACGCGCATGGATTGCAAGACGCGCAACGGGATCCGCAGCGCGCGCAAGACGCTCGAGGTCGTGCCCATCGACGATACGAGCGAATTTCTGCGCTTTTACGAATCGAACCTCGCCTCGCGGTCGCGGCGCAACGCCTACGGCAGCGCGATCATGGGCGCGCTCGTCAACGAGTTCGTCGAGCGCCGCGCCGGATGCCTGCTCGGTGCGTACGAGCGTGCGCGACTCGTCGGTGCAATCGGCCTCGTTTGGGACAGGCACACGATGTACTACCTGATTTCGACGCGAAGCCCTGGCGCCCATAGCGGAACGATCAGCCTCTTGCTCTGGACGGCCGTTCAGGAAGCGATCCGTCGCGAGCTGACTTTCGACTTCGACGGTTTCGGCAACGCGTCCACCTTTCACTTTCTCAACGGCTTCGGTGCGGCGCTCAAGCAACGGCTGCGCGTCGAACGGATGAGCACGGCATACGCCGTCGTTCGCACGCTCAAGCGCGGCGTCCTGACGAAAACCAATCAAACCTTTGCGCCGAACCTTTGAAATTGCCACGCGAGGCCGCGCGAGCCGCGGGCACTAGCTTTCGATGGCCGCCGCGCGAGGACGGACGGTCGCCCCCGTCAGTTGCTCCGCCAGTTCGATGACATTCTTCGCAAAGAGGGCGGGCGTCCAGCGGCGGACCGACGCCTGAGCCGCCTGCGCCAAGCGCGTGCGCAGCTGAGCGTTCGTCGCGAGCCGCACCATCCTTTCGCTTAGCGCATGCGTATCGCCAGGCTCGACGACGAAGCCGTTCACGCCGTCCACGACGAGCTCGTCGGCCACGCCGCAGGTTCGCGTCACGATGGCGGGCTTGCCGGCCGCGAATGCCTCGCTGATGCACAGACCCCACTGATCGAATGTGCTCGCGAGCACGACGAATTCCGCCAGCGCATAGAGGCCGGGCATATCCGCGTTGGTGACCGAATTGACAATTGCGATCCGGTCCTTCATCCCGCGACGATCGATGTGTTCGCGAATTGCATGCTCGTCTGGACCCTGCCCGACGAGCAAGAGCGACAGCCCCGACTTGTGCACGCACGACTGACAGTAGGCGTCGATGAGCAAATGCAGGTTCTTGCGTTGCACAAAGCGGCTGACGCAAACGATGTAGCGCGCGGGAAGCGCGAACTTGTCGCGTATCTCCGGTTCGCTCGTCAGTGCGGCGCGGGCCGCCTGCGCAAAGTAATCGACGTCGATGACGTCGAATCCGATTCGCGATCGTGTCATGGGGATGCCGAGCGATTGCGCGTAGCGGCGGTGCTTCTCGCCGGCAACCAATGCGGCGTCGAACTTCGATACCAGCGAGCGCTTCAGACGTTCCTTGATAGCGAACCGCCGGCCGTCATCGGCCTTCGAATCCGACATATAGATCAAAGAGAACCGCTTGCGCATGAGCTTCAATGCCAACAACAGCAGCGAATAGCTGGTGTTGTAGCCGAGCGTCACGACGACATCCGGTGCGAAACGCCGCAACGCAGCAAGCAATCTCGCACTCACGAGCGGCCAGCGCCCGTCGTCATCGCCGGCATCTTCGATCAAGGTGAGGACGTTCGACGGTGCGCTATCGAAGAAGGCGGCGCGCCGATTCTGCGGAAAGCGATAAACACTCGAGCGGCCGAACACCTCGACGAGCGACACCTCATGGCCGCGAGCGGTCGCGAGTTCAGCCAGTGCTTCATAACGAGGCACGTGATAGTCGCTCAGATTGCCGATGACAAATAGGAGTCGCATCGGTGCGCAAGAAATCGGAGTTGGATGGTGGCGGGCGCGTCGATGAGGTGACGTTTCGACGTCATGCGCGGCGAGGGAGCGATCGGCGACCGCCACCCTCCTGGCGCAAAATGCCAGCCTCACCACTGCAGAGCAAACATCCTGCCTGCCCGATCCGAAGCGCCCGCTCAACCACGCCGCCTGCGCTGCGCCGATCGCGCTTATGACCTGAGCAGCACGTGAGCTCACGACATGCGGTTACGACATGAACATACCGCCGTCGACATTGACCGTCTGGCCTGTGATGTACGAAGCATCGTCCGACGCGAGAAACACCACCAGTCCCGCGACGTCGGCGCCGGTGCCGGCTCTTTTCATCGGAATGCCTTCGATCCATTCCGCCATCAGTTCGCCCGGCTTGTAGTCGCCGAGCAGCTTACCCCACGCTTCGTCGTTGTACGACCACATGTCCGTCGTGATGATGCCGGGGCAAAACGCGTTGACGGTGATGCCGGCCGGCGCGAGCTCCTTGGCGAGACTCTGCGTGATTCCGACGACACCGAACTTGCTGGCTGCATAGTGCGGCGTGTAGACGAATCCCTGCCGCGCCTGCCCCGATGCCGTGTTGATGAGCCGTCCTTGTTTGCCCGCGGCCAGCATGCGCGTCGCCGCTTCCTGGCAGCATAGGAAAACGCCTTTGGTGTTGACCGCGAGCACCTTGTCCCACTCCGCTTCCGTTAGATCCTGTAGCTTCGCGATCGTGATGACACCCGCGTTCTGCACCGATATGTCGATTTCCCCGAGCTTCGATGCCACTTCGTCATAGAGGGCTGTTACCTGTGTTTTGTCGGTCACGTCCGCCTCGACGCCGATCGCATCGAAACCCGCCTCGCGCAGCAGCGCCGCCGCGTCGAGCACCGTCTTTTCGTTAGCGGAGATACACACCTTCGCGCCTTCCCGGGCGAAGCGTTCCGCAATGCCAAGACCGATGCCGCGACTTCCGCCCGTGACGACGACCACCTTGCCCTCAAAACGCTTCAATTCGATAGCCATGCTCGCTCTATCCTCCTCGTAGTCTCATCGTTCATAAACGCCCGATCCAGTTCATCCACTGCGCGTGATTGCGCGCCGCCTGCGCGCGGCCGCTTCCAGGCTCGACACGGCGCATCACTTTGCGCATGGCGCGGTTGGCGCCCGGCTCGTCGATCACGCCGAGCTGGCACAAACCAAGAGCTGCGGCGCCCGCCGCCGATACTTCGGTCAACTCGAGCGTGCTGACAGGGCGATCGAGGGTATCGGCCAGGTACTGCAGCAAAAAAGGCCTCTGCACGAGCCCGCCATCGAGCACGAGCTCTTGCAACGTCAGTTGCGCCGCGCGCTCCATGACCGTAATCACGTCCTTGATCTGATAGACGATCGATTCGTATGCGGCCCGCACCACGTGTTGCCATGAAGTCGAGAAATTGAGCCCCACGATTTGCGCGCCGCCCGGATACTTCCAGTGCGGGCAGCCGATGCCGGAAAACGCCGGAATCAGATAGACGCCGCCATTATCGAACTCGCAAAATGCCTGTTCGGCCGCCGCGAAATCGTCGAAAAGACCCAGCTTTTCCTTCAACCACGCGGGCGTCGATCCGGCACTGATCACAATTCCTTCGAGTGCGTAATCGACGCGGCCGCCAGTCGCGAAGCAAAGCGTCGAGACCAGCCCGTCGACAGGCGCTCCGGGGCGCGCTCCGACGTTCATCATGATGGACGACCCGGTGCCCATCGTCGCCTTCGCGAGTCCTGGAGAGAGGCAGCCTTCGCCCACCGCGGCGGCATGGGAATCGCCGATCATCGCGACCACGGGAACGGCCCTCGGCAATACGCCCTCCAGATCCGTCGAGCCGAAATCGGCAGCGGATGGGCGGAGTTCCGGCAACCTCAGTGCGGACAGACCGAATTCGGCGATGAGCTCACGGTCCCAATCAAGCGTGCGCAGGTTGAAGAGCATCGTGCGCGACGCGTTCGTGTAATCGGTCAGATATGAAGCGCCGCGCGTCAACTTATAGAGCAGCCAGCTATCGACGGTTCCGAAGCGCGCCTGCCCCGAATCGATCGAATGGCGCGCACGCGCGTCGTTTGCGTACAGCCAGATGAGCTTCGAGGCCGAGAAGTACGGGTCGATTAGGAGCCCTGTGCGATCCGCGATTCGAGCGGTCATGCCGTCGCCGCGCAGTTGCTCGCAAATGCCGAGCGAACGCTGGCACTGCCACGATACGGCCGGCGCGAGAGGCTCACCCGAGGCGTCCCACAGCAGGGCCGTTTCGCGCTGGTTCGAAATCGCCACACCGGCGATTTGCGACGGATCTCCGTCGAAATTCGCAAGGCACTGCGCTGCCGCGCTGAGCACGGAAAGATAGAGCTCGCGTGGATCCTGTTCGACAAAACCTGCATGGGGATGCACCGTGCTAACGGCCGTGAATCCCCTCGAGCGGACATTGCCCTGCGCATCGAACACCAGCGCTTTGGTGCCGCTCGTACCCTGATCGATTGCCAGCACGTATCGCATATTGAGGAGTCCGTAGAGTGGAGATCGTGGGCCAACGCCTGGCGCTGATCGAGTCGGTGCCGTCAAAATCATGGCGCCCGAATCAGGCCGTCGCAAGCTCCATCACGCGCACGTCGCTGGCCTCGGAACGGGCGAGCACGCCCGTGCAGTTGCCGCGCGCGAGAACCATGACGCGATGAGACAAGCCGAGCACTTCGTCGAGATCCGAACTGACGACGACGACGGCGACACCGCTCGCGGCCAGCTTTGCGATCACTTCATAGATCGCGGCACGCGCTCCGACATCGATGCCGCGCGTCGGCTCGTCGAGAATCACGACCTTCGGTTCGCGGGCCAGCCATTTCGCCAGCACGACCTTTTGCTGATTGCCGCCCGAGAGATTGCCCGCGCGCTGTTGGGGCCGCCCCTTCACGCCGAGACGCGCGATCAGCCTATTGGCGAATTCGCGCACCTCGCGCGGCTGCATCCAGCCGTGCGCGCCCAACCGATCGAGGCTGCCGTAGGCCAGATTGTCCTCGATCGAATGATCGAGCACGACACCCTGCGCCTTCCGGTCTTCCGGTACGAGCACCACGCCTGCGCGGATCGCGTGCGCCGGGCTCTTGAGGTCGAGCGGCTCGCCATCCACTATTACGCTGCCGCTCGACACGGGATCGGCGCCCGCGATCGCCCTCACCAGCTCGGTACGGCCGGCACCGACGATGCCGGCAATGCCGAAGACCTCGCCCGCGCGCACCGAGAACGAGATGTCGCGAAACGCGCCTTGCGCCGAAGACAGCGAGCGAACCTCCAGCATCGCCCGTTCGCGCGGCTCGGCGAACCGCGGAAAAATGCGCTCGACGTTGCGTCCAACCATCTGCTCGATCAGCGTCTTGAGCGGGACGCTTCCGTTCTCGTGCGTCGCGATCATCTGGCCGTCGCGCAAGACGACGATTCGGTCCGCAATTCGCGCAATTTCCTCGAGACGATGGCTGATATAAATGAACGATACGCCCTGCGCGCGCAATTTCGCGATCTGCTCGAAGAGACGGTCCGTCTCGGCACCGCCGAGCGCGGCTGTCGGTTCGTCGAGAATCAGCAAGCGCGCATCGAGCGTGAGCGCCTTGGCGATTTCCACCTGCTGCTGCGCGGCCACTCTCAACGTCCGCACGAGGCGGCTCGTCGGCACGTCGAGGCCCAGGCGGTGCAGTTGTTCTTGCGCGCGGCGCGCCATTTCGGCGCGGTCGATCTTGCCGTGCTTCATCGGCAGGCGACCGACAAAGACGTTCTCCGCGATTGAAAGATCGGGCAGCAGACGCGTTTCCTGGTGAATGAGCCCGATGCCGCTGGCCAATGCATCACGAGGCGACTGCGGCGCGTATGGCTTTGCGCCCCAGAACATGCGTCCACCCGGATCAGGCTGCAGCGCACCCGCGATGATGGATGAGAGCGTCGATTTGCCCGCGCCGTTTTCCCCGAGCAACGCGACGACGGTGCCCGGGCGCACGTCGAGATCCACGCCGCCCAACACGACGTTGCGATTGAACGTCTTGCCGATGCCGCGCACAATCAGGCCGTCATGCGCGGGCGCTTGCGCTTCGTTGCCGGTTGCTCCGGCTGTCGGCTCGCGGGAGGTCATGTCTGGCTCCGTGTCGGCGGGACGGACTCGGCGCGCTCGCCGGTTGTCGTCCCGTGTCTCGTTCGGCTGCGCGCTTCGTTTTCGAGTCAGGGGTGCTGAGCAATGAACGGCGCGACGTTCGCTTTTGTCGTCAGCGTGGCAGGCAGCAGTTGCTGCGCCGGTACAGGCTTCTTCGCGATGAGGGCAAGCGCCGAGTCGACGGCCATGCGTCCCATCCGTTGCGTCTGCTGCGTCATCGTCACGTCGATCACGCCATCGCGCACCGCCTTCAAACCGGCCACGTCCCCGTCGAAGCCCGCGATCAGCACCTTGTGACCGACGTTCGAGACCTTGACGGCTTGCGCCGCGCCGAGCGCCATGGCGTCGGCATGGCCGAAGATGACGTCGATATCGGGAGTCCGCTGCAGCATGTCCTGCGCGACCGCGAAGCCCTTGTCCTGGGCCCAGTCGGCGGGTTGACGCGTCACGACCTTCGCGCCGGGATCCGTGGAGATCGCCTTCGTGAAGCCCTTTTCACGCGCGAGCTCAGGCGTCGTGCCGAGTTGTCCCTGCAACTCCGCGATGTTCGCATGGCCCTTCGTCTGCTTGATGATCCATTCGCCGAGCGCTTGTGCCGCGGCTTCGCTGTCCGTGGCAATGAAGGTATCGCCCGGCGCATCGGGCGGATTGCGGTCCACCGCGATCACGGGAATGCCGGCCGCCTTCGCCGCGCGCACGGGCACGCCCGCGGCCGTCGCCCCAGCGGGGATGTAGATGAGCGCATCGATCTTGCGCGTCAGCAAATCTTGGATCTGATTGACCTGGGTCGCCGCATCGCCCTTGGCATCGACCGTAATGACATTGACGCCCTTCTGCTTTCCGTACGATTCGACCGACTGCTTGATCTGATTGAAGAAATCGGCCTGCAGGTTGGCGACGGCAAGACCGATCGTGACCGTGCCCGCGGCGGAAGCATTCGGCGTGGCGAACGCGAACCCGAGTGAAGCCGCGATGGCGAGCAGCGAGGAACAGGCAAAACGTCGATTCATGAGTGTCTCCTGGTTATAGTGCCTATGGTGTCGAGAGCCGCGTGGAATTAGAGCCAGGTGCGCGTTGCGGCAACGGCGCGTGGTGGGTTTTCTTCGCTTCGTGATCGGTACTCGTGCATCAAGACGCGTTGCGACGGCGCAGCGTATCGGCGCCGACCGCCAGCACGATCACCATGCCGATCACGATCTGCTGAACGAACGGCGAGACGCCGATCAGATTGAGTCCATTGCGCAAGACGCCGATCGTCAGCACGCCGACCGCCGTGCCGACGACCGTCCCCGTGCCGCCGGCGAGGCTCGCTCCGCCGATGACGACGGCGGCGATGGTGTCGAGCTCGTAGCCGGTTCCCGCGCTCGGCTGCGACGAATCGAGGCGGCTCGCGAGCACGACCGCCGCGAGGCCGGCAAGCGCGCCGCAAAGCGTATAGACCGCGAGCGTCGTTGCACGCACCTTGATACCGGCAAGGCGCGCCACTTCGGCGCTGCCGCCGATCGCATAAAGGCTGCGTCCCGCCGCGCGGTATTTCAGGATGACGAAGCCGAGGATCATGAGCGCGACGAAGAGCCCGACCGTCGCCGACAGAAAACCGAAGTGACGCACGATCGACAACGCGGTGAACCAGTCCGGATAGCCGACGATCTGCTCGCCATTCGTGATGAGATTCGCGAGTCCTCGCGCGACCGACATCATGGCGAGCGTCGCGATGAACGCGGGCAACCGCAAGACGATGATGAGAAGCCCCGACGCGAGTCCGCATAGCGCGGCCACGGCAATGCTCGCGGGAATCGCGACGGCGAATGGCAAACCGGCGTTGTTGGAGAGCCAGCCCATCACCATCATGCCGAGCGCGAGCACCGAGCCGACCGACAGGTCGATACCGCCGATGATGATGACCGCGGTCATCCCGAGCGCCATGATGCCGAGCACCGTGATCTGATCGAGCACGTTCAGCAAATTGCGCAGCGACAAAAACGACGGCGTCATCAGAGAGATCGCCACGCAAAGCAGGATGAGACTGATCAACGGCCCCTGCTCGAGCAGCACGCTGAGCCATGCGCGGCGCGCGAAGCTCGCCGCCGCGGCGGTGGCGTCGGAACGCGCCGATTGCCCGTTCGGCAATTCAACGCTGTTTTCAATGGACTTGCTCACGAATCGCCTCCTCGTCTTCCGTATTGCGCATGCCCGACTCGCGCATGCCCGGTGGGGAACGACGCTCTGCCTCAGCAGATCGTGTATCCCCCGTCGATCATCAGGTCCGCGCCCGTGATCATGTCGGCGCCATTCGATGCGAGAAACAGGATGGCCGCGGCGATCTCGTCCGTATAGGCAAAGCGTCCCGCCGGAATCAGATCTTTCATGCGCTCGCCCTTCTCTCCTTCCCAGGCGGCCGCGCCCATGGGCGTCAGGACGACGGTCGGCGAAACGGTGTTGACGGTAATGCCTCGGCGACTCCATTCCTTGGCCAGTACTTTCGTCATGCCGATCAGGCCGGCCTTCGCCGACGTGTAGGCGCAATGCTGATCGATCGCAACCGTCGCGGCCTGCGATGCGATGTTGATGATCTTGGCGCGGTGGCCGCGCGCGAAGACATGTCGCGCGAAGTGCTTGGAGCAAAGGAACGGACCCGTCAAATTGACGTCGATCTGTCTGCGCCATTCTTCGATCGTGATGTCCTCGGCCGGCGTCAGCGTGATCGTGCCGGCCGCGTTGACGAGCAGATGCAGGTCGCCGAAGTGCGCGGCCGCCGCGTCGATCGCCGCGGCGACGTCGGCCTCGTTTCCGACGTCGCACGGAAAGGCTGCCGCATGCGCGGGACCGAGCGTCTCGATCGCATCGGCCACCCTGCCTTCCTCGAAGCGGGGATAGAGAATGGCGATGCGCGCGCCTTTGCCGATCAACGCCTCGTTCGTCGCCATCGCAATGCCGCCGAGGCCGCCGGTGATGACGACGACCTTGCCGTCGAGCCGAAAATCGAAATCGACGCCGTGGCGCAACGTCATGTCGTACTGGGTTGCCATATTTCGTCTCCTGAATCTTGTGTCGGTATCTGCGTTGCGCGTATTTATGCCGTCGCGATCGGCATGCCGATCATTTCGGCCACCGCGCGCTCGATACCTTGCGCATCGATACCATAGTGGCGGCGAATGCCGGCGCGCGTGCCGTAGTGCGCAAATTCGCCTTCGGTCACGCCGAGCATTCGCAGACGCCGCGCGATGCCGCGCTTGGCCAGCTGCACGGCGATCAGTGCGCCGATGCCGCCATGCAGCGAGTGCTCCTCGACCGTCACGATGTCGTCGTGCTCGCTCAAGATGTCGGTCAGCAGATTCGTGTCGAGCGGCCGGATCGATGAGAGGTTCACGAGCGTCGGCGCGATTCCTCTGGCGTCGAGCGCTTCGCAGGCGGCAAACGCCTCACCGACGACGGATCCCAGCGCGACGATGGCCACGCGCCGGCCGCCAGACTCTTCGCTCGCGCGCCCTCGCAGCAACACGTCGGGCTTGCCGGCTTCGAAGACATGGTCGGGCTCGTGCAAGATCGGAAACTTTGCGTTGTCGAGCCGGATGTAGACCGGGCCATCGACGCTCGCGGCATAGCGCACCATCTGCGCAGCCTCGAGTGCGTCGCACGGCGCCAAGATCTGGACATTGCCGAGGCCGCTCATGATCGAGACGTCGTCGATCGCATGGTGCGTCGACGCGAGCGGTCCATACGCGACACCCGCATTCAAGCCGAGCATTTTGACGTTGGTCCGGCTGTAGCAGACATCGTTCTTGACCTGCTCGTTCGCACGTGCGACGAGAAACGGAGCCGCATTCGCCGTGAAGACCACATGCCCTCCGAGTGCAAGGCCCGCGGCCATGCCGACCATGTTTTGCTCGGCAATGCCGACGTTGATGACACGGTCTTCATAGCGTTGCTGGAACGAGGCGATCTTCGAAGTCGAGGTCGAATCGCTGACCATGACGATCAGATCGGTCCCGCCGTCGGCGAGCTCAGTGAGCGCACCGACGACGCCGTCGCGCAAGTCTGCCGGTTCATGCATGATCGAGTTCCTTCAAGGCGAGCGCGAGCTCGTCTTCATTCGGGTACTTGTGGTGCCACGCCGCAACGTTCTCCATGAACGAGACGCCGCGCCCCTTGATCGTCTGCGCGATCACGGCCTTCGGCTTTCCGTTTTCGAAATCGAAGCTTTCCATGAGTTTCGCCAAGCCGAGCGGATCGTTGCCGTCGGTCTCGTGAACCTCCATGCCGAAAGCCGCGAACTTTTCGTGGAGCGGCTCGATGTCCATGATGTTCTTTGTCGCATCGGCCAATTGAAGGTGGTTGCGGTCGACGATCACGACGAGGTTGTCGAGCCGGAAATGGCTCGCCGCCATCGCGGCTTCCCAATTCGAGCCCTCTTCCAACTCGCCGTCGCCCGTCAGCACGAACACGCGGCCGGCTTCGCCTTGTTGCGTCCGGCGGCGTTTCGCGAGCGCAAGTCCAGCCGAGATCGACATGCCGTGGCCAAGCGCGCCGGTATTCACCGTCACGTACTCGGGAAGCTTTTCGCGGACCGGATGCCCCGGCAGGCGCGAATGGTCGCGCAGATAGCCGGAGAGCTCCTCTTCCCGCAGCCAGCCGAGTTCGGCGAAGCAGCAGTAGAGGCCACCCACGCCATGCCCTTTGCTCAACACGAACTGGTCGTGCCAGACGAGCGGACTCGCGCGGTATCGCATCACACGGAAATAGAGCGCAACGAGAATGTCGACCTCCGACATGTCGCCGCCCGTGTGACCGCTCTTTGCCATCGCGTTCATGACGCAGATGCGCTTGCGGATCGCGCGGGCGCGTGCCTTGAGGTCAGGCTCGGCGAGGAGGAAGGGATTTTCCATCACTTTCTCTTAGTTTCTCTTGAGTTGTTTTTAGTTTCTTCCGCGAGCGAACGGAAGTCAACGACTTATCGCGGTTTTTTGGCCAGGGAATACCCGTAGGCAGGCCGAAGGCGGTCCCCCGCCTTCCCATGCCATATACCTGCCGGCTATCGCACCGGCGAAGACTTTCCAAAAAGAAAGTCGAGCTATAATTGATGGAAACCATGCGCAAGCTGGCCTTGCGAGGGCGGCCGGGGAACGAAGCAGGGACACGAGCTAGATCGGAAACCAAGAGATGGACCAGAAGACCCGCTGGGAAAATATTTACGCGAGCGTGCGCGACATGAAGGCAGTCAAGCTGTCGGACCTCGCGCGAAGTTTCAACGTATCGATGCCGACGATCCGCAAGGATGTCGATGCCCTTGAGCGCGACGGACTCGTCGAGCGCGTGCATGGGCTCGTGCGTCTCAAGACGCTGTCGTACATGTTCGACGGCACGGGAATGAGTCATTTGCAGCCGACCGCCGCGAAAGTGTGGATCGGCGCGAAAGCGGCGACGCTCGTCGCCAACGGCGACTCGATGATTCTCGATTGCGGCGCGACGACGACGGAGATGGCGAAGAACCTGGTCGGCCGCCAGCACCTGCGCATCGTCACGAACGCGCTCAACATTGCGATGTTGCTGGGCAACGAGCCGTCGAACCGCGTGATGCTGACGGGCGGTCAATTCATGCCGGAGACGTTGGCCGTTTCCGGAGAAAAAGCATCGGCGTTCTTCGAAGGCATGTTCGTCGACAAGCTCTTCCTTGCGGCCGGCGGCGTGTCGAAGGAAGGCGGAATCTCGTATCCGGACTTTATCGACCTGCACGTGAAGAGCGGCATGATCGGCGCCGCGCGGCACGTCTATCTGCTCGCCGATTCCGAGAAGTTCGGCCGCCGCGAATTCGCGACGTTCGGTGCGATGGAGCGTGTGCACACGGTGGTGACCGATCGCGGGCTCGCGCCCGAATATCGCGAGTGGCTTCGCGGCCTCGGCATCGAAGTCATCTTTGCAGAGGCTCCAAGCGAATAGGCAGCTTCCTCACGCGCACGCCCACCGCGTCATAAACGGCCGCGGCGACGGCAGCATCGACGCCCGTCGCGCCGAGCTCGCCAATGCCGCGCGCGCCGATGGCGCTCGCATGCGGGTCGTATTCGTCGACAAAGTGGATCGTGAAATCGGTTGGAATGTCCGCGTTGACCGGTATCACGACATTCGAAAGATTCTTTGCAAGCCAGCCGCCGTGGTTCGGCTCCTGAGTGCTTGCCTCCATCGTCGCTTTGCCCCAGCCCCAGATGATCGCGCCCGTCATTTGGCTTCGAGCCGTCTTCGGATTGATGATTCGTCCCACCGAATAGGCGCCGACGGCGCGGCGCAGGCGCACGAGACCGAGATCGGGATCCACACCGACTTCGACGAAGATTGCCCCCCACGTTCGCATCGCGTGGGGCGTATCCGCGCCGTCTGCGTTGAACGGCGCGCCGCCGGGCAAAGTAAATTGCCCCGATGCCGACATCTCTTCGAGCCCGGCAGCGCGCAAGAGCGCACCCGGATCGTCGCCCGCCCCCAGCGCCGCGAGCTTGGTCTTGATCTCGCGGCATGCGAGCGCGACGGCGCTGCCCGTGCCGACTGTGGCGCTCGATCCATAAACCGGCCCGCCCGGATGCAGCCGCGTATCGCCCCATACGATCGAAACCCGCTCCACGGGCAAGCCGAGTTCGCTCGCCGCGATCTGGCAGAACACGGTCTGCGTGCCCGTGCCGATATCGTGCGTATTGGCCTCGATGATCGCCGAGCCGTCGGCTTTCAGCCGAACGAGGGCGCCGCCAGGAAAGCGATAATTGCCCATCGAACAGGTGGCCATGCCATGACCGATACGCCATGGGCGGGGCCATCCTCGCGCGGCCGTTGATGGCGCGTACGCCAACCGTAGAGGCGCGCCCCCGCGTCGTACGCTTCGCGCAGCTTTTTCGATGACCACGGTTTGCCCGTGAGCGGATCGACTTCGGCATAGTTCTTGAGCCGAAGGTCGAGCGGGTCGATGCCGATTTGCTCCGCCAACTCGTTCATCGCGCTTTCTAGCGCCCAGAGACCCGGCCCTTCGACGGGCGCCCGCATGGGCGTCGGCACATTGATGTGAATGCGCTTGAGGAGCTGTCTTGTACGAATGGCGGGACAAGCATAAAGCGACTTGCTGCCTTCGCTCGACGGTTCGACATGTGTATCGGCGATCGCCGATGAGTTGACGATCTCATGATCGATGGCGGTCAACGCGCCATCGTCGCGCGCGCCGAGACTCACGTGCTGGAGCATCCACGGCTGATAGCCGACGCATGCATATTGGTCTTGGCGGCGCAAGTGCAGCTTCACGGGCCGGCCGGCGATACGCGCGCAGGCCGCGGCCAGAATTTGATGCGGCCAGACGTATCCCTTGGAGCCGAAGCCGCCGCCCGTGTGCGGCGCGATGACGCGGATATCGGCGGCATCGATCCCCAACGCCGCCGCCACGACCGGCGGTACGTTCGCGCCGGCCTGCACCGCGTCCCAGAGCGTCAGCTTACCGTCCTCGAATTGAGCGACCGTCCCGGAAGTTTCCATTGCATTGTGGTGTCGGTCAGGCTGTTCGTACGATTGCCTCACTACGAACTTCGACTCCGCGAGACTTTGGTCGACATGGCCCATGTCGAGGTCTTCGCCAAGCATGCGCGGCGAGGGTGCCGCTTCGTTCTTGCCCGCGCCGAGGCCGATTGGCGGTTGCGGCGCGCATCGGACCTTGACCGCGGCTCGCGCTTCTTCGGCGGCGTCGATCGATTCCGCCAGCACGATCGCAACGGGCTCGCCCTGAAAGCGAATCTCGTCGTGTTGCATCGGCATGCTGAGGACGGCCGCCGGCGGGGCGATTTCGCCAAAGCGCGGCATGTCTTTCGCCGTGAGGACACGCACGACGCCAGGAACGGCAAGGGCGGTATCCACGTCGATCCCGGCAACCCGGCCGGCCGCGATCGGGGCGCCGACGATCGCTGCGTGCAGCGTGCCCTTCGGCGTGTGATCGGCGGCGTATTTCGCTCGCCCCGTGACTTTGGCGATGCCTTCGACGCGAGATACGGGAGTTCCGATGGTCATGATTTACCTGCAGCCGTGAGAATGGCCCGGACCGCGGCGTTGCGCGCGAGCTTCACCTTGAAGCCGTTTTCCGCCAGTGGCCGTGCGTCTTTCATTGCCGCGTCGATCGCACTGGCGAGCGTCTTTTCGTCGAGCGATTGGCCGACGAGCGCGCCCTCGGCGGCGGGAAGCCGCCACGGGCGTTGCGCCACGCTGCCCAATGCGATCGAGACGCGCTCGATGACGTCGCCGCTCATCTTGATCACGGCCGCGGCAGACACGAGCGCGTATTCGTAACTGGCTCGTTCGCGTACCTTGATGTAAGCGGAGCGACTGCCGGCATGGAGCGGGATTCGAAAAGCGACGATCATTTCGTCGTCGGCGAGACGCGTCTCATGGCGCGCCGCGTCGCCGAGGGCCGCCGCCTCCGCCTGGGTAAGGTGGAACTCGGTCATGGCCAATGATCGCGACCCGTTCGTGCCGGCGATCTCCACTTGCGCATCGAGGCAGGCAAGAGCTACGGCCGGATCCGAGGGTTGAACGGCCACGCACTCGTCAGTCCAGCCGAAAATGGCCTGCCGATCGTTGACACCGTTGCGCGCGGCGCACCCTGTGTTCGGCTCGCGCTTGTTGCACGGCCATGGCAGCGGTGTTTCGGCGCGAAAATAGGCGCAGCGCGTTTTCTGCAACACGTTCCCGCCCAGCGTGGCCCGGTTGCGCACTTGCGGTGAGGCCGCCTGAAGGCAGGCTTGCGCGAGTGTATTGGCATGAGTCGCAACGAGTGAACTCTCGCCGATCGCATTGAGGTTCGCGAGGGCGCCGATGATCAGGTGATCGGATTCGATCGCAATGGTGTCGAGATCTCGGATGCCACCAATGTCGACGAGTTGCGGCGGCGCCGCGATCCCGAGGCGCATCCAGTTCAGCAGTTCGGTTCCGCCCGCGATGATGGCCGCACCCTTCGCGGCGATCGTCGCGAGACAATCCTCGACGGTTACACCACGCTCGTAACCGAAGTCGTTCATTCTGCGTTCTCCATGCGTCTGGCTGCATCGAGAACGGCGGCCGTAATCTGCGGATAGCACGAGCAGCGGCAAAGGTTACCGCTCATCCATTCGCGCACCGTCGCTTCATCGACGGCATGACCTTCGGCGATACATGCAACAGCCGAAACGATCTGCCCCGGCGTGCAGTAACCGCACTGAAAGGCGTCGTGATCGATGAACGCTTCCTGCACGGGATGCAGACGGCCGTCCGCGCCGGCGATGCCTTCGACAGTCGTTATATCGGCGCCTTCGCACTGCACGACGAGCGTCAGACAGCTATTCATGCGCTTGCCGTCGATCAGCACCGTACACGTTCCGCACGCGCCTTCGTTACAGCCTTTCTTCGTGCCGGTGAGACCCGCTTCTTCGCGTAGCCAGTCGAGCAGCGTGACGCGCGGGTGGACAGTGGCGGTGTACGGCTGCTTGTTGACGCGGAGCGCGACAGTGGCACGCTGCCTCGATTGCACACCCGTGGAATAATCGGCCATTGGCTGCCTCGCTTCGAAGGAGAGCAACGGCTCGAAGTATAGGAGACAAAAGCGCGAGGGGAAGAACCGCGCCCATCATGTCGGGAAAGTGGCGAATTTCGACTGATGAATCGAAGTCACGAGCGAGTCGCAACCGAGCTCTTGCGAGTCGCGTCGCGCGTCAGTCGGAAATCCTGCTCATCGTCGGTCCGGATCGAAATGCTTCTTGATGCCCTGCCAGCATTCGAAGTAGTTCGCCTGCAACTGCGCGGTATCGAGCGCAAAGCGCGTCGGCCGGATCAGCGTGCGTGTCTCGAACATGAACGCCAACGTGTCGGCGACCTTTTGCGGCTTCGTCGTATCGATTGCCGATGCCTTCTCGTATGTGTCGGCGTCCGGGCCGTGGCCCGACATGCAGTTGTGCAGGCTCGCGCCGCCGGGTACGAAGCCTTCGGCCTTCGCATCGTAGACGCCGTGAACGAGGCCCATGAATTCGCTCGCGACATTGCGGTGGAACCAGGGCGGCCGGAACGTATTCTCGGCCGCGAGCCAGCGCGGCGGGAAGATCACGAAGTCGATCGTGTCGACACCCGGCGTATCGCTTTGCGCCTGCAATACGAGAAAGATCGACGGGTCCGGATGATCGTAGCTAATCGAGCCGATCGTGTTGAAAAGACGCAGGTCGTACTTGTACGGCGCATAGTTGCCGTGCCACGCGACCACATCGAGCGGAGAGTGATCGATATCGGCACGCCAGAGCAGGCCATTCAGCTTCGCGACGAGTTCGAAGTCACCCTCGCGATCCTCGTAGGCCGCCTGCGGCGTGAGAAAGTCGCGCGGATTGGCGAGACCGTTCGAGCCGATCGGGCCGAGGTCGGGCAACCGCAGCAGCGCGCCGAAGTTCTCGCAGATGTAGCCGCGCGCGTGACCGTCCGGCAGCGTGACGGTGAATCGCACGCCGCGCGGAATCACCGCGATCTCGAACGGTTCGACGTCGAGGCGGCCGAGCTCCGTTGCGATATGAAGGCGTCCTGATTGCGGGACGATCAGCAGCTCGCCGTCGGCGCTGTAGAAGAAGCGGTCGAGCATCGAGCGGTTCGCCGCGTACAGGTGGATCGCGCACCCGTTCATCGCGGCGGCCGAGCCGTTGCCCGCCATCGTGACCCAGCCTTCGACGAAATCGGTCGGCTCGACCGGCATCGGCAACGGATCCCAACGCAATTGGTTCGGCGGCGTCGGCGGCACATCCACCGAATCCCCAAAGTTCGACACGAGCCGTTGCGGCCCCTCGAATCGCTCGAACGGGCGGTGCACCGCGGCCGGACGGATCCGGTAGAGCCACGAGCGGCGGTTGTGAGCGCGAGGCGCGGTGAACGCGGTGCCGGACAGCTGCTCCGCATAAAGGCCAAATGGCGCACGTTGCGGCGAATTGCGGCCGTGCGGCAACGCGCCCGGCAGGGCCTCGGTCGCGAACTCGTTGGCGAAGCCGCTCTGGTAGCCGGCCGTCGACGGTTTGGACAGATCGAGCGTCATGTCTGGGCTCCTCCGCGCTGATTTACGAGGTATACAACTCGCAAATCATACGTGATAGTTCGCCTAACCTTGGCCTGCCCTCCCCCGGGTCGGACTCACGGTCATCGATACTGGTCATCATCTCTCACGATGACGTCGCGGAACCAACCGACAAGCTACTGTCGTGGCGAGATGCAAGGTCCGTGCAGGCTACCGATTGAAAACCGCAAAGGGATCCTCTGATCGCTGAGCATAACCAGAGGTTCGGCGCTCAGACGCAAGCCGCGCACGGACGCAGGTCTACGGAGTAGATCCCGTATGGACAAGAGCACTATTCTCGCCGCGCATTCTCTTCTCCCACCCCGCTAGGATCTGATCTTCCAGCACACCGTATCCGCGGCCGAAGTGATGCCCGCCCGGCGTGCGCACCACCTCGCGCGTCGGAGCGAGGGCGGGACACAACGTATCCTCCTCGTCTTCCCCATAGAAGCATTGGATGACACCGGCAGGCATGCGATCGACCTCGGGTCTGGCCGGCAACGCCTTAGCGCTCGGCGGCAAACCGAGCCACCCAGTCACGCGGACCTGGAAATCGGCCGCCTTGGCGAATCCGAGCAGCGAAACGATGGCAATCCTGTCTCGCAACGATGCCGGCAGTCTGTTGTACGCGAACGGCATCACATCCGCGCCGAACGAGTAACCGATCAACGCGAACGAGTCCGCATGCCAGCGCGCGCCATAGACACGCAGAGCGCGCGTCAGGTCGCGGCTAACCTGCTCCGGCGTCTTCTCGCTCCAGAAATACCGCAAGCTGTCCCAACCGATGACCGATACCCCGTCCTTCTGAAATTCCTCGCCGATCGTCTTGTCGAGATCGCGCCAGCCGCCATCGCCCGACATGATGACGGCCAGCATCCCTTTCGGGTGAGCGGCGGGCAGTTCGATCAGCGGCAAGTCAGAAACATCTTGCTCCCCGCCCGTCTCCGACAGCAGACGCGGCCCGATCAACGCAACGAGCTGGTCTGCCCGAGTCGCCGTCGCGCCAAACACGCGCGGCCGTTTCGCCAATAGCGGAGCCATCAGACTCGTTACGTTCTTGCCGTATTGAAAGCCCGGCGAATCGGCCCCTTCCTTCACCGCTGAACGTTCCGCCTGTTGCGACGCCTTGATTGCAGTCTGCGTCGTCACACCGGTCTCGACGAAACCTGGCAATACGCTCCCCCGGCTTACCGTCGGATCGGGCGCACAAGGTTCGAAACGCTTATCGAGCGTTCCTTCAGCATCGAGCGCTACGGCGCCGGCGATCGTATTCGCGGGCGCCTGCGCCAGAACATGCAAAGCAAGCGTTCCGCCTTGGCCCGCCCCGGCGACGATCGGCGCGAAATATCGGCTCGACTTCAACTGACGCTCGAGCTGATGACTGATCGCCTCGGCGTCCCCGTCGAGATGCCGGCACGCTTGCCCGGTCGCGGCAAGATTCGCGGCGTAACGCCCCGTGTCGACCCCGACCGTCAAGGCGCCTTCATGCGCCAATGCGCGAGCCGCTTGCGCGTCGGCAGGGCTCCAGCCCTTGCCCGCCGAAAAGAGAATGACGAAGCCGCGTATCTCGCCTTCGGGCCATGCGACGGTGACGTCGCCATATCGTCCCCCCGAGACTTGTGACTCGGCGGCATATGTAACGCCGCACACGGCGAGGCCCGCGAGCACGGCAAGCCATCGGAATTTCTGCAACATGGAACGAATGATCACGAACGGCGCCCCCCCGCCAAAATTGAAAGATCGACCAGTGCGACGAGCGCGCCCGCCCAACCGGAAACCGCGAGATAGCGCGGCTCCCAGCACGGCTGAAACTTGCCTTTGAAGGCACGCAGCCCCTGGAAGTTATAAAAGCGCCCGCCGAAGCGCCAGACCATCGCGCCGATCCGATGGAGCGGCGAGCCGAGCGGTGCCGGCTGCACGCCGGAAAACGGCGCGACGCCGAGGCTCAGAGAACGATAGCCACGGCGTTTCAGATGCATGGCCAGCTGCACGAACAGATAATCCATGACATAAGGCGAGGCTTCCGGCAGATGGCGCATCACCCCGACTGTCGCTTCGACATTCAGGTCGGTCGTCATGAACGTCGTGAATGCCACCGGCGCCCCGTTCTGGCGGACGAGCAGGACCGATTGCGCCGCCAGATAAGGCTCGCTGAATGCAGCCACCGAGAAACTTTTCTCGCGTCGGCTTTCGAGCCATCCGTCGGAGATGGCCCGCAGCACATCGACATGCTGCACGACATCGCTTGCGTCGATGACCTCCACCGTGCAGCCGTCGCGCTCGGCGCGCCGCGTCGCGTAGCGCAAGCCCGCGCGCTGGGGCCCGTTGAGGTCGAAACCGTCGAGCGTCAGCCGTGCCTCCTCGCCGAGCTTCATCAGCGTCAGGCCCGAATCCAGATAGAGCGGCAGGGAGTCGGCGCGAACCTGGTAGAAGGCTGCCCGGCCACCGTGTTTCACCGCGAGATCGACGAACTTGCCGATGAGTTCCGCCCACTCGCGGCGTGGCCCGACTGGATCGTGCAGCGCAGCCCAGGTGCGCCCATGTTTGGCATACATGAGGAACGACTCGCGCGAATCGGAAAACAGGAAACTCTTGTCGCCCATCATGGCGAGCCCGGCGTCGCTGCGCTCCTGAGCCCGGATGATCCGCATCGCATCGCCGAGATCTTCCGAGCTCGGACGAACGAAGCGTCCCGCTGCCGGCCGCAACAGGTGCCACAGCGCGAACGCGGCCGCAAAGAGGCCAGAAGCCAGCATGGCTCTCAACGAGCGCGACGCACGCTCGTCGAACGCGAAGTGCCACCAGAGCTGGTTATCGTAGGGCACGTTGCGATAAGCGAAGAACATCACCCATGCCGCACAGATGAGCACGATCGCCACCGACACGAACCAGCCCGCGGTGAAACGCTCGGCGAAAAGCGCGGCATGCACGTTGAACCGGCGACGTGTCGATACGAGCAGCAGGAGCAACGAAGCCAGCACCCCGGCTTCCACGAATGCCAAGCCCTTGATGACCGACAGAACCAAAGAAGCCGACGCAAGCGCTACGGTCATCCACCAGGCGGCGTCCAACCGGCGCAGCAAGCCGCGTGCGACGAAGAGCAGCAGCACGCCCAGCACACCGCTCACGAGTTGAGAGCTCTCGAGTGCCCAGAGCGGAACGACGTCGCGCAGAACGGCGAGCCGTCGCGCAAATGCGGGCGTGGCAGCCGACACGATCAGCATCGATCCGACGACGAAGGTGATCAGGCAAAGAAAGAGTGGCGCGGACTCCGCAAGGCCGGCCACACGCCGCAATGGCAACCGATCGCGCAGCGCTCGACCCTCGAAGCCCGCGAGCAAGCCTGCCGACAGCATCAGCGGCAAACCGAAATAGACGACGCGATAAGCCAGGATACCGGCGACCAGGGATGGCGCCGTCACGTCCCCGCGCAACGCGAAGACCATCGCCGACTCGAATACGCCGACGCCGCCCGGCGTATGGCCCGCGATACCGAGCAACAGCGAGGCGGAATAGACGGCGAGAAACGTGACGAAGCTCACGTTCCCATGAGGAAGGAAGCACCAGAGCGCAGCCCCGGCTCCGGCGATGTCGACGACGCCGAATGCCAGCTGGCTGAGCCAATCCGCCCTTGCGGGAACGTCGATTGTCAACCGTTGCCAGCGTGTGCGTATCGTTTTCGTGCGAGCACCACAGCAACCGATGATGAAGGCGGACGCCACGAGCAGAAGCGCACTGCCTGAGCGCAGGATGTCAGGCGAAACACGCAGCATCGCCGCCAGGGGGGCCGCATCCCATAGCGCACCGGTCGCGCTGACGAGCACCAACGCGAACGCCAACGAAACGCTCGTGAAAACAGTGAGGCGTCCGACCTGCGATGGGGTAACGCCTGCCGCGCCGTACACGCGGCAACGCACGGCGCCGCCCGTCAACGCGCCGAAGCCCGCGACATTGCCGAGGGCCGAAGCAGCCGTTGCGCCGATCAGGAGCAGCGTGCGCGGCACTTTCGCATCGACATGACGCAGTCCGATCGCATCGCGTGCGACGAGTGCGGCAAAGCTCAGCGCGGTGACGCCTAGGGCAGCGATCCAGCTAGCGGAATCGAAGTTGAAAAGCTGCCGGCATATCGAGTGATAGTTGATATCGCGCGAGATGTGCTGTAGCGCGAGCAGCAGCAGTACGCAGATGCCAAGTGCGAACGCGGGCGACACCAGACGCTTGTAGTCGACGCGCCTCCAAGTACTGCGCAAGGCGGCAACGACCCTCGCGCAGCGATCCTCCTGACTTCTCTGCATGTCTCGAGCGGTTGGCCACGCGCGCGAACCGCCCGGCCCACGACGGCACCGGCGCCAATCGTCGACTCATGAGGAGAGCGGTCACACCCGCGAATCAACCGATATAGCAAATTGTGACATTTCATTAACGTTACAAAGCCGAATCGGTTGACACGGAATTCTGGCCAACGTAGCGGTGGGCTGCTCAGACACCGATGCAGATCAAGTCGAGCGCCGCTCGCTGCGGCTAGCGGCGCTCGCATTTGCGAATCGTTCTTATTTGACAGCCGAGTCCACGCACTTCTTGACGAAAGAGTTCTTGGCCGCGCCCGCGAGCGGCTTGCCGTTCGAGCCAACCGCGTTTGCTTCGCATTGCTTGGCGGCGGCCGTCCTCATGCACTTCTTCATGAAAGAGTTCTTCGCCGCGCCGGTAAGCGGCTTTCCATCCTTGCCCACCGCCTGCGTGTCGCAGTTGGCGGCGCCCGTCCCAGGCGCCATCGAAGCGCCGCCCGACAATGCCTGCGTTTGTCCGTACGCAATACCCGTGGTTGCGGCGAGCAGACTCACCGTTGCCACGGCAATCAATCGCTTGAACATGGCCATCCCTCCCTGATGAGCTCAGTGACCGAGCGATTCCATCTTACTCGGTGACGCCTCGAACGCATGGGGCCGCGCGATCTGTTTGATCAACAAAGCGACGCAGGCGACGAGACCCGCGATGGCAATCGTCGTGAAGACGCCCGCAAACGAAAAATGCCGGCGCGTCAGCTCCGCAACGAGGAACGAGCCCGCAATGCCGCCGAAGCGGCCGACGCCGAGCATCCAGGCGACCCCCGTACCGCGCCCCGACGTCGGGTAGAACGCGGCGGCGAGCGCCGGCATCGACGATTGCGCCGTATTCATCAGCACACCCGCGACGAATACGGCAAGCACCAACATGCCGACGTTGCCGACCGCCTGCCCGATCCAATAGACGCTGACCGCGGTGAGCGCGTAGCTTACGGCGATGACTCGGTTCGCGTTGAACCGGTCCATCAGCGCGCCGCAGACCACCGCGCCGACTCCGCCGAGCGGGAACAGCGCCGAAATCAACGTTGCGGTCTTCGCGTTCAGTCCGGCATCTTTCAACAGGATCGGCATCCAGTTGATCGACGCGTAAAAAATCACGAGGCCCATGAAATAGGCCACCCACAGCATCACGGAGCCGACGATGTACGCGCGCGAGAGGACAACGCTGACGCCTTTGCCGTGCGCTTGCGGCGCGGTCTCGGTCATCGTGAACGAGCCGGCATTCATCGCGTCGTTCGAAATACGCGCGAGCGCGGCGCGAATTCTCTCGACCGGATGTCCATTTGCGACCATGAAGCGCACTGATTCGGGCATCTTGAAGATCAGCGCGATACCGAGCAGCAACGGCGTGACGCCGCCGAGCATGAGCACGCTGCGCCAGCCGAAATTGGGAATCAGCCACGCGGCGAGAAAGCCTCCCAGCGCCGCGCCGAGCGGAAATCCGCAAAACATCAGATTGATCACCGTCGAACGGCGGCGGTTAGGACAAAACTCCCCCATCATCGTGACCGCGTTCGGCATCGCCGCGCCGAGACCGACACCGGTGACGAAGCGCAGCGCGGTCAATTGGCCGATACTCGACGAGAATGCCGACGCCAGGCAGGCGATGCCGAACAGAAAGACCGACGTGAGCAAAACGGCGCGTCGCCCGACGCGATCGGACAGCGGCCCCGAGGTGAGCGCGCCGCAAGCGAGCCCGAACAACGCCGCGCTCAGCACGGGAGCGAGGTCGGGCTTGGTCAAATGCCATTCGGTCAGCACCGATGGAGCAATGAAGCCGATCGATGCCGTGTCGAAGCCGTCCAGCAAGACGATCACGAAGCACATGCAGAAGATCAGCCATTGAAAACCGCCGAATGGCCTCTCGTCGATGAACGTCTGGATGTTGACGATCGGTTTCCCGTTCATGGGGTGTCTCCTCCTGTTGATCGCTTTAGTTCTGATCTTATCCGCCGCTCATGGTACGCCACGAACGGCGGATCTATCTACGTCTCGGCCTAGCGGCTACGCCGCTGCCAGCGATTGTCGAAGGTCACCCAATATACGGCAATGCGATTCTACAGATAGTCTTTATGTGCTACGGCGATAGTGGTCCGAGCGCAGGCAGAGCTCTTATTACATCCACGTCTCGCCGCAGCATCAGTAGAGAACGTTCTTCGCTTCGGATGAATCGAGGTTCTGCTTATCGACGACAACGACACCCGTATCGACCATCTTCGGCACCGACTTGTGCTCGATGACACTCACCACCGTCTCGATGCCCTTGTAGCCCATCTGGTACGAGCCCTGCACGGCAATCGCCTGAATCGTTCCGTCACGCACGAAGCTTTGCAGATCCTGGTTACCGTCGAAGCCGATCGCGACGATCTTGCCTCCCTTGCCCGTTTGCTTCAGCGCGCGCCCCATCCCCACAGCGGTCGGCTCGTTCGCGCCGAAGATCCCTTTCAGATCGGGATTCGCCGAAAGTGTATCGGTCGTCTGATTGAGCGCGGTCGCCATTTGCGACTGCGAATAGAAAGGCCCGACGACCTGCAGCTTCGAGTGCGCGGCGATGTACTCGCGGAAGCCACCTACGCGGCCGATCTCGGATCCCGCGCCCGGCACATAGGACATGATCGCGATCTTGCCCGTCTGCCCGACCCGGTCGATCATCGCCTTCGCGCACAGTTCGCCCGCCTTTTTGTTGTCCGTCGACAGGAACGACTGGTAATACTGCTTGCCCGAATCCGAGAGCATCGAATCGATCAGCACAACCGGGATATGCGCTTCCCACGCCTTCTTCACAGCCGGCACCAACGCATCAGGATCGGACGGCGCGAGCACGATGCCGGCGACATGGCGATTGACCGCGTTCTCGACCATATTGACTTCATCGGCAATGTCGGATTCGGCGGCCGGGCCCTGAAACGTCATCGTGTAGCCCTTCTCTTTCTCGAGCGCTGCCGTCGCGCCCTTCTGCACGTTCTGCCAGTAATTCGAGTTGACCGTCTTGACGATCACGGCGATCTCGCCGCCCGCCGCCTGCGCGCCCGTGTTGAACAACGTCAGCAGCAATGCCGATACCGCCAGCATGGAAAACTTCTTCATGTCTCACTCCTGTGGTTTTGGTTGCACTTCTTCTGCCTTACGACCTGCGGTTCCTGAGCTGATCGATCCAAACGGTGCCGAGAATCACGAGGCCGATGATGATCTGCTGGATGAAGCTCGATACGCCGTTCATGTTGAGCCCGTTGCGCAGCACTCCGATCACGAACGCGCCGATCGCGGTGCCCGAAATGGTGCCGACGCCGCCCATCAACGACGTTCCGCCGATCACCGCGCTTGCTATCGCATCGAGCTCGTACATCACGCCTTCGTTCGGCTGTCCCGTGACGAGCCGCGACATCAGCACGCAACCGGTCACGCCCGCGAGCACGCCGGACAGGACGTAGGTGAAGAGCGTCACGCCTCGCACGTTGACGCCGGAGAGCCGGGCCGCTTCCGCGTTCGAGCCCGTCGCGTAAATGTGGCGACCGAGGGCCGTGCGCGCGAGCAATACAGCCGCTACGACGAAGAGCACGATCATGATCACGACGGGATAGGGGATTCCCGGAAACGTCGTATCGGGAAATCCATCTGCCCCGATGTGCGAGACGCGAAAAAGCGCACCGTTGCCGAGCGCGCCGAACGCGTCGCCCAGATCCGATACCGGACGCGCGCCCGTGATCTGCAATGCGATGCCGCGCGCGACGAGCATCATGCCGAGCGTCGCGATGAACGGGGGCAGGCCCATGCGCGTCACGCAGATGCCGTTGACGAGCCCACATAGGCCGCCTACGAGGACACCGCCGCACATCGCCAGCGGAACCGGCGTCCCCGCCTTCACCAATAGCGCCGCGACGACGCCGGCCAGCGCGAGGACGGAGCCCACCGACAGATCGATGCCCCCGGTGATGATCACGCAGGTGGCGGCGACGCCCAGGTAGGCAATCGAGGTCACCTGCAGGCAGACCGTCATCAGATTTCCGACGGAGAAGAACGCCTGGCTCGTCACCGAGAACACGATCACGAGCAGGACCAAGCTACCGAGCGCGGCAAACTTCTGGATGAGGTCGCGGCGCCGTTGGCGCGCCGTTTTCTCGACGGCTTCGCTGCGATTCGATGTCATTTCAAGCATGGGCCCGCCCCGACGCATAATGCATGATCTCCTCCTGACTGGTGTGCTTCGTTTCGAGTACGGCGGCGACGCGACCTTCGTGGAATACGGCGATCCGGTCGGTCATCCCGAGTATTTCCGGTAGCTCGGAGCTGATCAGAATCACCCCGACGCCGTCCGCGGCGAGCCGGTCCATCAATCCGTAGATGGCGAACTTGGCGCCGACATCGATGCCGCGAGTCGGTTCGTCGAAGAACAGGATCTTCGTGCCGCGATAGAGCCACTTGCTGACGACGACCTTCTGCTGATTGCCGCCGGACAGGTTGCGTGCGATTTGGTTGACCGACGGCGTGCGAATGCCGAGCTCTCGGGTGTAGCGCTCCGCGACCGCAACTTCCTCGGAAAACCGCAGAAACCCGGCGCGCGAGGAAATCGCGCGAACATTGGCGAGCGTGACGTTCGGCGCGACCGGCATCGCAAGTGCCAGCCCGTCTTTCTTCCGGTCCTCGGACAAATACGCGATACCGTGGCGGATCGCCTCGCGCGGCGAGCGGATCACGACCTCCTTGCCGGCGAGCTCGATCGTGCCGGCGTCGAGCCGATCGGCGCCGAAGATGGCCCGGGCCACCTCAGTCCGCCCCGCTCCCATCAGGCCCGCGAAACCGAGGATTTCGCCCTTGCGCAACTCGAACGACACGGGGCCGAACGTGCCGGCGCGCCGCAATCCTTCAGCGCGCAGCATGATCTCGCCGGTCGGCACCGATTGTCTCGGCGGATAGACGTCGTCGAGCGAGCGCCCCACCATTCGCGCGATGATCTCGCTGACCGTCGTGGAGGCGAAGTCGTCCGTCGCGATGTAGCGGCCGTCCCGCAATACCGTGACGCGGTCCACGATTTCGGCCATCTCGTCGAGACGATGAGAGATATAGAGAATGGCGACGCCTTCGGCGCGCAGCTCCTTGATGATGCGAAAGAGCTGGGCCGTCTCGGACTCGGTCAGCGACGAAGTCGGCTCGTCCATGATCAGCACTTCCGCGCTGAACGTGAGCGCTTTCGCGATTTCCACCATCTGCTGCTGAGCGATCGACAAGGCGCCGACGAGCGTCGTGGGGGCGACGGTCAGACCAATTCGAGCCAGCGCGCGCTGCGCATCGGCATTGAGCCTGCGGTAATCGACGAACGGCCCGCGCTTCGGCTCGCGAGCAAGAAAAAGATTCTCGGCGACGGAAAGGTGCGGAACGAGATTGAGTTCCTGGTGAATGATCGCGATTCCGGCCGCCTGTGCTTCGGAGGAAGAGGCGAACCGAACCGGCTCGCCGCGATAGACGATGCTGCCTTCATCCGCTTGATATTGACCGCTGATGATCTTCATCAGCGTGGACTTGCCCGCGCCGTTTTCACCGCAGATGGCGTGGACCTCGCCGCGCCGCAGGTCGAGGTGGATGCCATCGAGCGCGACCACGCCCGGGAAGCGTTTGCCGACGCCCTGCAAGCGCAGGATTTCACTCCCTGGAAGCTTGTCGGGTCCGTCGTGGTGCTGGTCGGACAGACCGTGCGGCATCGTCATTCCGTCTCCTGGTCCCAGGCTGAGGTTCGGCTCTCGTTGGCGCTTTCGCGCCCGGTCCAATCCGTCAGCGGTTAGCGGCCGACCTTGGCGCGATGCACTGGTCAGTCCAATTGCGAAGATTAAAGCAGCAACCCGTCGATTTGGTCAAGCCGATATATATTTCATCGAACTGTCCTGACCAAGACGGGTAAACCCCTGTGAGTCGCGGAGAGCCGCTTCTCATAAGGGGTTCGAGCCGCTGTGCTAGACTCTTTCCGCACTCCTCCGCACTGCTCGCCAACCGATTACGATCTGCAAAATGAAGACGACAGAGCCAAAGCGGCTTTACCAATCCGTGGCCGCTCAAATCCTCGCGCTGATCCGCCAGGGTGAACTTCCGGTCGGGGAACGGCTGCCGCCGGAGCGCGAGCTTGCACAGAGGCTGGGGGTGTCGCGTCCGTCGCTACGCGAGGCGCTGGTCGCGCTCGAGATCGGCGGTCAGATCGAAATCCGCATGAGCTCGGGTGTCTACGTGCTGGACGGAGGCGCGAGAGACGAAGGGGTGATGGGTGCGCTCGGCGACAGTCCATCCGAGCTGATGCAGGCGCGCGCCGCGATCGAGGGAAGCGTCGTCGTGCTTGCCACCGCGCATATGACCGCGGCCACGCTCGACCGTCTGCGCCGCACGATCGAGCGGATGCGCCGGCTGGCCAACGCGGGCAAATCGCCGATCGAGGCCGATCGGCAGTTTCATATGCTTATCGCGGAATGCGCCGGCAATTCAGTGCTGAGCCGATTCGTGGCAGAGCTTTTCGACAGTCGTCACGACCCGCTCGCGGTCGCCATTCGCGGACATGCCGAGAGCGCACAAACGTGGACCGCGGCGGCGGACGAGCACGAGAGGATCTTGAAGGCGTTGCAATCGGGCGATCCTATCGCCGCGCAGACGATGATGCGCGCACACCTGAGTGCGTCGGAAGAGCGATGGATCAGCGGGGTGCTGAAATCGGCGGATGGCTGAGGAAGCGGGGCAACCTCACACGGCCCCGAGAGGAAGTCTCCGTGGGGACCTCCCTCCTGGGCAGTGTCTCGTGGCCACCGCACCTTCGGGCCGGGCGCTCGTCTAGCCGGTGATCTGCTTCAATAGGTCGAGGTATGCGCCGTCGATAAGCTGGCTGTCTTCGATCTCGAGTTGCTCCATCAACGAAGCCGCTTCCCGATTGCCGTCATCGGTCGATTCATCCTCCTCCAAGACGACTTCTAGCTCCATGAATTCACCGAGCCCTTCGACTTTGTCGAGGTGAACCCGGGTGCGACCGACCATATACAGCAGGCGTTGCTTCCTGACTCGACCGAGCACTCCATAGGCAAGCGCCAGGGCATCGCGCAGCGAATCCGGCGAACTTGTCGCGGAGAGGACGTAGAACGACTCCTTTGGCCCATGCTGGTCGGGGCGCTTATAGAAAATCAATTGCCCCGTGCCGTCGTCAAATTGGCGGAGCTTGAGGCGCCCATTGGCACAGTGGAAGAAAGTGTCGTCCTGATTGATGACCGTCGGCTCTTCAGTCGCCATCGGTGCGACTCTGCGAGCCAGACCCGCAACGCTTTCGATGCGAGCTTTTATTTCTACGTTCCTAGCCATTGTTGCAGTCCAATTTGATGCGACCGCTCATCCTGATCTGACGAGCGGCTGTTTGGGTAGAGCACCACGAGGCTGCGCGAGAGAGGCTCCCGCTTGACAGCCTCGGATCGCGTTGCCGCGATCGGTCAGTACTTTACCGAGTTCGCCGGCAAGTTCTGATTACATGCGATGTAATTGGCGAACGGAACGGCCGCTTCTACTCTTCGGCTGTCGCGCCGCCATTCCGGCAGCGCTCACGGCCAAGGAGATACCATGTCCCGCTATCCCGTACATACGATCGAATCCGCTCCTGCGCAATCCAAGCCAGTGCTCAATCAACTGCAACAGGCGTTCGGCCAGATCCCGAACATCGCGGCGAAGATGGCTGAATCGCCCGTGCTGATCAACGGTTTCATCGGCTTGTTCGAGCGCGTGCACGCGAGCAGTCTGACGGAACCGCAGATCCAAACGCTGTTGCTGACGAATGCCGTCACGAACGCCAGCGAGTGGCCGGTCGCGTTTCATACCGCGCTCGCGTTGAAGGAGGGCGTGCATCGCGCCGATGTCGATGCGATCCGGCACGGCCTGTTGCCTGATGATGCCAAACTGGCCGCGCTGTCGGCGTTGGCACGCACGCTGATAGAAAAGCGCGGCCGCCTCGCCGAATCGGACCAGAGGCGCTTTCTTGAAGCGGGATTCAGTGCAGAGCAGATACTAGAGGTCATCGCGGTGGTGGCGGCATCGACGATCACGAACTTCACCAGCGGCGTAACCGAGCCACCGCTCGAAGCGCAGTTCGAGGAGTTCGCCTGGCATGCGCCTGCATCCTGAGGCGTCTCTCTCAACTCCACTTGAACCACGCACGGAAATCCGATGAACGTCTCCCGTTTCGATCTCGAAGCGCCGCCGAGCGAACTCGGTGACTTGCTGCGTTACTGGCGCGACGTGCGTGGCGTGAGTCAACTCGATCTGTCGCTCGAGGCTGGCATTTCCCAGCGCCAGATCAGCTTCATCGAAAGCGGGCGCAGCGTGCCTGGCCGCGATACGCTGCTGACACTCGCGCACGCGCTTGATGTGCCGCTGCGCGAACGCAATGACCTACTCCTCGCCGCCGGCTACGCGCCCGTGTATTCAGCGGCGCCTTGGAACGCAGAGGAGATGCATGGCGTGATCCGCGCGCTCGAGCGCGTCGTTCGACAGCATGAGCCGTTTCCGGCGATCGTGATGGATCGATACTGGAACGTTCTGATGACCAACGACGCGGCGCCGCGCTTCTTCGGCTGTTTCGTCGACATGGCCTCGCGCGAAGGTCCGCGCAACATGCTGCATCTGATCTTCGATCCGCGGGGCCTGCGTCCGTTCGTGGCCGACTGGGAGACGGTGTCGCGAAGCTTGCTGCAGCGCGTGCATCGAGAGTCGGTCGGTCACATGATCGACGACGGCACCCGACGTCTGCTCGATGAACTGCTTGCCTATCCCGACGTGCCGCGCGACTGGAAGACGCATCGTGGATCGCCCACCGCGTCCATGACGCCCGTCATTCCGGTGAGCCTCGCCAGTGAGGGAGTCGTGCTTCGATATTTCTCGATGGTCACGACCGTTGGCGCCCCCCAGAACGTTGCGGCACAGGAACTGCGCATGGAATGCATGTTTCCCGCCGATGATGAAACCGAAGTGCGTCATAGGCAGCTGCTCGCACGATCTTAAAGAGGTCGGCGAGCAGCCTGTCGGCTGTGCGCACCGCGAGGGATGGCGCGTTGCGTGGCGACTATTTTTTGCGCGAAGATGCAGCATCTCTACGCCATAAAGTCGTTCATTTTCAATGGCGTACAGACATCCGCAGCGAGACTTGGCGACTATTTTGGCGGCTATTTTGGCGCGTCGACGGCGACCTGACCGCACGCAACAGAACACCCGCATTCGCCCTCCGGCGGTTCGTGGCCGGCTTTAATGCCCCGCCGCGAACGCGATTGCAGGCGACTAAGCGATGATCCGCTGGAGGAAGGCCACGCCGGACGCCACCAAGCCGCGCGAATTCCGCTTCCGTTGGTCCGATTTTTCGTCGAATGGCACGCGTCCAGCCCTCCCACCATAAGAATCATCGATGCTCCACCGCAGTAGCGTTGCATTCGCCGTTTTCAACATCGATGGAACGATCATTTTCCTTGTGTCGTTGACCGGCGCGTGCAATGGGAGCTAGGCCTTCCCACTTGTCTATTTACCGTAAGCCAACCTATGAGCGACCACATCACCTGGGTAGTCGACTTGGACGTAACCCTTGAAGAAGCACCAATCTTTGCGCAGCGAGGCCTTGAATGGCTCATCCAACAGTCCATCGTTCAGCCATTTCCTGACGTCGAGCGCTCGCTGGCCGACCTCGATCTCTATCGCCCCGGACCGAAAGCAGCAGCATGGTCAGAGCTAGTCGCCAGCGATTTACTGCAGTGCGGCCTCGAAATATCGGTGGACCGGACGGTGTTCCATACAGGAGACTCAGGCGCGGATGGAATACGCTGCCCCCACTGCGGCGTATCGCACTCGCTGGATAGCGTACCGTGGGACGAAGCGGTGGATCGATGGTGCGCAAGCCAGTCCGATGACACGCTGACGTGTCCCGCGTGCGTGAATGCGGCCAGCATCGTCGACTGGACTTTCTTCGAACTCGATTGGGGGTTCGGCAATCTCGGCTTCGGATTTAATAATTGGGTGATAGAGCCGCGCCTTGCGGAGGAACTCGGCAAAGTACTCGGCCATCGCATCAAGGTCGTACACCAACACATCTAGCCGTAGCGAGACGGGACGTCGAGCGCCTGGCAACTGTCGATGGCGTGTAGGCGCTAGCCCCGACGATGCGCGTCGGGTCGTCCGCGGCGCGCCGCGGTATACGGTCGCACCGCTCGATGATCAGAATAGGCTCACGAATGCGTCGACTCTTCTACCGTGGCCGCGGGCAGCCGCATTGCGGGCCACCATGAAGGGCGTGTTCGGGCTGCGCGACTTGGCCTTGAGAGTGCTCATCAGGCGGACTCCGCATCCTGACGCAGAACGTCCAGGGCGTCCTCCGCCTCGGTTGGCGTAACAACGAGCAGCTTCAGGCCCAAGCCGTTGAGGACCTTGAATAGCTTAGCGAGCCCGACCGATTGCCCGTTCTCGATTTTCGACAGCACGTTGTGCGTCACGCCGACCAGATCCGACGCATCGTCGATGCGCAGTTGGGAACGCGCGCGCTGGTTTCGCACGATGCGCCCCAAGGCGGCCATATCGCCCGCCAGTGGGCTTAACGAGTCATGCGGACGCGGTAAGGTTCTGGGCATAGTACAGAAAGATCCTCAATTACAAGCTTGACGAGACGAGCTTCCGACCTTGTCCAGAGAACTTAGCAATGAGGTCGGTTCGCGCCGGCGACGCCAAATAATTCAGAGATATCATCAATTATCCGGCCAGACGGCCTTAGCGGCGCCGTTATTCACCGATTTCGACAGTTATGCCGCTGGGACGTGGCCAGCCGAGGAATGGAGGGATGCGAGGAACCGGGCGCGCGAACGAGCGCAAACGAATGTGTCAAGATACCTGCGGGTCGCGGAGTCGTGACATGCGCCGACTTCAAAGAACGAGTCCTGATGAACTCCAATGGTATCCGCATCACCGGTCGACTATGCGCGCGGGTTCGGCGCATAGAACGCGTCGATCTTGGTGACGGTCACCCCCGACACAGTGACCGTTGGTTCCGGCACCTTTTTGGCGGCAGCGATCGGCGTAGGAGCCGGGAACGGATACTTGTGAGGTTCCAGCTGCTGAAGCCTCGCGCCTGTCTCTGTCGAAACGTTTGCGACGAGTCCCTGAAAGGCCCCGCTGTGATGGCAGAAGCGTGGCGCAATAAGGTTGTACCCACGGTTATCGCCCGACTGGAAATAACGGAAGATCCAATAGGCTATGATGTCTGCCATTTGAATCAGTCTTGATGCTTTGGAGTCCAAAAAAAGCGGCACTTCGGCGAAGTTGTATAGCTTCCCTTTCTGGTGGCCATCACGCTTGAAAACCTGCGACAGGTCCTGCAGCTGCTGTTCGTAGCTGCTTTTGTCGAAGATCACAAGACCGCGCTGCGGGTCCTTTTTTCGGTAAAGCGAGTACAGGTAGCGATCGAACGCAGCCGCGACATTTTCGAAGCTTTGCCGCAAGATTGCGTCCGGGGCCATCAGCGATTTTTCGATGACCGAGGCGAACACCTTCAAGTTCAGTTGGCGATCGGATAGAAGCGAAAGAATATCGACGACGGCTTGGGCTCGCGTCGCCGGGGCCACCCCTTTCCACTCATCGCGGCCGCCGTACATCACACTGCCATGGAACTCGGCCGCGTGGGGGCGGGCGGGATCGACGCGGGCACCGATTCGATCGAGCTGGTTTTCAAGCCAATGAGTCTGTCGCTCAAATATGCTGAACCCAGCCAGGACGAAGAAGGCTGAGCTTGGGTCATGTGAATGGCCAGACTCGTCAAGGTAGAGAAGGTGCATTTCTGGCCCTTAAAAGAAAACGGACCGCTTTGCGGTCCGTCGAATTGGGAAGCCGGGTGGAACAATCGTCCATCGCACCGATGTCTCAGCGCTCCCGACTACGATCAGAATCATAAACATGACCGCTGGATTGTGCAATCCAGATTCGCTTCATTCGTATGGGCACGGGCTGACCCGTCCGATTCCTGCCGGGCAGCCGCAGCGGCGATGATTAGGATCGCTCACCCGCCGAACGCCCCTCGCCATCGATAGGGGAAAAGCCCGCGCTTCACTGAGGCGGCATGCCCACGGAAGGTCTGTGGGCATGCCGCCTCAGTGGCGAGGCGCTGGATAGCGCTTGCGCTCAGACTACTATTTGGGGTCGAGGTTCCCTTTGTTTTTTTTCAACGCTTGCCGGAAAAAAGAACCCGCGACCTAGTCCTTCCTAAGGGTGTTCCCATCCAGGGGCTGGCAGCTCAACGGCCGTTGCGCCCCAGAAGCCGCACTTGTCAAGCGGGCTTGGAGGCCGGTTCGGGGCCGAGTGCGGACACTTAGCCCTGCAGTCGTCATTTGCACTTACGAGACACCGCACTCGATACCTCGATGCGCACCGGCGACTCAAAATTTCTCTTTCTCGGTGAAACTACGGCCTTTTTTGTGCGCTCACACAAACTCCGGCCGCCCCTCGAATGCCCCCAAAGCATATCGGACATTTCCGATATATACTTCTGCCAACAGCGATGCAGTCCCCGCTGGGCTTGTAGTTCTTCGCTTGATATGAAGATAGACATCGATGCCATTCACAAGGCGCTTGCGAACCCCGTGCGTCGGGAGATTCTCGCGTGGCTCAAGGACCCGGAGGCGAACTTTCCGACCCAGGAGCTTCCGCTCGACCAGGGCGTTTGCGCGGGACAGATCAACGCGCGCGTCGGCCTTTCGCAATCGACTTGCTCCGGACACATGGCCACGCTCCAAAGCGCCGGCCTCGTGACGGTGAAGCGCATCGGCCAGTGGTGCTTCTTCAAGCGCAACGAGGCCGTCATTCAAGCGTTTCTCGACTCGCTGCGATCGGATTTGTAAGGCCGTCCTCCGGCCTTGAGTCCTTTCGTCGCGTGTCGGTTGTTCGTCATCGTTCCATCGACGTAATTCGACGTCATACGGCGGGCGTACAGTCCGCAACGAGGTGATATTGCTATGCCAACACTTTTCGATCCGCTAGTCGTCGGCGACCTGACCTTGCCGAATCGCATCATCATGGCCCCGCTCACGCGTCAGCGCGCAGGCGACGAGCGCCTGCCCAATGCGCTGATGGCGAAGTACTACGCTGAGCGCGCATCGGCGGGGCTCATTCTCAGCGAGGCAACCTCCGTCACGCCTCAAGGCGTCGGCTACGCCGCGACGCCCGGCATCTGGTCCGACGAGCAGGTCGAAGGCTGGAAGGTCGTGACCGATGCCGTGCATGCCGCGGGCGGACGCATCTTTCTGCAGCTTTGGCACGTCGGCCGCATTTCGGATCCGATGTTCCTGAATGGCGAGCTGCCGGTCGCGCCGACGGCTATCGCGCCTGAAGGGCACGTGAGCCTCGTGCGCCCGAAACGCCCGTTCGTGACACCACGCGCGCTCGAGCTGCATGAGATTCGCGACGTCGTCGCCGCCTTCCGCAAAGGCGCGGAAAACGCGAAAGCCGCGGGCTTCGACGGCGTCGAGATTCACGGCGCGAACGGCTACTTGCTGGATCAGTTTCTGCAAGACAGCACGAATCGTCGCACCGACCTTTACGGCGGCCCGATCGAGAACCGCGCGCGCCTCCTGCTCGAGGTCGTGGACGAATGTATCGCCGTCTGGGGTGCACAACGCGTCGGCGTTCACCTCGCGCCGCGCCGCGACATTCATTCGATGGGCGACTCGACCCCGCGCGAAACGTTCGGCTATGTCGCGCGCCAACTCGGCAAGCGGGGCATCGCGTTCATCTGCGCACGCGAATCGCTCGGCGACGATCGTCTGGGGCCGTTCCTGAAGGAAGAATTCGGCGGCGTTTATATCGCGAACGAAGGGTTCACGAAAGAAACGGCGCAGAAGGTACTCGATGCCGGAGAAGCCGACGCGGTGGCCTGGGGCAAGCTCTTTATCGCAAACCCCGATCTGCCGGAGCGCTTCAAGCTCGATGCCGAGTTGAACACGCCGAATCCTGATACCTTCTACGCGGAAGGCCCGGTCGGCTATATCGACTATCCGTCGCTGGCGGTAGCTGCCTGAGCAGGCACATAGCATCTTAGTCTGCACCCGGTTCCGCCGGCGTCTTCCTTCCATAACGGAGGAGGCCGGCGGAGCCCGTTGCCGTTCAAGCAGCCGCGGGTTGCATGCACATTGCGCCACATCCGCCCATCGGAACAGTTATCCTTTTGTTCTCGACAAATTCGCGGATGCAGCGTTTCGCCATGACCTCCCCCACCTCGTTTGCCTACAAGGCCATCGTCACGGGCCATACGCGCGGACTAGGCGCCGCGCTCTCCGAAGTCCTTTTAGCCCGCGGCTTCGCCGTGCTCGGTGCTGCTCGCAAGCGGCATCCCGCGCTTGCCGCACGATTTCCGGACGCATTCGAGGAAGTCGAAGTCGATCTCTCCGATGCGCAAGACGTCGAAAGATGGCTCGCCGATGGAAGCGTGCAGCGATTCTTGCAAGGCGCCAGGTTGGCGCTTCTCGTCAATAACGCCGGCACCGCACAGCCGATCGGCCCATGCAGCGCGCAATCGCCCTCGGACGTGGGACGCGCCGTCGTGCTGAACGTCGCGGCGCCGCTCATGCTTTCAAGTGCATTCGCCGCGGCAACCGCAGGCGCGCCCGATCGTCGCATCGCCCACGTCTCGAGCGGCGCGGCGCGCAACGCATACGCCGGGTGGAGCATCTATTGCGCGACGAAGGCGGCCCTGGACCATCATGCGCGAAGCATCGCACTCGACGCCGAACCGGCGCTGCGCATTGCGACGATTGCACCCGGTGTCGTCGATACGGATATGCAAGCCGAAATTCGCAATGTCGACGAAGCGCACTTTCCCTCGCGCAAAAAATTTGTCGATCTCAAGCGTTCGGGACAGCTGACGTCGCCGGAGCAGGCGGCGACGAAGTTCGTCGATTATCTGCTCAGCGATGCCTACGGCCAGACGCCGACGGTCGATTTGCGATCGTTGCCGGCGCAATGACGCGGTTAGGCCCCGCCTTGCCCCCATCGAGCGCGGCGCCTTTCATGTGTTTTTGTTGAGCCTGACAACCACCCACATAAGCGACCACATAAGCGGGGTTACCACTATGAAAGCATCGCGTCGCACGTTTCTCATCGGCAGCGTCGCCGCCGTTTCCGCACTGACTTGGCAACGCCAAGCCCTCGCCGATACCGCGCCCAAGCTTGATGAAAGCGATCCGCAGGCCAAGCAGTACAGTTACAAGCTGGATGCGACGAAGGTCGATGTCGCGACGTCTCCGGCGTACAAGCCCGGACAGACTTGCGCCAACTGCTCGCTCTTTCAGGGCCAGTCTGGCGATCCCTACGGAGGCTGCATTATTTTCGGCAACAAGCAGGTGGCAGCCGCCGGTTGGTGTAACGCCTATACGAACTCCTAATGTGCTATTAGAGATCGCTCGCGTTCCGCCCAGCCCATGATCGTCGCCTCAACGATCCGGCTCACATTCAAAAACTACTATTAGGTATGTCCTTCACAGAAGTCCACGGGGCTCCCGGTTCATGAGCAAGCCCAGCAAACAGCGGCATCTCGACAAACTGCTGGAGCAAGCCGTCGCGCTTCAGCAAAACGGCGCATTCGCTGATGCGGAGGAGCTCTATCGCGAAATCCTCGCCGAACGTCCGCGCCATTTCGATGCATTGCAGTTGCTCGGCGCACTGTCGTTGCAAACCGGCCGCATCGAGGAAGGCGCGGAACTCCTGAAGCAGGCTCTCTCGATCAATGGGACGCAGGCGCCCCTCTATTCCAATCTCTCGTTTGCGCTGAATTCGCTCGGGCGGCACGAGGAAGCGCTCGCAGCCGCCAATCGCGCGCTATCGCTGAAGCCGGGCTTTCCCGATGCGCTCAACAATCGCGGCATGGCGCTCGCGGCCCTTGAGCGTCCGCTCGATGCGCTCGCGAGCTTCGAGAAAGCGATCGCGGGAAGGCCCGATTTTCCCGAGGCGTGGAGCAACCGCAGCTGCGCGCTGCGCGATCTCGGACGGCCCGCCGATGCCGTCGCGAGCTGCGAGCAGGCGCTTGCGCTGCGCCCCGACTATGCCGAGGCCTGGAGCAACCGCGGCAACGCATTGAGCGACATGAACCGGCCGACGGACGCGCAAGCGAGTTACGAACGCGCGCTCGCGGCGTCCGCGAAATTCGCCGACGCATGGAACAACCTCGGCCTGACGTTCATCGACATGAACCGACATGAGGACGCGCTCGCCTGCTATGACCGTGCACTCGCCCTCGGGCCGGATGCCGTCGAAACACATTGGAATCGCGCGCTTTGTCTGCTGCAGATGGGCCGGTTCGACGCGGGCTGGGCCGAGTACGAATGGCGTTGGGAACGCAAGCGCATCAAGGCGGGCAAGCGCGCATTCAATGCACCGCTGTGGCTCGGCGATGCGCCGCTCGACGGCAAGACGATTCTCCTGCATGCGGAGCAAGGCCTTGGCGACACACTGCAGTTTTGCCGATATGCGGCTCTCGTTGCACGGCAAGGCGCTCAGGTCATTCTGGAAGTGCAGCCCGAACTCATGCGGCTGCTCACGGGACTCGAAGGTGTCGCACAGCTCGTCGAAGCGGGGCAGACGCTGCCCTCCTTCGACTGCCACTGCCCCCTTCTGAGCCTGCCGCTTGCGTTGCATACTGACTTATCGACGATCCCGGCAAAGACGCCCTATCTCGTTGCCGATCCGAAGGAGTCCGAACGATTTCGCGCCCGCATTGCCGAAATCGGCGATGAAGCCGAAAACGGAGCCGGAAACGATGCGAAGCTCAACGTCGGGCTCGTCTGGGCAGGAGGCAGCCGGCCGCATGTCCCGGAGCTGCGGAGAAACGACTCGCGGCGCTCGCTCTCGTTCGAGCAGCTCGGCCCGATCATCGATGTGCCTGGCGTCCGCTTCTTCAGCCTGCAGAAGGGGCCACCCGCGTCTCAGCTCGAAGCCGCGCGTGCAGGCCGCGAAACAAGCCAGCCGATCGTCGACTGGACCGGCGAGCTCAGCGATTTCGCCGGCACGGCCGCATTGGTCGACAACCTCGATCTCGTCATTTCCGTCGATACGTCGACGGCTCACCTCGCCGGCGCGATGGGCAAGCCGGTCTGGATCATGAACCGGCTCGACACCTGCTGGCGCTGGATGCTCGAGCGCTCGGACAGCCCGTGGTATCCGAGCGCCCGTCTCTTTCGTCAGCCCGCGCTCGGCGATTGGGCGAGCGTCATCGATGCGGTGGCCGAAGCCTTGGCACTCAAGAGCCGCGCAAGCTGATCGGTCAACGCCTCGCTCGCCGGCGTCATAGGCGCGCGCAACTCATTGTCGATCAGCCCAAGCGCCGCAAGCGCCGCCTTCACGGGAGCGGGGTTCGGTTCGGACATGAGCGCACGCACGAGGGGCGCGAGCTCGTGAAAGATCGCGCGGCCATCCGCCAGCCGCCCCTCGGCGAGCGCGCGATGCATCGCCACGAAGTGCTCGGTCCGCAGATGCGCGCTCGCCGCGATCGCTCCGTTGCCGCCCATGCAAAGCGTGTTGAAGATCGCGTCGTCGTTGCCGGCCAACACTTGCAAGCGCCCGTCGCGGATCAGCGCGAGCGTCGTATCGACAGAGCCCGAGCAATCCTTGATCGCCACGATGCGCGGGTGCGCGGCAAGCGTCAGCAACGTATCGAGTTCGAGGCGCACGCCGGTCCGGTACGGAATGTCGTAAAGGACGATCGGCTTCGTGCTCAGATCGGCCAGTCGTTCGAAATGTTCGACGAGCCCCGCCTGCGAAGGACGAACGTAGTAAGGCGCGCTGATGAGAAGGCCTGAGATGGGCCGTTCGTTCATGCGCCGCACGCGGTTCTGCAGTTGTGCCGTCTGATTTCCGGCGAGGCCGGCAATGACGGGCACGCCTTCCGCCTCCTGCAAGATCGTTTCTAGCACCGCATCCTGCTCGTCGAGCGAAAGCGCCGCGGGCTCGCCGGTGGTGCCCAACGCGGCAAAGCCCGCTACGCCGGCCTTGCGATAGCGATCGACGAGCGCCGCCAGCGCGACGTGATCAACGGCGCCGCGCGAGAACGGCGTAACGAGCGGGATCCAGATACCGGAAAAAATCGACATGTCTTCACCTCGAAAGATGACCGAAGGAATCCGTCGAACAGTGAGGGGAAGGCGCGGGGTGAAAGCCGGTTTGTCGCTGTCCCGTCGTAAGTCCGACGGCAACAGCGCGCCGGTCAGACGAGCAGCTGTTTTTTGGCTTTGGAAACCGCAAGCGCGATCGCACGCGACGCGACGCCTGCTGCGCCGGGCACGGCGAGCATCTGCGGCATGGCGATCACGAGGAGAAGCGGGTATGCGGGTTCCATTCGGCGCAGTTTATCTGGTGCGCCACGGTTGATCCAGTGCAAATTTAATTTCCGTGTCAGACGCGCATCAATTCGTTTCCAGTGAGCCGCCGCTCCGACGCGGCACGCAACACGCGGCACGCGAATTATTGACGCGCGTTGAATGGAGTTACCCATCGCAATCCCTTTATCGGCCAAGACGCAACGGCAACAATGCTTCGTCGACGCTCTCGCAGACGACACGCAGGCAAGCGGTATCGCCCGATAAGGCTCATCGTCAGGCGATGCGCGCCCATGCCTCGTTATCCTGGCACCACCCAAATTGGAGCAACCCATGCCATTTGCAAATTACAAGTTCCCTGAAGGCATCCTCGATCACGCGCGCAAAGAGGAGATCATCCATCGCACGACGGCGATGTTCGTCGAATACTTCGGCGAAGGCGTCCGCCCCTATTCGATGGTGCTCGTCGAGGAAGTCGCCGACGGCGGCTGGGGCCGCGCCGACGAAACGTTGACGCTGGAGAAAATGGGACTGCCGGCGAAATCGAAATAATCGTCGAAACGCGGGTGACCCTCGATGCCGGGGCGCACCAGCGAACATCCGCCACCCGTTCTTGACTTCCGCCAACGCCGACGTAATATACGCAGCGCGTACAATCACGACGGCGAGGCCACCCATGAGCGTTCCCCAGCAGGCATTCCTTCGCGACGCCATGCGACGCATGAATATGACGCGCGAGGCATTCGCGAACCGCATCGGCGTGAGCCGTCGAGCGCTCGATACGTGGCTGCTGCCCGACGATTCGCAGGAATCGAGATCGATGCCGGAAATCGTCGGGCGATTCGTGTCCGAAATCGTCGGCAACATCGAGCGCGACGAAAACTATACGCAAAGCGTAGACTCTGCGTCACTCGCGAGCAAAATTCTCTTCGAGGGGAAACCACAGCTGCTATCGGTCGATCAGTTCTCGCGTGACGCCGTCGAGTCGCTGTTCCATGTCGCCGACATCATGCAGCCGATCGCGCGCCGCCAGAAGATCTCGCGCGTGCTCGAAGGGGCCGTGCTCGGCAACCTGTTCTTCGAGGCGAGCACGCGCACGCGCGTATCGTTCGGCGCCGCGTTCTGCCGGCTCGGCGGCTCCGTCTGCGATACGACGGGCTTCACTTTCTCTTCGATGGCCAAGGGCGAGTCGATCTACGATACGAGCCGCGTCATGAGCGGCTACGTCGACGCACTCGTCGTGCGTCACCCCGAGCAGGGCTCCGTGGCCGAATTCGCGCGCGCGACGAATCTGCCCGTCATCAATGGCGGCGACGGCCCGGGCGAGCACCCGAGTCAGGCATTGCTCGACCTCTACACGATCCAGCGCGAATTCTCGCGGCTCGGCAAGATCGTCGACGGCGCGCATATCGCGCTCGTCGGCGACCTCAAATACGGCCGGACCGTGCACTCGCTCGTCAAGCTGCTCGCGCTTTATCGCGACATCAAATTCACGCTGATTTCTCCGCCGACGCTGGAGATGCCCGCCTACATCGTCGATCAGATCTCGCGCAACGGGCATGTCGTCGAGCAGACGAACGAGCTGGCGTCGGGCTTGCGCGGCGCCGATGTAGTCTACGCCACACGAATCCAGAAAGAGCGCTTCGCCGACGAATCGTTCGAAGGTTACACGCCCGACTTCCAGATCAATGAAGCGCTCGTCGAAACCGTCTGCGGGCGCGACACCCTGATCATGCACCCGCTGCCGCGCGACAGCCGGCCCGGCGCGAACGACCTGAGCACCGATCTCAATCACGATCCGCGGCTCGCCATCTTTCGCCAGACCGACAATGGCATTCCGATCCGCATGGCAATCTTCGCGGTGCTGCTCGGCGTTGAAAACCAGGTGCAGCACTCGATGCGCGACGCGACGTGGCGGCCGCCCGCGTATATCGGTCCTGACGACGCCGTGTTTCATGGTATCGATTGATTGAAATAATCGCTTGGTAAGCACCGCTGACCGCGCTGGCATGGTATCCAGCGCGGCGCATGCGCGCGCCCAAGCGCGAGCGGTCCGGGCATCTGACTTGCTGCAACTCCGACTCGTTGGGACGCAAACTCAGCGTCCATTTCCGCCGTGCTTCATCGCATCGACGCCCAATGGAGCGAGCCGACCGCCATGTCCAAGCCGCCTCTCCCCCCCTCCGACGACGCCAAGGCCGTAAGCCAGACCGAACGCCACCCTGACCTGGCGCGCCGCCGTTTTTTGCAATCGGCCGCCGCGGCCGCCACTGTCGGCGCGGCGCCTCACTTGCACGCCAAGGAATCCCAGATGAACGATGCTTCCGCGCCAGCGCCAACCGGCGCAACGGCAACGGTCCGCTCGCCGGTCATGCCGGTCAAGCTGACGATCAACGGCCGCCTTCATCAGCTGCAGCTCGAGCCCCGCGTCACGCTGCTCGACGCACTGCGCGAATACGTCGGCCTCATGGGCACGAAAAAAGGATGCGACCGCGGACAGTGCGGCGCCTGTACCGTGCTGGCCGACGGCCGCCGCATCAATTCCTGCCTGACACTCGCCGTCATGCACGAGGGCGAATCGATCACGACTGTCGAAGGGCTTGCGCAAGCCGGCACGCTGAGCCCGGTTCAACAGGCGTTCATCGAACGCGATGCCTTTCAATGCGGTTACTGCACGCCGGGCCAGCTCTGCTCCGCGACGGCGCTCATCGAAGAGTTTCGGGCCGGCGCCGCGAGCGCGGCCACGCGAGACGTCCGCGCGAAGCCGACCGAGCTCACAGAAGCGGAAATTCGCGAGCGAATGAGCGGCAACGTCTGCCGTTGCGGGGCCTACCCCAACATCGTGGCTGCGGTGATCGACGTCTATCGACGTCAACGTACGGCATGACGCTCGGCCCCCGCGGTCGATGCTGAACGATAGGACAACGAAGGAATTCTGATGGAAGCGATTTCCTACGAACGTGCGTCCGATGTCGCGGGCGCCATACGCGCGGCGCGCGAGCCCGGCACGATGTTCATCGGCGGTGGCACGAATCTCCTCGATCTGATGAAGGGCGGCGTGGCACGGCCCGTCAAGCTCGTCGACATCACCCATCTCGGCAGCGGACTCGACGCGATCGACCGATTGCCCAATGGCGGCCTGCGCATCGGCGCGCTCGTGCGTAACAGCGACGCGGCCGATCACGCGCTCGTCCGCCAGCAGTATCCGCTGCTCTCGCAGGCGTTCGTCTCGGGTGCCTCCGCACAGTTGCGCAACATGGCGACGGTAGGCGGCAATCTCCTTCAGCGCACGCGCTGCCCCTATTTCTACGACACGGCGTTCGCCGAGTGCAACAAGCGCATGCCCGGCAGCGGCTGCGGCGCCATCGACGGATATCAACGCACTCAGGCGATTCTCGGCGCCAGCTCGCAGTGCATCGCGGTGAATCCATCCGATATGAGCGTTGCGCTTGCCGCCCTCGACGCAACGGTACGCGTGACGGGCGCCGACGGCGAGCGAGCCATTCCGTTCGCGGATTTTCACCGTCTGCCGGGCGATCACCCTGAACGCGATACGACGCTGCGTCCTGGCGAGCTCATCACGTTCGTCGATTTGCCGCCGCCCGCCTTCCCCGAGCATGCCTATTACCTGAAGGTGCGCGATCGCGCGAGCTACGCGTTCGCGCTCGTGTCCGTCGCCGCGGCACTGCAACTGCAGGGAGGCAACGTTTCGGACGTGCGCATCGCGTTGGGCGGCGTCGCGCACAAGCCGTGGCGCGCGACCGTCGCCGAGCGCATGTTGAGCGGCGGGCCGCTCAACGACGAGCGATTGCGCGAAGCGGCGGCGGCCGAATTGCGTGATGCTAAGCCGCTTGCGGGCAACCGTTTCAAGGTCACGCTTGCCGAGCGGGCCATCGTACGTGCCGTCAACGTAGCCGCGGGACGCAGCAGCCCGGGCATTACCGGAGTAGTCGCATGAACATGATCGGTCAACCGCTCAATCGCACCGACGGTGTGCTCAAGGTCACCGGCCAGGCTCAATACGGCGGGGAGTTTCCGGCGGGCAAGCTTGCGCACGGCGTGCTCGTCACGAGCACCATCGCGCGCGGCAACATCGCTTCGATCGATACGAGCGTCGCGGAAAGCCTGCCCGGCGTGATCCTCGTGATGACCTATCGCAACGCGCCACGTCTGCCAAACAACGGTCGGCCGAAGCTAACCCCGCCCTCGCTGAGGCGGCTTTCGTTGCTGCAGGACGACGAGGTGCATTACAACAATGAACCCATTGCCGTCGTAGTGGCGGAGACGTTCGAGCAGGCCACCCACGCGGCCGATGCGCTGCGCGTTTCATATCGGCAGGCCGCACCGGCGCTCGATTTCAAAGCGGCTAAGGCCAACGCACATCCGCCTCCTTCGATGTTCGGCGGCCCGCCCGACGCGAAGCGAGGCAATGTCGAAAGCGGGCTGCGCGAAGGGCCGGTGCGCATCGATGCGGTGTACACCACGCCGATGGAGACCCACAATCCAATGGAGCCGCATGCTGTTCTCGCGTTGTGGGACGGGCCCCGCCTGACGCTCTATGACACGACGCAAGGCGTCGCGAGCTCGCAGCAAGCGGTAGCGACGACGCTTGGCATCGCGCAGGAAGACGTCCATGTCATTTCGCCGTTCGTCGGCGGCGGGTTCGGCTGCAAGGGCTCGGTCTGGTCGCATGTCGTGCTTTGCGCGATGGCGTCCCGGCAGACAGGCAGGCCGGTCAGACTCGCGCTGACGCGTCCCCAGATGTTCGGTCCCGTCGGCGGGCGGCCGCACACGGAGCAGCATATCTCCGTCGCCGCGCGCAACGACGGCACGATCACCGGGTTGCGGCACGATACGTTCGCGAGCACGTCGGTGCTCGAAGATTGGACGGAGACCTCGGGCGTCGTCACGCGCATGCTTTACGCCACGCCCAATCTCGACACGACACATCGTCTCGTCCCGATGAACGTCGGCGTCCCGACCTTCATGCGTGCACCGGGCGAGACCACAGGGACGTACGCACTCGAATCGGCCCTCGACGAACTCGCTTACGCGCTGAAGATGGATCCGGTGGAGCTGCGCCTGAAAAACTATGCCGAAGTCTCGCCGCAGGAAGGCAAGCCCTGGTCCAGCAAGCATCTTCGCGAGTGCTATCGCGTCGGCGCCGAGCGCTTTGGCTGGTCGAAGCGCCCGCAAGCGGTGCGCTCGCTGCGAGACGGCGATACGCTGATCGGCATGGGTATGGCGACGGCCACCTACCCGGCCCACCGCAGCGAGGCGTCGGCGATCGCGCGCATCATGCCCGACGGCACCGCGGTCGTCGTCTCGGGCACGCAGGATATCGGCACCGGAACCTACACGATCATGACGCAAGTTGCCGCGGATGCGCTCGGCTTTCCGGTCAATCGCGTGAGCTTCGGGCTCGGCGATTCGTCGCTGCCGCGCGCGCCGATCTCGGGCGGCTCGCAATCGGCGGCAAGCGTTTCCCCCGCGGTACACGAGGCCGCGAGCGCGGCGCGCGCGCAGTTGATTGCGCTGGCACGCGCCGACGAAGCGTCGCCGCTGCACGGTCTCGCCGTCGAAGACGTGACGGTCGTCGACGGCTGGGTGGTGAGCCGATCGCAGCCGACGAAGCGCGATCCGGCAGCCGCGATCATCGCGCGTGCCGGCTCACGCCCGATCGAGGCCGCGGCCACCGCAAAGAGCGGCGATGACAGCAAACGTTTCGAATCGCATTCGTTCGGCGCGATCTTCACCGAGATCCACGTCGATGCGGCACTGGGGGTGATCCGCGTGCCGCGCGTCGTCGCCGTCTACGATGTCGGCCGGCTGCTGAACGAGAAGACGGGCAAGAGCCAGCTCATGGGCGGACTCGTCTGGGGCATCGGCGCCGCGCTCGAAGAAGAGAGCGCGCTCGATCCGCGCTATGGGCGCTTTGTCAACGGCAACCTCGCCGAGTACCACGTGCCCGTCAATGGCGACATCGGCACGATCGACGTGATGGTGCTCGACGTTCCCGATACGAACTTCAACCCGCTCGGCGCGCGTGGCATCGGCGAGATCGGCATCACCGGGATCGTCGCAGCCGTCGCCAACGGCGTCTATCATGCGACGGGGGTGCGCGTACGCGATCTGCCAATTACCCTCGATAAAGTCATGATGCAGATGACGGCCTGACGTCTTGTTTAGTTCTGCTTAGGAATCGGAACTCACACACTATGCACATCGGTACATGCGGTATGCTTGCGGCGGCGGGCGGCGCCATGCGGGATCGGCGGCACCGCCCTCCATCGCCGAACAACCGGATGCCCCGATGACCTATGCCTCCCTCGCCACCGGTCTGCTCCTCGCCGCGGGACGCGGCACACGATTCGATCCGACCGGTCAGCAAAACAAGCTCCTCGCACCGCTTCCCGATGGCACGCCCGTCGCGCGTGCCGCGGCGCATCGGCTGGTTGCCAGCGTTGCGCGCGTCGTCGCTGTCGTGAGAACAGGCGACGAAGCGCTCGCCCATTTGCTCAATGACGCGGGCTGCGATGTGATCTTTTCGAGCGAGGCGGAGCGCGGCATGGGCGCGAGCCTGGCCGCCGGGGTCCACGCGAGCGCTGACGCCGATGGATGGGTCGTCGCGCTCGCTGACATGCCCTGGATCGCGCCCGAAACGATCGAAGCCGTCGCACGGCGTCTCGGTCAGGGCTCGTCGATCGTCGCGCCTGTCTATCGCGGGCGGCGCGGGCATCCTGTCGGATTTGGCGCCATGCACGGTACGGCGCTCGCCGCACTCGACGGAGACGTCGGCGCACGCCTGCTGCTGGAGTCGTCGGATCTGACGACGATCGACGTCGATGATGCGGGTGTCATCGCCGATGTCGATACGCCGGGGGATTTGTTGCGCTAGTTTTGCGTTCGTCGGCGCGATGTTCGGTAACGCATGCACGGACCCGCACGATTGCCACCACTACCGGCGATTGCAACGCCCACCAAGCTATCAACCCCGATAGGTTGAACCCTCCCCGCCGCGTCAATACGATGCCGCCTACCGATCGAGATTAATTTATCTCGGTCACGCAATCCCAACCCTTCCGTGCCGCAGCCGTCGAGGAATTGCGATGGCCGTGGCATGGGTTGTCCCAATGCCGGAAACGCCTTCCGACATCCCCCGCAGGGGGCATCCTGCGCCGACCATTTAGGAGTACGAAATGAATGAAGTCCTGAGCTACTTCGAAACGACGGCGGTCAACACCATGCCGGTGAAGATGGGCGTCTGGTAAGCAAGCGCCCAATGACGGTGGAAGGGGGACGAGCGGAAACCACGCGCTCCCCCTTCGCGTTCCGACTGGAGAGCCTCGTCCATGAACCTGCTTCGTCAGCAGTCCTTAGTCAAGTTCGATCGCCAATTTCCCATCTACAACTTCTTCTTCCCGAGCCAGGGAAAAGAACGGTCCACACGCACGTTCTCCGAAATATGGGCCGAAGCGAACCGGCACGCGCGATCGCGTGCGCTCTATTTCCATATCCCGTTTTGCGACACCATCTGCAATTTTTGTCCGTTCACGCGCGGTAAGTACTCCGATCGCACCGTCATCCACCACTACTTCGATTCGCTGCTCTCGGAGATTCGCATGAAAGCGGATCTCGCCGATCTCAAGGGCGTGCCGATCGGCGCCATCTTCTTCGGTGGAGGAACACCGAGCCTGCTCGACCCCGAGCAAATCGTCGAAATCGGCGAGCTGATCCGCAAGACGTTCGATCTCTCTCATCTCCGTGAGTTTTCGTTCGAAGTGGAAGTGAAGAGCCTGACTCGCGAACGAGCGGATGCCATGCGCGAAATCGGCGTAACCCATCCTCGCTTCGGCCTGCAGACGTTTTCGCAGAAATGGCGAGACATGTTCGATCTAACCGCTACGTTGCCCCAGGTTCACGAAGCGGCCGTATTGCTGAAGGAGATATTTCCGTTCCAGACATTCGACATCCTGTACGGAATGAGTGGACAGGACGAGGAGGAATTGATCGCGGATCTGACCCAGGCGGTTCAGCTTGGCACCACGAATGTCGATATCTACCCAATCGACAACATCGTCACACAGGTAGGCCTTCACGCCAAGCTCGCCAAAGCGGAGGCAGCGCCAACTTCCGCGATGCGCAAGTTCAGCATGAATGTGCTCGTCGATCAATTCATGCGGCATGCCGGATTCATGCCGCACAACGGCCACGGATACGTGCGCGCCCCGGTCACGTCCGCCGTGGTCAGCGACGCCTACTCGTTCGTCTATCACGAGCATGTCTACGGCTACCATGATTTCGATCTGCTGGGCTTCGGCGTCAATGCAATCAGTTCGACGATGGGACATGTGACGACGAACACGCACAGCCGAAAGGTCTACAGCGAAAAGATCGCGCTCGGTGCCATTCCATGCGAAACGAGCGAGCACGATGATTCGCTCGACTACGCACGTCCGCTCGTCCTCCACCTTCCCTACCACGGGCACGTCGAGAAGCAACGCGTGGCGTGGCACCGCGTGCATCCCGAAGTGATCGCCAAGCTCGATCAGCTCAAACAAGAAGGCTTGGTGACGGAAGACGAAATCTCCCTCTCGCTCACGAAGCTCGGCTGGTACTGGTATGTCGACATCATGTACTTCCTGATGCCGAAAGCCGATCAATTGCTGATGAACGCGCTGGTCGCTCAAAGGCTGCGAGACCCCGGACGGTCCTTCACCAAGCGCGAGCTGCTTTATCCGGTCGTCTCGCTCAGCACCGCGGCGACTCCATCATGATCGTCATGCTTCGCCGAGAGCGCGCGTTCTCCGTGCTGCTCTCGGGTAACGTCCTTTCGCAAATCGGCGATGGCGTCCACGAATTCATTTTCATCATCGCCGTCCTCGAAGCGGCCAACAACGACGTCGCGCTCGCCGGCCTCGTCTACTTCTTCCGATTCATCCCCTATCTCGTCCTCGGGCCGCTCGGCGGCGCACTATCGGATCGTGTTTCGCGACGCGCGCTCATGCTCGGTGCGGACATCGCGCGCATGTCGATTACGGGCTGTTTCTGCGTCCTGTTGGCGAACGACCGCGCCGGGCTCGCATCGCTCGCTGCCATCGGCATGTCGATGACATCGTTCAGGACACTTTTCCAGCCCGCGTTCCAAGGGACTATCCGGTCGCTGGTGCGCACCGAGCATCTGCCTGCCGCGAACGGCGCCACGCAGTTGGCCGCGGAAATCGGCAGCCTCGTCGGGCCGGCGCTCGGCGGTTTGGCCCTGTCCGCGACAGCCAACGCGGGCTTCGTCTTGGCACTCGATGCGGCAACTTACCTACTATCGTCGGCTTGTATTCTCCTAGCCGCCGCTGCGGCAAAACCGGCAGAATCCGATCCAGAAACACGGTCAGCAACCCTAACCGTTCGCGGCCTCTATGGCGACTTCCTCCAAAACCTCAGAGAAGTCATGATCGCGCGCGATCTGCTCGTCACGATCGCCTGTTCGGCGCTGTGCATTCTTTTCGTCGGCGCCGCGTTGCGGATATTGATTCCTTCGATGCTGAAGGGCGCCAGCTACAGCGAGAGCGCGATCGGCTACGCGATGAGCGCCATCGCGTTCGGCGCGATCGTGGGCGCGGCGCTTTGCAGCAAGATAGTCAGCGACTTCAGCACGCGGACGCTAATGCTTTGCTGGTGCGCTTACGGTCTCGCCCTCGCGCTGCTGCCCGCGGGCATATCGAGCGCATCCGTCATCTTCTCCGGGTGTTTCATCCTCGGCAGCTTCGGTGCATTCGTCGACGTCATCTTGCCCACGAATATTCAAAAGCTCTCCACGGGCGGGAATCTCGGCAAGAACTTCAGCCTCTTCTCGACGCTGGCGAATACCGGCGAAGCATTGTCGGGCGGCTTCGCCGGCGCTTTGACATCGCATGCTTCGACGAGCTTCAGCATCACGATCATCGGCATCATCGTGGCGTCGATCGCCTATGCGGGCAAACTGAAAGCGAAGTCGATGGCCACCCATGTCTGACGGCGACTACCTCGCATACGGGCGTCATGTCATCGTCGACATCGCGGAAACCCCGGCCGCTATCCTCGACGACATGGACCGGCTCGAGCAGGCGCTCGTCAGCGCCGCCGTCGCCGAAGGCGTCACGGTGCTCGGCACGCTCAAGCACGCGTTCGACCCGAGCGGCGTCACGATTTTGCTTTTGCTCGCCGAATCGCATGTCTCCCTCCATACCTACCCCGACGAAGGCAAGGCCTTCTTCGATGCATTCACCTGCGGCGCTCGCCATGAGCCGCTCAGACTCTTTCGACGATTCGCAGCGATGACCGCGGTACGTGGATATAAAATACTGCGCTGCGAACGAGGGGGTTGACATGCAACAAAGGATTCTTACTGGCATCACCACAACGGGCATTCCGCATCTCGGCAACTATGTGGGCGCCATTCGCCCTGCCATTGCGGCAAGCTCGGCTCCGGGCGTCGAATCGTTTTTCTTTCTGGCCGATTATCATGGTCTCATCAAGTGCGACGATCCCGTGCGCCTCTCACGCTCGCGCGTCGAGATCGCCGCGGCATGGCTCGCGGCGGGCCTCGACCCCGAGCGCACCTACTTCTATCGGCAAAGCGACGTCCCCGAAACGCTCGAGCTCTATTGGCTGCTGACCTGTGTCACCGCCAAGGGGCTCATGAATCGCGCGCACGCCTATAAGGCAGCGACGGACAGCAACGAAGCGGAAGGCGAGGACATCGACGCGGGCGTGACGATGGGCTTGTTTTGCTACCCGATTCTGATGGCCGCCGACATCCTGCTCTTCAACGCGCATAAAGTCCCCGTCGGCCGCGATCAGCTTCAGCACCTCGAAATGACGCGCGATGTCGCGCAGCGCTTCAATCAGCTATTCGGCAACGGCAAGGAAATGCTGACGCTGCCCGAAGCCGTCGTCGGCGAACAGGCGGTTCTGCCCGGTCTCGACGGGCGAAAAATGAGCAAGAGCTATGGCAACACGATCCCGCTCTTCGCCGGCGGACGCGATGCGCTCTCGGCCGGCGTCATGAAGATCGTCACCGATTCGAAGCTGCCGGGCGAGCCGAAGGACCCCGATGCGAATCCGATGCTCACGCTTTATTCGGCGTTCGCCGGCGCCGACGAGTCCGCGGCATTCCGGGCCGAGCTCGCGAGCGGTCTCGGCTGGGGCGAGGCCAAATCGCGCCTTGTCCAATGCATCGAGCGTGAACTGGCCCCGATGCGCGAACGTTACGAATCGTTGATGGCTGCGCCGGCCAAAGTCGAAGAGATTTTGCTGGCCGGGGCGGACAAGGCGCGCGCGCTCGCACGCCCCTTGCTCGAAGAACTGCGCGACGCGGTGGGGTTGCGCGGCTTTTCTTCAATTGGCGCCGCCCCTCACCCCGCGGCAACGAAGGCGGCCGCTGCGGCAGCGTCGAAACCGCCGACGATGCGGCAGTACCGGGAGTCGGACGGCAGCTTTCACTTCAAGCTCGTGTCCAGCGGCGGAACCGTGCTGCTCCACGGTGGTCCCTTCGAGAGCGGAGCGGAGGCCGGCCGCACGATCCGGGCGCTGCGCGAGACGCACGGCCAGTCCGATGAGTTGCCGATGCACGTCCGAATCAACGCGGAATTGGCGAGCGATGAAGTCGAAGCCGGTCTGCAGGCGTGGGTCGACTCGTCTGCCGACTGAGCATCGACGGGACGGCGACGGCCGCTCGGGCGACAAGCGCTGAGCGCTCTGAGCCGTCTCGTTTCCTTCCAAAGAATGCCCTATAACTGAGCCACAGGAGCCCGTTTTCCCGCCGAGCCATCTTTGCAGACGAGGCTGTCATGGATTACTACATGCATACCACGCCCATCCCCGAACCGCTCGCGGACCCGACGCGAGACCCGGAGGGCGAGCCGTTCGTTCCGCCGCCGCCCGGCCATCACAACGACGAGCCACAGCGTCCCGAGGGGCCGCCGGACAAGGATCCGGTCTGATGCGCCGCAAGCCCTAATCCTATAGTCATCGCTCCCTCAATCAGGGTTTCCCCCGCTGCGTCGCCACGTCCGAGGTGTCGATAAGCCGGTCGGATGCGAGTCGTTTTTCGCATTCTCGACCCAACCGTCCGGGCCAAGAATTATCAGACGGATCGACTACTCGATGGAAGGCGCATGCAAAAAATGACTTTGAACCAGAAGCTCGGCTCGATGATCGCCGTGCTGTGGATCGGGCTGATTCTCATCGCCGTGGCCGGTGTCTGGCAATACCGCGCGTCGATGCTGAAAGATCGCCGCGAGCAGCTGATGTCGGTGGTGCAATCGGCCATGAGCATCGTCAAGCGCGACTACGAGCTTTCGCAGCAACATGCGATGAGCGAGGACGATGCGAAGAAGAAGGCGCTCGAAGCGGTGGCCGCCATCCGCTACGGGCAGGACGGCTATCTTTCGATCAACGACTCGAAGCCCGTCATGCTGATGCATCCGATCAAGCCTCAACTGATCGGAAAGGACCTGGCGAACTTCACGGATCCCGCCGGCAACCATCTCTTCATCGATCTCGTGCGCGCCGGAAGCCAAGAAGGCGGCGGCTTCGTCGACTATCTCTGGTCCAAGCCCGGCAGCGAAACGCCCGTGCCCAAGAAATCGTATTCGCTGCGTTTCGCACCGTGGGACTGGGTGCTCGTCACCGGCATGTATATGGACGACGTCAATGCGGAATTCGTCAACGCGATCATCCGCTGGTCGATTATCACGGGCGTGCTCGGCGTCCTTGCCACCGCGGCGATGGTGCTCGTGCTGCGCAGCGTGCGGCGCGGCCTCGGCGGCGATCTCGAGGTCGCGATCTCCACGGCGCAACGAATTGCCGAGGGCGATTTGACCGCGCATGTGCCCGTCTCGTCCGACGATCACGGCAGTCTCATGCACGCGCTTGCACAGATGCGCTCGGGTCTCGCCGATGCGGTCTCGCGCGTTCGCATGGGCGCCGAAAACATCAACGTGGGGGCGAGCGAAATCGCCGCCGGCAACATCGACCTGTCGCAACGCACCGAGCAGCAAGCAGCGGCACTCGTCGAGACCGCGTCGAGCATGGACCAGATGACGGCCAACGTGAAGCTGAACGCCGATAGCGCTTCGCAAGCGGCCCATCTCGCCGAGCAAGCGGCAGGCGTCGCGACGCGCGGCAGCAGCGTCGTCGACGACGTCGTGCGGACGATGAGCGATATCACCTCGAGTTCGCAGAAGATCGGCGACATCATCGGCGTCATCGACGGCATCGCATTCCAGACCAACATCCTCGCGCTCAATGCAGCCGTCGAAGCCGCGCGCGCCGGCGAGCAAGGCCGCGGGTTCGCCGTGGTCGCCTCGGAGGTGCGCAGCCTCGCGCAACGTTCGGCGACGGCGGCCAAAGAGATCAAGGCACTGATCGAATCGTCGACGAGCACCGTCGATCAAGGGGCGGCGCTCGTTGCCAATGCCGGATCGACGATGGGTGAAATCGTGCAATCGGTGCGGCGCGTCAACGAGATTCTCGAAGAAATCAGCCACGCGTCGCGCGAGCAAAGCGCCGGCATCGAGCAGGTCAATCGCGCGGTCGGAGAAATGGATAAAGTGACGCAGCAGAACGCGGCGCTCGTCGAGCAAGCCGCGGCGGCCGCGCAATCGCTGAAAGATCAGGCGGGCGTGCTGCGCGAGGCAATCTCGGGATTCAGATTGCCCGCCTGAATTACAAATTCATTACAATACACCGTCAAATCGACGGTGCCGCGCCATCGTCGAAAGCGCTCATTGCCGCGCCGGGTCTCCCGGTCCAATTCCGCTCCTCGATGCTGGTCAAGAAACGAACATCACGGCCTTTTGCAGGGCCCGAAAAAAATCCCATCCTCGCGCCACGCGTTCCTGCGTGGCGCTCCACGCTCGTCATGGCGGTCATGGGGCTCGCCTTCGGGGTACTCGCTGCGCGCGCAGTGTGGGTGCAGATCGTCGCGCACGATTTCCACGTCGCACAAGGGCAAAAACGTCATCGAAGGACGGTCGAGCTCGATGCGATGCGCGGCCCGATCGTCGACAGACACGGCGCGCTGTTGGCCGTCAGCCTGACCACCTACGAAATTTGGGCCGAACCCGGGCGCATCGAACGTTCGGCTCATGCAGCACTGGCGCGAGCACTTGCGCTTACACTACCCGAGCTCGAACGGCGCCTCGCTACCGAGCGTGCGTTCGTGCTGCTCGAGCGCCACGTCGACATGCAGACCGCGAATTCGATCGCCCGCCTCGGACTGGCTGGCGTGACGCACGTCGCTGCGTCGAAGCGTTTTTATCCCGAAGCGGAATCGGTTGCGCACGTCATCGGGTTCACGGATATCGACGATGACGGCCAGGAAGGGATCGAGCTCGCCGCCAACGCCCTGTTGGGCGGACAGGCGGGAGCACGCGATGTCATTCGCGACCGGCTCGGCCGCATCGTCTCGGAGCTCGCGCCGCCCGTTCCCGCGCGCAACGGGCAAACGGTCCGGCTGACGATCGATCGTCGCGTTCAGCAACTCGCTTTCGCACAACTGCAAGCCGCCCTCGCCCGGCATGGCGCCCAGGCAGGCAGTGCCATCGTGCTCGACGCCCGCAACGGGGAGATCCTGGCTCTCGCCAACGCGCCGAGCTTCGATCCCAACCAACAGGCGAGCCGCAAAGGTCATGCATTGCGCAATCGCGCGCTGACCGATACGTTCGAGCCGGGCTCGACGATCAAGCCGCTCGCGGTCGCGCTCGCACTCGATGCTGGCCTCGTGAAGCCGACGACGCTCGTCGAGACGGCGCCTGGTCATTACACGATCGGCCCGAATACGATTCACGACACGTCGAATCACGGAACAATCACGATCGCCGAGGCGGTGGCGAAGTCGAGCAATGTGGCAATGGCAAAGCTCGCGTTGAACCTGCCGGCCGAGCGGATCTGGAGCAAGTATCGCGAATATGGCATCGGCCAGGCACCTCAGTTGCCGTTTCCCGGCCTCGCCGCAGGCAGCTTGCGGCCTTGGCAGCGCTGGCGGCCGATCGAGCAGGCAACGATGGCATACGGATATGGCCTGTCGATGTCGCTGCTGCAAATCGCCGAAGCCTACACGGCCTTCGCCGGCGACGGCACGCTGCGACGTGCGAGGCTCATCATCGACGATGAAGACGTCGCATCCGATTCGTCGTTCGATAGACAGCAGGCGCGCCCTGCTCCGCGCGTAACGGCCCCCGAAACAGCGATGGCGATCCGCGAAATGCTCGAGGCGGCGGCCGCGCCAGGGGGAACGGCCGAGGGGGCGCGTATCGAGGGCTATGGCGTCGGCGGCAAGACCGGTACGGCTTGGAAGCACGTGGGGGCAGGCTACGAGAAGGGCAAATATCGCTCGCTTTTTGTGGGACTGGCACCGATCGACGCGCCGCGCATCGTGGTCGCGGTCATGATCGACGAACCGGTAGGCCGCACCTACTACGGCGGCAAGGTGGCCGCTCCGGTCTTCGCTTCGATTGCCGGCGGAACGTTGCAACTGCTCGGCGTGCCGCCCGACGTGTGACGGTCCGCCCGCCGGGCGCCGATGGTTCGCGTCCGGTATCGATGTTTCGCATGCGGGAGCGGCGGCTTCGGTTTCTGCATTTCTGCAATGCTCTCCCGCCCACCCTCCGGTTTTGCGCCAACTTGTTTTCATCGCCAAACGTACTAACGTTTTCAATGCGGCCATGAGCCGCACAAGAAGGCGAATGCGGACCGTACAGCCACAACCCGGCTGACGCCGCGGCGCAAAATCGAAGAAAGACCCGGACCCTGGGACATCGATCATGACGACGGTCGCAACTTTTACGGTCGACCATACGAGCTATCTCGACGCGGCCGGCAACGCAACCAAACCGTTGCCCGAATTCGCGCAAGACACCGCGACGCTCGTCGGCTTCTACCGCGCAATGGTGCTCACCCGCGCATTCGACACCAAAGCCATTTCGCTGCAGCGCACAGGCAAGCTCGGCACGTTTGCATCGGCACTCGGGCAGGAAGCGATCGGAGTGGGCGTCGCCGCGGCGATGCGGCCGGACGACGTCCTCTTCCCATCGTATCGGGACCATGCCGCGCAGTTGCTGCGGGGCGTCACGATGGCCGAAAGTCTGCTGTATTGGGGCGGCGACGAGCGCGGCAGCAATTTCAGCCGCGCCCGCGGCGACTTCCCGAATTGCGTTCCGATCGGCACTCAGGTCTGCCACGCAGCCGGCGCGGCCTACGCGTTCCAACTGCGCGGCGAGCCGCGCGTAGCGGTGACCCTCTTCGGCGATGGCGGCACGTCGAAGGGCGATTTCTACGAAGCGATGAATATGGCGGGTGTCTGGCGCGCGCCGCTCGTTCTCGTCGTGAACAACAATCAATGGGCGATTTCGGTGCCGCGCGCCAAACAAACCGCCGCGGCAACGCTCGCGCAAAAGGCGATCGCGGCAGGCATCGAAGGATGCCAAGTGGACGGCAACGACGTCGTTGCGGTGCACGATGCGCTCCTTCGCGCCCTGGACAAGGCCCGCCGCGGCGACGGGCCGACGCTCGTCGAAGCGCTCAGCTACAGGCTCGGCGACCATACGACGGCTGACGACGCATCGCGTTACCGCGACCCCGAGATCGTCCAGCATCAATGGGAAAGCGAGCCCATCGCGCGCTTGCGCAAGTACCTGACGAATATCGGAGCATGGGACAAAGCGCGCGAGGAAGCGCTGGCCAAGGTGGCGAGCGAGCAGGTCGAAGCCGCCGTTCAGGAATACCTCTCCGTTGCGCCGCCTGATGCCTCCGCGATGTTTGCCCACCTTTATGCGGCGCTGCCGCACGCACTCGACGAGCAACTTGCAACTGCCGAGCACTTTGCGCCCGAGAACGGGGAGCATCGACATGGCTGATCTGAACTTCGTCGAAGCCGTGAATACCGCGCTCGCCTACGAGCTCGAGCACGACGACTCGGTCGTACTGCTGGGCGAAGATATCGGCACGAACGGCGGCGTCTTCCGCGCGACGGTCGGCTTGCAGGCGCGTTTCAGCGAAGGGCGTATCGTCGATACCCCGCTCGCCGAAACGGCGATCGCAGGCACCGCGGTCGGCATGGCGGCGATGGGTCTGCGCCCGATCGCCGAGATTCAGTTCGCCGGCTTCGTCTATCCCACGATCGATCAGGTGCTCAATCATGCCTCGCGCCTGCGCCATCGCACGCGTGGGCGCCTCATGTGTCCGCTCGTCATCCGCACGCCTTGCGGTGCGGGTATCCATGCGCCCGAGCACCATTCGGAAAGCCCCGAAGCATTGTTCGCGCATATTCCCGGGCTGCGCGTGGTCATGCCTTCGTCGCCCGAGCGCGCGTATGGCTTGCTGCTCGCGGCCATCCGCGATCCCGATCCCGTCATCTTCCTCGAGCCGACGCGGCTCTATCGCCTTTTCAAGCAGCCGGTCGAAGACAACGGCGTCGCGTTGCCGCTCGATACATGCTTTGTCGTGCGCGAGGGGGATGACGTGACGCTCGTGAGCTGGGGCGCCATGCTTCAGGAAGTCCAAGAGGCCGCCGATGAGCTGGCCGCCGACGGCGTCTCGGCGGAGATCGTCGACGTGGCCACGTTGAAGCCGCTCGATATGGAGACGATCCTCGCATCGGTCGCGAAAACGGGGCGCTGCGTCATCGTTCATGAAGCGCCGCGCACCTGTGGCGTCGGCGCGGAGATCGCCGCGACGCTCGCGGAACGAGGCCTCTATTCGCTGCTCGCTCCGATCGAACGCGTCACCGGCTACGACGTCGTCGTACCGCTTCCCCGGCTCGAACGGCAATACATGCCGAGCGTCGAGCGGATCTTGAACGCGGTCAGAAAAACGCTCGAGGCATCGTCATGAAGATGTTCAAGCTGCCCGATTTGGGCGAAGGCCTGCAGGAAGCCGAGATCATCGAATGGCACGTCGACGAAGGCGACGAAGTCAAAGCCGATCAGCCGTTGCTCTCGGTCGAAACGGCAAAGGCCATCGTCGAGATACCATCGCCGCAAGCGGGACGCATCGCAAAGCGCTTCGGCAAGAAAGGCGACATCGTCCATCTCGGCGCCGCGCTCGTCGGCTTTGAAGGCGCTGACAGCGACGACGCGGGCACCGTTGTGGGCAGAATGCCCGAGGCACCGGCAACGGCGCGTACCGCACGCGAGAGGCAGGCACCGGCGCCTCGCGCGTATGGCGGGCTCGCGGGTGTCGGAGCCGGCTCGACCTCCATTAAAGCAACGCCCGCGGTGCGCGCACTCGCGCGCAAACTCGATATCGATCTCGCCATGGTGACGCCGTCCGGGATGGACGGCATCGTGACGTCGGCCGACGTTCAGCGCACGGCGAAGTTGCTCTCCGAGCTCGGACCGCCCGAAGAGCTGCGTGGGGTGCGACGTGCGATGGCGCAGAACATGGGCCGCGCGCAAAGCGAAGTGGCCGCCGCAACGGTCATCGATGACGCCGACATTCATGCCTGGAAGCTGAACACCGACGTGACGATCCGGTTGATCCGCGCACTCGTGGCGGGCTGCCGTGCGGAGCCGGGACTCAATGCGTGGTTCGATGGACGGGCCGCGCGGCGTCACGTGCTTTCCAAGATCGATGTCGGCATTGCCGTGGATTTACCCGACGGGCTCTTCGTACCAGTGCTGCGAGATGTCGCGCATCGCGATGCCGCCGATCTGCGTGCGGGGCTCGATCGAATGCGCGCGGACGTGAAGGCGCGCAAGATTCCACCCGAAGAGTTGCGCGGCGCCACGATCACCTTATCGAACTTCGGCATGATCGCCGGAAAGTACGCGGCGCCGATCGTCGTGCCGCCGACGGTAGCCATCCTCGGCGCGGGGCGCATGCACGACGAAGTCGTGGCCAGCGAAGGCGAAGCCGCCGTTCATCGCGTGCTGCCGCTCAGCTTGACGTTCGATCATCGCGTCGTGACGGGCGGAGAGGCCGCCCGATTTCTGGCGGCCGTCATCGCGGATTTACAGCAGGCACTGTAAAACCGGAGGACGAACCGCGCTGAATCCACAGTAGGTAGATCGCCCGGCACATGAATTGCACCGACGGGGTACGTCGCGGCCACCGCCGCGCCCCATTTCCTCATTCGTGAGAGGGCGATATGTTAGGAACCATTCTTATCATCGTGCTGATTCTTCTGCTGATCGGCGCCTTCCCAGCCTGGCCTTACAGCCGCGGGTGGGGCTACGGGCCGACCGGCGGGCTGGGCCTCATTGTCATCATCGTCATCGTGCTAGTCCTTTTGGGGCGAATCTAGCCGAACCTCACTGCCGCTTTCGTCCGTGCCGCCGCGAGTCGATCTCGTCGCCGGCACGGACGTTGCACATCGTTTCGCTCAATACCCTGCCGTTCAGGCAAGGGACTCTCTGGACCAACACGGAAAGCGAAATGCGAATCGCGCAAGTGGCAACGCTCTATGAAAGCGTCCCTCCACGCGCTTATGGGGGAATAGAACGCGTCGTTTCCTGGTTGACCGAGGCGCTCGTCGAACGCGGCCACGATGTCACGCTGTTCGCGAGCGGCGACTCAACAACGCGTGCGTGTCTTGTCGAGGCCTGCCCAAGCGCGCTGCGTCTCATCGAAGATACGGCCGACCCGCAAGCCTTTCACTTTGCGATGCTCGAACGCGTGGTGCGACTGTCGAACGAGTTCGATCTCGTCCATTTTCATACGGACTATCAGGGGTTTCCGTTCGCGCGCCGATTGGCTTGCCCGCATCTCACGACGCTGCATTGGCGGCTCGACGTACCGGGCCTCGCGGCGCTTTACCGCGAATTCTCCGACCTTCCGCTCGCCTCGATCTCGCAAGCCCAGCGCGCGCCGCTGCCCTGGGTCAATTGGATCGGCACGGTCTATCACGGCCTGCCCGACTGCCAAATGCCCTTTTCCGCGGAAGGCGGCGACTACCTTGCATTTCTCGGCAGAATCGCGCCGACCAAGCGGCCCGATCTCGCCATCGAAATCGCCGAACGCGCGGGCATACCGATCAAAATCGCGGCCAAGATCGACAACGGCGATCGCTGGTATTACGACGGCAGCATCGAGCCGCTCTTTCATGATCCGCTCGTCGAGTATCGAGGAGAACTCGGCGATCATGAAAAAGGCGAGTTTCTCGCGCATGCGCGCGCCCTGCTGTTTCCGGTCGACTGGCCCGAGCCTTTCGGGCTCGTGCTGATCGAGGCGCTAGCCTGCGGCACGCCCGTCATTGCATTTCGGCGCGGCTCGGTGCCCGAAATCATCGAGGACGGTGTGACCGGATTCGTCGTCGACGACGTCGAGGGTGCGGTACGCGCGATCGGACGTCTGGGCGAACTGAGCCGCGCCGACTGCCGTGCCGCATTCGAGCGGCGCTTTACCGTGTCTCGAATGACGGACGATTATCTGGCGCTCTACGGTGAGCTCTTACGGGAAACGGGCAATCGCGCCGCGATGTCGTCTCCGCATGAAAGCGATACGGCCACAGACGATCGATAAGGAGTCCGAAATGCGCTTCGTTGCGCTTGCAACCGACTACGACAACACGCTGGCATCGAATGGCCGGGTGGCCGAATCGACCTGGCCGGTGCTCGAGCGGCTGCGGCAATCCGGCCGTCAGCTCGTGCTTGTGAGCGGCCGCGAACTCGGCGATCTGCGTACGATCTGCCCGCGCCTCGATCTGTTCTCGCGTGTGGTGGCGGAAAACGGCGGCGTGCTCTACCGGCCTGATAGCGGCGAGAAACGCCTGCTCGCCCCGCCTCCGCCCGACGCATTCGTTCGTGCGCTGCATGAACGCGGCCTGCACGACTTCAGCGTCAGCGAAACGCTCGTCGCCACGATGAAACCCAACGATGGCATCGCCCTGGATGCCATCCGCGATCTGGGCCTGGATCTTCATGTCGTCTTCAACGGCGACGCCGTCATGGTGCTCGCGCCGGGCGTGACGAAGGCGAGCGGTCTCGCGGCCGCGCTAGACGAGCTCGGCCTCTCACCGCTGAACGTCGTCGGCGTCGGCGATGCCGAGAACGACCATCCGTTGCTCGATGCTTGCGGCTTTTCCGCCGCCGTGGCCAATGCCCTGCCGATGCTGAAGGCGCATGCCGATATGGTCACGACGGGCGCGGCCGGCCGCGGCGTGGAAGAGCTCGTCGCCGCGTTGCTCGAGGACGATCTCGCCTCGCGCGCGTCGCGCATCGATCGCTCGCGGGTGTTGCTCGGTCAAAGGACCGATGGCCGCGAGGCGGCATCCGTCAGCCTCGATGCCTACGGCACGATCGCGCTGCTGGCGGGGCCGTCGGGCGGCGGCAAATCGACCGTCACCGCCGCGCTGCTCGAGCGGCTCACGACGGCCGGCTATCAAGCCTGCATCTTCGATCCCGAGGGCGACTACGACAATGAAGGCAGTCTGGTTTCGCTCGGCGATGCGCATACTCCACCCCCGATGGAAAGTGCGCTGCATTTATTGGCGCGCCCCGGTCAACATGTCGCCGTCAACCTGCTGCGCGTGCCGCTCAATGAACGTCCACGCTACTGCGCGGGGTTGCTCTCGCGCCTGCAGGACTTGCGGGTACAAACGGGTCGACCGCATTGGCTCGTTTTCGAAGAAGCGCATCAGCTTTTCCCGGCGGATTGGGGCATGGCGGCGCAAGCGCTGCCCATTGCGCTCGAAACCGCGCTCGCTGTGACCGTGCACCCCGACCAGATCGCGGAGCCTTTCCTGCGGCAAGTCAACATGGCGCTCATCACCGGCAACAAACCGAGCGCAACCGTGGCCGCGTTCGCGAGCACGCTCGGCAAACCCGTCCCTCGGCTGCCGCTGGAAACTGATTCGCTCGAGCGCGGACAACTGTTGGTCTGGGAAACGCAAGTTTCGGCCAGCGAACCGTACTTGATCAGCGTGGAGCCCGGAACGACGCAACGCCGACGCCATCATCGCAAATATGCCGAGGGACTCTTGATCCCCGAGCGCAGTTTTTACTTCCGCGGTCCGGAGGGCCGGCTCAATCTCCGCGCGCACAATCTCGTGCTTTTTCTGGAGATCGCCGACGGCGTCGATTCCGACACATGGCGCTATCACCTGCAACGCGGCGATTATTCGCGCTGGTTCGGTGACGTCATCGGCGACGATGAACTCGCACGCGAAGCGCAAGCCATCGAGTCAGAGCGCGGCCTGTCGGTCGATGAAACGCGCGGGCGCATCCGCGCCGCGATCGAGCGCCGCTATACGCAGCCGGAAAATCCTTCGCTGCCGCCGCTGCGGGGTCGTTAGTCGTGACGGTGCACTTCACACATCCAGCGCCCGCAAGGAGGGCGTGGCGTCGGCTCTAGACCGACGCGCCTCCAGAACGCGATGCATTGCCGAGGCCGAGAACGCTGAGGTATACCTCGAGCGAACGCTGCACCGCGCTTGCGACGAGTTCGGTGATGCCGTCGAAATTGCCGCCGTCACACGCCTCGTCCAAGGAATCGTAATAGGTGAGCCGATCTTCCTTCCGGATGATCGCGGGCGGATAGCCTGACTTCATCAGCTCAAAATTGAGAAGCAGCCGGGCCGTACGTCCGTTGCCATCGACGAAGGGATGAATCTTCACAAAGCGCGTATGGAGCTGCGCGGCACGCTCGATAGGATGCAAAGTCTTCGCGGCCTGATCCCATTCGATGAGTTGCTGCATTTCCTGCGGCAAATGCAGGAAGTCCGGCGGCGTCGTGCTTGCGCCGGAAATGACGACGTTTTCGCGCCGGTATGCGCCCGCTTCCTGATCGTCAATTCCTTTGAGCACGAGCCGATGGATATTCCTGATCATCCATTCGGAAAGCGATTCGCCTTGCGAAACGATTTCCTCGACATAGAGGATCGCGTCGCGGTGATTGGTGGCCTCGAAATGCTCACGAAGCGACTTACCTCCGACCGTGATGCCTTCCAAAACGACTTTCGTCTCTCTGAGCGTCAGCGTGTTCCCTTCGATCGCATTCGAATGGTAAGTCCATTCCAATGCGAGCTTTTCGCGCAGCGACGCAACGGTATGGGGCGGCAAAGGGCGTGCCGCGTCGAGCCGCGCTTTGTCGGCCTCCACTGCTTGCAGCAACGCTTCAAGCTGAATTGTCATTGCATTCCTGCGCTACCGTTGGCTTGGATCGATCAATCGCTGCCCGCGCGGCGCGCGGACTCGCCAAGGCGGCTTTTGCAGCGATAAATTGAATTGCAGCCGATTATATCGCCGCAGTGCAGCAGCCCACGCAGGTGCTCCCGCATAGAAGTCAACGTCGCCCCTAATCGACGATGTCCCACCGGACAGTATTCGCACCGGCGCGCTGCGCTGCTTCGGTAAATGCGGGGGCCTTCGCGTAGACATCCGTTTGCTCGCGCCACTGGACCAGAAAGCGCGTCTCGCAAACTGCCTCACCGTGTTTCCATTCCGCGTGGCGTGCGCTGATTCGACATCCGATGCGCTCGAATTCGTCGGCAAGACGCTGCTGAAAATTGCTCTCCCCCGTATATTCAACGGTCAGCCACGCGGTCTTGCGCCGCTCCAGCCGGTCTTCGACATACCGCAATCCCCACAGCACCGCGACACCGATCACCGTTGCGCTGACGGCCAGCCGATACTGCCCACCGCCGATACACAGGCCGACGACTGTCACGAACCAGAGCGTCGCCGCGGTCGTGACGCCAGTCACGAGCCCGTCTTTGCGCAGCACGGCACCCCCGCCGATGAAGCCCATCCCGGTCAGAATGCCGAGCGGCAAGCGCATCAGGTCGAGCGTGGCGAACGAGTCCGGCCGCTTGCCCGCTTGCTCGAGCAACGCATTGACTTGGAGCATCGAAATGCAAGCGGCCAGGCAGACAAGCAGTGTCGTGCGCAACCCGGCAGCTTTACCCGACTCGCTGCGGTTCAGGCCGAAGATGGCGCCCGCGACGAGCGCGCCAGCAAGCCGCGCCAAGGCGGCCGGCCAATCGAGCGTAAGCGGCATCGCATCCATCGAGTCGAAAGCCTCATCATCGAACGGACTCAACGAGATACAAGCAAGCCGCACGCCTGCTCAGGGTCGAATGGATAAACCGTCGATCACTCGCAATCGACCCTGAGAACGCGGTCAAGGCAAGCCAGCGATACCGCCGTCGCAAGCACACGCGCTTGCGGCAACAGCAGCCGCCAGGCATTCAGTCGGTGCTCGTCCACTCGACCTTCGCGCCCACCGAGCGCAAGTTCTCGACGAACCGCGGGTGCGCTCGACGGATCGGCAAGGCGTTCTTGATGACCGATTGCCCTTCGATGCTCGCCGCCACCATGAAAAGCGCGATGGCGACGCGAATGATGTAAGGACTCTCGACCCGTGCCGGGCTCAGGCGAATGCCGCCGAACGTGATCAGCCGATGAGGGTCCGACAGGAACACATGTGCGCCGAATTTCGAGAGCTCGACGGACCAGCCCATTGCGCCGTCATAGACCTTGTTCCAGAACATCGCGCTGCCTTCGGCGCGCACGCCGAGCGCGATGAAGATCGGCAGCAGATCGACGGGCAAGTAGGGCCACGGCGCAGCTTCGATCTTGGTCAAAATATTCGGCGTGAAAGGCTGGCGCACGCGCATCGGACCTTCTCGCACCGCTCGCGACCATCCGTCCTGGTGAACGATGTCGATGCCGAACTTCGCGAATGTCCGATCGATGAGCGGGAACTGCTCGGGCGCGCCATTCTTGACGGCGATATCGCCGCCCGTGATCGCGCCCAAGGCCAGGAACGTCGCGATCTCGTGGAAATCCTCGCTGAAACGGAATTCACCGCCGCCAAGCTCGCCGAGCTTATGCCCACCCTCGATCCGCAGTCGCGACGTGCCGATCCCTTCGATGGGCACGCCGAGCATCTCGATGAAGCGGCAGAACTCCTGCACGTGCGGCTCGGAGGCCGCATTGACGAGCGTCGATACGCCCGACGCGGACGCCGCGCACAAGACGAAGTTTTCGGTCGTCGTCACCGACGCGTAATCGAGCCAGTGATCGTTGGCGGTCAACCGCTTCGCGCTGCGCACGATCAACGAATCGGTCGTGCGCTCGATACGCGCGCCGAATCGCTCGAACACTTCGACGTGCGGATCGATCTCGCGCACACCGAGCGTGCAGCCCTTCACGTCGTTCTCGAGCCGGGCCACGCCGAAGCGCGCAAGCAGCGGAGGGACGAGCATGATCGACGAGCGCATCTCCTCGGGCAAGCGATGAATCGCTGGGTCGAACGACGTCGCGTGATGATGGAGCTCGAGCACACCCGTCGAAAAATCCATCGACACCTCGCTTCCCAGCGTGCGAAAGATATCGAGGATTTTCTTGACGTCGGTGATCTCGGGCACGCCGACGAGGCGCAACGGCGCGTCCGTCAAAAGCGTGGCACAGAGAATCGGAAGAACGGCGTTCTTGTTGGCGGACGGCACAATCTCGCCGCGAAGCGGCACGCCGCCGTGAACGATGAGGTCGGACATATTCGGGGACAGGGCGGGGGTGAAAAAGCCAGGAATGTCAAGGCGCATATCATGCCATTGACGGCGCCGCGATGTTTCGAAATCAATATGCGGGCCTTCCCGAGTATCGATGCGGCGTCATCCGACGCGCATGCGTACCAGACGCCGATCGCATCGGCAAGACGATCTCGCCACCGCGCCCCGTTTTTGCTCGGGCGACATCGCACGAAAGCTTGCGCGTTTTCCGTCAGGTACTTGCGCTAACTATGCGGGAGTTATGCACAGATTTGCCAACAAAATCTGGGGATAACCCACCGCTTGCCGTTGCTGACGGAACGGCCACCAAAGCGCTGAGCAGCTCAGACACTCTCAGACACTCACCGGGCTTGAGCCGGTAACGCCGCCGAAGCGTCGGCCGGCGCCTCTGGATTGGGTGTGAGCCGCAGCCGCACGCGCAGCGGCTGGAGCATGTCGGGCGGCGGAGTTTCGGACATCGGATGCTGCGTCAGCAGTTGCCGCAGCGTCGCATCGGCCTTTGCGTCGCCCAGCGAGTCGAACTCGACGTTCGTGATCGAGCCGTTCGCGCCGATCCACGCGCGGATGACGATCGCAGGCGGCGGCGCATCGGCCTGCGCGTTCAGAATTCTCTCCTCGAGATATTGATGGAGCCGATCAGCCGCATCGTTATCGGCTTCGAGCCACGCGTGGAACTGTCGCCCAACGAGCTGCGCATAGGCGATCCAGGGCTGCGGCACATCGCGCGTTTGCGGCAAGGCCGGCACGCTTGAGACGATCGCACAGGCGGCGAGGACTTTCCTGAGGTGGCCCCACACACCTCTCCAGCGGCTTCGATTCACGAAATCAGTGCTCCTACCTTGACCCTAAGATGATCGGCGCACCCTGCCCTCCAGATCAGAAGATCGGCGTCCCACCCGGCGCCGATCTTCCCGATCATGCCGCGCAGATCGGCCGAATCCGAGATGTTGCTTCCACCATCGCCGCCTCTTCATCGACTCGAACCGTCTCAACGATCGCCGATCGATTGCGCCGCGATATGCTCAGCGGGGCGGCACGACGACGGGCTGCGCCGGTCGCTGGGGCGTGATCGACTTGCCCCAATTCGTACCGAAGCGATTGCGCTCGGCCGACAGGTTGAACGTGCCGACACGATTCGACGGGCCCTTCGCGGCGCTCTCGGCCGCCGTTTCGGAGGCACCCGCCCGTGGCGCCTCTTTGGGCTTCAATTGCGCGCTCAGACAGTCGTATGAAAGCGCGCGCTGACCGTTCACTTCGGCATCGATACAAACCTGCCTCGATGCGGAGCCGGCCTGCGCCGGGGCATCGGCGTGCTTCGCGTTGTCCTCGGCGTGCGCGGCGGCCGCGAGCGCGGCGCACGCAACGATCATGGCCTTTTTTGGCAGCGTCATCTGGACCTCCTCTGCGCTCATCGGACCTGTGTTGGACAATATCGCACGAGAAGCCATGCCGGCGTCGGACAAACGCCGGCATTCGCGGCATCGACGCCCACCTGCGTTGGCTCCCTTTACTGCGCCGCCGCAAGCGCCTTCTTCAGAGCATCTTCATTGATCGGCGCACTGCCGCCGAGCTTCACCAAATAGGCCTGCTCGTTCTGTTGCGTGCGCTGCGCGCGCAAGAACGCGCGAATTTGCTCCTTGACCTCAGTCAGCGGCCGCAGAATCGGGTCGCGCGTCTCGATGAGCTTCACGACGTGAAAGCCGGTAGGCACCTGGACGGGTGTCGAAACCTGCCCCGGCTTCAACGCCTCGGCAGCCTGGCGCACCGCGGGCACCATCAGCGTCTCGGGCACGAAACCGAGATCGCCGCCCTTCTCCGCACTGGCCTTGTCTTGCGAATTCTCTTTCGCAAGAGCGGCAAAATCGCCGTTGCGAGCGCGATTGGCGAGATCGGCAGCCTGTTTGCGAGCTTTGTCGATCGTCGCGGCATCGGCGTTCGGGGGCACCGCGATGTAGATCTGCGCGAGATGCACCGCACGCGGTGCCGTGAAGGCCGCATGGTTCTGATCGTAGGCGGCCTGGATCTCGGCATCGGACGGATAATCGGCCGGCGGCGCATTGACGGACGCGAGATAGCTGCGAACGACGACGTCGCGCTGCGCCTCTTCGACGGCCGATTTCACTTGCGGCTCCTTGTCCCAGCCTTTCGCCTTCGCTTCGGCGAGAACGGCCCGCTGAACGAGCGCGGAGCGCACGACGCGGTCCATCGCGGCCGGATCGGCCGCAAGCCGCGTGCGTCCCTCCGGACTCAGCGATTTCATCAGCGTCGCGATGTCCGATTCCGTTACCGATGCCTGCGCGGTATTTGCGATGACATCGCCCTGCGCGAGTGCGACGAGCGGTGTGCCCAACGCCAAACCAACGACGATCGTTGCGAATTTGCTCACTTTGTCTCCTGCTACGGACTGACAGTAGTTCTACATCTCGGCGCCGCGGCCGCCGACAAGCCATGCCTTCGTTGCCCGCCGAAATCCGCAGTGCGCCGCCGCGCTTCACCCCGCCTTCGATCACTGCAGCGTGGTCTTGGCGCCCGTTTCCACGCTACCTTCCGGCTGAGCGGCGGCGCCATCATTCGCTTCAACGGACGCGGCATCGCCGCGAGCGACTGCTTCGCGCTCGGCGAGCGCCGGGCGATTGCGCAAATGCAGCAGAAACTCCTGGACCAGGCGATCCCAGAGTTCTATGGTCGAGCGCAGGTAGCGCTCGCTCACGCCACCCGCGACGAGCACGTCCATCTCGAGCGAAAGAAACGGGCCATGGCTCGCGAGTCGCGCGAAGCGTTTCGTACGGCCCCAGCTCGGCACGAGATCGGCGGGCAGTTCGCCTTGCACCTGAAGCACGCAGCTCAACGTGTAGTCGATATATCGAACGGCGGCGGGCTCCCCCGGCGTCTTGGGCTCGACGAACCCGGGCGCGACATTGCCGAAGCGCACGGCGAAGCCGACTCCCTGGCTCGCGCTCATCAACTGCACGATGCCGTTCTGCTCGGCCGCCGTCACGCGGTATCCGGCCGCCCGGAAGATTTCCGCAAGCTGCTCGATCCCGACTGCCTCGATCCAGCCCTCGTTCGCACCCATTTGCTTGTCCACCATGTCGGTCTTCCTTCCATCAACGAATTGAAACGGTCGATTCGATCGCTAACTGCGACGTGTCACTGCATAGGCCCCAAGGGCACATCCTTCGGGGCGCCAGACTGTGCGGATGCCGCAGCACCGTCCGATGCGGCCACAGCCGGCACCGTGCGCGCATTCGGGTCGTACTGGCCCGCATAGAGCGCATCGCCATATCGCTGCGCAATCTCGTCGTACTTCACGCGCGCGGACTGGGCGAACGGCTCGCGCGAGGCGAAGAACGTCCCGAAGCCAACATGCTCGTAGGCATCGAGAATCTCGTGCCCCACACGGTACAAATCGGCATTTTTGGCTTCGCAGCTTTGCAGTTGCGTGTCACGCGCCTTGATTTCGTTTTGCAGTTGCGTGCGCTCGCTATCGCGGGCGCGCGAGACGGTCAGCAGATCCTCGTAGGACGTCTTGTATTTCGCGAGCTGCCTCGCGTCCTCCGCATGACTCGTCTTTTCCTGCGCAAGCGCCCTTCGAGCCGCTGCCTCGGCGCTCGATTCACCCTTGGCCGCCGCGAGCTGCGCCTGCAGGTCTTTGAGCTGAGCAAGCGCATCATCGCGCTGCTTATCCGCGGCCGCTTTGTCGGCCTGAAGCTGCGCCTGGTTGTCCTGGAGCTGGCGCAGCTCCTGCACTGTCGAACGGAGCTGGCTGCGCAGTTTCTCGTCGACGCTTTGCGCGTGAGCAGAACCGGCAACGAGCATCGAGGTCGAGAGCAAAGCGACGGCAATCTTCGCGTGTTGAGCTGTTTTCATCGCAATGACGGACTCCGGTCAGAACCGCGCGTTCAACTCGAGCTGCAGCACGTCGATGGTCACGGGCGGCCCGTAGACTTCCTTCGCGCTCAAATAGCGCGCAGACAGCCACGCATCGCGCGCTACGGCATAGGATGCCGCGAGAATGTAGCCGCGCGCATTCGTGCCGCCAAGGTGGAAGTCAGGGTCCGTGAACGCATCGAGCGTCGCATCGGGCTGCAGGTACTTGTAGCCGACGGAGAAATTCCACTGGCCCTTGCTCGTCGGCTCCGGCTCGCCGATCGTCGCCTTCGCGAGGAAGCCGTTCGGACCGCTGCGATAGTCGGCGCGCGTCGCATTGACCGACGTCGATTCATAGTTGTTGACCGGCAAAGATGCGGCGTTGAACGCCTTGTCCTCGTTATACGCAAGGTTGCGCACGAATTCGCCATCGAGTCTCAGTTTGACCCGGTTCGCCACCACTGTGTCCCACTGCGCCTTGATATCGAGCAGGCGGTAGTTGTACGCGAGTCCGAACAGCTGCGGCTGCGGTGTCAGCCCAGGCGCCAGGTTCGGGTTCTGGACGATATTTCGCAACGCGATGAGCGTATTGCCGCCCTGCATGAACGCCGGCGCTTCGTTATCGGTACTGCAGCTCGTCGCCCCGAGATAGAGCGCACACGGCGACGACAACGTGCCGCGGAAGTTCTGGAAGTCGTAGTAAGCGAGCGCGCCCTTCAATCGGTTCTGCGAGTTGATCTTCCACTCCGCGCCGAACTGTGCGCCAAACATCCACTTCGTATCGCCGCCCACCTTGTCGGTGCTGTTCGACGGGAAATTGTCCGACGTGTATTGAATTGGGAAGACGCCCAACGTACCGAACAGCGTGACGTCCGGGTTGGCCGGCAACGCATGTCGGAAGTTCGCGGCAAGGCCGTCCATCTCGAGATCGTTCGAGAAGAGCAGATCGGACGAGAAGAACGGATTGTCGAAGCGGCCCGCCAGGACGTTCATCCACGGTGTCGGCGTATAGGAGAAGAACGCCTTGTTCAGCCAGATGCTCTTCTTCGACCAACCGCCGCCAGCCGTCGCTGTCGTGGAGACCGGTCCGTTGTCGTTGCCCGACGCGAGTTGCACGCCGGCCGAAAGCTGCTCGGACAGCAGCGCCGTCACGCCGAGCCGTGCGCGGTAGCGCTCGAGATTGTTGCGGTTCGCCGTCGTGTTCTGGGTCGGCAACTGGGTCGTGTTCGTATTCGGGTTGATATCGAATCCGCCGCCCTGATTGATCGCCGCAAAGTTCGTGACGTTGTTCGCGTTGCCGCTGCCGAAGAAGCGGTACTCGTCGCGCACGCGCAGGTCGCCGTCGATCTTGATGCGCGAAACCCAATCGGGGAACGTATTCGGTTGCGCCCAGTTCTCGGCCTTCGCCTGTGCGATGACCTCCTGCTTGACTTGATCGCGAATCTGATCGCGTACGACCTGCGGCACGTAGGGCACCGCGACGTCGCCGGGCTGCGTCGGCGCATTGACGACAGCCGCCGCGGCTAGCCACCCCGCGCTCGATCCGTTCGCGGCCTTCGCCTGCGCCGCCTCGGTCCGTGCCTCGCTGATGAGCTCGTTCGCGTTTTGCTGCGTCAGCACGCCGCGTTTGACGAGCAGGTTGATGAGGTTGATCACCACGCTCTCGCTTGGCGCAGCCGTCCCCGTCGCGGCCTGCGTTTCGAGCGATTGCGCGTGCGCCCCCGCCGCGCACGTCATGCCGAGCGTCAGCAACGCCGCGCTCATGCGCGTGCGGCGTGCAGGCGCCGCCACGGCACCCCGTCTGTTGGTCTTCCGATTCATCAATTTCTCCGCGTAACTGCTGTTCTTTTCCTGGCACCGTCCCTCATGGACCTGCCGCGTCATTCACTGCCGTTGCGTGTCGCCTCGTCAGCCCGGCTTGCGCCCCTGCAACTTCACGAGCACCGGATAAGTCGTCGCGGGAGGCGGCGGCTCATCGACCTTGCCCAGCGCCTCGACAGCGGCGAGCACGGCGGCATCGATCTTCGAATCGCCGGTCGACTGCGCGATCGTCACCTTCGTGATGCGGCCGGCGGGGTCCATCCAGAGGTTCAGGCTGCCCGCGAAGCGAGCCCCGCCCGCCTCCTGCACGCCCTTGTCCTGCTCGATCGCGCGCTGCAGCACGTAGACCATGTACTGCGAGTAGCTCGCGTTGCCGAACCTGCCGCCCCCACCACTGCCGACCATTCCCGAGCCATCGCCGGCGCCGATGTTGAAGCTGTCCGTGCCCGCCTGCGCGGGTGCGTTCATCGTCATCTGCTTCGGCTGGTTGTCCGACGGCTTGGGCGTCTCGGAAGGCTTCGGCGCGACGGTCGGCTTGTCGACCGGCGTCTTCACTTCCTCCTTCACCTTCTCGGGCGGCGGCTTTTGCTTCGGCGGCGGCGGTGGCGGCGGCAGCGGAATGACGGTCGTCACCTGAGGCGCCGTGACGCGCTTCACGCCTGCCGTGTCGCTGGCGTAATGCCAGATCAGCGCGACGAGCGCGATCGCCACGAGCGCGATGACGACCGGCTTGATGAAGCGGCCCGGGCCCTTGTCGGGTGCGCCGCCGTTGTAGGTCATTTCCATCGCGTGTTCCTAGCCGCCCTGCTTCGCCTTGCCGGTCACGAGACCAACTTGCGAGAGGTCGAGACGGCGCAGCAGGTCGAGCACGTCCATCACCTTCTGGTACTGAACGGCCGCGTCCCCCTTGAGCACGATCGGAACGTCGGGATTCGTCGCTTTCTCGGTACGCAGCCGGCTCTCGAGCTCGTCCATCGTCACCGGGTAGGCATCGAGGTAGATCTGCCCTGAGTCCGCAACGGTGATCGCCTTCGTCTTCGGTTTCGCGAGACTCGCCGACGAGCTCGCCTTCGGCAGATCGACGCGAATGCCCTGCACCGACGCGGTTGTCATGATGATGAAGATGATGAGCAGCACGTACGCCAGATCCAGCATCGGCGTGATGTTGATGTCGTCGTACGGCTTGTCGTCGTCCTGAACCTGCATGGTGTTCTCCCGCTTTTCGTTCAGTCGGTTCGGTCGGTTCAGTCGGCCAAGAGCGCGTGATCGGGCGCGCGATGCGCTTCGGCGAGGCGCGTGACGAATTCGTCGACGAACACCTGCATGTTCGCGGTCACGTTCTTGTTGCGAATGAGCAGGTAGTTGTAGCCAAAGAGCGCCGGAATCGCGACGAAGAGGCCCGTCACCGTCGCAAGCAACGCGGCGGCGATACCCGGTGCGATCGCATTGACGTTGACGTCGCCCGAAGCCGCGATCGCCGCGAACGTGATCATCACGCCCACCACCGTGCCGAGCAGGCCGAGGAACGGACCGCCCGAGATCGCGATCGTGAGCAGCACCATGGACTTCGAGAGCCGTTGGTTTTCGCGCACGAGCGTTGCGTCCATCGATGCGCGAATGGCCTCGATCGATTCCGTCGTGATGACCGTGCGTCCATGCTCGTTCTCACGGCTGTGAATCTCGGAGACACCGGCCTTGTAGAGACGGTAGAGCGACGACTGGCTCAGACGACGGCCTTCCTCGCTCTTCTCTTCGACGTGCGCAAGGCCGACAAGGTGCTTGCCCGCGACCTGCCGGAAACGCTGGACGAAGTAGTTGTTCGCCTTGTCGACGGTGCCGACGTAGCGTGCCTTCGTCCACATGACGACCCAAGAAACGGCCGCCATCGCGAGCAGGATCGAGATCACGACCCATGCGTCCACGGTGACGGACTGCACGATCACGCCGAAGTAGCCGAAGCCGAAGCCGGACTGCTTCTCGTCGGCACCATAGGCGATCAGCTTCGATTCAGAGCCCTCGGACAAGGCGTCGAGTGCGATCGCTTCAGGCGTGCGCGCAATTTTCGAGAGGCGCAGCTCGTCGATCGCGCCGTTATAGCCCGCGAACGCCGCCGGCGCACCGGCCACGTCGCCTCCCACCGCCGCTGCGCTCGTGAGTGCCGGCAGCGTCGCCGCGACCTGCGCCACCGATTTGCCGTTGACGTAGACGGTCAGGTTCTTGCCATCGGCCGTCACGGCAATGTAGGCCCACTGATTAACCGCGACAGGTGCAGCGGCAGGCGTGCGAACCGGTGCGGCGCCTGCGTCGACTTCCGCGAACGGCACGCCGTTATCGAGTCCGATCAGCAATGCATTCGCGCCGTCGCGACGGCTATAGAGCAACGTATTGGCGCCAAGCGTCGCGGGCTTGATCCAGGCGCTGAACGTGAAGCTGCCTCCCGCGCTCACGTTCAGCGAGGGGCTGGCCGGCAGGTTCAGCGGCGTCCTGCCGTCGAACTGCGCGCCCTTGCCGACGATACCGTCCTCGATCGTTCGGGCCGGTGCGTTCTGCGCATTGTTCGCGTAGGCCGTCGCATCTTTCGGCGGCGTCCCCGATGCGCCGTTGAAGTGGTAGACGAGCGTGTAATCGGGATCGAACGTCTCGGCTGGCTTGCTGCCGTCATTGGCCTTTTTGTTGCCGTAGTACATCCAGATCTGCTGAGCGGCGCCCGCCGGCATCTTAGGGATGTCGACCCAGATCAGCGCGACGCCGAGCACGGCGTCGTACTGCTCGATCTGATAGTTGAGCGGCGTCTTGTCGTCGGCGGCCACGAAGCGGATATCGGCTCCGTTGTCGGCGAGACCGTCGAACTGGAAATTTCCGGGGTGCAGTCGGATCAAGAGCGGCATGCGGCCGGCCGAGTCCGCCACGTTGGCTCCCTTCGGGCTCGTGTCGATCGCGATCGACTTGCGAAACGACCAGTCGTTTTGCCACCAGGCGTTCGCGATACCCGGCAGCACTCCCAAAAGCACCGCCAACAAGAAAAACATGACTCGCTTCACAATCGACTCCCCGAATGAACCGGCTCGGCGCTCAGCACGTCGGCACGGCACGATCAAAAAATGTCCTCAGAATCCCAGTCGCACATAGAAATCGAACCGAGGGCTGTATTGCCTCGTATAAACGCCGGCCTTGAGCGGCCAGCCTGCTTCGAAATCCGCGCTCGCGTACTTTTGCAGCTGAACCCGCGTGCCGAAGCCGACGCTCAGCAGGTTGAAGGTCGCCGTCTGCTCGGGCAGCGGACTCAACAGCCACAGATGCGCCGCGTCGACGAACGCATGAAAACGCCACTCGTTGATGCGGCTGCCGACCGCGCCGCCGATGAACTTCGCGAGCGACGGGCTGCGCAATTCGAGCGAGCCGATCACGCCGCTGTCGGCCGTGTCTTCGGCCTGCATGTATCCGCGGACGTTCGTCATGCCGCCCGCCGCGAACTGCTCGCTCGACACGAGCGGCTCGTTCGCCATTTGCGCCGTCACGTGCGCGTTGGCCTGCATGTCGTTCATGAAGTTCTGCGTGTGGTTGACGTCGAACTTGCCGTAGATGAAATCGGGATTCGCGTTGTAGCGCTTGTTGTCCCAGGCGGCCCAGCTGCTGCCGATGCCGCGGATATTCGTCGTCATCGATGCGGAGAACGACGTCTGCGATTGCTTGAGATTGAGCTGGCCGTTGTAGGAGAGCGTCACGGGCACGTAGGTGAGCGGCGCCGACGACGCCCCCTGTCCTGCGATGCTCACGTCCTCGTCGTAGTGCTTGCGGTCGATTTCGATGCTGACCGAATGCGCGTAGGTATCGGTGGACGGCAGCGCATAGATGGCGGTCAGCCCGAAAGTCGTGCCTTTGCCGAGCACGTTCGTGCCGCCGACCGACGCGACGTTGCTATCCGAATGGAGCACCGTCGCGAGCAGACTCCAGTGCGAATCCTTGAGCGGTGCAAGGTACGAGAACGAGTAGACGCGCGCATCGTCGGGATGCTGCGGCGCGACGAGATACGTACCCGTAATCACATGGCCGAGCTGCCAGAGGTTCGAATAGCTGAGCGTCGCGCTCGTTCTCAGCACCGAGGTGCCCGGGCTGTTGTCGTTGTTGAGCTCGAACGTGCCGTGCCACGGGCTGTGATCGTCGACCTTCAGGTCGACGTCAACCGTTTGCGGCATCGCGCCCGGCTTCAGCACCGGAATCACCTGGCGATCGGGCGAGCGGTTGAGATCGGTCAGCTGTTGCTGCGCCTGATTGAAATCGGGCACTGTGCCTTCCGCAAGCGCGGGCACGGCGTCGCGGATGATTTGCGGCGAGTTGTATTTCTCGCCCTCCACGCGCAGCCGCCCGACTTTCGCTTCGACGACCTGCAACAGAATCACCCCGTTCTTGACCTGCTGTTGCGGCAACTCGACGACGACCGACTGATAGCCCTTGTCCTGATACACCTTTTGCAGCGCGTCGCGAGCCGCGTTGACATCGGCGAGCGTCTTGCCCGGGCCTTCGAACGGATAGACCGCCTTCTCGATCTCGAGGCTCGGCAAGGCCGTGTTGCCGCGCACGATGAATTCGTTGACATCGAACGTCTGTGGAACGCCGGCCGCGGGCCGGGCGGCTTGCGCCGCACCGGCCGCGTCCTGCGCTCGCGCCCCCGCAGCAAGACTTAAACCCCCTATCAGCGCGACGCCAGCAAGACACCGGCGCCTTGATCGCCTTTCATCGTGTGCTTCCCCGTCAACTATCGGCGGCATGCGCCCTTCCCCTTTGTCGCTGTTCATCCCGTGTCGGCGCGCCTTGATCCGGCATCGGTCCGCCGCTCATCGGCGATGCGCCACCACATATTTGTTTCAGACTGATGACGATAATTAGGAATCCTAATCAGTCGCCGCGTCTACTTTTCCGCTGTTCGAGCGCTCGTGCGCCGCAGCTAGCGGTTCCCTGCCTCCGCGTTAAAGAGCGAGTCCGTCGTCGACGCTGCGACTGTCCTCGTGTGCTTCAAGTCGATGCGTGCTCGCTTCGATTCCCGGTCCGTCGAAGCTCGCAATACGGCCACTATGAATAAGGACGAAATGAGCGCGCAAAACCCGCAAAATTCTTTTCATTGCGCACCTGCCCCGTGTTCATGAGCAGGCTTCCAACTAACTAGACGGAACGAGACGTTCATTGCCGCAAACTTTTTTGTATCGGCGAGGGCGCAAGCTTCGGCCCGTTGATGCGCTTGCGCGTGACGCAGCCGAGAATGGTCCCTTTCGAACGGGTAAGTTTTTGTGACATCTCGCAGCACGTTTAACTATTTAAGAATTGCGCGACCGTTATTGCCCCTCCTCGACGCTGCGCCGTTCTGCCGCGCTCAAATGCGCAAGCTCGCTGAGCCGGGCCATATCGCCCGCGCCAAGCTCGCCGCGTCCCACGATTTGCAGCGCGCTGTCCGCGTTATATGAAAGCGTTGAAAGCTTTTCGTTGCGGCGGCGCTTTTCGTCTTCCGATTCCGGGTCGCCGAATCGCGAACGCCCGAGAGATGCGCATGCGCACGCTCATTCGGCTAAACCTTTGCGGGATAGGCAGCGTCGAAACGTCTTATTCGATAAGGACCACAAATTACCGGTGAGATGTCCCATGTCGATCGCCACGATGCTGCGGTGGATTGCGGAACGATTGGCCGTCGCCACTCCTAGTCCGCATCGTACGCACTCGCGTACCGTCGCTTTCCGCCCGTCGCGCCACACTCTGCCGCCGTTGCGCTGGCGGCTGCCGTGGCTCGCCTGGCAATGGCTATCATGGGCCGCCGTCACGCTGCTCGCCCCGCCGTTCTGGATAATTGGCGTCTTGACGCTCATCAATCCGCACAGCGATGAGCCGTTTTTCTGGGGCGCGACGATGACGATCGTGCCGGTGGCGAACGCCGTGGCGATCGTCGCGACGAACCAGCACCACTACCGCGCGCCGTTTACGAGGCGCTGGGCCGTCAGCCGCTACTACTTCATCACCTGCATGGCCGTCAGCGCCGCGCTGTTTCTGATGTTGCTCTGCTGTACGAACGCCGTACCCAACGTCGTGAGCCCGCTCGCCGTCGCGACCTACGGTTCCCGACTCGTGACGCTCGCGGCATGGCTCGCCTGCCTCACGTCGGCTGTCGGCATATCGTCATCTGCCCATGCCAGCATCCTCCATGCGTGGCTGGCATTCGAGCCTTGATGGTTCGCCGGCATCGCGCATTCCGGATCGAGGGCCATGCATCGACACCGTCCTATTACAACGAAGACCGCACGCCGCGAACGAGGGATCGCGATCGTGACGGTCCTGCTCGTCGTCGCACTCGCGGCGACGCTCGCCGCGAGCGTGCTCTGGCGCCAGGAAGTCGCCACCCGTGACGTCGAGAATCAACGGCTTGCCGCGCAGACGATGTGGGCCGAGCGCGCGGCCGTCGAGTGGGCGCGCGCCGCATTGCGCGCGCAAAGCGCGACGTCGAACGTGACGTATATCGGGCAATCGTGGTCCGCGCCGGTCGGCGATGTGCAACTCGTCAACTTTCTGCCATCCGGCGCGGCCTCGGTCAACGGCGAGCTCGCGCGCGCGTGGATCTCCGGAGACGTCGAAGACGCCCAGGCCAAATTCAATTTAATGGATCTCGTGGATCGCCCGGCCCCGGGTCAGCCGTACCGGACGAATCCGGAAGGCGTGCTCGCATATCGTCGACTGCTCGGAGAGCTGTCGCTCGATCCGGCGCTCGCTCAGGCGACCGCCGATCGAATGGTCAGCTCGCTCAGTGACAAGCGAGGCACCGATGGATGGCCTTTGCAACTCGTTTCGGTATCCGACCTCGGCCGCATCCCTGGATATGACGCCCATGTAATCGCGGCGCTCGTCCCCTATGTGACGATCCTGCCGGACCAGACGATGGTCAACGCGAACACGGCAGCGGCGCCTGTGCTCGCCGCCGCGATCCCCACGCTCGCGCGCACGCAGGCGCAGCGGCTCATCGACCGGCGCGGCACCGCCTACTTCGTCAGCACCGGCGACATCGCAACTTCCCTCGCGCCTGTCCAAGGAAACGCGGCATTGCCTGACGGCTCGCTCGTCGGCGTCAACAGCGGCTATTTCATCGTCCACTGTCATATCCGCTCACCCCGGATCAACGCGCGAATCGATACGCTGATCGCGCGCTACGGAATCGGCGACTTTGCGTGGACGCAGGTTGTCTGGGTGCATCGAATCGCGAGCTGAACAACGTGCGTGGCAAACCGGGAAACAGTTCTCCCGATTGCGACGGTGCTATATTTCTTGCGGAGCGATAATTCGCCCCTTCCGCCAAAAATTCAATCGAGATGTTGCTTCTTATCAGGCAGTCTCTCAACGCTATCGATAGCGACTGCAAAGGCTCACGGACACACGATGAAGGCCAAATCCAATCAAAAGAAGAAAGGCAATCTCAGTGGGACCCAGCACGGTCCTTTTATTTGCCAAGAAGTTCTTTCGAGAAAATTTCCTGAAACAACGCTTGAAATCCAAAGGACTACCGGCGAGGTGATCAGCGCTTTTCCGTTGCTCGAACTCAGCGCCGGGCATCAAATCGCGCCGGATGGAGAGCTGATCTATGTCCTTACGGGTGGGCAAGCCAGTGACACGGGCATCCTGCGGCGATTGATTGCGGTAAACATGACAGAAGGTGTCGTTCGTGAGGTAGGCATCTCGACAAGCGCACTTCCCGCTGTCGATCGCGAGCACATCGCGTATTTCGAAAACGGCATCATCGTGGTTAGAAAGCACGACAGAACGCGAATCTTCGAGAAGCATCTCGGTCAATTGGGCGTGCTCCACGGAGGGCCTGCTCATGCCTGCGCCTTACTTCCTAACAGGCGCGTCGCGATCTCGCGTGGCCATCGCTGCGAAGAACAGATTGCCGATCTGACCGTCTTCGATCTAGACAGCGGTCGCGAGGAACATTGCGTCGAACTACCCGCCACAACCAGCTATAAAACTTTCGCGCCGGCTGCATTGAGAGGCGATCCGAGGGGCGAACTGGTTGCGATCTTGGGCTATCACGCGGGACTCGTACTCGTGGATCTGGCGAAGGGGATCGATGTCGCCGATGCTTACCAACCGGATCCGCTGGATCTGGCGGACGGAAGACCCACGCGTCACAGTCACCACAGTTATTCCGACTTCGCGTTCGACGCGGAAGGGGAGCGCCTGGCGGCGGCTTATCGCCCCGGAAAGCTGTCTGTTTGGAGCCGCAGCGGTGGCGTGCTCAAGCGGGAGTGGGTGGCGACGAATCCGAAAGCGCAACGGATCGTGACCTTCGACGAGGGCACGGTCGGATTTTTTGATTCCCTCGGTGAGCGAGCGGTTTTTGCGATCGGCTCCTAGAGGGGGCCTTCTCTCGAGTTTATTCTTGACCGTCGGGCGTAGCCACAGAGCCACAAAACCCACCGATTCTTCCGCATTGTAGCTCTTGGGCTACAAAGGTGACTTGCAAAATTGTGCTCTGGGGGCTACAGTGATCACTGATTTTGCCATCCTCGGTGCCTTGGGGCTACAAATGACGACACTGGCCGATGTCGCTACTATGCTCCGCGATGCGCGACGCGAAGCAAACCTGTCGCAGGAAGAGGCTGCGCAACGCGCCGGCGTAGCCCGCACAACGGTTGCCCGGATGGAGACGCTCGCCCGTGGCGACATGAGCGTCTCCGCACTCGTGCGGCTGCTCGAGGCGGCAGGTTACGACCTGCGCATCGTCAAGCATGGACATCGACGAACCCTAGAGGACATTCTCGCTGAGCAACGACAGGGTGAGGGCAGCAAGCAGCGCGCTTCAGGAGCTTGAGCTCGGCCATCGAAGCCGCTGGGTTCTCTGACCCTGAGCCAGCGGATAGTTTGAAGCAGGTAATCGGTCGCTCGGAATTGCTGGCGCCATCCCGCGAGAATCGATAAAGGCAGCTCGCTGCCGCGCGCAGCAACCCGCTCCAGGCGGACCGATGCAAAGCTCGACAGCTCTTGTTCGCGTTATGCAAGATTTCGCTTCAACCCCAATATCCGGGTGAAGCGGGCAAATAACTAAAGGTCATTAATATATGCAAACACATAATGCGTTTGCATATTATCGCGGATCAAGAGAAAATCACTAGACGCGTAATACGCATCGCGCCGATACCTCCAGGCGAATGCCCCAAAAGGTCGGGATCGGCGTGACGTACTCTAATCTGCATCGACGGAAGAAATGACCGTTTCCGAATTCAAAGGGCCTGATCTCACCGACACCCAGTGGGAGCATGTCAAAGCCCTCGTCTCATCGCTGGATTCCAAGCAGTTGCTCTGGATCAGCGGTTTTCTGGCAGGCTTCGAACAGGCGTCCTCAGCCAAAGCCGCGCCGGCGCCCTCCACGGCTCAAGGTAAATCAGGTGCCGGGCCCACCCGGCGGCTGACCGTGCTTTACGGCAGTGAAACAGGCAACAGCCGCACGCTCGCCAAAACGCTCGCGGAGCGCGCGGCGCAACGCGGTCTGGCCGTGTCGCTTCACGACATGGTCGATTACAAGCCGCGTCAACTGAAGGATGAGCAGGACGTCCTGATCGTAGCGAGCACATATGGCGAAGGGGATCCGCCGCAAACAGCGGCCGATTTCTTCGAGTTTATCGAGGGTCGGAAAGCGCCTAAGCTGCCTACCGTTCGTTTCGGCGTGCTCGCGCTCGGCGATTCGAGCTACGAGCGCTATTGCGAGGCAGGCAAGCGTCTCGATCGCCGTTTCGAAGAACTCGGCGCTCAACGCCTCGCGCCAAGAGTCGATTGCGACGTCGACTATGAAGAGGCAGCGAGTGCCTGGATCGACGATGTCCTCGACATCCTCGCTAAGACGGCGGCAGCAGGTGATAGCACGACGAGCACGGCCTTGCGGCTGTCTTCCGTGGCTGCAACGCCGACGCCCGCGATCGACAAGCACAACCCGCACCCCGCGCGCGTCATCGAGAACATCGTGCTCTCGGGGCGCGGCTCGTCCAAGGAAACACGTCACATCGAGCTTTCGCTCGAAGGCTCAGGTATTCACTTCGAGCCCGGCGATGCGTTGGGCCTGGTACCGACCAACGATCCCGCGCTCGTCGAAGGGTTGCTGAGCACGCTCAAGCTCGACGCGTCGCAGACGGTCGACATGAAGGGCAAACAAGCTGCGCTTGGCGAGGCGCTTGCTTCCCATTTCGAAATCACAACGCTGACGCCGCGATTCCTCGATCGTTGGGCGGAACTTTCCGGTGCGCAAACGCTGCGGAACCTGGCGGCGAGCGGCCACGTCGACGAACGCGCGGCCTACCTGAGCGGCCATCACATTATCGATGTGATCCGGCAGTTCCCCGTCGAGGGACTCGATGCCGCGACTTTCGTCGGGACGCTCCGGCCGCTGCAGCCGAGGCTCTATTCGATCGCATCGAGCCTGGCCGCCGCGCCCGAGGAGGCCCATTTGACCGTCTCGACCGTGCGCTATGAACTGCACGGCGAGCATCGCGCGGGCGTAGCATCAGGTCAGTTGTCGGACCGGGTCGCGCTCGATGCGAAGCTGCCCGTCTACTTGCATAGGAATCCTAACTTTCGGCTGCCCGGCGACGATGTCCCGATCATCATGATCGGCGCCGGCACGGGCGTCGCGCCGTTTCGTGCCTTCATGCAAGAGCGCGAGGCGCGCGGCGCGAATGGGCGGTCGTGGCTTCTCTTCGGCGATCGGCACTTTCGCACCGATTTTCTCTATCAGACCGAGTGGCAGAGGCTGCTCAAGGACAAGCTGCTGACGCGAATGGACGTCGCGTTTTCGCGCGACCGTCGCTCCGACGGCGAGGCGAAAGCCTATGTTCAGCATCGTTTGAAGGCGCATGCACGCGATGTTTTCGCGTGGCTCGAGGAAGGCGCCCACCTCTATGTCTGCGGCGACGCGAAGCGGCTCGCGCCGGACGTCCATCGGACGCTCGCCGAAATCGTCGCCGACGAAGGCGGCTTCGGCCCCGAGGCCACGCAGGACTATCTGCAGAAGCTGCAACGCGAACGGCGCTACCAGCGCGACGTCTATTGACGACGCGAAGCCTCTGGGTCATTGCCTTCGCATGGGAGGCCCCCGCCCCCGGGCGCGTATGAATGCTCGGGCGGCCCAGCACCATTCAAAGAGGATTCAAATGAGCGAAACCCATCCTCGGCCAGATCGCAGCCGCGATCTGTCACAGCCCGTCGAACGACTCAGCGCGGACGAACGGCTCAAGGCGGGAAGCGACCAGCTGCGCGGCACGATTCGGGAAGGACTGGCGGATCCGCTGACCGGAGCGGTTTCGGCGAACGACGCGAAGCTGCTCAAATTTCACGGCATGTATCTGCAGGACGATCGCGATGTCCGCGACGAACGTCGGCGGCAGAAACTAGAGCCGGCGTTTCAATTCATGATCCGCGTCCGAATGCCGGGAGGCGTCTGCACGAGCGAGCAATGGCTCAAGCTGGACGAGCTCGCACGCGCCCACGGAAACGCGACGTTACGCCTGACCACTCGACAAACGGTACAGTTTCACTGGGTGCTCAAGAACGATCTGCGCCCGCTCATTCAAGGTCTGAATGAAGTGCGGCTCGACACGATTTCAGCATGCGGCGACGATGCGCGCGGCGTCATGTGCTCGATCAATCCGCATCTATCCGCGCTGCACGCCACGGTGTACGACCTCGCGCACCGCGCGAGCGATCGCGCGATTCCGCGCATGCGCGCCTATCGCGAAATCTGGTATGGCGAAGCACGTGAACGTGAGCCCGCCGAAGCGCCCGAGGAGCCGTTCTACGGCAAGACGTACATGCCGCGCAAATTCAAGATCGGCTTTGCGATTCCACCCGTCAACGATATCGACGTCTATACGCAGGATCTCGGATTCATCGCGATTGCCGAGGACGGCGAATTGAAGGGTTTCAACGTCGTAATCGGCGGCGGCATGGGTCGCAGCGATCAATCGACGGCGACCTATCCGCGGCTCGCCGACGTGATCGGCTTCGTGACACCGGACAAAGTGCTCGAGACCTGCGATGCGGTAATGAGTGTCCAGCGCGACTACGGCGACCGCTTGGAACGCGCGCACGCGCGTTTCAAGTACACGATCGACGATCTCGGCCTCGATTGGGTCAAGGCCGAAATCGAACGTCGGCTCGGTTTCGCGCTCGCCCCCGCGCGTCCCTATACGTTCACCTCGAACGGCGATACGCTCGGCTGGCAAACGGGCGACGATGGAGCCCATCATTTGACGCTTTTCATCGAGAACGGCCGCTTGCACAATCAGCCGGACCGCCCGTTGCTGGATGGCTTGCGCGAAATTGCCCGCGTTCACGACGATACGTTTCGCCTCACGCCGAACCAGAACATCACGATCGCGCGCATCTCGGACGCGAACCGGGCACGCATCGAGCAATTGGCGCGCGACTATCGCCTGCTCGCGCCTGACTGGGGCAGCGCGCTGAGGGTGAATTCGATGGCCTGCGTTGCGCTGCCGACGTGCGGTCTTGCGATGGCGGAAAGCGAACGCTATCTCCCGTCACTTATCGCCCGTATCGAGGCGCTGCTCGAGCGGCATCGGCTCTCCGACGTTCCGATCACCGTCCGCATGAGCGGCTGCCCGAACGGCTGCTCGCGGCCCTATGTCGCCGAAATCGGTCTTTCGGGCCGGGCACCGGGCAAGTACAACCTTTACCTCGGCGGTGGCTTTCACGGGGAGCGGCTCGCCCGCATGTACCTCGAGAACGTCGGTGAAGACGGAATCCTCGATACGCTCGACAAGACGCTCGGCCACTTCGCGCGTGAACGGCACGAAGGCGAGCATTTCGGCGACTTCGTCGTTCGCACGGGTTACGTGGAAGCGGTCACCTCCGGGCGTGACTTCAACCGTTAGGGATGGTGTTCAGAACTCGTGGCCTTGTCCAACGCGCGTCGCTTGCCCGGGCGTGTTAATCCTTGTCAGCTTGCCGGATTGCGTGCCATGACGATCCACGCCGCGCCGTCGATCATCACCGACCGCTCGCCGGGGAGGCCCGCGAAGGCGGCACGAACCGCGGCCGAGGCGCGGGCGCGGATGTCGTCGGGTTGATCAGCGAGCGCACGCGACAGTGGGCCGACCTCGAGCGTCATCTTCACCGCGTCATCGATCGCCGCGTCTCGCGTCCCGCCCTCGCCGAACGGGACGGAAGCATCGAAGGGCGCGATAGCGATATCGGTGAAGCCGGCCGCCGTCAGGATGCGCGACACCCGCCCCCGGTCGCCGAACGAAAATGGACCGGGCGCTTCGGCAGCGGGCGGCGCGCTCGGCGGGAGGATGCCCTTGATCGCGCCCATCGGCAGGCGCACCCAATCGTTCTCGGCCATGCCGCGCCAGCAGACGAAAGCGACCCGCCCGCCCGGCCGTAGCGCGCGTCGCATATGGGCGAACGCCGCTGTCGGATCGTCGAAGAACATCACCCCGAAACGCGAGAACAGGATGTCGAATGCGCCCTCGGGCAACTCGGCGCTGCTGACGTCGGCCACCTGGAACAGGACGGGCGTATCTGGTGGCGCAAGCGCGCGCGCTCGGCCGATCAGCGGTTCGGATATGTCCACGCCCAGCACTTGGCCCCCCGGACCGACGCGGGCGGCCAGTGCCAGACTCGACGCGCCCGCGCCGCAGCCGACGTCCAGCACGCGCTCGCCCTTCGAGGGCGCGGCGGCTTCGATCGCGGCGTGGCCGAACGCCGCCACCATAGCGTCGAGCCGGGCCTGGTTGGCGACCCAGCGCTCCCCGCTTTGACCATTCCAGTCGGCCACCTGATAGGCATTCTGCTCTGTCATGTCATCTCCTTGTGGTGATTCGTTTTTAACAAGCTTCCCTTTGTTCGAGGCAAGGAGAGCGGAACCGATGCCAAGGTGCGTATCGTCTCGAACAAGCATCCGTGCTCTCAAACCAGCATCGACTGCTGGGCGAAGATGCCGGCCATCGCGCCCTGCGATGATGCCTGGGTGACCGAGGGCAAGAAGGGCGTGGCGAGGTCGCCGGCGGCGTAGATGCCGGGCATGCTGGTTTGGCCGCGCTCGTCGACTTTGAGAACGATGCCGGTGGGTGTATCGATCGTGGCGAGGCCCAGTGATTCATGCAGTCCCGCGGACGGCTTGTTACGCGGATGGGCGAACAGGACGTCGACCGCGACAATGCGGCCGGTATCGAGATTGACGGTGGCGATGTGGCCGCCGTCGTGGGCGATCTCGACGATCCGGCCATCGACGACAGGAATCTTGCGGCGCGCCAGATCGGCCTGGATGTCGGGCGCAATGTCATGATCATCGGCGAAGACAGTCAACTTGTCGGTCCAGTCGTGGAACAGCCTGACAGACTGGTGCGACTGCGGGCCGGACCAAACGAGGCCCCAATGCTGGCCGGCGACTTCAAAGCCGTCGCAATAGGGGCAGGGCACGATGGACGTGCCCCAGGTTTCGACAAAGCCCGGAACATCAGGCATCTGGTCGGCGACGCCATAGCTCAGGATCAGGCGGCGCGCCCTTAGGCTTTCGTGATCGTCAGTGACGACGCAGAAATCGTCGATGGCGCCAGACACGCTCTCGGCCCGGGCATTGACCAGCCTGATCGTTGGATAGCGCACCAGCTGCTGCCGCGCCTCGACCAGGATGTCCAGCGGCGGCTTGTGATCGTGGCCGAGCAGGCCATGCGAGTGGCCGGCAAAGCGGTTGCGCGGACGGCCGGTATCGAGAACGGTGACCTTGCGGCGGGCACGGCCAAGCTGCAGGGCGGCGGCGAGGCCGGCAAAGCTGCCGCCGATGATGATGACGTCATTCATGGTGATGGGCTCCGTGTTGTGGATGGAGGGGGCTGGGCCTTGTGCGCAATATCGTCCAGCGATACACGGTCAAGAGGGGCAGCGAGCAGGGCTTCGGCGTCGACGAGAAAGTCGCCCATCACTGCGTTGACCGGCCGGCCATTGCCGCTTCGATATCGCCGGGCGGCCCCGGGGAAACCTATTCGGAGGACGCCACCCATTGGCTTGCACATTTCAGGTACTATGTGGTATCGTAATTACAGTATTGAGATACTGTCAAGTACTGGAATTGTCGTGACCGAAAATAGCCAGCCCCGGCGTGGCCGGCCCGCCAACGAGGCGCTTGGCCAAACGATCATCGACGCCGCGCGCGAACTCTTTGTGGAATTGGGTTTTCAAGCGACGACGTTGGACAAGGTCGCGCAGCGGGCGAAGATATCCAAGCTCAGCATCTATCGGCACTTCGAGAACAAGGAGGCGCTGTTCAGCGCGGCCATCGCGGCCGGCTGCCATCAGTTGTTTGCACCACAGGCCCTTCTTGAAGGCGTCGACGGTTCGGTCGAAGATCAGCTCATGGCGGTGGGATCATCACTGCTTCGCACGCTGTTGAGATCAGACGTCCGCAGTGTCGAAGCCATGGTCATGGCCGACAAGACGAATCAAAAGTCGTTAAGCAAGCTCCATTACGAAGCCGGCCCCGCCCATGTCATCGCCCAAATCGAGGCCCTGTTGCGTCAGTTGCACGCGAAGGCGCTTTTGAACGTGCCTGATCCTCTCCGGTCCGCACGCTTGTTTGCCGCGCTTTTCAAAGGATCCGATCTCGTGGTCATCGCACGCTTCGATGAGGCGAGAGCGCAGAACGACAACGAAATCGAATCCTATTGCCGGTCGGCCGTCGCCATGTTCATCGCCGCGCACGGTGGCATCTAAAGGTGCGCTATCGTGGCCGATGAAGAACGCGCAGCAATTGCATACGCTGTTCGCCCTGAGCAACCTATGGATGATGCGTGGACGACTGACGGCGAGTCCATTGCATGAGCGCAAAAGCCGCCCGCGCGGGCAGGCAATCGGCGCCTTCTTTATGCCGAACGTCGCGCTGCATTCGAGCCAGGTGCCGCACCGCTTGCACCACATCGCCTCTATGTTGATGGCTCAGTGTGGCAAAACGAGTTCTGAACACCATCCTTAGTTCAGCGACGGTTCCCTCAACGCAACGACACTTGCCATTTGCGTCAACCCCGCGTAGTCGAACTCGAGCTTCGTAAAGCTCATTTCGCGAACTTCGCCGAGCAGCCGGTTCCAATCCTCGACCGATATGAGCAGCGCGATCGGCCGGTTGTATCTCGTCACCATGACGAGCGCATCGCTTGCATGCCGCAGCGCCTTCGACGGGTTGCTGCTGAAGTCGCGCGTGGCCATTGCGATCGTGCGAAGCCGGAACGCATGTGCCGAAACCGTTTCGTCTTCCTCGCGAAGCAAAGAATCGACCGTCGCCGCACGCATGCTCGCCTGCGATTTGGACGACAGCTTGTTCTCGCGCCTCTTTCTGCGCTCGCTACGCGGGTCGACGTGGACGGCCAGGCGATGGAGAAGCTCATCAAGCTCCGTCGCCGGCAACTGATCGTAGCGCCGCCACGATTCGGGCGGCAACGCGATCATCATTCCCGCGTACGTCGACCTGACGCCCGCGGCGATATGCGAAGGCAGACGCTCGAGGTCGCGCTCGTCGAGAGCAAGCGCATCGTCGACAATGCGCAGCGTCACGCTGAGCACGTTGTAAGCCATTGCCACGATGGCGCCGGCAAGCAACGACGCGCGCTGCGGCACCTCGGCGAGGAGCGGCGTGAAGTCGCGAACCGGATCGACGGGCAAGGGCAACATTTCGCGCCATCGGCACGATGCGAGCTGCACGATACGAACGGCATCGAGTTGCGATGCCGGCGCATTCGTCAGCACGCTGACGACCTTGCCTGCGCCGTCGTCACTACCGGCTCGGTGCCATTCGATACGCCGGAAGACGGACATCGCGTCCCACTCGTCGGCGAGCGCGACGGACTGCTCGTACACGTGCCCCCCGTCGAGCAGCCCTTTTTGCTGCAAATCGTCGAGCGCGCGATAAACGGGCGCGCAGCCATGCTCTGAAACGATGAACGCGGAACCTCGACGCGGCCAGGAGGATAACGTCGCTTCGACACTGAACTGCCCGTCGAGGATCCACAGCTCGCCAGGCCGAACCGATTCCATCAGCGCACCGACGAACTCGCGCTCGTTGATCTGACCACGCTCATACGGAACGAGATCGACGATCATCGCCAGATCGGGGTCGTAGACGGGTAGTGCTCGCAAGTCGGCCACCATCGAGCCGTGCCCTGCTTCGGCTGGCTCATTCTCGTGAACGCATCCGCCGGGCCCCGGCGAGCATTTCATGCCGGCCGACATCCGGCTTCCGTCGAGCACTTTAAGTCGAAATCCGTTGAGCGTCGTCGTTTGCGCGTGCGAGCGCGACGTCGCCGCGGAAAAAAGCAGCTCAGCGCTGTCTCTTAGCAAGGAACGGCCCCATTCGCTGCGAACGCGGCTCATCCTGTCGTGAAGCGTGGCCACGACCTGTGCAAACTCGACCAGCACGCCTTCCGACGGCACTCTCGAGAACCTAGCCTCGCCGGCCATAGCGGCCATGGCATCGACTGTCAGTGACATCAGTTGCTCGCGGACCTCTTCGCCCTCGTGCGCATTGTCGCTTTCAACGACGTCATCGATCGATTCCGCGTGCAGCGCGCATTGCATCACAAGCCTTGTCATCACCGCCATCGGGCTGTGTTCGACAAAGCGTTCCATGACCGTGCGTATCACTGATCACCCCGTCAGTTGTTTGATATGCTACTGCCCGCAACGGATCCATGAGGACCCGGCATGTATGTAGACCCGCGCGTGGCGCACGGCCGCGCCAAGTTCGACCTGAACCGATCGCCACGGATGTTCGCCGAAGAGCGCCGCTGGGAGATCAGCGACGTCATCACCCAATGCCTGGATAACTTCGCCGGGCCGCGCAATCGCCGCAACCTCATGCGGCTGCTCGAGCGTCAGGTCGCTCCGAAGCTCGCGCGTCTCGGGCTCGAGCCTTATGTCGGCCCGGTCGGCCACCTCGAAGGCTTGTTCCTCAATTTCTCGACCATGAGCGCCGATCACGGGCTGCGCGAGTTTCAGCTGCAGCTGACGGTCCCCGACCTCGTTCTGCGCAGCTTCGCCTCGTGCACGATCAAGCCGCACGCGGTTGCGCGATGCCTGCAGCGCAACGGCGTGATCTCGCTCGCGGAGATCGAGCGTGAAACGAGCGCGGCGTTCGTCTTTGCGCGCACGATTCGGCCGCTTGCGCTCGTCGAGCACTGGAAGCAGGTGGGCGTGCCGACGACGAATGGCCTCTTTGTCGGTGAGATGACCGACAGTGACGATATCTGCATGAACACCTATATCAGGCCCGGGGATAACGACCGGCCGTCCCGCTGGAGCGGATTTGCCGGACTCTTCTCCGACATGCCGCGCTGGAACGCCGACCAGATCCGGCAAGGAAGCGATCTGCTGCAATGGATGGTCAACCATATCGTGGCCTTGCAAAAGTCCGCCCCGTTCGTCGAGCGTTTTCCTTTTCTTACAGAACCCTATCGCAGCATCGATGACCCGCTCGACGCCACATGGGCCGCTGCCCGCGCAAGCGCGCGCGAGGATTCGGCGTCGTCGTGATCGAGTAGACCGCACCGTCTGCATTGCCTCGTATCGTCATCCGTCTCACGTAGCAATCGGCACAGCCATCCGCCGGCACTCCCGCCCGGATCCGCAATCCGGCTGCCGCGGGGGCCCACGTTTACTAGGTCGAAGTGAGTCCGGCTAACCCGCAGACTTTATTTCGTGCTCAAGCCGCGTTTGAAACTGAGATCACAAGGCGGGGGGCTAGACAAGAGAGTTGCGAGTCGCCCGAGGATTCGCGTTCGTAGGCTAGTGGATAAGCGGTACGCCATCGATGTCCGGCCAGCCCAGCATCCCAAGCAGCAGCCAGAGCCAGAAAACCTCATAGGCGGCGCGCGCGTGCTCGGCGCGTTGAGCGAGCCAACGACGGAAGGCTTCGAGCTCGATTTCGCTCGCGTCCTCGGAACGCAACAAGATCAGCCAGCGAACGGCGTCATCGCGAAGCTCCTCGGAGATCGCTTGCATATGCCGACAAGAATCTTCCGGTCGCGACTCGTTCATGATTGCGCCACCGCCCGCGGCGATTCGAATCCGCCGGCATTCCCTCGCGCGAGGCGCCCTAGCCCTCGCGCGAGGTGCCTTTGAGATACGCATCGTCGTTGCCCGCGACGTTGCGCGCCTGGCCTGTCATGCCAGGTTATTGCCGGCCCTCTCTTGTTATGTCGTATCGAGGGCCGCTAACCCGCAAACACCGGAAACGGGATCGGAGCGCAAGCCGGCGTGGAGGGAAGTTGTTAGCTGAGCAAGACGATGTTGCCCGGTAGCCGTGTCACATGCGCGCCATAGAGCCGGCCGACCATATCGACGACATCGTCGAGCTTAGTGATCGGAAATTGAGCCTGTATGCGATTCTCGCCGAGCGCCGTGTTGCGGAGAATGACCTGCCCAGGCCTGTACCGGTTGATTTCGTCGACGACTTCGGAAAGCGGCACGCCGTTGAAAACGAGCACGCCCCGGCGCCAGGCGGTGACGTTGTTCGGATCGACGCGAGAGACCGTCTGTACCCGCCGATCGTCGTAGATCACCTGTTCGTCCGCGCGCAGCGTGAGGCGGCGACGCGGATGCTCGAACTCGAGCGAGCCTGATAGGCACGTCACGCAGACTTGCCCGGCCGTCCGGCGAACGTTGAAACGAGCCACCTTGGCCTGTATGCGCCCTTCGCCCGCTACGACGGTAACGGGCTGCAGCGGGTCCACGCGATCGGCGGACGGCACCGCCGCGTCGATCTCGGCCTCGCCCGTCATGAGTTCAACGCCTCGCGCCGCGACGCGCCGGGGCAGGACGTCGAGCCGCGTCTGCGTGTTCATTTCGACGGTCACACGTGCCGAGAGCATGACGCGGCGCTGTTCGCCCGTGCCCGTGTGGTAGTCCGACGCCAGATCGGCCAGCGACGGCCACAGACGCATCGGCGGGCTCAGCGTGAGCCACGAAGCCCCTGCCGCGACCGCGAAGCCGACGAATGCGCGACGGCCCGTGCGGACCATTCGCTGACGACCGGTGGTTCGGCCCCGCCATGCGCCGGCAGTCGCGGCAGAATGCTCCTCGAGTGCGATCTCCGCGGAGGCTGTGCGCAGCGTGCTCCAGGTGTCGCGCAGTAAGTGCGCCCTTTGCGGATGGTCGGCGCACCACTGCTTGAACGCATCCACATCGGCCGGGTCCACGTTATCCGAGCGCAAGCGCAACAGCCACGCGCAAGCTTCTTCGTGCGCGCGTTCTGCCGAATCGACGTCAGCTTTCGTCATCATCTGCTTGCTCAAAATTTGCGAGGCCCGCTTCTCGCGTCCGGGTAAGGGTCGCCTGCTTCATGCATGCGCTCGAGGCAATATTTCATTGCCGCACTGAGCTCGCTCTCGACCAGACGCAGCGAAATGCCGAAGCGTTCGGCGATTTCGCGGTTCAACAATCCATCGACGCGCGCGGCGAGCAAAATAGCCCGCCGCCGCGGCGTGAGCCCGCGCAGGACTGCCTTCAGCGCCTCGACCTTGCGCCGCGCCGCGACGATCCGCTCCGGGTCCGCCAGCTCGTCGGGCAGCTCGAGCAGCGCCTCGACGTCGTCCTCGTGCGTATGACGCCGCTCGCTGCGATGCTGATCGATGGCGACGTTGTTCGCGATGCCGAGTATATAGGCGTCGGCATTGGCAACCTGCGTCGAGACGTTCGCGTTCTCGAGACGCAGCCACGTCTCGTGCAATGCGTCGGCGGCCCCGTCCTTCGATCCCGTCGCACGCTCGAGCCGCCTGACGAGATACGCATAGCGCGAAGCCAGGATCGCCTTGAGCTGGGAGCGGGTGCTATCGGACATGGCCGCCTACTCCCGTTCGCCCGGTTGCGGACAGGAGATATGGACGCCATGGCCGACGGGCCGCAACATGATCGTGACAGGCTGCGCCAAGCCGCTCGGCGGCGCCGAATCGAGCTTCAGTGAGCGCAACGCGTGCCCGATCGCCGCGTCGCGAGAGGCAAGACCGCTCGATGCCACCATGTTGACCGCCACCACAGTCCCCTTGTCATCGATACGCAGTTGCGCGATGAGCCGGTAGCTACCCGGCACTGCCGCGGGCTGCGCACACAGCGCTTCGGTCAGGCGCGCCTGCAGCATCGCCGCATACGCGCTCTGCTCTTTGTCAGCGCCGATCCCGTCGATCGGCAGGGCGGCGTTGGCCGCCGAATCGTCCGTTGAGGCCGCCGAGGAAGCCGCCGGCGCCGCCGCCGGCTCAGCTACGATGATCGCCTCGTCGGCGCCCGTGAATTCAGGCCTCAATCCCGTGCCCGTCAACACGCGCTCGAGCGCCTCGCGAGGCGAATAGTCGCCTTTCACGGCAGCGCTCGTCCGGCCTTCGAGCAGCGGCGCCGGCGCGAGCACGACGAGCTCCGTCATCCGCCCGAACGCCTGCAGCGCCTGCGCAAGCGGTTGCGCCGGCAGATCGAAATGCTCCGCGCCCGCAGGCTGATGCACATCCCGCTCTGCCTCCTGCGCCTGCCCGCAACGCACGACCAGCATCAGAAACATCAATAATGCAGTCATCGCCAGGACACCGGTAAGCGTCCGTGAACGTGTCATGAGTCAGTGGCCGGTACAGTAGTGAAGCGGGCGCCTTGCTGCGCAGCACGAACTCGCGCAGCCGGCTCCGAAGCGAGCGGACCACAGATCGTAGGGAATGACTGTGACAGTGCGGTGAAACCGGGCGGCGATCTACCTGTTGCCAAACAGCTTCCGACTTACTGTGAAGCCGACTCGAGCGTCGCCGATACCGTTGCCAGCCCTTCGTGCGCGTCGGCGCCGGCGTAGGCGTTGACGACGCGGACGCGCCACTCGCGGCGCGCCTCGTCGAGCCAATCCATCCAACTCGCGAAAGAAACGGTCTTCACCTCAATCTGACGAAGAGCTTTTGTCGCAATTCATGGCTGTCGCACGACGAAGTTGCCGATGCCCGTGCTGACGACAAGCAGCCGCGCCGCACCAGACGAAAGCGTAATGGTGACGGGCACGTCGATGCTTTCTCCGCCGAGCACGATCCGCGAGACGGACTGCCCGCTGCCCGTGTAGCGAACGGAAATGCCTGTTACGTCCGCGTGCCAGCGATGAGGTCGAAGAAGCTGATCGCGCATCGGCAGCCAGGTGCCGCTCTCGGCGCGTTGATAAAACGTGTAGCCGCCATCGACGGGTTGCCAGGCGATCTGCGCCGAGCGAACCTGCGCCTCGTCGTCCGCTGATTCGAGCAGGCTCGCGAGCCGTTGCGCCTCCTCCACCAGGTCCGTGCGACGGTTTCTCGAAGGAGAGAGCGTCACAACGGCCATGAGCAACCCGACAATTACGAGCACGACGAGCATTTCGAGCAGCGTGAAGCCTGCCGATCGAGGCGAATGTGACCACCTGCGCGAGCGCGGGCCACGGCAGCGGTGCCGATGCAATGCCGAACGCCGGTGGGGTCGCAGCGTTGCCGGCCTCGAGGCAACGTACGCGCCGCTATCGCGACTATTGCCAGGAGCCGATATCCGCATCGTTTCCCTCTCCGCCAGCCTTGCCGTCGGCGCCGTAGCTGAACACGTCGATTTCGCCGTGCACACCCGGGTTGATGAGTTGATACGGATGCCCCCACGGATCGCTCGGGAGTTTCTCCAGATAGCCCCCGTCTTTCCAATTGTTCGGCACCGGATCTGTCGTCGGCTTCTGAACGAGCGCCTGCAGTCCCTGGTCCTGACTCGGATAGCGGCCGTTGTCTAGCCGGTAGAGGTTGAGCGCCTGCATGATCGAGCCGATATCTTGCTTGGCGGCAACGCGGCGCGCCTCGTCTGGCCGGCTCATGATCTTCGGCACGATCAACGCGGCAAGGATGCCGAGAATCGCGATGACGACCATGATCTCGATCAGAGTGAAGCCGCGCTGCATACGGCGTCTCGCCATTGAATGAGCGGGCCCCGAGCACGCCGGCTCACGCCTTATCGATAGCGTCATCATTCGTTCACCTTGCCTCAAAAATTCGAGCACGTTGTTCCTCGGGATGGCACCTCCACTGACTTCCGTCCCTCTCAGGCTCGATTCTGCATGGATCGGCTCGACCAAGTACCCGAGCGTGTTTTGCATTGAGACCGGAGCACGCATCACTGGACCATGTTGTTCAGATCGATGATCGGCATCATCACCGCCAGAACGATCACCAGGACCACGCCACCCATCGCAAGGATCAAGAGCGGCTCGAGCAAGCTCGTCAGGAACATCGTGCGGCGCTCGAGCTCGCGGCCCTCGCCTTCCGAGGCGCGATCGAGCATCGTCGTCACGTCGCCGGTCGCTTCGCCCGAGCGAATGAGGTGCACGAGCACCGGCGGAAACGTCTTCGTATTGCCTAGTGCGCGCGAAAGCGACGAGCCTGAGCGCACGCGCACGATCGCATCGTCGATCTTGCCAAGCATGGCGCGATTGCTCAGCGTTTCGCCCGCCGCCTGCAGCGCACGCAGAATCGGCACGCCGGCGGCCGTCAGAATTGCGAGCGTGCTCGCGAAGCGGACCGTGTTGTAGCCGCGCACCAGCTTGCCGGCGAGCGGCGCCGTCAAGACCCATCGATCGAACGCGAGCCGTGGGCCGGACTGCGCGAGGACGCGGCGCACGAACCAAATCGCGACGACAAGCCCGGTCAGCGTCGCCCACCACCAGTGCCTCACGCAGTCCGACAGCCCAAGCATCATCACCGTCAACAACGGCAATTGCTGCTTCGTGCTCGTGAAGACGTTGGCAACTTGCGGCACCACGTAGCTCAGCAAAAACGCCACGATGCCGAACGCGATGACCGTGACGACAGCTGGGTAGGTGAACGCGAGCAGGATCTTCTGCTTGAGCGCGTTGCTCTGCTCGATATAGTCGGCAAGGCGCGACAATACGACGCCGAGCTTGCCCGTGTGCTCGCCCGCCGCGACGAGCGCGCGGTAGATATCGGGGAAATCGCGCGGATGCTGCGTCAATGCGTTAGCGAATGAATGACCGCCGACTACTTCGGCCCGGATCGACGCCATCAATTCGCGCACGTACTCGCGCTCGGCCTGCTCGCTGAGTACGGAAAGCGTCTCGTCGAGAGGCAGGCCGGCGATGAGCAGGCTCGCGAGCTGGCGCGTGAGGATCGCCTGCTCGCGCTGCGATAGCTTTTTTCCGAGGGCGAGGCGCTGACTGCGCTCGCCGTGCAGCCGCGCGGCGGCAAGTTCGACGGCAAGCGGCGTCAAGCCCTGCGAACGCAACTGGCTGCGGCCGGCTTTCGCGCTGTCCGCCTCGAGCACGCCCTTGAGCGTTTTGCCCGTCTGATCGATCGCCTCGTAACGAAACGCCGACATGTCATTGCCCCCCGTATCTCGGCATCCGCGGCATTGCGGTGGATCCAGACTCGCTGGGCAAAGACTAAGCAGCGAACTAGATCAAAAATGTGACAAGAGTTACGCAACATTTTTGCCGACTCATCCAAAACGGACCCTTATGTATGGCGGCACCGTCGACGCCGACCTCCTTTTTATAGATTGATTCGCTTCCGACTCAATCTGCTATATATTTCCATGTCCTTCATAAAAACGACTTGCGTTCGCGTTTGATCTCGATGAAAGCTTATTGGCAGAAAAAATGTTAGCCCAACATTGGTTATAAAAAATTCACACGTTTTAATGTAAATCCGTTCTAAATTGATCCGGCAGTCGGCGTGACACCACGATCATGACTGCAATAGTGGGCTTTCCGTTTATCTTCGTTCAAAGGAATTTCTCATGAAATCCAGCAAGCGCAAGATCTGTCAGGCTATCACCCTCGTAATTTCGGCTCTCGGCGCCTCGGTAGCCATGGCGCAAACGCCGCCGTCGCTGCTCGGCGGGGGCTCGTCGCTCGTCGCTCCGACGATCGGCTCGGAAATCTCTGTGTTCCCGGCTGCTGATGGTACGGCCACGTACTACTCCGTCGGCTCCGGCGCCGGTCAAAGCGCGTTCCTGAACAACCAACCTTCGTTTTTCGGCTCGACGGTGACCGGCACCGTCGATTTCGCCAACAGCGATGCGCCGTTGTCGACCTCGCAAATCTCGGCCTACACGTCGACGGGCGGGCTCGGCGTTACGAATGGTCCGCTGATCCAACTGCCGTATATCGTTACGCCGATCACGATTCCCCTCGTGAACGCTCCGACGGGTACGGGTCCGGCGCTGCCTGGCAGCACGACGCCCACGGTTGCCCTCAACGACGACGATCTGTGCGGGATTTTCTCGGGCAAGCTCACGGACTGGAACCAGGTGACCAATCCGGTCAACGGCTCGTTGTATTCGACGACGAGCAAGCCGATTACGGTCGTCTATCGGGCTGACAAGAGCGGTACGAGCGACCTGCTGACCGCTCACCTGGCTCAGGTCTGCCACACGACACCGTTCGTGCGCAACGGCGTGACGGTGTCGGCGAACTCGAACATCACGTTCACGGAATCGCAAAACTTTGGCGGCGAATTCACGACTGTTCCGTCGACCTTCAAGTCCGCAACGGGTAGCAGCGGTGTCGCTGCAAGCCTGTTGGCGCTCTCGGGCGCTGGAGTCGGCTATCTGAGCCCGGACTACACGAACACGTTCCTCGCACCTTCGAGCGCGCCGGCCAAGGCCAACAACCTGTCGGTGGCGAGCCTGCACAACGACTTCAGCGGTGCTAACGTGACGCCGACGTATGCGAACGCAACGGCAGCGATCGGCACGGTTTATCCTCCCGGAACGACCCAGAACCAGAACGACCCGACCGATCCTTCGCAATGGGTGCCGAACGCCAGCAACCCGACCGTCGGCTATCCGATCTCAGGCACGAGCCAGATCATCGTCAGCCAGTGCTATCAAAACCACAACAACAACCCGACGGTTGCGAACTCGGTCATCGATTTCCTGAACCTGCACTACACGAGCAATGCCTCGATTCTCCATGGCAATGGCTTCGATTCAGTGCCGTCGAGCTTCATTACGGCTATCCAGGCTGATTTCCTCGGCAATTCGAGCGGACTGGGACTGGATATCGGCGACACCAGCGTTTGCACGGGTACCACTGTTGGTCGCTAACTCGACGATCTAACGGCGCGGTTTGCCGGCTTTCCGTCACGGCTCGGGATTCCCGAGCCGTGATTTTTTATGGATCTTTTAGGTAGATCTGACCGCAGTTAGGCGGTGCGTCTACGTGTCTACGTGTCTACGTGTGGCTAGATCTTACCCAGCCTTCGCTGTTCTTCTTCACTCAAAACAGATTGCTGCTTCTGCCCAATCGCGCCGAACCCGAGGATAGAGACAGCGCTTGACGAATCATAAGCAGTCGGCCCTGACCTCGACTTCTTGCGAAAGCCGTCGTCAGCGGAGTCGCCAAACCCTTCGACCTGAACCGAGATGGTCCAGCGGCGTTGCCCGATGCCCGATGCGCTGTTCTTCACGATATCCTGAGCCATCTGGCTTGCTGCCGAGGCCGCCGAGTCCGCCGCCGTGAGGGCACCGGTGTTGACGGCCTGCGCCACCGGGATCCCCGTCGACTTGCCCTGCACTTGGATGTTGTCGACGTTCGCCACATGCAGCGCCGCCACGTTCAGGTTGCCCGACACGCGAATGCCCGCGTCGCCCGCATCTACTGTGCCGCGCGGAGCGATCAGGTTTGCGTTGCTGGCCGGTGCGCCGGGGATCGTCTGCAGTGTGGCGATCCCTGCGCCAGTGACGTCTCCGCGCGCATCGACCGTGCAGTAATGATTCACATCGCAGACGTACTGAGGCTCAGGTGTGTCGGCCACCGATTTGGAGCCCTTGCCAGCGTTGATGTCTCCATTCGAGCTCCAGATCGTCATTGCCCCACCCTGCTCGGTAAAGATACGACTCTGCGCGAGCAGCACGCTCTGGTCCGTGAAGATGTTGATGTCGCCCTGCTCGAGTGTCAGAATGCCCTGCGTCCCGGGACCAGCCACGACCTGACCAGCGCCGTTGACGATCTCAGGCGGCGCCGACGTGCTGCCAACCAGCGCCTGCCCACCGGGCCCGAGGATCGAAATGTTGCCGCCCTCCTGCGTCTGAATGGTCGTACTGCGCATGTCGAGATTGCCCGTATTGATGAGCTTGTTCGCGCCGTTCGTGCCACCGCCCAGATTGTTCGCCGTGTAGCCCAACGACGCCGGGAACAGCGCGTTGATTGCCTGGTAGCCGCGGGCGTACTGATCGTGGTATGGACTGGACTGATTGTTGTAGTCCTCACCCACTTGCGTCAGCACGCTGAAGAGCACCTGCTCGGCAAATAGCTGCTGCACATAGGGCGGCAGAGCCTGGAATTCCTTCCATGCCTCACCTGCGCTCAGCGTACCGACTTTTTGCTGCGCGGCCTGCTTGTCCTTATTGAGTCCAGTGTCGATCGCCTGCCCCGCATCGTACTGCTCCATGAAGGCGATCAGTGCCGGCGTCGTGCTCGGTACGCCACGCACCGTGCTGGATGGATCGATGTATGCCGAGATGAACGCAGCATCGTTGATACCCGGCCCCACACCGAACAGCACCTGGACGTTCGCGCTTTCGTGCGGCAAGTTCGTGTTGTTCGCGTTGCCGATTGCATCGATGCCCGTTAAAGTTCCAGGCACATATCCCGTTTTCAGGGCCGCATACACTTGCGCTTGGCTCGTCAGCGGACCGATGTTGCGGCCCGCTTCAACGTCAAACGTCCCGGGGCCGCCAAGTACCAGACTCGGCACCGCACCCCCCGCGTACGGGGTATCAAAAATATCGCGCCCAGCGACGATACGAGTCACATCCGCCGCGCGCAGGTTCTGCCCCTGGAAAGCCAGATTCACAATATCTTGACCCGCCTGGATCAAGGCCGGTTTATCGACGGCGACCGTGACCAGTTTGTCGTAGAGACCATCTTTTTGCGCACCAGCCGGTTCGAGGATCCCGTCGACAATGCTGCCGTTCAGGCTATAGATGCGTGCCGGCGTCGTGTCGCCGGCATGCAACGCGTTCGACGCGTGGACATCTGGCGTCTGCTTGGGTTTCGCCGGCGATGGCATCGATGATGGGTCTGCGTCGGACATGCCGAATGTTGTGCTGCCATTCGCCACGTTAGAGAATTCGATCGTCTGGTCGGCGATCAGATTCAGTTGCCCTGTTGCCGATGGATAAAGCGTACTCGCGGAATCAAGCGTGATGCCGCCTGTGAACGCAGTCAGGTTCAGGCTGGCAGGCAAAATACTGTTTGCGCTAACTAACCTGGTAGCGGAGTTAGCCGTTCCCAAGGTTCCGAAATCAATGCTGCCCGTCACGGATTGCACATTCACTGCTGACGTCGACGAATAGCCCTGTTGGTCGCCGTTGGCTGCCGCGTAGGACGGATCGAGCACGCCGCCGATATTTGCGCCTTGACGCGCACTGACATTCAACACACCGTCCTGGGCCGCCAGCAATGTGCCCACCGATCCCAATGAAAGCGTGGGACCCTGTCCGAGAGCGCCGGCGCTCGGATTGTAAGTCGTATAGTTCACGCCGTCGGTACCGATCAGTCCGCCCGCGGTGATCGTTCCCGTTCCCTTCGCGATAAAGTAGTCGCCGCTCAGGATGTTTCCGCCCGCGTGCACGGAGAGATTGCCGCCGCCGATCGTGTTGACGGTCGGATTATCCGTATTGGCATTGGTCAGATACCAGGTGGTAGGCAACGATACTGCCAGATCCGTGATGTTGCCGCCGGCAGTCACCGACACATTGCCGCCGACACTCATCACGCCCTGATCGAACGCGCCGAAGTCGACCGACGTTCGAACCGTCTGCGTCGCGGGCTTCGTGGCCCCGACTGAGCCGGTCGGATTGCCGATTTCCATCCACGGTGACCAGAATTGGCTGATGTTTTGATTGGCACGGACCGATATCGCGCCCGTGCTATCGATCACGTCTTCGATTCCACTAATATCGCCCTGCGCGTGAATGGTGATATCGCCGGCGGAATCCGGATTCACGCTGGCGGTAACAAGCGTGTCCACAAATGCTTTGGACACGTTCGCGGCCACGATCGTCGCCGTGCTTCCCTGCGGAGCGCCCGCCGCTGGCGCGCCCCCCGTATAAATGACGGCCGGCGCGGCATGGTCGAGGAATTCCACGTCATTGCCCGCGGCAATGTCGATCGAGCCCGTGCCGGTACGAATGGCGGTCGGTTGGAGCAGAGTCAGTCCGTTCGAGTCGATGTAGGCTGTATGGCCATCCAGCATGATGTTGCCCGAGCTGCTCGACGCACTGCCGGCGCTGCTGAAAAGCGATGCCGCCTGCAATCCGAGCGGATTCGCGCTTGTCAGATCGGCACCCGCCACGATCCGGTACGATGAGCTCTCGCCCCCCGCCAGCGATGCAAACGCAATCGGTAACGGGTTATTCGCCGTCGGCACGTTCGCCGGCATATTGCCCGGCAATATACCAATGCTGTTACCCAAAGCGGCTATCTGTTCGGGGGCCTGCGGCGCCCAGAAGAAATTCCATGCTCTGCTCGTCTTGCTCCGGGAATTGTAATTTGTGGCCTTGACCAGGTAGCCGCTGTAGGCCGTTATGTAGCTCGGGTACAGCGCGGTAATACCGGTTGGGAACGCCAACGCCGGCGGTGTCCCGAATGTGGCCGCATTGGTTGTGCTCAACGAGTTGAGCCAATTCAGATAGAGCCCCGGAGCGGATGCGGTTCCGTAGTAATCCGCAGCGTTTGACGATGTCAGAACCGGAACAGCAGTCGGATTGGCAAGCGGCTTGTTAGGGTAAAGATGCCCAGCGAACTTCGATGAGCTCACGTCACTGTAGTACTGCTCCCAGGCCGCCAGATACTGAGCATAGTCATCATAGTAGACGGACGATTGTCCTGACAGAGGAGCACTGAGTGTCGACAATGGATCCGCGGAGGTGAGCGCCTGAGTTGAACCGTCGAAGTACGTAACCGTCACAGCGGCTCCGTCCTGCGATAGTGCAGACGCGTATGCGGCCAAATCGGATGCATACGTATTCGAGCCACCCCCAGCCGGCGCCTGCCCGCCAAGAATCGTGGCGACTTGATTCTGAAAAAATCCGTCTGTAATGCTTGCGTCAGCGATAACATTGCCGGCCGCGCGAAGCGTAATCGTCGGAGCGATGGTTCCAAGATAGCGAAAAGCCGGCGTGATCGATCCACTGCTGTTCGGTGCGCCGGCGCCCAAGTTCCAGTTGGTCAGAATCGAGATGTTGCCGCTGTTGTTAATGATCGATGTACTGGGATTATCGAGTTCGATCCCAGGTGCAACACGCAAACTCGCACTTCCCGGGAAACTCATGCCCAACGAGGGATTGGTGCTTAGGCCATTCTTAACGAAATTCATCAACGTGCCGGGCGTGACCGTTGCGGTGCCATCGCTGTTAGCCGCAATCTGGCCGCCGTAGAACGTCTGGTGGTTCGTGTTGCTCGTCGTCGGGGTGAAATACGAGTTATCGAATCCGCCGAATCCGATGGAGGCGACACCCGTGGATAGTTGCGCTTGGTCCTGTGGGCTACCCGTCAATACGGCCTGGGCGCCGGTCGCGTTATTCGTGAGCGTGCCGCCGCCATTCCCATCAGGCGTAAAGCTGAACGTCGTGCCGCTCGTACCCTGCGCGGTAAACGTGCCAGCCAGCAAATGCCCCTTGCTGTCGTACCAGCCAGCCGGATCGACGATGCCGTCGAAGTGCTGCGCGCCCGTCGTCGCATCAGTCGTGCTCCACACGGCATAGGCTTCGACTGTCGTGCTGCGTGAGCCATTGATCTGCGCGCCACTATCGATCGAGACAGGAACCTGGCCATTGCTGAGCAGCGGCGCACGCAAGCTGACTTTGCCTCCCGAAAGACCGCCTGCGGTACCGCCACGCACGTCAATGTTCGCCTGCGGACCTATCGTGATCGCTCCGGTGAAGAGATATTTCGCGTTGGGACCGGGTGACGTTGCTGCCGAAATGCTTTCATAGCCGTAGGTAGCGTTGTACGCAGTGCCCGACACGGGATCGACAAACGACGGATCGAAAACCGCGCTCGTGCCGATTTCGACCGCGCCGCCACGCTGGGCGGTATTAACGGTGTTGCCGCCATCCGTCGTTGCAATTGCCCTAAGCGTGCCCTCGACGTCGACGCTGCTCTTACCGTATAGCTGGATCGTACCGCCTGCTGTGCCCGACGCATTGATCGTTCCGAGAATCGTGATATTGCCGTCAGTCGTGTCGACCTGCTTACCCGCCCCCCCGTCCGCGATCAACGAAACGCTGTGGGCCGTCAGCATGTTGCCCGCCGACAGCGTCAGATTGCCAGCCTTCGTCTGGATAGCGATCGCCTGGTTCACCCCGCTCGAAGCGAGCGTCTGCGCGAGACTGTCCAGGTTCGCGGCGCCCCCCGTATCCAGCGAGAACGAGCCGCCTGCATAGCCATTTGCCGCGCCGCCGTTGACCACACCGTTCAGGTTCACCACCTGTTGCGGCGCCGAGAGCGCCAAGCTCCCCGCCGCGCCTCCGCCGCTCGCGCCTGAAAAGTCGAGCGTGGAGCCCGGCTGCACGTCGACCGTGCCGGTATCTGCCGTCAGTGCGATGGCGCCAGCTGGCGCGTACTCCGTAACGTCGAAGAACTGCTTGGCTACACCGGCCGAGTTGATCGTCGCACCGTTGCCGACGGTCAGATTGCCCGTCGTCGCCTCGACACTGACGTTGCCGGCCGGCGCGGCAACCGTCGCACCGTTGTCGTTGACCGTGCCTCCAATGAGGCTCCATGCGCCGCCCATCGGCGTGCGGGTCAACGCGGTACCAGCCGCACTGCCAAGCGTCAAGGTGCCGCTCGTTTGCACCGTCGAAGCCGAACCCGTATCCGCGAGGAATACCGGCGCACTCAGCGTCACGGGCAGCGCACCGAAGTTGAACGTGCCCGTGTTCTGACCGACGATGCCGCCCGTCGCGCTCATCGACACGCTGCCGAAACCGCTCACTATCTTGTCGCCGGTGCCGAAGTCGATTTCCTTAGCGTTGACCGTCAATGTGCCACTGCCGGTCGTTGGTGTTCCTTGCGGCGTTCCTGTCTCGTTGGTAAAGGCGATCTGCTGCGCGTTAAGCGCGACGTTTCCGCCATTGCTTACGAAACTGCCCGCGCTCAGGTCGACGCTGTTGCCGAAGGTCGCATCGACATCACCGACAAAGTTGATTGAGCCCGCGCTACGCAGAATCACCTGCTGAGCGTTCGCCAACTGTGCCATGCCCGCGGGATTGAGTACGAAGCCCGGCAGGCTCGCCGCGGCCGGGCCAGTCTCGTTCGTAAAGGTGATCGCCGAACCGTCCACCGTGATGGCGTTCGCCGACAACACCGCTGCCGGATCCACCTTCAGACTGCCCGATGAATCGAGCGTGAGCGCCTGGCCACCGGTAAGCATTGCCCCGGCACCGACCGTCAGCAACCCGGTGCCTGTGGTGCCCGTACGCGTGACCGTCGTCATCGCGCCGTTCGATACGCGCAGCAGCGCGCCGTCGCCCGCGATGGCAATCGGCTGGTCCTTCGCCGCCGGATAATTGCCATTCGCCGTAATGGTTGATCCCGCGTCGATTTGCAGTCCATTGACCGCGTTGGGATCCGTGCCGGATGTGTCGGTCTTGGTGACCAACAGGACCTCGGGCCCGCTGAGCGCGTTCCCGGCATCATTCGCGACGACCACGCTGTTGGCGATCGGATTGATCGTCACCCCGCCTGTCGTTGCCGTGCGCGTGCCGCCGATCAGCAGGCTGCCTGCGTTGAGAGAATTGAGCGCATCTGCACCGATTTGCAGATAGCCGGGCAAGGCCGCACCGCCATTGCCGGTGATCTCGATGTCCTGCGACGCAATGTCGACCTCCGCGGGTGCGCCCCCGACGTCTGCGGCCGTGTTCAACGCCGCTCCAAGCGCAAGCGCTTTGGTCGCCGCCAACACCAGTTGTCCACCGTCAATGGGCAGCGGCGGCGTAACGTTCCCCTTGCTCGCCGCCAGCGCCGGGAAGAAGCTGTTGGCGCTAGTCAGCGCGTACTGCGAGTACTGCTGCCAGACCTGCCCTGACTGCACGTTGAAGAGCGTCGGCGTCGCACTTCGGCTGCCGGTAAGCGCATCGGAAAAGTAACCTGCCGTCACGACCGTGCCATCGGGCAACACCTTACTCGAACCCGGCGCGAGGTTGCCCGTACTACTCGACACCGTCACGCGATACGCGCCCGGCAACGTCGCATACTTGCCGGGCAGCAACGTGTAATAGCCGGGCGCGAGCCCTGGCACGCCGGACAAATACACCGCCTGCCCTACCGCGCTCGTAAGCGAGGCTTGACCCACACCCGCGGCGAGCGTCGTGCTGCCCACCGTACCGTTCGCGTTCGTCGTCGGCTGCACCGTCTGCGCAAACACAGGGTCATAGGCCGCCACCGGCGACTGCGCCCCGGGCAGAATCGCGTAGACATTCGTCGCGCCGACGTTGACGGGCACGGCCGTGCCCGTGGCATTGCTGGCGTAGCTCACGTTGTATTGCGAGAGTACGTCGCGCGTGCCGCCGGTGCCCGCCACCCACTCCTCCGCCTGCAGGTTGCCTCCGCCCGAGAGGTCGATCGTCGCGCCTGCGTTCAACGCCACGCTGCTGCCGTTTGCGCTGATGAACTTTGCCGGGGGCGCTGTCAGGTCAGCACGCGTATTCCCTGCTACTGGATTGAATTGCCACTCCACCCCATCCACGGTTGTGCCGTAGGGAATGATCCTGCCATCGTTCGATACGGACGTCAGGCTGCCGCTCGCGAACGTCACCGACTCCGTCGGAACCAGCGTCAAATTGTTGAACTGGCTTTGCGTCGCGCTTGCCGTCGGATCGCCCACGCCGAATACGAGCGTCCCTGACGGCGCGCGAACCGTACCGCCCTGCACGATGTCCGTGGCATCGACAAGCAGCGTGCCGCCCGCGGAGAGCGGGACGCCCGACGCACCGTTCGTGGCGAATGTGATCGTCGTCGGCGACGGCCCGGCGGCGTCGAGGATAAAGGTGCTGCCGGTCGCGGGATAAAGATCCGCCGCCTTGAACGTCAGGTTGCCCGGCGTGAACAGTTCCCCCGGCTCCAGTGCACGGCCCGCCACCTGCCCCAGATTGGTGGAGCTGAGCCGAATGTCGCCGCTGCTCGTAAAGGTGGCCTGACCAAAATTGTTCAGCTGGATCTGGTTTTTCAGATCGATGAACGAAGCCTTCACGTTCAGCGTGCCATCCCCTTGCGCCTGTACAGGTGACATAACGGTGGTCGCATAGCCGGTGTCCACTGTCGGTCCGACGAACGCCACGTAGGGCGCGTCGATCGTTACGTCGGTACCCGTTTGAGTCGCAGTCGACTCCGACGAAAGCAGCGACGAAATGGTCTGCTTCGCGGCCTGCGGCTGGCCTGTCACGAAGTCAACGCTCGGCAACAGGTCGCTGAGCTGCCCACTGCCGAGCGCAGCGATCTGTCCCGCGTTGACGATAACCGCGCGCCCTAAAGTTAGGTCGACGTGGCCGGCAAAAGCGATCGGCACCATCCCGACACGGGAGACATTCAATGCGTTCTGATTCGCCAATTCCAGTGTCGTGATGCCTGAACCGGCCAGACGGTCCGCGGCAAATTGCAACACGCCCTTAGGCTGGTAGACCGTGGGGCTCGTCGAGGTAGCTTTGGGGGGGTTGCCGACGAGACCAACAATGTCTTGTCCCGGCGAAAGACCCATCGGCACCAGATTGCCGCTCTGCTGGATAATTAGCGCGGTCGCGCCCGGCAGCGAAACGCTGGCGCCGCCCACCTCGAACGCCGACACCGTATACGCTTCCGGCAGGATAGCGAGCGTGCCGCCCTGTGCCTGCGCAGCACCCGCCTGCGCCTTGAGCGTGCCGTCAAAGTACAAGCCGCTCGAAGCCGCGAGCGTGATCGAGCCCGCGTCGCTCCATACTGGTTGCGACGCGTACCCGCCATTGGCCTGCAGTTGATCGAACTTCGTGGCCGTGCCGGACACATTGATCAGCGAGCCCGCCTGCGCCACCACATATCCCGAATCGTCCGAGATCGTCACCGAGCCGCCCGGCAGTACCTTGCCCGTATTCGGCGTAATCGTCGTCAGCCCGTTCTTGACCGGCGCTGCCAGCGGGTTGGTCAGCGCGACGCCCGACACGTCCAGCACCGCGTCCGGCCCCAGCCACACCGATTTGCTCGTGCTCGTGATCCCATTGCTGCCCGTGCTTTGGTATTGACCACTCTGTTCAAAGGGGCCTGCGTTCAACGAGTCCGCACTCAACGTGATCGAGCCGCCAGGCGCGACGAGCGAACCCAGCACCGTCACCTGCGTGGGCGACCCCAATCCGATGCTCGCGCCCGCGTCGCCGAGGATCGAGGCGCCCTGACCAATACTCACCCCGCCGGTGACGCCGTCATACGCGCGAATCGGCTGATTGATGCCGTTCTGATCGGCAGTTTGCCATGCCAGATAACCGCCGCCTGTCATGACGAAGTTCGTCGCTTGACGATGATAAGCGTCGAGCGTCCCGACTGTGGTCAGCCCGCTCGACAACAGGTCGGCACCGCTTGCGGCCTGCTGCAACGCCGGCACGTTCGGAATCAGGTTCTGCTGGGTCACATCGACCACCGCGCCTGGCGCCACGCTCGCGTCGAACAAAGCGTTCAGCACGTATTTGCCGAAGCCCTGATGCGCGAAGAAGTCCGTCGGCAGCGTGAGTGCCCACGCCGGCGCGGCCGCCGGGTCCCCACCGATCTGGAAGCCTGGCGCCTGCACCGTCAGCGTACCGCCGCCCGCGAAGCCGAAGCTCCTGATCGTGCCGTCCATCTTCAGGTGGTCGTCGGTCGGCAGCACTGCTGGAAAGCCGGTCTGATTTGCGTAGGTGATCAGCGAAACGCTGCCACCCTTGCCGGCAGGAATGCCGTTGCTCATCAGCAACTGACCGTTCGCCTGCAGTTCGCCGCCACCGGACACATCGATCACGCTGCCCGGCTGCAAATCGATGCTGCCCGTGGCCGACAGTGTGACGCTGCCGCCGTTGATGTACTCGCTGCCGCCCGGCGTGGTGCCGGCCGCGCTCCGCAGGTCATTGTTGACCCATTGGCCCGCGGTGCTGATTAGCGCGTTCGGGCCCACCGTAATGTCCCCGCCGGCCGAGATCGAAATCGCGCCGGAAGGCACGATCAGCGTCCCCTCCACAAGTGCGCTTGAAAGCGTTCCGCCGAATTTAATGGTGCCACCAGGCTGCAGCTTGAGCTGTGTACCCGAGGCCACTACGAAGCCCCTGCCGCCGTTTGTGTCTTCGGTGACGTTCAGTGCCGCGAAACCGCCTGCGTTCAGCGTACTCGCTGGCACCACCGTCGTGGCCAGCACGTTGTTCGGATCGGTGCTCGATAGCCCGCCGAGAGCGACCGTATTGAGAGGCGTATCGATCGAGAAAGCGGATGAGAGCGAGGTGAGCTGCGGTGCATCGTCCTGCAGTATCACTAGGCCCGATTCTCCGCCGGTGTTCGTATTTACACCCTGCGTCAGCCCAGCTAGATTGCCCGCTGTGAACAGCAACTGGTTTGCAGCCGGATCGGTTCCTAGATTGAACGTGCCGCCCGTGGGCTGGCTGTTGTTCTGCACTTGCTTCGAGCCGGCAAACGCCTGTGCGCTAATGTCGCCATCGAGCACCAAAGCCGATGTCGCAAAAAGATCGAGCGTCCCCGCATTGCCGCCGACGATATAATCCGGCTCGTAGACGCCGCCGGCCTCGAGTGGGTTGTACCACGTCTTCGTCACACCCCAGCGCGGATGCGTTTCGGTGAATGCGCCAGCGATGCCGACGTAAGTGTCGTACGGACTTGCCGACCCGATCGGCACAATAGCGCCATTGGCATCGACCAGCCGCGTCGTGCTGACCGTTCCGCCCAAGTAGTGCACATAGCCGCCATTGAGGTTCATGAACGACCCGGCAGCGGTCATCACCTGATCGCCCGAAAGAACGATCGTACCGCCGTTGGTCAGCAGTTGATCGACCGTACGCGGAATCAGATTCACATATCCCGACAGGTTCAGGATCGGACTGCCGACCCACTGCACTCCGTCGCTGCGCGTGCCCGACAGCGTGCTGTCGACAACGACGTTCTTCAGGCCATAGAGAAAGCCGTTGCGCAGCAGCGGCGAGTCTGCCAGCTCGTTCTGGCCGATGCGCGGGATCGTGATCAACGTCTGCGCGATCGGCAACTCGATATTCGCCAGCCCCGATACGTCGATCGTCGCGCCGCTATCCAGATAGATGCGGCCCGGCACCGCCGTATCGCCGGGCGGCTGCGAGGGGAAAAGAGGAATGCCCGAGGTCAGATTCGCCGGCGTCAATGCCACGACCGATACCTTCGAGCCCGGCGCCTCGATCAGCGAGCCACCCTGAAACCAGACGGAGCCCCCTGTCATCGAAATGCTGCCCGCTGTAAAAGTCGTGCCTGGGGACGACGTCACCGTCTGACCATCGGCATCCGGCATGACAGCAGTCACCGAATTCGGGCCAAAGCTCAGCAGACCCGCGCGATACGGAGTCGCCGCGGCTCCGCCGTTCCCCCCGGCTGAGAATTGAACCTGAGTCCCGCCAGCAGTGTACGAGTTTCCAAGCGGATTGTTCGATAAGTACTCATCGACCGTCGAAATCGTGATGGTGCCCGGCGTATTGACGCTCGTCGTCACGCCCACTACGCCGTTCTGGGCCACCGTGCTGCCCAGCAGGTTGATGTTGCCGCGATCCGCCTCGACGAGGCCGGTATTGGTGAGCGTGCCTGCCGGCGTAACATCTTTCTGCTGTAGTCCGCTACCCGTCACCAGCTGACCGCTCAATTCCGGCAGCAACACCTGCGGACTGGTGGGATTCGGCTTCAAACTGACGCCGACTCCGGCTGCCAGTACGACCTGTCCCGCTGTGGCGGTAATGTGCCCGGCGTTGCTGACGTTCGGCGCCGCGATCAGCACGAAGCCCCCATCGCTGGCCGTGCCGTTTGCCCGCGTCGTAATCGATGCGCCCTGTTCGATCGTGACGTCGCCTGGCATCGGGTACGAGTTCGAGGAACTGACGCTCGCCTGATTGCCGAGACCGAGTAAGACGTTCGGCGCGTTGGTGTTGGCGTTGCCCGTTCCCATCCAATTGCTCGACTCGGGACTCGCCAGTCCACTGAGAAACTGCTGGTTGCTCAGGGCGATATCGCTACCGCTCTGAACCGGTTTGTTGTTCATATTCAGCAGGTCGAGCGACGATGCGACCAGCGAATGCACGTTCACCTGCGAACCCGCACCGAAGAGGATCCCGTTGCGGTTGATCACATATACCGCGCCTTGCGCGGTCATGTTGCCAAGAATCTGGCTCGGCCGTCCGCTAGGATCATTGATTCGGTTTAGCACCGTCCAATTGTTCGCGCCGTTCGTTTGCGTGCCGGCGGACTGGTCAAAGTTCAGCGTCGTCTGCTTGCCGACGTTCATCGTCTGCCAGGTCAGCACGGCGTTCTGTCCAGTCTGCGTGATATCGACTGTCACATGACCGTTGCTATCGACGCTCTGCTGCGGCCCGTACGCGTTGAGCCATAGCACGGGATTTTTGGTGTCCGTGTTCTGACTTACCGGATTCCCGTTGTTGTCATTTACAAAGGTAACGCCCGGCGCCACCTGTAACCCGCCCGGCGCAAGCCCGTTCGGCACGTTCGACGCCGTAGCAGCCGCAGCAGCCGCGGCGCTCTGCTGCGCAGTAATCTGTGCCGCAATCGCCTGCGCGGCGTGACCGAGGTTGACGATCGACGGCTGGCTCGCTTGCAGCGCCTGCTGCGGCGAAACGCCGAGGTTCGTGACGCCCGCTCCGCCGCCCCCGCCGGCGCCGCCCGCCGCCGTGCGCGTCGCCTGCCCCAGGTTCACGATCCCGGCTGCCTGCGCATGCGCTGTCACGCCCGCCGTCAACATAAGCGCTAAGGCTTGGCATAGCGGCCTGAGCTTCGATCGCAATACGGCTGGTGAATGAACGAGTTCTTGTTGTACACGCGCACGTGCTGCCATTTGTCGACTGCCCCCGAATACTATTTGAAGGACCGCATCCGCTACGCGCCAACCTTGCTGCCCGACGAAGCAGCCCCGATATCGCCCGCCTGGACCGGTAAACATTCAGAAGTTAAGCGCCTGGCATGGCAGATGTATTTCCAGTGTTACGGACCATTTTGTCGGCCGGAAAGGTACGCACCTTTTTGCAATTGTTTGGGATTTACGATCGTTTAAACGGCGCCTTCTCTTCCCGCATCGTCATTGATAGCTTTCGCCAACGCGTTGCGCCAGCGCTTGTGCAACGCGCGCGACGACATCGGACCAATCCCCAGGTTTGTGCTGGCGGAAAAGCCGGATCGTCGGATACCACGGGCTGTCTTCGCGCTCGAGCAGCCACCGCCAGTCAGGCACACGCGGCAGCAAAACCCACCCTGGCTTGCCAAGGGCACCGGCAAGATGCACCACTGACGTATCGACCGATACGACCACGTCGAGACACGCGATCAGTGCCGCGGTATCCGCGAAGTCCTGGAGATCCGTTCCGAAATGGATGATGCCGCTTTGATCGAGCGCACTTACGTCACGCTCCCGAACCTGTTGTTGCAGACTGACAAACGCGGCGCGCTGTGAGTACAGCGGTGCGAGTTTGGCAAGCACGATCGACCGGTTCATGTCGTTCTTGTGTGTCGGATTGCCCGACCAGGCGAGCCCTACCTTGATCCGCCCTGACGGTGTGCGCTCTTCGAGCGCGCGCTCCCAGTGACGCATGCGCCCGACGTCAGCGCGCAAGTAGGGCACCTGCGCAGGAATGGTAGTCGCATCGGTGTCCAAAGCCAGCGGCACGCTCAGCAGGGGGCATTGGAGATCGAATGCTGGCAATGGCTCGCCGATGGCAATCAGTTGCTGCACACCTCGAAGAGAAGACAACAAGCCCTTCAAGGCAAGTGGCACTTCCAACACCACATCCGCGCCGCGCGCTTCGACAAGATTGGCGTATCGGCAGAACTGGAGCGTGTCACCATAGCCCTGCTCGGCATGGAGAAGCACGGTCTTGCCAGCAATGGATTCGTGCCCCGTCCACAGCGGACGATGAGCATGGCGGCGAGACCGCGCGGCGTCCGCATCCACCCAGCGATATTCGTACTTTCTCCAACCTTCCTCGAAGTCCCCTATCAACAGGCGGCAGTATGCTTCCTCGTGATGACCGTCTCCGTTGGCGGGCTCTAGCGACTGCATCTGACGGTAGCATTCGATTGCTTCGTCAAAGCGCAGCAGCTGCTGCAATGCACCGCCGCGCAGCGCCCAGCCGGCAGCGTCGGTCGGCTCGATTGCGGCCGCTGCCTCATAGCTCGCGAGCGCCTCATCGTATCGCCCCAGTTGCTGCAGCGTCTGCCCACGGCTCAAAAGTAGCTGAGCATTCGCTCCCAGTCGCTCCAGAGCTCCGTCGTAACGCTCCAGCGCCTCGGCATAGCGCTCGAGCATCCGCAAAGCGACACCTTGGTTGCTCAGCGCCGTCAGCAGGTTGGGGTCGCGGTCGAGCGCCTTCGCGTAAGCATCAGCGGCCTCCGCGTGACGATGCAATCCTTCCAAGGCGTTGGCCCGTCCTAGCCATGCGCCGGCGTGGCCGGGCAAGAGCGTCAGGATGCGATCGCAGCGGCGAAGCAGCTCTTCGTAAAGGTGCAGCAAATCAAGCGCGACACAGCTCTTGTACAGCACATCAATGTCGTCCGGCTTGATTTCAAGCGCCCTATCGAAGTCGACGAGCGCCTCCCTATCACGCCCGAGCTCGAGCAGCACCGCTCCGCACTGCGACAGCAGCTCGGGCACACGCGGGCGAATGACCAGCGCGAGCCGGTAACTGCGCAATGCCTCCTCGTGTCGGCCGAGATCGCGCAGCGCGTGGCCACGATTGGTATGTGTCGCGAAGTCGCGCTGGGAAATCGCCAAAGCCCGATCGAAGCTGATCAGCGCATCCGCGGGTCGGCCGAGCGCACGCAGTGCATTACCTCGGTTGCTCCAAGCTTCCGCGATCCCCGGAGAGATCGCCAGCGCACGCTCGTAAGCCGCCTGCGCCTGCGCATAGCGTTCGAGTCCGAGCAGCGCGTTGCCGTGGCTGACATGCGCCGCAGCATATCCCCCGTCGAGCCGCAGCGCCTCCCGCAGCGGCTCGAGTGCAGCTTCATGTCGCCCGAGCTTAATAAGCACGAGGCCGTAATTGGCAAACGCCCAGGCGTAGCGTCGCTCGACACGAAGCGCGCGAGCCATCAAGCGTTCCGCCTCCAACGAATCGCCGCACTGATCACAAGCCGCACCGAGCAGCAGCAATGCCTCCACATTCTCGGGATCGATCGCGAGCACGCCACGGTACACTTGCTGGGCCTGGCCAATCTCCCCGCGTTCATGCAACGCCCGCGCCTTCCGTAGCGAACTTTGGATCGCTGCAGTCATCACGGCCGCGCGCCCGGCCATGACGTCTGCTTGAAGCTCCGCGGTGCCGCCGCCACGTTCTCTATCGCCGCGCCCCATGTCGCGCTCCCTGACTCACTCTTTCACGTCGACAAAGCGGCCGCAGCCGAGTTCGCCACTGACCGCAACGCAGTCTTGATCCGATCGAATACGTCCTTCCAATCGCCCGCATGAGCCTGCCTGAAAAGGCGGGCACTCGGATACCACGGATTGTCTTCACGATCGAGCAACCAGCGCCAATCAGGCAGGTAGGGCAACATCATCCATAACGGCTTGCCGAGTGCCCCGGCCAGGTGCGCGACCGACGTGTCGACGGTAACGATGCAGTCGAGGCACTGCACGAGGCCGGCCGTGTCCACGAACGAGCCGAGCTCGTCGCCGAAGTGCCTGATAGAAGACGCTTCCAGCACGGACATGTCGTCGTCCCGCACCACCTTTTGAATGCTGATCCATTCGACTTCGTCGGTCAGCAACGGCAACAGATTCTCGAGCGGGATCGAACGATTGTGATCGTCGAGGTGATTCGGGTTGCCCGACCAGGCAATGCCGATCCGTGCACGGGTCCGCTCGCCCAATCTGGATTGCCATTTAGCAACGTGCTCCGGTCGCGCTCTCAGGTATGGCACGTCCGAGGGAATCGATGCCAGGTCGGTGCGGAATACGAGCGGCAAGCTTAGCAATGGGCAGTGGACATCGAACGGCGGCAGCGGCTCTCCATAGCCGACCACCTGGTCGGCACCCGCGACGTCTGCCAGTAGAGACTTGAGCGCGGCCTGCACTTCGATGACGACGCGAGCACCGAGCGCTTTGACGAACTTCACATAGCGGCAAAACTGTAATGTGTCGCCCAAGCCTTGTTCTGCATGCAACAGAATCGTCTTTCCCTCGATCGATTCCTCGCCGAGCCATAGTGGCTGCGCGAACACCCGCTTGAATGTGCCGACCTGGTCTTCTCGCCAGCGCCATTCATACGCCGGCCATCCTCGTTCGAAATCGCCGGTCTGGAGATAAACGAACGCCTTCGTAAAGTTGGTGGCGATATTCTCCGGGTCCATGGCGAGCACCCGATCGTATGCCGCCAGCGCGTCTTCGTGCCGCATTAACGAGCGCAGCGAATTGCCGCGCTGAAAATGCGCCAGCTTGTCCGAAGGGTCAATGACGAGGGCGTGGTCATAGCTGACAAGCGCCTCATCGTAGCGGTGTAGCCTCTGCAAAACGCGGCCACGAGTAAACCACGCCGGCGCATAGCGATCATTGAGCATGATGGCTCGATCGCAGCTCTCGAGCGCCTCGGTCTCCCGCTTAAGTCGCGTGAGCACCCTAGCCCGATTACAGTGCACTTCGATGAAATCAGGCGCAACGCCGAGCGATGCGTCATAGCTGGCAAGTGCCTCGGTATCGCGCGCGAGACCGAACAACGCGTTACCGCGGTTGGCAAGCGCACCTGCGTGCCGGCCATCAAGAGCGACGGCACGCTCACACCGCGCCAATGCTTCCTGGTAACGGCCGAGACGCTCGAGCATCACGGCGCTATTGTAAAGAGCATCGACGAAGTCAGGCCGACCCGCTATGGCTTCGTTCAAGCTCGCGAGCGCCTCGTTGAGTCGACCGAGATCGGCAAGCGTCAAGCCTCGCATCAGCAGAATTTCCGCGCTATTCGGCATCACGGCCAGCGCGCGGTCATAGTGCTCGAGCGCCTCCGCGAACCGTCCCATGTCGCGCAGTATCTGGGCACGCTGATGATTCGCTTCGAACGACCGGTCGTCAACCGCCAACGCCCGATCGCAGCATTCAAGGGCTTCCGCATGACGCTGCAACGCAAAGAGCGCAGCCGCGCGCCGCCACAAGGCTTCTACGAGCGTCGGGGCGACCGCGAGCAGACAGTCGTAAGCTGCCACGGCTTCGATATGACGCCCCAGATCCGAAAGAACGCCCGCGCGCAACAGTAGTGCGCGCAGATGTGAAGGATTCAGTGAAAGAGCCGCTTCGAGGCGTGCCAGCGCTTCATCGCGGCGGCCGAGGCTAATCAACACCGACGCATGATTGGCCAGAGACAGCGCCGACGGTGTCCGCTCGATCGAACGCCTCATTGCCACGTCCGCGTCGTTCATCCGCCCGTGTTGGAAGTGGAGCACGCCCAGCAGGTGCAATGCCTCCGCGTGATCGGGATCGACCGTCAGAACCTCACGATACCCCCTTTCCGCGTCCGCTAACGCCCCACGTTCGTGCAACGCTCGTGCGTGGCGCAACGCGCTGCTAACTGCTGTCGACATGTTTCGTGTGCCCGCTCCCTCGCCCGCTTGTCTCGACGGAGGCAACGGATGCGCTCCGCGGCCCCGCGACCCGCTCCCAGCCCCCATCATTTCTCTCCCGGACGCCCTCACGCCCTTTTTGTTCGGCTAAATCAACTTCACGATCTCCGCTCGCACCGATTCGACGACGTCTTGCCAGCCACCCCGCGCGGATTGCCGGAACAGCCGCGCGCTCGGGTACCACGGGCTGTCTTCCCGTTCGCTCAACCAGCGCCATTCGCCGATATGGGTCAAGAGGATCCAGACCGGGCGATTGAGAGCACCTGCCAGATGGGCGACGGCGGTATCGACGGAAATGACCAGGTCCAGCGACTGAATGAGCGCAGCCGTATCTGAAAAGTCGCGGATATCAGTATCAAAGTTGCGGATTGGAGAGCGATCGAGCGTCGCTGCGTCGCTGTTGCGAACGACCTTCTGCAAACTGATCCAGTCGATGTCTGGCACGAGAAGCGGCATCAGTGCAGCAAGTTCGATCGAGCGGTTGCGATCGTTCCGGTGCTCCGGATTGCCCGACCACGCAAGGCCGACGCGCAGACGGTGCCTCACGCCAAGAATGGTTGTCCATTTCCGAACGAGGGTGTCGTCGGCATGGAGGTACGGCGTCTTGGCCGGAATGCTCGATAAATCCGTTTGGAACGCGAACGGCAGGCTCAGCAACGGGCAATGATAGTCGAACGCTGGCAACGGCTCGCCCCTCGCGATGACCTGCACCGGCCCCCGCAGCGACGACATCAACGAGCGAAGCGCCGGCTGGACTTCCAACACGACGCGCGCACCCTCGTCGCGCAAGCACTCCGCATATCGGCAGAACTGCAATGTATCGCCGAAGCCCTGCTCGGCGTGAATCAATATCGTGCGGCCATCGAGCGACTCTCCCCCAACCCACCGCGCTTGTGGAAATCTACGGCCGTTATGTTCGGATTTCGGGTCTCTCAAGCGCCATTCGTATTTGGACCATCCGCGAGCGAAGTCGCCTTGCCGCAAATAGATGAAAGCCTGACCGAAGTGGGCGTCGACATAGTTGGGATCCAGCTCGATCGCTTGGCCGTACGACTCTAGCGCGTCATCGTACCTGAGCATATCGAGGAGCGCTCCGCCCCTGTTGAACCACGCCAACGCGTATTTCGGGCTGATCGCAAGCGCTCTGTCGAAGGCTTCGAGCGCATCATCTAAACGATGCATGTCCAGAAACACGCTACCGCGATTGCACCAAGCCTCGGCGAATTCCGGGTTTGTCGCCAGCGCGGCGTCGTAACTCCGTAACGCCGCCTCATAGCGATGGAGGTGACGCAATGCCGTGCCCTGATTGCATAAGACATCTATCGCACCCGGTTCGATCTCGAGCGCGCGCGAATAGTCCGACACGGCCTCCTCGTATCGTTTCAGATGCAACAGCGCATTTCCGCGAGTGCCGTGGACCTTCGGGTGGTCCGGATCAATCGTGATCACTCGATCACAACGCTGCAAGGATTCTTCGGCGCGGCCGAGCCGCTCCAGCGCGACCGCACTGTTGTAAAGTGCCTCTACGAAATCCGGCCGGATCGCAATCGCTTCGTTGAAGCTGGCGAGTGCTTCCTTCGGGCGTCCAAGGTCAACGAGCGTACGGCCTTTGGCGGATAGTATTTCTGTATGATTCGGTACGATCTCGAGCGCGCGCTCATAGTTGTGCAACGCCTCCGCATATCTCTGCAAATCTCGCAGCACATTTCCGAGGTTGTAGAGCGATTCGTACGAACGGGGATCGACCGTCAGCGCGCGCTCATAAGTCTCCATCGCGTCCTGATACCGCCCAAGCGCCCGCAACGCCGCCCCCCGATTGCAAAGCGCATCGAGCAGGAGAGGCGATACGCCGAGCGCGCGATCATAATCGACAAGCGCGGACTCATATCGGCGCAACGCAACCATTGCATTACCACGACGAATCAGCGACGGCAGATGGTTCGAGTCCAGTCGCAACGCTGCGTCAAACTGTTCGAGCGCGGCGTCGAAGTTGCCGTCGGTCGCGAGGAGTCCACCGAAGTCCGACAGTGTCGCGGCATCCGGCGCGAGTGACACGGCTCGTTGTATGAGCCTTTTTGCTTCGGGCGTGTTGCCGCGCTGATGATGAAGAATGCCGTAGAAATGCAGCGCTTCGGCATGGTCGGGGTCGTTGGCAAGCACGGTTTCATACTCGCGCGCGGCCTCGTCAAAGCGCCCCGTCCCATGCCAGTCCTTGGCGCGCGAAAGATTCCCGGCCGGCCTCTGCTTGCCGGAGTCCGAAAGCGAAGAAGTGCCCGCACGCGTGCCCTGCGGATGCCCGACATCCATGCCCACCCCCGATCCCGTAAAAAACGGCCAAGCAAATGCCAGTCGGCATAATCGCGCCCTACCGGCCCGCTGATCAGACTAACCGACAGTGAATAACAGGCGTGTGACGAATGTTACGGACCATTTTGTCAACCGGCGCCCGCCAATTCGCAGTCGTTTCATTGACCTATCGGTATCATTCGGACGTATTCGACAGGCGGCGCACCGATCGCCACTGAAAATCGAATACCGCGAGGCAACGGCATTCCAACCGAGGTATGACTGCTGATGCCATGCTTTTCGAGAAATCGCGCATAAGCGTCTTCAATAGTCGATTGACTCGAAGTCCACCCGGACGGCGGAACCCAGACCTCCAAACTCATCGAGCGCGCACTATCACTCGCGACCACGCCGGCGAAATCGTCCATGTGGTGTAGCGCTTCGTCCAACTGAGAAAGCGTCGACAGTGGTTGAGACGCGCTGCGCGAGAGCTCGCGGCCCTTCAACTGATAGCGCACCACCTGCACCTGCGTCGCGCCGTTGCCTACGTCAAGATGCCTCACTAGCACGAGCTCGTTGCGCCGGATACGCAGCGGCGGTCCGAATACTTCGTCTGCTGTGACGAGGTTCATCAAATCGAATTGCAGTTGCGAAAAATAGCGGCCGAGTAGCCGCGTCTCGGCAAGATTGGTAGTGACGTCGTCCCGCCCACGAATCGTCGTGTCAAGGCCTCGCCAGGACAGCAATGCGATCACCGCGAGCAACGCGATCGCAACGAGCATCTCGATCAGCGTAAAGCCGCGCACGCGTCTCGAGGCGTCCCGCTCAATGCCGCGCTTCATCTTGCACCACAGTTACGACTTCGGCGAGCACCGTGCGACTCGAACTCGATGCATAAACGCTTACGGTCACCTGACGAACGAGCGGGCTCGAAAGCGCCGTCACCGCCTCTCGACAAACGAATGCATACCGTCCTTGCGGACAAGAGAACGTGCTGCGGCCGACGGGCGGCCAGCGCGAGGATATGCGTACAGCACTGAGCGCATTGTCCGCACTCCAGAGCGCCAGCAACCGCGCTCGCGAATTATCCGTGTCCGCCGCAAGCGCTCCGATCGCACGCATCACCGCCCCTAACGCGATGGCGACGATAGCGAGCGCAATCAAGACTTCGATCAGTGTAAAACCCGGCAAAAGCGCGGACTGACCTACTGCCCGGCGGCGGCCTCGCGTCAAACGAACAAAAATGCCCGCCTCTCGTGCGCACATAACACGATGCTTTTCGGTGAGTTCTATGTCATCCATTTCCCGGCGCCGCTGCGGCCTCGGAAGCAGGGCGATGCTTTCATTATCGTTTCGCAAGCCGCCGATTAACGGCGCGCTACTCCGCGGCACTCAAATTAAACAGAACGTATTGCAGACGCGTGTCGAATGTTACGTACCATTTTGGCGTGAGCGATCCGGCCGGCGACAGACGCCGCCTCACCCGAGAGCCGCCTTGCCGGCCTGGGGCGCAAACTGTGGCGCATACTGCACCGCTGACCAGCGCAACGGCAACACGCCTGTGCTGCGCCTCACCTCGCGAATATGGAACCGAACAAGCCGCTGAGCACCTGGGAACTCGCTCAATTCGGGCGCCTCCCAGACGATTTCCGCATCCGCGGCGACATAGAGCAGATCGCCCGTTGCGAAGTCGATGAAGAGGAGCCCCGCTCGGGGCTCGACGAGCAAGTTGCCGATCGTATTGAAGAGCCGGTTTCCGCTAAAGTCGGGCGTCGTCAGCGTCACCGCGTCATCGGCGCGAACGAACCCAGGCAACCCGCCGCGATGCGATACGTCCACTCCGCGCGCGGAGCCTGCATCATCGGCCACATTAGCGCTTGCAATGAAGAACGTGTCGGCCTGCCGGAGCAACGCACGGTCCGCATCGTTCAATTGAGCAGCCACTCGCGAATGCTCGACCGCCGCCCCTTCTTCGGCCCGCGACACACGCACCGGCGTGCGGCTTTGAATGTACTTGGCGCAATTGCCGAAGCTCTGGCTGACCGTCAAAGTAAGCGCGTCTCCATCGGTTGCCGTGACGACACCATTGATCCGATTGCGTCGCCGCGTGTCGAACTGAATGCCGAGTCCGCCAACCATCGAGCCGCGTCGCCATGTGTCCGCGAGCGGATCACCGGGCAGCGCCCCGCCGCCGATGCGCAGGGTCCATGCGTCCGGCGACGAAACAAAGCCGGGCTCACCCACACGGAGCGTCGACCACGGCTGCCCCTCGGCATCGACGCCGCCGATCACCATGAACGGCAACTGCGCGTAGAACTCGCGATGCTGATCCGGCATGTAGTCGCGAATGCCGCGGCGTCCGATCGACGCCGCAACGCTTAGGACTCCTGCCCGTTTCTGCGCGGCAAGCTCGCCCTCGTGAAACGGCAGTTGAGCACCCGACCAGCCGGGTGCAACGGTAGGCGCCTCGGTCATCGTCATCTCCATTCCGCTAAAGGGTCGCTGAGCACGCAACGGTTCGCACCGGAAGTCGATCGGCCGCGATCGATCATCTTCCTCGGCGACCGACAGATGCAGCCTATCGCGTGCAAACTGTCAGCGGAAGACGGATAATCGCAAAAACACAATCCTCTTTGAACGGACAATCGCAGATGGCGGACGTGCGGGACGTGAATCTGAATCGGCTCGGCATTTACGCAGCGGTCGTTGAAGCAGGCTCGCTGACCGCCGCTGCCGAAAGGCTCGGGCTTGCGAAGACGGTGGTCAGCACGCACATGCAGCGGCTCGAAGCCGAGGTAGGCGCGAGCCTCTTGATTCGCACGACGCGCAGGCTCAACGTTACGGAAGCGGGGCGGCGCTTTTACGAGGCGGCGCGCGAAATCTTGCGCGCCGCCGAGGAAGCGTTGGCCGACGTGGCCGGCGACGGCGGCCCGCTGCGCGGCACGTTGCGTGTCACGGCACCGATCGATTTCGGCCAGCTCGTCGTCGCTCCCGCGATCGTCGCACTAAGGCGTATGCATCCGGAGCTCGACGTCGAACTCATCTGCAACGATCGCTATCTGGACCTCGTCGCGGAAAACATCGACGTCGCGATCCGTCTCGGCCGGCTCGCCGATTCGACCTATCGAACCGTGAAGATCGGCAGCTACGCCAAGTGGGTCGTGGCCGCGCCCGAATTCGTCGCCAAGTATGGCGAGCCGCGCGATCCGGCGGACCTCGCCGCGCTACCCTATGTCGCCGTTTCCATATTGCCGCACCCGTTCTCGTTCGAGCTTCAGAACACTCGCGGCTCGAAAAAAACGGTGAAATGCGGCCGCAGCGGGTTCATAGCCAACACGGCGACGGCGTGCCGCGCGGCCACGCTCGCGGGAGGCGGCTTCGGTGTGCTGACCGACTTCTCGGTGGTCGACGACATTGCGGCCGGTGCGCTCGTGCGCCTACTGCCGCGCTGGGTTGCGCCGGAGTCCGACATTCGCGCCGTGTTCCCGCCGACGAACCGCGTGCCGGCCAAGGCCCTGGCGCTGGTCGATCTATTGAGGCCGCAATCGTCATGACCTATACGTTAGCGGCGACCTCGGTTTTCGAAGTCGAAATCCGCAAAAGCCGCTTCATCGCCTACTCGATCCCGGTCGCCGATCGCGATGCGTCGATGCAGGCGCTGCAGCGGCTGCGCCATGAGCATCCGACCGCAACCCATGTTTGCTGGGCACTTCTCGCAGGTGGCCAGTCGGGCATGTCCGACGACGGCGAGCCGTCAGGAACGGCGGGCAGGCCCATTCTCGAAGTGCTGCGTCACCACGACCTCGACGGTGTGCTTGGGGCCGTCGTGCGTTACTACGGCGGCGTCAAGCTCGGCGCCGGCGGCCTCGTGCGTGCCTACACCGATGCGATAGCGGGCGCCCTTCAGCAGGCCGAGCGCACCGAACGGATCGCGCAAGCGCGCCTCGTCGTGGAGGTCGGTTTCGCCGACGAAGCAAGGGTGCGGCGTTGGATGGATCAGGAACACGTCTCGCTCGTCAGTACTGCTTACGATGTCGGTGTGCGACTCGAAATGGAACTTCCCGCGACCGCGCTCGATGCGGCCCGCGCCGCGTTGATCGATCTGACGCTCGGCAAAGCGACGTTTCCTGAAACGCTCTCGTAATCTTGCGTTACCGATCTCGCACGGCGTTTTCACATGTGTCCGGGCCGCGCTCCTAGACTAAGGCCGTGGTCAACTGAAACGCACGCATCGTGCAAGGAGTCACGCAAATGAACAAGAAGCTCATTGGAGGGTTCATCGGTCTCGTGGTACTCGGTGTTTCCACGGCGGCCTCGGCGCATGTCGATCTCGCCGTGGGCATCGGCGTGCCCGTCGGCGTGGCCCCGGTACCGGTCTATACAGGGCCCGCACCCGTTTATGCGGCGCCTGCCGCACCTGCCTACGTCGAGCCTGCACCGTACGCGGTCGGCTACTGGCGAGGCGACGACTGGCGCGAACGAGAATGGCGCCGTCACGAATGGCGTGAGCATGAGTGGCGCCAACACGAATGGCGTGAACACGAGTGGCGTGAGCGCCGCGGCTGGTAACGGCGACGCGGATCGGTCGGCCCGAGTTCAGCCGGCGGACGGGCTCTCCAACCAATGCACACTGAAGAGCCTCGCCTCGTCGGTCCATACCGGACCGGGCACGAATCCGGCCGAAACGGCCAGCTCACGGAAGCCTTCGATGGTGAACTTATATGAGTTCTCCGTATGAAGGCTTTCACCTTCTTCAAAAGCGAATTCTCTTCCGGCCAGACGCACCGTTTGCGCACAAAGACTGAGCAGGTGCATCTCCACTCGTTGCTTGACCGGCTCGTAAAACGCGTAGTGCGCGAACTTGTTCAAGTCGAAGTCAGCGCCCAGCTCATCGTTCGCCCGCCGAAGCAAGTTCAGGTTGAACGCCGCCGTCACGCCTTGTGCATCGTTATACGCATGGTGCAGCGTCTGCGGCTCCTTCACGAGATCGACACCCACGAGCAGCCCGCCACCGCGCAGCAAGCGCGCGGCGAGACGCAGAAACGCCGCGGCTTCGTCAGGATCGAAATTGCCGATCGTCGAGCCCGGAAAAAAACCGACGCGGCGCTGCGACGACGCTTCGAGGCTCACTGTGAGACCGGCCAGTTGCTCCTCTTTCATGTAATCGGCCGCGACCGGCTGCACCGAAAGCTGCGGGTAGTCGGCGTGCAGTTTCCGCGCGGCGCTCTCGAGATGCTCGGCTGAGATGTCGACGGGAAAATAACGCCGCGGCGCATCGCGCGAAACGAACGCATCGAGCAGCAGCCGTATCTTCGCGAGCGATCCCGCGCCGAACTCGACGATGTCCGCGCGAGACCCCATGCATTGCGCAATGTCATGCGCATGGCTCGTCAGAATGCCCCACTCGGTCCGCGTGGGGTAGTACTCGGGCAATTCACAGATCCTGTCGAAGAGCGCCGAGCCCGCGGCATCGTAAAAGTATTTCGGCGCAATGCTGTGCGGCGTTTTCGATAAGGCGGCGACGAGATCGCGCACGAACTCGGCCGCGGCCGCATCTTTTCGACGAGGACTGCCAACGAATTCGGCCGCACCGGCCAAGCCCGTTGCTTCAGATGTCTCGTACAAGGCGTACTCCCGAAAATTGCCAGCGCGCCGCCGGCGGAAAGAAATTGCGATAGCTACGACGCGCGTGCCCCGGCGGCGTCGCCAAGCTGCCGCCGCGCAAGACGAGTTGCCCGACCATGAACTTGCCGTTGTATTCCGCCGCTACGCCCGGCAACGGCCGAAAGCCCGGATAGGGATCGTATGACGAGCGCGTCCATTGCCAAACGTGGTCCGTCATCTGCGTAATGCCCGGCGCGTCGAAAGCGGCCTCCCATTCGAACTCGGTCGGCAACCGCGCACCGGCCCACTCGGCGTAGGCCGCCGCCTCGTAAAAGCTCAGTTGCGAAACGGGCGCGCCCGGGTTCATCGGCTCTAGGCCGTCGAGGCCGAATACAAGCCAGCTCGAAGGGTCGTCCGCGCACTTGCCATCGTCGATGCCGCGCCAATAAAGAGGCGCGGCAAGACGCTCGCGCTGAACCATGGCCCAGCCGTCCGATAGCCAGAGCTCGGGCCGCCGGTATCCCCCGTCGGCAATAAACGCGGCATAGTCCCCGCAGGTGATGAGACGGTGGGCGATTTCATACGGTTGCAGCAACGTCTCATGGCGGGGCAGCTCGTTGTCGAAGCAAAACCCCTGCCCCGCGTGTCCAATGCCGACGATGCCGCCGGGCTGGCGCAGCCATTCGATCGGCTGCGCTCCGGCTCGCGTCGTCGCCACCGTCGATGAATCCGGGCCGCGCGGCCGCTCGCGCGACTCGGCGCGATAGGCGGGCATCAGCGAATTGCACGAGAACGCATGCAGGATGTCGGTCAGGATCAGCTCCTGATGCTGCTCTTCATGATGCAGGCCGAGCGTCACGATCGGTTCGATCCGGTCGAACGTGTCCCGATCGGCCATTTCAATGAGCGCCATGACCGCCGCGTCGACATGGCGCCGGTATGCATGGACTTCGTCGAGCGACGGCCTGGTCAGCAGCCCTCGTTGCGCGCGCTCGTGACGAGGACCCAATGCTTCGTAATACGAATTGAACAGAAACGGGAAGTGGTCGTGGAAGAGAACGTAGCCGGGCGCGTGAGGAACGAGCAACACCGTCTCGAAGAACCAGGTCGTGTGCGCGAGATGCCACTTCGTCGGGCTCGCATCGGGCATCGATTGCACCTGTTGGTCTTCGGGCGACAGCGAACTCGCGAGCTCGACGCTCCGCTTGCGTACTTTACGAAACGCCTGCAGCAGTTCGGACACCATCCGGGTCATCGGCTTGCTCCTGTCTGCTCCGCCGCTATCCAGCGCTTGAGCCGCTGGGCATCGAACGGGGCTTCTACTTTTTGGTCGTTGTCGAAGTAGCAAAAGACGTCGCGTTCCTCATGGCGCACAGGCGAAGGCGAGAGGCGAACGGCATCGGCCGGTTCGTCTCCTCGCGCCCAGATCGCAATCCGTTTGGCCCATCGTTTGAGCGCGCGATCCGAGTAAGCGCCGCTATAAAGCGTCTCGGTGCCGTGTAGGCGCATGTAGATGAAATCCGACGTGACGTCTTCGGCATAGGGCCATCCTGCCACAGAATCGGAAATGACGAGCGCAACACGATAGCGCCGCAACATGTCCGCGAATGCGGGCGTCTGAAAGCTCGAGTGCCTGACTTCGACCGCGTGCCTGAGTTGGCCATCTCCGCTCGCATCGAACCAGGCGCGTTTGACGCGCGCGTCGTGTTGCGACGCCAGAGCGACGGCGTCTTGCACCGTTCGAGGCAGCAAATCGAGAAAGCGTTCCAGCCGCGTCACATCGAAGGGGAAGTTCGGCGGAAACTGCCAGAGAAAAGGCCCCAGCTTTTCGTCGAGCGCGAGGACGCCCGAGGCGAAAAAATTCGCGATGGCGGGCTTCGCCGCCTCATCGCGGAAACGCAGCATGTGCGTCAGGAATCGCGGACCCTTGACGCCGAACACGAAACCGTCAGGCGTTTCTTCATGCCATGAGCGGTAGCTGTCGATCGTTTGCAGCGAGTAGTGGGAGCCGTTGATTTCGATCGTGTCCACAGCCCGCGATGCGAACGAGAGCTCGCTGGCGTGCCGGAGCCCCTTCGGGTAGAAGACCCCGCGCCACCCCTCGTAGCGCCAGCCGGAAATGCCGATAAGGATAGCCATTTGCTCGTCGCACCCCTCTTTCGCGGTGACTGCGCGTTGCAGCAAGGGCTATTCCCGGCTCGGCGAGGCTGCGCGCTCTGAAAACGGCGCACGCTCGCCTTCATTCCGCGAAGACTTCCTGCAGCGTATGCAACGTGTCGGCCAATGTTCTGTCCACGATCGCCCCAGCCCTCTTCACCAATCGAATCTTGTCGACCGTTCGGATCTGGTCCAGAAGAATGAGCCCCCGCTTTCTCTCGAACGTCACGGGTACACGAAACGGCGCCGGGCGGCTTTTCGTCGTCATCGGCGCCACGATGACCGTGCGCAAATGCTCATGCAGCTCGGGCGGAGAGACGACGACGCACGGCCGCGTCTTCTGAATCTCGCTGCCGAGCGTGGGGTCGAGCGCGACGAGCCACACCTCGCCGCGGACTACCACGACCACTCCGCGTCTTCGCTGTTGCCGAACTCGCCCATCACGAGCGCGTCATCGCCGGCGGCCGCGAGACGCTTGCTTGCGTCCGCCCAGCCTTCACGCGCCTTCTTACGCGGACGTCGAATCACCAGTGCATCGCCCTCGATTTCCATTTCCACCTCATGTTCGAACCCAAGCTGAACCAGGATCGGCTTGGGGATCAGTATCCCTTGCGAGTTGCCCATTCTGCGAATCGTCGTCTTCATGGCAATATGTAAGCACAAAGTTATACCATCTTGGATGGATGGTCAACACAATGTTATTACATATCCGTTCGGATAGCACGGTGCCGATGCTGAAATCATCACGGCGCCGCAAAGACTGGAAGCAGACAGTAACTAACTGAGACCGACTCGGGCAATTCGGCCGTTCGGCATACGAGGCGTGTGGGGGCCGGCGACTCGGGGCGCCGGGGCGGGCCTGCCTGCGGATATCGACGGCAGGCCCGGGATGCTGCGATCGGACCGATGACTACTGTACGATCCTCGTCACACCGCGGCCGCGCGGATCGGCCGCCGCGGTCGGCGTATCGCCTTCGATCTCGATCGCCTGAATGTCGCCGTTGAAGCCCTGCTTCTGCAGCACGTATCCCATCGACTGCAACTGCTGAGCCAGCTCGCCCTCGATCGGCTTGTAAGGCTCCCAGAAGATAGTGTTCGGGGGCAGCAGCTGATGGTGGAAGCGCATGGCGGCCACCGCATCGGCCAACGGCATCTTGAAGTCATAGACGTTGCTGATGACCTGAAAGATCGACGTGAAGATGCGGGAGCCGCCCGGCGTGCCGATCACGAGCGATACCTTGCCGTCCTTGGTCAGAATGGTCGGCGTCATCGAGGAAAGCGGGCGTTTTTTCGGCGCGATCGCATTCGCATCGCTGCCGACGACGCCGAACATGTTCGGCACGCCCGGCTTTGCCGAAAAATCGTCCATCTCGTCGTTGAGCAGCACGCCGGTGCCTTCCGCCACGACGCCCGAGCCGAAATACCCGTTGATCGTATAGGTGTTCGAGACGGCATTGCCCCATTTGTCGACGACCGAGAAATGCGTGGTCTCCGCCTTCTCCGGCATCGACGTGCCGAGTCCCGGCTGAATACTCTTGGTGTCCGAGGGCTTGTTCGGATCGACTTCCGCCGCGCGCTTGGCGAGATACGCGTCGTCGATCAACTGTGCGACGGGCACCTTGTAGAAATCCGGATCGCCGAGGTACTGCGCACGATCGGCGAACACGCGCTTCTCGATCTCGGCGACGAGATGAATGTACTTGGCTGAATTCAGCGGAACGTTGGCGAAATCGTTGGCGAGATCGGCCTTCATCTTCAGCAACTGCACGAGGCCGACGCCGCCCGAGCTCGGAGGCGGCGCCGTGATCACGCGATAGCCGTTCCAGTTGGCCTCGACGGGCTGCCGCCAGACTGCCTTGTACTCATGCAAGTCGCGCTCGGTAATGAGACCCCCATCCGCTTTCATCTCGGCGGCGATGAGTTTCGCCGTCTCGCCCTCGTAGAACCCTTTCGCTCCGTGGTCGGCGATGCGCGTGAGCGTGGCGGCAAGCTCGGGCTGCTTGAAGGTCACGCCGTTGTTCAGGCCTCCGAAATATTTGTCGAAGTTCGTCTTGTCGCCGAAGTCCTTCGCGGCACTGTCTCGGCGCTGCTGCAGCTGCTCGTCGACCTCGAAGCCATCGCGCGCGTAATGGATCGCCGGGGCCAGCACCTGTTTCCATTTCAGCCGGCCGAAACGCTTTTGCGCTTCCCACATGCCCTCGACGGTTCCCGGCACGCCCACGGCGCGAGCGCCGACGAGGCTCATCCCCTTGATGACGTTGCCGTCCTTGTCGAGATACATGTCCTTCGTCGCGGCAAGCGGGGCCCGCTCTCGATAATCGAGGAAGTACGGCTTGCCGTTCACATAGAGCGTCATGAATCCGCCGCCGCCGAGATTGCCGGCTTCAGGGTACGTGACGGCGAGGGTGAACGCGATCGCCACGGCAGCGTCGACGGCATTGCCGCCCTCTTTGAAGATATGCTCGGCCGCATCGGCGCTGTACTTGTCGGCAACCGCCAGCGCGGATGCCGTCAATACAGGTCTTGCCGCATGGGTCTTCGCAACGGCGGGCGTGCTTTCGAGAAAGCCGATCGACGTCGTTGCAAGCGCAACGATCGCCGATGCGGCCGCGGCCGACTTGATCCCGACTTTCGAACTCATCGAATCTCCTCCTTCGTCGACAAAATGACCTGACGGCGCTTATACCATGCACAAACGGTTTGCGAAATGCGGATTGAGGGCGCAACGCCGCGTTCGACGATAATGGCAGAGACGAATCGCTTTCAGAGTCCGACAATTTCGTAAGGAACGCTTTCCGATATGCAGATGCGCACGGTTCCCGCCGAACACGGATCGCAGTGGATTGCAAGCGCCTGGTCGCTCTTTCGCATGCGGCCGGCCGTATGGATCGCGCTCGGCGTCATCGATCTCGCCGTCACGGTTGCGCTCGGTGCGATTCCGTTCGCCTCGGACCTGGTATCGGTCTTCACCGTGCTATGGGCCGGCGGAATGATGGCTGCGGCGCAAGGCTGCGCGGCGACGGGGAATGTCAAGATTGCCGACGTCTTCGACGCGATCCGCAAAAATTTCCAACCACTCTTCGCCGCCGGCCTCGTTGCGCTGTTTGCATCGCTCCTCTGCGATTTCGCGGGCGCTCGTGTATCGGCTGGACTTCATCTGCTCATCAGTGCCGATCCCGCCAAGAGCGCGGGCGCCGCGCCGTGGTTCGCGGCCCTGCTTTATGTGGTAGCCGCTTTCGGCAGCGCAATGGCGCTCTGGCTCGCGCCGCCGTTGGTCGTGCTGCACGGCGCCGCGCCGGACGCCGCGTTGAAGGCGAGCTTTCTCGCGATCTGCCGCAATCCGTGGTCGACACTCGTCTACGGCGCCCTCGTGGCGGGATTGCTGTTTGCCGCCCTGCTGACACTCGGTATCGCGCTCCTCGTCGTGGCTCCGCTCATCTATCTGTCGACGTACACGGCGTCGCGCGATATGTTTATCGAGGAGTCCTCATGAATTCGTCGATTCGTCGGCATTGAGAAATCGAGCGAACGCCCCCAGATCGCCTCAAATGAACGCCCCCGATAGTCCCGTCGCCGATGCCGCCGCGCCGGCGCTGGCCGATTTCCACCCCGCGGTGGCAGCCTGGTTCCAGGCAACTTTCGATGAGCCGACGGACGCGCAATGCCGCGCGTGGCCCCATATTCGCCGCGCCGTGTCCACGCTCGTCGCCGCGCCCACCGGCTCGGGCAAGACGCTCACCGCATTCCTTTGGGCCATCGACGAGCTCGTGCGCGAGGGTCTTGCTCGCGGCGGCTCGTTGCCCGACGAAACGCTCGTCGTTTATGTGTCGCCGCTGAAGGCGCTCTCGAACGACATCCACGCGAACCTGGAGCGGCCGCTCTCGGGAATCGCGCAAGAGCTCGCGCGGCAAGGCCTGCCGCGTGTCGATATTCGCACGGCCGTCCGTACCGGCGATACGACCCAGCAAGAGCGCAACGCGCTCAAGAAGCGCCCGCCGCACATCCTCGTGACGACGCCGGAGTCGCTCTATGTCCTGCTCTCGTCCGATTCGGGGCGCCGCATGCTCTCGACGACGCGAACGGTCATCGTCGACGAAATCCATGCAATCGCCGACAGCAAGCGAGGCAGTCACCTCGCTCTCTCGCTCGAGCGGCTGGACGCGCTCTGCCGGCGGCGCCTGCCGCGCATCGGCCTGTCCGCGACGCAAAAGCCGATCGAAGCCGTGGCCCGCTTTCTCGTCGGCGTGGGAGATCATGCGCAATGCGCGATCGTCGACGTCGGCCACGATCGCCCGCGCGATCTCGCGCTCGAGCTGCCGCCCGTGCCGCTCGAAGCGGTGATGGCCAACGAGGTCTGGGAGCGCGTCTACGACCGTCTCGCCGAACTCGTCTCGGCGCATGCAACCACGCTTGTCTTCGTCAATACGCGGCGCATGGCCGAGCGGGCTGCGCGCCATTTGACCGAACGGCTCGGCAAGGACGCCGTCGCGGCCCATCACGGCAGCATGGCGAAGGAACATCGGCTCGACGCCGAACAGCGCTTAAAGCGCGGTGCGCTGCGCGTGCTGATCGCGACGGCATCGCTCGAGCTCGGCATTGATATCGGCGATGTCGATCTCGTCTGTCAGCTGGGCTCGCCGCGCGCGATCGCGCCGTTTCTGCAGCGCGTCGGACGTTCCGGGCACCATGTCGGCGGCATGCCGAAGGGGCGCCTTTTTCCGACCTCGCGCGACGATCTCATCGAGTGCGCGGCACTGATCGACTGCACGCGGCGCGGAGAACTCGACGCGCTACTGATTCCGCGCGCGCCGCTCGACGTGCTCGCGCAGCAGATCGTCGCGGAAGTCGCCTGCGAGGAATGGAGCGAAGACGCGCTCTTCGATTGCGTGCGCCGCGCGGCGCCCTACGCCGAGCTCGCGCGCGAACGCTACGACGCCGTGCTGCGCATGCTGGCGGAAGGCTATACGAGCCGGCACGGCCCGCGCGGCGCGTACGTGCACCGCGACATCGTGACGGGCACGCTGCGCGGCCGACGCGGCAGCAAGCTCACGGCGGCAACGTCGGGCGGCACCATTCCCGACAACGCGGACTACTCGGTGTTGCTGGAGCCGCAGGGCATTCAGATCGGCACCGTCAACGAGGACTTCGCCGTCGAAAGCCTGGCCGGCGATGTTTTCCAACTCGGCAACAGCGCTTATCGGATTCTCCGCGTCGAGACGGGGCGCGTGCGTGTCGTCGATGCCGCGGGCGAGGCGCCGAACATTCCTTTCTGGCTCGGCGAAGCGCCGGGCCGCAGCAACGAGCTCTCGGCCGCCGTCTCGCGACTGCGCGCGCGCGTCGACGAGTTGATCGGCAGTCCTTACGATCATAACGACGACGCCGTGCATAAAACCGTGCACGGCGCATCGGAGGCGGCGCTCGATCGAGCGGTTGCCGCGCTGACGAGCGAGCTTAAGCTCGACGACAACGCCGTCCGCCAGATCGTCGACTATCTAGCACGCGCACGTGCGGCGCTGACTGTGCTACCGACGCAGGAAAGGCTCGTCATGGAGCGCTTCTTCGACGAATCGGGCGGCATGCAGCTTGTCATTCACTCGCCGTTCGGCAGCCGCGTCAACCGCGCGTGGGGACTGGCGCTGCGCAAGCGCTTTTGCCGCACGTTCAATTTCGAGCTGCAGGCGGCGGCGACGGAAGACGCCATCGTGCTCTCGCTCACGGGCAGCCATAGCTTCGCGCTCGACGAAGTCTGGCGCTACCTGCATTCGAACACGGCCGAGCACGTGCTTATCCAGGCGCTGCTCGATGCGCCGCTCTTCAACGTGCGCTGGCGCTGGAACGCGACCACGTCGCTTGCGTTGCCTCGTTTTACCGGCGGACGCAAGACGGCGCCTCAACTGCAACGGATGAAGAGCGAGGACCTGCTCGCGGCGGTATTCCCGGACCAGGTCGCCTGCCTTGAAAACATCGTTGGCGAGCGCGAGTTGCCGCGGCATCCGCTCGTCGATCAGACGGTCGACGACTGTTTGCACGAAGCGATGGATTGCGACGGCTGGCTCGCGTTGTTGCGCAGGATCGAGCGCGGCGAGATCGGGCTCCTCACGCGCGAGCTGCCCGCGCCATCGCCGCTCGCGGCCGAGATACTCAATGCGCGGCCTTACGCTTTCCTCGACGATGCGCCGCTCGAAGAGCGGCGCACGCAGGCCGTGCTGGCGCGACGGTTTCAGGAACCGGACAGTGCGGACGATCTCGGCGCGCTCGATGCCGATGCGATCGCCAGCGTGCGCGACGAAGCCTGGCCGCAGGCGCGCAACGCGGACGAGATGCACGAGGCGCTGATGGGGCTCGGCTGCATTGCCGAAAAGGAGGCGCGCAACGACGCCGATTGGGTCGCATGGCTCGGCGCATTGGCGCACGCGGGGCGCGCGACGCGCATGCAAGTGGCCGAGGACGACGCGCTATGGCTGCCGGTCGAGCGGCTCACCTGCCTGCGCGCCGTCTATCCGGACGCGGTGTACGAGCCACGACTGCATGCGCCCGATAGCGTGCCCGACACATGGACTCCGGAAAGCGCCGCCGTCGAAATCGTGCGCGCGCGCCTGACGGCGACCGGGCCATCGACGGTCGCGGCGATCGCGCGCCCGCTCGCGCTGCCCGCATCCACGGTGGCCGCGGCACTCGTCACGCTCGAGGGCGAAGGCTATGCGATGCGCGGACGCTTCACACCCGGTGCGGCGCAGGAAGAATGGTGCGAGCGTCATCTGCTGGCGCGCATCCATCGCTATACGATCAGGCGCTTGCGGCGCGAGATCGAGCCGGTCGAGCGCGCCGACTTCATGCGGTTTCTGTTCGAGTGGCAGCGCGTAGCGCCGCAAGCGCGCGGCATGGGTCGCGACGCGCTGGCGGCGACGATCGCGCAGCTCGAAGGCTTCGAAGCGGCGGCTGCCGCGTGGGAGGAGGAGATTCTTCCGGCGCGGATACGCGATTACACGGGCATGTCGCTCGACGAGCTTTGCCGATCGGGCAAGGTCGTATGGGTGCGGCTCGTGGACGGCAATCACGGATCGAGCTCGCCTGTGCGCGCCACGCCGATCGCGCTGCTCCCGCGCCGCGAGTTGCCGACCTGGCACAGCCTCGCCTCGACGCCGAGCGCCGATACGCTCTCGGCTCGCGCGCGCGGCGTCTTCGATGCGCTGACCAGGCACGGCGCCATGTTCTTCGACGAGCTGTTGCATGAGACGAAGATGCTGCCGATCGAGCTCGAGAACGCGCTCGGCGAGCTCGTCGCCGCGGGGCTCGCGAATGCGGACAGCTTTGCCGGGCTGCGGGCATTGCTGAAACCCGCGGCGGCGCGCCAGCGTGCGTCGCGCGGCAGCGCGCGCCGGGGCCGGCACTTCGCGCAGCATGGCGCCTTCATCGGCGGAATGGACGATGCGGGACGCTGGGCGCTCACGCGGCGCGTAGCCGTCCATGATCGTCTCGACGCGGCTGCCCTGGCATCAGGCGGCGGCCGCGACGATGCGCGTGATCGCGGCCCGAGCACCGAGCCGCGATCGCGAACGGCGTCGGTCGCGCCGCCCGAGCTTGCCGAGCACGTCGCCATGACGCTGCTCAGACGCTACGGCGTCGTCTGCTGGCAATTGCTCGAGCGCGAAGCATCGTGGCTACCGCGCTGGCGCGACTTGCTGCGCGTGCTACAGCGGCTGGAAGCACGCGGTCAAGTGCGCGGCGGACGATTCGTCAACGGACTGTCGGGCGAGCAGTTCGCGCTCCCGGAAGCGATCGCGTTGTTGCGAGACGTGCGCAAGCGCGATCGGAACTCAGAGATGGTCTGCCTGAGCGGCGCCGATCCGCTCAATCTCGTCGGCACCATCTTGCCGGGAGAAAAGGTCCCGGCGCTCATGGGCAACCGCGTTGTGTATCGTGACGGCATGCCTGTCGCGAGACTCGTATCCGGCAAATTCGATTACACGGCCGAGCTGACTCCGCAGGAAAAGGAAAAAGCGCACGCGCAGCTTGTTCGGCGTGCATGAACGGCATGCTGAAGCAGCGGGTATGAGATTCGGCCCGTTTCAGTTTCGCTTAAGCCTATGCGAGTGCTTCTCACCTATACTTCAGTTGCCGCAAGAAGCGGTCTTTTTCATCATATCTCTTTGAAGGCGCGGCTTGGTCCGCGCTTTTTTTTGCGCGAGCGGCCCTTCGAACACCTTCCCGGCGCCCCTCAGTAAAAATACGCAGTGCTATCAACTTTCCCGGCAAGCCGCCGTTATCAAGCATTACCCCCTTTGCCGGAACCCCGTTTTCACCGGCTTCGAGAAGCGGCGCAACCCGCAAAGGCATCGGGCGCAACCCGGAGGAATTCTTCGATGGCCGCAGACCACCACTCGATCGACGAGCGCACTAATCTGACGAGTTCGAACAAGTTCGAGCTCCTCCTTTTCCGGCTCGGCGCGGCGCCAGGCAACGACGACTCACATGAGCTTTACGGCATCAACGTCTTCAAGATCCGCGAAATCATGACAATGCCGTCGATCACCCCAATCGCCGGCTCGTCCGAGCACGTGCTGGGCGCCGTCGACATACGCGGGCAGATCATTCCGGTCATCGACCTGCCGAAGCTGATGGGGTGCAATCCCACGCGCGGGCTCAACATTCTGCTCGTCACCGAGTTTGCCCGCTCCACCCAGGCGTTCGCCGTCGAGGAAGTCGACGATATCGTCCGCCTCGAATGGAATCAGGTGCTCTCGGCCGAGTCCTCGGCCGGCGGAAGCACGGTTACGAGCATCGCGCGGATCGACGGCAACACCGGCGATTCGCGGCTTGCGCTCGTCGTCGACGTGGAGCAGGTGCTGCGAGACGTATTCCCGGCTCAGCACCCGAGCGTCGACCCGGCTGAAGTGGGCAACGCACTGACGGTGAAGCGCGGCGCCAAGATTCTCGCCGCGGACGATTCGGGTTTCGCGCGCAAGCTGATCGAACAGAGCCTGACCGCCCTCGGCACGGAATACGTCATGACGAAGACAGGGCAGGAGGCGTGGGACACCCTCGATCGCATCGCGCGCGAGGCGCAGCAGGAAGGCCTGCGCACTCGCGACAAAATCGCGCTCGTGCTGACCGATCTGGAAATGCCCGAAATGGACGGCTTCATGCTGACGCGTCTCATCAAAGGCGACGAGCGCACGCGCGATATCCCGGTCATCATCCATTCTTCGCTGACGGGGACGGCCAACGAAACGCACGTCAAGAACGCCGGTGCAACGGGCTACGTGGCGAAGTTTCAGGCGGGCGACCTCGCTTCCGCGATCCGGCAGGCGCTGGCCGGCTGATCGGTTCGAATGGCTCGGCCGCACCGGGGCGTGGGCGGCACGCGGCCCCGGGCATCGCATTTGCACGCCGAGGGGGGCGTCAGGCTCTCGCCGAGCCGTTCGCACACTCGGTCATCATGGTTTCGTCCATACTTTTTGTCGTCTCGCCGCATTTCGACGATGCGGCTTTCAGTTGCGGCGCCGCGCTCGCGACGCATCCTCGATCCATCGTCTGCACCGTATTCGCCGGCGCTCCCGCCATGCCGCTTTCAACGTCCTGGGACCGTCGCGCGGGATTTCTTCACTCGGACGCCGCATTGCAAGCGCGCCAGCGCGAGGACGATCGCGCACTCGATGTGCTCGGCGCGCAACCGCGCCGCCTTCCGTTCCTCGACTCCCAGTACGGAGCGTCACCATCGTGCGAAGCCGTCGAGCGCGCACTCGGCGATACGTGGCAATCCTGCGGGCGTCCCACTGTCCTTGCGCCCCTCGGCCTTTTTCATTCGGACCACGCGCTCGCTTCGGACGCTTGTTGCGCGCTATTCGTTCAAGAGGCGATGCCGGATCTCATCCTTTACGAGGACGCCCTATATCGGCGCATGCGGCATGTGGCAGACGAAAGGCGCGAAGCGCTGGCGCGGCGTGGCCTGCGGCTCGAGCTCGAAACCGCCGGACCGCTCCTCGACGCGCAGCGCAATGCAGGGGCCGCCGCCCGGAAATGGCGTAGCGTGCGGGCCTATCGCAGTCAGCTGCGCGCACTCGAAGATGCACACCCGAACGATCTTGTCGAACCCGAGCGCTACTGGCGCCTCTCGTTCGACCGAAAGGCGGGGCGGCTTCGCGGTACCCGCCGGTAAGCCGGTCCGAAAGCCACGTCTCGCTCGGCGTCGCGCACTTGTCGCCGCATACCGATCACGCGAGCAGAGACGACGCGCCGCCGCTGGATAGCCCAAAGCAAATCGCGCAGCAGCGAAGGCGCATGACGGGCCAGGCTGCGTTCGTGCATCAGCACGGCGAAAGCCCTCCATGTCGCCGCGAACGCCTCGGAAAGCGGCAAGCGCAGCCAGGCAATCAGCGCAGCATTGCGTGCGAGCATGCGCTGTCGCAGCGACGCATCGCGCGACGGCGAGGGCCAATGCGTGGTTACGATGGAATCGCAATAGACGATCGCGTGGCCCGCCTCGAGTAGATCGAGCGCGACGAGCTCTTCTTCTCCGCCGATGAAAAGACGCGGCTCATAACCGCCGATTTCGCGAAAGAGCGCGGTTCGGAACACGCACGCGCCGGCCATGTAGCCGATTAATGAAGGACCCGGCAAACCCTCGCTGTCGAGCGGACTGGTGCTCATGCGCGAGCAGGTCCGATCGATCCATCGCTCGTCTCCGACCAGCACTTTCCCCGAAAGCACGGCAACCCGGGGGGCGGCGTCGAGCACGCGCACCGCTTCGGCCAACGAGCCGGGCTCCCAGCTCGTGTCGTCGTCGCTGAACGCGACGTAGTCCGTCGTCGCGCGCATCGCGGCGCGATTGCGCCCCGCCGCCCCGAGATTCGCGCCGCATGCGATGGTGAGGACGTCCGGAAAGCGGCGTTCGAGCTCCGCGACGGTCGAATCGTCTGAACCGTTGTCCGCAACGATGACAGGCGGCTTTTCCGGGAGCGAGAGCAACCGCTCGATGGTGCGCGTGACCTCACGTACTCGGTTGTGCGTCAGCACCACTACCGATATTCGCGCATTCATCGAGTTTGCCTCGCGGGGGTCGGTCAATATCGCCCGGTACGTCAGCAAAAAGCAATCCCACGCGCGCAGCGCTTCAGCAGCGCCTGACTTGCTTGGTGCAGCGTTATTACATTCTCCCTGTAAGAGCCGCTCGGCCCGCGCGACCGAGTAAAGACCACAGAAGCGTTGCGCGGGCGTTGCAGCGGTTATGCAGGTTTGACCGGTCCGGGAAGCGATGGGCACACCGTGTGCTCGAACAGTGCGTGCGCCTCGCCATTCCTTCGATCCGCGAGGGCCTCCCGGCAAGCTTTTTTCCGGGCCGGCAAGCTCAAAACTAAGGACACCTTATGAAAATCGCACTGGTCAGCGAACACGCGTCGCCGCTCGCCGTCGCGGGCGGCGTCGATAGCGGCGGACAGAATATCTATGTGGCGAATATTGCCCGTCAGTTGCGCCGCGCGGGGCATCAGGTCGACGTGTTCACCCGGCGCGATCGCGCGCTGCTGCCCGCCATCTCCGATATGGACGGAGTGCGTGTCGTTCATGTGCCCGCCGGGCCGCCGATGCAGATGCCGAAAGAAGCATTGCTGCCCTATATGCCCGAGTTCGCCGATTTTCTGCTGGGATTTTGCCGGCGGGAACGCAGGCAATACGACGTCATCCACGCCAACTTCTTCATGTCGGGCCTTGCGGCGCTAAAGACGAAAGAGACGCTCGGCATTCCGCTCGTCATGACGTTTCACGCGCTCGGCAAGGTGCGCCGGCTTCATCAAGGCGCCGACGACGGCTTCCCGGACGAGCGATTCGCGATCGAGGAGCGGCTCGTGCGCGAATCCGACGCGATCATCGCCGAGTGTCCTCAGGACGAACTCGACTTGCGCGAGCACTATGCGCCCGATCCCGATCGGATTCGTATCGTGCCTTGCGGCTTCGACACGTCCGAGTTCTCGCCAGCCGACCGCGCGGAGTGCCGCGCCGCGCTCGGCTGGCCGCGCGACCGGTTCACCGTCCTGCAGCTCGGGCGCATCGTGCCGCGCAAAGGGATTGACAACGTCGTCCGCGCACTCGCCGTCTTGCGCACGCGCACGGGCATCGACGCTCATCTTTACGTCGTCGGCGGCAATGCTGACATACCGAACGAAATCGCCACACCCGAGATCGCGCGCCTGCGCGGAGTGGCGGCCGTCTGCGGCGCCGACGCGCACGTGACGTTCGTCGGTCGGCGCGGGCGCGCGCAGCTGCGCAAGTACTACGGGGCGGCCGACGTCTTCGTCACGACGCCCTGGTACGAACCGTTCGGCATCACGCCGATCGAGGCGATGGCTTGCGCGCGGCCCGTCGTCGGTGCTGATGTCGGAGGCATTCGCTATAGCGTCGTGGACGGCGAAACAGGCTTTCTCGTCCCGCCGCGCGACCCCGACGTGCTCGCCGAACGGCTCGCGCGCCTGGCGCGAGACCCGGAGCTCGCCGAGCGCATGGGCGCGGCCGGCCTGGAACGTGCGCGCGAGCATTTCACCTGGAGCGGCGTAGCGGAACAGCTCGAAGCGGTTTATCGGCAAATCGCGCGCGTCCCCGCGGAACCCACATCCGATGCGCGACCGGCCAAGCGCGTCAGGGTCTCCGCCGCACGCTCAGCGGCCCAACGCGCCTGAAATCGATCGACTTTCCCGATGCTCGAACCCGCTGTGTTCCTCGACAAGGACGGTACGTTGCTCGACGATGTGCCGTACAACGTCGATCCGACGTTGATGCGCTTCGCACCCGGCGCGCCGGAGGCGCTGTCGCTGCTCGGCGCGCAAGGCTTCGCGCTTTTCGTCGTCAGCAATCAGAGCGGCGTCGCGCTCGGACGGTTTCCTTTCGAAGCGCTCGCCGACATGGAATCGCACCTGCGCGCGATGTTCGCGGCATGCGGTGTCGGCTTGAGAGCCGCCTTGTGGTGCCCGCACCATCCCAAGGGGGTCGTCCCGCGCTATGCCGTTACATGCCATTGCCGCAAGCCCGCGCCGGGACTCATCATGCGCGCGGCGCGTGAACATCCGCTCGATATGCGGCGGAGCTGGTTCGTCGGCGACATTCTCGACGATGTCGAAGCGGGCTCGCGCGCCGGCTGCCGCACCATTCTGATCGACAACGGCAACGAGACCGAATGGCGCGACGGACCGCTGCGCAGGCCGACACTGCGCGTGCCTGATATCTTTCGGGCGGCGCTCGCGATCGCCGAATCGACGGCAGGTGCGGCGCCTCGACATGCGGCACCGACGACGCCGGTACCGGCGAGCCTGGCGGAGAATCGCCGATGAACGGGGTCCCTTTCGCCATCACGCCCATGCTCGCGCATGCGACCGTGCGTGAATCGGCGGCAAAGCGTTGGGGCGGCGATGTCAAGCGCATCCTCTGCGTGCGGCTCGATCGGATCGGCGACGTCCTGATGACGACGCCCGCGATCCATGCGTTGCGCGCGGCCATGCCAGGCCGGCATATCGCATTGCTCACGTCGACAGTCGGAGCGAAGCTCGCGCCGTTCCTCGAGGACGTCGACGAAGTCATTCCCTATGACGCGCCGTGGCACGGCCTCTCGCCCGACCCCGATCCATCGGCCGATTTCGATATGGTCCGTGCCTTGCGCGAGCGGCGCTTCGACGCCGCCGTCATTTTTACGGTCTACAGTCAGAATCCGCTGCCCGCCGCGATGCTCTGCTATCTCGCTGGGATTCCGCGACGGCTCGCGCATTGCCGCGAAAACCCCTACTACCTGTTGACGGACTGGATCCGCGAGACGGAGCCGAGCGAAGGCGTGCGTCACGAGGCAGAGCGGCAACTCGAACTCGTCGCGAAGGTCGGCGCGGTCTGCGGGGATACGCGCATGCGCTTCAAGGTCGATACGCGCTCCAGGCGCAAGCTCACCAGGCAGCTCGTCGCCCATGGGCTGCGCCCGCACGATCCGTGGTTCCTCATCCATCCGGGCGCGAGCGCCGCATCTCGCCGCTATCCGCCCGAGCGATTCGGTGAAGTCGCCGCGCGTCTCGCCCGGCTCACGTCGCTGCCGATTCTGCTCGCGGGAGCCGAAGCGGAACGCGGGCTCGTCCGCGAAGTCATCGAACGAGCCGGCCCCAGTTGGCGATCGCGACTCCACGACCTCGCCGGGCAGCTCGACCTCGGCGAGCTCGGCGCGCTCATCGAGCGCACCTGCGTGCTCATCGCCAACAATAGCGGCCCCGTTCACCTTGCCTCCGCGCTTGGCACGCCCGTCGTCGACCTCTATGCCTTGACGAATCCTCAGCATACGCCTTGGCAGACCGAGCAGCGCGTGCTGTTCCGCGATGTCGACTGTCGCTGGTGCTATCGCAGCGTTTGCCCCAAGGGTCATCACGCATGCCTGCTCGGCGTGCCGGCGGCCGAAGTCGCCGCGGCCGCGCTCGAGCTCGCCGCAAAGCAAGGCCTCGTCTTCGACTCCGCCGATGCCGTACCGAGCGCGGCGGCGAGCCATGCCGCCTTGCAAGTGTCCGACTGACAAGTGAGGAGTGCTGATCATGTATACCCTCGGAATCAACGCCGTCTATCACGATAGCGCCGCCACGCTCGTACGCGATGGCGTCGTGATCGCGGCAGCCGAAGACGAGCGGTTCACGCACGTCAAGCACGCAAAGCGGCCCGTGCCGTTCTCGACCTGGCAACTGCCGTTCGATGCGATCGACTACTGCCTCAAAGAGGCAGGCATTACGCTCGCCGACGTCGATCATGTTGCCTATTCGTACGATCCCGCGCTGCTGCCGACGATGCCGGCGCCCGGACGCGCGACGATCGCGTTGCCGCTCGAGCCCGGCCTGCAACCGATGAGCGATCCGACGGCGTCGCCCTGGGATCCGCTCTTCGTCAGCTATATCGTCAATGCGCGGGCGCAACTCATCGACGGCGCGCCGCATCACCTGAAGAAGCGCTTTCGAGCGAACGGAAGCGGACATCGCTTCGCGTGGCACTACGTCGAGCACCATCTGGCGCACGAGGCGAGCGCTTTTCTCGCCGCTCCGTGCGGCGATACGGCCGTGCTGACGATGGATGGCCGCGGCGAAGGCGTGACGACCAGCCTCGGGCAGTTCGTGGCCGGCGAGTACAAGCGGATCAAGCAGGTCGAGTTGCCGCATTCGCTCGGCCTTCTCTATGAAGCCGTGACGGACTGGCTCGGCTTCCTGCACTCGTGCGACGAGTACAAGGTGATGGCGCTCGCGGCTTTCGGCCAACCCGTCTATGCCGACGTGTTTCGCGAGATCGTCCGCTATCGCGGCGACGGCAGCTACGTGGTCGACGAGCCGCGGCTCGTCGAACGGTTCGGCGCGCCGCGCGAACGCGGCGGTCCGCTCGAGCAACGGCATTACGACATCGCAAGCTCATTGCAAACCGTGCTCGAGGAGATCGTGCTGCAACTCGCCGAATGGCTGCATGCGCGCACGAACTTGCCTCGGCTTTGCATGGCCGGCGGGGTCGCGCTCAACTGCGTCATGAACGCTCACCTTCGCGATGAAGGGCCGTTCGAGGACGTCTGGGTGCAGCCGGCGTCGGGTGATGCGGGCACGGCCCTCGGCGCGGCCCTCTGGATCGACTGGCGCGAGCGCGGTAGAGCCGGCAGCGCGCCGACGCGCCGCTGGACGATGGACCATGCGTATCTGGGGCCGGGCTATTCGGACGCCGAGATCGAGCGGTTTCTTCGCTGGTCGAAGGTGCGATTCAGGCGTCTCGCCGATGTCGCGGGCGAAACGGCCGATCTGCTCGCGGCAGGCAACGTCATCGGCTGGTACCAGGGGCGTACCGAGTTCGGCCCGCGCGCGCTCGGCGCCCGCTCGATTCTCGCGTCGCCGATCGACCCGGGCATGCAGGCCAAGCTCAACGAGATCAAGGACCGCGAAGATTTTCGCCCCGTCGCCCCGGTGGTCATGGAAGAACACGTCGCGGACTGGTTCGTAGGCGGCCGCAAGGCGCCGTTCATGCTCTTCATCTTCGATGTGCGGCCCGAGCGGGCGGAGCGTATTCCCGCCGTGCGACATGTCGACGGCACGGCGCGCGTGCAGACGATCAACCGGCAGCAGCATCCGCTCTACTACGATCTGCTCGCCGCTTTCCTTGCGCGCACCGGCGTGCCGATTCTCGTCAACACCTCGTTCAATACGCGTGGCGAGCCGATGGTCAATTCGCCGCGCGATGCGCTCGAGTCGTTCTGGACATCGCCACTCGACGCGCTCGTCATCGGCCCGTTTCTCGTCACGAAAGAGGAGGCAGCCGCGTGAGCTTATACAATCTCCGACCCGCCGCTCGAGCCCCTGAAACCGCGGAGTCCTCGGAAACTTCCGAAGCCGTGAGGCTCGCCGAGCCGGCCGCCGTCGTATCGCCCACCGTCGCGCCGGAGCATGGGATCGCAAGCCTCGCCGTGTCGGTCGTCGTGCCGACGCGGCAACGGCCGCAGTTGCTCGAGCGCTGCCTCGATGCGCTCGCCGCGCAAACCCTCGCGCCCGACCGGTACGAGATCATCGTCTGCGACGACGGTCCGGACGACGACACGCGCCTCTTGGTCCACCGCTTCGCGAACACGCATCGCCCACGCGGGCTGACAGTGAGATATCTCGCGATCCATGCAACGCAAGGCCCGGCGGCCGCCCGCAACGCGGGCTGGCACCATGCGCACGCGCCCATCATCGCCTTCACGGACGACGACACGATCCCCGATGCGCGCTGGCTCGAAGCCGGCCTCGCGGCGATCGACGACGACACCGCCGCGGCCGCGGGCGCCATCGTCGTGCCGATTCCGGACCCGCCCACCGATTACGAGGCGGACGCGAGCGGCCTCGAGAGGGCCGAATTCGCGACCGCCAACGCGTTCGTCAGGCGTGCGGCGCTGCATACGGTCGGCGGATTCGACGAACGGTTCACGTCCGCCTGGCGCGAGGATTCGGACCTGCAGTTCTCGCTGATGCGAGCCGGCGGCCGCATCGTGCGCGCGCCCGACGCGATCGTCGCGCATCCGGTCCGGCCCGCGCGCTGGGGGATCAGCCTGAAGCAGCAGAAAAAAAGCCGCTTCGAGGCGCTTCTTTATTACAAACACCGCCGACTCTACAAGCACCGTATCGCGCGCAAGCCGCCGCTCAACTACTACGCGACGGCGATCGCGGCGCTCGTCGCCGTGATCGGCGCGGCCTATGGCGCGACCGTGATCGCCGCGGCGAGTGCGCTCGTCTGGTTCGCGTTGACCTCACACTTCTTCGCGCGGCGCATACGCGGCCGCAGCCGCGACTGGCGCCATATCGCCGAGATGGCCGTCACGTCGGTACTGATTCCGTTTCTTTCCATCTATTGGCGCATCCATGGCGCCATCCGCTATCGGACATGGTTCCTTTGATCGACAGTCCCCCCGTCGCGCCCGGTCACCGGGCGCCTCGTCGCGTCGCGGTATTCCGCGCGCTGCAGCTCGGCGACATGCTGTGCGCCGTGCCCGCGCTGCGAGCGCTGCGAGCGGCGTGGCCACGCGCGCGCATCACGCTGATCGGCTTGCCGTGGGCGGTAAGCTTCGTCGAGCGATTTGCGCCGCTCGTCGACGAGCTCGCCGTCTTTCCCGGCGCGCGCGGCTTTCCCGAGCAGCCCGAGACGGACGAAGGCTTGCCTCGCTTTTTCGCGGCGATGCGCGAGCGCCACTTCGATCTCGCCATTCAGATGCACGGCAGCGGCGGCCCGGCGAACGCCATCATCAAGCAGCTCGGCGCACGCGCCTGCGCGGGATTTCTGCAACCACACGAAGCGCCGCAGCCGCGCTTCATTCTCTGGCCGGACGTGTTGCCGGAGCCTCGGCGCTATCTCGCGCTCGTGCGTGCGCTCGGCCTGCCCGCCGCCAGCGACGCGCTGACGTTTCCGCTCACGCCCGGTGATCGCGACGAGTATGCGGCGCTCGAAGCGCGGCACGGCATCGAGCCCGAAAGGCTCGTTCTGCTACATCCCGGTGCGCAATTGCCGTCCCGCCGTTGGCCCCCCGCCCGCTTCGCCGAAGTGGCCGACGCACTGTCCGCGCGAGGATGGCAGATCGCGATCACGGGTACTTCGAGCGAGACGCCGATCACGAGCGCCGTGCTCGGCGCGATGGCCGCGCCCGCGCTCCATCTGGCCGGCGCGACGTCGCTCGGCGGACTTGCGGCGCTCGTGGCGCGCGCGCAGCTCGTGGTCTGCAACGATACCGGCATCTCTCACGTCGCCGCGGCGCTGCGCACGCCGAGCGCCGTCGTCGCGTTGGGCAGCGACACGCGCCGCTGGGCACCGCTCAATCGCGAGCGACACCGGATCGTGGCGGACTATCCGCCGTGCCGGCCGTGCTCGTTCCGCGATTGCCCGTATGGCCACCCGTGCGCGTTCAACGTCGGCGTCGAGCGGGTAGTAGACGCGGCGCTGGCTCAACTCTCGCGCTATTCGCGCACGCGCGCGGCGGCGCCGGGCGTTCTGCATTCGCGCGACGCGCGACGCGCGACGGAGGGTCGCCATGCGACCTGATCGGCGCCTGCGCATCTTGACCTGGCACGTGCACGGTAATTACCTCTACTACCTCACCCAGGCGCCGCACGACTTCTGGCTCGTCACGCGGCCCGGCAACCCGCCCGGACACGTGGGAAAAACGGGCGTGCTGCCGTGGGGCGACAACGTCCACGAGGTCGACGCGGCCGAGGTGGCCGGCCGCTCCTTCGACTTGGTCCTGTACCAGCACAGAGATCACTGGGAAAACGATCGCCTGTCCGTGCTTTCCGATGCGCAGCGGCGCTTGCCGCGCATCTATCTCGAACATGATCCGCCGCAATGCAATCCGTTTTGCGAGCGGCACTGGGTCGATGATCCGCAAACGCGCCTCGTGCACGTGACGCATTTCAATCGCCTCATGTGGGATTGCGGCGATACGCCGGCATCCGTGATCGAGCACGGCGTGCTCGTGCCCGAAGACGTCCGCTACACGGGCGAGCTCGAGCGCGGCATCGTCGTTGTCAACAATCTTGCAAGCCGAGGCCGGCGCCTCGGCGCCGACGTCTATGAGACGGTCCGCCGGCAAGTGCCGCTCGATCTGGTCGGAATGAATGCCGAGCAGGCCGGCGGGCTCGGCGAGATCGGCAATCTCGATTTGGCCGCCTTCATGGCTCGCTATCGGTTCTTCTTCAATCCGATTCGCTGGACGAGCCTCGGCCTCGCCGTCGTCGAGGCGATGACGATCGGCATGCCGATCGTGGGCCTCGCGACGACCGAACTCGCGACGGTCGTCGAAAACGGCGAGAACGGCTACATCGCGACGGACGTGGACGCGCTCGTATCGACGATGCATGGGCTCATCGGCGACGCCGCCGAGGCTCGGCGGCTTGGCGCCGGCGCGCGGCGCACCGCGCTCGAGCGGTTTTCAATCGGGCGCTTCGTCGACGACTGGTGCCGCGTCCTCGACGAAACGGCTGGATGAACGGAGAGACGAACATGAGGGAATTCGATCGAAAGCGCATCCTCGTGACGGGCGGTGCGGGGTTTCTCGGCTCGCATCTGTGCGAGCGGCTCGTCGAAGCGGGTCATGACGTGCTGTGCGTCGACAACTTTTTCACCGGCACTCGAGACAATGTCGCACACCTCATCCCACGCAGCAATTTCGAGCTGATGCGGCACGACGTGACGTTTCCGCTCTATGTCGAAGTCGACGAAATCTATAACCTCGCCTGCCCCGCCTCGCCGGTCCATTACCAGTACGACCCTGTACGGACGACGAAGACGAGCGTGCACGGTGCGATCAACATGCTCGGACTCGCGAAGCGCTTGCGCGCGAAGATTTTCCAGGCATCGACGAGCGAAGTCTACGGCGACGCGCGCGTGCATCCGCAAAAGGAAGATTACTGGGGCCACGTGAATCCGATCGGGCCGCGCTCGTGCTACGACGAAGGCAAGCGCTGCGCGGAGACGCTCTTCGCCGATTACCGGCGGCAATATGGTCTCGAGATACGAATCGCGCGGATCTTCAATACTTACGGGCCGCGCATGCATCCGGCGGACGGCCGCGTCGTCTCCAACTTCATGGTTCAGGCGCTGTCGGGCGAACCGTTGACCGTCTATGGCGACGGCTCCCAAACGCGCTCGCTTTGCTACGTCGACGACATGATCGACGGATTCGTCCGTCTCATGGACGCGCCCAACGGCGCCTGCGATCCCGTCAATCTCGGCAACCCGCACGAGATCACGATGCTCGAACTCGCCGAGCGCATCGCGCGCGCGACGGGCTCTGCCAGCCCAATCACATTCCGGCCGCTGCCGATCGACGATCCCTGGCATCGCCGACCCGACATTTCATCCGCCCGCGCGCTGATCGGTTGGGAGCCCCGAACTCCGCTCGACGAAGGCCTCGCCGCAACGGCCGGCTATTTCCGCGGACAGCTCGCGCGCGCGCGCCACGACGGCCGCGGCGCGCCGCCTCACGGCTCGAGCTTGACCTTCATCCAGCCTGGCTCGCGCGCGTCGAAGGCCTTGTAAGCCTCGATCGCGTCGGCGATCGGCTCGCGTTGCGTGAGGATGCCGATCGGATCGACCGTGCCGTTGCGCACGAGCTCGACGAGGTGCGGCGTGATCGCGCGATGGTTGCAGTTTCCCATCCGTATATCGAGGTTGCGATTCATCGCCTCGCCGATCGGGAAGCTCGTCATGCTCGGCGGATAGACGCCGATGACGCCGATCGTGCCGGCCTTCGCAACGGCTTTGACGGACCACTGCAACGCCTGTGAAGGTCCGCTGCCGGGCTTCCATCGGCCATCTTGCTTATCGGCGCCGGCTGCCCGCTGCGGCGCGACTTGCTCGAGCTCCGTGTCGAAAGACTGGCCGTCATGACCATTCATGGACGGGCCGCGCTGCGCGCGCTCCGCATCCACGCCGACCGCATCGATGACGCGATCGACACCGATACCGCCCGTCAGCTCGCGAATCGCCTCGACTGGGTCTTCGCGATCGAAGTCGATCGGATCGGCTCCTTGCACGCGCGCCATAGCCAGGCGGGATTCGAGCCGGTCGACGGCGAAAATACGGCCGGCGCCCATCAACTTCGCGCTCGCGATCGCGAATTGCCCCACCGGCCCCGCACCGAAGACAGCGACGGTATCGCCGACGCGCACCTTCGCGAGTTGCGCGCCGAACCAGCCTGTCGGAAAGATATCGGACATCAGAATCGCGCGGTCGTCGTCGATTTCGTCGGGCAAGCGGATGAGGCTCGCGTTCGCGAGGGGCGTGCGCGCGTATTGCGCCTGCAAGCCGTTGAACGGACCGCTCGGCGCGGGTCCGCCGAAAAACGCCGTGCCCGCGAGCCGGCCGTTCGGGTTCGCGTTGTCGCATTGCGCCGTGTAGCCGGAGCGGCAATACGCGCAATAACCGCACGAAATCGTCGACGGGATGAGCACGCGGTCGCCCTTTGCAAAATTGCGCACCTTCGCTCCCACCGCCTCGACGATGCCGACACCTTCGTGACCGAGGATCGTGCCCGGCTTCATGCCCGCGAGCGTGCCGCGCACCATGTGCAGATCCGTGCCGCAAATCGCGCTCGAGGTGAGCCGTACGACGGCGTCCGTGGGCGCCTCGATCATCGGATCGGGCACCGTATCGAGGCGAATGTCGCCGAGCCCGTGAAATACCACTGCCTTCATGTTCGCTCTCCGTCAGAGTTGCGTTCGAAACAGGAAGCGAAACAAGCAAGGGGGAGTCCCGCTCAGCACGACGCCGGCCTGCGGGCATGGCAAGCCGGACTGATCGGGCACGGGCAATGCGCGTCGCAACCGCATCCGCAAACCGATACCCTCGTTGGAGCCCAAGACATGAGCGACGCGCGTTCGATCGATATCTTCCGCTACGACCCCGACCGCGACGCCGGGCCCCATATGCAGCGTTACGAGATCGAGCTGCGGCCCGAAGACCGCATGCTGCTGGACGTGCTCGGGCGCATCAAGGCGCTCGACGAAAGCATCGCCTACCGCCGTTCGTGCCGCGAAGGCATTTGCGGCTCCGACGCCATGAACATCAACGGCAAGAACGGTCTCGCATGCCTCACGAACATGAAGGAGCTCCCGCAGCGCATCGTGCTGCGCCCCCTGCCCGGTCTGCCGGTGGTTCGCGATCTCATCGTGGACATGACGGACTTCTTTCGCCAGTACCACTCGATCAAGCCGTACCTCATCAACGACGAGCAGCCGCCCGAGCGCGAGCGGCTGCAAACACCGGAGGAGCGCGACCAGCTCGACGGTCTCTATGAGTGCATTTTGTGCGCCTGTTGCTCGAGCTCGTGTCCATCGTACTGGTGGAACCCCGACAAGTTCGTCGGCCCGGCCGGGCTGCTTCAGGCGTATCGGTTCATCGTCGATTCGCGCGACCAGGCTACGGCCGAAAGGCTCGACAACCTAGAGGATCCCTATCGGCTCTTTCGCTGCCGAACGATCATGAACTGCGCCGACGTCTGCCCGAAAGGGCTGAATCCGGCCGCTGCAATCGGTCATATCCGATCGATGCTGGCACGGCGCTCACTCTGAGCCGCGCGGGCAACCCGCGGACAACGTTCCCCCCGGCCGGGGCGACCTTGTCGCCCCGGCTTTTTTAGCCAAACAGCCGACTGCCCGTTGATTGCACTTTTCGATAGCATCAAACCCATTCGTTTGATATCATCTTTCGCTATCGCAGGTGCCGATGAACAGCAAGCATGTCAAAACCCTCAGTGCGATATTCGCCAGGCCTACGCCCGTCAGCATCGTTTTCGGGGACATCGAGGCGCTTGTCGTCGCACTCGGCGGGCAAGCCAGGGAAGGCGCCGGTTCGCGCGTCGCATTCGAACTATGGGGCACGTGCAAATACATGCGGCGGCCGCATCCCTCAAAAGAGGCGAAGCGGTACCAGGTCGAGGTCCTGCGAACGTGGTTCAGCGAATTAGGAGTCAAGCCGTGATGAATGTCATGAGTTACAAGGGATACCTCGCGCGCATCGAATACGATCCGCGCGACAACATTTTCGTCGGGCACGTGTTGGGCATTGCCGACGGCATCAGCTTTCACGGCGATACGGTCGACGAGCTGACCGCCGAGTTCCACACGGCTGTCGATCACTATCTGGACGATTGCGCCCGAACGGGGCGCTCGCCGCAAAAGCCCGCTTCAGGCAAGCTCATGCTGCGCATCCGCCCGGAGGTTCATGCGGCCGTGGGCATCGCGGCGGCGGCCGCGGGAAAAAGCATCAATCAATGGGTGGACGAGGTGCTCGAGCGCGCATCGGCAAGCTGCCGAATGGCGCTCGCGGTCTGAGCCGAGCGTCGGTGCTCAGGCGGGCACTGCCAATCGGCGTATTTGGTCGGCGAGCGCATCGATCTGCACGGGCTTGACGAGATGCGCCTCGAATCCGGCGCGCTCGGTCCGCGCCCGCGTCGCGCCATCGGCGTGACCGGTCAGCGCGATGGCCGGCAGTGCGGGCACCGCGCGCCGACGCGCCACCGCGCGGATGCGCTCGAGCACGTCGCAGCCGTCTTCTTCGCCGAGCGCGATATCGCAGACCACGACGCCCGGCCACTGCGCCGGCATCGTACGCTCGAGTTGATCGACCGCATCGGTGCCCGACGCGGCGAGCGCCACGCGCGCCCCATGTGACGCGAGCGCCGCCTCCAGGGCATCGCGCGCCTCCTCATCGTCATCGATCGCGAGAACCGAGATGCCCTCGAGCATCGATGCGGCAGCCGAAGGCCGGGCGGCAGCGGAGTACCCGTCGACGGGCAGGGCAGCCCTTCTCTCGCCCGGCACCGCGGCGGCGCGCACTGGAACGACGGGTACGAGCGGCAGCGCCGCGACGTAGGCGACGCGTCCGTCGATCGGGGACGGCATGAATGTCCCGCCGGCCGCACTGAGCACTGCCTCTGCAAGGGCCGCTTGCTCGTCCGTCAGTTCGGCCGGCTCCTCGTGCGCGCCGAGCACGGCGAGCCAAGCGCCGTTTTCGCTGCGCTGCGCGCGCAGCTCAACGCGTTGCCCGTAGGCCGCATGCTCGATTTCGTTCGAAGCGAGCATCGCGACGACCCGCTCGATCTCGTCTGTCTCGCCCGTGACCGGCAGGTCCGGATCGGCGACATTCGTGCGGAACGCGACGCCGCGCGTGGCGGCAACACGGGCCACGCGCGCCGCAATCGCCGAGGCCAGGTCCCCAATCGTCCGCGGCTGCGCGGCGAGCCTGCGCTGCGTATGCTCGAGCTCGCCTTGCTCGCGCTGAAGCGCCCACATCCGCGCGTAGACGCCATGAGGGCGAGCGATGAGCTCGTCGTGCGTGCCTTGCTCGACGATGCGTCCGTGCTCCATGACGAGGATGCGGTCCGCATCGACGACCGTCGAGAGACGATGCGCGATCACAATCGACGTGCGTCCTTGCGCAAGCCGACGAAATTCCGTCTGGATTGCGCGCTCCGAGCGCGTATCGAGCGCTGAGGTCGCTTCGTCGAATACGATGATCGGCGGATCCTTCAGGAAAGCGCGGGCAATGGCAATACGTTGACGCTCGCCGCCCGACAGGCGCAGGCCGCGCTCGCCTACGCGCGTATCGTAGTGATCGGGCAGGCGCTCGATGAATGCGTCGAGCTGCGCTGCGCGCGCCGCTCGCACGATGTCGGCGCGCGTCGCCCGGAGGCGTCCGTAGCCGATGTTGTAGGCGATGGTCTCGTTGAAGAGCACGGTGTCCTGCGGCACGATGCCGATCGCTTCACGCAACGTTCGCCGCGTGACCTGGCGCAGGTCCTGGCCGTCGATCGATATCGTTCCCCGCGTCGGCGCATAGAGCCGAAACAGAAGCCGCACCAGCGTCGATTTGCCGGAACCGCTGCCGCCCACCACGGCAATCGTGTGCCCGGCCGACGCGCGAAAGCTGATTTCGTGCAGCACTTGCCGCGCCGGGTCATAGCCGAAATCGACGTGCTCGAACACAATCTCGCCGGCCGCAACGACGAGATCGCGCGCGCCCGGCTCGTCGCGATCCTCGTCCCCGATGCCGCCGCCCGCTTCGCCGTAGCGCTCCCCGGCCAGCACCGAAAACATGCGCTCCACGTTGACGAGCGCATCGTTGGTTTCCCGGAAAACGAAGCCGAGCGTATTGAGCGGCATGCAGACCTGCACGATGTACGCATTGACGAGAACCAGATCGCCCACACTCATGCGCGCCGCCGCGACGTGTTGCACTGCGAGCAGCATCGTCGCGCCAATGCCCAAGCAGACGATTGCGCTCTGCCCGACATGGAGCGTCGTCAGCGCGCGTTGGTTGCGCAAGCGCGCGATGACCCAATGCGCGAGTACGTTGCGATAGCGCTCGGCCTCGATCTCCTCGGCCGCGAAGTACTTGACGGTATCGTAATTGAGCATGCTGTCCACGAGCCGGCTGTCGGCCGCCGATTCCAGGCGATTGACTTCTCGCTGGACGACCATGCGGCGGCGCGTGAACACCACGGTGTAGATCGCATAGCAAACGAGCGTCGCCCCAATGATCCAAGTGAATTCGATCGTCAGATGGAGCGCGATGATGGCGATGACCGTGCCGATTTCGATGACCGCGGGAAGGATCGTGAAGAGCCCGACGCCGAGCAGATAGCCAATGCCGTCGGTACCCTTTTGCACGTCGCGCACGATGGAGCCGGTCTCGCGCTTGGCGTGAAACCTTGCGCCGAGCCGATGCAGGCGCGCGAACGTGCGCTCCGCGAGCGCGGCCACCGTGTGCTGCGTGACGGTGCTGAACACGACGTCTCGCGCCTCGCCGAGCGCGTCGCCGAAAAAGCGCAGCAACGCGTAGGCGAGCACGAGAAAAATCGGGATCAGCAGATAAGGCGCGGGGTGGGCGAGATCGTCGACAATCGAGCGCAGGACGAGCGGCACTGTCACGCCTGCGAGCTTGGACGCGATCATCAATACCGTCGCGCCCAGCGTTTCTTTCCGGTAGCGCCAGACGGCTTGCCAAAGGTCCGCCGCGATGCGCCGCTGCACGCTTGCGCGTGCGCGCCGCTCCAACCTCACGTCGCCAGCCCTTTAGCCGCCGCGTCGACGGCGGAAACGCTCACGCCCACCATGAGGTTGCATTCCGCGAGATCTCCGCCGCCCTCGCGCGTACGCTCGCGCCACGCGTCCTCCGCCATTGCGCGCAGCGACTCTTTCACGCGCAGTCTGGAAGCGCCGTCGAACGCGCAGTAACGCCCGAGCACATCGGGCTCGAGCACGAGGTTCAACGCGCAGCGCGAATCGAGGATGCTGAGATCGGCGGCCGAGGCGACCCACGAAACCTGGATCGTCACGACGTCCTCGGAATCGGTGACATGCGTGATCTTCGTCGAGGGATAAGGGAAACTTTTAGACAGTGCTTGTTCGATTTCCATAAGGCCTTGCTGGGGATCGAGTGCGACGGTCATGGCGTGCTCCTTTTCGTGCCGCGCGGCGGCGCGCCGGCGTGCAAGCCGCGAGCGGCGCAGGATGGATACTAAGGTTCGCAATCCCTATACCCGGGGACGCAGCGACGCGCAAAGAGCCGTTTGCGGCACAGGCCTTGCGGAATTTCATGTGCGTGGAGAATCAATGCAACGCGCATAAGGCAACCATTTATATGGAGGACCACCATGAAAGCCACGATGAAGACTCTGCTCGCCTCGGCACTGACGATCGCATGCGCAACCGGTGTATATGCGCAAGCGGGCGGCGGCGCGGGCGGCGGCGCCGGCGCGGGCGGTACTGGTGCGGGCGGCGGCACGAGCGCGACCGGCGGCAACGGAACCGGCGGCGGTGCGGGCACCACGGGCGGCTATGGCGCCACTCCCGGCGGCAATACGCTGAACCAGCCCCAGATGCGCGGCAACGGCAACACGGGCGGTTACGGCAGCCCGGGCAGGACCGGCGGCGCAATGGGTAACCGTAGCGACATGAACGGAACGGGAACCAGCGGCAACACGAACGTGCAGCCGGGCTACAACAATCCGAACGACAATCCGCAAAATCAGCCCGATTACCAGCATCACGAGTAACGGGAGGCCGCCCCGGAGGTTAGTCTCTGCTCCGGGGCGCCGCGTTTTTCAACCAGCAAGGAGGCACACCATGACGAGAGTCGCGGAAGTCATGACACGTAACGCGACGACGCTCGCACCGAATGAAACCGTGCGCGAGGCCGCGCGCATGATGGACGAAATGAATGTCGGCGCTCTGCCCGTTTGCGACGGGAAGAGGCTGATCGGAATGGTTACCGATCGCGATATCGCCGTACGGGCGGTGTCGGCGGGGATGGATCTCGATTCACCGGTCGATAGAATCGCCAGCAAGCCCATTGCCTGGTGCTTCGAGAATGACGACGTCGAGGCTGTGCAGCACAAGATGGCCGATCAGCAGATCAGGCGCGTGCCTGTCGTCGACGACAAGAAGCAACTCGTCGGCATCATCTCGCTCGGCGACCTTGCCACGCATCAAGACGGCAATATGTCGTCGACTTTAGGTTCGATATCGTCGCCGTCCGAGCCTGATCGCTAAGCTTCGACGAGCTTCAACGCCAAGCTTGCAGCCCGGGCGCCAGGCTACGAGCCGGGCCGCCAGGCGGCTCGGCGCATCGCCGCCGCCTGCGCGGCGGCGGCGTCTTCATCGCATCAATCTCCTTCGGGCAGCCCTCGCGTCGCAATGGTGCGCGCGATTTGCTGCTTCGCCGCCTCATAGACACACTCGGGCGTGAAGCCGAATTTGCCTTGCAGATCGCGCATCGGCGCCGATGCGCCGAACGTGTGCATCACGATCTTGGCGCCCGTCCGCCCTACGTAGCGATCCCAGCCGAGCGTGGCCGCCTGTTCGACGGCGACGCGAGCGTCGATCTCCGGCGGCAGCACCGAATCTCTGTAGCCATCGTCCTGCCGCTCGAAGATGTCCCAGGACGGCATCGATACGACGCGCGCCCCGATGCCCTCGGCCTTCAATCGCTCATAAACCTCGACGCAGATCGCCACTTCGCTGCCCGTGGCGAGGAGCAACACTTGTGGTGTACCACCGTCGTCCGGATCGGCCAGGACATATGCGCCGCGCCGCACGCCTTCGGCTGCCGCATAACGTTGGCGATCGAGCGTTGGCAGCGGCTGGCGCGACAAGACGAGGGCGGACGGACGGCGCGCGTTGTTCAATGCGATGCGCCACGCCTCGGCCACCTCGTTGGCGTCGGCAGGCCTCAGCACGGTCAGGCCAGGCACGGCGCGCAGGGTCGCGAGCTGCTCGACGGGCTGGTGCGTCGGACCGTCCTCGCCGAGGCCGATCGAATCGTGCGTGAACACATAGATGACAGGGACTTCCATCAGGGCCGCCAGTCGGATCGGCGGCTTCATGTAATCGCTGAAGATGAGAAACGTAGCCGCGAACGGGCGCAAGTTGGAAAGCGCGAGACCGCTGGTGACGGCACCCATCGCATGCTCGCGCACGCCGAAATGCAGATTGCGTCCAGCCCGGTTGTCGTGCTCGAAGCTGCCGGCGCCTTCGAATTCGAGCAACGTCTTCGTCGAAGGCGCGAGGTCCGCCGCGCCGCCGACGATCCATGGTACGCGTGCCGCGATCGCGTTGAGCACCTTGCCCGAAGAGGCGCGAGTGGCAACACCCTTCGCGTCGGGCTCGAAAACAGGGATGTTCGCATCCCACCCCTCGGGCAGCGTATGCGATTCGATCCGCGCCAGCTCGCGCGCGAGTTCGGGGTAGCGTCCTTCGTACTCCTTACGTTTCGCCTCCCAATCGCGGCGTGCTTGCGCGCCGCGTGCACCGATTCCTTCGGCAAAGCGCCGTGGCACTTCGTCGGGCACGTAGAACGTCTTGTCTTCCGGCCAGCCGTACGCCCGCTTCGCAAGCGCGACTTCCTCCTCGCCGAGCGCCTCGCCGTGCGCGGCAGCCGTATCCTGCTTGTTCGGCGCGCCCCACGCGATTACGCTCTTCACGACGATGAGCGTGGGGGCGTCACGCACCGCCTTCGCCTCGTTCAGTGCGGCATCGAGCGCGGCGGTATCGTTGGCGTCGTCGACGTGCAGCGTATGCCATCCGTACCCGCGAAAACGCGTCTCGACGTCGTCGCTGTAGGCGAGATCGGTATGACCTTCGATCGTGATGCGATTGCTGTCGTAGATCCACGTGAGATTGCCCAGCCGCAGGTGCCCCGCGAGCGATGCGGCCTCGTGCGACACGCCCTCCATGAGATCGCCGTCGCCGCATAGTGCATAGACGCGATAGTCGAAGAGCGCCGCATCGTCGCGATTGAAATGCGCGGCGTACCAACACGCCGCAATCGCCATCCCGACGCTGTTGCCGAGCCCTTGGCCAAGCGGCCCCGTCGTCGTTTCGACGCCGGTCGTAAGACGGTACTCGGGATGTCCGGGCGTGTTGCTGTCGAGTTGGCGAAAGCGCTTGATATCGTCGAGCGACACAGCGGGCTCTCGCGTCGCCCGGCCGTCGTCGTCGACTGCTTTCACGCCCGCGAGATGAAGCGTTGAATAGAGCAGCATCGACGCGTGGCCGACTGAGAGCACGAAGCGATCGCGGTTCGGCCACAGCGGCTCTTCAGGATCGTAGCGCAGATGGTTCTGCCATAACTGATAAATGACGGGCGCGAGCGCCATCGGCGTTCCGGGATGGCCCGAGTGGGCCTTTTGAACCGCGTCCATCGAGAGCGTGCGAATCGTGTCGATGGCGAGTTGATCGAGGGCAAAATCGGGACGCATGCGGGCTCCTGTCCGGTCGGCGTGCAACGAACGATAGATGCCGCAACTTGCGTACCCGCACTCGCGCTCGGCCGCCGCCGAAGGATAGAAAACGGCAATCCATTCAGCGATCTCAGCAGTTTTTGCAACGACGCGGCGACGGGCCGTCAGGGGCGCCGAGCGCGAATTGGAACGGCCGTTGCTCCGATGACGGTGTGTTCAACCCAGCGGCCGCTCGCCGCGCGACAAGGAGGCATCCATGGCCCAACACCCGGCTCATTCGCAAGAACATCGACGGTCAGGGCACCCCTCGCCCGTCGCGATTCAGAAAGCGCTCGCCGGCGTCGACTATCCGACGACGCGCGAGCACCTTGCCGAGACCGCGCGCGCCCATCATGCCGACCAGGATATCGTCGATATGATCGATCGCCTGCCCGACAAGGATTACGACAGCCCCGCCGCCGTTTCGAAGGCGATCGGGCAAATGGAATAGCGGGATGCGGGGCGAGATCGAGCAAGACCGCTCCGAACGCACGTCAAACGATAGGAGAACAGCATGAGCACGACACCCGATCCGATCGGCAGTAAAGGCGAGACGCGTATCGTAGGCAAAGGCAGCGCGAGCGCCGAAGGCCCGGGGCCCTATGTGATGGCCGCCAGCACGCTCGAGGGCGACAAGGTCATGTGCTCGGACGGCAATGAAGTCGGCAAGATCAAAGAGATCATGCTCGACGTCTACACCGGACGTATCGCATATGCGGTGATGTCCGTAGGCGGGTTCCTCGGTATCGGCGACAAACTGCTCGCCATCCCGTGGAACGCCCTGACGCTCGATACCGATCGCAAATGCTTCCAGCTCGCGGTGACGTCCGAGACCGTCAAGAACGCGCCTGGGTTCGATAAGAATCACTGGCCGGCGATGGCTGACGTGGCGTGGGCGAGCGAACTCCATGACTATTACGGCAGCGCGCCGTACTGGCGTGGCCCGGCGGAAATGAGAGGCGGCGACGAAGCGGGAGCGCCGCTCGGCGACGACTTGCCCCACTGATCCGGTGTAAGACCGAACGACCGCCTGGCCGTGGCGCCGCCGGGCGTCGCAACCACTAACGCTTGGCGCTAAACGAAGGGGCGGCCCAGCCGCCCCTTTGCACGCGTCGCGTGCGATGCAAAGCGTTCGAGTCTCAACCGCCGCCTATTCCCTGCAACACCCTGCCTGTCCCCCCGCATACGGTACATGGCTGGCCTTCCACCATTCCCGTGCCGCGGCACACGTGACATGGGCTTTCGCCAACTCCTGGCGCATCGGGCGGCCCTTCATCGCCTGGGTTCTGCGGCTCGTTGGATTCTTGCATAAGGTCCTCCGTGAAAGTCGGCGCGAGCGCCTTCTAGGTACTGGAGCAACCGGCGGACCGGCGATACCTCGTTGCCAGATTGCCGGCGCCGTGCGATTCAAGAGTGAATGGGAAATTCAGATGTGCACGGCTTCAGGTTTCTGTCCAAACGAGCGTATAAATCGATTCGCGATCTCTTTTAACTCCGGCATAAAGCGTTTTGAATATGCACTTCAATGTTACGAGAAAATGACTCGACCGCAGCTCGAGCCGGATTCTCCCGCCGAAGGCAGGGAAACCGTTTTCAATCATCGTATTCCTCATAACGTAAGTAGGTCGCGATGGAAACGTGGTCATTCCGTATTGCGAACCGCGCCCATCGGTATTAGTATGTGCCCAACGTCGAATCGCCAATGATGGCTCGCCGGAAAGCGAGAATCCGAAACAATTACCCATCACCCGATCGGCAGAGTGGTTAATGACTGCAATAAATTCCTTCCCGATGTCTTCGAGGAAGGGCGTGAAACACGTAATTCGTAACATATAACACGAGAGGGCCTCATGCATTGGTTGGGCAGATTGACGGAATATTTTCCGGTTTTCGTCGCTCCTTGCCTCCGACTATGTAATTGATACGCGATCCCCGGGGTGCGTACAGGTAGTTGCGTCCGCAACCAGATCGATTAAAACAACTGAGGCCTTTCGAAATCAGGAGTTGAGCATGTTGAGTCCTCATGAAATTGCGACGTTGATTCTGGTTCGGGATGCCCCTGATCAGATAGAGGCCGACCGTGCCGAACTCAGCACGTTGCTCGAGCGCGAGCTCGTCGCGCTCGAACGAGCGGAGCGTGGTCTTTCGCGCCCACGCATCACACAGAACGGTAATTCCGTACTGGAAGCCTGCTCGCGCATCCGCTGACGAAGGGCTCGCGGTCCGCGCCGCATGCCCGAGAAATCTCACGCTATTCAGTCAACATAGATAGGAGTACTAAGGAAATGACTCGCAAGGTCGCCCTCGTGACCGGAGGGATGGGTGGAATCGGTGAAGCAATCAGCGTCCGGCTGCACGATGCCGGGCATCAGGTGCTCGTCACCTACTCTCCGAGCAACACGAACGCGGACAACTGGTTGTCCAAGATGGAAGCTGAAGGCAGACAGTTCCGCGCCTACGCTGTCGACGTAGCGGACTATGCTTCGTGCGAGCGCTGCGCCGCGCAGATCCGCGAGGAAGTCGGGGCGGTCGATATATTGATCAACAATGCCGGCATTACCCGCGACGCGAGCTTCAAGAAGCTCGATAAGGGCGCTTGGGACGCCGTGCTGCGTACGAACCTCGACTCCGTCTTCAACATGACGAAGCAATGGTACGAAGGCATGACGACGCGCGGTTGGGGACGAATCATCAACATTTCGTCCGTGATCGGCTGCAAGGGCGGCTTCGGGCAGTCGAACTATGCGGCCGCGAAGGCCGGCATGCACGGCTTCACGAAATCGCTGGCGCTCGAGCTCGCACGCAAGGGCGTGACCGTCAACACCGTCTCGCCCGGCTTCATCGCCACGCGCATGGTCATGGCCGTGCCGGAGGAAGTGCTCAAAACGAAGATCCTCCCGGAAATACCGGTCGGGCGGCTAGGCAAACCGGAGGAAGTCGCGGCGCTCATCGCCTACCTCTGCTCCGACGACGCAGGCTTCGTCACTGGAGCCAACATTTCGATCAACGGCGGGCAGCATCTGCAGTGATCGAAGCCGGCCGGCGGCCCGACGTTCGATGAGCCACGGCCGCGCAATCGGAATCGGAAATGGAGCGGTAGGAGGAGACAGCGCAGCGAGAAATCCACGGACAATCGCGCCCGGGGCCGTTCACACCAATTCGAGGCCCTAACGTTCCGCCCCCGTTCGTCATGCCCGTGCGTCGCGCATCGGGCGCGGCCGAACGGAATTCGCCGCGCGCTGCCTGAGTCGCCTCAGGCAGCGCGCGGCTTCTTTTACGCCCGTCCCTCCGGCTCATTCTTGCGCGGCTGCGCGCGTTTGCGCTCAGGCACCGTTTTTGCAGCAGGCGTCGAAGGCTGACGGCGTCATCGCCGGCGTGCGCGCTCGGCAACGATGTCCACGGCCCGGAGACTCGGAGCCGCAGCCCTTCCATCGTATCGACAGGACTGCCTATGCCTCTTTCCGTCGCGCGACGCCTTGCCATCGCCGTCTTGCTGCTCGCCGGCATCAGCCATGGCGCCGAGCCAATCCAGACGTTCGAGCTGCCGCGAAGCGCCGTTCGTTCCCCGCCGGCCGCGCAACGCAATCCGCACGCGGAGCCCTCGCCCGTCGAGCCGGTGCCGCCATCCGATCTCTATGGCGATCTCTACGGCGCCGTCGAGCTCGGCGGCGTCTTTCCAGACAGCAAAACCTTCGCCGACATGATCCCGAATGCGCCGCCGCCGCAGATCGTTTCGGACTACGAAGCAGCCCGTGGCCAACCCGGCTTCGATCTACGCGGTTTCGTCGATAGTCATTTCAGCGGACCGCCGCGTTCCGACAGCAACTACGTATCCGATCCCAACCAGAACGTCGTCGAGCATATCGACACGCTCTGGAACGTCTTGCGGCGCGGGCCCGACGCCGTCGTGAGCCGCTGGTCGTCGCTGCTGCCGCTGCCCAAGCCCTACATCGTTCCGGGCGGGCGCTTCGACGAGGTCTATTACTGGGATTCGTATTTCATCATGCTCGGGCTCGAACAAAGCGGGCGCCACGACCTCGCCGTCGACGAGCTCGACGACTTCGCGACGCTGATCGATCGCTACGGCCACATCCCTAACGGCAACCGGACGTACTACCTGAGCCGCTCACAACCGCCCTTCTTCGCGCAGATGGTCGGCCTCGTCGCGAATGAGGACGGCGACAAGGTCTATCTGCGCTATCTGCCCGAATTGAAAGCCGAATACACGTATTGGATGGACGGCTCGGATACGCTCGCGCCGGGGCACGCGTTTCGCCACCTCGTGAGGCTACCGGACGGCACACTGCTGAACCGATACTGGGACGATCGCGACACGCCGCGCGACGAGTCGTATCGCGAAGACATCGCAACCGCGCAGCGAGTACCGCAGCGAAACTCGGCCGACCTTTGGCGCAATTTGCGCGCGGGCGGAGAAACGGGATGGGATTTCAGCTCACGCTGGTTCGCCGACGATCGGACACTATCCTCCATCGACGTCACCTCTCTCATTCCCGTCGATCTCAACGCACTGCTCTACGGGCTCGAGACGACGCTCGCCAAGGCGTACCGCGTAAAGGGCGATGCGGCGCATGCCGAAAATATGCAGATACGCGCGCGCTCGCGCGCCGATGCAATCCGCCGGATTCTGTGGGATTCCAAGCTGCAGGCGTTCAGCGACTACAACTTCGTCGAGCGCACGCTCACTCATCGGCTTACCGCCGCAACGGTCTATCCGCTCTTCGCCGGCGTGGCGACGCGCGATCAGGCGCGCAAGGTCGCCAGTGCCGTCGGGCACGGCCTGTTGAGACCGGGCGGGATGGCCACGACGCAAACGCGCACCGGCCAGCAATGGGACGAGCCCGACGGCTGGGCTCCGCTGCAATACCTCGCCGTCACGGGCCTGCGTCGCTATGGCGAGAGCGAGCTCGCGCGCGAGATCGCGACGCGCTGGATCCGGACCACCGTCGAGTACTACATCCGGACGGGCAAGCTAGTGGAGAAATACGACATCGACACGCGCTCGAGCGCCGCGTCGGCGGGCGGTGGCGAGTATCCCCTGCAGGACGGCTTCGGCTGGACCAACGGCACGTTGCGTGTGCTGATCGCGCTTTATCCGGATGCAGTCGATGTCAAGGCGGCGCGCCCCGCGGCGGCTTCGGCCTCCTTCGCTGGGGCTCCCCCGGACACGCCGCCACCGCCGCACAAATGAGCCCGATCGTCAGGACTCCTTGAGGTCTGGAGGCATCTTTCCTTCGCGTTCGCCTTCGTATTGACGTTCGGACTCCTCGCCCGCGCCGTAGGGGGTCTCGATCCGGTCCGGTTGAATATCGGCATCCTCCGTCAGCGTCGAATCGCCTTCGGCCGATGACCGCTCGCCGGTTCCCGTACTGTCCGTATCGCTCGAAAGCTCGCTTTCACCGATCTCGAGAGCGTGCTCGTCCAGTTCCGTGTCGCGATCGAATTCGTGCCGCTTTGCGCCGGCTATGTCACTGCCCGAATCCGAGGTGTCGCTCGGCCCGAGCGCGCCCGTGTCTCGACCCTCGTCGGACGGTTCCGGCGGAGGGTTGTCGGGATCCAATGTGCTGCCCATGGCGTCATCTCCTCGTTGAACTGATGAACGAATGGTGAACTCGTCGAGGACTGTCTCATCCCCACCCTGGTTGCCAGCAACGCGCGCGCCTATGGGGCCGTTGCGCGCAGTCGGCCCCGATTCCGCTCCCCGCGTGGGCCTCCTGGGCACGCTCGATGCGCCGCATTCCTTGAGTCTTATTCGTCGAAGGAGCGCCTATGAATCCGCATGCAGGTCGATCGCAAGACGAGCGCGTCTCCGCGCGCAAACGAAAAGGACTGCCTTCGCTCGAGCAGCCCGGCGGCCGAATGGCCGCCGACCAGACCGAGGCCGATCCGACGCATAGCTGCGGCGAGCTCTCGGAGGAAGGAAAGGAAGTCTGGCGCAAAGGTTCCGGCCTCGACGGCGGCGGCAAAAGCGAATAGCCGCCGACTGTCCCATCGAAACGCCCTTTGCGGGAACGACAGGCATCAATCGGAGATCAGTCATGCGTAGTCAAAGAATGTCCGGAAACACCACTGACCCGCGCCCGGCGGGCGCACGGATCGTCGGTAAAGGCAGCGAGACGGCGGAAGGGCCGGGCCCCGACGTCATGGCGGCCAGTACGCTGGACGGCGACAGGATCCTCAGCACGGACGGCGATGAAGTGGGCAAGGTGAAAGACATCATGCTCGACGTTCAGACGGGACGCATCGCTTACGTCGTCATGTCGTCGGGCGGCTTTCTCGGTATCGGCGACAAGCTGCTCGCCATTCCGTGGAGCGCAATGACGCTCGACACGACGCGCAAGTGCTTTTTGCTCGCGCTGTCGTCCGAACGCATCAAGAATGCGCCGGGATTCGACCGAGACCACTGGCCGGCGATGGCCGACCGCTCGTGGGCCACGTCGCTTCACGAGTACTACGGCCGCGAGCCCTATTGGCGCAGCCTCGGCGCCGACGACGAGTATGAGCGAGGCGTCGGCACAGCTGCGGAGGATCTCGATCCCGACGCGCCCGAATCAGGTGGCGTCAAGCTGTAGATGTAGGAGCTCTTCCCCTCCCTCAGCCCGGAGATGCGCCGCTCGTTGCATCGGGGCGGCGAGCGGGGGCGTTGCTCTCGTGGCCGGGAGGTTTCGCGCGCTCGCGCGAAGTGTCGCCGCCCGTTCCGCTACTGGCCTGCGGGACCGCTGTTGTTCCCGGGGCCGCCGTCGATGCTCCGGCCGTGCCTACGCCGCCCTCGGTTCCGGGCTTTCGCGCGGACTCGTCAGTGACGACCCCTTGCGCGAACGCGTTGCCGCACAGCGCCGCGAATACGCCGGCGGCGACCGTTCGTGCGAAGTGAGAAAAAGGCTCCATTCGATGTCTCCGTCATCCGTCCGACACGCCGCGCCAATGCATGGGCCGAGACGCGCGGCGTCCTTATTGCACTAGGTCACGGCGTTCACTTGTGCAGGACGTGCCGCAATACTCTGACTTCACGTGGCGTGACCGGCTCCGCCTCGTTGCCCCAGGCACTACGCACGAAAGTCAACACGCGCGCCATTTCAGTATCGGTGAGCTTGGCGGCGAACGACGGCATTCGTTCGGGCTTCGGGCCGCCATCGGTTTGGGCCGCGCGCCCACCTTCAATCAGCAGCCGCATCAATGAAGTCGTCTCGGGTGCGATGACTGTCGGGTTGCCCGCGAGGCGCGGGTATTTGCCCGCCTCTCCCCGTCCATCTTCCTTATGGCAGCGCGCACAAAATGCGCTGTAGATGCCCGCGCCGGGCACTTCGATCGCGCCTGTACGCAGCACGTTGACAGTACGGTCGCTCTTTTCCTGATCGCTGTTCGCGTGGCCGCTCTTCGCGCGAGGCGGCAACGTCTTGAGATAGGCAGCGATGGCATGGCGGTCGGCATCGCTCATGTATTGCCCGCTGTCCTCGATCACCTCGACCATGCTGCCGAATGCCGCAAGGCCGCCACCGTGACCGTATCTCAGGAATTCGGCAATATCGTTCGCCGAGAATCGGCCGAGCCCCGAGCCGGGGTCTCCCGTCAGATTCGGCGCAAACCAATGATCGAGCGTGCCGCCGGTGAGATAGAGCGGATCGCCGTCGCTGAGCCCGCGCTCCTGATAAGCCGGGCCCCGCGGCGTATGGCAGGCGCCGCAATGGCCGAGCCCCTGCACGAGATAAGCGCCGCGGTTCCATTGCACGCCGCGGTCCTCGCGCGGCGAGAACCTTTCGTGCGAAGCGAAGAACTCGTCCCAGAACACGAGCGCCCAGCGCTGGTTGAACGGGAAAGGCAGATCCGTCTCGGGCGCGGGTCTCGCCACCGGCTTCACGCCGTGCATGAAATACGCGTAAAGCGCATGCATGTCGTCGTCGCTGATCTTCGCGAACGAGGGATAAGGCATCGCCGGATAGAGCCGCTTGCCGCCGGGCGCAACGCCCTCGCGCACGGCCCGCTCGAAGTCGCCATAGCTATAGCGGCCGATGCCGTAGGTCGGATCGGGCGTAATGTTGCTCGTCCAGATCGTTCCGAATGGCGAGCCCATCGGCAGTCCGCCCGCGAACGGATCGGTCTTCTTGCCGCCGTTTCTCGCCGGCGCCGCCGTGTGACATCCGGCGCAATCGCCGAGCTTCGCGAGGTAGGCGCCGCGCTCGATCAGCGCTGGCGAGACATCCCCTCCGGCGCCGGATGTCTGTGAACGCGCCGGTGTAACGCGGACGACGAAGATGGCCGCCACGGCGAATGCGATCAGGACAGCGAACGCTGCTCCGGCATAACGCCGCGCCGACAAGACGAACCGTGCAAACAAGATCAACCTCCGGTCCCCCGCGCGTCCCACCGTCAGCCGCACGAGGAAATCAACCCCGTCGCGATGTCGGTGGCGACGAGCGCGAAGAGAAATACGACGCTCGACAGGAATCCCACGCGCGCGACGAACGTCTCGCCGTTCGGACGGATTCCCTGCTGGCCGGCCTTCTCGCCCGGCGATTTCGCCGCGAGGCGGCGCCAGTAGCGCCAGCAGAAATAGGTCCCGGCGATACCGACAAGCAGTGCCGCCGCGCTCACGCCGATGACGGCGCGCAACGCGGCGTCCGCATACGAGGCTCGCATCGGCGCATCGTAGGGAAAGCAGCTTTGCGCGACGAGGGCTTCGGCGATGGCGACCTGCATCGTCCATGCGGCCGGCGCCGCGAGCACCGCGACGAACACTCGCCACGGCGATATCGATTGGGCATTGCGTGTCATTTCCATGAGCCTTTCCACTTTTCTCCCACGCTGCGCGCGCAAAATCGTTATCTGATCCAGTACGGCGTCAGATAGATCGTCGTGAAGATGAAGAGCCACACCACATCGACGAAGTGCCAATAGAGCCCACCGATCGTCAATGCGGCGTGACGATGCGCTTCGAAGTAACCGAGTGCGGTCCACGTGCAGAGCAAGATCAGCACGACGAGGCCGACGAGCACGTGAGCCATGTGAAACCCGGTGATCGTGAAATAGAGCGAGCCGTATAGATTCGAAGTCAGTCCGTACGGGTGCGCATGCCACTCATGGAGCTGGATTCCCACGAAGACGATGCCGAGCACGATGGCAACGATCATCGATATGACGGCGGGCCGCACACGCCCGCGTTTGACGAACCGCTCGCAAAGCCAGACGAAGCCGCTGCTCGACAGAAGAATCAGCGTATTGATCGAGCCGAGCGGAAGCTTCGGGAGGCCTTCAGGCGGCCAATGCCGTGTGTTCTGCACGGCGAGGTAAAAGTACGAAAAGATCAGATAGCCGAAGAGCGACCCTTCGGTCACGATCAGCATGAGGCACGCGAGCCAGCCGGCTGCCCGCTCGCCGGCACTGCCGACGGGAACGGTGTTGCCGGGCTGGAGCAAGACTGCCGATTGCGCATCGCTCGCCATGGTCAACCTCCCGAAGCCGGTTCCGGCTCGCGCTGGATCAAGGCGCGCTCCGGCCAGAGCCAGACGATCAGCGATATCGCGCAGGCGGCAAGCATCAGCCCTGTAAAGACCCAGGCACGAAAGGCGAGCCCGGTGAAAAAAAGCGCCCCGAACAATGCCAGGAAGAATGGCGTGTAAGAGTCCTCGGGCATCTTGAGAATGACGTACGGCTCGGCTTCGAGGGCGGTCGTTCCGAGCGCCTCGCGTCCCCGGTCGAGCAGATAGCCCTCGGTGATGCGCGAGCGCGGTCCGTCTTCGCTCTCGCCTTCGATACGCCCCTCCCAAAGCGGATGGCGGCTCGCGACGATCGGCAGCACGGCGAAGTTGTACGGCGGCGGCGGCGACGATGTCGCCCATTCGAGTGAATGGCCGTCCCACGGGTTGTCGCCCGCGATCGGCCCGTGCTTGCGGCTATAAAACACGTCGACGAGAAAGAGCAGCACGCCCACGGCGAAAACGAACGATCCGATCGTGGTGAGCAAGTTCACCGTATTCCAGCCCATGTTCGGCGCATAGGTGTAGATCCGCCGCGGCATGCCGAGCAGCCCCGCGATATGCATCGGGAAAAAGCCGAGATTGAAGCCGATGAACATGAGCCAGAACACGATGCGGCCGAGCCGCTCGCTCATCATGCGGCCCGTGAATTTGGGAAACCAGAAGTAGATCGCGCCTACAACAGGAAACACGTTGATGCCGATCAGCACGTAATGCAGATGCGCGACGATGAAGTAGGTGTCGGTGAGCTGCCAGTCGAGCGGAACGGCCGCCGTCATGACGCCCGACACGCCGCCGATCACGAAAAGCAGCACGAAACCGGCGAAGAAGAAGAACGGGACGCGATACACGGGCCGGCCGGTCCAGATCGTCGCCACCCAGGCAAACGTCGCGACGGCGCTCGGTATCGTGATGATCATGCTTGCCGATCCGAAGAAAGAGAGCGCGAGCGGCGGTAGCCCCGTCGCGAACATATGGTGGATCCAGACGACGAAGCCGATCACCATCGTCGCCACCGTTGAAATCGCAACGGGCCCGTAGCCGACGAGCGGGCGCCGGCAGAACACGGGCAGCGCGTCGGAGACGATGCCCATCGCGGGCAGCACGACCACATAGACCCACGGATGCGCGAAGATCCAGAACATGTGCTGCCAGAGCAACGCGTGGCCACCGGCCGTCACATCGAAGAAATGAGTGCCGATGCGGCGATCGAGCCAGAGCATGAAGAAAGCGAGGCTGACGGACGGCACGGCAAATAAATTGGCGCCCGAGATCGTCAACGTGCCCCACACGAGCACCGGTATCCGATCGAGCGACATGCCTGCCGCGCGCATTCTCAACAGCGTGACGATGAAGTTCACCGCACCGACCGTCGTCGAGATGCCGAGCAGCACCATGCCGAGCGCATAGACATCGATGTTGGGGCCGACATCGTAAGCGAGCCCCGAAAGCGGCACGTAATTGAACCATCCGGCATCGGCGCCCAGTCCGAGCGGAAAGCTCGCATAGAGAAAGATGCCGGCAAAGATATAGACCCAATACGAAAACGCGTTGAGCCTCGGCAAGGCCATGTCGCGCGCGCCGAAAACGAGCGGCCAGAGATAGTTGGAGAACCCCGAGAGCACGGGCAACGCATAGAGGAAGATCATCGTCAGCCCGTGCATCGTGAAAAGCTGGTTGTATGCTTCGGGCGTCAGCAGCGTCTCGTTCGGCCCCGCAAGCTGAATTCTCATCACGAGCGCTTCGAGCCCACCGATCAGCAGAAAGACGAACGAAGTGACGAGATAGCGAAGGCCGATTTCCTTATGATCGACCGTCGAAAACCATCCCCGCCAGCCGGGCCGTGTCTCCCACATCTCGCGAAGGCGCGCCTCGCCTTCGGCGTCGATGCTTCCGCGCACGAGCGGCCGCGACAGCCGCAAGGAGTTCTGCGATTCGCCGGGAAGGGACGGTGACGATGCGGGCGTATCGGACATCGACAAGCTCCTTTGTTATTGCAGCGTGGCGAGATAGGCGGACAAGGCAGTTGCATCGGATGCCGACAAGGGCATCGAAGGCATCAACGAATCGCGCTTCAATTGCTGCGCGTGCTCGATCCAGTCGAGCCGGTTTTCCGGCGTATTCGTGAGCTGGCCCGCCGCGATGAGCCGCCGCGACGCGAGATGAGTGAGGTCGGGCCCTTGCATGCCCGCCGCTCCGCCTCCGCGCACGCTATGACAACCCGCGCAACGATCGTTGAAAATTCGCTTGCCGGCGATTGCGTCGGGCGCCGTCGGCGCCGCGGCACCTTGCTCCTGCAAACGTCGCCATGCATCGAACTGCGCGGCCGGCTCCGCGACGACTTCGAACGCCATGTGCGCATGCTGCGCACCGCAAAACTGCGAACACTGCCCGCGATAGATACCCGGCGCATCGGCTTCGATCCACTGCTCGTTGATCTGGCCGGGAATCGTCTCGGTCTTGCCCGCGAGTTGCGGCACCCAGAATGCGTGAATCACATCGGCGCTGCGCAGCTTCACCTGTACCGGCACGCCAACGGGAATATGAATTTCGTTCGCCGTCGCGAAGCTCTGCGAAGGATTGTCCGCATCCGGGTATTCGACTTTCCACCACCAGTCGTACGCGGTGACGTCGATCGTCAGTCCGGGCTCGCGATGCGGCGACGCGACCGTTTCAAGCGTCACCATCGTATAAATGAGCGCCGCGAACAGCGCGACGGTCGATATTCCCGTTCCGACATAGATCCACCGTACACCGACCGATTCCGCCCCGACGCGGTCGGACCGCCCGCCCGGCCGCCTGCGTGCGATCGCTCCCAGGAGCAGGACGGCGATGATGATGACGACCGCCGAGACCAACGCGATGAGCGCCCACTCGAGCTGCTGCGTCGGCTCGCTCGCCGGTCCCGCCGCATGGGCGAGATACTCGAGCGGCGCCGTTTTCATTGTCCGCTGGAAGAACCGTCGTCCCGCTGCTTGCCGGGCGCGCTACCGGGCGCTCCGTCGTCTTCGCTCGGCTTGCCCTCGCCGTTGGCCTCGCGCTCGGGTTCGATTCGCGTCGCGCCCCCGACTGCCGTCGGATCGCTGGCCGGGAACGTATCCTCGACGCCTCGGTCGATGCGCTCTTCGTCATGTTCATCGGTATGACGTTGATGCTGCGCTTGCCGGACTTCCTTGTCTTTGTCGCCCATGATGCTCTGCCTTTCGTTGATGCATCGAACGTCCCGCGAGCCGCAAGCCTTATGCCTGGTTCAGGCCGAGCAACCGCTCCACGACCACTCGCATCGCCGTGTAAAAGCTTCCCTGAATTCTCTGGCCAGCGCACGCTTCGATGCGGCCGAAGCCCTTTGTCGGGAGCCGCGCGCACGGTGCGTGCCAGCACACGCGCCGGGCATAGCGATTGCGGACGTTCGTGCACGTTTGTTTGTCTGCTTTCTTTTGTCAATCCATTGCCGCCATGACCCCATGAACGAAGGAGAAGAATCCTCCACGCAAGCAGGCCATCAAGAAGAGCCGGGCAAAAGCGAAGACCGCTCGAACGGCGACGATCGCCCCGATCAGAAAGAGTCCGAAGGCACAGGAAACACGCGCAAGCCCCGCAAAAAGCTGCCGCTCGTCATTCTCGCGGTAGCCGTCGTGGCAATCGGAATTGGTGCGTTCTTCTGGTGGTTCTCCACACGCAACCAGGAATCGACCGATGATGCCTATACCGACGGCAACGCGATAGCAATCGCGCCGAAGGTCTCGGGCTATGTCGTCAGTCTTGCGATCAACGACAACGTCTACGTCCACAAAGGCGACCTGCTGCTCGTCATCGACAAGCGCGACTACCAGGCGCGCGTCGACGAAGCACGAGCCCAACTCGGCCTCGCCGATGCCCAATTACATGCGGCCGAAGTGCAGCTCGACATCGCGCGCGTGCAGTATCCGGCCGCCTATCGGCAGGCTCAGGCGGAAACGGAATCGGCTCGCGCGGACCTGCGGCAAGCCGAGAAGGACTATGCGCGCGAGCACGGCGTCGACCTGCGCGCAACGACGCAGCAAAACGTCGACGCGGCCGACGCGCGCGCCGCGACCGCGCGCGCCAACGTCAGGCAAGCCGACGCGCGCCTCGCCACGGCGGCGCTCGTGCCCGATCAGATCCGCCAGGCGACCGTCGCCGTCGAGGAGCGCCGCGAGTCCGTCTCTCAGGCCCATGCGCAACTGGCTCAGGCCGAGCTCAACCTCGGCTGGTGCGAGATTCGCGCGCCGGCGGACGGCTGGGTGACCCGTCGCAACGTGCAGCTCGGCAGCTATCTACAGGCCGGCACGACGCTCTTTTCGCTCGTGACGCCGCCCGTCTGGGTCGTGGCGAATTACAAGGAATCTCAGCTCGATCGGATGCGCCCGGGCGACAAGGTCAAGATCGACGTGGACGCGTACCCGAGCCTCGAACTGCATGGCCATGTCGACAGCGTCCAGCAGGGCAGCGGCTCGCGCTTTTCCGCCTTCCCTGCCGAGAACGCGACGGGCAATTTCGTGAAAATCGTCCAGCGGGTGCCGGTGAAAATCGTCATCGACAGCGGAATGCCGAAGGATCATCCGTTACCGTTCGGACTCTCGGTCGAGCCGACCGTTTATTTCAAGTGACCGATATGACCCGAGCGACGAGTTGACGAAATGCCGACCGAGCAATGGCGCCCCTCAGCGAACCCGTGGCTCATCGCCGTCGTCGTAACGTTGGCGGCGTTCATGGAGATCCTCGATACGACGATCGTCAACGTCGCGTTGCCGCACATCGCGGGGACGATGTCGTCGAGCTACGATCAGGCAACATGGACGCTGACTTCGTATCTCGTCGCGAACGGCATCGTGCTGCCGATCTCGGCCTTCCTCGCGCGGCTCATCGGCCGCAAACGCTACTTCATGCTCTGCATCGTCTCGTTCACCGTCTGCTCGTTTCTCTGCGGTATCGCGACGAATTTAGGAGAACTTATCGTATTTCGCGTGCTGCAAGGGTTCTTCGGCGGCGGCTTGCAACCGAATCAGCAGTCGATCATTCTCGATACGTTTCCCCCCGCCCAGCGAAGCCGCGCGTTTTCGATTTCGGCCGTGGCGATCGTCGTCGCACCGGTACTCGGGCCGACGCTCGGCGGCTGGATCACGGACCACTTCAGCTGGCGCTGGGTGTTTCTGCTCAACGTGCCCGTCGGCATCGTCACGACGCTCGGCGTGCAGGCGCTCGTCGAAGACCCGCCTTGGGCCCGCAAAAGCGGCGAAAAGCTGTCGATCGACTATATCGGCATCGCGCTTTTGGCCGTGGGCCTCGGCTGTCTCCAGGTCATGCTCGATCGGGGCGAGGACGAAGACTGGTTCGGCTCCGGCTTCATTTGCACGTTCGCGGCGCTGGCGGCAATCGGGATCGTCGGCGCTTCGGTTTGGCTCAGCTATGCGAAGCACCCGGTCGTGCGGCTCGACGTGATGAAAGACCGAAACTTTGCGCTCGGCTGCGTCGCCATGTCGGCGTTCGCGATGATCCTTTACGGCAGCGCAGTACTGATCCCGCAACTGGCCCAGCAGCACCTCGGATACACCGCAACGTTGGCGGGCCTCGTGCTGTCCCCCGGAGCCGTGCTGATCACGATGGAGATCCCGATCGTGAGCCGCCTGATGCCGCATATCGAAACGCGCTTCATCATCGCTTTCGGCTTCGCGGTGCTGGCGGCCGCGCTCGCGTACACGCACACGCTCGCACCCGACATCGATTACGAGACGCTCGTCAAGATGCGCCTCGCGCAATCCGTCGCCATCGGCTGCCTCTTCGTGCCGATCACGTCGATCGCCTATGTGAGCATACCGCCCGATCTCAACAACGATGCCTCGGCACTGTTTACGATGTTCCGCAACGTCTTCGGATCGGTGGGCATTTCCGTCTCGACCGCGCTCGTGCGGGAGCGTGCTCAGGCACGCATGGCGCACTTGTCTCCGCATATGTCGACGCTCTCGCAGAACTTCGTCGATGCGACGCACGAGCGCGCCGCGGCCATCACGAGCTTCGTCGGTCAGCCTCCCGCGCTGGCCGCGCAAACAGCCAACGGAATGATGTATCAGACGTATATCGAGCAGGCATCGACGCTCGCCTATATCGACGTCTTCGCGATGCTGACGATCCTGTGCGCAGTCTGCGTGCCCTTCATGTTCTTCTTTTCGCCCGGAAAGGCGGCCGGCGGCGGGGGGCATTGAGCGATGACGACGAGGAAGAGACGCCCCCCACGCTCGTTTCGTTGCCGGCTCGGCCTGCTCCTCACTGTTGCCGCCACGCTGGCCGCGTGCACGGTCGGCCCCGACTTCCGCCCGCCGGATGCGCACGCGCCCGCCGGGTGGCGCGACCTGCAGCGCAACGATGAGACGGCAACGGCGGGGCCGGCGCGGCACGAATCGCCCGTCGTCGTCGATGCCGACCCGGATCCTCGCTGGTGGCATGCGTTTCACGACCCGATGTTGGACCGGCTGATCGAGCGCGCGCGGGCCGGCAATCTCGACTTGCAGCAAGCGGTCCTGCGTATCGCCGAGGCTCGTCTCCAGGTGCAATCGACGGCGGCGCAAGGGCTGCCGAACCTGCGCGCGAGCGCCCGCTATCAGCGCGAACAACTCGGGCTCAAAGGGCTTCTCCAGGAGAATGGCCTCTACGACGATGCGAACAGACTCGCGCAGCCAGGTTCGCCTATCGACAAAATCTCCCCGGGTGCCGGAGCCGCCGCCGGCAACGGCCTAAAAAACGCACTCGATAACCTGAGTTCGCCCATCAATCTCTGGCAGGCCGGCTTCGATGCTTCGTGGGAGCTCGACTTTTTCGGCCGCGTGCGCCGTTCGGTCGAATCGGCGCAGGCTCAGGTTCAGGCGGCCGGCGAAAGCCGCAACGACGCGCTGCTCTCGCTCGAGGCCGAGGTGGCCCAAACCTATTTGCAACTGCGCGGGGCGCAAGCGGGATACGACCTCGCGAAGCAACTCGTCGACGATGCCCAGCAAACGCTGCGGCTCACGCAAAGTCAGGCGTCGGTCGGTCTCGCGAGCGCGCTCGATGCGAAGCAAGCCGCCGCCCAAGTTGCCGACACCGAGGCACAGCTACCGCCCTACGAAGGTCAGATCGTCCAAGCCGAGAACGGGCTCGCGCTGCTCGTGGGCGCACCGCCCGGTTCGCTCGACGCGGAGCTGGAGCGGCACGAAGCGGTCCCGCCGGTGCCTCCGAGCGTGTCGATCGGCCTTCCCGCGACGCTTGCGCGGCGCAGACCGGATATTCGCCAGGCGGAGGCGCAACTGCATGCGGCGACGGCGAACGTCGGCGTGGCCGTCGCGCAGTTCTTTCCCGACATCTCGCTGACGGGGCAAATCGGCACGCGTGCGCAGTACTCCTCCGACCTTGCCCGCTGGTCTCATCTTTTCTATTCGTTCGGGCCCGCCATTTCCCTGCCGATTTTTTCTGGCGGCGCACTACGCGCGAATCTCAAGCTCAGCAACGCGCGGGAAGCCGAGGCGGCGCTCAACTATCGCAAGACGGTGCTCGTCGCGCTGCGCGACGTCGACAACGCGCTCGCCGTCTACCGCAGCGATCTGGCTCACCGCGATGCGCTCGGGCGCAGCGTCGATGCCGACCAATCGGCATTCGATCTTGCGCGCGAACGCTATGCGAAGGGGTTCAGCACGTTCATTCAGGTCCTCGATGCTCAAACTCGCCTTGCGCAGGCGAAACAGCAATACGTGCAGGCGACGACTCAAGTCGCGACCGATCTCGTCGCGCTCTACAAAGCGCTCGGCGGCGGATGGCAGGAAACATGAGGAATAGGGCCGGCCTGCGGCATGCCGCTTGCTGATCGGTTCACGTTCGTAAGCATTCCCTTCGCCGAACGACGATGAACGCACATCAGGATTTACCGGCCAACGCAGCACCCGGCGCCACGCCGATTAAAGACGCCTCCGACGACGCTCACGCCTCGATCGATACCACGCCGATCGCCGCGGTGCGCGCGCGGGCCTATAAAATTCCGACCGACCTGCCCGAAGCGGATGGCACGTTCGAATGGAAAGCGACGACGATGATCGTCGTCGAAATCGAGGCGGGCGGCTGCACCGGGCTCGGCTACACCTATACCGATGCCAGCGCGGCGAGCCTCATCCGCGATACGCTCGCTCCTGAGCTCCTGCATGCGGACGCGCGGCGCATCCGCGCGCTTTCACTGAGGCTCTGGCGGCGCGTGCGCAACCTTGGCCGCTCGGGGCTCGCGGCGACCGCCATCTCGGCCATCGACTGTGCGCTCTGGGACCTCAACGCACGGCTGCTCGAAGTTCCACTCGTGCGCCTGCTCGGCGGCAGGGCGCGCGAGTGCGTGCCAATCTATGGGAGCGGCGGCTTCACGAGCTATACCGATGCACAACTGCGTGAGCAATTCGTGCGTTGGGTCGACAACGACGGCTGCCGGGCGGTGAAGATGAAAGTCGGCAGCGATCCCGCGCGCGATCCGCAGCGCGTGAAAGCGGCGCGCGACGCCATCGGCGAGCGCGAGCTCTTCGTCGATGCAAATGGCGCGCTCACCGTCAAGCAAGCACTCGACTGTGCCGAGCGTTTCGCGCAGCACGGCGTTTCCTGGTTCGAAGAACCTGTCTCATCCGACGACCTCGCCGGACTCAATGCAGTGCGGTGCGCCGCGCCTGCGTCGATGGACATCGCGGCCGGCGAATATGGTTATACGGCCGATGATTTTCGCCACATGCTCGAAGCCGAAGCGGTCGACGTCATGCAGGCGGATCTGACTCGCTGCGGCGGCGTGACGGGTTTTCTGCAAGCGGCTGACCTTTGCGATGCCTGGCACATTCCGCTTTCCGCGCATTGCGCGCCGGCGTTGCATCTGCACGTTGCCGCGGCGGCGCCGCGCCTGCGCCACCAGGAATGGTTCCACGACCACGTTCGCATCGAGTCGATGCTGTTCGACGGCGCGCCGCGTCCGCGGGACGGCGCGATCGTGCCCGACCTCTCACGTCCCGGCTGCGGTCTCGAGCTCAAGCGCCGAGACGCCGAGCGCTACGCGATATGAGCGCGCGGACGTCACGATGAGCCGATCATACGACGGACTGCTCACGGGGCTGGGCATTGCAGCGGGCATCGCTGGCGGAATCGCCGCCGCCAGAGCATTCACGAGACCGGCGCGCCGCGCAGCCCTCTCGCGGCGCGGATGCAAAGCGGCCGTGCCGGCAATCATCGAGCACGCTCGAGCGCGCCCTTCAGCGGAAATCGCCACGCATATCGCGGCGGCGCGCGTTTTCAACCGCAGCTCGGCGCTGCTCGCGTGGTCGGCTCTCACCGATTCCGCCATCGAGCACTACCGCGGCTCGTATATGAATCCGGGCATGTACGTGCCGCTTGCAGCGGGTGCACTGTCACTGATCGCGGGCATCCACGGCGGCGCCGACCGCCTCGAGAGCACCCACAGCGTGCGCCGCGCGGTCTACATGGCCGCCGCCGGCGTGGGCATCGCCGGCACGGGCTTTCACCTCTACAACGTGCTGAAACGGCCCGGGGGTTGGAGCTGGCACAACCTTTTTTACGGGGCGCCGCTCGGCGCGCCGATGGCACTGTTCTTATCGGGCACGCTCGGCGCGGTCGGCGAGAGGCTGCGCGACGAGCCCGCCGACGATCCGTGCCTCTTCGGGATGCCGGCCGGCAAAGCGCTCGCACTGCTGACGGCGGCGGGACTAATCGGCACCGTCGGCGAAGTGGGCCTCCTGCATTTCCGCGGCGCATTTCAGCACCGCGCCATGTATGCGCCCGTCGCCGTGCCGCCGGTCGCGGCCGCGTTGCTCGTGCGCGCGGCGCTCGGCAGACCGCGCGAGCGCTGGTGGACACGTCTATGGCTGCGCGTCACGGCCGCGCTCGGCGCAATTGGCGTCGCGTTCCACACACGCGGTGTCGCTCGGCAACAAGGCGGCTGGCGCAACTGGTCGCAGAACGTGCTGAACGGGCCGCCGCTTCCCGCGCCGCCGAGCTTCACCGCACTCGCCACGGCCGGGCTCGCGGCATTGCGATTGCGCGAAACGGAGTTGCATGAACGGGGAGGCCGCCAACCATGAACGAACCCGCTCGGTCGCGCTATCCGGGCTACGACGTGCTGGCTAAGCGCGATACGCCCTCGTGGGACGATGCCACGCGCGCCGTCATCGAGAAACGTCTCGCGCAGCCGAATGCGCCGCGCTTTTGCACCGACACCGAATGGCGCGCGCTTTGCGCACTCGCGGCCGTCATCGTGCCGCAATCGCTCGATGAGTCTGTCGACGCCGAACAGAGACGCTTCGCGCCGCCGCGCGTACCGGTGGCAGGACTCGTCGATACGAAGCTCGCCGACGATGCCCGCGACGGCTACCGCGACGCGCGCCTGCCGCCGTTGCGAGAAGCCTGGCGAACCGGTCTCGCCGCGATCGATGAGGAAAGCCGCGCACGTCATCACGCGGCTTTCGCGGATCTGAGCGAAGACGCCCAACGCGATCTGCTTTCCCGCATGCAACGCGGCGAGCTCGATCATCCGTCATGGCGGGACATGCCGTGCGACGTTTTTTTCAGTCTTCGACTGCTGCACGACATCGGCTCCGCCTACTACTCGCATCCTCACGCGTGGAGCGAGATCGGCTTCGGCGGCCCGGCCAATCCGCGCGGCTATGTCCGCATGCAGGCCAATCGACGCGACCCTTGGGAAGCCGTCGAAGCGCGTCCTGGCCGGGAGGCACAAGCCGCAAAGGGGAACGCCCGTGCTCGATGACGCGATGCATACGCCGCGCGGCAAGAATGGCCGCGCTCCCGATGTCTTCACGATCGGCGGCTGGGTGCCGATGCGCGAGTACCCTTGCGACGAGACTGTCGATTTCGCGATCGTCGGCACGGGCGCAGGCGGCGGCACGCTTGCTTGCCGGCTCGCCGAGCAAGGGTTTTCGGTCGTCGCTTTCGATGCCGGCGCATGGTGGCGCCCGCTCGAGGAATTCGCGTCGGACGAGACGCATCAAGCGAAGCTCTACTGGACCGATGAACGCATTTGCGACGGCGACTGGCCGCTGAAGCTCGGCAGCAACAACAGCGGCCGCGCGGTGGGCGGCAGCATGGTGCACTTCGCGATGGTCTCGCTGCGCTTTCGCCCCGAATGGTTCAAGTCGCGCAGCATGCTCGGCTATGGCGCCGACTGGCCCGTCGATTGGCGCGAAATGTGGCGCTATTACACCTACGTCGAGGATGCGCTGAAGATATCCGGCCCCGTGCGCTATCCTTGGGGACCCGCGAGGCCCCGCTACCCCTACCGCGCCCACGAGCTCAACGAAGCGGCACTCGTGCTTGCGCGCGGCGCCGAAGCGCTCGGCATCCGCTGGTGCCCGACGCCGCTCGCGACGCTCTCCGCTCCACGCGGCCGCGCCCATCCGTGTGTTTATCGCGGATTCTGCGTGGCCGGCTGTTCGACGAATGCGAAGCAAAGCGCGCTCGTTACATGGATACCGCGTGCGCTCCGGGCCGGAGCGGAAATCCGCGACCTTGCGATGGTAGGCCGCATCGATGTCGATTCGAATGATCGATGCACGGGAATCGAATATTTCCGCGAGGGTCGCTGGCAATTTCAGCGCGCTCGCCATGTCGTCGTTGCCGGCTACGCGATCGAAACGCCGCGCCTCTTGCTGATGTCGGCGACGTCGCGCTTTCCCGAAGGACTCGCGAACCGCTCGTCAGGCCTCGTGGGCAAGAACCTGATGGTGCAGGCCAACCAGGCGGCGTGGGGAATCATGAGCGAAGAGGTGCGCTGGTACAAGGGACCGCCTTCGCTCGCGATGACCGAACACTGGAACTATACCGACGAAGGCAAGGACTTCTTCGGTGGCTATTGCTATATGAGCCAGGGCCCGTTGCCGAACGCCTGGGTTGCCGTGCAAAACGGGCGTGGCCTTTGGGGGCAGCCGCTCCATGATGAGATGGCGAAGTACAACCATCAGGCAGGACTGAAGATGGTCGGCGAAACGATGCCGCGGGAGACGAATCGAGTCACGCTCGCGGAGGAAAAGGATTCGCTCGGCCTTCCGATCGCGCGCGTGACGCATTCGTTCTGCGACAACGACAAGCGGCTCATCGATCACGCGCTCGACTTCATGAGCAAAGCGCTGGCGGCCGCGGGGGCCCGCGAAATATGGCTTCAAACCGACGACACCTGCCATCTGAACGGCACGGCACGCATGGGCGACGATCCACGCACTAGCGTCGTCAACGCCGATTGCCGAAGCTGGGATATTCCCAACCTCTGGATTTGCGATGGCTCGGTGTTCCCTACCGTGGGCGGGGTCAACCCTTCGTTGACCATTCAGGCAATCGCCTGCCGAACGGCGGACCGTATCGCAGCGATGCGGGCACGTGGCGAGTTGTAAAGCCCTGATGATAGGACTGTCCCTGGCATGCGCGTTGCGGCAAATCAAAGCAGCACAATTCGATTGTTGGGGGAACCATCGTGCAAAACGCAGAGCAAAACCCGACCCAAGCTCAACAAAACGACATAGCGGCGAAGAGCCCCGCCAAGACGCCGGCGGCCGGCACCGAGACGCCCGATGCGAAGACGCAGGCGCGCGAATTCGGGAAAACGAAAGTTTCCACGTCGCCCCAGTCTGTCGCCGCGAAGAATCCGGCGCCGTTACCGCCGATCGAACACGGAACGTCGGGGGATGACAGCGGCGACCCGGTCGAACGCGCCAATGCGCGGATCGCCTCCGTGGACAATAAGGGCATGGCAGCGTCCGGCAACACCGTGGATACCGACGGCAAGGGCCTCGAGGCCCGGCGTGAGGAATCGCAGTGGCAGGACAACATCGTCTACTCGAACGCGACGACCGAGAACTACGTGCCGATCCCGGACGAAGGTCTCGTCACGCTCGATACACGCGCCGGCGGCACGATGCCCGTGATCTCGACGCGCGAAGGGTGGCGCATCGAGCGGCGTGGCGTAGTCGACATCGATAGCGTCAACGGCGTGCGCGGCGAGCAAGTGTTTTCGCTCGAGCGCGTGGGCGACGGTGAAGGCGAAGGCGACGAGAAAAAATAGTCAGCGCGAGAGGCAGACGGCGAAGTATCAGTCCCAGCCTTTCACCACCGATCCCGTCATAGTTCAACCGTCATTCGTGCCCATACCCGGTATGGCCGCGCGCCTTTCCTCGAAACACCCAGTACGACCAGACCACATACATGATGAGGATAGGCAACACGAACGCCGTGCCGATCATGAGAAACTCGTGCGTGACAGTGGACGATGCCGCGTCCCATAGCGTCATCGAGGGCGGCGCAATATAGGGCCAAAGGCTGATCACGAGCCCCGTGAACGAAACGAAGAAAAGTCCCACCGAACAGACGAAAGGCAGCACTTCGCGCTTGCCGCGCGCGCCCCAGACGAGCAGCGCGGCGAGCGCCGCCGTCACGATCGGCACCGGCGAGAAGAACGCGATGTTGGGCCAGCTGAACCAACGCGCTTCGATGCGCGCGCTCATCAGCGGCGTCCAGAGGCTCACCGCCGCGATGAAGATGAAAACGAGCACCATGACGCGCTGCGCGACGTGCCGCGCCCACTGCTGCAAATCGTGCTCGGTCTTCATGATGAGCCAGGTGGCCCCTTGGAGGGTGTAGCCGGCGATGAGCCCTAAGCCCGTGAAAATCGGAAACGGCCTGATCCAGCTCCAACTCGTCCCAATGTATTGACCGTTCGATTGCGGAAATCCCTCGACGAACATACCGAGCACCACGCCTTGCGCAAAGGTGGCAATCAGCGAACCGATGCAGAAGGCGACGTTCCATAGCGCCTTGTTCGCTTCGGGCACCCCGCGAAACTCGAACGCCACGCCGCGAAAGACGAGGCCGAGCAACATGATGAGTACCGGAAAGTAGACGGCCGGCACGACGATCGCGAACGCGCCCGGGAACGCGGCGAGCAGCGCCGTGCCGCCCAGCACGAGCCAAGTCTCGTTGAAATCCCAGACGGGAGAAACGGATTCGATCATGAGGTCGCGATCCGCCTCGGACTTGCGCAGCAAGAACAGAATTCCCACCCCGAGATCGAACCCGTCGAGCAGGATATACATCAGCACGCCGAAACCGAGAATGGCCGCCCAAAGCGGTACGAGATCAAGCGGATGCATCGTCGCCTCCCGTGCCAGGAACGGACGCGGCTTCGTTCCGCGTCGAATTGGAGGAGCGCCCCACGGCCGACAGCGGCCTGGCCGCGCGCTTTTCGGGCTTGATTGCGGGCGGCTCCTCGGGTACGGTCGGGCCGATATGGACCAGCCGCTTCATCAAGACGAGCCCGGAGCCGAAAATCACGATGTAGCAGATGACATAAAGCGCAAGCGATAACGCGACATCGCCGGTCGTGAGCGAAGGCGTCACCGAATCGGCCGTTCGCATCAATCCATAAACCGTCCAGGGTTGACGGCCGGCCTCGGTGGTCGTCCACCCGGCGATCACCGCGATGAATCCGATCGGCATGGCAATGCGCGCGAGCGCGAGCCACGTCCGATTCTCGTAGAGCCTTCGTCCGCGCCAGAGCGCCAGGCCCCACACCACCACGACGAGCATCAATATCGCTATCAGCACCATGATATGAAAGGCGAAGAAGACGATCGGCACGACAGGCCGGTCCTCGCGCGGCCAGTCCTTCAAGCCGTGCACGAGCCCGTTCGGATCGTGCGTCAGATAGATGCTGCCAAGCACGGGAATGGAGATTTCGAAGTGGTTCGTCTCTTCTTCGTCGTCCGGAATCGAGAATAGATTCGCCGGTATGCGCCGGCCCGTGTCCCATAGGCCTTCCATTGCGGCGATTTTCACCGGTTGATACTTGAGCGTGTTGAGGCCGTGCGCATCGCCTAACGCGATTTGCAACGGAACCATCACAGTCAGGAAAAAGAGCGCCATGTTGACCATGACGCGACTTTCTTCCGCAGCACGCCGCTTGAGCAGATAGTGCGCGCCCGTGCCCAATATGACGAAGGCCGTCGTCACGAGAAACGCAGTCACGGTATGAGCGAGCCGGTAAGGGAACGACGGCGTGAAGATCACGGCGAGCATGCTGTCGGGAACGAACTTGCCGTCGACCATGTGAAAGCCGCGTGGCGTTTGCATCCAGCTATTGACGGCCAGAATCCAGAACGAGGACATGAGCGTGCCGAGCGCGACGAAGATTGCCGAGAACGCATGTGCCCACTGTGGCACGAGCTTGCGGCCGAACAACAAGACGCCGAGGAACGCGGATTCGAGAAAAAACGCCGTCAGCACCTCGTAAGTCATCTGCGCGCCGATGGCACTCGAAGCCGCAGCCGAGAAGCGACTCCAGTTCGTTCCGAACTGAAACGGCATGACGATTCCCGATACCACGCCCATGCCGAACGACACGGCAAAGATGCGAAGCCAGAAGACCGAAAGCCGGCGGTAGACATCGCGTCCGGTCGCCCACCACAGCACTTCGAGCGTCGCGATATAGCACGAAAGGCCGACGGTGAATGCGGGCAAAAGGATATGAAGCGCGATGACCCAGGCGAACTGCAGGCGGGAAAGGACAAGTGCGCTCATGACAATGGGACCGTTGTAACAACGAAAGGGAAAGCACTCGGCGGGTTGCAGCAAAGCGAATGCCGCTTGTGCGCGCGCATCACCTCCGGCAATGAAACGGCGGCTACGCGCCGCGCGCACGACTTCGTCGATCGAAGGCATGCGCGGCATGCGTCATGCAAGAGAAGGCGAAGACGGATGCAAAAAGACGCGGACGCCGCAGGTTTGCCGCATCCGTCGCGGAGAAGTTCGACTTCAAGGAGACTTGCCATGCCGCACTCCCCCTTGCCGAAAGTCGTCGTCGTGACCGGCGCGAGCGCCGGCGTCGGCCGTGCCGCGGCGCTCGCCTTCGCACGCGAGGGCGCCGATGTGGCGCTGATCGCTCGCGACGCGCACGCGCTCGAGGACACCGCCCAGGCTGCACGCGCACTGGGAGTGAAGGCGCTGCCGATTGCAATCGACGTCAGCCAGGCCGATGCCGTGGATGCAGCGGCCGAGCAAGTCGAAGCGTCGCTCGGCCCGATCGACGTCTGGGTCAACAACGCCATGGTAACCGTATTCTCGCCAGTCGCACGCATCGCGCCGGCCGAGTTCGAGCGTGTAACGGACGTGACCTATCTCGGCTACGTCTGGGGGACGATGGCGGCCCTCAAGCGGATGACCCCGCGCAATCGCGGGGTCATCGTCCAGGTCGGTTCGGCGCTCGCCTATCGAGCCATCCCCCTACAATCGGCTTACTGCGGCGCCAAGTTCGCCATTCGCGGCTTTACCGATGCGCTGCGATGTGAATTGGAGCATGAGAAAAGCGGTATACACGTGACGATGGTGCAGATGCCTGCGTTGAACACGCCGCAGTTCGACTGGGCCCTATGTCGCACGCCGGGCGCGCCGCGGCCCGTCGCGCCCGTCTATCAGCCCGAGGTCGCGGCGCGCGCGATCGTCTGGGCCGCGCTGCACCGGCGCCGCGAAATGTTCGTCGGGCTTTCTTCGATCAAGGCCATCCTCGCGACGAAGCTTGCCCCCGGTCTCATCGACCGCTATCTCGCGCGAAAGGCTTACGCCGCGCAGGAGCGCGACGCGCCGCCCGCCCCCGGGCGGCCCGTCGATCTGTGGCAGCCGGTCCACGGCGCACACCGCATACGTGGTCGCTTCGACGCCGAGGCGAAAGAGACGTGCGCGTCGCTGCAACTCGACATGCATCGCGGCGCGATCGGAACGGCGCTCGGCCTCGCACTCGTCGCACTCATGGCGAGGCGTTGGGCGACGCGCCGGTTATGACTCCTTCTTGCCCGGCAGCACGGAAGCCATTACTTGCTTGGCCGTGTCGGCGATGATGTGGCGCTCTTGCGGGTCGCCATGCATGAGCGTCCGAGCAAAGTGACGCGCCTGCTGCAGCGTAACGTGAGGCGGCAGCGGCGGAACCTCGGGATCGGTCTTCACTTCGAGCACCACCGGCTGGCGCGCGGCCAACGCCTCGTCCCAAGCCGACTCGATTCGCTGAGCGCTATCGACGTAGATGCCTTTCAAGCCGATCAACTCGGCGAAGCGGTGAAACGGCACGTTCGGAATTTCCTGAGAAGCCTCGAACTTCGGATCACCCTCCATCACGCGTTGCTCCCACGTCACCTGATTGAGGTCTTCGTTGTTGAGCACCATGCAGATCCAACGCGGATCGGCCCAGCGCTTCCAGTATTTGGCCACAGTGATGAGCTCGGCCATGTTGTTCATCTGCATGGCCCCGTCACCGACCATCGCAACGACGGGCCGGCCCTGATGAGCAAATTTCGCGGCGATCGCGTACGGCACCGCCGCGCCCATCGACGCGAGCCCGCCTGAAAGCGAGCACATCATGCCGCGCTGCACCTTGAGGTCGCGCGCATACCAGTTCGCGCACGAACCGGAATCGCTCGTCAGAATCACGTCATGCGGCAAGCGCGGAGAGAGCGTCGTAAACGGCAGTTGTGGATTGACGCCGACCTTCGCCGCCTGGTGCGCGCGCTTGTCGAGCGTCTTCCACCATTCGTCGGTCCAGCCGCCTATTCGCTTGCGCCAGCTATCGTCGGTCTTCTGATCGAGCAGCGGCAGCAACGCACGCAGCGTTTCCGCCGTGTCTCCGACGAGATTCACCTCCATCGGATAGCGCAGGCTCAGCATGCCAGGGTCGATGTCGATCTGTACGCCACGCGCTTCGCCTTCCTTCGGCAGGAATTCGGAGTAAGGGAAGCCGGAGCCGATCATGAAGAACGTGTCGCAGCTCGTCATGAGTTCCCAGCTCGGCTTCGTGCCGAGCAAGCCGATGGATCCCGTCACCCAAGGGTACTCGTCGGGAACCGCGGCCTTGCCGAGCAGCGCCTTCGCGACGCCGGCGCCGAGCTTCTCGGCAACCGCGATGACCTCGTCGGTCGCGTGCAACGCGCCGGCGCCGACGAGCATGGCGACGCGACTACCGGCGTTGAGCACATCGGCGGCGCGTGCGAGCTCGGCGGGCTGCGGCACGACACGCGGACGCGCGTAGCCCACCCCAGAATGCGCCGTGCCGTGCTTGCGCGGCGGCGGCGAAAATTCGAGCTCCTGCAAATCGTTCGGCAGCACGATGGCGGTGACGCGGCGTTCGCCGAGCGCGATTCGCACCGCCCGGTCCACCATATGCCGCACTTGCGCGGGCACGCTGGCCTGCTGCACGTACGAGCCCGCGACATCCTTCAGCATCGCGGCGATATCGATCTCCTGCTGATAGTGCGCTCCGAGCCCGGCGCGTGCCTGCTGTCCGCAGATGGCGAGAACCGGCATATGGTCGAGCCGGGCATCGTAGAGCCCGGTGACGAGGTGAGCCGCGCCCGGTCCCGAGGTGGCGATACATACGCCGAGCTCGCCCGTGAACTTCGCATGGGCGCTTGCCATGAACGCCGCCATTTCTTCGTGGCGGGCCTGAATGAACTCGATCTTTCCTTCGGCTCGATTGAGCGCGCCGAACAACCCGTTGATGCCGTCCCCGGGGTAGCCGTACATCCTGCGCACGCCCCATTGATGCAGTCTTTCAACGATGAAATCGCCTACCGTTTGCGCCATCTGTGCCTCCACATTGCGATGAGCCCTAGCAATGCGAGGCGTGCAAGGAGCGAGCCTGAACCGCGAAACGCGCGAGCGCCGCCGCGGTCCGTCGGCCCCTGCGTCAGAGCCGGCAGCCCAAGGCTACGATTCCATTCCCAGCCTGTCCCTCATCTCGCGCGTAATGCGCTGCCTGACGCGCGCATAGTCTTTCCACGGATCTTCCTTTAGCGCGTCTAGCCGCTCATGGACGTTCGCGACGTTCCATTGCGCGCCACCCGTCGTTTGCTCTACCTCGTCCCAGCCGAGCGGCACGGAGACCCCCATTCCGGCCCTTGCGCGCGGCGAATAAGCGACGACGGTGCTCGAGCCGCGGTTGTTGCGCAGATAGTCGATGAAGATCCGGCGACGCCGGTTCTGCGCGCCCATCTTCGCGCTGAACCGATCGGGCAGCGTCGATGCCATATGCTGCGCCGCGGCTTGCGCGAAGGCCTTCACTTCATCCCAGCCGGCCTGTTTGGCGATCGGCACGACGACGTGAAACCCTTTACCGCCGCTCGTCTTGCACCACGACCGAAGACCGAGTTCCTCGAGCAGCGATCGCGTCAGCAACGCCGCCTCGATCATGCGGTCCCAACCGAGCGCGGGATCGGGGTCGAGGTCGAAGACGATTCGGTCGGGCTTCTCGAGATTCGACGCCACGCCATTCCAGGTATGAAGCTCGACGGTCCCCATCTGCGCCACGCCGATCAGCGCTTGCACGTTGTCGATCGTCAAGAGCGGCGGATGTCCCGGATCGAGTCCTTCGTGCTGCGTGACGAACGGAATTTCGAGCCGGCTCGTGTGCTTCTGGAAGAACAGCTCGCCTTCGATGCCCTCGGGCGCGCGCACCAACGCGAGCGGGCGGTCCTTCAAATGCGGAAGGATCCATTGCGCAACCGATTCGAAGTAGTGGACGAGGTCGATCTTGCGAAAGTCCGTCGATTTGTCCATGACTCGATCGGGATGCGAGATCCGCACGCCGGCAATCGTTTCTTCGGCTGCGGCCTTTTTGCGCGCGCCACCGCCCTCTTCCTTGCGGCGAGTCGACGCAGACTTGCGGCCCGACGGCGCCGACGACGCCTGATCGTTCGCGGCTTGACCGTTCGCTTGTCCGTTCATCTCGTCCCCTTTGCGCGGGCTTTCATGCACGATCTCATGCGCGGGCTTGTCGCTGCGCAAACTGATGAACGAGGCTTGGCGCACGACGCCCTCGCTCGTCCATTCCGAGAAATTGCACTCGGCCACGAGTTCGGGCCGCACCCAATGAACGCGGGTTCGGCTGCGCTCACGCGGTACTTCGGCGAACGGCATTTTCTTCACCTCCCGGGCATCGAGCTCCTTCTTTACCGCGCCAAGCGTGGATGTGTCGAACCCGGTGCCGACGCGCCCGGCATATCTCAGGTTTCCCTGTTTGTCGTAGACGCCGAGCAGCAACGCACCGAAGCCGGAACGGCTTCCCGACGGCTCGCTATATCCGCCGATGACGAACTCTTGCCGACGGCGGCAGCGCAGCTTCACCCAACTGCCGCTGCGCCTCGACACATAGTGACTGTCGCGCTGCTTGCCGATGATGCCTTCGAGTCCCATGTCGCATGCGCTCTGCAGCATGTCGCCGGCGTCGAGCGCGAAGTCTTCGGAGAAGCGCACGGTATCGCTCTCGACGCTCTCCATCAACGCGCGCAGCAGCGCGCGCCGCTGCACGAGCGGAACGTTGCGCAAGTCATAACCGTTTAGATAGGGCAGGTCGAAAAGAAAGAACGAGATCTCCTGAGGTTTTCTCGCATCGAACGCATTCTGCAACGCCTGAAAATTCGGCACGCCGCGCTCGTCGAGGACGGTGGCCTCCCCATCGATCCACGCCGTATCGACACCGACGGCGGCCAGCGCTTCGGACTGCTTACCGAATTTCGACGTCCAGTCGAGTCCGTTGCGCGTGAAGATCCGCACTGGCTTTTTCTTGTCGCGCCGATCGATGCGCGCAAGCATCCGGTAGCCGTCGAACTTGATCTCGTACGTCCAATCGTCGCCATGGGGCGGCGAATCGACCAGCGTGGCAAGCTGGGGCTTCAACTCGGACGGCAACGGCGCCTCGACGGCGCCTTCGATCGCCGGATTCTCCGCGAGCTCGCGGAGCGACTCAGTGCTGCGCGTCGCGACGATGTCGGGGCGTGAGCTGCTCGCCTCGCCCGCATGGGGTGCTTTGGCGGGCACCGCAAGCCGCCCGGAAGCGCCTCTCGCTGCGCGGGTCGTCACGGCCTTTCCGTCATGCGCCGCGCGCGGACGCGGCTGCCCCAAAACGCTGCCGGGGCGCTCGGCAACGACGTCGAATTCCGCCTCGCCACGCGCTTCTTCGTCGCGCTCTTTGATCAGCAGCCATTGCTCTTTGTCGCCGCCGCCTCGCATGCCGCTCCTTACGAGCGCCCAGCCGCCGTGGAGCTTGTTGCCGTCAAGCCAGAATTTCAGCTTGCCGGCTTCATAGTCCTTGCGCGCCTGCTCCACACCGCCGACAGGCTCCCATGTACCGCGATCCCAGACGATCACGGTACCTGCGCCGTAATTGCCCTGCGGTATCTCGCCTTCGAACGAGCCGTACTCGAGGGGGTGGTCTTCGACATGGACCGCGAGCCGTTTCACCGACGGGTCGAGACTCGGCCCCTTAGGGATGGCCCACGATCGCAGGGTGCCATCCAGTTCCAGCCGAAAATCGTAATGCAGGCGCCTCGCGTGGTGCTCCTGAATCACGTAAGAAAGCGCGCCGGCGGCATGCTTCGGTGCGGAGCCCGCTCGGCCGCGCCGCGCGGAGCGCGCGCCCGATGGCTCCGGCGTGTCGTCGAAGCGCCGCTTTTTCCGGTAGGTTTCGAGTTTGTCCGACATCCTCGCCGCTCCCGCCATTCAATTGGCTTACCCGTGCTCAGGCAGCATGCTTGCCCTTGCCGCGCCCGAGGCTGCGCTTGAGCAGTTCCGACAAATCGACGACGTCGGCCGTGGCGCGCGTGCGTGCCGGCGCCTTGGCGCCCTCGCTGATTTCGCTGGTCTTACCCTCTCGCACCTTCTTGTCGACGAGGGCCAGAATATCCTCTCGAAACGTGTCATGGTATTCGGACGGATTCCACGTTTCAGTCATGTCCTCGATGAGCTTTTTCGCCATGTCGATCTCACGCTCGGATACGCCCGCCGTCTTGGCGTCTTCGGGCGGCACCGAGAGATCTTCGATGGGCAGCACCTCGCCTCCCCACCGCAGCGTGTTCAACGCAAGAATGGGCCCCGCCGGAATCAGCGCGGCCAGATGCTGCTTGTTGTGCAGCACCACATTGGCGATGCCGATCTTCCCCGATTGCGCCAGTGCTTCGCGCAACAGCGCATAGGCTTTCTTGCCCTGGCGCTCGGGCACCAGGTAATAAGGGGTGTCCAGGTAGAGAAATGAGACCGTATACGCCTCGACGAACGAAAGGATATCGATCGTCTGAGTCGATTCAGGGCTCGCCGCGCGGATTTCCTCGTCGGCAAGCAAGACGTAGTGGCCTTTCTCGTACTCGAAGCCACGCACGATGTTCTCGCGCTTCACCTCTTTTCCAGTGCGCTTATTGATCTGCTTATAGCCGATCGGGTCGGTCGTTTCCTTGTCGATCAGATTGAAGCTCGTGCGCTCGGGGCGCGTTGCGGGATGCAATTGCACCGGCACGTTGACGAGGCCGAAACTGATCGCCCCTTTCCAGATAATGCGTGACATGGCGGCTCCTTCTCATCGGTACCTGTTCACGCAACAGGCAACTGAAGGTTAATGCATCAAATGCGCCAGTGCATGGAACGGTTGAGCGCGCACGATTCAATCGACGCATCCAGCGATGGGCCAGCCGCTTTCACCCGCGCGGCCGGCCGTGGCCCGAACGTCATCGGAAGACGCCAATCAACAGCGTCGCGAGGAAAATGACCAGGAAAATGAAGAACAGTATCTTCGCGATCTCGGCGGCGCCGGCGGCAATGCCCGTAAAGCCGAATACGGCGGCGATGATCGCGACAATGAAAAAGATGACGGCATATCGAAGCATGTTTCCTCCTGGGTTGAAGTGCGGCGCGCCAGTAGCGTTGCTGCTTCATGGATGGCGCAACCGACTGGCGGCATTTTCGGCAGCAACACCCATCAGGTCTGCAAGGCCCGTGCCCGTGGGATTCGGGGACGCGCCTTCACTCGGCGGCGAATCTATCGCGGCCTTCTCGCGCCGCACGCGATCAGGCGAACGGAGCTACCGATTCGCGTGCGGCGCTTGCCGCGGTTCGGGGGCGGCGCCACTGCCCGCGGCGTCGATCGGCTCGATATCCTTCGTCGGATCGAAATCGGCCCAACGGCCGTCCTGCCAGCGCCCATGCGCGCGTTCGATCTCGAGGCTTCCGGCCTCACGAAGCACGCGCGCCGCGGTCTGCTGGTTGTCCGGATTCACGTGTACAGCGAGCAGCACGCCTGAATCGCGCGACTCGTGCGGCACCGCCTGATCGGGCACCTTTCCGCCACCGGCCGTATGCGTCATCGCACCGATCAGCGAACCGACATAGGCTCCTATTCCGGCCGCCACGGCAAGCACCAGAAACGGCGCCGACATCACGCCGAACAGCGCGACCCCGATGATGGCGCCCAACACGCCGCCGATGAGCCCGCCCTTGCCCGCACCGACGGAGGCGCGCGCGGCCTGCGGGTCGGCATACTCGTCGCCGCCGACCGGATACCGCGCATGCTGGCCGCGCGGATTGACGAAAAAGAGCGTGACGTCCTCTTCGATGAAGCCGTTCTCGAACATGCGCCGGGCCGCCGCTTGCGCGTCGGCGAACGTCGTGAACCGGCCGGCCACGATCAGCGACATGACATGTCCTCCTGCTTTTTGCTCGTCGGTTTCACACTGCTGCCAGGAAGCGCCGGGCGGGCATGGGTTCGCTCAACCCGCGTGTCCTCGCTGCTCCAGGCACTCGATGATCTTCCTGTTGAACGCGGGAATATCGGAGGGCTTGCGGCTCGTGATGAGATTGTCGTCCTGAACGACTTCTTCGTCGACCCAGCTCGCGCCCGCGTTGCGCAGGTCGTCTTGCAAGCTCGGCCAACTCGTCATCGTATGGCCCTTCACGATGCCGGCCGAAATCGGCAACCAGCCGCCATGGCAAATCACGGCAACCGTCTTGTGCGCGGCATCGATCTCGCGCACGAACGCTTGCGCTTCGGGTATGGTGCGCATCGCGTCGCCGTTCACTACGCCGCCCGGCAGCACGACCGCGTCATAGTCGTCCGGTCGCACCTGGTCGAACGTCGCGTCGACGGTCACCATGCCGCCACGGTCCGTATGGCGAAAGCCCTGGATCTGGCCGGGCTTTTTCGATATCACGTGCACCATCGCGCCGGCTTCCGTCAACGCCCGCTTCGGCTCGACGAGTTCCGCTTCCTCGAAACCGTCCGTCGCCAGGATCGCGATCTTGCACCCTTCCAACTTCTTAGTCATGAGTCGAACTCCTCGAACAAGTGACGAAATACTGATTCATGCTCGTCCTCCAAACCCTGTCAGCAAGCGTGGTGCCCAGCCTGGCGCCCCCCGCGGCCTCTGCCTCGTTCGTCATTTCGCCTTGCGCTCCGCCGGCAATCCGGCGAGCAGATCGGCCATATCGTCGGCATGCTCCTCTTCCTGCGCGAGGATCGTCTCCATCACGCGGCGCGACGTCGGATCTCTGTCGCCGAGATACTCGACGATCTCTCGGTAGCTATCGATCGCCACGCGCTCGGCCACGAGGTCTTCCTTGATCATGTCGGCGAGCGAGGTGCCTTCGACGTATTCAGCGTGGCTGCGCGTCAGCAGCCCATCCGGCGAGAAGTTCGGCTCGCCGCCCAATTGCACGATTCGTTCGGCGAGCAAATCGGAATGCTCGAGCTCCTCGTTCGCATGCTCCAAGAATTCGTCGGCGACGCTCTTCGAATCGATGCCCTTGGCCATGAAATAGTGGCGCCGATAGCGCAGCGTGCAGACGATCTCGGTAGCCAACGCATCGTTGAGCAGCTTCACGACGGTGTCGCGGTCCGCCTTGTAGCCAGCCGTCACCGCGCCCTCGTCGATATGCTCGCGGGCCCGCTTGCGGATCTCCTTGACGTCGGTCAAGAACGGTTGTTGATGAGCCATGATCCCTCCATCGGTTTGCATACGGAAAGTAAAACACCGGCAGCCTCGGGCGCGGCACGCGCGCGTGCGCCGCACCATCAATGGGTCCAGGCATCTACCGTGCCAGTCCGCGCCAACGAGCCAGGCGCCGCTACGGCGGTCCTGGGCATGGACGTTGCGTCGATGATTCCATTCATTGCTACACGCACTCATTCATTCCGTTGTCAGAAAGGGATACCGATGACTCGCACCTCCACACCGCACGCGTCGACGCGCCATCGCTCGGGCCGGCCGCCGCGCCAACGCCATGAACAGGCCAGTGCGAGCAAGAACAAAGGATCGACGAAGAGCGGCGACAAGCCACGTCGCTGGTCGCACGAGGTCATGCAAAAGAGCGACGCGCTCGATCTCGAGCCGGGCATCTTCAAATCGGGCAGCGCCGACGAAATCGCACAATCGCTCAAGCGCTCGTCGCTCGCGAGCCGAAGGCGCCGAGGCACGCCGTTTCAGTCGGCCATGTCGATGCTGAATTTCTACGTCAATCGCGCGGGGAGAAATTTGCCGAAGTCTCAGCGCAAGGTGCTCGAAAGCGCCAAGGGCAAGTTGCGCGAAGCATTCGGCCGTCCCAAGTAACTCGGGGCCCGCGCGACATACCGCATGCACGAAGCCATCTGGTTCCTCGTCGTCGGCGGGATGTGCGTCGCGATGGGCATCGCGAGCTCGTTCGTCAAGCGGTTGCCGCTGACGGGCGCGATGCTCTATCTGGCCGCGGGGTTCGCCCTCGGGCCCGCCGGGGCCGGCATGCTCTCGCTCGACATCGTTCGCGATGCGCATCTCGTGCGCGTGCTCAGCGAAATCGCACTGCTCGCATCGTTGTTCGCCATCGGCTTGCGTCTGCGCCTGCCGCTCTTCGATAGGCTCTGGACGCTCCCGCTGCGGCTCGGTCTGCTCGGCATGGCGATCACGATTCCGATGATCGTCCTCGCCGGCGTCTGGGTGCTCGGTCTCTCGTGGCCGCTTGCCCTGCTGCTCGCGGCCATGCTGTCGCCCACCGACCCCGTGCTCGCTCATGATGTGCAGGTGCGCGACGCGAACGATCTCGATACCGTCCGCTTCGCGCTATCGGGCGAAGGCGGCCTCAACGATGGAATCGCTCAGCCCTTTACGATCATCGCACTGATGCTCTGCGCGGGCTCGCTCGCCCATCCGAGCGGGGGACAGGTGTTCGCGCTCGCCGGCGAAACGCTCTGGGGTCTCTTGGGTGGCATCGCGATCGGCGGCATTTTTGGCTTCGCCACGACACATGCGGTGACCTGGCTGCGCACGAAGCACTCGCAAGCGCTCGGCCTCGAAGGATTCTTTGCGCTGGGGCTGATCGAATTGTCGTATGGGGCCGCGCAGCTCGCGCATGCGTACGGGTTCCTCGCGGCATTTGCGGCCGGCGTGGCGATGCGCCGAGTCGAGCATCGAGCGACGGGCGAGCGATCGCCGCAAGCCGCGATCGGCTCGATCGATCCGGCCGACGTGGCCGCCACCGCGGCGCACCCCGAAAGCGCGCACGCTTACATGGCGGAGACGGTGCTCCGCTTCACGGTCGAAGTGGAGCGGATAGTCGAGATGGCCATGATGATCGTAGTGGGCAGTCTCCTCGCCACGCTGAACGGATCGCTTTTGACCTGGAGCAACGTCGCGCTCTTCCTCGTATTGTTTCTCGTGGTGCGGCCCGTCACCGTCGAGTTGTCGCTGCTCGGGTCTCACGCTTCGCGCAAAGAGCGCGGACTGATGAGCTGGTTCGGGATTCGCGGCGTAGGCACCGTCTACTATCTCGCCGATGCGCTCGAGCAGAACCAAAGCAGCGATGTCAAAGCGCTCGCCCCAATCGCGCTCGCCATCGTGACGGCATCGGTGCTCGTGCACGGTGTATCGGCCACGCCGCTGATGCGGCGGTATCGCCGTTACCGCATGCACGAGGAAAAGGTGAAGCGCGACTGAACGTCGAGCGCAGACCTTCGATCATTCATTCACGGGCGCCGTCGGATTCGCCAACGTGCCGTAGGGCGGAGGTGCCTTCGGATCGCTCGTCGTTTCGTCGATCACGCGCTCCACGTCCGCCGTTTTCGCGAGCTCGGCGAGGAACGCTTGTTTGTCGAAGCCGGGAGTCACGCACCCTTGAACGACGATGAAACGGCGCTGCAGCGTGAGCCAGAGCGTCGTTCCGTCTTTCCAGTGCGTCGAACGCTCGATGAAGGAAAGCCGCCTTTTGACCGAATCGGCGATTTCCTTGTCGTAAAGATAGCTGTTGGACAGCCGGCATCGGCCTTCCCACCAACAGCTGTTGCCGCGCTCGATCCGGTAGTGACTCTGGGCAACCCACTCCGCCTCCGTCTCGAGCGGCCCGAGCGGCGCCGGACAACGGCCAAGCGCGTGCGAAATCTGAAAGAAAGGATCGCCCCCGCGATTGACTCGCTGGTCTTCGGCTCGTGGGCAACCCCATGCAAGCAACGACAGCAGCGCAAACGCGAACCCAATGCGGCGGCGGCTCTTCGGCGTTGTTGGACTCATCGGTGTCGGCCCCCGGAACGGCGAGTCGCGCGAGCGGCTAGGAACTTGCGGGACAGCCACTCAAAGCCTCATGATTCGCGCTGCTCGATCCCGCCCGATTTGATCACGCTCGTCGCGCTTTTGGCAACCGGGCTTAATGGCGATCGGCGCCCCCCTGGGTCGCGAACTCCAGGACACGCAGGATCAGCTCTGGCGTCAGCGGCTTGGCGCAATGCGCGTCGAAGCCGGCCTCGCGGGCACGCCGCCGGTCGTGCGAGGACGCATAGCCGCTGCAGGCGATGAGGACGATTTGCGCCGTGGCCGGATCGGCACGCAGCCGGCGCGCGAGCTCGAGCCCGTCGAGCCCCGGCATCGCGATGTCGAGCAACGCCGCAAACGGCTGCCATTCTCGCGCGATCGCGCATGCGTCGAGCGGGTCGCTCGTCGCCCGGCATTCGAAGCCGTCCGCATCGAGCAAAAGTTGCAACGCCTCGGCCGCATCGCGATAGTCGTCCACGACGAGCACGCGACGATGATCGACCATCGCCGGCCGGAACGTCCGCCACAATACGACGTCTTGATTCGGTTCGCCGTCAGGAGAGTTGTCCAAAAGGAGCTCCACGGTGCAGGGTCTGTGAGGCACGGGTATATTGCAATGCAAAATACGAACCCGCGCGATCCGGAACCGAAACGGCATGCGCATTGCTGTCGGTTCTGGCACGATTGATGTCGGAACCGAACGGCCGATTTCAGTGACCCGGTTATCCACGCAAAATCGAAGAAGGAAAGCTCATGCCGACCTCAACCACGGTAGCGCGCGTCGCCCTCGCCGGCCTGCTGGGCGCAACACTAGCGCCGGTGCACGCGCAGACGCCCTCGCCGCTCGCTCAATGGCAGTACTCGGCTGGCATAACCCTGGAACAGATGTTCGAGCCGGACTTTCCGAAGTGGCGCATCAGAATCGGGCCATCCGTGAGTTTCCAGCCGCGCTATGACGGCGCGGACAGCTACGTCGTGGTCGCCGGCCCGACCATCGACATTCGCTACCGCGACCTCTTTTTTCTCTCGACCGGAGAGGGTCTCGGCGTCAACGTGCTGAGGGGGCCGAACTGGCGTGCCGGCATCGCGATTTCCTACGATCTGGGCAGGCGCGCCGCCGACGACATCGATCATTTGCACGGCATGGACAACATCAATCCGGCGCCGTCCGCCCACTTGTTCGGCGAATATGTCGTGTCGAAATCGTTTCCGCTCGTCTTGCGGGCGGACTTGCGGCGCGACATCGGCGGCGACGACGGATGGGTGGGCGACCTTGGCGCCTACCTTCCGATGCCCGGCAGCTCCGAGAAATTCACGTGGTTCGCGGGCCCCACCGTCGAGTTCGCCGACGGCCGCTACATGAACAGTTGGTTCGGCGTGAATGCGGCGCAATCGGCGCGCTCGGGCTACGCGCCGTACCATGCGTCCGCGGGCGTCAAGTCCGCGGGCCTCGGCGTCGCGGCGACCTGGATGCCGGCCAAGCACTGGTATGTGACCGGCAACGCGGCGTTCCAGCAACTGTTCGGATCGGCCGCGCGCAGTCCGCTGACGCAAAAGGCCGGGGAAACCGCCCTCGACTTCTCGATCGAATACGAATTCTGACCGCTGATGTAGGCCGTATCCGACAACGCCTCACGAAATCGCACAGCAATCGCGTCCCCCGCCGATTTCAAATCATGGCGCTTTGCACCACACTCGTGCCATGAATTCGCCTTCGCCCATTTCCGTCGTCAAAGTGCTCCTTGTCGAGGACTATGCGCCCATCCGTGCGCAACTCGAGCAATTGGTGCTGACGATCCCGGGCGCCACAATCGTCGGCACCGCCGACAATCCCGATGACGCGCTCGTTTTGATCGATACGACCCAACCTGATGTAGTCGTCGTCGATCTGCAGCTCAGGTCGGGCACGAGCGGGCTCACCGTACTCGAGTCGCTGCCTGAGCGCGCGCCGTCCGCGGTCGCGGTCGTATTGAGCAACCTCGTTTATCCGCAGATTCGGCAGGCTTGTTTCGACCTCGGCGCACGCTACGTGCTCGATAAAGCGGGAGAAGCGTTTCGCCTGCGCGAAGCGATTCTCGAGATCGCGGCGGGAAAGCGCCCGGCGTAGCCTCGAAGTCCCCTGGCAGGCTATTTGCGCGTTCGCGGCCAACGACGCGCATGAACGGAGCTTGCAGATGGCAAATGGGACCGATGCACCGGTTGGCGAACGGCGGCGACTCGGCGGCTGGCTGCCGCGAGCCGAAGATCAGGTCAGCGCATTCAGGGAGGACCTGGCCCGCCGCGCGCGCGATCGAGCACGCGACGCACCTCGGGCTCAGGTGGTGCGAGATCTCGCGACGCTGATTCAGAACGACGCGGTCTTGCGGATGAACCTGGTCCGCGCCATCGACGAAGCGATCGCGGCGGGCTACCGGCTCGGCTACTCGACGATCGACGAACTCATCGTCATCATCGATTACCTGATGACGTACGCGCCACCGTTCAGCGACTCAAGCCTCGTCCATTGTCCGCTCAACGCGGTGCTCGACTGGCCGATGTGCATGCCGAGCGGCTACGCGTTCTTTCGCGATCCGGCGCTCAACCTGCAACTGAAACGTGTCCTCAACGCATGGTGCGGCTTCCTGTGCGGGCCTCATTCGCGCATGCACCTGCATGAGCGCCCGCCGGACGGCTGGTTCAGCCGGGAAGCCGCCGAAAAGGTCGGCATCGATCAATTCGTATGCAGTCCTGACCAACCGTACCGGGGTTTCGCTTCGTGGAACGCGTTTTTCACGCGGCAGTTCAAATCGGGCGCGCGCCCGGTCGCTAGCCCGGAGGACGAGAAGCTCATCGTCAGCGCCTGCGAAGCATCGCCCTACGCGATCAGCGGCGGTGCCAACATCCACGACCGCTTTTGGATCAAATCGCAGCCGTATTCACTACAGGAAATGTTCACGCCGAGCCAACGCGAGCTCGCGCAGCGCTTCGCCGGAGGCTCGGTCTACCAGGCGTTTCTGAGCGCATACAACTACCATCGCTGGCACGCACCCGTCAGCGGCACGATTACGAAGGCATACCTCGTCGACGGCAGCTACTACTCGGCGCTCGAAGCGGAAGGCCCGGACCCGAACGGCCTCAACGATTCGCAAGGCTATACGACATCGATCGCCACGCGTGCCGTCATCGTCATCGATTGCGACGTCCCCGAGATCGGGGAAGTCGGTTGCGTCTTCGTCGGCATGGCGGAGGTATCGTCGTGCATCATCGACGCCATGCCGGGCCAACATGTCCGCAAGGGCGATGAACTCGGCTTCTTCCAATACGGCGGCTCGACGTATTGCCTTGTCTTCAAGGCGGACGTCATCGAGCGCTTCCTCGTCACGCCGCACGCCGGCGGCAAGGCGAAACCGGTCCACGTGAACGCGCCGATCGCACAGGCGCGATAGCGCGCCGCGCAGCCGTTTCGTGGGTACAGCGAACCAGGAAGGCCGCAGCCCCTGCGTTCTCGGCCACAATCCATAGATCATTGGCAATTGCCGCGTAGATCGCGCACAATCTGATGCGATGCGGCCGGCAATTGTTTCCGACAAGCGCCGGCTCCCGATTTCATCGAAGCCGTCGCGGCGTACCGCCGAGACCCATTCGCGCTACGCCCGAAACGCAATGCTTGCTGCCGGTTCTTCGACGTCGCCTGCCGCACCGCCGCCCGGCCGCGCTTCGGACGGCGTGTCCGCCCATCGCGGCGCGTGGCTCGCCGCGCTCGCGACTGCCGCGGTCGTCCTCGTCATCACCGCCGTTGCTGCTTCGCTCGTTCGAGCGCGCCTGCTCGATGCGGCGCAGGAACGCTTCGTGACTCAAGCCGCGCACGTCACGGCCGACCTGCGGCGCGAGCTCGTCATTTGCACCGAAGCGATGCGCGGCGCGAGTGGCTTCGTCGCATCGCAACAGTCGCTCGCGGGCGCCCCGCCTTCGGCCGACGCCTGGGATCGCTACATCGCCCGGCTCGCGCTCGAGGACGCACAGCCCTGCCTGCGCACGCTCGGCTTCGCCCAGGCGTCGGGCGATGCGTTCGCCGCGCCGCCACAAACGCCGATCGCGCGCCTCTCGCTCCTCTGGCCTCTGCACGCCAGCGCCGGCGCGGATGGCATCGGCACGGATCCCGAAACGCGCAATGCGCTGCTGCGCGCCGCCAATACCGCGCAGATCGCGCTGGCCGTGCGCCCGGCGCGCGATGAAGAGTCGTCGTCCGACGTCCCGCGCCCTCGCGTCGACGCATTCTTCCCCGTCTATCGCGACGCGCCGCCTCCACCGCAGCCCGCCGAGCGGCGCGCCTCGCTGGCCGGCTTCATCGTCGCGCGACTCGATACCGAGTACCTCTTCGCGAGCGTGGCCGCGCGCACGCCGCGCACGGACTTGGCAGTCGTGTCAGGCTCGCCGGCATGGGTTCTCTATCCCCCCGCGGAGACGCCCGCCAATTTGCCGCTGCCGGCACCTTCTTTTCGCCGCACGGACGCGTTGCGCTTCGGCGGCGAGACCTTCGCGCTCACTTATGCGACGCGCGACCCGTCGCTGACGGCGGCCGCCGAGTTCGGCACGAACGCATTCGTTGCGTCGGGTTGCGCCGCGGCACTCGCGGCGGGCGCCGGAGTATTTCTGTTCGGGCGCCGCCGCGTCGCGCCGTTCGCCGACGCCGGCGCGCGCACGAGGCGCTCGAGCTCGACGCCAATCGAAGCGCGGCTCATGGCCATCGTCCGGTCGTCGCCGGAAGCCATCATCACGATCGACGAAGCGCAGCGAATCGTTCTCTTCAATCCGATGGCCGAACAACTTTTCCGCTGCGCGGCGACGGAGGCGATCGGCGGGCCGATCGAGCGCTTCATCCCTGAGCGCTTTCGTGAAGCGCACAAAGCGCATATCGAGCAATTCGGAGCGACGGGGGCGGGCGATCGACGAATGGGCCGGCACCGCGTGTTGACCGGCTTGCGCGCCGATGGCGAGGAGTTTCCGATCGAGGCGTCGATCACGCAGTTCGCCGATGGCGAGGGGCGCAAGTTCTATACGGTCATGCTGCATGATGCGACGGCGCGCGTCGAAGCCGAAAACGAGCTCAAGGAATCGCGCGAGGCGCTGCGCAAGCTTTCGGCGAACTTGCAAACCGTGCGCGAGGACGAAAAGACGCGCATCGCCCGCGAACTGCACGACGATCTCGGGCAACAGCTCACCGCGTTGAAAATGGACCTCTCCTCGGCGCAGCAAACGCTCGAGGGCACGCCCGGCGTCGCGCCATCCGCCCTCGCTCAGCTGCAGAGCATGCGCCGGCTCATCGATTCCACGGTCGCGTCTGCCCGTCGAATTGCCGCCGATTTGCGGCCGGTCATGCTCGACGATCTCGGACTGCGCCCCGCGATCGAATGGTTGATCAACGATTTCACGACACGCTACGGTATCGAAGTCGAGCGCCGGATCGAGCCGGCCGCCGTCGACTTTTCGCGCGAGGGCGCGACGGCGCTCTTTCGCATCGTCCAGGAAGCGCTGACGAACGTCGCGCTGCATGCGGAAGCGAAGCACGTCAGCGTCGCCCTTGCCGTCGAAAGCGACCGATGCTTATTGCGGGTGGCGGACGACGGGCGCGGCGCAACGACGGAGGAAGTCGAAGGACGCGCGGGAAATTCCTTCGGACTCCTTGGCATTCGGGAACGGGTTCACTTATTGGGCGGCACGGTATCGATCGAAACGGCCGCCCACCGCGGTTTCATCCTCACCGTCACGCTGCCGCTTGCGGCAATACAACAGGAAGAGGCCTTGCCATGACCAAAGTGCTATTGGCTGACGACCACACGCTCGTGCGCGATGGTCTGCGGCACATCCTGCAAGGCACGAGCGGCTTCGAGGTCGCCGGGGAAGCCCACGACGGACCAAGCACGGTCGCGCTCGTGCGAGGCACGCCGGCGGACGTGCTCGTGCTCGATCTTTCGATGCCGGGACCGCGCAACGGCGTCGAGCTCCTCAAGCAGATCAAGGACGAGATCCCCACATTACGGATTCTCGTCCTCACGATGCATGCCGAACAGCAATATGCCGTGCGCGCGTTCAAGGCGGGGGCATCGGGATATTTGACAAAGGAAAGCGCGAGCACCGAGCTGGTCTCCGCCGTAACAAAGGTCGCGGCGGGTGGCGTGTACGTCAGCCTGTCGATGGCCGAGCGGCTTGCTCAAAGCCTCAATGAGCCGACCGATATGGCGCCGCATCAGCGGTTGTCCGATCGCGAGTTCGAAGTGTTCCGGCGCATCGCCTCCGGCCAGACGATTACGGAAATCGCGAACGAGCTCTGCGTGAGCGCCAAAACGGTAAGCACATACAAAACGCGGATTCTCGAAAAGATGCAGATGCCACATGAGGCGGCGCTGGTCCGCTATGCGATCCAGCATAAGCTCTTCGACGACGGCGATCAGGTCTAGACGGGACGGCGGCGTATCACTCGTCCAGGCCCAGGACCGCCCGGCGCTGAGCGCCTGGAGGCTGTAGGAAACGCCCTACAAGGCGCTTCTCCAACGCCTACGTAATTTTCGTGTGCGGTCCGATATTCACGAAGCCGGGCGATGATGATACTCAGCGCATGAGTTCGCCCATCTCGTCCCTGTTGAGGGTTTTCGTCGTCGACGATTCCACGCTCGTCCGCCAGCGCCTTGCCGCCCGCATCGAACCGCCGGCGGGCGAAGCGCTCGTCGTCGGCGAAGCGGAAGACGTCGAAACGGCATTGCGTGGCATCGAGGCCAGCGAACCTGAGGTGGTCATCGTCGACTTGCGGCTTACGGGCTGCCACGGCATCGACCTGCTCCATGCGCTGCGCGACCGGACCGATTCGATCGTCACGATCGTGCTCACGAACTACGCGACCGCTGTGTTCCGCAAGGCGAGCTTCTCGGCGGGCGCCGATTATTTCTTCGATAAAACAACCGAATTCGATCTCGCGATGGAGACGATCGCCCGCCTTGCGCGCGAAAAGCGCGAAGGAGAGCCCGGTTAGGCTCGAATGCAATACGCGGCGGCCGTCGGCGCAGGCCGTCCGGATCGAATGCAGTAGGCCGCTGGCGATGGCCCAACCGCTTGCCTGATGCAATATGCGGCTGACGACATATCCGTCGTCTGCTTGATGCAATAGGCCGCTGCCGACATATCCGCCATTTGCTTGATGCAATACGCTGCAGACGACATATCCGCTGTTTGCTTGATGCAATACCCCGCCGAGGACGCATCCGCCGTTTGCTTGATGCAATATGCCGCGGACGACATATCCGCCGCTTGCTTGATGCAATAGGCCGCCGAGGCCGCATCCACCGTTTGTCGAATGCAATATGCCGCCGACGCGCCGTTCTCCTCGGCGCGAATGCAGTAGGCGGCCGTCGCGCCTTCCGCGGACCGAATGCAATATGCGGGCGCCTCGGCGGCCGTACCGAACTCACGCATGAAAAGCGCATGGCTGCTCCGCGCCGCGTCCGCAAGACGCGCTTCGTCTTGCGGCCCGTCGATCCCGATATACGGGTCGTGATGCACCATATAGCCGAAGATTCGCTCACAGTCGGCGCCATAGCGCTGCGTATCGAGGATATGCATATGCCAGAATTCGTCGACGGCCTCGCTCGGAACGACCGGCGCGTCGGGATATTTGGCGATGATCTTCAGAAATTGTCGATAGCCCGCCTCGGCACGCGCGATGTCGTGTTCCGTCACCGCCCCGCGATGCTTGTGGAGCAGCTTCGATTTGATCCTCTCGAAGTCCAGTTCCTCGATGGCATTCCACATGGCCGTCGTGTCGTTTTTTCTTTCCTGCATGGTCCGTCTCCGTCTCAGCTATGAATCGAATGTCCGGAGCCCGAACCCCGCACATCCGTGCAATGAGGCAGCGACGCCGCGCCGCGCCCCGGTTGAACCGGTCGATCGAGGAAGATCCTCATATCGCCGGCGGATAAGGGGCGGCTGAAAAAGTACCCCTGTACCTCATCGCACCCCTCCTTGCGAAGGAAGTCGATATGCGACTGTGTTTCGGCGCCTTCAGCAATGACTGTCAGCCCGAGGCTGTGTCCCAGTGCAATGACAGCGCTCGTGATCTGCGCATCGCTATGGCTTTCGGGCAGATGCCGAATGAACGAGCGATCGATCTTCACGATATCGATCGGGAATCGGTTCAAGTACGCGAGGGACGAGTAACCGGTGCCGAAGTCGTCGATCGAAAGGCGCCCGCCCGTCTTCTTGATCGCGGAGAGCAAGTGAACCGCCTGCTCGGGATGGCGCATAATCACGCTCTCGGTCAGCTCGAGCTCGAGCAGGTGGCCCGGCAGCCGCGCGTCTTCGAGCGCTTCGAGAATAGTCTCGCGCAGGCGCGTATCGGCGAACTGCCGGGCCGAAAGATTGACGGCCACGTGAATGTCGCCGAGCCCGCCTGCTCGCCATTCCGCCGCCTGGCGGCACGCTTCGCGCAGCACCCATGCGCCGATCGATACGATGTCTCCGGTCTCTTCGGCGAGCGGAATGAAATCGGCCGGCATGACGAGTCCCAGCTTCGGACTGTTCCAGCGAATGAGCGCTTCCGCGCCGGTGCAGTGATTCGTGCGCAAATCCACGCGTGGCTGATAGAACAGCGTGAACTCGTGGTTCTCGACAGCCTGCCGCAGACACGACTCCATTTCGACGCGTTGCTGCAGCGACATGCTCATTTGGCGCGCGTACCTCTGGAACGTGTTCTTGCCCCGCTGTTTCGCGCCGTACATCGCGAGATCGGCGTTCTTCAGCAGCGTCTGCGCATCGCTGCCATCCTCCGGGAACGAACTCACGCCGATGCTTGCACTCGCCTGCAACTGCATCCCGCATACGGAGAACGGGTCCGCCAGCGCGGCCTGAATGACGTCGATGGTCTGCCGCAAATGCGCCGCGCCATCGCCACGGTCCTCGAGGAGCACGATGAATTCGTCGCCGCCGAGGCGCGCGATCATATTGGCTTCCGGCACGCGCTCGCCGAGACGCTCGGCGACGGCGCGCAGCATCTGATCGCCGATGTTGTGGCCTAGCGAGTCGTTGATGTCCTTGAAGCGGTCGAGGTCGATGAAGAGCACGTGAAGCGCCGTCTTTTCCGCATGAGCGCGCGACAGTGAATCCTCGAGGTGCGACTTGAACATCAGCCTGTTGGGCAATCCCGTGAGCGCGTCATGGTTGGCGAGAAACTGCAGATTGCATTCGGCCATGCGGCGTTGCAGGAAATGGCTCATCTGGCTTGCGATGGAGCTTGCCATCGCAAGCGCCTGAGGCTCGACGTGGCGCCGTTCGCGCGAATAGAATTCCGCCACGCCGAGCAGTTCCTTGCCCGTATGCAGCGGGAACGAGAACGTCGTGACAATCCCGGACGCGGGAAGCCGCGGCGAAGTGGCGCGTGACGTGGACCAGCGCGGAGCGATGGGCGCGTCGTCGATCAGCGGCTTGAGGCTCTGCGCGCGCAGACGCTGTTCGAGCGCAGCGACGGATGTCGAGTACACGGGATGGAGCAACTGCTGACGGCCCCCCTGCGTCGGCCAGAACCCGCCCGCGTCCCAATTCATGCCGCTCGTCAACAACGTGACGAGCCCGGCGAATACGTCCGTGTCGTTGGTGGCGGTGGCGAGTTGAAGCGTGAACGCGTGCTCCAGCTCGCGAGCGCGGTCGATCGATTTCTGCTTCGTTACCTCCAGGGCGGTGCCGCGCAGCCAACCGCTGCCCGGCTCGCCGCACGCATGACCGATGATGCGCAGCCACCCGCGCCTGCCGCGTAACGACCGGTAGCGGCATTCGAGCTCGAACGGCTCCCGCGTCTCGAGTGTCCGCTTGAGGTGACTCAGTAGCGCGGGGCGATCGACGCATTCGATCGCCCGTGCCAGCATCTTCACGGTGGGTGACCCGCGTCTCAAACCGACGAGGCGCGCCATCTCGTTGGAAACATGTGCGGCGCCGTTGCCTAGATTGACACGCCAGTCTCCCAAATGCGCGATCCGTTGCGCTTCGGCTCGCGCCCTTTCGCTTTCACGCAAACCGGCCGTCATATCGGCGGCCACTTTCAGCGCACGCGAGCGCGAGCTGGACAGCGCGTACGCGAGACTCGCCAACAGCAGACTAATGACCAGCCCGGAGAGCAGAGCGACGTTCGGCAGATAGCGCTGCGAGCCCATCAATGCCGCAGGCTGCGCTGAAAATACGATGACCCAGCGCCGCCCCGCGAATTGCTGCATCGTGCTGCGTGTGAACGGTGGGCTCGTCGATGCACCGCGAACGGCTGCACGCCGCCCACCATTGCCGTTGCGCCTCTCGGAATCGACGTGTGTTTCGCCTCCGCTCGCCGCGGCAGCAGAGCTCACCGATACTCCGCCGACGCTGTCGTAAAGCATGCGGGAATTCGAAGGTTCGACCTGGCGGCCGTAGACGCTTCCTGCATCGTAAATGCGGTATCTCAGCGCGAGTAACGTCTCGGCGCTCAAGAGCCCAGCCATCATGTCGTTCACTCTGATGCCGGCACCGACCGAGCCGACATAGGCGCGGCGACGCTCGTCCACCGTTGCCGTCGGCATCCCCCTGCGGTAGACGGGCAGACGCATCGCAAGACCGACGTACTCGGCGCCGCGCTCGGCGTAGATCAAGCGACCGCTGCTGACCGCTTCACCCGTATCGCGCAATGTTTGTAAAGCGTTGCCGCGATCCGGCAGTGCATCCAGATCGACCCCGAGCGACGCCGTGTTACGGTCGAGCGGCTCGACGTAAGTCAGTATTTCGTGCATCGCGCGCTGAGCGCGCGGATGCACGGTGAATTCGACTCCCGCGCTTTGCAACGCTGGATCGATACGCTGCCGCGCGACAAATGCGTCCAGATCGGTGTCGCGCAGATAGAACGCGCAATTGAGCGTCTGAAAGCCCGGATACCGCCCCGGCAAATCGAGCCCAGACACGAAGTCGCGGAATTCGCTCCTTTTCACCTCGTTGTCGGCGCTCATCAATGCACGCATCGTCACGAGCACGTCCGAATAAAGTCGAACACGCGTCGCAATCTGCTGCTCGACGCTGCGCGAATCGTTTTCAAAACGAAGCCGCGCCTCACGCTCGACGAATCCGCCAAGCAGCGAATGAACCGTCAGCGTCGCGGCAAGACCGAGCAGCAGAGCGGCCAATGCCAACCCACCCGCGTAGTATTGGCCGAGCAAACGTCGAATTAGGTCGATGCTCGCGCGCACTCCAGTCTGCACGCGATGCCATCGCGCCGCGAAGCGACGACCGGAATCGGTCGTCATAAAAGTGTGCACTGAGCCAAATCGCTCGATACCGCGCAGCAGATGCTCGTTTGCCCAGGAAACCATTTTCGGCCCATCATTTGAAATCCGGCATGAAAAAAACCGGTTTCAGCAAAAATAATTGCGCGTATTTTTTACAACAAACCCCCCTCGACTCGCCGCACATGATGCGCCGGAGAGCTCGAAAAGCAACCAAATCCGTATGTTCTGAGGATAACGTTTTCGCGTACCCTTTCAACCTAGCAAAACCCTATCAACGCAAACCCGAAAATATCGTATCAATCGGATTTGAAAGTTAACCTAGATCAAAAAAGTCGCGGATATCCAATTCGACTGCCGTGCTGCAACGCCGCTAAAACGCGTGCCTCATCCCCAGCGTAACGACCGTCTGGCTGTTCGACGACGAGGCGGGCACCCCGAACAGCTCGGCCTGCACCCCTGAACTCGCGTGTAAATAGACTGCGTTCAGATAAATATCCGTTCGCTTCGAGAGCAAATAGTCGGCGCCGCCCACGAACTGGTTCCATCCTTTGCCTGCCAGTGTGGAGTGCGCATAGCTTCCCGCAAGCGAGAGCGCGTAATTGATCGAATATCTGACACCGCCTTCGGCCGTTCGCAGCGTTGCGCTTGCACCGTTTTGGCGCAGATCGACCATCGTATAGAGCGCGTGAACGAGGGCCGGCCCGAGTTGATAACTGGCGCCGATACCCGATCCCGTCAGCTTGTCGAACGTCTGGAAACGCCGAAGCAATCCTTGCGACGACGTTCCGACGAGCGGCGCCCCGAGCACCGTCGTGCCGATTCCGAATACCGCCGTGTAGTCGTGAATTTCGGTATAAGCTGCGCCGGCTCTGAATGCGCCCATGACATAGGATGCGCCGAAAGCGGCCGCGCTATGCGAGGAGAAATTACCGGGCTGTCCGCCCAATGCGTAGAGTGCGCCGAGCTGAAAGCCGGCAAATTCCGGCGTGACATATCGGACGGCGTTATCGATACGCTCCGCACCTAGACGATCGAGATCGCCCAGATGAAACGCGAAGACGGACGGCGTCAACGTTCCCGACGAAAAAACCGTCAGGTTGGTTGTCATAAAATCGTACTGCCGGCCGAGTGTCAACGTTCCGAAGCGATCGCTTGCGATCCCCACGAACGCCTGCCGGCCGAATTCGAGTCCGCCTTGTGAAAATCGGCCATCATTGAGAGTGAAACCGTTTTCAAGCCGGAATATCGCGCGGTTTCCGCCTCCGAGTTCTTCCGAACCGCGTAAGCCCCAGCGGTCCGACTGCGCGACACCACTCGTCTGAAACCAGCTATGAGCACCGGCTATGTTCGTGGCATAAGCAACACCGCCGTCGACAATGCCGTAAATCTGAAGCAAATCCTCGGCGTGAGCATAGCTTGTCGACGCGCAAAGCATGGCACAGATCGTCCACTGCTTCATGACCGACCCCCAAGTCGTGCTGTTGTTCGTTTTCGAGCGGCGCCATTGCAGCCGGACGTCACGCACGCTTGGCGTTAAGCATAGGCGATTCTCACCCGTGCTGAAATTGACAATTGTCAAAAAAAAAAGCCTGCCTCACGAGTCAGCAGGAATCAGTTCCAGTTCACACGCCTATGCTATGGAAGGCTTATCGCAAATGAAATCGAGGAAGGTTCTGACTTTCGACGACAAGTATTTTCGATTCTGGTAGACGCCATATAGCTGGGTGCCGAAGAGCCGATAGTCGGGCATCAGCACCTCCAGGCGGCCCGCCTCGAGGTCGCGCGCGACGAGGCACTTAGGCAAGAACGCGACACCCATGCCTTCGAGGGCGGCGAGTCTCAGCAGCGATTCGTTGTTGCTTTGGAGGACCGGCTCGAATTTGACCGTTTCCACACCGTCAGGACCTTCCACGTCGAAGCCGTTGCCGGCCGGCAGCAGCGAATACGAGAGCACCGCGTGATCGCCGAGCTCCGTGGCGCGCGTGGGGCGTCCCGCCCGGCGCAGATAGTCGGGCGCCGCAACGACATGGAAGGTGACCGGTGCGATCGGCCGCGCAATGAGCGTCTGGCTCAAAGAGCCCGGGTTCGTCGCACGCAGTGCCAGATCGACGCCCTCCTCGACCAAGTTCACAAACCGACCGGACAGATCGACGTCGAGCCGCACGCCGGGGTAACGCTGGCGATACTCGTTCAGGATGCCTATGAAGCCCGGATTCGCCATCCAGACCGGCGCGCTGACGCGCAACGTGCCGCGCGGCGCGGCGCTTGCCTTCGCCACGGCCGATTCGATGTCCTCCAGATCATCGAGCATTTGTCGCGCATGCTCGAAATAGACGGCGCCCGGCTCAGTGAGGCTCAGGTGCCGGCTCGTCCGATTGAGCAGCAGCGTGCCGAGGCGCTGCTCGAGATGCATGACGTGCTTGCTGGCCATCGCCGGCGACATGTCGAGCCTGCGGGCCGCGGCGGCAAAGCTCTTCAGCTCGACCGCGAGACGAAACACCTGCATGCTCGTGAGGGTATCCATCCAATCGTCAACCAGCAGTAAATGATGGATCAATCATAGCCGAGTTGATTGATCATTCCGGCGACCGTATCGTTTGCGCTGGCTTCGACGGCATGCGTTTTATTCGGTGTCCTTAGTGTTTTTCTGCTTATGACGCGATTCGGTGCCGTCGTCTTTCTCGAACTCCATTGCTTCAAGCGTCGGTATCGCCATGATCAACCCAAAGACCGCACCGTTCGCCTCGCTGCTATTGCGCGTGAGCCTCGGCATCCTCTTCCTCGCACACGTCGGCCTGAAGCTGTTCGTGTTCTCGATCCCCGGTTTCGTCGGCTTCTTCGCATCGCTGGGCTTGCCCGCGATTGCGGCTTACTTGACGATCGTGCTCGAGGTCGTCGGCGGCATCGCCTTGATTCTCGGTATTTATGCGTCGTGGATCGCGCTGCCGCTCGCGGCTGAAATGCTCGGCACCATCGTGATGGTGCACGGCGCGAATGGGTGGCTCTTCACGAACAAGGGCGGCGGATGGGAATATCCGGCATTTTGGGCCGTCGCGCTCGTCGTGCTTTTCCTGCTCGGCGATGGCGCTTATGCGCTGCGGCCGGCTCCGAGCAAGGGGTAGCGTACCGGCGGGGTGTACATCAGCTTCTACGTCACGACGCCCCAATCGTTCTTTTGAGCGCCGCAAAGAACATTTCGGATTGCAGCCGCTCGCCTTGCATCTGGCGCGGATGAGGCCGACTCAGTCCAAGCCCATTTGCGAGCGGCCCAAGGCAGTTAGGTCCTCGGCCGTTGCGCGACCGACGAAGTCGGTTTCGAAATGGTCGGCCGGAAAGTCGGGCGGACTCTTCCCTTCAAGGAAGCTCGGCAATTGGCGCTCGAGGTATGCGTCGTTTTTAGCGCACGACGGCAGCGAAGCGATGTACATGACATTGCTGTAGCCTTTGCCGCGATGCGCATCTTCGACGGCATGGATGACGTCACTGTGCCAGAAGACGGTGTCGCCCGCCTGCATCGGGGGAATGGACGAGAGGGCGCGAAACAACGGAGCGTGATATTCCTCCTTGAGAGAGAGCGCCCTGCCCGGCATCGCGCCGCACAGGTCGTCATCGGCGACGTCGTCTTGCAGCGCGCGCATGAGAATGTAGACCATCGAGTTCGCGATAGGCACCAGTTGAAGCGTGCCGTCGCCAGGGCCTTGCGGAGTGAGTGCGGTCCATCCCTGGAAAGTCCGGAACATCGAGCAGACCGCCGGCGAAGGAATCTCTTCGACCTCGGTTCGCCATGCCGCGTCGAACGGGTCGTAGTCGCGCCAGTTGCCGGAGAACACGTGCCGGTAGACCTTGCGGAAATTGGGCTCGATCCAGCGCTCGACCGAACCGCCGTCGCAATGCGCGGAGAGCCCGAGCGATTCCGAGCCCGGCGGCCGGCGGCGCAACCGGTCGGCGTAAACGGGAACATGATTCGGGTCGAAGTGAACGCGGTCTTCACTTTCCGCCTTCCATAACCTGTTCAGGAACACGCGCGCCAGAGTGAGCGCCTCGGACTGGCGTGCCATCACTTGCGGTTTCGACCAATACACGCCGTAAATCTGCGGCTTGCTCGACGCCAGCTGACCGAAATACCTGTCCTCTGCTCGGTTGAGCAGCTTCGCATCGAGATTGTTTTGCTCGACATATCGGGCGATGTCGTCGTCCCACTGCTCGACGAGCGAGCGGTCGAAGACATTGCGAATAACGCAGGCGCCCCGCGCCTTGACAAGCGCGATCTCGTCCGCGGTTACGCGATTGTGAACGATGTCGTCGAACCGGATTTCGGGAATGACGGCTTCACCTTCATCGCGAAGTGTCGCAATGCGCTCGGCCTCATCGATCATCGCCGCCTCGATGTCTGCGAAGACTTCTTTAAAGTTGGGTAACTGCTCACGCAGTTCGCGCTTCGTCCGCCTGATTGCAGCCGAGAGGTCGTCGATTTGCAGGGCCATCGCATCGTCTCCATATCGTGATTGCTGACCCGAAAAGCGTACGACGGCGATGCCTCGGATAGTGATACGATCGAGCCAATCCTTTTGCAATTCCGGACATGAAAGCCGCCTACGAGCACGTCCAATTCGGCGAAAGCTGTTCGGTCAGGGTTTACCATCGGCGCCTGACGCGGATTCCGTTCGAGTGGCATCACCACCCGGAGTACGAGCTAACCCTGACGATGAACAGCCGTGGGAAGCGTTACATAGGCGATTCCGTCGCGGGCTACGGCGATGACGACCTGGTGCTGGTTCCACCGGATCTCCCACATACTTGGTCGTCGAATCGCTCTATCGATCCGGCGGAGCCGCAAGTCGCCATCGTCGTATGGTTTGGCGGCTCATGGGTGCGGCGACTGGCTGATTTGTGCCCGGAATACGCAGACCTGCGCAACCTGCTGCGACGAGCCGCATGCGGCTTGGTCTTCCCCGAAGGTGCCGGTACCCGGATGCGCACGCAACTCGATCGGCTGCTTTCCACCGATGCGCGAGAGAGGCTGGCGGCAGTGCTGGACATCCTCGTCTGGTTGTCGGACTTGCCCGCCGAACCTCTGGCGTCGCCGAGCGCTTTCGAAACGCGCGTCGGTACTGTTCGCGGTTACGAGCCGGAACAGCTCAACCGAGTCCTTTCATTGATCGACACCCAGTTCGCGCGGCCATTGAAACTCTCCGCACTCGCGAAGGCGGCGGGATTGTCGGAACGCACGCTGACGAGACACTTCACGCGGCACTTGGGCGAAAGCGTCGGGCAGTACATCGCCCGCGTCCGAATCGGTCACGCCTGCCGCATGTTGACCGATACGGAGATGCCGATATCCGTTGTCGCCGCTCGGTCAGGTTTTCACAGCGTAGCCAACTTCAACAGGCAGTTCAAAGCGACGAAGGAGATGACACCCGCGGCATACCGGCAGCAGTTCAAAGGCTCGCGGTTCGATTCATCACCGCCACTTACGGAGCGCTCGCCATCTCTCGAAGTCAAGCGGAAGGCGGCAAGCAGTACTCGGTCTAACGCAAAAGCGCTCGCTTCATGATGCGCTGTCTGATGCGAGCCAGCGGGCCTGACATCGCTCCGACTGTCGCCCGTGGCGCGCTATGCAGTGCAACGTCGAACGGGCTCTTCAGCGGGGTTGAGATTGCTGGCACTCCGTTTGGAACCAATAGTCGACAAGGCGCTGTGCCGCCTGTAGATCGTCCGGGTAGTACGGATCGTCATACCAGGGCGATGGGTCATAGCCGGCTTTCCTCAGCGCAGTGAGTTCGCTATGGTGTTGCGCCATTGTAGGCGGCGCGTTGGTCTTCAGCGCCGCCAGGTCACGGCACTCCGTTGGAGTCAGGTGCCGCCCCGTATACGGCATGCCGCCGGCGGCACACCCAGCGAGCAAAATCGCCAAAGCGGCAAGTATCGGCTGTGTTCCAGACGGCCTTCTCATAGTACGTGTGTGCTTCGCTTCTATCGCGCCAGCCACGGCCACTGGCGTCTAACCGCGACAGGCATCTCCGCGTCAAGCCCTGCGTCCCTTTTTGCCGAGCGTGTGCTTACGCCTCAGCACCGCTCGTCGCTTTGATGCCTTAGGCACACAGCAAGCGTTGTTCCGGTCTCGCTGTCGCAAGGGTAGGCGTCACGTTGGTTTCGGCAAGTCACCAGAGCGCACAATCGGCTAGATTTCGCATCGCGCGGCATCTAACCTTTACCAAATGAAAGATGGACTCCGGCGGACTCGCTATAACGACTTAATTACTAATCCTCGAGTCAGCTAAACGATCAAGGCGTCCTACTGTCGACGATCGCCCGGCGGATCGGCCCTGGCGATCGACTGAAGATAGTACTGGTAGGGGAATGAACCATGGAGAGCTCGACCAAGGTGAATTGGCGCATGGCCGGTGAAGAAGTGGCGAGCTGCAACTGCGCATGGGGCTGTCCATGTCAGTTCAACGCGCTGCCTACCACGGGTCATTGCGAGGCGGTCATCGGTTACGAAATCCGTGCGGGCGAGTACGGCGCCACTCGTCTCGACGGCCTGCGCTTCGCTCAGATCGTGCGTTGGCCCGGCGCGATCCATGAAGGTAACGGCACCCGTCAATGGATCATCGACGAGCAGGCATCTCCCGAGCAGCGGCAAGCGCTGGCGGCCATCCAGAGTGGTGAAGAAGGCGGAACATACTTTGAGATCCTCGCGAGCGTGTGCCCACACACGCTCGAGCCGGCATTCGCCACGATCGAGCTGCAGGTCGATCGCGAACGCCGCACCGGCGCGCTCCGCATTTCCGGGCTCGCCGAGTGCGATATCGAACCGATCAAGAATCCGGTCACCGGCGAGGAACATCGCGCACGCATCGAACTGCCGAACGGCTTCGAGTACAAGAAGGCGGAGATGGCCAGCGTGGCGCGCCTGGAGGTAACGGCACCGGAGCCGCTCGCCATGCGCCACAAGAACACCTACGCTCAGCTCAATGAGTTCGACTGGAGTAATGCCTGAGGCTCCAGTGCGACACCCGAATCCCTGAAATCGCCTGCAGGTGTGCCCCAGCCATCGATGCCCGCATAAGCGACGACGAAGAGAACGCCATGTCGAGGTGTCCTTCCGATCGGCTGGGTCGTATGGGCAATCCTGGCCAAGCGGGAGAGCCCTTTCTGGGCGCTGTTCTCTAGCGGGCGGCCTCGCGATACTGGCGATGCCTTGGCTCGACAGCGTTCCGTAGCCGGAAGCGGCGGCGGCGATATGGCACGAGAACGGGTGCTGTGTCGCGTTCGATAACCAGCGAACAAAAGGAGGCATGCTATGGCCTGGCATATTGTCGGAACTTACTATGCGCCATGCAGTTGCAAGGTGGGATGTCCTTGCGTGCTAGGTGAGTTGGAGGGCGATCAGGTCTGGTGCTCTGGCGGCCAGTGGGTCGACATTGGCAGTGGAGATGTCGACGGCGTCGACGTGAGCGGCGCCAAACTGGCGTGGGTTGCCGATTGGCCGAAAGGTTTCCTCGGCGGTGAGGGCGTTGGACGCATCTACTTCGATTCCTCGGTTTCGGCCGCGCAGCGGGCCGCGCTCGAGCCACTGTTCAAGGGCGAGCGGGGCGGCGTCTATGAAGTAGTCGGGCAACTCGTCAAGGAATGGCTGCCGACCGTGGATGCGCCGATCGACATCCAGAGCAGCCAGGATGAAACGCGAATCACAGTGGGAAAAATCGGCGTGGCGATCGCCAAACCGTTGCGCGGTGCCACTGGCGAGATAACGCGCCTGCTACACGGCGCAGCCGCATTCCGCGATGATATCGGGCTCGCGAACGGCAAAGGCAGTTCCTGGCGTGATCCCGACATGCGGCAATGGGAAAGCCTGGGCCATGCGGAGATTACCGAGTTCGACTGGAGCTCATAACGGCGACCGAACCGAGCCAACCGCATAGTAGCGGCGTTCCTACCGATGCAAAACTGCGGACGCGTCATCATGTGCGCGTCCGCAGTCGTGTTTACGCGTTTCGTGACGGAAACATTACACAGGTATGGTCGGTCATCGACAAGGCGGCAATCGAAGCCGAATTGTGAACGTCATTATTCCATTGCGCCGCTAGCACGCAATGCAACAGAGGCGCGGCCATCTGCTCAATGTCCGACGGCTCGAGCATCGGCTCAGGGACGGGCGCCGTCAAGCAGTGGGGTTGGCAATATATTTTCTTTTTTTATGCGTAACGGTTAATTAAGCTGATTCAGCTTGATGCCGACTTGGCGGACAGCAGCCCTCCCCACAGCCTGCTCCCGGTGCCCAATGAAGACAATTCATGCCCTACTTGTCGCGGCAGTGTTGACCGCGGCGAACGCGTCCCCCTGCCTGGCGCAAACGCAATACACGACCGACTGGGTGGCCAATACGTTCGGAACCGACGCCGCCCATGTCGGCAACGCAGCGCGGTCTATGTGGGTCGCCCCCGAGGGGACGATCTATACGGCGTCGATGTGGGACGAGCGCGAAGGTGGCGTTGCGATCTATCAGGGCGGAGAAAACAAAGGCTCTATCGGGCTTCATAACGAGTTTCAGGGCAGTGCCATTACAGGCAATGCCACTTTTGTCTTCGCCGCGCTGCAATTCAACAGCGCGATCGGCGGTAGCGGATTCGTGGGACGCTTCAACCGCAGCACGCAAACACGCGATCTGGTCATTCCGGTGAGTGCCGATACGTCCGAACAGCGGGCGGATGTCGTCACTGGACTCGCGACTTCGGGCTCGCTCCTTTACGCGAGCGATTTCCCTGGAAACCGCGTTCGGGTCTATACGCTCGATGGAGCGTCGCAGCTCGACATTCCTGTGTCGAGCCCCGGCGCCCTCGCCGTCGATGGGGCAGGCAATCTCTGGGTCGCGCAGAAGGACAGAGGCATGATCAGAAAATTCAGTCCGACCGGTGCGCTCCTCGACACCATCAGGATGGCATCCACGTCCCGACCGTCCGCGCTCTACTACGACGCACCGACTCAAGATCTGTGGGTGGGCGACGAAGGGCCCGACATGAACATCAAGTACTACCACATCACGCACAGGCCAACCCTGGCGGGCACGTTCGGCGTTCGAGGCGGCTACCTCGATACGAGGGACGGCGTCAAAGGCCAGGTTGGCGACAAGCGCTTCACGCGCGTAGTCGGCATCGGCAAAGACTCCACTGGCAATCTATACGTGCTCACTAATCCATGGGGGGGAACCTGGGACCTCGCGCGCCACGGCGGCACCGACCTTCACGCGTTCGACCCATCCGGCAACCCGATATGGAAGCTTCAATCGCTCGGATTCGAAGTGAACGGCGTACCAGGCCCGAGTCCCGACCCTGTCCCGGACGCGATCACCTACGGGCAATATTTCTACTCGAGCAGCAACATCTACACCGGCACGGCCGGAGGCACATTCGTAGCGAACATGGTCGATCCGATTGCTTACCCATCGGATCCCCGCCTCACCAGCACGACGGGCGACCGCGACGAGAACTTCGCGCAGATGGCATTTATCGGCCGCCCTGGCAAACCGCTCAATCGCATTCTCGTGGCATCCGGCCAAAGCCCAGCCCACTTCTTCTTTTATCACTTCAACAAAGCGAACGGTTATATCGCCATACCCGATGGCGCACTCCCGAATACAGGCGCTTTCAACACCTTCAAGACGACAGCGCTGGTCACCGGAGGATTCTGCCTGGACTCCAACGGGGACGTTTGGGCCGGCCTGGATGGCACGAACCAGATCTGGCACTACTCGCTGACCGGCTTCAAAGCTGACGGCACGCCGATTTGGGGAGCAGGCGTTCCGACAGCCGTGCCGACGTCCGTACAACCGTTGACCAGAATCATCTACCTGCCCGAGAGCGATACGATGATCCTCGCGCAAGGTGTGGCCGGTAGCGCGGACTGGTCGCAGATGGGAACGAGGATCGAGGTGTATCACGGCTGGCGAGCAGGCAATACGTCCTCGCCGAATCCAGTCATTAACATCACCCGTGCAACGCCGCGGTCGATCACCGCGTCGGCCAACTATCTCTTCGTCGGATACGTGTACTCGGGGCAATCGGTGCCGAACCGCGACGTGCTCCAAGACATCGATGCGTTCAATCTCACCACGGGCACACTAGACGCCACGCTGAACAACTCGAATCCGAATGCCGTGAGCGTCGGCGGTGACGTCGATTCGATGTACAGCCTCAGGTCCTACTTCAGTGAAGGAACCGGGGAGTATGTGGTGACCAAGGATAATTTCAACGACTCGAGTATCGTCGTCTATCGTTTTCACTTATAACGACGCGCTAACCGCGGGGTATCGACGTCCCGTCAGGGTGCCCCGCCACACTGCCACTCGACGACCGTTCGCGCTCTCTCAATCGGCCTCGGAACCAGAAGGTCCAGAGCATCAGACCGCCATAGATCGAGTAACTGACAAATGGCAACACGACGAGACAGCGCTCGACGGGCCACTGCCATGCTAGCCAGCAGCGCAACAAAGCCTCTGCAGTGAGCCCCGCGCCCCACACCAGCGTCATCAGGCGGATCGACGCGCGAAGGGGAGGACGTTCGCACCAGAGTGTCTCGAAGCGTGCTGCGCCGCTTCCGTTCTCGCGAGCGACGGTGGCGCGAGCGAGATAGAAAGTGAGAGGCCGATCGAGGAGGAGCGAGAGCAGGAAGACGACGCCGATCACGCCTGAAACGAGCGATTCACGAACGAGAAGGATCCGCGGACTCCCCCCGAGCGCCATCATCGCGATAGACAGCGCAATCCCCACCAAGACGAGGACGCTAAGCGCGTCGACGCGCCTGGATCTTGCAAATCCTGCGAGGCTCCAGACGAGCGGCGGCACCGCCGATGCATAGAGAGCGCCGGTGCGGCCGACATAAGGCAGCGCCAGGCGATACATTAGCCAGGGCAGCAAGAGATTGACGGCAAGTTCGAGCGCTAAGCCGGCAGCCTTGATTTTCATGACGAGCGGGGAACGGTTCGTTGCGTCCTTCACAACAGGGACGAAGTCAACCGAAGTATAGAAGATCGCGCACTCGCCGGCCTTTGGTCTCTCTTGAAACCCGTCGCCATCCGAATGGCTTGCCTCCTCTTATCCGTCAGTCGTGCGCGTGAGCGCCTCCCACGTCTCGATCTCACCAGCGAGCGCCGAGAGCTTTTCCCGTACGAGTGCGAGAGCGTCGCTCCCGAGGAGTAGGTGCGGCGGCGGCGCCTCACTGTCGATGACAGCCAGCATCGCGCGCGCGGCTTTTACCGGATCGCCCAACTGCCTGCCGCTCTTTTCCTCGCGGGCCTTGCGGATAGGATCGAAGATCGCGTCATAGTCGGGAATGGAGCGAGGCGTGCGCGTCATCGATCGGCCCGCCCAATCGGTGCGGAATGAACCGGGCGCAACCGCGGTAACAGCGATGCCGAACGGTTCGACCTCCTTGCCGAGCGCCTCGGAGATGCCTTCGAGCGCGAACTTGCTGCCGCAATAGTAGGCGATGCCCGGCATCGTGATGAAGCCACCCATGGAAGTGATGTTGAGTATGTGCCCGCGCCGGCGTGCTCGCATGTAAGGCAACACGGCCTTCATCACGGCGACCGCTCCAAATACGTTGACGTCGAACTGCCGCCGCATTTCCGCGAGCGGGGACTCCTCCATTACTCCCTCATGGCCATATCCGGCGTTATTGACGACGACATCCAGTGGACCGACCGACGCCTCGATTTCGGCGACGACGCGATCGATGGCATCGAAGTCTGTCACATCGAGCAGGCGACCCACGGCCTTGGCCGGATCGAGTGCTTCGAAGTCCTTCTTGGCGTCTTCGCTGCGGACCGTGCCGACCACACGATGGCCATCGGCGAGCGCTTCACGGGCCAGCGCTCGGCCAAAGCCGCTGCTGACGCCGGTGATGAGCAGAATTTTGGGGGATGGCATGCGAGTCACTCCAGAGCAATCAAGGAAGTTTGCATAGTATTCTTTCAGCCGGAGTGTTTTTACGTCGAATATTCTGTTCGTATTGCCTATTCCTATGAGACGAGCCAGCACGCGATGAAAAAGAGGACCCACGACTCGAACTCGTCCTCGAGTGACCGGCAGCGCATGGTGGAGCTGCTTCGGAAGCTGGCACCCGACGAGGGATACAACCTCACCGCGGTGCCCGACGTGCGCATCCTCCGCTCGGACCACGCGTTGTCGCGCACGCCGGTGCTCTACGATCCCGGCATTGTGATCGTCTGTCAGGGAAGCAAACGGGGCTATTTCGGCGACCAGCTCTATCTGTACGACGAGCAGCACTATCTGGCAGTCGCTGTACCGGTGCCCTTCACAATGGAAACCGACGCGACGCCGGACCGCCCACTCCTGGCCATCTACATGCATCTGAACTTTCAGGCGGCCGCGGAGTTGATGATCGAGCTGGATCGCCATGACATCTCCGTGCGAACGGACCAGCCGCAGAGCATGATGTCGAGTCCGATGGATTCCGCACTGCGTACGTCCGTGTTGCGCTTCCTGGAAGCGATGAATCACCCTCTCGACGCCGCGATTCTCGGGCCTGCGCTCGTGCGCGAGTTATATTTCCGCGTGTTGACGGGCGCGCAAGGCCATGCGATGCGCGCGGCCTTGGCGATGCAAGGACAGTTCGGCAAGATCGGCAAGGCGCTGCGCCGGATTCACGCCGGTTACGCAGAGCCACTCGATCTCTCACAGTTGGCCGAAGAGGCGGGCATGAGCGTGCCTACATTTCACGCCCACTTCAAGGCGATTACGCGGACATCGCCAATGCAGTATGTGAAGTCCATACGACTCCACCAAGCGCGTTTGCTGATGGTGCGTCAGGACATGACTGCGGAGGCAGCCTGCCATGCAGTAGGCTATGCGAGCGCGTCGCAATTCAATCGTGAATTCAAGCGGCTTTTTGGCCTGCCGCCGGCGGCGGAGACGAAACGGATGCAGGAGAGTTTTGCGATACCTCCAGCGCATGGAAGCCCGGATTACGTCTCGTCGCATTGAAGGCGGCCAGCCCCTCGTGCGAGAGCTGCTTCCACGAGCGCACGCCGTACCCGATCGGATACCAAATGGCAGGCGGAACATTTTCCGAGAGATCGGGTACGAGCGAACTAAGTCGCTCACCAACCTAGCGAGTCGGATAGACGTCTGATTGCCTGATCCAACCCGAGACCGGCTTGCCATTGCCGACGAAATCGACCTGCAGCCACCCTGGCTGAGTGGCGCGCACGCCAACGCCGTCGCCTTTTACGACATATCCCTTGCGATGGACGGCGCTGGCCGGCGTATCGAAGAAATAGGCTCTGTCGCGCTTCACGACGGCGACGGCGATCCATGGGTATGCGGCATCAAGTGTGAAATCGGCCGGTTGGCTTGCGTCGGCGAAATGCTCCACGTTCCAACAGCCGCCGTGCTCGGATGGCAGTCGGACCTGAAACTCTCCGCGTGTACCCAGTACCAGTTGACCTTTGATTAAATCCTCGGTCGGGGCTTCCGGAAAATAGGTCGAAATTGGGGCTTCCGAACCCCGCAATTTGCCGGTCAGGTAGAAGATGCAGCTAAACTGCCCTTCGCCGGTTTGTTCGCTGAAGTAGCCGGTGACGACGCCTGTGGCCCGGTCGAAACCGATTAGCATGCCGCCATCGTACGAGCCACTGACGATCTCGACGTCCGCTGCGCGGGCTGAGAACGGTATGAGCAGCAGGAGCAGACCTAATGCGGCGATCTCGAAGCGCATGAGAAATGAATACCGGATGCGGGCAAGCGCAGCCAAGCGCCTCGTAGCTGCGCGGGCGACATTCAGCCAAGGCTCCGGGCGGATGATCACGTCTTGTCCTTGAAGCTGCACCGGCGATTCGTCAACTCTGAGCGTCCGCATGAAACTCCGTGTGGTCATTTTTGGCCCCTCGATCGACTACTGTCCTGTGATTTCGATGGCGACATTCGCAAGCAGCGGCGAGCAAGTTAATTAGTATGCGGTGGGATGCGCGCATTCGGCAATAATGAAGCCCATTGCGGGCCGCATGATGCTTATAGTCTGGGGCTCCAAGCGATCAGCGCGATTGACCGGACGGCGAAGGCGTGCTCGATGTCATGGCGAGAAACGGTGGATACCTCAATGCATCGAAAATTTTCATCGCTGCAGACGATCCAAATGGACGCGATCGGCGCGCGACTTGCCGGCACCGCTCCACCGGCCGACCTTCCGAAGGCATATTTCATTGCTTGGGTGTTCGCCGCACTCCTGATGACAGCATGCGCATCCCCGGTATTTCGCCCACCCGCGGCTTTCACGCACAAGCCTGAAAACGTCGCTAATACCAGAGATGCCTCTCTCATCGAGCAGCCGCTCGATTCCTCGAACTCTCCCATGCAACTGGACAACGCCCCCAAGGGCATGGCTGGTCGAATCCGGTTCAACGCTGCTCCAATGGGGTGGAGCAGCTGGAACAGGTATGGCGGGGAAGTCAATCAGAGTCTAGTCAAGGCAATCGCCGATGCGATGGTCTCGAACGGAATGAAAGACGCCGGCTACCAGTATGTGAACATCGACGACGGCTGGATGAAAGGCCGCGATCCGCAGGGCAACATTCAGGCTGATCCGCGGAAGTTTCCGGATGGAATGAAGGCCCTCGCCGATTACATTCACGCCAAGGGCCTGAAGCTCGGCATTTACCTTGCCAATTACACGGTCACCTGTATCGGCCGTGGTGGCGGTGGCGTATTGTACACGGGCAGTTTGGGGCATGAGGCTCAGGACGTAAGAACCGTTACGTCGTGGGGCGTCGATCTGATCAAATACGACGACTGTGATGGCACTTCGGGAAGTTTCGACGCGATTCGTAACGCCCTCGACTCCTTCGCGCGCGATTCCGGCAAGACGGTCTATCTCAGCGTCCCCTACGTTACCCGACTTGATCAATTCATCCACACACCTGATAGCTGGGCCGCAATGGACATTGGCGATTCCGCGCGCATCGCTTCTGATGTGCGGGCGAATTGGGCCAGCATCCGACACAACATCGACATCGCCCGAGTTCTGGCGCCGGCGTATGTCGAGCCCGGTTTTGTCATCGATATGGATTCGCTCGAAATCGGCAACGGCTCTCTCACGCCCGCCGAGGCACAAACCCATATGTCGATCTGGGCCATGATGTCGGCGCCGCTCATCGCCGGGAATGACCTGACGCTCGATAACGGAGCGCTCGGACTACTTACCAATCGAGAGGTGATTGCAATCGATCAGGACCCTTTGCATTTCGCCGCATCCGAAATTGCGTTGAGGCCTGGCCCCCAAGGCGACACACACGTACTGGCGAAACCGCTAAGCCGCACCGGCTCTCGTGCTGTCGCGCTCCTGAACGAGGGCGATATCGAGGCCAGAATCAAAGTGAAATTCGCCGATCTAGGCCTCGCGAAAAGTCCCGCCTCCGTCCGGGATGTCTGGGCACACAAAGACCTGGGCGTCTTCTCGTCTTCCTATGAGGCGACGGTTGCGCCGCACGGAACGAGTCTGCTGGTGATCCAGGGACAAGAGCCGGCGTTGTCTGGCTCGGTACGCCTTGGTGCGCTCCACTGGGCGTATGCGGCGTTCAACCGGATCGACACTTCACCCTACACGTCGAACATCGCGCTCGACGCTGCGCCACCGCCCTCACGCGCGACCGTTTATTCTGCGCCCGTCTCCACGGATGCCGTCGTCGCAAACGATCTGCATGCGCCACCCTTATCGGGTCCGCTAAAAATCGCCGGCGCCAGTTACGCGGAAGGCTTCGGCATACTCGGCGCTCCCGCGCAAATTGCTTACCACCTCGACAGGCGATGCTCGAAATTCACGGCCAAGACCGGAGTCGACGACAGCGGCCCCGTGCCTGGCGCGGTAAGCTTTCAGGTCTGGGGAGATGGCGAGATGTTATTTGACAGCGGTATCATGCAACAGGGCTCGCCAGCACAAAGCGTCTCCGTTGACGTAAGCAATGTGGGAATGCTGCGCCTGATCGTCCTCGGCCGCACGGGCGGACAGATTCAGAACCAGACCGGTCGTTCGGGAGGGCAAAGTGCATTTGATACGGCGGACTGGGCATCACCACGGCTGCTCTGTCGGTGACTTTGGCCAGTGCTCCCGCTTGGCCTGCTTGCCGTCGATCAGCGCTATTTGCGCTCAGCGTTGTGCATACGTCGTAAAGAGGGAGATCCGATGGTGCCACTCCGGCTCAGCTGATTATGACCAGCTCTTCATTTAGGCCGACCCGTCGCGAATGGCTCGTCCTCGTTCTAATCGTCGTATTCGCGCCCCTTGCCCTGCTTGGAATGCTGTCATTCCCCAACGAATATGAGGCGATGGGATCAGGCGGAATCGATTGCGACGGTCCGGTCCAGGTACTGATGTGTAGCGTTCCCGCCCTGATCGTTTATTTGGTCGGCCTGGCTTGCTTCATAGGCAAAGCATGGCGGTATCGGCAGGCGACGAATGTCGTAGCAGCCACCGTCTGCGTGGTCGTCTGCGCTGCGCTCATGATCAATGTCGCACTCGCTTGCAGGTACTATTTCAACTCTGAATATCAATCGGTCTGTGAGGCGCCGGTCGCTGATTGAGCAATGCATACAGGCATGGGCGGAAATGAACCAGCTTTATGTCGGAATCGTTCACGCAGAGCCAGCTGCGCAGGCGTTATAGTGCGGCCATCTCACACTTCCCAACGATTCGTGCATATGTTCTCCGCGGCAATCTTCGACATGGACGGGCTACTGATCGATTCGGAACGAACGATCATGAACACCTGGATAGCCGCCGGACGTGAACTCGGGATTCATATCCTCCCCGTCGACTATGTTCAGATCATTGGGAGGTCGTTACCTGAGTGCCACGCGATGCTGGCCACGATGTTCGGCTCGGAGGCGGCATTTCAGGAAGCGCTGAAGTTCGTTCGGCAGCGGTTACAGTCTCCGACGAATCCTCCGGTGTTTCCGCTCAAGTCGGGAGCGCATGGCCTACTGACTGCGTTGGTCAATGCCGGCGTGCCATGTGCCGTTGCTTCGTCTTCGAGCGCACAGGAGATCAAGTCTCGGCTTGGACGAGTCGGGGTGCTCGATTTGTTCGACGCGATCGCAGGGGGCGATGAAGTCGCCCGGGGGAAGCCGGATCCGGCCGTCTACGAGCTCGCGGCTTCCCGGCTAAAGAAATCGCCGAGCGAGTGCCTTGCATTCGAAGACAGCGAGAACGGCGTGCGCGCCGCGCATCGCGCCGGGATCCAGGTCGTGACCGTGCCGGATTTGAAAGAGCCGTCGGAGGACGTCATCGGCGTTAGCCTGACGATGCTCGAGACACTCAATCACGCGATGGAGCACGTTGCCGCGTGGTTCGGAGTGGAGACGCTTCCTGCGTGAACCGACCGGGGAGCCTTTACCGGCATCGGCCGCCTCACCGCATATTTCCCGTATGCCCGAGCGAATACCGCCCCGGCTGCGGCCACACCGTAAGCCCATGCGGCTCCATTCCCACGCGGATCGACCTCATCGTGCCCGTCGCCGTATCGATCGCATAGACGACATCGTCGAAACGCCCGGACAGCCAAAGCGTCTTCCCATCGACGCTGACGTTACCCATATCCGGGCTTCCACCGCCGGGTACCGGCCAGTTCGCCACGACCTTGCGCGTCGCGAAATCGATGACGGACACGCTACCGGGCCCATGCCGGGGCCCGTGCACGAGGTTCGAGCCGCGATTGGCCACATAGAGCTTCGTGCCATCGCGGCTCGGATAAAGACCATGGGTGCCGACGCCCGTCTTGATGAAGCCGATCGCCTTGAAACTGTCACCGGCCACCACGTGCACGCCATCGGCCATCATGTCCGCGACATAAAACAGCTTGCCGTCGGGCGATACGCGCACGTCCTGCGGCATGCTCTTCTTGCCGAACGTCAGATAGCCCACAACGCGGCGTGCCGTCATGTCGATCTTCGCCAGCCCGCCGCCAAACTCGCAGGTAAAGATCGCGTATTTGCCGTCGATCGAAATGTCAGCGTGATTGATGCCCTTGCACTGCGGTACGTCGAGACTCGAGCGCAGCGCCATCGTGTGCGGGTCGCGGAAGTCGAGCCGCGCATGCGCTTCGGCCACGACGATCGCCTCCTTGCCGTCGGGCGTGAAATACATGTTGTACGGATCGTCGACGAGTATTTCCTTGCCCGGTTTCCCTGTCTTCGGATCGATCGGCGTGAGCGAGCCGTCGGTCCGTCCTTCGGCATTGTTCGTGACCCACAGCGTTTGCAGGTCCCATGAAGGCACGATGTGCTGCGGACTGCGTCCGACCTTGAATTTGTCGACGACCTTGAAGGTCGCCGGGTCAATCACGTAGACATCGTCGGAACGCAGGTTCGGCACGTAGACGCGCGGCAACGCGCCCGCGACAGCGCGAGAGAGATGCGTGGCGCCGGCCTCGCTATAGAGGTTCGAAGCATCGATGACGGCTGGCATGCCTGCAACCGTTGCGATGCCTGAGGCGACAGCGGCGCGCGAGCAGTCGATCAACAATGCGGCAATGCCCAGGAAAACCGTGAAGACGACGCGCAGCGCGTTTCGATTGATTGGACGCATAACGGGATCCGTTGTCGAATGTGGAAACGAAAGATCGCAAACGAAAAGCCGAAGCAAAAAGCCGCGAGCCGGCACAGCAATGCTAGACAGCATCGATCCGGTTGATCGTTACTTGACGCCCGTATCCCTCCTGATCGCTTCGATCGTCCGGGCAACGATCGCATCGGTCCCGAGCCGTCCGATGTCCGCGTTGGCGCGCCGCGGATCGCCGCCATAGACGCCCTCCGCCGGGCCGGGCTTCGGCGCGTCGTGCAACTGGTTCAGCCGCACCATCTGCGGCGCGACGGCAAGCAACAACGCCGTATCGGCGAGCCCGGCGTGCGTTCCGATCTCGTCATCGCGGTAGCCGTGCTGCCGCAGGATTTGCGCATAGCCGTCGGAGCTCGTCCCGTAGTATTCGGGCGGCGCCAGCGCATGCGCCTGGCCGGCCCACGTCCGGTTCAATTGCACGACCGCATGCTTGATGTCGTTCTGATAGCCACCGTGATCGCCGAGAAACACGACGTATTTGAACCCGTGCACCTTGAAGCTGTTGGCCGCCGATTCGAGCGTTTTCTCGAAGACGTCGTCAGGGATCGTAATCGTGCCGGGAAAGCGCATATGCGAAGTCGGCGGCGCGACGCTCCCTTCGGGGACGTATGCGATCACCGGTGCAACGAGCGCATTCCCGAGCCCTTGCGCGATCCGCGCGGCGAGCACCTTCACACGTGCGTTGTGCTTCCCGAGTGCCACATAGGGGCCGCTTTGCTCCGTGCCGCCGATCGGAACGATGATCGTCGACTTGCCCGCCTTCACGGCGTCGCGCAACTCGGTCCACGTGAAGTCTTCGAGTTGCACACTGTCGGGTGGCTGCGCCGAGACGATCCGGCACGCAAGCAGCGATACCAGCACGATGAAAGCGTTTCGTAGGGAGATGCGCATGGTGGTGACGAAGCCTCCTCGCAGACAGACACCCGGACCGGGCACATCGGCGATTATCGCCAATTACGTAACGGTGATTTCTTCGAATAGGAGTTAACCCTTAATGCTTGCCTCGATAGACTGCTCGTATGGGTTGCAGGCGAGAAAGAAAGGCCGATGCAACCGATCCGCTCAAAGACTTCGGAGGTAAGAAACATGAAATCGCTCGTCAAGGCCGCGGTGATCGCGTCGGTGCTCGCCGTTCCCGCCCTCTCGTTCGCGCAAGCGGAGGCTCCGCTGACACGCGCGCAAGTGCAGGCAGACCTCGTGCAATTCAAGCAGAGCGCGCCTCGCAGCGCATTCGGCCGCGATCCGTACTACCCCATTTCCACGCAAGCCGCCGGAACGCGTATTGCGGCGGCGAACGGCAGCTCGGTCGCGATCGGCGGTGAATCGAACGGCACTTCGGCATCGGGCAGTCGGTCGACGGCCGCGCCTGGCGCGAAGTCGCTCTACTTCGGCGAATAAGCTCCAAGCCATCGAGAGAGCATCGAGAGAACACCTACCGCGCTCCAACGACGCACTCATTAAAACGTCGCCGAAGAAACGTCGCCGAAATGTCGTCGGGGGACAGAGGGTCGGCACGCTGAACGAAGCTGGCTGGTCGTCGCCGAAAGCGGCGACCAGCCTGTGTCGCGTCGGTACCTCCGCCGCCGGAAAACCGGCGGTTTCGCCTAGCCGCGAAAGAACGGCTAGGCGCTTTTTCGTTGTGTACCTCAACGCCCATGTACGGGATTGCAGCGAAGCGGCGCAACTAGCGGCATAATTCGCGGGTGCGGCCACGTTCCGCCTCGCCTTGCCAGGAAACAGCCGATGCTTCACGATCTCGTCGCGCGTTACGGTGCCGCGCTAGTATTCGCCAACGCCCTCGCCGCGTCGCTGGGTTTGCCCGTGCCCGCCATGCCGACGCTCGTCGTCTTCGGCGCGTTCGCCGCGCTTCATCCGCTTGCGATCGGCAGCCAGCTCGCCACAGTGCTGATCCTGACAGTCTGCGCCACGCTCATCGGTGACTCGGTATGGTTCTTTGCCGGTCGCATCTATGGCGGCGCCACGCTGAAACAGCTATGCAGGCTGTCCCTTTCGCGCGACTCGTGCGTCAAGAAGACCGAGCGGTTCTTCGGACGTTGGGGGGTGCGCGTGCTCACCGTGGCGAAACTGGTGCCCGGTCTTTCGATCGTCTCCGTGCCGATGGCGGGTGCAATGGGCACGCGCTATCGCACCTTCCTCGCACACGACGGGATCGGCGCGGCAATATGGGCGGCCCTGGGTCTCGTGATCGGCGTGCTGCTCGCGCCAGAAATCGACGTGCTGCTGGAGGGAGCGAGCCGTCTCGGCCGTTTTACGGCGCTCATCGTCGCCGTGCTGGCCGTGCTTTACGCCGGATTTCGCTGGATGCGCCGCCGCGCCCTGCTGCGTCAGCTCGCGGCGGCACGCATCGACGTGGACGAGCTCTATCGCTTGATCGACGGCGAGGAGCCCCCTGTCATTTTCGACATCCGCTCGGACGAAAAGCGCCAGCTCGATCCGTACGTCATCCCGGGAGCGCGCTTTGCCGATGAGCGCGATCTCGACAGTATCCTCGCAGCGTATCGCCGCAATCAGAAGGTCGTGATTTACTGCTCGTGCCCTAACGAAGTCTCGGCGGCATGGATGGCCAAGCAATTGATGAATAGCGGCTTCAGCGATGTGTTGCCGCTGCGCGGAGGCATCGACGCGTGGCGCGATGCGGGCTATACGGTCGCGTCGCTTTCTGTGGAGCCGGGCCCCGCCGCCAACGATTCCACGGTGAGCCCGGACCCGAAGATCGTCTGAGCGCCGACGCTCAACGATTGGCCGACTGCAGCAGTTGCGTGCGTCTGACTTCGCCCTGACGCGCCAGCATCCAGCCTGGATATTCCGGCGGCAGCGCGCTGACCTTGTCGAGCGCCGCGAGCTCATCCGCCGTGAGGCGCACCGAAGTGGCCGCGAGATTGTCCTCGAGCTGTTCGACGCGCTTCGCGCCGATGATGACCGTCGTCACGACCTTCTGGTGCAGTAGCCATGCAAGGGCGATCTGCGCGACCGATACGCCCTTCGCTTCGGCGATGCCGCGCATTGCGTCGATACAGTCGTAGCCGCGCTCGAGATCGACGGGCGGGAAGTCGAACGTCGTGCGCCGGCTTCCTTCTTCGGCTTTCACGTTGCGTCCGTATTTCCCCGAGAGCAGCCCACCCGCGAGCGGGCTCCAGACCATTAACCCCACGCCTTCGCTCTGCAGCAACGGGACGATCTCACGCTCGAGATCGCGGCCCGCGATCGTGTAGTACGCCTGCAACGATTCGAAGCGCGCGAGGCCGAGCCGCTCGGAAATGCCGAGTGCCTTCATGATTTGCCATGCCGCCCAGTTCGATACGCCGATATAGCGGACATGGCCCTGCTGAACGAGCGAGTCCAGCGCGCGCAGTGTCTCTTCGATCGGCGTCGCGGGGTCGAAGCCGTGCACCTGATACAGATCGACGTAATCGAGCTGCAAACGCCGCAGGCTCGCCTTGACGGACTCCATGATATGAAAGCGCGAGAGGCCGCGCGAGTTGACCGCTTTCGTGCCGGTTTCGCCGAAGACCTTCGTGGCGACGACCACGTTTTCACGTGGCACCTTGAGGTTCTTCAGTGCCGTGCCCGTGATCGTTTCCGAGAGACCTCCGGAATAGACGTTCGCCGTATCGATGAAATTGATGCCGCCATCAATGGCGCGGCCGATCAATGTGTCGGCCTCCGTCTGCTGCAACTTGCCGATATGCTCCCAAACCGCGCCTTCTCCGCCGAATGTCATCGTGCCGAGACACAGCTCGGAAACGAAAAGCCCTGTGGAACCGAATTTTGCATAACGCATGACTCAACTCCCTCCATTACGCATTCGTGCCAAATGTCGCCGTCGCCGCGCGCCGATCTCGCGGATGGAACCCAATGCCTGCGCGCCCTTTCGTCAACAGCAAATGCCGGGCGCTGGATCACACTGAGCCGTCGGCGCACGGTCGACCGGAGCGCAAAGTATGGACCCGCGGTTGCCTCGATCCGATACCCAATCGTCTCGCATTCATGCCTGTTCCTCTGCGCTCAGCGAGAATCGGTGCGGCCGGTCCCGCGGGAATAAACCGCGGCGGCAGCTGTTTGTCATCGAAGAGTCGAGCGCGCGATGGCGTGCGATCCGGCGCTCGCCGCGAAAATCAACGACGCTCACGCACTCAACGCTTGCTGCAGTTCGTCCATGCTGAACGGCTTGCGAATCGCACGCCATTCGAACGGCAACGAAGCGCCATCGATTGACATCGGCTCCCCTGACGTGAACACGATGCGCATGCCATTCGCCGCGTTCGCGGCGCTTCTCGCGAGATCGATCCCCGACATGTCCGGCAAACGGATGTCCGCGAGCAAAGCATCGAAATGCATGGTGGCGATCGCATCGAGCGCCTCGTGCGCGCTGGCGGCCTTATGCGGGTCATGCCCGAGCAGGCGCAAGATCTCGGCGACGGCATCGAGCGAGCCGGGCTCGTCGTCGACGACGAGCACGCGCAGCGAATCGGCTGCGGGACGGCTCAGCGATGTCGACGCCGCAGCCGCGGCGATCGGTTCGAAGGCGGCCGCAAGGTCCGGGGTGCCGCCCCGGCCGAGCACTTGGCGAATCTTGTGCGAAAGCTCCTCGCGGCCATACGGCTTAGATAGCAACGCGACGCCGCGATCCAGCCGCCCGCCGTGCACGACCGAGTTGTGGGTATAGCCCGACGTGAAGAGCACCTTCATGGTGGGCCGCAGCAGCTGCGCCTGACGGACCATTTCCGTACTCGTCATCGGGCCTGGCATGACGACGTCGGTAAACAACAAGTCGACGTACACACCGCTACGAATGATCGTCAACGCGGCCTCCGGACTATCGGCCTGGAGGACCTTGTAGCCGAGCGCGGCCAGCATTTCGATGGTGGTCGCCCGGACCTTGTCGTCATCCTCCACGACGAGCACCGTCTCACTGCCGAGCATCACCGGGACCATTTCGTTCGTCTGCTGCGTCACCTCTTCGGCGTCAGTCGAGCGCGGCAGATAGAGCTTGACGGTCGTGCCGTGGCCCACTTCACTATAGATCTTGATATGCCCGCCGCTTTGCTTGACGAATCCATACGCCATGCTCAGACCGAGGCCGCTGCCGCTGCCTTCAGGCTTCGTCGTGAAAAACGGATCGAACGCGCGCTCGGCGACATCGGTCGGCATGCCGGTGCCGGTATCGGTCACGGCGATCATGACGTACTGCCCCGCCGGCACGTCCGAAGTTGACGCGACATATCGATCGTCGAGCACGGCGTTCAGAAGCTCGATCGTGAGGTGACCGCCCTCCGGCATCGCATCGCGCGCATTGATGACGAGATTCAGGATCACGTTCTCGAGCTGGTGGGTATCGACAAACGTATTCCACAGTCCACCCGAAACGACGGTCTCCAGTTCGACACGCTCGCCGAGCGCGTGACGCAGCATGTCGTCCATCCCGGCCATGACGCGCGACAAGTTGACTACCGTCGGCTGCAACGGTTGCCGGCGACCGAACGCGAGCAGCTGCGACGCCAGCTTCGCCCCGCGCTCGAGCGCTTCGAGCGCGTTGTCGATGCGCTGAGCACTCGACACGTCGCGCGCAGCCTGAGCGCGCAACAGCTCGAGGTTGCCTCGAATCACCTGCAGCACGTTGTTGAAGTCATGCGCGACGCCGCCGGTCAGCTTGCCGATGGCCTCCATCTTTTGCGATTGAAACAGCTGAGCCCGAGTGTGTTCGAGCTGCTCGGCCGCTTTGCGTCGCTCGGTGATGTCACGCGTCACCTTCGCGAACCCGAGCAGCGTCCCCTCCTCGTTGCGAATCGCGTCGATGATGACGTGCGCAAAGAAGCGGCTGCCGTCGCGCCGCACGCGCCACCCTTCGGCTTCGAAACGCCCCTCGCGCGCGGCGGTTTCGAGTCCCCGCTGCGGCACGCCGGCTGCCCGGTCCTCGGGGGTATAGAAGCGCGAAAAGTGCGAGCCGATAATTTCTTCGGCGGTGTAGCCTTTGATGCGGCGAGCGCCCGGGTTCCAGTTCGTGATATATCCTTCGGGCGACAGCATGAAGATCGCGTAGTCGGTCACGCCCTGGACGAGCAGGCGGAAGCGCCTTTCGCTCTCGACGACGGCTTCGTGCGCGGCGCGCTTGTCGCTCACGTCGCGTACCACTTTGGCGAAGCCGATCGTTTTGCCGTCCCGATCGTCGAGCCGCGTCATGATGACATTCGCCCAAAACGACGAACCGTCCTTGCGCAATCGCCAGCCTTCGAGCTCGTGGCGGCCCGTGGCAAGCGCCGACGCGAGCACCGCTTGCGGTACGCCGGCGGCGCGATCGTCGCGGGTATAGAACACCGAAAAATGACGGCCGATGATTTCATCCGGCCGGTAGCGATGAATGTGCTCACCGCCTGCGTTCCACGTGAGCACGATGCCCGTGGGGCTCAGCAAGGCGACGCAATAGTCGATCGTCGCCTTCTCCCAAATCGAAAGCCACTCGCTTGCAGCCGGAATGCCAAGAGGCGAATGCGACACGTGACCTCCAAACTAGTCCTGTTCGGCCGCTGGCTCCGCGCGTGCCCGCGCGGTCCAGCCGTTCAGCGGCCGCCGTTCCCGACCAATCGCCACCGACGATGCGCTCGCGAATAGGTCAGGCGAAACGCGCGACCGCGGGGTAGTGCTGAGATCAGTAGGAGTGCTAATCTTACCTCGACATCGGGGCAGGCCCTCAAATCCGACGTCCGACACGCAACGTTCGAGGACGCGGATGCTGTGTAAACATACAGCATCCCGGGGTCACCTGGGGCGTCGATGTATCTACGCCCCGTTTTCAATGCCAGGCCGCTGTGTCCTTTTCAGCGAGCCGCCTCTTGAAACGCGGCACCCGCCGACACCTTCGATACCAGGCTGACGGCCGCGGACGAACCGCCATGCAGCGCGATCCATCGGCTCGTCGAGCATGCGGCCTTCGCATACAGGTGGTTGTCGTTGAGCGCGCGTCGGTTCCATTCGAATACGCCGACGGGCAATGGCTCGGCAGCCGGAACGAGGCAACGATCTCCCGCACTGGAGGGCGCGAGATAACGCAGGTCGTCGGACGCGTACATCGCGATGCCCTCGTTGAACCAGATCGGCACGGCACCGCGCAGCACGCCCAGCGCGCCGATGCGATGATTGAGCTCGTTCATCGAGAGCTCGTGCGCGGCAATGACGGCATCGCTGCCGAGCGGCGACAGGATCGCCACGCGATCGAACACCGACATCCCCCGGCGACGCCCGCCTCCGATACGTCGAAAGCAATTGTCGGTCGTGCAGACCAGCACTTTCGGAGCCGCGCCGAGCGTGCCCCAGAACCTTTGTACACGCTGCCGGCCTTCCGCCACGACGGCTACGAGCCGCGCCCGCTCCTCGGGACTCGCTCCCCTCTCGATGAACGTGCGATCGGCCGCATATTCGAAGCCATAGCAGGAAGGACACACCGCTGCCGCGGCCGCAGGCAGGGCAAACGCCAGGGCGACGCCGCAAGCCGCAGCCAAAACGATCAAGCTGGCGGCGCCTAGGCGGGTCACCTTCATGAACCGAGATTTCATTACGAGGCCCTCTTCTTATTGAACGCCGTGGAACCGTGCTGCCAATGATAGGGCAGTCGCCACACCCACGCTTTACATGCGGCTTACAGCTCGGCTGGATTTTTGTCGTTTATGCTGCTGCATGCAGCCGGGCGATTGCGTTGAGAATTAAATCGCCTGGCTCATAGCTTTCGCAATCCCGCTCGAAAGCCGCCATTGCTATTCGTGGCGCTGGCGAGGTCCCCCATTCAACGAGTCTGGAAAAAAAATGAGCGATGAGGTGACAATCAGGCGTGTTCACGCGAACGAGGCACCGGACTACGCCGAAGCGCTGGCCGATGTGCTGGTCGACTGCGTCGAGGGTGGCGCATCAGTCAGCTTCATGCTGCCTATTTCACGCGAGACGGCACTGGCGTTCTGGCGCAATGTTGCTGAAGGCGTCGCGCGCGGCGAGCGCGCATTGCTGATCGCGGAAGACGAACACGGGGATATCGTGGGGACCGTCCAACTCGTTCTTGCTCAGCCCGAAAACCAGCCGCACCGAGCCGATGTCGCAAAAATGCTAGTGCATCGAAAGGCGCGCAGGCGGGCAATCGCGCAGCGCCTGATGCGCGCACTCGAAGACGTTGCGCGCGAGGAAGGCAAGTCGGTACTGGTGCTCGATACCGTAACGGACGGCGACGCGGAACGTCTCTATCAACGAGCTGGATGGCAACGCGTGGGCGTTGTGCCGAAGTACGCGCTGATGCCGGACGGCGCGTTCTGCGCAACGACGTTCTATTACAAGCATGTCTGATTAGCGTACCGCGGCTCCCCCGCGGTGCGATGGCGCAAAGAGCCGCAGTCCGCTGGCGATACTGGCCGCGCCCGAGAACACCGCACCAGTCGCCAGCGCGAGCGTCGGTCCGTGGCGGCCCGCGATACTGAAGCAAAGCGCCACTAGCGCGGCGCCCGTGGTCTGCCCGAGCAGCCGGCCCGTGCCGATCATGCCGCTCGCGCCTCCCCTACGCTCGGGCGGCGCGCTCGACATGATCGCTTTCAGGTTCGGCGATTGAAAAAAGCCGAATCCGGCGCCGCATATGGCCATCCGCAAGGCAATGGCGTGAACGGAGGGATAGGCGGGCAACAGTGCGAGCGACGCCATGCCGATACCGAGAATGGCGAGCCCGATCGCACCGAGCAACCCCGGCGGGTAGCGATCGGAAAGGCGTCCGGCGATCGGTGCGGCGAGCGCGACGACGACGGGCCACGGCGTCATGAGAAAACCCGTCTCGACCTGGCTGCGGTGGAGGATGTCCTCTAAGAAGAACGGCAATGAGACGAACGCGAGGCCCTGCGCGGCAAAGGAGCAGATCGCCGTCACGATGGAAAGCGCGAAGACCGGACGCTTGAAGAGGTCGACCGGAAGCATCGGCGCCGGGTGACCGGCCTCCCGGCGCACGAGCAGCGCGCCGAAAACTACGGCGACCGCCGCGGCGATCAGCACCCGCGACGTGGGCTCACGATGCGCCGCTTCGCCGAGCGCGAATATCAACGATGAAAATGCCACCACGTTGAACACCCCAGCCACCGGATCGAATGCATGCTTGCCGCGCTTCGTCCGCGGCAACGCGGGCAGCGCCAACGCGAGCGCCGCGATACCGAGCGGCACGTTAACCGCGAACAGCCACGCCCATGAGGCCACCGAGAGAATCATCGACGCGACCGTCGGGCCGACCGCAAACGACACGCCGACCGTGCACGCATTCATGCCCATCCCTCGGCCCAGGCGGCTCGGCGGGTAGAGACAGCCGATCAGCGCGGCGTTGACGCTCATGATCGCGCTGGCGCCCAGACCTTGCACGATGCGGGCGGCCGTGAGCATCGGCAGCGTGGAGACCATGGCGCACGCGAGCGACGCGGCGGTGAATACGACGATGCCGCTGATATAGACGCGGCGATGCCCGATGATTTCGCCGAGCGCGGCGAGGGGGAGCATCGTCGCGACGAGCGCGAGTTGATAGGCGTTGATGATCCACACCGAGGCCGCCGGCGTGGCATGAAGATCAGAGGCGATCGCGGGCAAGGCTGTATTGGCGATTGCCGTGTCGATCGTTGCAAGCGCAACGGTCAACTGGATCGCTGCCATACCCCAGCGGCTTTTGCCCGATATCGGTGCATCGATGTCGGACGTCGCAGCGTCGGTGGTCGGTGTGTCGGACAAGGCTAGCTCGCGGACGGTTTGCCACGACGAGGGCGCGTTTGCAACGCGCCCTCGTCATAGGGCCAAACGGCGGGTGCATTTCGGAAAGCTTTCGATGGGCGAGTCATCGAAATGCCCGTCCAGCGAAAGGATGCGATTGTTGCAGAAGTTCGGCATCCCTGCAGCGAACGCCGCAAACACGCGACGGCGGTGTGCTGCCCGTTTTTTTTTTACCCCGATTGCAGCGGCTAGTCGCCCCGCCGCCGTCAGCGAGATATTTTTTCCAGCTGCAATCCGCTGGTCCTCGGCCCGAACGCGCCGATCGTCACGACTACAATGGCCATCGATCCCGCGATCAGCGCGAAGACACCGGTGACGCCGAAGTCTTTCAGGAAAAACGCGATCATGAAACCGGAAAACATGGCACTGACTCGGCTCGCCGAATAGACCATACCGATCGCCCGTGCGCGCACGCGAGTCGGAAACAGCTCCGCCTGGTACGTCCGATATGAGAATGTCATGCAGTTGCTGAGCAGCGTCATGAGAACGCCGAATGCAATCAGCACGGCGCGCTCGTGCTGCTGCGAAAACGCGATACCGACGACGGCAATGAGCCCCGCCGATATACAAACGATCCATTTACGCTCGATACGATCCGCGAACAAGGTGGCGACTAGCGGCCCAAGCGGATTCGCGATCGCAATGATGAATGAATACATGAGGCTATGCGTAACGGTAATGCCTTTCGCGACGAGCAGAGTCGGCACCCAGCTCGCAAAGCCGTAATAGCCGATCGATTGAAAGAAGTTGAATACGGTCAGCATGACGGCCCGCCTCCTATAAGGCGGCATCCAGATCTCACGAAAGCTCCCGCGCCCGTCGCCGCGCACTCGCACCGCTGCCTCGGGCTCTGACAGAGCCCTTCCTTGCGTGCGTTCGACCTTGCGCTCGAGTTTCGTCAAGATGGCATCGGCTTCATCGAGGCGGCCTTTCTGCACGAGCCAGCGTGGACTTTCAGGCAGACCCAGTCGAATGAACCACACGGCGACGGCACCGACGCAGCCCGTGAGCACGACCCAGCGCCAACCGTCGAGACCCGCGATCTGTAACGGCACGAGTCTCCAGGCGAGAAACGCGAGAACAGGCACCGACGTGTATTGGACAGCCTGCATGAATGCATACGCACGCCCTCGAACGCTCGCGGGCACGAGCTCGGACACATAGGCGTCGATCGTGACGAGTTCCGCCCCCACGCCTATCCCGGCCATGACACGCCAGAAGACAATCGCGTAAGGAGTCGTCTGAAACGACATGATGGCGGCGCAGGCGGTGTACCAGAGCAGCGCCACGACGAACACCTTTCGGCGCCCATATTTGTCGGCGACGAACGCTACGCCGAACGTGCCGACGAAAAGGCCCAGAAACAGCGCACCGACGAACGCGCCGAGTCCCGTCAGGTCGAAGAATGACGAAGTGGTCCTCGTAAACAGGCCCGCCTTGACTAGCCCCGGACTGATGTAGGCGGTAAGAAACATGTCGTAGATCTCGAACCAGGCGCCCATCGCGAGCATGCCCACCATTGCCCAGACCGGGCGACTTGCGGGAATTCGGTCGAGCCTTGCACTGATCCGTGCTGCGCGAGCCAACGCTGCGTCGCTTCGCGCCGGCTCGAGTTCGAGTGCCGGATCGGCGGAAATGCGGCGCTGCGAAGCTGTACTTCGCCCTTCGGCATCGAAAGCGCCCAGACCAGCCGGTTCATTCATCATCAGTCTCCTTGGCATTCGCAAAGAAGCGAATGCGATGTGCGGCGGCGCTGACGCCGCCTCTCTCTCGAACCATCACCGTTCTGTTTGGCAGAACATCGTTTCTCCCAACAAAATAATAGGCTCGCCCTCGGCAGCGGTAAACGTGGTGGTTTACCCGATCCCTTCGCAGTAGCAACGGCGATATTATTAGAACGTCGTTCTGTTCGGCAGAATCAACTACCTCCCTCTTTGCCGCCGCGTTAGCCCAATGCGCGGCGACAAAACAGCAAGGAAGCGAAATGAAGTTACCGTTGCATGGCATACGCGTTCTGGATCTTTCCAACGTGCTCGCCGGCCCGTTTTGCGGCTATCAGCTCTCGCTGATGGGCGCGGAAGTCATCAAGATCGAGGTGCCTGGCGAAGGGGACCTTGCACGCCGCCTCGGTGCGGACCCTCAGGCCGCCGCGCGACGAATGGGCGCATCGTTCGTCGCCGTCAACGCGGGTAAGCAGTCGGTCACACTGAATCTGAAGGATCCGCGCGGGCGCGAAATTCTGATGCGCATGGTCGGGGAATCCGACGTATTGCTCGAGAACTTCCGCCCAGGCGTCATGGACCGTCTCGAACTGAGCTACGACGTGCTGAAAGCCATCAACCCGCGCATCGTCTACTGCGCGATCTCGGGATTCGGCAAAGACGGGCCGCTAGCCGATCGCCCCGCCTACGATCAAATCATTCAGGGGATGTCGGGCGCCATGAGCGTGACGGGCGATGAGCATTCCGCCCCTTTGCGCGTCGGATTTCCGATCAGCGACACGGTCGGCGGCATCACGGCCGCCTTTGCGATCGCCGCTGCGCTCGTCGATGCGGTACGAACCGGCGCGGGCCGGATGATCGACGTATCGATGCTCGAATCGACGCTCGCAGCGATGGGCTGGGTCGTGTCGAACTTCCTGAACGCTGGCGTCAAGCCCGCCCCGATGGGCAATCAGAACTTCACGGCCGCCCCCTCCGGTACATTCAGGACCGGGGACGGCCTCATCAACATCGCGGCGAACGAGGATAAGCAGTTCGCTTCGCTGTGCCGCATCGTCGGCCATCCGGAATGGCTCGGCGATCCGCGTTTCAACGACCGCCACGCGCGTAAAACGCATCGCACCGAATTGACCGGGGCTCTCGAAGCGGCGCTCGCGAGCCGCTCGGCCGCGGCCTGGGAACAGGAGCTGGTTGACGCCGGCGTTCCAGCCGGCCTCGTTCTCGACGTGCCCGCAATTCTTGCGCACGAGCAAATCGAAACGCGCCGGTTCGTGACGCGCTTCGACGAAGAAGGGCAAAGCGTCACGCGCGCGGGCTTCCGGTTATCCGACGCGGAAGTCGCGCCGCAATCGCCGGCGCCTCGACTGGCGCAACACACGCGCGCATGGCTCGAGCGCCTGGGCTACGACGCTAGCGCGATCGAAACCTTGCATACGGAAGGAGTCGTGTAATGCCTGCCACTTCGAACTCGCCGGACTACGGCCAGCTTGGCGCCGACTATTGGCGAACCGACATCATCGATATCGAGCCTGGCCGAATTCATGTACGTGGATACCCTATTCAGGAATTGATCGGGAAGCTAAGTTTCCCCGACATGGTTTGGCTCATGCTGCGCGGCGAACTCCCCACCGCAGAGCAATCGAGCCTCCTCGAAGCGGCGCTGGTCGCGTCGGTCGATCACGGGCCGCACGCACCGTCGATCGCGATTTCACGGATGGCGATCAGCTGCGGTTTGCCGCTGAACGGCGCAATGGCTTCCGCGTTGAACACGCTCGACGATGTCCATGGCGGCGCGGGCCAGCAAGCGGTGGAACTGCTCGAACGGATCAGGGAACGCACGACCCGCGATATACCGCTCGAAGAAGCGGTCGTCGCATGCATCGACGAGTTCATCGAGGCCCACGGCAAATATGTGCCGGGGTTCGGCCATCGCTTTCATCCCGTCGATCCACGGGCGGGCAAGCTGCTGGAGATGGTCGATGACGCGAGAGCGAGCGGCGCCGTGCCGGGCGATTATGCGCGCATCGCTCGCGCAATCGAGGCGCTGCTCGCCGCTCGAAAGGGCAAGCCGATCCCGATGAACATCGACGGCGCCACCGCTGTCATCTATGCCGAGCTCGGATTCGCGCCGGAACTGGCGCGCGGGATTTTTTGCCTGTCTCGCGCGGTCGGCATTCTCTCGCATGCATGGGAGCAGCGCGGACGCGGCGAACGCAACAAGGGGCCGATGCCGCGCCAAATGCCATATCGATACACCGGTCCCGCAACGCGTCATTTGGAGCATGGCCAATGAGCTGGTATCCGGCACCGCGGACAATCGAAACGCATCTTCACACAGCATTGCCCGAGGGACTGAGGCGCCACGAGGCCTCCGAGTGGTCGCGCGCGAACAAGGGTGGCGCAGCCATCGATTCCTTTCTCGAAGGACCATGCTTCGACCCGGAAGGCAACCTTTTCGTCGTCGACATCCCTCACGGCCGAATATTTCGCGTCTCGCCGCAACTGGAATGGGATATCGTCGCCCATTACGACGGCGAGCCGAACGGACTCGCGTGGCATCCCGACGGTCGTCTGCTCATTGCCGATTACAAGAACGGCATTCTCGAGCTCGACCCCGCACGCGGCGACGTGAGGCCCATCGTCACGAGGCGCAACAGCGAGCGCTTTAAAGGCCCGAACGACCTGGTCGTGGCCTCGAACGGCGACATCTACTTTACCGATCAAGGTCAGACGGGCCTCCACGATCCGACTGGCCGCGTCTACCGCTTGGGCCCGGACGGCAGGCTCGACTGTCTGCTCGCGAATGGTCCGAGCCCGAACGGCCTCGTGCTAAGTCCCGACGAAAAAGTCCTCTTCGTCGCGATGACGCGCGACAACGCGGTGTGGCGCCTGCCGCTGCTGCCCGACGGCAGCACGAGCAAGGTGGGACGCTTCGCCTCGTTCCACGGCGTAAGCGGACCCGATGGCTTGACGATCGACAGCGAAGGCAATCTGTTCGTCGCTCACGCCTCGCTCGGCGCCGTGTTCGCGTTGAATCCACATGGCGAAGGAATCGCCAAGATCGAATCATGCGCCGGCCGCACCATTACCAACGTGACATTCGGCGGCCGGCAGCACGCCACGCTGTTCATCACGGATTCCAGCACGGGCTCGATCCTGTATGCCGACTGGCATATCGCGGGTGCTCGCGCGCCGATAGGCGCGTAAAATGGCGTTCTGTCAGACATAACGCATGGAGCAGGCACCGCGGATCCGGTTCGTCGTGCAACCGTGTCGAGCGCCAGCCGCTCCCGCCTTGCCTCGTATGGTCAATCCCAAGAAAACAATAGCCGGCGCCGAGCCTGCGACGAGCGGTTCGGCTTCCCCGGACGGTGTCGCCGCGCTCGACCGCGCGTTTGCGATCCTGTTTGCGTTTCAGCCCGACGACAAAGGCCTGTCGCTTGCCGAGCTCGCCAATCGAACCGGCCTCTACAAGAGCACGATCCTGCGATTGATGGCGTCTCTCATCCACCACGGCATGATGTTGCGCTCCGACGACGGCCGCTATTACATCGGACCGGCCACACTGCGGCTCAGCGCGCTTTATCAGCGCAGCATGCAGCTTGCCGATATCGTTCTTCCGCTGATGCGCACACTTCGCGATGAAAGCGGAGAAAGCGTCTCGTTCTACGTGCGACAAAAGAACGTCCGCGTTTGTCTGCACCGTGTCGATTCCACGCATGCGGTTCGAGATCACGTCCGCGAGGGCGACGTACTGCCGATGGACAAAGGATCGGGGGGCCGTGTCCTAAACGCGTTCGGCGGAGGTCGCGGAGAGCTGTTCGAACGAATCCGGCGTGCCGGCTATTACATGTCGATTGGCGAGCGCGATGCGGAGACGGCCGGCATTTCCGCCCCCGTGTTTTCCGCGGCACAACCGGTTGCAGGCGCGTTCACGCTGGCTGGCCCGCGCTCGCGTGTCGATGAGATGCTGATGATGCGGATGCGCCGGCCGCTGCTCGAGGCCGCCATTACGGCAAGCGAGATGTTGGGCGGCGATGCCTCGCCGTTGAGCGCGGCGCTCGCCATGCTCAAGTCCGAGCAACGCGGGCGAAAGGGGGCGTGAGCCAGCGCCTATTGGACGGCCAAGCCCCAAGCGCCGCGAGCGGCGTCGTCCACTAGCGCTCACCGAGCAATCTCGCCGAGGCGACTCGCCGGGCGTCGGCGAGCGCCGTTTCACGCCAAGCTTGCAGCCTTCTCCAAGCGAAACACCCCCACTGCGCGCTTGAGCAACGCAGCCTGATCGTCGAGCGACGCAGCCGCCGCGGCCGCCTCCTCGACGAGCGCCGCGTTCTGCTGCGAGACCTGATCCATTTGCGACACGGCGATGCCGACCTGCTCGATGCCGTCGCTTTGCTGACCCGACGCGCTGGCAATCTCGTCCATGATCGCCGCCACCTTCGCGATCGCTTCCTTGATTTCTTGCATCGTGTGCCCCGCCGTATCGACTAGCTTGGCTCCGGCATCGACGCGCGCTACCGAATCGCCGATCAGTTCCTTGATCTCCTTGGCGGCGGCACCAGCCCGCTGAGCAAGCGAGCGAACCTCCCCGGCCACGACGGCGAAACCCCGGCCTTGCTCGCCGGCCCGCGCCGCTTCGACTGCCGCGTTCAACGCCAGAATGTTCGTCTGAAAGGCGATGCCCTCGATCACGCCCGTGATATCGGCGATCTTCTTCGAGGCTGCGTCGATTCCGTTCATCGTCTCCACGACGCTTTCGACCACCGCGGCCCCGCGCGCCACGACATCGTTTGCGCCGCCTGACAACGTTTGCGCGTTTACGGCATTGTCGGTGTTGTGCTTGACCGTCGCCGTGAGCTCTTCCATGCTGGCAGCCGTTTGCTGCAGCGACGCCGCCTGCTCTTCGGTACGTTGAGACAGGTCGCTGTTGCCGGCGGCGATCTCCCTCGTTGCCGCGGCGATCGATTCGGCACTGCGCGTCACTTGCCGGACCGTTTCGGTCAACGATGTTTGCATCGCCATCAGGCCTTTGACGAGCTGCCCCATTTCATCATCGGATCGCACCTCCAATCGCTCGCTCAAGTCGCCCGCGGCGATTCGCTGCATTTGCGCAAGGACATTCGCGAGCGGCCGTGCGATCGAGCGGTTGAGCGCCACGGCGCAGATCGCGCAGACGATGAGGCCCGCCGCGAGAAGCACGCCGCCGATCGCCTGAACCGCCCCCGAACGCACCTTCGCCGCCGTGAATGCTTCGTTGCCGTGCTGGTTTTGCCAGGCAGCGAGCGCGTCGGAGCTTTTGGTCAATGCGACCGACAGCGGCGGCACGCCCTTCATCGCGATGTCGTCCGCGCTCGGGTGGTCTCCTTTCCTCATCGCATCGATCATCGGCATGATCGCCTTGTCAATCAGCGCCGAACGCGCGGTGCCGACCGCATCGGCCAGCGCCTGCTCGTCGACGCTATGCGGTTGCGAAGCGTATTCATTCCATGCGCGATTGGAGATCGAAAGATAGTTGAGAGCCTTGTCGATCAGGGTTGCCGTGTCGGGCGCCTCGGGGTGAAGCAGGACGCGATCGAGCGTGGTTCGTACGATCGTGAGGTTCAAGTTGGCCTTGCCGATCGCAATCGCCGCGCTGAGCTGATTCGAATACGCGTAATTGAGGTCTTGGTCGGAGCGTCGCGTGCCGTATACGCCGAGCACTCCGATTGCTATGAGCATCGCGCCGAGGACGGCCATCGTCAGCCACAGACGCGCGGAAATGGAGAGACGTCTAAACATTTGAAAGGGTGCCGATAGGTATGTGGAAAATTCTCGCCTCGCCCAATGTCGATAGACAGAGGCCACCAATACCGTTAACGGCACCCTCCCGTCGGACTTGAGCCGTGCGATCGAGCGTGCTTTCTTTTTCGGGCCGATCGCGATTCAGAGCGATCGTCCCGCGCCGATCGGACGCTGGCTTGCATCTTCCTCGGGCGACTCCACTTCCGCCGCGTCGAGCGCTCCCCGCTCGAGCATCGTTCGCGCTTGCTCCATGTCGATGGCCTTTTCCCATCGGGCGACGACGATCGTCGCGACACCGTTGCCGATCAGATTCGTCACGGCGCGCGCCTCGTTCAGGAAGCGATCGACACCGAGCAACAGAACCAGGCCCGATACGGGGATCTTTTGCATCGATGCGAGGGTCGCGGCGAGCGCGACGAACCCCGCGCCCGCCACGCCAGCGGAGCCTTTCGAAGTGAACAGCAGCACGCCGAGCACGAGCAGTTGGTCCCATAGGCTCAGATGAATGTTCATCGCCTGAGCGATGAAGATCGCGGCCATCGTCAGATAGATCGCGGTGCCGTCCGCGTTGAACGTGTAGCCGGTCGGCAAGACCATGCCGACGACGGGGCGCGAGCACCCGAGCTTCTCGAGCTTGATGAGCATCTGCGGCAAAACGGCCTCGGTTGAAGCCGTCCCGAACGTGACGAAGATTTCGTCCTTGATGTAGCGCAGGAATTTCCACAGCGACAATCCGCTCAGACGCATCACGCTGCCCAGCACGACGACGATGAACGCGATCGTCGTCAGATAGAGGCTCAACATCAGCTCGCCGAACGAAGCCAGCGTGCCGATGCCATATTTGGCGACGGTGAATGCCATCCCCCCGAACGCGCCTATCGGCGCGACATAAATGACGATCCGCACCACGCCGAACATCGCCTGCAAAAACATGTCGAGCATGTCGACGAAAGGTGCCGTGCGTGGGCCGAGCTTCGCGAGCGCAATGGCGAACAGCACCGAGAAGAAGATCACCTGCAGCATTTCACCGTTGGCGAATGCGCCGACGACGCTGTTCGGCACGATATTCATGAAGAAATCGAGCGTCGTATGCTGGTGCGCGGAATGCGTATAGGCGCTGATCGCCGCCTTGTCGATATGGGCGGGATCGACATTCATTCCGCTGCCCGGATGCACGAGATTGACGACGACGAGCCCGATTGCGAGCGCGATCGTCGATGCGAATTCGAAGTAGAGAATCGCTTTGACACCCACTCGCCCGGCCGAATGGATGTCGTTCATCCGCGCGATGCCGACGACCACCGACGCGAAGATGATAGGCGCGAGCAGCATCCGAATGAGCTTGATGAAGAGATCGCCAAGCGGTTTGGCTTCGGTGCCCAGATCGGGAAAGCAATGCCCGACGACGACGCCGGCGATGATGCCGATCAAGACCTGAACGTAGAGTCTCGACAGGTACTTCCTTATCGTTGAAACCCGCATGGCTGTCTCCATTCCTTGCGTATTCGTTCTGTTCGCGCAGGCCGGGTGCGCCGCGATCGTTTTATGCCGAGAGTTTTTGCATTTCGGCGTAGAGGTCCGCCTTGCCTTCGAAGCCGACGCCGGGCAGGTCCGGCATCGTGATGTAGCCGTTGTCGACCTTGACGCCGTCGGGAAAGCCGCCATAAGGCTGGAACAAGTCGGGGTAGGACTCGTTGCCGCCGAGGCCGAGACCCGCGGCAATGTTCAGCGACATTTGATGGCCACCGTGCGGAATGCAGCGGCTCGGCGACCAGCCGTGCTGGCGCAGCATCTCGAGCGTCCGCAGATATTCGACGAGGCCATAGCTGAGCGCACAGTCGAACTGGAGCCAATCGCGGTCGGGCCGCATGCCGCCGTAGCGAATGAGATTGCGAGCGTCCTGCATCGAGAACAGATCTTCCCCCGTCGCCATCGGATTCGCGTAGTAGTTGCGCAGCGTCGCCTGCAGTTCGAAATCGAGCGGATCGCCCGGCTCTTCGTACCAGAAGAGGTCGTATCGCGAGAGCGCCTTGGCGTACTGGATCGCCGTGTCGAGATCGAAGCGGCCGTTCGCGTCGACCGCGAGCTTTTGCCCATCGCCGAGCACGCTCAGGATCGAATCGATGCGACGCAGGTCCTCGTCGAGCGACGCCCCGCCGATCTTCTTCTTGACGACCGTATACCCACGGTCGATATAGCTGCGCATTTCGTCTTTGAGCTTCCCATGATCCTGGCCTGGGTAGTAATAGCCACCGGCCGCGTAGACGAAAACCTTCCGGTTCGGCTGGCCGTTGCCATAACGATCGGCCAGCAACTGAAAGAGCGGCTTGCCTTCGATCTTCGCGACGGCGTCCCAGATGGCCATATCGATCGTGCCGATCGCGACTGAACGCTCGCCGTGGCCACCCGGCTTCTCGTTCTTGAACATCGTCGCCCAGATCTTGTGAGGATCGAGGTTGTCGCGCTCGTCATCGACGAGCGAAGCGGGATCCGCCTCCATCAGGCGCGGAATGAATCGCTCGCGCATGAGCGTTCCCTGTCCGTAGCGACCGTTCGAGTTGAAGCCGTAACCGATCACCGGCTTGCCGTCGCGGATCACGTCGGTGATCACGGCGACGAGACTCAGCGTCATCTTGCTGAAATCGATGTAGGCATTGCGAATGGACGAGCTGATCGGAACGGTCTTCTCGCGGATTTCGACGATTCTCATAGGGTCTCCGTTGCATCGCGCATCACCGCCGCGAAGCGGCATCCAGCGCCAAGAGCCGCTAGATTATTCGCCGATAGCGGCGTTATGATTCACCGAAACTCACTTCTTTATTAACTTTCAGTGAAGACGGAAGTCGCTTCTCAGCTCGAATTCTTCGTGCTGCTCGCACGCCATGGCAGCCTTGCGGCGGCGGCCCGAGCGCTCGATCTGACGCCGCCCGCCGCCACGAAACGGCTGTCGCAACTGGAAGCGAGGCTCGGGGTGCGGCTCGTGAACCGCACCACGCGCCACATCAGCCTGACGTCGGAAGGCGAGACCTACCTGCATCACGCCACGCGGATCCTCGCCGAGATTCGGGAGATGGAAGACGCCGTATCGTCGAGCCACTCGGTCCCGAAGGGCCTGCTGCGCGTCAACGCCACGCTCGGCTTCGGGCGTACGACGATCGCGCCGATCGTCTCGTCGTTTGCGAAGCGATACCCGCACGTGGAGGTGCAGCTCGACGTGACCGATCGCCCGGTCGATCTCGTCGAAAGCGGCATCGACCTCGCCATCCGCTTCGGCGAGCTTCCTGACAAGAGGCTCAACGCGCGACGTGTCATGTCGAATCGCAGGTTTCTATGCGCATCGCCTCGCTACCTCGAAAAACATGGGACGCCCACGAGCCTCGCCGACCTTGCCCGGCATACGTGCATCCTTCATCGCCAGAACGACGATGCGTACGGCGTCTGGCGTCTCGCGCACAACGGGCGAATCGAATCGGTGAAGGTGCATGGCATGCTTTCCAGCAACGATGGCGACATCGTGCTCGGCTGGGCGCTCGAAGGCCACGGCATCCTCGTGCGCTCGGAATGGGACCTCGCGAAATATCTGGAAAGCGGGAGGCTGCGCGTGGTATTGCCGGAATTCGTGCAGCCCTCGGCCGATCTCTTCGTCTACTACCCGAACAAACGCAATCAGTCCGCACGAGCGAGAGCGTTCATCGATTTCCTGATCGAGCACTTCAAAGGCGGGCCCGCGGACGCGTCGTAGACATGGCTTCGGCAGCGCCGCGCCGCCCTGCCTCGAGCACGGCGTACGGACCGGCAAATCGGCGAGAGCAGGGAACGACGTCTAAAAGGCGCCGCCTGAAAGGGCATGCAGCCAGCGCGCGAGATGACCGACGCGCGTCACCCATAACGGCCGCGCAACCCAGCATGCGGCCGCCCACGCGAGGGCGACGACGAGCAGGTCACAGCGTCCACTCTTCCACCAGTTCAGGGAATGGCGTTTCCAAATCCACGGCACACCGAGCGGGTTCGGCCAATCCGCTAGCAGATGCATGAATCCGCCGCAGGCAAAGCCGAAGAGCGGCGCCGCTAGCGGTTGCGCGCGGCCGAGCGAGTGATAGGAAAAAGCGAGCACGACTGCCCAGCCGAGCCCCCAATGCGTTGCGGTGCGATGCGTGATCCAGAGCCGTCGCGAGCGGCTCCACCAGGCGATTTCGAGCCAATCGGGCGCTGTACCGCCGGCGATGCCGGCCACGAACGCAGCCAGGATTCCGAGGTGCCATGGGCCCGCCGCGCCAGCTTGCGCGACGAGGACGGCTGCAATCGTTCCCGCGGCCCAACCGGTTGCGTGATGTGCTGCGTGTGATGCCATACCGATGATGTGCCTTACTACGACGCTAATCGGTCATCGCGCTCGCTACCGCTCCGACTCGGCATACACGCGGCTCTCGACGCGCCGCACCGCCGCCGCTGCGCTTGCCCGCTGCACGTAGAGCGAAAGCGCCCAGATGCCGATCCCGCCAAGGGCGAGCAACGCGCCGACCCATCCGGGCGACGTCCATCCGAATCCGCCGGCGATCGCGAGACCGCCGAGAAACGGACCGAGCGCATTGGCCGTGTTGAACGCCGAATGATTGAGCGCCGCGGCCAGCCCCTGCGCGTCTTCGGCGACATCCATGAGCCGCGTCTGCAGCACCGTGCCGAGTGCCCCGCCGATGCCGATCAGGAATACGACGATTGTGATCGTCCACACGTTATGGGCGGCAAGCGGAAAGAGCAGCAGCATGACGGCGCTCCAAAGCAGCAGCAAGCCTGCGGTGCGCATCAATGCGCGATCCGCGAACACCGGGATGACGACGTTGCCGATCGTCATGCCCACGCCGAATAGGCTCAGAATCAGGCCGGTGACCGCAACGGAAACATGCGTGACCGATGCGAGGATGTCGGCGAGATAGGTGTAGACGGCGAAAAGACCGCCGAAGCCGATCGCGCCGATGCCGAGCGTCAGCCAAACTTGCGGGCGCCGCAACGCGCCCAATTCGCGCAGCGGGCTCGCCTCGGCCGATGCGGGCACCGAAGGCGCCCACAGCCGAACGCAGGTCATCGTCAGGACTCCTAACGAGGCGGCGAAGCCGAAACTCCAGCGCCAGCCGATCGCATGCCCTAGCCAATTCGACAGTGGCACGCCAACGATGGTCGCAAATGTCAGCCCGAGGAACATGCGGCCGACGGCAACGGTGCGTCGATCCTCGGGCACGAGAGAAGTCGCGACGAGCGCGGCGATGCCGAAATACGCGCCGTGCGGCAACCCGGTCAAGAAGCGGAAGACGAGTAGCCATTCGTAGCTTGGCGCAAGGCCGCTCAACGTGTTCCCGATGGCGAACATCGCCATGAGCGCGATCAACAACGTCCGCCGATCGAGCCGGGCACCGATCACCGCGAGCGCCGGGGCACCGACGACAACGCCGAGCGCATAGGCGCTGATCGCGTGGCCGGCCGTCGGCGCGTCGATGCCCAGGCCTTGCGCGAACAAGGGCAACAAGCTCATCGTCGCGAACTCCGTCGTACCGATCGCGAACCCGCCCACCGCCAGTGCAAAAAGCACCAGCCCCGTTTTTTTTCCCGTCCCTACCTGGTGCATCAGTTCGCTCGCCGATTCGTCGATGAATTCGTCTTTTCGAAACGGCGATTCTACTGGCATTAGGGAAACCACGTATTCGCGCCCTACATATTCTCCGTCACCTCATGCTGTGTCGCGCGCGCGTCGATCCATGCAAGCGTCTCTTCGAGCACCTCGTCGGCAAGCTTCGGATCATCCGCTAGCCTTGCGAGAATCAGTCCGCCCACCATCGCCGACCAGCTTCCGATCGCCTCCCTACGCGCAATCACAGGATCGACATGTGCCATGCTTGCGGCGACCCGCTCGATCCGCTCGCGCAGCGCCCGTGTCACGACGGCGCGCGCCTCCGGCGTCTGCCGTACCGTTTCGCCGCCAAGCGCGGCAACAGGGCAACCGCAGGCAAGATCATCGCGATGCGCCGGCGACAGGTACTTCGCCGCGTATCGGACAACTTCCGTGTCGCTGGCCGCCGCCCGCTCGAAGACGTGCGCGAGCGCGTGCGCGATCAGGTCGTCCTTCGACTTGAAATAACCATAGAAGCCGCCGTGCGTGAGCCCAGCGGCCTTCATGACATCGGCGACCGTGACCGACTCATAGCCTTTGGCGCGAAACAGATCACTCGCGGCGTCCAGAATTTTCTGCCGGTTCTCAGCAACTTGCTCTCGACTGACCTTCACGTTTCCTCCCTGAACTGACGCTTGACATTATACATGATGCTCATCATCATTAGCGCATACATGATGACAATCATGTAAACAAACTTTCTTCGGAGAACTGAATGTCCACGAAACCTGCCGTCCTCGTGACGGGCGCCTCCACCGGCATCGGCGCCATCTATGCCGACCGTTTCGCCAAGCGCGGCCACGACCTTGTGCTCGTTGCACGAAACGTCGAGCGTATGGAAGAACTTGCAGCGCGATTGCGAGCGGAGAACCGCATCGCGATCGACATCGTAAAAGCGGATCTGGCCGAAGCCGCCGACGTGGCGAAAGTGGAAACGCGGTTGCGCGCAGACACGCGCATCGGCGTGCTGATCAACAACGCGGGCACGACATTGCCGGGCACGTTTCTCGATCAAGCGCCCGAAGACGTTGCACGGCTCATCGCCCTCAATACGACGGCGCCCGCGCGCCTCGCCGCCGCAGTCGCACCGCGTTTCGTCGCGGCGGGCTCGGGCGCCATCGTCAATATCGCTTCGGTCGTCGGCTTGATTCCGGAGTTCGGCTCGACCGTCTATGGCGCGACGAAAGCCTTCATCACGTTTCTCTCACAAGGCTTGCAGCTCGAGCTCGGCGCGAAAGGTGTCTATGTGCAGGCGGTGTTGCCCGCCGCGACGAGGACCGAAATCTGGTCGCACAGCGGCAAGGACGTGGACACGATGCCCGGCGTCATGGAAGTTGAAGAACTCGTCGATGCGGCGCTCGTCGGCTTCGATCGCCGCGAGGCCATTACGATTCCGCCGCTGCCTGACGCTGGGCAATGGGAGGCATATCAGGCCGCGCGGCTAGCGATGATGCCGAACTTCGGGCAATCGCATGCGGCTGAGCGGTATCGAACTGCAGGATAAGCGCAACGCCTCCGCGGTCGGCGAGACCCACCGAATCTACCCCTAGGCAGCTTTCGCGCTGCCTTCCTGACCTCACCGGCATCGACGGGCGACGGGGAAGACTGCAGCCCTTCCCGCGTCAACTTCTTGTCACCTTCGTTGATACGTTATATCATCGCGCTCCATCGTTGATACGTTATATCATTTCCCTTGGTTTCGAGCGGCTTGCGGATCGTCGAGCACCCCTCGATGCAACGGGCTCCCCATTAAAAGCCGAACGAGAAGACGAAGATGGAACGCTCACAGATAGCCCGAGCCTGCGCGGTGGCGGCAGCGTCGATTCTTGGGTCATATGCGCTGATGGCTCATGCTCAGGACGCTGCTGCCGATGCAGCCAGCGGCACGCCAAGTCAGGCAACGCCTTCGAATCCAAATGCGCGAGAAGGCGACGCAGCGAGCCTCGACGTCACGGTCAGTGCCAAGCGCCTCGATCGCGCCCGCAACGGACTGCTGCCCGAAACGGGGAGCAGTGTCTACCGGATGACTCAATCCGATATCGACAACATGCCGCAGGGCGCGAACACGCCGCTCAATCAGGTCTTGCTGCAGGCGCCCGGCGTCGCGAACGATTCGTTCGGTCAACTGCACGTGCGCGGCGAGCATGCGAATTTGCAGTATCGGATCGACGGCATCATGATTCCCGAGCCGATCAGCGGCTTCGGCCAATCGTTCGATTCGCGGATCGTCGATCAGGTCAACCTCGTGACAGGTGCGTTGCCCGCGCAATACGGCGATCGGACCGCGGGGATCGTCGACATTCGCACGAAGCAAGGCAACGCGGGCAACGGCGGCACGATCGACGTCTACGGGGGCAGCCATCAAACGATCCAGACGAGCGCCGAGCTGTTTGGCTCGAGCGGCCCGTTCAGCTATTACTTCACCGGCACGCTCGGCGAGAACAATCTCGGCATCGAAGCGCCCACGTCCGACGCCAATCCCCTGCACGATCACACGCGCCAGGGCAACGGCTTCGGCTACCTGTCGTACATGATTGATCCGCTCACGCGCGTGAGCGTCATGTTCGGCGCCGCGGCCAATCATTTTCAGATTCCAAATACGCCAGGGTTGACGCCGGTCTTCACGCTGAACGGGACGCCTGCATTCAATTCGGCGAACCTCGACGAAACGCAGTCGGAGCTCAATAACTTCGCCGTCGTTGCGCTGCAGGGTACCAATGGAGCCGCGCTCGACTATCAGATCGCGCTCTACACACGCTATACGCGCACGCAGTTCAACCCCGATCCTGTCGGCGACCTGATCTTCGATGGCGTGGCGTCCCGCGACTTTCACAGCAATCAGGCCAACGGGCTGCAAGCCGATACAACGTACCGGATCGGCGAAGCGCACACCGTGCGCGCGGGGATCATGTTGGAGCAGGAGCACGCGAGCTTCAACGATAGCGTCGCCGTCTTCTCCGTCGATGCAAACGGCAATCAGCTTTCGGATCGGCCGTTCACGATCAACGATTCGAACAGCAAGACGGGCTACCTATACGGGCTTTATCTGCAGGACGAATGGAAACTCACGAGCAAGCTGACACTGAACTACGGCGTACGCTATGACCGTGTGGATGAATTCGTTCAAGCGGGGCAGCTGAGCCCGCGCATCGGGCTCGTTTATCAGCCAACCAACGCGACGACGCTCCACGCAGGCTATGCCCGCTATTTCACGCCGCCGCCCATGGAGCTCGTCTCCGACTCGACGATCGGCCTCTTCAACGGCACGACGAATCAAGCGACAGGCTCACAAAACGACCCTGTAAAGCCCGAGCGCAGCCACTACTTCGACATCGGTATCTCGCAGCGCGTCACGTCGGACCTCACGCTGGGCCTCGACGCGTACTACAAGATAGCGCGTGACCTGATCGACGAAGGGCAGTTCGGCAATGCGCTCATCTTCACTGCGTTCAATTACGAGCAGGGCCGCGTCTATGGTCTCGAGTTCACGGCGAACTATAAGCACGAAAACATCTCGGCTTACGCGAACGTCGCCTGGAGCCGCGCGCAGGGCAAGAACATCGAGTCGGCGCAGTTCAACTTCGGCGCCGACGAGCTCGCATTCGCGGCCGGCAACTGGATCTATCTCGATCACGACCAGCGCGTCACGGCATCGTTCGGCGGCGCCTACACACTAGGTCGAACGACGTTCACGCTCGACGGCATCGTCGGCAGCGGCTTGCGCAGCGGCTTTGACAATACCGACAAACTGCCGTGGTACTGGCAACTCAATCTCGGCGTAATCGAACGTTTCAACGCGCCGCTTATCGGCAAGTTCGATGGCCGGATCGTGCTCATCAATGCGTTCAACAGCGTCTATGAGCTGCGCGACGGCTCCGGCATTGGCGTGCAAGCGCCGCAGTTCGGCCCGCAACGCGCGATTTACGCGGGCATCACGAAGCACTTTTGAGCATTTTTGGAGCAAAGCGTTATGAACGACTGGACTGGTATCGCCGAAGCCGTACGTACAGGCGGCTGGGTGGTCTACCCGCTGAGCGTGCTCGCCATCGTGGCGTTGACCATCATGATCGACCGTGCGTACGTCTTTTGGCGTTATGCGCGTATTCCGGGAGACCTGTCGTTGCGCAGCGAACACGGAGCTGCTGAAATCAGCGCCAGCAACGGAATGGCGCATCCGAGCGCGAGAACATTGCCGGCAAGACATGCCTGGCGCCGCATCGACGCCATTCTCTCCGATCATGACGAGACGCCGCTTTGGCGAACCGAAGCGCGAATCGAAACGGCAGCGGCGAATATCGAGCGCGACATGAGCCGCGGACTCTGGCTCCTCGAAACGATCGTGACGGCCGCCCCGCTGCTTGGCCTGCTGGGGACGATCGTCGGCATGATGCGCTCGTTCCGATTGATTGGGGGAGACGGTCTCGTGAGCCCCGCCGGCGTGTCAGGCGGTGTTGCACAGGCCCTGGTCGCCACGGCGATAGGGCTTGTCATTGCGCTCATCGCTCTTTTCGCGTTCAACTACTTTTCGCGACGCATCGACCGGTTGATGGATGAGATCGAATCGTTTGCAAACGAACGGCTCGGCGACATTCGCCTTTCCCGCGAAACGGGCAACGCAGGAGCGCAGCCTTGAAACTGCGCCGCTCTCGAGTGCCGAAGCGCGGGCGCATCGAAATCATTCCGATGATCGATGTGATGTTTTTTCTGCTCGCGACGTTCATGTTGACGTCGCTTGCGATGCAGCGCCTCGATACCGTCCGCATCGATTTGCCGCGTGGGCAGGCGCAGCAGATGCCGGCGGATCAGCCGGTGACGCTCTCGGTCAATCGCGAGAATCGGATTTATATCAATCAGCAACCGGTTACGCTCGATCAGATCGTCGGCAGCGTGAAGCGCCTAATCGGGCCCGGCGGCGATCTCGTAGTGGCCGCCGATGACGGCGCATCTCATGGCATCGTCGTGCAAGCCATGCTCGAGGCGCGAAAGGCCGGCGCGAAGCACTTTCTCGTTGCCGTGCACCGTGAATAAGCGATGGGTCTCGTCTGACGCAGAACGGAGCAGATGTTGGCGGCTCGTTGTTGCAGCGTTGCTGGCCTCGGCTGCGTGGGGTTTGTTTCTCTCGAACTCGCGTTGGCTCTTCTCCGGCAGCGAACCTTTGAAGCGCAGGGATGAACCGATCGACATGCGGCTGGTTGAATGGCCCGTCACGCCGCAAGATGCCGGGCGCAATAGTGCGATTGCGAGGGCGCCGGATGCGGCAACGCACGCGTTTCCGCGTCCGGCCGAGCAACCCATGCGCCCCGTGGCGCGCCGGCATGAGATAGCGCGAAATCCGTTGCCGAAAGCCGAGAACCCGCCACCTGTCCCGCCGCCGACCACCGAGACGGTACGGCGAACCGCGCCGCCCGTGACGCCGAGCGTGTCGTCAAATCCAACGGAAAGCTCAGCCCGCCAGTCGAGTGCAAGCGCAGGGTCGCCGCTTGACACTCAGCAATCGACAGAGGGCCATTCGGACACACAGGAAAGCGGCCCTGCGCGCCTCGTCGCCCAACCCCTGCCCGACTTGCCGGACGATCTTCGTGAAGACGGTTACCAGTTCGTCGCGGTCGCGCGCTTCGTCATTCACGCGAACGGGACCTTCGATGTCGAACTGATCAAGCCGACACCGAATCCCCGCCTCAATCAGATACTCATCGCGACACTGCATAGATGGCGCTTCGTCCCAGCGACAGCGGCCGGGCATCCCGTCGAGAGTCGTCAGGATGTACGGGTTCACTTCAACGTGGATTGAATGGAAGGAGGTGCGACGCTCGATGCTGAGCGACTTCACTTGCACCGCCCGCAATTGATCGCTCGGAATCTTGGCAGTCGCCAGATACCTCGCGCGCATCATCACGATGCGTCCGGCTTCGGCGAAGTTTCGGTTTTTGGACCGCACGTTCGCCTACAGGGAAGCGCACTGCTGATCAAAAATGAAAGCCTTAATATGGGCCGCTTGCGAGGCGTCCAGTTGCTGGAATTCGATTCCATGGACGATCAGTGTGCTACCCGGTGCCGCAGCACGTACGTCGCGGATCGTCCCAATAGTCTCCACCTCAGCATCCAGGCGGTGCGTTCGGAGGCGGAAGGCCACGCGCACGCGCATCCCTATCTGCCCCAGCGTTTTCAACGTAGCGAGCGAAAGCCCAAGCGGACTGAGATCACCGAGGATACCCATGCCGTCGTAGTTCCCGCTGATGTCCGTCGCATAAAGCGCAGCCAGCTTCGTCCGAAGACGCGCGCATCGGCGTTCCCTCAGCCGGCGTACCGCCGCCGGTTCGGATAGCACAATATAGGCGAACGGCGTTTTGCACACCCCGTCCACCAAGCAAAGGAACCGGAAAACGGCTTTGTTGGATAGCGCGACGACGTCCACTTGCTCGCCCGGCACAACCGTAGCAGGCTGACCTGAGAGGACCGGCGGTGTCGCGAACAGCGCATGATTCGGTGCAATGCCGATGAGGTGGCTGGAACGCATTGCGGCTCCCGCACCGAATCGCGGCAAGGCCCAATCTCGCGCCAATCGTGAGGCCCATGTCCTCGACGCTAATTGGTCGCGACTTGTTCGCCGCACTATCGCCGTTGACAATTACTTCGTCGGAAGCCGAATCGCCCCGGCGAGGCGCGAAGTACGAGAACAGGAATGTACGCGCTTCGCCGTCGGGAAGCACTGTGCCGCGATCAACGAGAAGCGTACCGTTTTCGTCGACGATCGGCCACGCGAGTGGCGTGCCGACCGGCACTTCATTTTCTCGCAACGGCTGCGTGAGTGCCTCCGTATTTGAAGCGACTGCCCGTTCATTCGCATGTTCCGTCATAGGACGCCTCCCCAAGACGCAACTATTATTGATCGGCAATTTGGCAATTCAAATCAGCTCGCGCCGAGCTTTGCGTAGTCAACGCTCTCACCCATGTCAGCAGGATCCTACACGGCGCAATAATGACCGGAGGGTTGCCGTTCGAGGTCCGCATTCCGAACGAGAATACCTTGCAGGCACTTCACGAGTCGGAGGCGATGAGGGGTCGCGCGCGTTATCGGTCCTCTGAGGACCTGCTTGATGATCTCGACAAAAATGGCTAGCTTTCCGCGCGCGTTTGACAATGTCTGTCCGAGTAGGGCGAAGCCGGCCGCCCGAAGACCGGCTCGCGCTCCCCTTCCATGCCTCACCCCACCGACGCCTCGCCCTCTCCGGGTTGTTTGCCCGGCTTATCGGCAGGTGACTGTTTGCGCTGCTTGTCCTCGCGTTCGGGCATACGGCTCCGCTCGTCGTCGTTATGTTCAGCGGGCTTCGGATGCGCGAGATCCGGTTGTTGCGGCTTGTCATTCGTCGAACCCATATTGCCTCCTGTGCATTCGCTTCACCGATCATGTCAAAGCGAGCAACGAGCGCGCCAGCCACGATAAATCCGCCCGGACCCTACCGCAACCGCAAGCTCCATAACGCATCCAGCACGTGCTGAGTTGGGCGATCGACCGCCTCCGCACGATGCGCGATTCCCAGTTCGCGCCACAGCGCCGGCCGCAAGGGCCGCATCGCAATGCGAGGATCCGGGACCGGCGCAACTGCCTCCTGAGGAAGCAGCGCCGCGCCGTAACAGGCCGCCACGAGGCTCCTGATCGCATCGGTGAAATTGAGCTGGATGCGCGGCACCGGATGCTGGCCGCCGGAAGCAAACCACTCCTCAGTCAGGCGGGAAAACCGAGTGCTCGAATCGTTCAGAATGAGCGGCCGTGCCGCGAGCCATTGCGGCGTGACGCGCGCTGGGCACTTCCATGCCTCCGGCATGAACGCCATAACGGGATCGCGACGCCAAGGCCTGATCGTGAGTCCGTCCGCGGCCTGCTGAGGCAGCGCGACGAGGCCAACGTCGAGCGCGCCTGACGTAAGCCGCGCCAGCGTTTCTTGCGAAGTCAGTACCGCAATCTGCACGTCGATGCCCGGATGGTGCAGAGCAAGCAACTCCAACGCCCGCGGCAACAGATTCGCGATCGCACCCGTGGATGCACCGAGCCGTACCCGGCCGCCCTTGCCTTCGACCTGACGCTTTACATCCTGCAATGCCTGCTCGGCTTCGGCCAGCAGCCGTCGCGCGTATTTGACGAGCGTCTCACCGACGGCCGACGGCCGCACCTGCCCTCGCTTGCGCGACAAAAGCGGTGCGCCGACTCGTTCCTCGAGATCGGCGATGTGAAGACTGATCGTCGGCGGAGCAAGGTGCAACGCCCGCGCGGCGTCGGCAAACGAACCGCAATCGGCGATGGCAACGAGCGTACGTAATCGATCGAGGCTGATCTCACGCATGTCGACGGAGTCCCTTGGTCTTAGTTCAGTATTACTGAATCTATTGATCAGCAAATTCAACTTTTCTCAATGTTACCTTCACTGGAAGATAGTTGCCTCAGACGTCCTCGCACTCATGAGGTCCCCCATCATGAATCAAAAAACGGACATGAACGACGGCAGGCGGTGGGTCATCGCGATCCTGACCGCATTCGCTTTCGTCGCAGTTGTTTTGTCGATCACCGCGATCCGCACCGATGCGCCGTCGCGCGTTACCCACGTCGATGGCGGCAAAGCGTGCCTCAGCACCGCCGCCAATGACGCACACGCGAGTCTTGAAGCGTTCTTTCAAAATCCCTCCGGCAACGACGTGCTCAAACAGGCGTCGCGCTCATGCTCGAAGTGATGGCACGCATGCCGCCCGCCTGAACCGCGTTGCCTATAATCGCGATTCCACAGGAGAGGACTACTCCGATGAACGTGCGTGAGCTTTGCGAAGCAGACCTCGACCTCATTTGCCGCCATCGTGAAGAAATGTTTCGTGAGGCGGGCCGCAGCGAAGAGATCTTACGGACAATGACGGAACACTTCCGGCATTGGCTCGCGCCAAGGCTCCGTGACGGCCGCTATTTCGGCTTCATGCTCGTCGAAAACGGGAAGGCCGTCGCCGGTATCGGTCTGATGGAACTCGACTGGCCGCCGCATCCGTTGCATCCAGCGACGGACAAGCGCGGGTACGTCCTCAATGTCTACGTCGAACCGGCCTTTCGCAAGCGCGGTCTGGCGCGCGAGCTCATGCGGATGGCGGAAGCCGAGTTTGCGAAACGCGGCATCGAATACGCCATCCTGCATGCGACCGAACAGGGGCGCAGCCTTTACTCGGGCCTCGACTGGGGCACAACGACGGAAATGGCCAAGTCGATCGGTTTACTTCAGAAAAACCAAAACTGATTTTTTTGTTTCCGCGATTTTTCGCTACGTATGTTCGATGACAGTGGAAGATCGACAAGCGCGCTCGCGAGGCGACGCGAGAGCAAGGCAATAATGCTGCTGGACGCATGCTTAGCACGGTCCGTTCTTCAACGTATCCGCCACGGTTAGGAGCCCGATTTCCAGTTGCTTGATTGTCATGGGGGCGGCCATAGCGATCCTTACAGTACGGCTTATCGGCACATTAGGCGCAGCAAACGCGGCCAAAGGCGTAATCGCCACACCTCGCCGTCCCAACGCGTCCACGAAGGTGTCAGGCCTCCAGTATCTTGGCAGGTCCAGTAAGAGATGGAAACTGGTCGGGTGCGCCGTGATGGGCCATTCACCGAGACAGCCCCTCGCAACGAGACGTTCGCCGGCTCCCACATATTGACAAATTTTCTCGATGGGCTGGACGTGCTCGTGTGCCTGTCGCCGCTCATCCGCTACGATGAGCCACGAGCGCCTTCCAGGTGCCGCGCCAGAAAATCGACGAACGCGCGAATCCTCGTCGACATCTGATGCCGCTGCGCATAAACGGCATAGATGTCGGCGCTCGGCGTGTCATACCCTGGCAAAATGGCCACTAGGCGGCCGTCGGCCAAGTACTCGTCGATGTCCCACTCGGCCCGCATCAGGATGCCGTGGCCCTCGAGCGCCCACTTCACGGCGATTTCGCCGTCGTTCGTCGTCAGGTTGCCGTTGATTCTCACCGTTTCGGTTTTGCGCGCGGCGCCCCTGCCCGACGTGAGCCGCCATACGCCGTAGGCCTCGTCGCCCTGCCGGATGCCGATGCAGTTGTGCTTGGCGAGATCGCGCGGGCACGCGGGCATTCCGTGCGAGGCGATGTAGGACGGCGCCGCGCAAAGCAGCCGGCGATTCGGCGCGAGCCTGCGTGCCACCACGCGCGTGTCCGGCGGCTCGCCAAATCGGATGCAGACATCGAACGCATCGTCGGTCAGCGGCGGCGGTGCCACCGATAACTGTAACTGCACCGAAACCTGCGGGTACTGGGCAACGAAGCGCGATATCGCCGGCCCGATGTGGCTTCGGCCAAAACCGAGCGTTGCATTGACACGCAACAATCCCTTGGGGCTTTTCTTCGCACTGCCCAGCAATTCCGACAGTTCGCCAATTTCATCGAGAATGCGGCGCGCGTGCGCGAGATAGAGCTCGCCTTCCGGTGTGAGCATCATGCGCCGCGTGGTGCGATTGACGAGCGCGACGCCGGCGCGACTTTCCATCAGCGCGAGCCGCTTGCTGACGGCAGCCGCCGTCAGCCCGAGTTCACGCGCCGCGGCACTGAGACTGCCCGAGGCCGCGAGGGTCGAAAAGAAGCTCAGATCGGACGGGAGAACGGTTTCGGACACGGCCCCGACTTGTGAATGCAAGTTAAGAATCGTTCGAGTCTAGCATCGGGGCATGCTTGGTGCAGCGAAATTAATAGGGCGAGGGGCTACGTACCGCCCTCCTCCGCAGCCTGGCGTTATCGCCGGCGCGTCTAATGCGACATCATCGACAACAGTCCGGTCGCAATCCCCAGTCCGCCAATGCCTTTGGTCAAAATCGCGAGCCCAGACGTGCCAAGCAGAGAAAAAGAGACGCGCCGAAAGTTGATGTCTGAAAGCGATTTGTAGATATACACGCCCAATAACGTGCCGGGCAGCACGGCTACGATGGTCAGGGCGAAGAGACTCCAGAACGTAGCGCTGAACGTGGACGAGTGCTGAACGGTCAGCATGGCAAGCGACACCATTTGCATGGCGAAGATGTAAGGCTGCACAATTGCCCTGGATTCTTTTTTTGGCAAGCCGAGCCGCCCGATCCATACGACGACGGCGGCGCCGGGAAAGGCAGTGAAGCCGCCGATGACGCCGCCCGCCATGCCGACCAGCGCGGCTAGCGCCCAGCCGCCGGTTAGCTTGCGCGGATTGGCAGGCGTCGCCATGGAATAAGCGGCGTAGGCGACGAGGAATGCGCCGAAGATCACCATCAGGACAGGGGTCGGCAGGGAATGCAGCAGCCATAGGCCAATAGGGACGCCGATCAAGCCTCCTGCAATGAAGGGCGCAGGACCTTGGGGCCACCACTGACGGAGCGGCTTCATGTCGGCGCGAATCTGCCTAAGCGACATCATCTGGTTTGCCGACGACAACGCCATCAGCAGTGGGACGGCAAGCGTCGGGGGCAACAGCCAGAGGCAGATCGCGCCGATGGCGGAGAAGCCGAAGCCGGACAGACCGCTCATGACCGCGGACAACCAGAGGATCAGCAGGAGCATCGCGATGGTCGATCCGCTAAATCCCGATAGCGCGAAAATGTTCAATTTCCAATCCTTACGCTCAAGAAACAAACACTGACCGCTGGCAGGCTCTTCAGTCGCGTGCCGCCGCGATGGCTCCCGCTACCGCGCGCAGATCTCGCTCGAGCTCGATCAGACGAGAGCGAGAGAAATCACGATGCGCCCACGACGGCATCGTTGTCAGCGCGGTGACGATTTCCTCGATCTTCGATTTCGTGTCGAGGTTGAGATCCGAGCGGCAAGAAAGGAACGCCGCGGCCACCTCGACAGTCTTTCCCGCGAGATCGTTCAAACGCCGCTGATGTGTCTCATCATCCATCGCGTCGACTGGGTAGGCGCAGCGATGCAGCGCCTCATGCAGTCGGATCAACGCCGGGAACATGGGGTTGATCGCGCGAAGACGCTGCTGCGCCGCCCCAATCGCTTCGGTCATTTCGTGCATTCCTCACATACCTTCACCAGCACCTCTCGGGGCGCATCTACGGGCTCAATGGCTCGTCCCGCCGGCGTTTATCGTCGCTCGGCCGGGCCATTTCCGACTGGTTTGGTCCGGGACGAATATAGCGACGCAGAATTGAGGAAGCTTGATAAAACTTGCGCTTGAGGCAATGGCTATTTTCTTTTTTTAACCGGCAACATCAGGTCGAAGCGCTGCGTGCGGCCCGTGTTTTCCCAAGGCAGTTCTCGATAGAACTCGTATGCCTTGATGATTTCGACGCCGTACTGGTGAGCTGCGCCCGCGAGCCAGGTGACGCTGAGGACGCGATACGTCGCAAAGATCTCGTGATAGGGGCCGTGGTGCCCTAGCGTTGCGTATAAATCGGATGCCAACGAGAGTGGCGTCAGTGATGAGCCGCGCGTATCGAATCCGGGGTCCACGATCGCGCAATCGTAGCGGATCAGTTCGTTCGGCGTGATTTCCGGGCTGTCATAGGCAACGCCGATCGCTTGCAGATCGTCCAGGTTCAGCCCGGCGGCGCGAACCGCTTTGGCAAAGGTCTGCCAGTGCGTTTCCACATTGGCGTAAGAACCGTAAAAGCGCATTGCGAGCAACGGAATCGGCTGCATTTGTTGCACGCGCACCGTTTTGGCGCGCTCGAGATCGGCCGGATCCGGCTGGCTTGCCGCTCGTCTCGCGTATGCCCGGTACTGCGAAGGGACGAGGCCGAACTGCCGATGAAACGCGCGCACGAATGCTTCATGGCTTCCGTAGCCGGAGCCGAGCGCAAGCTCGATCACCGACTTGTCGTTAATCCAGAGGCTGACTGCTGCCTCGTCCAGCTTCACGCGTCGGACATAGGCCGCGGGCGTCTCACCCATCGCCTGCTTGAAATAGCGCTGAAAATGGAACGGGCTCAGATCGACGTGCGCGGCGATGTCGTTCAGTCGCGCCGATTCAGCTATGTTGCGTTCCATGAAGCGTACGGCGTGAGCGAGGCGCCAATCGTCGAGCGCAGCAGGCAATGGGCGCCGCGGTTTTGGGGGGTGTCGCGAACCCGCGGGCGGCACCTCATGCAACAGGCGCGTCTCGCTTTCGATCAGGGCCTGCTCGTGAGCAGCCAGACTCGGCTGAAGGTTGTCCATCGACGTGCTCGCAATCGAAGGTATCGGGGCGGATGGAGGAAGAGCGCTCGCCGGCTTGTCCGACGCTGCGTCTCGCCAACAAAATTACCACCAACCACTATCGTAAACGACCGCTCGATTTCTAACTTTAGGGTGCGCGATAGGCGGTTCTTGAACGAAAGCCGATTGTCGATATGCCGACATGAAACCAGGAAAATCCTTACTCTTGGACAACCCTCAATCGCTCCACCTTCCATGCCGCAAGCGTCGAAATGAATCTTAGATCGGACGGAAGGACGGTTTCCGACACGCCGCATTTGTGAATTTAAGTTAAGAATGCTTTGAGTTTAGCACCGGTCATCTCAACTCACGTTGCGTTAATTTCGGAGTCCTGACGACAACGTATCGAGGACTGACCAAATGAGGACGTACCGCATTGCGGCGATTCCCGGCGACGGCATCGGCAAGGAAGTGATTCCGGCCGGCAAACACGTGCTCGAGGCACTCGCGAAGACCGCCGATAGCTTCGCTTTCGAATTCGAGGATTTCGATTGGGGCGCCGACTATTACCGCCAGCATGGCGTCATGATGCCGGCCGATGGCCTCGACGCGCTGCGCGACAAGGACGCGATTCTCTTCGGCTCGGCCGGCGATCCCGACGTCCCCGACCACATCACGCTGTGGGGTCTGCGCTTGAAGATCTGCCAAGGGTTCGATCAGTACGCCAACGTGCGGCCAACGCGAATCCTGCCGGGCATCGACGCTCCGCTCAAACGCTGTAAGCCCGGCGATCTCGACTGGGTCATCGTGCGCGAAAACTCGGAAGGCGAATATTCCGGCATCGGGGGGCGCGTGCATCAGGGGCATCCTATCGAAGCGGCAACCGACGTATCGATCCTCACGCGCGCCGGTGTCGAGCGCATCATGCGTTTCGCCTTTCGGCTCGCGCAGTCGCGTCCGCGCAAGCAGCTGACGGTCATCACCAAAAGCAACGCCCAGCGGCACGCAATGGTCATGTGGGATGAGGTCGCGCTTCGGATCTCGAAGGAGTTCCCCGACGTCAAGTGGGACAAGGAACTCGTCGATGCGTCGACGGCACGCATGATCAATCGCCCCGCCTCGCTCGATACGATCGTCGCGACGAATCTGCATGCGGACATTCTCAGCGATCTCGCCGCCGCGCTCGCCGGCAGCCTCGGCATCGCGCCGACGGGCAACATCGATCCAGAGCGCCGCTATCCCTCGATGTTCGAGCCGATCCACGGCTCGGCATTCGACATCATGGGCAAGGGCTTGGCCAACCCGATCGGCACCTTCTGGTCCGTCGTCATGATGCTCGAACATCTCGGCGAATTCGGCGCCGCCAAGCGCCTGATGCGCGCGATCGAAGCCGTCACGGCGAACCCGAAGCTTCACACCGGGGACCTCGGAGGCAGCGCGACCACCGCGCAGGTGACCGAGGCCGTGTGTGACCTCGTCGCGAACAGTCAGGCAACCGTCTAGCGCGTAGCGATCTCAGGCTCTTACGCACACCGCGCACGAACGGACGCCTGCCCGTAGCGGCAGGCGCTGCGGTTGGACAGAGCGCGCCTCTCGAAGGGGCGCGCCGCTAAAACTGAAAGCTCCAAGGGAGGAGACATGAACATCGACCTCGAGCATCGAGTCTCGCGGAAATTGATGTGGCGGATCATTCCGTTCGTCATGCTGCTTTATTTCGTCAGCTTTCTCGATCGCGTCAACGTCGGATTTGCCGCGATGACGATGAACAAGGCCATCGGCCTCTCGCCGAGCGCATTCGGTCTCGGAGGCGGTCTCTTCTTCATCGGCTACTTCCTGTTCGAGGTTCCCTCCAACCTCATTCTTCATCGCATCGGCGCGCGCATCTGGATCGCGCGCGTGATGGTCAGCTGGGGCATCGTATCTGCCGCCTCCGCATTCGTGGCGGGCCCAACGAGCTTCTACGCAATGCGCTTTTTGTTGGGTATCGCGGAAGCGGGATTCTTTCCCGGCATCATTCTTTATCTGAGTCTGTGGTTCCCGGTGAAGCAGCGTGCGGTAGCGGCCGCATGGTTCATGGCGGCGGCGCCCATCTCGACCGCAATCGGCTCTCCGATCTCGGGTGCGATCATGCAGTTGCCGCCGGTATGGGGGCTGGCCGATTGGCAAATGCTCTACATTCTCGAAGCCATGCCGGCCGTCTTGCTCGGATTCGTCGTGCTGAAGTTTCTGACGGACAAGCCCTCGCAAGCGCAATGGCTGAGCCCTGAAGAGCGCCGCTGGCTGATCGCGAAGCTCGAAGCGGAAGGCGGCACGACAAAGGCCCAGTCAGGGCATACCGCCGGCGCGATGAACGCATTGCGCGATCCGCGTGTCCTTGCGCTCGCGCTCATCTATTTCGGAACGTCGGCGGGGCTCTACACGCTCGGGCTCTGGGCGCCGCTGATGATTCGGCAGTTCGGCTTCACGCCGATGGAGACCGGGCTGCTCAACGCTATTCCGAGCGTCTTGGCCGTCATCGCGATGATCGTCTGGGCAAGGCACTCCGACAAATCGCAGGAACGCACCTGGCATGTCGTCATACCGTGCGCGCTGGGCTGCCTCGGTTTCATCCTCGCGGGGCAGGCCAGCACGGCCTTGTTCGTCGTGCTCGCGCTGGTCGTCGTCAACATCGGCATCAGCGCCGCCAAGGCTCCGCTCTGGGCCATGCCGAGCATGTTCCTGTCCGGCGCAGGCGCGGCGGCCGGCATCGCGATGATCAATTCGATCGGCAATCTGGGCGGCTTCGTCGGTCCGTTCGTGATCGGCGCGCTCAAGGTCGCGACGGGCGGCTACGCGGCGGGGTTGTATGTCGTCGGCGCAACGCTCGCGGTATCGGCGATCGTGACGCTGTTGCTGAGCCGCAAAGCCGGCCAGCGCACCGCCATAGCCGTCGCGAAGCATGACCATTGAGAAGGAGAACAGAGCCCCGCTGCCAATAGGGAGCGGATAGCGGTCATTGTCGTCATAGCACCATCCCGTTTTCCTATCGATCTGCTTTGCCGATGCCAACGTTACCTAGCATCGGCAGGACTCCACTGCTCGAGATCACCTCCGGCAGGTGGCCGTCCCATTTGGCGACTGCCTGCTGTTGAATAATCTCGGGCGTTATCGTCTGCTGAAGTAGCTTTTGCGCTTCGGCCTGCGCGTGCGCCTCAACAATCTTTTGATCAGCGAGAACCCTGGCTTTCTGCAACTCGTATTGCGCCTGCTGTGCGCGCTGCTGCGCTACCTGCTTCTGCTCGATCGCCTGCACGAACTGGGTGCTGAAATGGAAGTCGGTGATGTTTACCGAGTCGACCACCAGTCGGTATGGTTTCAGCTCGCCGGTGATCTGCGCCTCGATCTGTCCGCGCACCTGGTCGCGGTGCGTAATCAAGTCTTCTGCGTTGTAATGCGCGGTCACCGCCTTCACAGAGTTGCTGATCGCGGGCTTGATTATCTTGTCGACTAAGGAGGCTTCGTTGCCGATGTGCTGATATACCCACTCTGCGTCGGCCGGCAGAATGTGCCAGTTAGTGGCTACCGTCGTGGTTACATCTTGTAGATCTAGACTCGCGGCGGTCTCCGCGGCCTGCGAGTTTTGCACCTGAACGTCCATTTTGGCGACTGACTGCGCGAAAGGGATTTTCAGATGCAGGCCGGGGTCCAGCACTCCGGGCGCGACAGCACCCCAGGTCATGAGCACTCCACGTTGTCCAGGACCGACGGTCACGAAACAGCCGGTAATGAGCGTAAGCGCGACAACGGCGGCAACTGCAATGCCGATAGCACGAGGGCCGATAGGACGAGTGTTAGCGGAAATAGCCATTTGTTGTTGTTTTCGCCTTAAGTTGTGGAGCCGTAGGGTGTGGACACGCTTTTCCCGGTGTCGTCCTGCATCACGCGCCAGGTGTTTGGCAGTGCCTCCGAGATCCACTCGTCGAGTGCCTTTACACTCGGGATCGACAGCGGCGCGCCGGCGCCCAAAATGACAACAGGTTGCCCATCAGCGATTCGGCGCCGCAACTGCTCGACTTGCCGCGCGGCCCATTCGATCGAAGCCTGCGCGTCGTACGCGTCAGCGTCAACCAATCGCCGGTACTCGTCGGCGCCGACCAAGAGCGGCTTCTCGTCCGTAACCATCGGCTTTCTCGCTGACTTGTATGTCCTTCTACCTAGCGGCCGTGTTGCCTCATAGGTCACCCCCGTTCGCTCCGTTTCTGTTTCTGTTTCCGTGTTCCTTTTCCCGATATGGGCTCGCGCCGAGATTACTTGATCAAACGCATTCCCGCGACCTTAGAGGCCGTCGCGTCGAAAGTTGCCGTGTACTCGCACTCAGCAACGTGCCCCGACCGCTCGATCAAGCAGTCCGCGAAATCCGCCTTCGCAGATGCCCCGAAAACGCGAAGCGCTTTTCGCACCGTGTCAGCACCTTCAACGACCAGTTCCTTCGTGCCGATCATCGAATCGAGAATCTCCTTCACCTGCTCGCGCTCGACGCCGTAGCAGCGTCCGAGCACCCACACGACCTCGACCAGGGCAACCTGCGACACGTATCCGGGCCGCTCGGCTGACAGCGACTCCAGTAGCGCCGTCGCCTTCTTCGACTGTACGGCGTCGTCCTGGGCAAAGTAGCGGACCAGCACGTTCGTATCCAGCCCGATCATCGCGCGGATGCCCCTTGTTCAGCGATGGCGCGATTCATGTCTTCGATCGACACCGGTTTCGCGGGCTTCTTCACGATGCCCTTGAGCGTCACCAGCGAGCGTGTTGCTGGATAGACCTCATACCGGCCCGTCTCCTCGTTAAAGCTGAATTCGATCCGGTCGCCGGCCTCCAAGCCAAGCTGATTGCGCACGTCCACCGGGATCGTGACCTGGCCCTTCGAAGTGATTGTTGCTGCTGTCATCGGGACACCTCCAATGCGCCTTACTGTAAGGTAAGGCGAGTCGAAAGGCAAGGCCGAAATGCGCACCGATCACCGTCGATGAGGCTCTTAACGGTAACCGAAACCGCAATTTCCGCCTTCCGAGTGCAGCAGTAACATATCGGATCGACAAACGCGACCGAATCAGCACTACGGAGGCCCCTGATGCGCCAAGCACTTGAACACCTCGAAGTCGAGACCGACGGACGCGGGCTCGTCGAAATAACGGAGCAGGTCCGCGAGTTCGTCGATCGGCAGTCGGTCGACATCGGCGTTCTGACGCTCTTTTGCCGTCACACGTCGGCATCACTGCTGATTCAGGAAAACGCCGATCCCTCCGTGCAGCGCGACCTCGAACGGTACTTCGAAACGATCGCGCCCGAGGACCCGAAGCGTTACGAGCACGGCACGGAAGGGCCCGACGATATGCCGGCTCACCTACGCACGGCTCTGACGCAGGTTCAACTATCGATCCCGATAGAACAGGGTCGCCTGGTGCTCGGCACCTGGCAGGGTATCTATCTGTTCGAGCACCGGCAACGCGCGCATTCGCGTGACGTCGTGGCTCATATCATCGGAAATTGACGCAACACATTTCAACGCACGTGCGCGATATCGAATCCGAAGAAGATCCGATATCGCGCACAGCGTCAGCGGCGAGACGCATCGCGCCTCCGTTTCACCATCAGGCGACCACCGCTTCCCGTTCTTCGTCTGCCGAGACGGTTTCTTGAGGCGCACTACGAATGAGATGATCGAACGCGCCGAGCGCGGCTTTCGCGCCTTCGCCGACGGCGATGACGATCTGCTTGAAAGGCACGGTCGTCACGTCGCCCGCGGCAAAGACGCCCGGCACTGACGTGGCTCCCTTCGCATCGACGACGATCTCGCCACGCTCGGACAGCTCGACCGTGCCCTTCAACCACTCCGTGTTAGGCACGAGACCGATTTGAACGAACACGCCTTCGAGCGCCACGCGTTTCGCCTCACCCGTACGCAGGTCCTTATAGACGAGGCCGTTGACCTTCGCACCGTCGCCTTCGATTTCGGTAGTCTGCGCACGCGTGACAACCGTCACGTTGGCAAGGCTCCTCAGCTTGCGCTGGAGCACTTCGTCGGCCCTCAGGCTCTCGCCGTACTCGATCAGCGTCACCTCGCGAACGATACCCGCGAGATCGATCGCCGCTTCGACGCCCGAATTGCCGCCGCCGATGACGGCGACGCGCTTGCCCTTGAACAGCGGGCCGTCGCAGTGCGGGCAATAGGCGACACCGCGGTTGCGATACTCGCGCTCGCCGGGCGCGCCGATCTCGCGCCACCGCGCACCGGTCGCAAGAACAATGGTTTTAGCCTTCAGCACGGCGCCGCTCGCGAGGCGGACCTCGTTCACCGCGCCCGGAATCAACGCTTGCGCGCGCTGCACGTCCATGATGTCGACTTCGTACTGCTTCACGTGCTGTTCCAGTGCCGTGGCAAACTTAGGTCCTTCTGTCTCCTGCACGGAAACAAAATTCTCGATGGCGAGCGTATCGAGCACCTGACCACCAAATCGTTCCGCAACGACGCCCGTCGCGATCCCCTTCCGGGCCGCGTATATCGCGGCAGCCGCACCGGCCGGCCCGCCGCCGACGATCAGCATGTCGAATACAGGCTTGTTCTCGAGCGCTTTCGCCGCTTTCGCTCCCGCATTCGTATCGAGCTTCGCGAGAATTTCCTTCACGCCGCTGCGGCCCTGCCCGAACACTTCGCCGTTCAGAAACATCGTCGGCACGGCCATGACCTCGCGCGCCTCGACTTCCTGCTGGAACAAGGCACCGTCGATCGCGACGTGGCGGATGCGCGGGTTGATCATCGCCATCACGTTGAGCGCCTGCACGACTTCAGGGCAGTTCTGGCAGCTCAGCGAGAAATAGGTTTCGAATTGATAGTCGCCGTCCAGCTCGCGAATCTGCTCGATCACCGCATCGTCGAGCTTCACCGGATGGCCGCCCACCTGCAGCAGCGCCAGCACGAGCGAAGTGAATTCATGGCCCATCGGAATACCGGCAAAGCGAATACCGGCCGGCTTGCCAAGCTCGCCGATCGAGAACGACGGCTTGCGCGCATCGTCGCCGCGGCGTTCGATGACGGTAATGTGCTCGGACAAAGCCTCGATGTCCCGAAGGAGTTCGGTCAGCTCTTGCGACTTTGCAGTATCGTCGACCGATGCGACGATCTCGATCGGCCGCGTGACTTTTTCGAGGTACGTTTTCAGTTGCGTCTTGAGGTTGGCGTCGAGCATGGTTCGTCCGATTGAGCTTTGCGAAGGGCGAGGGAGAGCCGCGGCGTCATCTCTTGGATGACGCCGCTCATGCAGCCTCGTCGGCTGCGGGGTGCTACTGGGAGCGATTAGATCTTGCCGACGAGATCGAGCGAAGGCTTCAGCGTCTCGGCGCCCGGCGTCCACTTCGCGGGGCAGACTTCACCCGGATGCGCGGCAACGTATTGCGCGGCCTGGACCTTGCGCAGCAGCTCGCCCGCATCGCGACCGATGCCGTTGTCGTGGATTTCGCAGAGCTTGATCTGGCCTTCGGGGTTGATCACGAACGTGCCGCGCAACGCGAGGCCTTCTTCTTCGATCATGACGTCGAAGTTGCGCGTGATCGCGCCGGTCGGATCGCCGATCATCGGATACTTGATCTTGCCGATGGCGTCCGACGTGTCGTGCCACGCCTTGTGCGTGAAGTGCGTGTCGGTCGACACGCTGTAGATCTCGACGCCAAGCTTCTGGAATTCAGCGTAGCGGTCCGCCAGGTCGGCGAGTTCGGTCGGGCAGACGAACGTGAAGTCCGCCGGATAGAAGACGACGACCGACCACTTGCCCTTCAGCGTTTCGTCGGTAACGGTCACGAAATCGCCGTTGTGAAATGCGGTGGCCTTGAACGGTTTGACTTGGCTGTTGATGATCGACATTTCGCCTGGATCCTCATGGTTGGGTGAAAGTGTGGCCATTATGCAGCCAGACTATCGAGCAGTGAATTCGATAATCTAAATCTATGCAATTGGCAAAAGCTATCGCCTCGTTCGAGTCGACCCTGCCCCTAGTTTTTCTTGTGACACGCTTCAGATTTTGCCGTTTGTCGATACCGTTGAACTGCCCGATAGTCGTGCTCCGGACGACTTCGTCCAAGACCATTCGATTAAAAGGAGCAAACGACAAAGATGGCTCATTCACCCAACCGCCGTGCATTGCTGCTAGCCGCGGTCGCGGCACCATTCGCGTTGGCGCTCGACGCACGCGCGATGTCAGGAGAGGAACGTGAAACGTCACGGACCAAGCTGGCGGCGATCGAAAAACAATTCGGAGGAAGGCTCGGCGTCTACGCCCTCGACACGGGTAGCGGTACCGAGATCCGTCATCGCGCCGACGAGCGCTTTCCGTTTTGCAGCACGTTCAAGATGGTTCTCGCATCCGCGGTACTCGCGAAGAGTGTCCACGAGGCAGGTCTCATGCAGCGACGGATCCAATACGCGCAAAGCGATCTCGTCAGCTACTCGCCCATTTCGGGCAAGCACGTCGCCGACGGCATGACGGTGGACGAGCTTTGCCGCGCCGCCGTCGAATTGAGCGACAACACGGCCGCGAACCAGCTGATCAAACTGCTGGGCGGTCCTGCCGCGGTGACCGCCTTCGCGCGCTCGATCGGCGACAAGACGTTCCGGCTCGATCGCTGGGAAACCGAGCTCAATACCGCGATACCGGGCGACCCGCGGGATACGACCACGCCGACGGCGATGGCGCACACGCTGCGAGCCGTTGCGCTCGGCAATGCGCTCCCCGACATGCAACGCGATATGCTCCAGACGTGGCTGCGCGGCTGTCAGACCGGCGCGAAGCGAATCAGGGCCGCGGTGCCGGCCGGTTGGGATGTCGGCGACAAGACAGGCACGGGCGACCACGGAACGGCCAACGACATTGCGGTCATCTGGCCGCCCTCACGCAAACCGATCGTCTTGGCCATTTATCACACGCAGGAAAAACCTGACACGCGCGGACGCGATGAGGCCATCGCTGACGCCGCGCGCGTCGTGGTCGCCCAATTGCAGCGAACCAGCTAACCCTGCTTGATATAGGAGGCGTAGCGACGCGACGCCGAGCCGCGTCATCACGCAGCGCGCGCACCGGACCGACCGCGGACAAAATCGATATGTGTCTGCATGGCCGTGCGCGCCTCTTCTGGCTTGCGAGTGCATATCGCCTCACAAAGCGCCTTGTGCTGCAGCAACAAAACGTCCGACGCCTCTTCGTCGTTTTCACGCAGGCCGGTGCCGCTCGTCGCGATATGTTCGCGCAGCATGCCGATCACGCTCGCGTGCAGATGAAGAAACATCGCGTTATGCGACGCGCGCGCAATCGCCTCGTGGAAGCTCGTATCGGCCCGTGCTTCGGCCGCCATATCGTTCGCTCGGCGAGCTTTCTCGAGGTCGCGCAGGAGCGCGCGGATATGCTTGCGGTCCTCGGCCGTCGCGCGCAATGCGGCGAAATAAGCCGTCGCCCCTTCGAGGACGCGGCGAAATTCGAGCATATCGTCGCGCAGCACGGGGTGATCGGCAACGAGCTGCCCCCATGGCGAGGCGATTCCGGTCCGCAAGCGGTCCGTCACGAATACGCCCGCTCCATGTCTCGCTTGCACGAGCCCGCGCGCCGCCAAGCGCTGGATTGCCTCGCGAACCGTATTGCGCGATACCGCATATTCGTTCGCCAGCGTGCGCTCGGCCGGCAGGCGCGCACCGGCAGGCCACGTGCCATCGATCAAGGCCGTCTCGAGCCGACGCATGACCGCTTCGACGCGTCCGCCTTCTTCGCCTTTCATCATCGTTCCAATTCCCACCGTCGCTGAGCCGGCTGACAAGCCGGAATCCACACGTCCATCACGCAGGCCAGCGACGCGAAGTGGTCCAACCAATTTGTGCATCAGGCCCGTGGACAGGATTATGCCCGGATCGCCGCACCCTCTCATCGCGCGTCAGGCGCGCAAGCGGCGCGATGGAGAAAATCATGCAGGAACGGCAGTATCCTTCGGTCCCGCCCAACGACGTCTATCTGTTCGCGACCTGTCTCGTCGACCTGTTCGTCCCGCAGGCCGGGCTCGATGCGGTCCGTCTTCTCGAGCGCGAAGGATTGACCGTGCATTTCCCGCGTGCGCAAAGCTGTTGCGGACAGCCCGCTTACAGCAGCGGCAATCCGGAGCACGCGCGCGAAGTAGCGCGTGCGCAGCTCGATCTGTTTGCCGAGCCATGGCCGGTCATCGTTCCTTCGGGTTCATGTGCGGGCATGATGCGCCATCACTGGCCGAAGCTGTTCGAAGGCGACCCGCAGGCGAGCGCGAAAGCGCGTGAGCTTGCGGCGCGCATCTACGAGCTCGGCGAATTCCTGCTGAACGTGGTCAAGCTCGACGTCACCCGTTACCTTGCTACCAAGCCGACGCCCGAGCGCGTGGTGCTGCACACTTCCTGCGCGGCACGACGCGAGATGGGCACGCGTCAGCACGGCGTGGCGCTCGTCGACGCAATGCCGGGCGTCACCCGCATCGATCACGAGCGCGAGTCGGAATGCTGCGGATTCGGTGGCACGTTTTCGCTGAAACATCCCGATATCTCGGGTGCGATGGTCTATGACAAGATCGCCTCTGCCTGCGCGACGGGCTGCGATCGCCTCGTGTCGGCCGACTGCGGCTGCCTGCTCAACATCGGCAATGCCGCCGCTTATCATGGCGCCCCACTACCGGTCGAGCATCTCGCGAGCTTTCTATGGCGCCGCACGGGCGGCGCCGGCGGAGATCAGCGCGACACGGGAGAAACGGCATGAGCGCACTCACTGCGCGCGAGCGAATTCTCGGCCGTCTTCGCGCCGCCGCCTCACAGCCTGAAATGCAAGTTGCCGAAATCGACAAACGCATCGACGCGCACTACGACGAGCGCCGCCGCGCCGCAGGCCCGACATCGAAGCGCGAACTGATCGAGGCGATGCATTCATCGCTGAAAACCTCGCATGCCGAGGTATGGTGTTCGAGCGCAACGTCGTGGCCTGGCGAAATCGCTCGACGTCTGGCGGAACATCGCGTGCGGCGGCTGCTCGTCGACCAAGGCAGCCGTGAAGGTGCCGCATTGGCGCACGCGCTGCCGCCCACTGTCGAAGCGCTGTCTTATGACCGGCCGATCGAAGCCTGGAAGCGGGAGCTGTTCGAGACGGTCGACGCGGGTTTCACCGTCGCGCGCTCGGGTATCGCCGCAACGGGAACGCTCGTCCTCGCACCCGATGCCGGCTCGCCGCGCACCGCTTCGCTCGCGCCGCCACTCCATATCACGCTCGTTCACGAACATACGTTGCACCCGGACCTGCATGCGGCGGCGCAAGCGGAGCGCTGGCATGAAGGCATGCCGACGAACCTCGTCCTTGTTTCGGGGCCGTCCAAGACCTCCGACATTCAGCAAACGCTCGCCTACGGGGCACACGGCCCTCGATGGCTATGGGTCGTCATCGTCACCGAATCGATCGATATCGAAGGAGACCGCCGATGAGCACGAGCCCGATGCAATTCGTTCCCGCCGCGGATTTCAAGGCGCGCGCACGAGCCGCACTGGACGACCCGTTGCTGCGCAAAAGCATGCGCGGAGCGATGAACTTTCTGCAAACGAAACGCGCGGCGCAGTTTCCCGACGAAGACGAGCGCGAAGCGCTGCGCGACCTTGGAGAAGCCGTTCGCCGGCACGCACTCGCGCGCTTGCCCGAATTGCTCGTGCAACTCGAGACGAAGCTGACGGCCGCGGGCGTCCGCGTCCATTGGGCCGAAACGAGCGACGAAGCGAACGCCATCATTCATGACATTGTCGCAAGCCACGGCGCGCGTCGCGTCATCAAGGGAAAATCGATGGCGAGCGAGGAGATGGAGCTCAACCATTACCTCGGCGAGCGCGGCATCGATTGCCTCGAGTCCGACATGGGCGAATACATCGTGCAGATGGCTGGCGAGAAGCCCTCGCACATCGTCATGCCGGCCATCCACAAAACGCGCGAGCAGATCGGCGAGCTGTTCGAAGCGCACATACCCGATACTCCGTATACGGAAGACGTCGACGAGTTGATCCAGACGGGCCGGCGAGCATTGCGGGGCGCATTCGTCGAAGCCGACGTCGGCATTTCGGGCGTCAACTTCGCGGCGGCTGACACGGGGACGTTGTGGCTCGTCGAGAACGAAGGCAACGGCCGGCTTTCCACGACGGTGCCCGGCGTGCACATCGCGATCATGGGCATTGAGAAGGTCGTGGCGAAGCTCGAGCACATCGTTCCGCTCGCGAGCCTGCTCACGCGCTCGGCAACCGGGCAGGCGATCACCACCTACTTCAATCTGATATCCGGCCCGCGACGGCCCGGCGAGCTCGACGGCCCGCGCCAAATGCATCTCGTGCTGCTCGACAACGGCCGCACGCAAGCCTATACCGACCAACAGTTGCGCGCGACACTGCAGTGCATTCGTTGCGGCGCATGCATGAACCACTGCCCGGTGTACTCACGCATCGGTGGGCAAGCGTACGGCACGACCTACCCTGGACCGATCGGCAAGATCATTTCCCCTCATTTACTGGGGCTCGACGCGACCGCCGATTTGCCGACAGCCTCGAGCCTTTGCGGCGCCTGCGGCGAAGTATGTCCGGTTCGCATACCGATTCCGCAATTGCTGGTGCGACTGAGAACGGAGGCAAATCGGGCACCGGACGAGCAGGTCGCGCACCCGCTGCGCGGCCAAGGCGCGAACCATAGTCGCGGCGAGCAGCTCATCTGGCGATTCTGGAGCGGTGCGTTCTCGCATCCGCGCGTGTATCGATTCTTCCGCTGGTCTGCCACGCGGCTGCGCGCCTTGACGCCCGCACGGCAAATGGGGTGGACTCAGCATCGGCTGCCGCTGAAACCGGCTGCGCGCAGCCTGTCCGACCTGCTGCGCGAGCGCGGGCAACCGGAATGACGACAAGGTCCGCAATCCGTTAGCACCACGAAAGAAACGCCATCAGCCCATCAGCTATCGTCCGTCGTGCGAGCACGGCTTCGCCAATCCTGGTTTAATTGGCGCGACGTAAAGCTACGCACCCGCACGAAATGGAGAGCCTCCCTGATGGATCGACGCACTGATGCCCCCTTCTTCGACCTTCTGACGCAAAGCTACCGCCGGTTCCTCGGCGAGGAGCTGGTACCGGCAGGCATGAGCGGGCCCGAAGGCGCACGCTGGCTCTACGAGTCGGCGCCGTTCCTTTTGCTTGCGCACGATACCGCGGCCGATCCGCTGTTCATCTATGGAAACAAGACTGCGCAGCGGCGGTTCGAATACGAATGGGATGAATTGGTCGGACTTCCCTCGCGCCTTTCCGCCGCGGCGCCCGATCGCAACGAGCGCAGCAACTTTATCGAGCGGGTGACGAAAGACGGGTACGCCAGGAACTATCGAGGCATTCGCATCGCGAAGTCCGGCAAGCAATTCTGGATCGAGCAGGCGAGCCTGTGGCAGCTCGTTGCTGACGATGGCATGCGGCACGGGCTTGCCGCGATGATCCCCACGACAGCCGACCTGAAGTGACCGGTGAGACGGCCAGTCGGCCAAGCACACCGGTCATCGGTGCGGTAAGCGTGGACCCTGTCAACGGGGCGGCGGCTTTTTCGGAGGCAGCGGCTGATCGAGGCCGGGCTCCGCCGGCGCGGGGATAGCATCACCGAGCGGCTCCGAAGTCTCGGCCGGCGGCGCCTCCGTCGGCTCCTCGGGATGCTCGCCCGTTTCGTCGGAAGTCTGATCAGGATGCGTTGTCGGCGGCAGTGGCCGATCGAGGCCCGGCTCCTCCGGCGCGGGCACGGCGTCGCCAATTGGCTTGGGCAGATCGGTGGGGCGTTCTAGCGGCGCCTCGTCAGGCGCTTCGCTTTTGCCAGGTTGTTCGCTCATCGCAGTCACCTCCCGATGGCGATGATGCCCGCGGGTCGGGAAGCATCGGTCGCGTCCGCATCGATGTATGCGGACGCCAACCAATTTACATTCCGTTGGCCGCGATGTCGAATCCGGGGCCGAACCGAAGCGGCTCAGCGCTTCTCCGTTACGATCCCAACAGCCCGGCTGCGATATTGACGCATAACCCGAGCACCGCCGCATTGAAGAAGAATGACAGGATCGATTGCGCGAGCGCGGTACGCCGCGCCTCTTTCGAGCAAACCGTGACGTCGGACGTCTGGGATGCCACGGCGATCGTGAACGAGAAATAAAGGAAGTCCCAGTAGTCGAGTTCTGGGTTTTCTTCCGGAAATTTCAACGATGTCTTGTCGCCCGACTGATGGTAGTAACGCGCATACTGCAGCGTGAAAATCGTTGGAATCAGGAGCCATGTGCCGACCATCGTCGCCCCTGTGAGCGTGTAATTCACAAGCGCGGCGCGGCCGCCGAGTCCCTTCGCCTGCGAGAGCTCGACGACGATCGCGACGATACTCGCGACGGCCGCGATTGTAATGATCGTCAGCATGGCCGTCGCGCCCTCGTCCTCGCGCTCGGCCACGCGTTGCACTTCGGCCGGGCTCGCCTTCGCCATCCTGAACCAGATCAGGATCAGAAAGACCCACATGCAACTATCCCATGCCAGCAGCGCGTGCTGAATGGGACGCAAATGCCAGGGATCCAGAAGGTAGGCAACGACACCGAAAATGAGACCGATGATGAAGCGGGGACGATTGGAGAAGAATCGCTGCGTCGAGCTCATTGTACTCATTCAGTGTCTTGGCCTTAAAGGGTTATGGCGCCACCCCGCGCACTGCAACGCATAGAGAGTAAAGCGAGGAGTTCGCCGTGATGAAAAGGCGGTTGCGCAGCCGCCCGCCGAATGTCAGGTTGGCGACGACTTCGGGAATCAAGATCTTGCCGAGCAGCTCGCCCGCGGGCGAGTAGCAGTGTACACCGTCGAGCGCGCTGGTCCAGACGTTGCCCTGCTCGTCGATCCGCATGCCGTCGGGGATGCCTTCCTGAATCTCGACAAACATGCGGCCGTTGCGCAACTTGCCGTCGACGACATCGAATACGCGGATATGATGCGGCCCATTCTCGAAGTGCGATGCCCCAGAATCCGCGATGTAGAGCCGGCTCTCGTCGGGGGAGAACGCAAGACCGTTCGGCTTCACGAAGTCGTCCGCAACGAGCACAGCCTCGCCCGTGCCGCTTTTCGGCTGCACGCAATAGACATTGCATCGGCCGATCTCGCTCTCGGCCCGGCCGCCTTCGTAGTCGCTGAGGATGCCGTAATCGGGATCGGTAAACCATACCGAGCCATCCGATTTGACGATGACATCGTTCGGCGAGTTGAGCCGTTTGCCGTCATAAGCCGAGGCCAGAACGGTGATGCTGCCGTCGTGCTCGGTGCGCGTGACGCGCCGCAGGCCATGCTCGCATGTCACGAGACGACCCTCTTGGTCCCGCGTATTGCCGTTCGAAAAGTTTGAATTCGCGCGGAAGACCCCCACGCCCATGCCCTGCACCCACCGGAGCATGCGGCTATTGGGGATGTCGCTCCATACGAGATAGTCGCCCGCCGGAAAGTAGACGGGGCCCTCGGCCCAAAGGCACTCGCCGTAGAGCTTTTCGAGCGGCGCATTCGGTTGGATCAGCGCGCGAAAGCGCGCGTCATGCACTTCGAAATCGGTCTTGTTCATGGGTGGGTTTGTTCGGACTGCCTTTTGGAGGAACGCCGGGCGTGGCGAGATTTTAATCTTATTACTCTGCAATTTCTAATTGCACCACCGGCGAACCTACAGTGATCGGGCGAACTCAGGCGAACGAGCGGCTGGCCGCCGCCGCGCGCTTGCGCAACCAGTTCATGCAGGCGAACAAAGCGATGGCGAACGCCATCAACAGCGTGGCCACGGCCAGGATCGACGGATCGATCTGATCGCGGATACCGCTCCACATCTGGCGCGGCACGGTCCGTTGCTCCGGCCCGCCGATAAACAGAATCACGATCACTTCGTCGAACGAAGTCGCAAAGGCGAAGATGCTGCCGGTCGCGACAGCCGGCGCGATCAGTGGAAGCGTGACGCGCCGGAAAGTCACCCACGGCGGAGCACCAAGGCCCGCCGCGGCGCGAAGCAACGTTTGATCGAACGAGAGCAGCGATGCCGTCACGGTAATGACGACGAACGGCGTCCCGAGCGCAGCATGCGAGAGCACCACGCCCGCATACGAATTCACGAGCCCGAGCGGCGAAAAGACGAGATAGAAACCCGCCGCGACGACCACGATCGGTACGATCATCGGCGACACGATGATCGGCATGACGATCGAGCGGAACGGAAACTGCGTCCGGCTCAACCCGAGCGCGGCGAGCGTGCCGAGCACCGTCGCGATCAGCGTCGCGGCCGCACCGATGCCGATGCTGTTCGCAAACGCGCGTTGCCAGTCCGGCGAACTCAGCGCCTGCGCATACCAGCGCAGCGAAAAGCCCTGCATCGGGTAGGAGAAGAACGAGCCCGAGTTGAACGACAGCGGCACGATCGCGAGAATCGGCGCAACGAGGAAAAAGAAAATGATCGCGCAATGCACGCGCAATCCGGCGCCAGCGATGCGCTCCGAAAGTAGCCGGGTCCGTCCGTCTTTCATCGGGTCCGCCTGTTGGTGAGCAATATGAAGGATCGTCGAGTCTTGCCGCCGCCGTTAGCCGAAGCGCAAGCGGTCGATACCGACCAGCCGGTTGAAGATGAAATAGAACAACGCCGTGAACACGATCAGATAGCACGACAGCGCACCCGCGAGGCCCCAGTTGAGCTGATCGTTGGTTTGCGATGCGATGAGCTGGCTGATCATCTCGTCGCCGGCGCCGCCGAGCAGGGCCGGCGTGATGTAATAGCCGAGCGCGAGCACGAACACGAGAAAGCATCCGGCGCCGACACCGGGCAGCGTCTGCGGAATATAGACGCGCGCAAAAGCCTCCGCCGGGTGCGCGCCGAGCGATTTCGCCGCGCGCATGTACACCGGCGAAACGTTTTTCATCACGGAGTAAATCGCGAGGATCATGTACGGCAGCAGGATATGCGTCATGCCGATCAACACTCCGGTGCGGTTGAACACGAGCGGTAATGGATGACCGACGATCCCGAAGCTCATCAATGCGCTGTTGATGACGCCACCGGGTTGCAGCAGCACATACCACGCAGTCGCGCGCACGAGCAGCGACGTCCAGAACGGGATGATCACGAAGAGCATCAGGCGGTTGCTCTGCTTTTCCGGCAACGTCGCGAGCAGATAGGCCACCGGGTAGCCGAACAGCAGGCATAACACGGTGACGGTCGCGCTGATCGTCACCGTGCGTGCAAAAGCTGCACGATAAACGGCACTATCGGCCGCAACGGTCGTCACCGAGCCATCGGCCCCGACCTGCACATCGACGGCGTTCAGCAAATAGTCGGGGGTCGGCGAGATGGACGCACGCTTGAGCAAGCGCCACGTTTCGGGCGCGTTCCACCGTGGGTCGAGCTCGATCAGCGCGGGCTTCCATTGCGCGAACGTCTGCGAGCGTGTGGCGCGCGCCGTCTTGAAGAGCAGGCTGCGGAACTCCGGCTGATAAAAGTTCATGCGTCGTGCGATGTTGCCGAGCTGACCGTTCTCGCCCGCATCCTTCAAGTCATGCGCGAGCGCGGCGAATACAGGCTCGCCGGGGACACCCGCACCGTTCCATCCAGCGAGCGCCGCGCTCAGCTCCGGCATGCCGACGCGCACTTCGGGGTTCCGCACGCTACGGCCGAGCAGGCTCGCAATCGGCGCGACGAACGTGACGAGGAGAAACACGAGCAGCGGCAATGCCAGCAGCAGTGCGCGCGCCGCAGCCTTGCGGCGCGCGGCGCGGAACGACTCGCGGTCCGCGGCCTGCGGGCCGCGATCAAAACGGACGGTGGCGGGCAGCGGCGTGTTCATCGCATTCCTGTCTCTCCGATCACGACTTTTCAGGCGGATGTGACTGCCTTATTGCGTCAGCCAGTTCTGAAACCGCTTGTTGATCGCATCGGCGTTGTCTGCCCAGAACGTTGCATCGATCTGCAGCGGACGCTTGAAGTTGTCCGGCGCCGTCGGCAGATCATTGAGGCGCGCCTTGTCGATCAGCGGAATAGCGTCCTTGCGCGGCGGCGCATAGGCGATGTACTTCGACAGATCGGCATACGCCTGGGGCGTCGAGGACGAGATGATGAACTTCTGCGCCGCGTCGGCATGCTTCGCGCCGTTGACCACCGCCCACCATTCGTAGTCGTACACCTGCGCATCCCAGACAATCTTGAACGGCTTCTTGTCCTGATGCACTGCATTGTCGATACGACCGTTATAAGCCTGCGTCATCACGACCGCGCCGTCGGCAAGAAGCTGCGGGGCCTGCGCACCCGCCTCCCACCAAACGATGCTCGACTTGATCGTGTCGAGTTTCTTGAACGCGCGATCGACGCCGGCAGGCGTGCCGAGTACTTTGTAGACATCCTTCGGCGCGACGCCGTCGGCGATCAGCGCCCACTCCATGGCCACCTTCGGCGACTTGCGCATTCCGCGCTTGCCGGGATATTTCTTCAAATCGAAGAAATCGTTGATGGTCGTCGGCGCGGTCTTCAGCTTGCTGGTGTCGTACGCATAAACGGTGGACCACACCATCGCCGCGACCGCGCAGTCGCTGATCGAGCCCGGCAGGAAATCGCTGGTTTTACCGAGCAACTTCTTGTCGAACTTTGCGATCAGGCCTTCGTCGCAGGCGGTGATCGCATCGTTGGTTTCGAGATCGATCAGATCCCAGGTCGGATTCTTCGCTTGTTCCATCGCCTGCAACTTGGCGAGGCCGCCGTCGTACGATTCGGTCGCGAACTGGTCGCCGGTCTTCGCCGTGAACGGCTCGAACCAGGCCTTTTTCGCGGCAGCTTCATAGGCCCCGCCGAAGGTCACGACGGAAATGGTATCGGCGGCATGAGCCGTGACCGCGGCAAATAAGCCAAACGCGCAGGTTGCGACGGTGGTCCGGAATGACGAGATGGTTTTCATTTCTAGTTGGCTCCTGCGATGAGTGGCGAGGCGGATGAAGAAGGGGAAGCAGCGGAGTAGTCGGCGCCGTCGGTCGATGCAGCGGCATGCGGCGTGGCCGCCGCGGCGGGCAGCACCTTGCAGTCGTCGCGGCGCCAGGTGACGGCCGTTTGACTGCCGAGGGCGGGCAGATCGTGGCGCTCGGTGTTCGGCACCTTGACCACGACGGTTTCGCCATGGCCGAGCTTCAGATGCACGCGGTGATGGTCGCCGCAATAGACGAGTTCCTCGACGAGCGCCTGCACGATGTTCATGCTCTGCCGTGCCGCTTCCTGGGTGGCTTCGAGCGTCGCCGCGATATGCGCGCGCTCAGGACGCAACGCTAGCATCGCGGTATCGCCGGTGGCGAGCCCCGCGCCCACTCGACCGTAGACCGTGCTGCCGTCGCGCAGTTGCAGCGCGGCCCATTCGCCGCCGCCCGCGAGGACGCGGCCGGTCAATCCGTTGTTCTCGCCGACAAAGTTCGCCACGAATGCATTGGCCGCGTTTTCGTAGAGCTCCGTCGGCGTGGCGGCCTGCTGAATGCGTCCGTCGGAGAACACGGCGACCCGATCCGACATCGTCAACGCTTCGTTCTGGTCGTGCGTCACATAGACGATCGTGAGCGAGAGCTCACGATGAAGCCTCATGATTTCGTACTGCATGCTTTCGCGCAGCCGCTTGTCGAGCGCACCGAGCGGCTCGTCCATCAGCACCACGCTAGGCTCGAACACGAGTGCACGGGCAAGCGCGACGCGCTGCTGCTGGCCGCCCGATAACTGCGCCGGCCGCCGTCCCGCCAGATGCGACAGCTCCACCATCTCGAGCGCGCGCATGACGCGTGTCTTCTGCTGGCCGCGGGCGATCTTGCGCACGGACAACGGAAACGCCACGTTCTCGGCGATCGTCATATGAGGGAATAGCGCGTAGTTCTGGAACACCATCCCGATGTCGCGCTGATGCGGCGGCTTATTGTCCAGACGCTTGCCGGCGAGGCGAATCTCGCCGCGCGTCGGCGATTCGAATCCCGCCAGCATCATCAGCGTCGTCGTCTTGCCCGAGCCGGACGGCCCGAGCAGCGACACGAACTCGCCTCGCGCCACGTCAAGGTCGAGCCCTTCGACGACGTTCGCTACGCCGTCATACGACTTGCTGACGCCCGAGAAAGAAATGAACGGATCGCTTGACATGAGAAGGTCGGCGGTTTGTTGGCTGTCCATACGCGGCGACGTGGTCACATTGCGCCGAGGCGACCCGCGAGGTAGCGCGCGAAGTCGTAGTTCGGCCGCTCTAGCGGGCTCAGGCGGCCGGGCTTGGCGAGCGGCGCGTGCACGCCGCGAAATACCGCCTCGACGCCGCGCCGGTCCTCGGCGTTCACTTCGTCGAGCAGTGTCTTCAACGTAGCCATGTAGTCGGCGGCTTTCGGATCGTCGATGAATTCCGGCGCGAGCCCGCCGCCGAAACGAATATGCACTTTCCCGACGCCCATCGGTTGCAGTATCAGATACCAGAAGTAGCCGGGGGTGAGCGTGACGAGATGCGTCGGATAGATCGCGAGCAGCGCGGTCGTGCGGCGCCAATGGCCTTGCAGGCGCTGGTTGGCCGGATGCGCGTTGCCGATCGGCAGCGTCGCCTCCTTGGTGATCCAGTGATAGTTGAACGCCCGGTGGCCCGGCGGGCACTCCATTTCGTCGAGCTTCGAGTGCGGGCCGACGGTTGCGCGATGCAGCATCGGCAGGTGATAGCTTTCCATGAAGTTTTCCGCGAGGATCTTCCAGTTGGTATCCCACACGTGCTCTTCGTGGAAAGTCTCGACGTAATCGGTCATCCCGTACGGTTCGATGAGCGCGCTCAGCTCGGCGAGCTGGGCCGAGACGGGCGGCGCATGTTCGTTGAGCGTCACATAGATCCAGCCTTGCCACGTTTCGCAGCGGATGGCGGGCAGCGCGTAGTGCTCTTTGCAAAAGCCCGGCTGGCGATCCATCAACGGGGCGCCGGCGAGCTTGCCGTCGAGCGTGTAGTTCCAGGCGTGATACGGGCAGACGATGCGATGCACGTTGCCGCGCCCTTCAAGCAGCACCGACATCCGATGCAGGCAGACGTTCGAAAGCGCACACAAAGCGCCGTCCGTATCGCGCAGCACGACCACCGGCTGGTCGCCGATGCGCGCCGTCAGGTAGTCGCCGCTTTGCGCGAGCGCGCTCGCCCGGCCCACGCACAACCACTCGTGCTCGAACAAATCCCGCTGCTCGAGCGTCAGAAACGCTTCCGACGTATAAACGCCAGGCGGCATCGCTCGTGCATCCTCGAACGGGCGCTCGCAGTTTTCGCGCAAGGCGCGGACAAGGTCGAATCCAGCGTCCGGCGAAAGTGGAAAGGCTGCCATGCGGGCCTCCTAGCGGTGCGTGCATGCGATGAGCACCAATCTAACAATCCAAATTACTAGGTAAAATATTGTTTTTGGATGCATTGAATAGCCCGAGCCTATGCGAAGCTGCTCCGGAGCCCGTCAGATGTGCAGACGGCGGATGTAGGTCTCGCAAAACGCCGCGAAACGCTTGACGACCTCGCGCGGCTTCACGGCGCTCGGCAACGCAATGCCAAGGTTCGTTGCATTGACGTTCTCCTTGAAACGCTTAATGACGAAGTCCTCACCGTCGACGGTTCGGCTCGACTTCAACGGGAAGTTCAGAATGCTGTAGCCCAACCCGTTGGCCACCATGCCACGCACGACTTCCGGCTGTGAAGAACGGAAGGCCGCGCTCGGGCGGCTGCCGACCGCATCGAAGAGCGCGGAGAAGTACTCCCGGCTATGCGGAAGGTCCAACATCACGTACGGCTCCGAAAGCAGATCGGCCAACGACACCTTGCGTGCCCGTGCGAGGCGGTGTGTCTTGGGCAGAATTGCATAAGGCGGCAGAGAAAGAAGTGGGGTAAACGCGATGCCGTCGCTGATATCGAGGCTGTAGGTGAGCGCGATATCGAGCGAGCCGTCGCGCAGTCCGTTGAGCAGCGTGTCCTGATGGCCTTCGGTGGTGCGAAAGGTGATCGCGGAGTGATCCTGCACGAAGCGGCTGATGATGCCGGGCATCAGCGGCGGGGCAAGCGATACCATGCAACCCAGCGAGATCGAGCCCGACATCCCGCCGTCCAGTTCTTTCGCCGCTAACTGCAGCTCTTCGGCGTTCTTCAACAGGTTGCGTGCATGGCCGAGCAGATCGCGGCCCGGTTGCGTGAGCGAAAGCCCGCTCGCGTGGTGGCGAACGAAGAGCTGCACACCGAACGATTCCTCCAGATCGGCGAGCGCCGTTGATATCGATGGCTGAGAAATGTGCAGCCGCTTCGCCGCGGCGGTGAAAGAAAGCGTCTCCGCCGTGACGACGAAATACCGTAGCTGACGCAACGAATAGCGCACCGAGTTGCCATCCATCTGCTTCCCCCCTTGGCCTGTCGCGTTCGATTGTCTCTCGTCGATCGCCCGTTTGCATAGCGAAAACCGATGCAAAGCATTTTTTAAATATATTTTTCCGTAGCCCCGACGGAGCGTAGATTCTGTCGGAACGCGGCCGGGCAAATCGTGACACGCTGTTGCCAGTTCCAGCGAAGCGATCGTCGACGCGCCTCGACGACGGAGACGTCGTGGAAGACGGATCTGAACCGGACTGCTTTTCGGAAGGAGACAGCCATGACGGCTGACAAATCGTCGATCGACACGCTCGTCGTGGGGGCCGGTCAGGCTGGCGTGGCAATGAGCGAACATCTGACCCGGCTGAGCGTGCCGCATCTCGTGCTCGAGCGCGACCGTATCGCGGAGCGCTGGCGCACGTGCCGCTGGGATTCGCTGGTCGCCAATGGCCCGGCCTGGCACGACCGCTTTCCCGGCATGGAATTCGAAGGCCTCGATCCCGACGCCTTCGCGACGAAGGATCAGGTCGCCGATTACTTCGAGACCTATGCGCGCAAGTTCAACGCGCCGATCCGCACGGGCGTCGAAGTGACGAGCGTCGTTCGGCAGATCGGCAGGCCGGGCTTTACGGTCGAAACCTCCGACGGCACGATCGAGGCCAATCGCGTCGTCGTCGCGACGGGGCCGTTCCAGCGTCCGGTCATTCCGCCGATCGCACCGCGGGACGCGAATCTCACGCAGCTTCATTCGGCCGACTATCGCAATCCCGCGCAATTGCCCGAGGGCGCCGTGCTCGTGGTCGGCGCGGGTTCGTCGGGCGTGCAGATCGCGGACGAGCTTTTGCGCGCGGGCCGCAGGGTCTATTTGTCGGTCGGCGCGCACGATCGTCCGCCGCGCGCTTACCGCAATCGCGATTTCTGCTGGTGGCTCGGCGTGCTCGGCGAATGGGACAAGGAAGCCGCGGGTCCGGGGCGCGAGCACGTGACGATCGCGGTGAGCGGCGCGTACGGCGGCAAAACGATCGATTTCCGCGGGCTCGCGCACCAGGGCATGACGCTCGTCGGTACGACGAAATCGTTCGAGATGGGCGTCGCGACGTTCGAGCAGGATCTCGCCGCGAATTTGAAGCGCGGCGACGACAATCTGATGTCCCTGCTCGACGCGGCCGATGCCTATGTCATCCGTAACGGCATCGATCTGCCGGAAGACCCCGCGGCGCGCATCATCCCACCCGATCCGGAATGCGTGACGCATCCGCTCGCCGAACTCGACCTGACGAAGGCGGGCGTGAACACGATCATCTGGGCGACCGGCTATTCGATCGACTTCAGTTGGCTGCACGTCGATACGTTCGACGAAAAGGGCAAGCCCCGACATCAGCGCGGCGTTTCAAAGGAGCCCGGTCTCTATTTCCTCGGCTTGCCCTACCTGTCGCACCGCGGATCGTCGTTCATCTGGGGCGTCTGGCACGACGCCAAGCGCATCGCCGATCACATCGTCACGCAGCGCCGCTACTTCGCCTATCACGACGCGTCGCAGCGTCGGCAGGACGCAGGCAACGCGCATACCGCCGACTCCAGCGGCGCCGAGTGCGACGGTGGCGCATCGCACTCACATCGAGCCAACGAAATAGGAGTGAATTGATGCCGACGCATACTCGCATCCGCATGTTCAATACGAAAGACACCTACCCGAACCAGTCGCTCGACAACGATCTCTGTCAGGCCGTCCGCGCGGGCAACACGGTCTATGTACGCGGCCAGGTCGGCACCGATTTCGACGGCAACCTGATCGGGCTCGGCGATCCTCGCGCGCAAGCCGAGCAGGCAATGAAAAACGTCAAGCAACTGCTGGAAGAGGCAGGCAGCGACCTCTCGCACATCGTCAAGACGACCACCTACCTCATCGACCCGCGCTATCGCGAGCCGGTGTATCAGGAAATCGGCAAGTGGCTGAAGGGCGTCTACCCGATTTCGACGGGGCTCGTCGTCAGCGCGCTCGGCCAGCCGCAATGGCTGATGGAGATCGACGTCATCGCGGTAATTCCGGATAGCTGGAACCCCACTCAGGTGTAGGGAGCCGATCATGACTTTCTCGATCGTCGGACGTTGCCGACAAACGGGCCAACTCGGCGTTGCGATCAGTTCGTCGAGCATCGCGGTAGGCGCGCGGTGTCCATGGGCGCGCGCGGGCGTCGGCGCGGTGGCGACGCAGAATGTCACGCTGCCCGCGCTCGGCCCGCGGATTCTCGATCTGCTCGAACATGAGCGGATCGCGCCCGATGCGGCGCTCGAACGAGCGTTGAGCGAAAGCGAATGGAGCGAGTACCGACAGGTGACGGTGGTCGACAGTCAAGGCCGAACCGCGATGTTCACCGGCAAGGAAGCACTCGGCGTGCATCACGCGGTGGCCGGCGATCAGTGTGTCGCGGCGGGTAACCTGCTTGCCGACCGACACGTGATCGATGCAATGGTGAAAGCCTTCGAGCAGACGCAAGGCGCGCTCGCCGATCGGCTGATGCAGGCCATGCACGCCGCGGTCGAAGCCGGCGGCGAAGCGGGACCGGTGCATTCGGCCGCGCTCACGATCGTCGACGCACCTATCTGGCCTGTCGTCGATCTGCGCGTCGACTGGGCGGACGACGACCCGATCGCCCGACTCCACGCGCTATGGCAAGCCTACCGGCCACAGATGCACGATTACGTCGTGCGCGCGCTCAACCCAACCGCGGCCCCGAGCTACGGCGTGCCGGGCGACGAGTGAACGATCGAGCCGCATGCGGCGCGGCGGGCTACAACGCCGCGATGCGTGCGCGAAACTGCTCCGTGCCGGCCACGATCTTGTCGAGCACAGCGTCAAGCGCCCAGAAGCGCTCGCGGACGTCATAGTCGATCGCACGACAACGAATCGACTGAAACGTGCCGATGCGCTGGTGGTACATCTTCGCGAGCGCCGGATAGCCGAGCGCTTCCGATACCGCGGCGACGACGAGGAATGCCGATAGTTCCTCGGCCAGCGCGGGGGCCGTCGCGCTGCGCGTGCGCAGCCACTGATAGAGGTCGGGGTGAAAGTTCGTGAATACCCCGTTGAACCCCGCTGAACCCGACTTCATTGCGTCCCAGGCGATCGCCGCGTTCGCGTTGAGAATCTTCAGCGATGAGCCGCGCGCGAGTGCGACACGCCGCTTCACCGTTTCGAGGTCGCAGCTCACGTCCTTCAGCATGACGAAGCGGCCGCTATCGATACAGGCTTTCAATTCGTCGTCACTCAAGAGCCGGCGATAAGGCGCGGGACATTCATAAAGGCCGAGCGGGACGTCGGACGGCAGGCGCGAGAGCAGCTGTTTCAAATTCGCGAGAAACGTCTCGCTTCCCTGCCGGTGCGGATCGAGACGGTTCGTGACGAGGACGATTCCCTGCGCCCCCGACTCCGCGGCCACCGTCAACTCTTCGACCTGCGCATCGAGCGCGTGGCTGATATGGCCCGACACGACGACGGGCACGCGGCCGGCTACGCGATCGACGACGAAGCGCGCCAACTGATAGCGCTCGCTGAGACTGAGGAATTGCATCTCGCTCGACTGCGCGACGGCGAAGAGCGCGTCCGTGCCGTGCTGCAGGTACCATTCGATAAGGCGCTCGAGCCCGCCGTAGTCGATTGCGCCGCTATCGTCGAACGGCGTCAGCATGACCGGCACGATGCCTTCGATCGATTTCCCGGACTGCACTGCATGGACCATCACATCCTCCTTTGATCTTTCAAGATTGGGCAGCGGGCGCTTCGCCCGACGGCGCGGCGGCCGCGGCATGCGCCGACTGCTCGGGGATCGGCTTTCTGACGAGCAGCAGATAGGCCATCGCGCCGATAAACGCAATCGCGGCGGCCGTGAGCAGCGCCGGGACGAATGACCACTTTTGCGCGATGAAGCCGGTGACGATTGGGGCGAGCGAACCGCCGATAAAGCCGCCGAAGTTCTGAATCGAGCCGAGCGAAGCGACGCGGTTCGGCGGAGCGGCGGCCGTCGCGAGCGCCCACGAGCACGCTGATGCCGCGTTGGCCAGAAAAATGACGACCGAAATGCAGGCGATCGCCACGGTATTGCTTTGCGCGAGCGCCGCGGGGATCGTGAAGGCGACCATGCCGAGCATGGCGACCACCGCCGCGTTGCGCCGGCTCGCGACGGCGTTCCGACTGCCGCGCGTGATCAAGTCCGAAAACCAGCCCGCGGACAGGGCGCCGATGAACCCGCAGAAGAACGGGACCGACGCGGCGAAGCCCGTGCGCAGCAGGCTCATGTGACGTTCCGTCGTCAAATAGGCCGGCAGCCAGGTCAGATAGACCCAGTTCAAGTAAACGGAGCCGAAAAAGCCGATCAACATGCCCCAAGTCGTGACGTGCGAAAACAGTTCGCGCCAGTCCGCGAAAGTCACCTTGGGCGCAATGACACCCCGCTCGGCACCCGCATCGAGGTAGCGGCACTCGTCGACGGAAAGCCGCGAGCGCTCAGGATCACGGTATAGCGCGAACCAAACGAGTGCGACGACGATGCCCGCCGCGCCGGTCGCGATAAACGCCCAGCGCCAGCTGAACGAGACGACGAGAATCGAAAGCACGAGCGGCGCAAGCGCGGTGCCGAGCGGCGACGCCGCGTTGAAGATGCCGGTCGGCGTTCCGCGCTCGCGCAGCGGAAACCAATTACTGACGACGCGCGCGGCCGAGGGGAACTGCGGGGCTTCGCCGATACCGAGCGCGATGCGCGCGACGATGAACCAGCCGAACGTCGCCACCAGGCCGCCGGCGGCCTGCGCAAGCGACCAGAGAATCAAGCCCGCGCCGAGCAGCCGGCGCGGTCCGATGCGGTCGGCCAGCCCGCCCATCGGCAACTGACAGAGTGCGTAGCTCCACGAAAACGCCGACAGCAAGACGCCCATCTGCCCCATCGACAATCCGAGATCGCCGCGAATCGAAGCATTCGCGACCGCAAGCGTGCCGCGATCCAGATAGTTGACGGCGCCGCTCACTACCAGCAACGCAAGCGCCACGCGCTGCGCGCGGCGAATGCGCGGCGACGCGCTTGGCTCGGATGAGGTCTCTTTCATCGACGTTGTCTCCATATAGTGATCGGCTGGCCTGTCCATGGTGGCGCAGCGCAGATTGCGTTGCGTTGCGTGTAATCGCTTACATCAGCAAACAGCGAACGGCCAGCTGCTGTGAATCTCGTGGAACATGCGGGGATACAGCACACCTGCGTTACTGGCATAATGGCAACGACCGGCGCACTGTCAGCGCTTACATTCTCACAGGCATCGCTCGTTATGCAAGGCCCACTGCTCGAACCGAGGGTAAACCACGATGCTGCATGACACCACGGACACGGTCGTGATGCGCGAGCGCCGCGGCACGGGGCGCCCGGTGCTCAGCGATGTCGCCAAGTTGGCCGGTGTCTCCACGGCTACCGTCTCGCGCGTCTATAACGATCCCGGCAAGGTATCGGCCGAAGTCCAACAGCGCGTGCGCGATGCAGCGCGAGCACTGAACTGGATTCCCAATGCCGCGGGCCGCGCGCTCGCATCGACTCGCACCCATATCGTCGGCTCGATCATCCCGACGCTCGACAATCATGTGTTCGCATCGCAGGTCGCCGGCATGCAGACCGTGATGGCCGAGCACGGCATCACGCTTTTTCTCGGCTGCTCGAACTACGATCCCGCGCAAGCGCTCACGCAAGTCGGCGCGATGCTCGCGCGCGGCGTCGAGGCGGTATCGGTAGTGGGCGAGGCGCATCCGCCCGAATTGTTCGAATTCCTGACGAATCGAGGCGTGCCGTATGTCGTCACCTATGCGTATCGCGAAGGCAGTCCGCATTGCTGCATCGGTTTCGACAATCGCGCCGCTTTCGCCGCCATGACGGAGCACTTGCTGGCGCTCGGCCACCGCGACTTCGGCGTGATCGTGCAACCATCGACCGATAACGATCGCGTGCAGGCACGTCTGCGAGGAATTCATGAGGCGCTCGCGGCGCAAGGGCTCGCCGTTCGGCCCACGAATCTGCGCGAAGGTCCGGCGACGATCGAGTTCGGCCGGCAAAGCCTGAGGGCGATATGGGATAAGCCAACCGCCCGGCCGACGGCCGTCATCTGCGGCAACGACAACCTCGCTGTCGGCGCACTGCTCGAAGCGCAGGCGCTCGGGATCGAAGTGCCTCGACAGTTATCGATAACAGGGTTCGACGATATCGCCCTCGCCCGCGAGCTGCGCCCTTCGCTGACGACGATGTGGGTGGACACGGACGCCATCGGAAGAATCGCAGCCTCCGCGCTGCTTGGCCTGCTGGCGGGCGGCACCGATGCCGCAGGCCACGAAGTGCCTGCGGAGCTGAAAGTTCGCGATTCAACGGGACCCTGTCATCGAGCCTGACGATTTTCAGTACCTCGCCGAGCGATGTCGCGCCGGCCACCGGCGTTTTCTAGATTGCCGCTGCCGCCCGAATGTGCGGCTCAGACGACGAGTCCGCGCGGCCGGCTTCAACGCGGCCATCGGCTACGACTGACGACAGCAAAGCTCACTGCGATGGAGCCCATTGCCCGGCGTGTATCGGATTGCGCCTGCCCCGCGAGCTGCGCGTAGTCGCGCCGGCGCGTCGAGTCGCGGCGCGAATCGACGCGGTCGTCGCGGGGAGGTGCGGCGTCGCCGCTTTCGGCTGTCGGCTCCATGACCGCACCGGCCCCTGCTGCCGCATCGAGAATCGTTCGAGAAGACATTTCGCGGGTCCGTGAGACTGCATGCAGTCATTGAACGTCGCGGCGATCGATAAGTAAAATGAATGTTTCTACCGTTTCGATCACCGCATAGAATGGAAATCCGACTGCTGAAGACGTTCCTGACCGTGGCCGAGCTGCGCCATTTCAGTCGCGCCGCCGATGCGCTCCATATGAGCCAGCCGGCGCTCAGCAAGCAGATCGGCGCGCTCGAGGCGAGCCTCGGCGGCAAGCTTTTCGAACGGGGACGGCACGGCGCCGAGCTGACGCCGTTCGGCGAGGAATTTCTGCCCGATGCGCAGGCGCTCGTTCACGACGCGGATGAAGTGCTCGTGCGAGCCCGCGAAGCGAGCAGCGGCCGGCGCGGCCATCTGCGCGTCGGCATCTGCATCTCCGTGCTCACGCTCGTGCCGAAGCTCATCTCCGATTTCCGTCGTCAACATCCAGGCGTTGCAATTACGCTCAGCGATCTCTCGTCGGCCGAGCAGACGCGCCGGCTCCTTGCGCGCAAGCTCGACGCGGGCTTCTTGCGCCTGCCGGTCGGAGAGGGGCTTTCGTCGTTCAAGGTGATGGACGAATCGCTCGCCTTGGCCTTGCCTCCACAGCTTCGCTACAAGCGGCTGCCGTCGGACCTCGGCGCGCTCAATGAGATCGGCTTCATCGCACTGTCGCGTTCGCGCGGCCCGGGACTCGCCGCGCAGATCGATCGCTGGTGCGGCGAGCACCGCTTCGTGCCGAACGTCACGCAGCAAGCCGAGGATATTCAATCAGTACTGACGTCGGTCGCGGCCGGGGTCGGCATCGCATTCGTTCCTTCGCGCGCGCAACATCTGCTGCGCGACGCGACGATTCTGCCGCTGCGTGGCAGGCCGGCGACATGGCGCGTCGGGCTCGCGTGGCCCTCGGCACGGGAGGACGCCGTGACCTCCCGCTTCGTCTCCTTCGTGCGCGACGCAACGAAAGGGATCGAGACCTGAACGGCGCCGACGCGCCACCAGATTAAACGGCGTGGCAGCCCAAACAGGCACGTCTTCTGCATCTCCCTCATCGACGCAACCGAGCATGGGTTTGGAGGCGATAGATGTCTGCCATCGCGCTGCGAACCGTCTTCACTGCGACGCGTCGCGAAGGCGCGCGCTTCGTGGATGCCGTTATGCGTTTCGGTCAACATCGCTGCTCGACGATGGCGGCGGGCATCGCCTTTTATTCCGCGTTCTCGCTGGCGCCAATGCTCGTGATGGTCATCGCCGTCGCCGGGTGGTTTTTCGGAACGGACGCGATACGAGGACAGATTTACCAGGATGCGCACCAGCTGATCGGCGATCAGGCGGCCGCCGCCATTCAGATGATCGTCATCAACTCGCGCAAGCATAGCGACACGGGGGGCTTCGCCGCATTCGTCTCTTTCATCGCGTTGGCGTTCGGCGCCTCCGCCACGTTCGCCTCGCTCAACACCGCGCTCTCCATCATATGGCCGCAAAGCGGGGGCGGCCGCTTCGCAAGCGTACTCATGCTCGTCAAGATTCGCCTCATCTCTTTCGGTCTCGTGCTCGGTGTGGCGTTTCTCGCCATCGTCTCGCTCGTGCTCGATACGTTCATCACCTACATCGGGACATGGCTTTGGGGGAACTCAACTTATGTGATCGTCGGAGACGCGCTGCAACTCGCGTTCGGCCTCGGCGTACTCTCGCTGTCGTTCGCCGCGCTGCTCAAGTTCCTGCCCGACGCCTATGTCGCCTGGCGCGATGCGATCATCGGAGGAATCCTCGCGGCCGTGCTTTTTTCCGGCGGCAAGAAGGTCTTCGCGCTTTATCTCGCCCATGCCGGCATGGCCAACGCGTTCGGGGCGGCCGGCTCGCTGGCCGTGCTGTTGATGTGGCTTTACTTTTCGGCGGCGGTGCTGCTTTTCGGAGCGGAATACGCCGCGGCCCGCGGGCGAACGCGTCGCATCTCCACGGCACGCACCGAACCCGCGCACGGCGGCTCGCATTCGGCGCATTGAATCGTCAGTTCATTGCTCATTCAGCGGTCGGCGCGCACCTGCATGGGACATCAAGCCCAAAAGAGATGCAAAGAATGAATTATTGCAGGGCGGCTAATTAGCTATTTCCGAATATGAAATAAAACGAGCCATCGGCTCAGGCCACCTTCGATCGAGATAACGGGGAGACCGTTGTCCAGCGCCGCACAACGCGTTGTTACGTTTTCGAGACACTTTATTTTTTCCGTTCGTCGTCTCCGAGGCGTTGAGCTATTCTGCGTTCCGCAACAAACTCATAACTCATCCGCGTGGAGAAATGATGAAAAAAATCGCTTTGTCGAGCCTCTCGCTCGCGCTTATCGGTGCAGCTGGAGTGGCGCACGCGCAAAGCAGCGTGACGCTGTACGGCATCATTGATACGTCGATCACGTATGTGAACCATGCCGACGGCGGCAAGAATCAGTGGTCCGTCAGCAACAGCAACTCGGGTGACCTGTCGGGGACGCGCTGGGGCTTGAAGGGCCAGGAAGATCTCGGTGGCGGCCTCGCCACGATCTTCCAGTTGGAAAACGGCTTCGATCCGGGCAACGGCAAGCTCGGTCAAGGTCAGCGCGAATTCGGCCGTCAAGCCTTCGTCGGCCTGCAGAGCAACCAGTTCGGTACGGTGACGCTCGGCCGTCAGTACGATCCGCTCATCGACCTCGTGCAAGGTATCACCGCCGACAACTACTTCGGCAGCGTCTTTGCTACGGCCGGTGACGTCGACAACTACGACAACAGCTTCCGCGTCAACAACGCGATCAAGTACACGTCGCCGACGTATGCCGGCTTCCAGGTCGAAGCTTTGTACGCGTTTGGCGGCGTGGCCGGCAAGACGAGCAGTGGCCAAACCTGGTCGTTTGCGGCAGCTTACAACAACGGCCCGATTGGCGTTGCGGCCGGCTATTTGCTGACCGACAACGCGAACAGCCCGGCGCGCAATACGTGGACGTCGACGGGATCGTCCGCAGCGGTATCGTCGACGTCTGACGGCACGTTCGACGGCCCGGTCAACAGCGGTTATGCCACGGCGAAGTCGATCGGCATCGCTCGAGTGGCTGCGCAGTACACGTTGGGCGCCTTCACGTTCGGCGCGGGCTACAGCAACGCGCAGTACAAGGCTGATGGATTCTCCGCGTTCCATTCGACCGAGAAGTACAACACGGGCCAAGGCTTCCTGAACTACCAGGCAACGCCGGCACTGCTCTTGGGCCTCGGCTATAGCTACACGAAGTCGAGCGGCGACACGTCGGCGACGTATCACCAAGTTTCCGCCGGCGCCGACTATAACCTGTCGAAGCGCACGGACGTGTATCTGGTCGGCGCGTGGCAACATGCAAGCGGCGATACGGGCGACGGCGCGGGCGGCAAGGTGGCAGCTCAAGCATCGGTCGGCTCATACGGCTACGCCGGCACGTCGAACCAAACCCTCGTCAGCCTGGGCCTGCGCCACAAGTTCTGACGATGCGCTAAGCAGTCCGAAGCAACGCTTCGAAAGCAGCACCGAGCCAGCCGAAGGCCAGTCCTTCGGCTGGTTTTTTTTGCGGTCATCGACGCGCTCCGTTGCCCGGCGCACGCCTCGTAAACGAACAGAAAGCTTTCCTTCCCTTAGCGTTCATCTACGCATGATGGAATACGTGCGCTTCACACCCTCCACCGCATAGCCCTCCTTCGTCAGATCGAGATCCGTTCATGCGGGGTCGATCTGTCTCGCGCGGGCGCCGCGGTTACCAATAACCAGGAGCCCCCCAATGCTTCGGCGTCAGATTGCTCTTCTTTCTCTTTCGGCCATCGCGCTCGCGTCCACCGTTGCGTGGAGCGCGAGCGACGACCACGACAACGGCCATTCGGATTCGCATGCGGAAGCGGTCCGTACGGCAACGCCCATCAAGCACCTTGTCGTGATCTTCAACGAGAACGTCTCGTACGACCACTACTTCGCGACGTACCCGCAGGCGGCCAACCCGACCGGAGAGCCGACTTTCACGGCCGCCGCCGGCACGCCGAGCGGCAATGGTCTCTCCGGCGCATTGTTGACGGACAACCCGAACGCGACGAATCCGGCCAACGGCATCGGTGCGACGAACCCGTTCCGCCTCGACCGTTCGCAAGCGGCCACGGCTGACCAGAACCACGCCTATACGGCCGAAGAGCAAGCAAACGACAACGGCGCGGCCGACCTCTTTCCGAAATACACGGGCCGCGGCTCGAGCGGCGGAGCCGGCGCATTCGGCACGAGCGGTCAGGTCATGGGCTACTACGACGGCAACACCGTGACCGCGCTCTGGAATTACGCGCAGCACTATGCGATGAGCGACAACGCCTACACGTCGACCTACGGTCCGTCGACGCCCGGCGCGCTCGAGGTCATCGCGGGACAGACGAACGGCATGAAGCCCATCTTGACGACGAAGAAACCGTCGGCGCCTGGCTCCTACTACGTCAACGACGGCCAGGGCGGCTTCACGATGATCAACGACGTCGATCCCGCCTACGACGTCTGCTCGAGCAAGACTGACCAGGCCTTGATGACCGGCAAGAACATCGGCGATTTGCTGAACGCGCGCGACATCTCGTGGGGCGGGTTCATGGGCGGCTTCAACCTGCAGACGACGAACGCCAACGGCACGACGAACTGCCAGCGCAGCACGTTCTCGACGGTGGTCGGCTCGGCAACGTCCGACTACATTCCGCACCACAACTGGTTCCAGTACTACGCGTCGACGTCGAACCCGCAGCACTTGCGTCCGAGCTCGGTGAAGGCCATCGGCCATACCTATGACCCGCACAGCAAGACGCTCGACCCGGCCAATCACCAGTACGACATCGATGACTTCTTCGCCGCCGTGCGCGCCGGGAATTTTCCGTCGGTCAGCTTCCTGAAGGCGCCCGCCTATCAGGACGGCCATGCGGGCTACTCCGATCCGCTCGACGAGCAGGCCTTCGTCGTCAAGGTTCTCAACTTCCTGCAACAGCAACGGGAATGGCGCGATACGGCCGTCATCGTGACCTGGGATGACTCCGACGGTTGGTACGACCACGCCTATGCGTTGCCGACGAGCGCTTCGTTCGATTCCGTCGCCGACCAGCTCAACGGCAACGGCATCTGCGGCTCGGGTACGGCGCCGGCCGGCCTGAACGGCAAGCCCGTCAACGGCCGTTGCGGTCCGGGCACGCGCATCCCGTTCCTCGTGATTTCGCCGTGGGCGAAGCGCAACCACATCGACCATACGCTCATCGATCAGTCGTCCGTCGTTCGCTTCATCGAGGACAACTGGCTCGACGGCGAGCGCATCGGCGGCGGCTCGTTCGACGCTCGCGCCGGCAGCGTCATGGGCATGTTCGACTTCAATCGCCGCGACGAAGAGCATGGCGAGTCGGCCAAGCTCTATCTCGATCCGAACACGGGCGTGCCCGTCGATTCGGAAGCCGGGATCTGAAGCGCGGTGCCAAGGCACTGATGCAGTTGTTCCGCTAGACGGCTAGCGCACTACAGCCCGGCTTTTGCCGGGCTGTGGCCGTTTTTATCGATCGATCCCGGCGGGCCGATCCTATCGCTCGCTCAGTCAGGTCGATCGATCGCCACCCTACTCTTACCAACGATGCACTCGCCCAAATCCAATTGGACCGCTAACCGACCGCGCGTAACGCGGCCGCGCGCGTCGCTCGTGCGCGCCTGCGCGACTGTCGCGCTCATCCTCGCCGCCGTCGGAATCGGCGCGGGCGTGGCGATGCATGCGCATGCGCAAACAGAAGCGCAACAAGACCCACCGCAAAACGCCGCAGCCAGGGACGCGGCGATGCCGGCCGATGACGGCCTCGGGCACGACGGATGGAACCCGCATCCGGTCCACCTGCAACGCCCGGCCGTAGCGCCGCTGAGCGCAATGGCGCAACTAGGCAAACTGATTTTCTACGATCCCTCGTTATCGGCCTCGGGCAAGATCTCGTGCGCGTCATGTCATAGCCCGCAACGCGCCTACGGTCCGCCGAATGCGCTGTCGGTCCAGCTCGGCGGTCCTTCGTTGAAATTGCAGGGCGTGCGAACGCCGCCGTCGCTGATGTACCTCTATCGCCAGCCGAATTTCAGCATCGGCCCGGATCAGGCCGATGCCGACGCGCCCGTCGATCTCACGCAGGCAGCGGCCCAAGTGTCAGGCGCGGTCCGCGCGCAGAAAACCGCCGGCGTCGCGCCCGCCGCACCTGCACTCGTGCCGCAAGGCGGCCTCTTTTGGGACGGACGCGCCGACACGCTCCAATCGCAAGCTTATGGTCCGTTGCTCGATCACGCCGAGATGGCGAACGGAAGCATCGACGAAGCGGCCGAGAAGATCGAACGAAGCCCCTATCGAGCCCAATTCGAGCAGCTTTTTGGGCCAGGAATTTTCAAGAACCGCCGGCTGTTGCTGTCTGAGGCGCTCTTCGCGGTGGCTCGCTATCAGGTCGAAGAACCGTCGTTCCATCCGTACACGAGCAAATACGATTACTGGCTCGAGGGCAAAGCGCGTTTGACGCCGGCCGAACTGCAGGGATTGCGGATCTTCAACGATTCGAAAAAGGCGAACTGCGCGGGATGCCATCTCTCGCAACCGAGCAAGGACGGTCTACCGCCGATGTTCACCGATTATCAATACGAAGCGCTCGGCGTGCCGCGCAACCGGCGCATCGCGGCCAATCGCAATCCGCGCTACTTCGATATGGGTGTTTGCGGCCCCTATCGCAGCGATCTCGCGACGCAAACGCAGTACTGCGGGATGTTCCTCACGCCGACGCTGCGTAACGCCGCCACACGTGAGGCGTTTTTTCATAACGGCGTCTATCGCACGCTCGAGGAAGTCATCGACTTCTATAATCTGCGCGACGTCGATCCCGCGAAGATCTATCCGCGCGACGCGCATGGCCGCATCATGCAATACGACGACCTGCCCGCGAAGTACCACGCGAACATCGACAAGCAAGACGCACCATTCGATCGAAAGCGCGGCGACGAGCCTGCCATGTCGAAAGACGACATCGCCGATCTGATCGCGTTCCTGAAGACTTTGAGCGACGGGTACAGTCCGCAATAAAAGAAAACCCCGCGAGGCGCGGGAGCTCGAAAGCTCTCTACCTCACGGGGTTTTTGCAACGAAGCGTGATTCGCTCGTCGAACCGCCCGACTGAACTCGGTCAGGCGGAGGCGGCATCCTTCAGCTTCTTGAGCGCGCGTGCCTTGATGCGCACGGTGGCCGGCTTCGCCGGGAACCAGCGCTCTTCGCCCGTGAACGGATCCTTGCCGAAGCGCTTCTTCTTCGCCGGAACCGCCTGCACGACGATCTTCAGAAGGCCAGAGAGCGTGAACTCGCCGGCGCCCTTCTTGTGCACGGAGCCGAGGATCGTGTCCTCGAGTGCCGAGAGGACGGCCTTGACCGATTTCGGCTCGACAGCGGCACGCTCGGCAAGGTGGGCAGCCAGCGAGGCCTTCGTGAAGGTGTCCTTGATCGGCGCGGGTGCGCCGGACGCCTTCACGGCGACCTTCTTAGCCGCGACCTTCTTTGCGGGCACTTTCTTGACAGCTGCTTTCTTGGCCGGTGCGGCCGCAGCCTTTTTCGCAACCTTCTTTGCGGAAGTCGACATGTTTCTCCTACCTGTTGGTCGTTGAACGCAGGAAGCGCGCGCCAAGGTAGCGCGCCGCTTCAACGCCGGATTCTACAAGCGCCGCGCGGCTTAATGCATCTTTTTATGCGCGCGAGCCGCTGCACCGGCCGAAAAACGTTGCGTCCGTCAGACTATCGGCACTCGTGGCGCCGCTTCGAACAGGCAGAAACGGGTACGTCGGAAGCAAAAAGCCGCGGGGGTACAGGGTTCGCCCTCATAGGGCGAGCCCTGTGCTTCGACGATGAACTACCCGGCGATCACGACGCGCCCAACGCCGGATCGCTCATGCTGCTGTGGCCGGTTTCGACGTGACCGGCCAGCGTTCTGGCGAACGATGCATCGGTATCGACCGTCACCGTCAGGTCGTACCAGCCATGGAACGCGCGCAAATCGACGTACAGGTCCACGCTTTTTCCACCCGCCACCTGGCGCGCGACGCTGCCGCCGTCGTAAGCGTTGGCGATCTTGAACGTGCAAGCCGACGTGCCGGCGTTCTTCAGATGCAGCTCGATGTTGCCGTTCGCGACGTCGTAGGACTCCGTCACTTCGGGCACGGCCGTATCCGCGTGCCACACCTGCAGCGTCGCCGCTTTGCCCGCAAAACCGCGCGCGAAGCCGTTCGGTCCATGCACGACGTATCGGTAGCTGCCATCCGCGCCGAGCGGCAAATCGTCGGTGAGCCGCTTTTTCGCCTCGACGGTGTACGAGCGCGGCGCATTGACGGATGCGGGCTGATAGGCGAGCAACGCGGCGCCCGCCTCGCCGGTATTGACGAACTCGAGGCGCAGCGTGCTGTTTGCCGCCTCGGCGTGCGCGCGTACGAAAAGCTCATAGGGCAGCGCGCGCGCCGGACGCACGCCCGGCTCCTGGCTCGGCATCGACTGAGCGGGCGGAGGCACGGGCACATAGTCGGGGTGCCGCTGCCGATCGGGCGGCACATAGCTCGTCGTCGCCGGCAGCACCGGGAATGCGGCGTTCGGATTCGCGAAGTCGAACGCGCGGGTCAGGTCGCCGCAGACGGCACGGCGCCATGGCGTAATGTTGGCCTCCCGCAGGTTGCCGTGGCGACCAAAGCGCTTTTCGATGAAACGGATGATCGACGTATGGTCGAACGTCTCGGAGCAAACCCAGCCGCCCTTCGACCACGGCGAAACGACGATCATCGGCACGCGCGGGCCGAGTCCGTACGGTCCCGCCGCATAGGTGCCGTTACCCGCGAAATACTCGTTCGCCGTGTCGACCGTCGAGCGTCCCGACGTCGTCGACCAGGCCGCAAACGGGGGCGCCACATGGTCGAAGAAGCCGTCGTTCTCGTCGTAAGTGATGAGAAGCGCCGTTTTGCTCCACACGGCCGGGTTCGACGTGAGAACCTGCAGGACCTGGTCCACGTACCATGCGCCGTAGTTCGCCGGCCAGTTCGGATGCTCGGAATACGCCTCCGGCGCGACGATCCACGAAACCTGCGGCAGCGTCCCATTCTGCACATCGGCCTTCAGCACGTCGAAATAGTCGCCGCTCACGGCCACGTTCGTGCCGGTGCGCGCGCGGTCATAGAGCGGATTGCCGGGCTGAGCGCCGCGGTATTGGTCGAAGTAGAGCAGCGAGTTGTCGCCGTAGTTGCCGATATAGGCGTCCTGCGTCCAGCCCCACGAACCGTTGGCGTCGAGTCCCGTGCCGATGTCCTGATACACCTTCCAGGAGATGCCGGCTGCCTGCAGCACTTCGGGATATGTCGACCATGAATAGCCCGCTTCGGCATTGTCGATGACGGGCCCGCCGCCGTTGCCGTCGTTGCCGACCCAGCCCGTCCACATGTAGTAGCGGTTCGGATCGGTCGGCGTCATTCCCGAGCAGTGGTAGGCGTCGCAGATCGTGAAGGCATCGGCGAGCTGGTAGTGGAACGGAATGTCCTGCCGCGTGAGGTAGGCCATCGTCGTCGTGCCTTTCGCCGGCACCCACTGATCGTAGCGCCCGCCGTTCCACGCGGCATGCGTCGTCGTCCAGTCATGGGGCAGGTCCTGCAGGAACTGCCGGCCGAGGTCCGGCGCGCTCGGGTGAAACGGCAGGACGTAACCCGCGTCGGCGGCAAGCGGCTGATACCAGACGGGATTGCCGTTCGGCAGCGTGATCGCGCGGTGATCGCCGTATCCGCGCACGCCGCGCAGCGTGCCGAAGTAGTGGTCGAACGAGCGGTTCTCCTGCATCAGGATGACGATGTGCTCGATATCTTCGATGCTGCGCGTCGCATCGTTGGCGGGCAGCGCGAGGGCGTTGCGAATACCGGCGGGCACGATGCCCATCGCGGTGGCCGCGCCGGCCGCTTGGGCGGCAGCGCGCAGGAAGTCACGGCGGCTTTTCGAAGTCATATTCGGTTCGTCTTGGGCGAAAGTGGAACGAGACGGCCTCGTGCGGACGAAGCGCGTCGGCGAGTACTGCCAGACAACAAACGCTGAAAAAACGAGGACAACGAGAAATCTCGACGGTATTGCTCGAAACGGTCTTTCCGATGCCGCGATCGAACTCAATCGGCGGAATGCATGACAGGCGGCAGCAACGGGTTCGAAGCGGGCGTTTGTTCGCGGCCGGGAGTCGTATCGAAGCCCTGAGCGAGCGAGCCGCTCGCCGCCTGGCCAGCACCTTGTAGCAGGCCGGCGCGCGCGCCGGGCAACATAGGCGTGGATTCGGACGATTGCGTCGCCGTTTCCGCTGCCACACTGCCGCCGCGATTGCCGCAAGCCGTCAATGCGATGGCGGCATACACCGGGAACACACGCCACCGCCTCACAAACGCGCCGAGCCACAAACGTTTGCCCAAAAGCGCGCCTTCGCGCCACTTGTTCGTCGACACCGTTCCTCCCTGACCGAGCTCAATGCCGGACACGCATGAGCACGCCAATGTCTGCCAACAGCCGGATGGCGGTCAGCATAGGAACGAATCGTGTCGGACAGATGAAGATCTTACGGAGCCGGAATCACGCGTAACTTCTCGTAACGCGCTCGCATTGGAAGAGCGATTCCGAAGCAGGGACACGCGCGGCGGCCCGCTCGCCGCACGAACGCTTGGATGAACGCAAGGAAGGCGAAGGCGCGTGCCTGGGCGACACGCGCGGCCGGCGGACGATCAGACGGTGAGATGCGCCACGTAGTCGCGCAGGTAGGCATCGAACGCGTCGCCGATCTCGGGGTGGCGCAGCGCGAACTCGACGGTCGCCTTGAGATAGCCGAGCTTGCTGCCGCAATCGTAGCGCGTGCCGTAGTACCGATAAGCCAGCACTTGCTCCTCCGCCAGCAGCGAATGCAAGGCGTCCGTCAGCTGAAGCTCGCCGAGCGTACCGGGCTCGAGCTTGCGCAAGTGCGCGAAGATGCTCGGCATCAGCACATAGCGGCCGACTACGCCGAGGTTCGACGGTGCATCGTCCGGCGCCGGCTTTTCGACGATGCCCGACAGCTTGAAGATGTCCTCCTCCCATTCGCGGCCTTCCACCACGCCATACGAACGCGTGTCCTCGCGCGCGATCGCTTCGACGCCGACGATCGAACTGTGATAGTGGTTGAAGACGTCGATCATCTGCTTCATGACGGGCCGCTCGCAGTAGAGCAAGTCATCCGCGAGAATCACGGCGAACGGGTGGTCCGCCACGAGCTTCTCGGCGCACAGCACCGCATGCCCCAAGCCGCGCGCGGTCGGCTGACGCACGTAGAAGCAGTCGACATGGCTCGGCTTGATGTTGCGCACGAGGTCGAGCAGCTTTTCCTTGCCGCGCGCTTCGAGCTCCGCCTCGATCTCGTACGATGTGTCGAAATGATCCTCGATCGCGCGCTTGCTGCGGCCCGTCACGAAAATGAGCTCCGTGATTCCGGCCTCGATTGCCTCCTCCACCGCATACTGGATGAGCGGCTTGTCGACGATTGGCAGCATCTCCTTGGGGCTCGCCTTCGTAGCGGGCAAGAACCGCGTACCCAAGCCAGCCACCGGGAATACCGCTTTGGTGACTTTCAACATCATCAACCCCTCTCTGTCAGTCCTTTATATGAAGCGTTATTAAGCTATTCGAAAGAAAAAGCTATCCAAAAGAAAAAGCTAGACGCGCTCGACTGCCTCCTCGCTGCCGCGGGCGTCCCGGCGCTTGTCTCGAACCGCCGAGAAGCGCGCCGCTTCATCGCGCTCGACGGCCTCCCGGTAGGCCGATACGGCAACGAGAATCAGCAGCACGGCGCCCCCCGCTATCCAATGCAAGTCCATGAGACGCCTCCCTTGGCGACCTGTCATACCGTGCAAGCTAACATCAAAAAAACCGAACAATAATCCGCCGCCGGGCGGCCGATGTTTTTTACCGAATGACAGAAGGCGTGGACCCTATCGCGCTCGACAGGTCGGTTCGCCAGCTAGCCGTTTTGGTCGATTTTTTTCACCCTACGATGCGATTTGAATGCGGGATACCGGTGTTTGCCGGTGCCGCCGCGATCAATCGACCATTCCGACAGGCTCACGCATGAACGAATCGCCCGCCCTCCCCGTCGACGGCGCCGCGCCGGCGGCCCCCGCGGCCGGCTTACTCGGCGTGTCGCCGTCAGTCGTTGCCTCCAAGGAAGCTTTCATCGACGCGATGCGCGGCGTCGCCGCGCTGCTCGTCGCGTACTTTCACTGCAGACAGGTTGCGTGGATCGGCATGCACCGCTTTCATGAGCTGGCGGGATTCTCGCTCGACCCGAGCGTCGTGATCGGTTATTTGACGCTGCCGATCGCCTACGGCTCGGCCGGCGTATCGATCTTCTTCGTCGTCAGCGGCTATTGCATTCATCGCAATGCGGCACTGCGGCTCGCGGCTGACCCGTTCTACCGGCTCGACGCCGGCATCTTCTGGGCACGCCGTTTCGCCCGCATCTATCCCGTCCTGATCGCGGCATTGCTTTTGACGCTCGCGCTCGATTCGATCAGTCGCGGGTTGCCGCCCGTCAATCACAAGATTCTCGATAACGGTCCGCGCGCCTTTCTCGTCAATCTTTTCTCGTTGCAGGGCGTATTCGGCCATACCTACGGTTCGAACGGCGCGCTCTGGACACTCGCCATCGAAGTTCAGTTCTACGCCGTCTACCCTCTTCTTTTCGCCGCGCGCCGACGGTTCGGCATGCCAATCGTCCTCGGATGCATTGCCGTCTTGAACGTCATTTCCGGTTGGCTGCTCGAACCGAAGTTCATCTCCTTCTTCACCTCGTATTGGTTCTCGTGGGCGATCGGCGCCTATCTCGCCGAAATTCGCGCTCAGCCCGGAGCCTTGGCGCTCAGCAAGCGCGGCGTCCTCGTTTGGCGCGGCGCCGCGGTCGCGGGCGCCGTGCTGGGATGCGCGGCGTTCAATGTCAGTCAGTACGTCGCGTTCCAGCTCTGGGCTATCGGTTTCGCATGCCTCCTGCGCACGGCCCTGAGACCGGACGACCGGCGCGCTTCGTCCGGCATCGTCATGCAGTCGTTCGCTCGCCTCGGCGCATTCAGCTATTCGCTGTATGCCATCCACCTGCCCATCTTCATTTGTCTGCAGGCCGTCTTCTTCCGCTCGGCGTTGCAGGCTTCGATCTGGCCGTCGATCGCTTTCATGCCCGTCGCCGTCATTGCCGCTTATCTCTTCTATCAATGCGTGGAATTGCCGGCCATCGGCTGGTCAGCCAGCATCAAACGGCGAGCGCCGCGCAGCGCCGCTTGAGCCGTCGCTCACGGCTTCTCGCGCGCCGCCGTCCGACCTAGAATGCGCCGCACGTCGTCGGCGTACGCCTGATCGCCGAACCGGCGCCGCGCGGCTTCGTAGCCGTTTTCGATCAGCCGCGCACGAAGGCCTTCATCCGTGCGTAACCGGGCGAGCACTTCGGCCAGCGCGGTCGCATCGCCGGGTTCGCAAAGCAGGCCGCTCGTTCCATCTTCGACGATCTCGGTCACGCCGCCCGCCCGCATGCCGACGACGGGCCGCTTCGCCAGCATGCCTTCGACGATGACGCGGCCGAACGGCTCGGGCGCGATGGACGTATGCGCGACGATGTCGACGGCGCGCATGCAAGCCGGTATATCTTCGCGAAAGCCGAGGAAATGGATACGCGATGCCATGCCGTGCACTTGCGCGAAGGCCTTCAACGAGGCCTCGTAGTCGTGCTCGCCGAAGAGCGGCGCGCCAACGAGCGCAACATGCATCTCCGGATCGCGCAGCGCCGCCTCGAGCAGCACATGCTGCCCCTTCCAATGCGCGAGGCGGCTGAACGAGCCGACGATGAACGCATCGAGCGGCAATCCGAGGCGCTCCCGCAATACGTCCCTCGGCACGTTGTCGTAACGGCGAAACGGCGTCTCCGATATGCCGTTGAAGACGACGTCGACGCGCTCCTTTCGCACGCCCGTCAGATCGATGAACGCCTTGGCGGACGCGGCCGAATTCGCGATCACGTGATCGAGCCCGAACTTGCCGCACCATTTGATCGCCATCCGCTGAAAACGCCCGAAGTGCTCGGCGCTGACGATATCGCGCAGGTGCCAGACGACGGGCCGCCGCGCGATGGCGCCTGCGAGCGCGCTCACCACCATGGCCCGCTGCGTGTTGGCGTAGATCACGTCGAAGTGCCGCGCCCGACGTGCCGTCTCGCGCACGAGCAACCCGATGCCGCGCAACGACGCCATCCTCGGCAGGCCGCCGCCCTTCGTGATCCCGCGCAGCGGCGGCGCGTCGAGCACATCGACCCAGACGCCGGCGTGCTCGAGCGCAAGGCGAAACGGCCCGTCGTCGAACAGGACGACTTCGACGCTATCGCTCATATGGCGGCCGAGTTCGAGCAGCGACAGCTCCGCTCCGCCGAGTACGCCGCTCTGGTCGACCGCAAGCACTTTGATCGGCGCGGGCACGCGGCCGCCCGCGCGATTCACGACATGAGGCGCGACGGCAGGCGCCGTCTCGACGCGACCGTTATCCCTGAGAGCGGAGGTCCCCGGGCGCACCTCGTCCAAGTAGGCGAGGAACCGCTCGCGGAAACGAGCGACCGAGAAGCGCTCGGCATTCGCGCGACAATCGCGTGCTGAAAACCGCCGCGCCTCTCGCTCGAATTCGCCGACCGCGGCGACGATGGCTGCGGCGCTCTGCTCGTCGAAAAAGAGCCCCGTAGGCGACGATTGTGACAAGCCTCGCACCGTTTCGAGCGCGCCTCCCTTTCCGTACGCGATCACGGGCGTTCCGCAGGCCTGTGCTTCGACCGGGGCGATGCCGAAATCCTCTTCCGCCGCGAAGACGAACGCCTTGGCCCTGCGCATGTACTCGTGCAGCACCGAGAACGGCTGATAGCCCATGACTTCGACGTTGGCCGACGCCTTCGCGCGCACAGCATGCATCTGCGGCCCATCGCCGATTACGACGAGCTTCTTCTCCGGCATGCGCGCGAACGCCTCGACGATCAGCTCGACCTTCTTGTACGGAACCAGTCGCGAAGCGGTCAGATAGAAATCCTCCTTCTGCTCGCCGAGCGCAAATGCGTCGACGTCGACCGGCGGGAACACGACACGCGCCTCGCGCTGATAAACCTTCTTGATTCGACGCGCGATGAATTCCGAATTGGCGACGAAGTGGTCGACCGAGTTGACGGTGCGGATATCCCAATTGCGAATGTAATGAAGCACGACGCGCGCGAGCGCCGAGCGCAGACCTCGCGTAAGGTGCGATTGCTCGAGGTACTGATGCTGGAGATCCCACGCATAGCGAATCGGCGAATGAACGTAGCTGACGTGCAGTTGATCCGGGCCCGTCAACACCCCTTTCGCCACGGCGTGGCTGCTCGATATCACGAGATCGTATCCGCTCACGTCGAGTTGCTCGATCGCGAGCGGCATCAGCGGCAGGTAGGCGCGATAGCGTGTGCGCGCGAACGGCAGATGCTGAATGAACGAAGTCGTCGCACGTTTGCCGCGCAGGAACGTCCGATCCTCGAGAAAATCGATGAGGCTGAACAGATCGGCCTCGGGAAAGCAGGCGATGATCTGCTCCAGTACGCGCTCGGCGCCCGCGTAAGTCACGAGCCAGTCGTGAACGATGGCCACGCGCGGCGTTCGCGCTGCCGTCGCGGGAGCGGTCCGCCACGATATCGGGGTGGAAACGAGCGAAGCTGCCTCGCTCGTGATCAGCGCTTCGTCGCTCATGCGCTTCTCCTTGGATCGAGGCGCAGCAACAGGTTGCGGACGATGCCGCGCAGGGCGGGCGAAGTCGTCATCGACCACGAGACGTTCGCGCAGGCCAGGCCCGTGGCCAATACCGCCAGCGCGGCGAGATTCGTGACGGCGTGGGCGCAATAAGCGCTGACAGCGAGAAACGCCAGATGGCCGAGCATGTCGAGCACGATCGGGCGAGCACGTATCGACGACAAATGAAGCAGCACGCCGTAATCGACGAGCGAGCGCATCACGACGACGACGGCGGCGCCGGTCAGCCCGAAGTGCGTGATGCCGAGCATCAGGACGCCCGCGAAAAACGGTAGCTCGACGATGCCGATCCACGCCGCGCGCGCCGGATCGATTTGCGACTGGATCAAAAGCCGCGTGACGCCCGCCTGTCCGACGAGCCACACGCTCACGATCAGGACGCGCCCCACGTTGACCGAGGCCGACGCGAGCTCGTTGCCGATCCACAGGTCGAGAAACGGTCCGAGCGCGAGCATGGCGACGATCATGATCGGCGTGAAGACGCCGTTGAGGAATTCGAGCGCCTGCCGCACGAGCACGTCCGCGTGATCGCGCTCGATCGCCGACAAGCGCGGAAACAGCGTGCGCACGAGCGCATTCGGCAGCATATTGAGCCGCGTCACGAGGTTTTGCGGCACCGTGTAGTAGGTCACGAAGCGCGCGCCGAGCCCCGCGCCGAGCAACACGCGATCGAGCGTATCGCCGATCATGATCGCGACGCTCGCGACGAGCATCCACCCGCCGAAGCGAAACAGGTCCTTTGCCACGCGCAAGCGCGGCATGAGGATGCGATCGATGCCGAGCACGCGCATACCGGCGCGTGCGAGCAGCACCGCTCCGATCGCGCGCGCGAGCACGGCGGCCGCGAGCACGCTCGGCAACGTCGGCGCGATGAGCCATGCCGCGCCGAGCGGCAACAGCTGAAAGAGAAACGTCCCGAGCGTCTGGTTCGCGTTGTAGACGCCGAAGCGCTCGGCCCCGTTGATGGCGCCGGCGCAGACCCACGAGACGTTGGCGATGGGAATGGCGAGCGCAAGCCAGGGAAGCGCGTGATAGACCTCTTCACGCAGCAGCGGGGCAGCATGCGTGAAGTAGGCCGTGTAGACGAACCCGCCCGCATAGATCAGCAGTCCGCCCGCGACACCCGTCACGAGATTGAGCCAAAACGCGCTCCAGAAAACGAGCGCGCTATGCTCACCATCGTTGGCTGCGCGCGCCTTCGAGATGTGATTCTGGGCAGCCATGCTCATGCCGAGGTCGAGCACGCCGAAATAGCCGATGAACGTCCAGACGAGGCTCACGACGCCGTACCGCTCCACGCCGAGCAGCCGGATATAGCTCGGCACCGTGACCAGCGATACGAACGTCGGCAGGATCAGCCCGAAGAAGTTGATCGCGACGTTTCTGAGCATCCCCTTATCCATCGGTGCTCACCCGCGATGGCGTCCAGCGGTACATCATGACTTTGCCGCGCGCATCCTCCTCGACGAATACGAGGTATTCGCCGTTCTCGCGCCGATGCGCCGTGATCGCATTGACGACGTCGATGTGACCCGAGGTATTGCCGACCTCCGCGCCCGGGTTGATGACGCCGACCTCGGCGCCCGTGTTCTTGTCGAATACGTGCACCGCCCCGATGAATTCGACGGCGAAGAGATAATCGCCTTCGACCGTCACGCTGACGAGCGTGCGGCGCGGGTTCCCGCCCGGCTGCCAGAGCAGATTCGTCGCATACCGCAACGTCGGCTTCGCGCTCGACCAGTGGTCGTAGCGCGCGAGCACACGGCCGATTTCCTTCGGCACATCCTTACTTTCCGGCATCGCGTCGGCGGTATAGCCGGTGACGAACAACGTATCGCCGCCGGCGTCATAGATCGCTCGCTTGACGTACCTGAAAGGCGCGGGAATCGGAAACGTCGCCATCTTCGCGTACGAGTAGACCGGATTCCCCGACGAGTCGATACCGCCGAAGCGCAAGCGATGAATCGCCGTATCGTTGGCGCGCCAGATATCGCCCTTCGTATCGATCCACCAGCCCCACCCGCCTGCGAGCTTTTCGCCGCTAGTGTTTCGTTCGAACTCCTCAGGATTGAACTGCCCATCGCCCTTCTCGTTGCGCCAGATCCACTCCCCGCCCGGCGGTGCATTCGGCACGGATTGAACCGCCGAGGCCCGCCCGGCGATGAAGCCCGACGGAATGGCCGTCTCGCCGTCATGGGGCGGATCGAAGCGATAAATCTTCAAGTGATCGGCGTACATATCGGTCAGATAGAGGAACGTACGGCCGTTCACGCGCCGCGCGAGAGGCGTGCCCGGCCATTGATCCATATGGAAGACCGTATCCTCGGGATACTTGAACCGGTTCGAGAGGAATCCAGCGTATTTCCATTCGTGGCCCGACGGCTGAGAGAAATCGAGGACGAAGCGCTTGTTGCCCGTGAAGACACTGTCGCGCCGGCCCGGATCGGCGCATGCCCCATCGACGAACAAGAGCCCGTCCACCTCCCATCGCAGCCGGCCGTCGGGCGAGTAGCTCTGCAGCGATGCGCCGAGCCCGGCCCCGATGGTGCCAAGATGCGGTCCGACGCCGTTCATAGAGACATAGATGTTCCCCGCGGCGTCGACGCCGACGCCCGTCAGTCCGTTGAATCGCAAGGGTCCGGGCCGCCCCGATTCGCTCGGCGCGCCGCCCCAGATTCCGTTGCGTTGTCCGAACGTGCCGCTCAGTTCATATCGGCCCGGCTTCGCGGCCGCAAAAATGAGGATCTGCTGACGCCATCCGTTGTCCGCGATCAGCAAACGCCCGTTCTTGTCGACGGTGACGTCGACGGCTCGCGTGTCCTCCGGCAATGCCACGACGTCGGGCAACTTCTTGCCGTCGGCGCCATAGTGAGCGAGATTCGAGGACGTCCCGGTCACCGTATCGGTCAATACCCATAGCGTGCCGTCGGGTGCGGCCGACATCCGCCCGGGCTCGTGCACGGGCCACGTCGCGACTTTTTTCATCGACTCGGCGTCGAACACATCGATCGCGTCGCGCTTCGCAGTGGCCGCATAGAGCATCGTATCGGTCGCGGCCATTCCATCGATCCGTCCGCCCGTTCCGACGGCCACGTCGTTGACGGGCAGAAAAGCCGATGCAAGCACCGCGTGCGGGTCCGCGCCTGACACCTGGCGAAACGGCTCGACCCGCGTGACGTCGCCGATCGCGCGGCGCGTGATGCCAAACCATTGCCTCCCTTTCGGCGGCCAGACGCCTTCGGCCGCCAGCTTGCCGTTCTCGTTGCCTCGCGCGACGGCAACGAACGCATAGCGGCTATTGATCGCAACGGCGTTGCCTCCCGCGTTGCCCCAGCCGTGCGTGCCGCCCGCGAATTGGAGCCGCCGGCCGTTCTGATAGACGCTCGCTTCGGCACCGCTCTCGTCCCACGGCGAATCCGTGAACACTCGGCCATCGGGCGAGACGGCGATCGATGTGATGTCGATCTGCGTCCATTCACCGTGGCCGAAGCCCGAGGTATTGCCGATCCACGACGTGGTGACGGTGAGCTGCCTGCCGGGCGCGCGAACGAGAGGCCGCGGCGAGTCCTGAGCCTGAGCCCATATGCATTCAGCGAGCAGCGCGACGCTCATGACAACGCAACGGATCGCTCGCCGAGTCGACATACCCATCCATTCCCCCTCTCCGTCTACGAACGCCTTATCTGTCGTCGTTCAGCCGCCTTCAGCGTACGGTGAAACTATTGCCCGTAAAGGCCAAATTTTTCTAAAAAAATGCCGTTGCGCCTCTCGGCATCCGAAATGGATCGGCCACGCTTCCGATGCGCTTTACGGGTTTTTCATCAATTTCTTTTTCCTAGAATGAGCCGATCCGAACGCACTGCCCGGCACGCCTCGCCGGCCAAGGAAAGGAGCCTATGTTCCGACTGATCGAGTCGAGCCGTCCCGAGATCGACACCGCTTGCCAGACTGGACGCATCGTTCAGCTCGACGGCGTTCGTGCCGTCGCCGTATTGGCCGTATTTCTCACGCACGCGCTCGGCGTTTCGCTCTGGATGGGCGTCGACTTGTTTTTTGTCTTGAGCGGCTTTCTGATCACCGGCATTCTGCTCGAGCGCAAAAAGCGCAAGCAATCCTATTTCGGTTATTTCTACGCACGCCGCGCGCGCCGCATCCTGCCGCCGTACGTCATGCTGCTCGTGCTGTCGTCGCTCCTCTTCGGCGTCGGATGGCTCACTCACTGGTGGTGGTACGCGTTTTTCGCGACGAACATCGGCTATGCGTTCGGCGAATCGGGGAATCCCGGCTTTGGCGTCCTATGGTCGCTCGCGATCGAGGAACAGTTCTATCTGGTGTGGCCGGTCATCGTCTGGTTCGTATCCGAGCGCAAGCTCGCCGTAGTCGCGGGAGCGGGCATCGTGATCGCTCCGGTGCTGCGCGCGGCCGCGACACCGTTTTTTGATTCCTTCTGGCCGATTTATTTCCTGACGCCCTTTCGCATGGATCTGCTATGCGCGGGCGCGCTGCTCGCGATTTTGTTGCGACGCCGGCCCGACTTGCCCGAACGCCTGTCGATCGTAGCGTGGGCGACGCTCGTCGGCACACTCGCCGTTCTCGCCTGGCTTCACCAGAACTTCGCGACGATCCGCGACGCCAACGAGCCGTTCTGGAATGCGGCGCTCTATACGCTGACGCTTCTCATGTCCACGGCGGTCGTTATGCTCGCGCTGCGAAAGCAAGGAGTCGTCGCGCGCGTGCTCTCGAACCCCGTTCTCGTCTACATCGGCACGATCAGCTACACGATTTATCTCGCGCACGTGAGCTTCATCGGTCTCGCCTGGCGCATGGACCTGGGGCGCTACGAAAGCGCGCTGGCGGCCGCCGCGGCCACGCTCGCCTATGCGAGCGCCAGCTGGTTTTTGATCGAAAAGCGCCTGGTACGTGGCCAGGCGCACCGCTCGCCTTTGCCTGTCGCGTTCGCTCGCGACTGAACTGAACGGCCATTTCCTCGAACGACTTGAAAGGGAAACATCATGCACGCGACCCACTCTGCGCACAAGGCGATCATCACCGGCATCACCGGGCAAGACGGCGCCTATCTCGCCCAATTCCTGCTCGAGCGCGGTTATCAAGTTGTCGGCACGTATCGGCGCACAAGCTCCGTCAATTTCTGGCGCATGGCCGAGCTCGGTATCGATCGCCATCCCAACCTCACGCTCGTCGAGCACGATCTGACCGATTTCGGCTCCACGGTGCGCCTCATCGAGTCAGCGCGGCCGCAGGAGCTCTACAATCTCGCCGCGCAAAGCTTCGTCGGAGTGTCGTTCGACCAACCGGTGACGACGGCGGAAGTCACCGGCGTCGGCGCACTGAATCTGCTCGAAGCAATCCGGATCGTCGATCGCGGCATTCGCTACTATCAGGCATCCACGTCGGAAATGTTCGGCAAGGTGCAAGCGATCCCGCAAACCGAAAGCACGCCGTTTTATCCACGCAGCCCGTACGGCGCCGCCAAGCTCTTTGCTCATTGGACGACGATCAACTATCGGGAGTCGTACGGCATCTTCGCCGCTTGCGGCATTCTGTTCAATCACGAATCGCCATTGCGTGGCCTCGAATTCGTGACGCGCAAGATCACCGACGCCGTCGCGCGCATCAAGCTCGGCAAGCTCGAGAAGCTCGAGCTCGGCAACCTCGACGCCAAGCGCGACTGGGGCTATGCGCGCGAGTATGTCGAAGGCATGTGGCGCATGTTGCAGGCGGACGAGCCCGACACCTATGTGCTCGCGACGCAGCGCACGGAAACCGTGCGGGACTTCGTCAGCATGGCATTCGAGGCGGCCGGCCATCGAATCGAATGGGCCGGCAAAGGTGAACGCGAGCGCGGGGTCGATATGAAAACGGGCGACCTGCTCGTCGAAGTCAACCCGCGCTTCTATCGTCCGGCCGAAGTCGATCTGCTGATCGGCTGCGCCGACAAAGCTCGCGACAAGCTCGGCTGGCGGCCGCACACCTCGCTCGAAGGCCTCTGCAAGATGATGGTCGAGGCAGACCTCGCACGCGTTGCGGCGTAGCGCGGTCCGCATCGGACCAACTGAAACGCCTCGATAGCTCAGTTGCCCCGCCATGGCGGTGCCGGCGTTCCGCTCGTCGCGGCGGTCGGCACCCATGCCGCAAACTCGTCGTCGAGCTCGCGAGGCAAGCGCTTCATGTACGCCCACACACGCTCAAAGGTGAGCGTTTTCGGGATCGACGGAAAGCAACCGCCTGCTCAGTGCGCCACGACCGCCATGCGTACGGGCGTTGCCGCGCAGCTCACTGCGCGCCGCACAGCGCGCGCTCATAGAGCGCAAGCACCGCGTCGGCATCGACGTCGACGCAGACATTGCAGGAAGGGCGGGCATCCCACGCGGGCGCCGCGCACGGCATGCCTTCGGGTTTCTGGATCGTCTGACCGGCGGCGATGCCCTCGGTCAGCACGCGCACCGGTCCCTTGCGTACCGTGAATAGCTCCGGAGCGAGCAGATACGCGACGGCCGACGCATCGTGGACGTAAATACCCTCGATATTCTCGGTATCCCGATGAAACGCTTCGTAATGCCGGGAAACGTCCCAGACGAAGCGCCCGGCAGCGCCGCCGCGATCGCGAATCGACGCGAGGTACGACGTCGACATGACGACTCGATGCGTCACGTCGAGACCGACGATGGTGAGCGGCCACGCCGCGCCGAACACGAGATCGGCCGCGTGAGGATCGCCGAACATATTCGCCTCGGCGGCCGGCGTGACGTTGCCATTCACACCGGCGATGCCGAATGCGCCGCCCATGACGATCACTTGCTTGACGAGCGGGACGATCGACGAATCCTCGGCAAGCGCGAGCGCGAGATTGGTGAGCGGCCCCACCGCGACGATCGTCACCTCGGACGGATGCGCACGCACGCTGTCGATGATGAACCGCGACGCGGCGCGCGCATCGGGCGATACGGCGCCGTCCTCGCTCGGGCCGATATTGCCGAGCCCATCGTCACCGTGAATCGCGGCGAGCGGCGTCGGCGCCTCACCCTCGAGCGGAGCGCCCGCCCCTCTCGCCACCGGCACGGTGGGAGCAAAACGCCCCGCCAGATAGCAAGCATTGCGCGTAGTCGTATCGATGGTCGCGTTACCGAATACGCTCGTGACGCCGATCAGTTCGATCTCGGGATGCAGCGTCTCGAGAACGAACGCCATCGCGTCGTCGACGCCGGGATCCGTGTCGTAGATGACTTTATGTAAGGCCATCGCGCCGGCTCGTCAAACGGTATGCTCGGGCGCCCAATTCGTCATTTCCGCGCACTTTCAGTCCTTGATCAGGAATTTCTCCGGGCGCTTGCCGAGCCACATCGGCCTGCGCCCGCGGCCGCTCCAGGTCTGCCCTGTCTGCGGGTTAAGGTATTTCGGCGCCGATTTCGCCGCTCTTGTCCCGCGCGAGCGCCTGTCCGAGAAGCCGAGCTCCTCGGCCGTAATCCCATATTCCGCGATCTGCTCCTTGATCTGGGCAATGGCCGTGGCCATTTCCTTTTCACGCGCGGCCGCCATCTGCGCCTGCACTTTCGCCAGTTGCTCCGTAAGTTGCCTGTATGTCGCCATAAAGCATTGCCTCCTAAGTGATTGCAAAAGGTATGGGTATGACCGGTGGCGCGAGCAAAAGTGCGGCCTAACGCGGCTTGCAGGCAAAAACGAGGCTGCGCGTGCCGTTATCCGTCGATTCCTTGACGATGTCGATGCCGCCTCCGCAGATACCGCGCGCATTGTCGGTGCACGCGGTGAGCGGGCCCTGCGCGGGACATTGGACGAGCGTCGTGGGGCGGCCGTCGCGCGTAAAGAGCGGCGAGCTTGCGCCGCAGCCGGCGAGAGCCGAGCAGAGCGCGGCGGCAAAAACGGCGCGCGAGGCCGCGCCTTCTCGGACAACGGAGCGAAGCGTGCGTGTCATCGAATGAATCCTTCATTCTTTTTCGAATGGCCGGAGTATGCCACGCTGCCGTCATCTTGTTACGGGGAAACCGGCATTTCGAGCCCGAAGCCGCCCAGCCCGTCCATCCCTGCCCGTGCCCGTCGCGGCGAGCGGAAGCCGCACGGGCGCAATGCCGGTAATTGACGCGTTATGGCACATGACACCGAATCCGCGAAGAATCATCTTGCAACGTCCATTTCGCTCGCCCGCCAGAGCGCGAGTGCCACGCGGCGCAAGCGTTCGGCGAGCAATAAATAAACCGACCACTTGCTCGAATAATAAAAGGAAGGGCTTGATTTCGAGACGCTCTTCGATTTGAATAGCAGAGGTTCCGCTCATCGCCGCGCATTGAGAGAGTGCGCGGCGACCGATTGGTATCGCCTGCCGGCGGGAAGCTTTTCCGAAAATTCCGCTTTCCTCGCAGAAAACGCCTCGGCAGACGGACTTCGGCGCGAGAACGCATAACTTTGACATTATCAAGCGGGCCTAAAAATGAGCGAAAAAAAGAAAGCGCTGATCGAGACCGCCACTCGATTATTTTCGAGGTTCGGCTTTCATGCGGTCGGAATCGATCGCATCATCGCCGAGTCGCGCGTGGCGAAGATGACGATGTATAAACACTTTCCGTCGAAAAGCAAGCTCGTCGTGGAGGTGCTCAACGAGCAAGGCGCCGCGCTCGCAGCGGGAATCGCCGCGGCGGCCGCGCCGCATTCGGATGCGCTCGACAAGCTTCACGCCGTTTTTCTCTGGCACGACGCCTGGTTCCGCTCGGAATCGTTTACCGGCAGCATCTTCATTCATGCGGCGGCTGAATTCCACGCCGAGGAGAATGAGATCCTCGCCGCTTCGGCTGCGCAACGTCGAGCATTCGCCCATGTGCTCGAACGCATACTTGGCGAAAGCTTCGATCACGAGGCCGCCGTCCGGCTCGCTCGCCGCTGTGCGCTGCTGCTCGATGGCGCCACGCTCGCGCGGCAGTTGAGCGGACGAGTGGACGCGGCCCGCGATGCCTGGGAGATGGCGCAGACGTTGATCGAGAACGAGCGTTTGCATTTGGCCTGAGCAGGCCGAACCGCCGGGCGCGAGCGGTTTCTATCCACTTCACGCCATGGCTGGGGTGAGTGATCGGAAGGCTTCGTCGTGCACCGTTGCATCTGCGTCGACGCCTGTTCGCGCACTTTAAAAAGCCACTGAAGCGCCGGCGGTTCGCGTTAAACTCATCGACAGGAAACGGGCGAATGCCGGCCGCACCGCCGCCGCTATGGGACGTGTGTGCTGGCGCGCACTGATAGTGCTCGCGCGCACTGAGAACCGTCGTGTGCGCTGACATGCTAGGCCCGTAAAATGGCTTCATTGACGACACGAGGAAACGTTCGATGCGCACCACCCGTTCTTCCGGGGCGATGACCCTGCTCACTGAAATCGAGGAAGCGAGCGGACGCGAAGTACGCTCGTTACGGCTCGAAGCGTCAGAAGACGGCAAAAGCATTCTTCTGATCGAAATCGACGAGCGCAAGCCCGGCATCCATCGAGAGGTACGCTATGAAATCACGGCGGCCGAACTGATCGCCGCGATCCGCGCGCATGGCGCGGAGCTCTCGGGCGAGCAGCATGCGCGCTGATGGGCAGCGCCCAGGCGCAATTCGCGCTCGTTAGTCGCGTCAGCTTCCAGCACGCCGGCGGCGCGTGCCACTTTCGCACGCCCGCCGCCGGCTCGATTCCCCTCTTTCAGAACACGTTCATCGGCACCGTCACGACGAGCCGATAGACCTGACTCGTCGGATCCGAGTAGTAGGCCGATCCGACATGCCACATCGCGAGAACCGTCACCTTCGTGTTCTTGAGCCGGCCGCTTTGCAGAACGTACGAAGGGATGAAACCGAACTCGTGATGTCGTCCATGCACCGGCTGACCGTTCCTGAAGTAAATCGAGCTGAACGCGGGGCCACCGGGCCCGTAGCGGTTCGCCGTGGACGACGCGTCGGCTCCCCATCCTTGCTGCGCCCAAACCATGGCGGAAAAGCCTGGGGCGCCCGCATACTTGCCGTCGAATGTATAGCGCAGTTGCAATGACTGCTCATGCGGCGCGTTGTAATCGACATCCATTGAGTTCGTCAGGTAGTCGCCGGCCGTTTCGTTCACATAATCGAAAAACTGGTCGCCGACAATTTTCTGATAGCCGACGAGCAATGCATGCGGGCCATGTTGCGCCGACAGCGCGAGGCTGTAAGCGTTGTTGTCGATCGGTCCTTGGCGCGCGGCGCCGGTATCGTGCGTCGAATAGAGATTGGCCGATCCGGTGAGCTTGATCGTATCGACGCGACCGATACTGTGCTGAATCGAAGCATAGTATTGCCGCCAGACGTCGTCGGCCTGGTCCGCGAAGAGCGACGCGGAGCCGCTCGAAGAATAGTCCCACGTGCCGCCCGCGTAGCTGACCCGCTTGAACCCGGTGCCTCCGTACGACGTGCTGAGTCCCATGAGGTTCGTGTGTCCACGCGCATCGACCTTCGTGAAGCTGCCTGCCTGCAACGTCAACGGAGCGATCTCGCGGCTCAGCATCGACGCGCCGAGAAACGCCGGCGGCAGCGCGCGATTGTCGTGCGGATCGAGGAACGGATTCGAAACGTTGTGCAGGCCATACTTGAACACGGTCTCGGAGAAGCGCGCCTTCACGTCGTAGGTGCCCGGATACGCCCATGCCAGACGATTCGACCCGCCGCCGTGCTTGCCGACGAAAACCATGTTGCCTGCGCCGTTGCCGCCGTCGAGCTTCAAGGCGCCGAAAAGCGATGCGTCGAACCCGAGACCGATGAGCCCTTTCGTGAATCCTGACTGGAACCGCGCCTGGACGCTGTCGACCCAAGCGTGTCGGTGGCTGCCGTCGTTGTCGTGGAAGTAGTCGGTGTAGTTGCGAAACTCCAGATCGAAATGGCTGTCGCCGATCAATCCTTTGCTGTTCCGCTGGCTTGTCGGAGATGGCGGCGCCGCGACCGGCGGCACCTGAATGACGTCAATGTTGGCCACGTCGGTGGGCGCCGGCACGGGTGGCGATGACGAGGCGGCGGCTCCGCTCGCGGAAGGCGCCGTTGCCGGGAGCGGAGCGAATCCGTCGGGCGCGGGCCGTTCGTCCGCATGAACGTAACCGGTACCCGCCACTACCAGGAGGGTCAGCGTCAATGCAAAAAGCCGCTTGGCCGCGGCAAGCGATGATGTGTCTCTCTTCATCCCAGTCTCTTGTTGTAGGCGTTCAACATGGCTTGCCGGCTCATGGCCGCAAGCGTCTTTACGCGCCCATCGAAAATGAAATGGACGAGCGCTTTCCTCGGCGCGACACACGTCGCGCCGAAAGAACCGGTCTTCGAATGGATTGCTGACGCCCTGCTATCGGCGCGCCTGGCGCGAAGCTAGCCGCGGGCCACGCGAACGCAGGCCACGCGTCTACATCGGTCGTCGAGCGTTTGAAGCGGCGGCACGCGCTGCGCGCAGGCCTCGATTGCCTCCGGACATCGCGTGCGGAAAACACAACCCGTGGGCGGCGCAAGCGGCGACGGCAAATCGCCCTGCAGCAAGAGACGGCCGCGATCGCGCTCGATTGCGGGATCGGGGATGGGAACTGCCGAGAGCAGCGCGCGCGTATAGGGATGTCTCGGCGCCCGATAAAGCGCCTCACTTTCGGCGACCTCCATCACGCGCCCCAGGTACATGACGAGCACGCGATGGCTGATCGACTTAACGACAGCGAGATCGTGCGCCACGAAAAGCATCGATAGCGAAAGCTCGCGTTGCAGATCGCGCAGCAGATTGACGACTTGCGCCTGAATCGACACGTCGAGCGCCGATACCGGTTCATCGCAGACGACGAGTTGCGGCTCGCCGACAAGCGCACGTGCAATCCCGATTCGCTGACATTGACCGCCCGAGAATTCGTGCGGATAGCGGCCGAGATAGTGGGCACTCAGACCTACGCGCTCGAGCATCGTCGCGACGCGCACGCGCACTTCGCCGCGACTCATATGAGGACGATGGACGAGGAGCGGCTCGGCAACGATTCGTTCGATCGTCATGCGCGGATCGAGCGACGCGAGCGGATCTTGAAAGATCGCCTGCACGCCCCGGCGCAACTGAGCGAGTGCCGGCTCGGGGCGGCGCCCACCGCGGACGGTTTCCATGCCGCGCCAGCGGATACTTCCGCCGGTCACCGGCGTGAGGCCGACGAGCGCGCGCGCAAGCGTCGACTTGCCGCAGCCCGACTCGCCGACGAGCCCGAGCGTCTCGCCGCGAGCGATATCGAACGAAACACCGTTGACGGCACGCAGCAACGCCGTGGGACGCCATGCCGCCCAGGCCTCGGAATGGCGCTTGACACGAAAGTGCACGTGCAAATCGCGGACCGACAATAGCGGATCGTTCACGCCAGTCCCTCCGCGACGACCGCCACCGGCCGATGACAAGCGCGCCAGGCCCGGCCGTCGTCCGCCCGGCGCTCCAACGGCGGGCGCCTGGTCAAGCAGCGCTCGGCGACATGGGGACAGCGCTTGGCGAATGCGCAACCGGCGATCGTTTCTCCCGGCAACGGCGGCTGCCCCGCAATCGTCGTGAGCGGGCGCCCACCCTCGTCGTCGAGTCGCGGCAAGGCGTTCATGAGACCGATCGTGTACGGATGAGTCGGTGCGGCGAAGAGCTCCGCCGCGCTCGCATGCTCCATGGTGCGGCCCGCGTACATGACCATGACTTCGTCGCTGAGCCCGGCCGCAACGCCCATGTCGTGCGTGATCAGAATCATCGCCGTGCCGTGCTCACGATTGAGCTCGCGCAGCAGCTCGACGATCTGCGCCTGGACCGTGACGTCGAGCGCTGTCGTCGGCTCGTCCGCGATCAAGAGACGAGGCTCGGTGATGAGCGCCATCGCAATCATGACACGCTGCCGCATCCCGCCCGAGAACTCGTGCGGATACATGTCGAGGCGCCCCGCCGCATCGGGCACATGCACGCGCTCTAGCGCTTCGGCGGCGCGTCTGCGCGCATCGCGGCGCGACATTCTCCGGTGCAGTATCAACGACTCGATCAGTTGCTGCCCGACGGTCAAAAACGGGTTCAACGACGTCATCGGATCCTGAAAGACGACGGCAATCCGATTGCCGCGCAACCGGTTCAGCGCCCGCTCGTCGAGCGTCAGCAGATCGCGCCCTTCGAAGCGTGCGACGCCGCTCACGCGGGCATGGCGCGCCGACAGGCCGATCAGCGATAACACGGTCTGGCTCTTTCCCGAGCCCGATTCTCCGACGATAGCGAGTACCCGGCCCGCATCGAGCGTGAACGAGACGTCATCCACGGCATCGATCGCCGGACCGTCGGCCCGCGAAAACCGTACGCTCAGATGTTCGATTTCCAACAGAGGCATATCAGGAGTCCTTAGTATCGAAGGCGTCGCGAAGACCGTCGCCGACAAAGTTGATGCAGTAGAGCGAGAGACAAAGCATCGAGGCCGGCGCGAGAAGCAGCCAGGGCATGGCCTCGAGCTTCTGGGCGCCGTCTTCGATCAGCACGCCCCAGCTCGTCATCGGCTCCTGCACGCCGAGCCCGAGGAACGAAAGCACGGACTCGGTCAGAACGACGCCGGGCACCATGACAGTGAGGTAGACGGCCACCACGCCCACGAGGTTGGGCACGATATGCCGCATGACGATCGACGATGGGGCTACGCCGATCGCCCGGGCGGCGTCGACGAACTCGCGCGTGCGCAAAGACAGCGTCTGGCCGCGTACCACGCGGGCCATGTCGAGCCAGGAGAAAGCGCTGATCGTCAGGACTACCAAATAAAACGCACGGCCGAAAAGCGTCATCATCAGGATCGCGATCAGCATGTATGGGATCGCGTACATCATGTCGACGATGCGCATCATGACCGCATCGACCCGGCCGCCGAAGTAGCCCGCGCAAGCGCCGTAGCCGACGCCGATTCCCCCGGCCACGAGCGTTCCGAGCAAGCCGATCTCGAGCGAAACGCGCCCGCCGACGAGCGTACGCACGAGCAAATCGCGGCCGAGTTCGTCGGTGCCGAACCAATGGCCGGAAGCGAGCGTCGGTGCGACGGCGATTGCCGCCCAGTCGCTCGCCGCCGGATCGCGTCCGAGGAGCGGCGGCCCCGCATAGCAGGCGAGGACGATCAACGTGAGGATCGCCAGACTGGCGAGCGCAGCCCGATTGCGGACGAACCGGCTCAGTGCTTGCCCAAGGGGACTGCGCGCGGTGGGGGCATGGAGCAAACCGTCATCGGTGTCTCGCGCGAGTGAGGTCGTAATAGCCATGATCCGTGATCAATATCGAATACGAGGGTCGAGCACCGCGTAGGCGAGATCGACGAGGAGGTTGAAGAGGACGGCCGCGACCGTGGTCAAGATGACGAGGCCGAGCATCAACGTGTAATCGCGGTTGATCGCCGCGTTGACGACAAGCTGACCCAGCCCCGGCAGCGAAAAGACCGACTCGGTCACGACGGCCGCCGTGATCGACGAAATGGCGATGGCGCCAAGCAGCGAGACCACGGGCAGCAACGCCGGCTTCAACGCATGACGCACGACGATTCGGCGAGTCGGGAGCCCCTTCGCGCGCGCCGTCAGAATGAAATTGCTCGAGAGGACTTCGATCATGCTCGCGCGCATGACGCGCGCGATCGTCGACAGGTTGATGACCGTCAGAAGTGCGATCGGCAGCACACGGTAGCGCCAGTCGCCGTCGCCCCATCCGCCGGCGGGCAGCCAGCCGTGCGCGCCGCCGCTCGTCTTCAACAGGATGGCGAAGACCCAGACGAAAAGCGGCCCGAGCACGAAAGGCGGCAGCACGTTACCGACGTTGCCGAGCAGCATGACCGTTCGGTCGATCACCCCGTTGCGGCGCACTGCCGCGATGACGCCGAGCGCCACGCCTAGTGCGAGCGCGAGAGGAATCGAGGCGCCGCCGACGCGCAGGCTGACGGGCAGTGCCTTGGCCACGAGGTCGTTGACGCTCCAGTCGACATAGCGAAACGACGGCCCGAGATCGCCGTGGGCGAGCGAGGATAGATAGAGCAGGTACTGCCGCCAAAGCGGCTCACGCAGATGATATTTCGCCTCGAGGTTGGCCTGCGCAGCCGCCGACAGGCCCTTCTCCGAATCGAACGGGCCGCCCGGCGTGAGGTGCAGCAGCAGGTAGCAGATCGTGATCACCGCGAGTACCGTCGGGATCGCCCAAAGCACTCGCCGCAACGTATACGCAAGCATCGCTGCCTCCGGCTCAGTGCCTGACGATGTAGAGGTCCTGCGAGGCCCGCATGTCCACGTAGTTCGTGGGCAGGTAGCCCCCCACATACGATTTCACGAGACGGTCGGCCGAATACTGGAAGAGCGGAATCAGCGGGTAGTCGCGCATCGCGAGCGCGTGAGCCTGCGTGAGCAGCTCGGTTCGGCGGCCATCGTCGAGTTGACGGTTCGCCTCGTCGACAAGCGCATCGACGCGGCGATTGCAGTACCGCTGATCGTTTTGCACGCCGCCGCACCGAAGCAGATCGAAAAAGGACATCGCGTCGTTGTAATCGACGAACCAGCCGTCGCGCGATGCCTGCAGCGTGCCTTCGTGACGTTCCTTCAGCAATACCTTGAACTCTACGTTCTCGAGTCTCGCATTCACGCCGAGCTTCGTATGCCACTGTGACGTCACGAATAGCGCCACCTTCTTGTTCAGATCGTTGGTGTTATAGGTGAGCGTGAACGAAAACGGCTTCGCAGCCGAATACCCGGCTTCGCGCATCAACGCTTGTGCGCGCTCGATGCGCTTTGGCATCGGCCAATCCGCCCATTCCGGACGGAATTGCAGGGCACCTTTCGTGCCCTTTGCAATGAGCCCGTATAGCGGCAGCTCGCCCGCTTGCAGCAGCTTCGACGTCAGAAGATCGCGGTCGATCACCATCGACAGCGCTTCACGCACGCGCTCATCCTTGAACGCCGGATCGTCGTTGTTCATGCTGTAGAAGTAGGTTGCGATTTGCAGCCCTCTGCGCAATTCGCCGCCGAATTGACGAGCGATCAGCTCATGGATGCCGGAAGGAATGCGATAGGTGTAGTCGACCTGACCCGCCTGATACATGCGCATCGCGGTCTGGTCGTCCTCGACGGGCAGGTACGTCACTTTGGAAATCACGACGTGATGTGCATTCCAGTACTTGTCGTTCTTCACGGCAACGAGCCGGTCGTTCGGCCGCCAGTCGGCAAGCAGATAGGCACCGTTTCCGACCAACGAGCCCGGGCGCGTCCAAAGGTCTCCGCCTTTCTCGACAGCTGCGCGCAAGACGGGCGCCATCGTCGCCATGGCCGTCAACTCCGGGAAGAACGCCGCGGGTATTTCGGTTTTCACCTCGAGCGTGTGACGATCGACGGCGCGCACGCCGAGACTCGAAGGCGGCACCTTCCCAGCGATGATTGCCTTGGCATTCTTGACGAATTCGACAAGGATCGTGTACTTCGAGCCGGTCTTCGGATCGACGACGCGCCGCCACGCGTAGACGAAATCGTCGGCGGTCACGGGCTGGCCGTTGCTCCATCGCGCGTCGTCGCGCAACTTGAAAACCCAGGTATCGGGCGCCGTGCGCGTCCAAGTCTGTGCGACGCCGGGGGCGACGTGGCCGGCCGCGTCGATGCGCGTCAACCCTTCGAAAAGGTCGAGGGCGATGGTATTCGCGCTCCATGATTCGACATGCGCGGGGTCGAGCGATTCGACTTCGGACGGCACTTGCCGGGTCAGTTCTTGAACGGGCGCAAGTTCGACGCCGGCCGGAATCTCAGCGGCGCGTGCAGCGCCGGGCACCCGTATCGACACCGATACGAGCACGGCCAACGCGGCCGCGAACAAGGAAAAACGCGAAGCTTTCATAAGCGATGAGCGGCGCAATGTGAAGGGAACTTGTGTTTGCCACGAAACCGTGACGGTTCGGTCGCGACAGCCCGCATCAAAGCACGCGGGCTTTGCCGTGTGCAGCTATCAACAATGAGGGGGTGCGTCGTTCGCGCGCGTCGGAGTGCCTCGCATCGCCCGGATCGAGGACGATCGGTGTGTGGACAAGTTCGCGAGTCGCGCCGCATAGCCATCGGCCAGCCGTCAAAGAATGACCACCGTCGCCGGTTTCAATTGGGTTTTTCGTATTTCTAAATGGGCGGAAAGCGCGATCAGCGCGGCGCGCCATGTTTTTGACGCCCCTGCTAGGGTAGTTCAGCGACGGCCTTGATCAAAATTCCGGAAACGTGAATCGCATCGTCTTGTTGCATAACTCACGCAGCCGGCGGATGCGGGCAGGGTATTGGCGCTCGTCGCAGAATCGCAGATGTAATAGCGGTCGTGTTTTAATGCGCGAGGCGTTTTCGTTATAAGAAACGGTTTCGAAAAGATCCAGAGGGGCTGTTAACTTTTTCAGCATCCTGTTAACCTTGGCCGTCGTGACAGACGGGTCAAGGAGATGGGTAAGCCAATCATTGATGACGAACTGTGGGCACTGATCGAACCACTGCTACCACCGCCAAAGCCGCGCCGTTTCAAGTATCCCGGTCGCAAGCCAGTAGCGGACCGCGCGGCATTGACGGGCATCCTATTTGTGCTGAAGACGGGCATTCGTTGGCGCGACTTGCCGTCCGAAATGGGATGTGGCTCCGGCGTAAGTTGCTGGCGCAGGCTGCGCGATTGGCAGCAAGCCGGTGTGTGGGATCGACTGCACGCAGTGCTATTAGCCAAACTGCGAGCAGCCGACAAGATCGACTTCTCACGCGTGGTCGTCGACTCTTCGTCGATTCGCGCGGTTGGGGCGGGCGAAAAACTGGCCCGAACCCCACCGATCGAGCGCGACCCGGTTCCAAGCACCACATCGCCACCGACGCCAACGGAACGCCGATCGCGGCAATCCTGACTGGCGCCAACAGCCACGATGTCACACAACTCATTCCGCTGGTTGAGGCCATCGTGCCGATTGGCGGCGTGCGTGGGCGGCCTCTGAGCCGCCCCGGCCGCGTCTACGCTGACCGTGGTTACGACTACGACAAACACCGGCGCATCCTTCACGAGCGCAACATCCCAACCAGCATTGCAAGGCGCGGCCACCCTCACGGTAGTGGCCTCGGAAAAGTCCGTTGGGTTGTCGAACGTACTCCTGCTTGGCTGCATCATTTCCGCCGTCTACGTATTCGTTTTGAACGTCGCGCCGACGTTCACGAAGCGTTCCTCAAACTCGGCTGTTGCTTGATCTGCTGGAATACCCTTCAGCGAGTTCAACAGTCTTTATGAAACCGTCTCTAAGTAAGGCGATTGGAAATTATCGGATGTTTCAATCAACACCGGCTACAGCCAGACACTAAACCGTGTGCCCGTTCTCAGCACGTTGACCGTCAATCGCCATTGGTGTGCAACCGCGATCTCCCGGCAGATCGCGAGGCCGAGGCCTGCCCCATCGTATTGGGAATCCGGCGCTCGCCAGAATCGATCAAAGAGGAACGGCAGATGTTCCAGCCGGATACCGGGCCCTTCGTCCTCGACCCGGATCGACGCTTCCTCGATCGTCAGGACGACCACGCCGCTCACCGGTGAAACGTTGATCGCGTTTTCGACGAGATTCTTTAGGAGAACGAAGAGCGCGCTGCGATCCGCCCATACGTTCGGCTGCGCGTCGCTCGCTTCCACATGGAGCGTCACCTGCTTCGAATTGGCCTTGCCGTCCAAATAGTCGACGACTTCCCGCGCGACTTCGACGCTGCTGACCTGATCGAAGCTGTAGTTCTGTGCTTCGCTGACTTCGGCCAAGTGCAGCAGTTGCCTGACATGACGAGCCATCAAGTCGATCTCGCGAAGCAAGAGCTCCTTTTGCCTGATTTCCGGCTGCAACTCGATCTGCCCTCTTACCAGCGTCAGCGGCGTCTGCAACTCGTGCGCGGCCGCGGCAAGGAACTGTTGCTGAACGATGAAGCCGTTTTCGAGTCTGGTCAGTGCTTCGTTGAAGGCGTCGATGAGCGGCTTGATTTCGCTCGGAATGCCTCTCGTCGAAAGCCGCGTTTTCAAGTTGCGCGGCTCGATTTGTGTCGCCGCGCTCGACGCCTCTCGCAACGGCCTCAGCACGTGGCGAATCGTGAGCGGCAGCGTCAGCCCGAAAATGATCGTCGCAATGAGGAGCACGGACCGCGCCGTACCCGGAATCGGCTCGAGCTTTGAAATGACGAGCACATCGACGAATTGCTTGCTCGTCGCAAGCTGCACGTAGAAATGAGCCTCTCCTCTCGATACAAGTTGGGTGGCGACCGCGTATTCTTTGCCTTCGATCGTCGCATGCACAATCGTGCCCGCCGCTCGAGCCGGCCCTTCCTTCAACCATGGACCATCGTCCCTGACAGCGGCGGACGACAGCAGTGGGTGCCCCGACGCATCCAGCACGCGGTACTTCACCTCGTTAGGTAACAGCCGGAGGACCAACGCTATGCGATCGTTGAGCTGTACCGAAACGGGCCGGCCCGCGTTGTCGAATTTCAATCCGGCCGCGATATGGCGGGTGATTTCCGTCTGCATCCGCCGCCCGAAGACCTCCGGGTAATGATCCAGGACATAGATTGCCAGGGCGGAAAGCAAGGCCAAGCTGATCGCGAACGCCGCGACGTTCGTCACCCATAGTCGCGTCGAAAGGCTCCGGACCCACTGACTGAGCATGATGGCTTTTTTGCGCGTCTTGGCGGCAGCATGCGTGCGGTGACGAACCGGCTTCACGCTTCCCTCAGCGTGAAGCCGGCCCCGCGTATATTTGTGAGCCGCGTCGTTGCACCGATCGACGCCAGCTTTTTGCGCAGGCGGTGCACCGTCACTTCGAGTGCATTCGGCGTCACCGCTTCGCCCAGGCCCCAGGCTGCGTGCTCGAGTATCGAGTGCCGCACGGTCCGGCCCGCCGCCTCTATGAGGCATAGCATGACTTGGAGTTCGGCAGGCGCGAGCAGGATTGTTCGGCCGTCACAGCTCATCGCGCGTTGCAGAGGATCCACCGTGATGTCGGCGAACGATGCGATGAGCGTAGCAAGTACAGCGGGCCGGCGCATCAGCGTGCGCACGCGTGCAACGAGCTCGCTCATTTCGAACGGCTTGGTCACGTAATCGTCCGCGCCGCTCTCGAGTCCGTCGATGCGGTCATGCAGCGCATCGCGCGCAGTCAGCATCAGGCATGGTGTCATTCGTCCCGCCGCGCGCAACGTCCGCAACAACGCGAGACCATCTCCATCCGGCAGGCCGCGGTCGATGATCAGCGCCGCGTAGTCCGCACGGTGCAGGCCGTAAGTCGCTTCCCCAACATTGCCGAACAGATCGGCCTCGATCCCTGCTCCGGCCAAGGCCTGGCGCAACATGCCGGCGAGGCGCTCGTGGTCTTCGATGATGGCAACTCGGGGCATGACGGTACGCTCATTTGAACTGATACATATAGCCGATCCGGGCCTCCGGAATGAATCGCTTCCCGACCAGCGGGCTATCGGTAATGCCGCTGCCGAGATGCGACACGCCGACGTCCAGGATGATCTTCTGATGTCGAGTCAGTGCATAGCCGACGCGGCTTCCGACCGATACGTTCCAGGTCGACGTCCCGTTGTAGGCGGGGCGGCCCGACCGCACTTCCGATTGCCGGACGCCGTAATAGTAATCGACGTATTTGCTGCCCAGCCATTCCACCCCTACGTGCGGCTCGATCGCAAAGCTCCCGAACGCGAAGGTCTTTCCATAGTCGATTTTCGCTCGCTCACCCTTATTTCCTCCGAGAAGAAAGTTGCCCGACAGCGTGCCGAAGCTCGTGTTCCATGCGAGCGCCGGCCCGTACCAAAATGCGCCGTTACGGTTTTGCATGCCGTTCAGGATCGGCGCATCGGAGCCCTTGTATCCGTCGAAAAGCGCGAACTGCCCGCGCAATGCGACGCTGACGCCGCGCCAACTCCCGATTTTCAAATCGATCGTCGTGCCGAGAACGTGCACCCATTTGTCGTCGAAGTAGAGTAACGGAATGGGCGATACCTTGCTGCCATACCCCTTGTACGGCGACTGCTCGATGCCGACTCCCGCGCCAAGGCCCCAATGTGTCACATTCGTGGCGTTGTTCAAGATCGCCAAACCGGTACCGTCGGCTTCGGGCTGGCCGGCGCCTTCACCGTCAGCCCACGCCGGGGCCGACAATGACAGCAAACAAACGAAGAGCAACAATGATTGGCGTTCGCGGCCGCGCGATTTTTTCACGATCATTTTCCTGGGAGGGCGGTGGACAAAACGACGCCGAATGTAAAGCCGATCGACTTACCGCTCACTTACCGGCCAAAAAAGTGTCCCGGCCGCCACGCGGCGATCGGCGGCAACAGGCGAAGTGGCGCACTCGACAAGCGACGCGCGCACTGTTCACGAACGACGTCCATCGACTACAGTGACGTCTGGTATTTCGAAACCGGAGAAAACGGCGATGAATCGAGCAGATCGCAAAGCCCGTGCCGAAATCCGCATCGGAGTCGGCGGCTGGACGTACGAACCATGGCGCGGGCCGTTTTACCCGGAGGGACTTGCGCAAAAGCGCGAGCTTGAATTCGCGAGCCGCAAGCTGACGTCCATAGAAATCAACGGTACCTTCTACGGCACGCAGAAGCCCGAGACGTTTGCGAAGTGGCACGACGAAACGCCCGACGACTTCGTGTTTGCGGTCAAAGCGCCGCGCTTCGCCACTCATCGGCGCGTGCTCGGCGAAGCCGGCGATTCGATCGAGCGTTTCCTCTCGAGTGGCGTGATGGGGTTGAAGAAGAAGCTCGGCCCGATCAATTGGCAGTTTGCCCCGACGAAGCAATTCGATGCCGACGATTTCGACGCATTCCTGCGACTGCTGCCCGATCGTGTCGACGGTCAACCGGTTCGTCATGCGGTCGAAGTGCGGCATCCGAGTTTTCGCAGCGCCGAGTTCGTCGCGCTGGCCCGCGAGCATGGCGTGGCCGTGGTGGTGGCGGGCGACAGCAAGTATCCGCAGATCGCCGATCTGACGGCGCCTTTCGTCTACGCGCGAATCATGGGGACGCGAGAATCCGAGCGCTGTGGATACTCGGAGAGCGAGCTTGACCTTTGGGCCGACCATATACGGCACTGGGCGTCCGGCAGCGCGCCGACGGGGCTCGAAACCGTCGCCGAACCGAACGAAGCGCATCGAGCGAAGAAGTCGGCAAGGGATGTCTACCTTTACGTGATCAGCGGCTTCAAAGCACACAATCCGTTGGCGAGCATGGCGCTCATCGAGCGCGTCGGCCGAACCGTTGCGAGCGGCAGTGAGTGAGCAGCAAGAATCGACAGGGCGTTCGCCTGCTCAACTCAGGTATTGTCCCGCACGCTTCTTCAATACGGCGGTGAACTCGTCGAGCAAGCCGATCGAGAGCCGCCAGCTCTGCCAGTAAAGGTCGATATCGAGGTGCCGGCCCGGTAGCAATTCGATGAGATCGCCGGCCGCGAGCGGCGCGGCAATCGTCTGCGCCGGACACATTCCCCAGCCAAGACCCGCCATGCAGGCGCGCAAAAAACCGCTGACGTGCGGCACCCAGTGCACGGGCGGATCCACTTGCGCGCGCGTGATGCGGCGCATGAAGCGCGTTTGCAATGCATCCTTCGCGTTGAAGACAACGCAAGGTGCGCGACGCAACGCTTCCCGGTTCACGCCGTCGGCGAAATACCGCTCGAAAAACGTCGGCGCACAGACGGCCCGATAGCGCATCGTGCCGAGCCGCGTCGAGCGACAGCCCTGTACCGGCTCGGCCTGCGTCGTCACGGCGCCTTGCACGCTGCCATCGCGAATGCGCTGCGCCGTGTAGTCCTGATCGTCGATCACGATATCCAGCAGCACCTGTCGATCGACGCAGAACGCCGATGCCGCATCGACGAACCAGCTGCCGACACTGTCGTCGTTCACGGCGACACGCAGCGTCGGCCAGACGTCGGCGAGCGCGGCGCCGCCCGGCATCAGCGGCATGCGTCCCGACAGCTCCGCCTCGAGCAAGCGGACGCGCTCCGTATGGCGACACAGCAGCGCACCCGAAGCGGTGGCCACGCAGGGCTGACCCCGTTTCACGAGCACGCTGCCGATGCGCTCCTCGAGCAGCTTGACGCGCTGTGAAATCGCGGAAGGGGTGACGTTGAGTTCGCTCGCGGCGCGATCGAACGAGCCATGTCGGACGACGGCGGCAAGCGCATCGAGCAGAGCGTAGTCGAACATTAGCGATTCTTAATCCCGTTTAAGAAAATTAGCTTCTCTTACGATGGCACGAGACGGCAGACTACGCGCATTCGCATCGTTCGTCCATCGCTTACCGCATCGCATCGCTCGCTCTCATGAACTGGACCGCTTTCTCGCACGGCGCCGCCCTTTCGGCGTCATTGATCGTCACCATCGGCGCGCAGAACGCGTTCGTGCTGCGCCAGGGGATCATGCGCTCGCATATCGGCAAGATCGTGGCGATTTGCAGTCTCTCCGACTTCATCCTGATCGCTGCCGGCGTCGGCGGCGCGTCGGCGCTTGCCGCCCGCTATCCGCGGTTCGTCGAGTTCGTCCTTTATGCGGGCCTCGCCTATCTCGCGTGGTTCGGGCTCTCGGCGTTGCGGCGTGCGTTGCGATCGGGGCATGCGGTCATGGACGTCGACGGATCGCAAACGCGCGGCAACGCGGCTCCGGGGGCCCGCCAGACGGCGTGGTCCGTCGTGCTGATGACACTTGCATTCACGTGGCTCAATCCACACGTCTATGTCGACGTCGTCCTGCTGATCGGCACGGCGGGTGCGCGTGAGCCACAGGGAGCGCGAGAATCGTTCGCGCTCGGGGCAATGGTGGTGAGTCCGATCTGGTTCGCCGGCCTCGGATATGGTGCGCAGTTGCTTGCGCCGTTGTTTCGCAAGGCGACGGCGTGGCGGCTGCTGGACGGCGCGATCGGCAGCATGGTGTTGCTCGTGGCGGCCGCACAGTTGCGTTGACGATCGCCGCCCGCTTCGATCGTGCGATCAGAGGGCATCGGCCCCGGAAGCTTTCAACTAGCCTTCACTTGAAAGCCGCGTCCCGCGTGGTATATATGTGGCCGCGCAGCGACATGCATTGCGCAGACAGTCGTCTTTATTCCGGGGGGCGCGGTCATGAAAATCGTGGGCTATTGTGCGCTTTGGGCGGTCGCCCTTGCGCTATTGATCGCCATGTGTGCGATCTTGCGCGACAGCATCATCAGGCACGACATCAGCGTGCGGGGCCAGGCGCCCGACAGCGGCGTTCGGTCGACCGTAACCGCCGCCGCGCCGAGCATTTCCACGAAGCAGTAAGCGACTTCTTCTGGGATTGCGCCCAACCGCCGACGTCAAACCGCACCGACGATCGTATCGCCATCAACGCGGACGCGTTGGCCAACGGCGAGGTTGGGCTGCTGGTGATAGGTCATCGTGCGGACGGAGCCGTCCCCCATTCGCACGCTGACTTCGTAGTCCGTCTCGCTTCGCAAGTGTTGTTCGACGACGTTACCGGCAACGCCACCGCCCAACGCACCGATGATCGTCGCGGCGGTACGTCCGTTGCCGCGCCCGATCTGGTTGCCAAGCAACCCGCCCGCTACGGCGCCTCCGACCGCACCTATACCTGTACCGTGACCCTGCTGCGTGACAGGCGTGATCGCCTCCACCGTTCCCACGTTGCGGTCGACCGCGGCCTGCTGCTGACCCTCGCCCATATAACGAGGCTCGGCGCGCGCAGGGCGAGTCGCGACTCGCGGACGCGTCGGCGCACGCGACTCGACCTGGACGGCGCCTTGTTGGACCGGCAGAGCCGCGGGTGCCGAAGCAGATGCAGCCTGGGCGATAACCGCTTGAGCCGAAGGATTGTCGTTGCCGTGCGCTTTCGGCAGGATGCCGGTCATTGCGGCCACTGCAACGGCACTGGCGACGATGACGGCGCCGGCCGCCGTCGCCACGAGAGGATGAATACGGTTGGATTGTTGCGTTGTCGTTTCCATTGCGATCTCCAAGCGGTGGTACATCTTTATCGTTGGATCGCAGTGTGCGTCAGCAAAGGATCGGAATCTTTATCGAGTTGTAACGCCGTGTGTTTTCCGCATGGTGACGCCGACGAGTGAATTCGCGCGGTCTCTGCCGAAGGTCGGCCGTCAGTGCGACCGGCGCCTGATCGTCAACCGCGGCTACCTCGCGATACGCGGCGCTTTTCATCGCATCTTTTACGAGTGGTTACAAGCGACGGCTTTGGCGTTCCCGACAGCCTTGATCGCCGCAGCGCGCGCAGGTCTGCCACTCGCTCATGCCGGCGGCAGTCGATCAGCCACGAGACGGCTCAAATAGCGATAGTCGCGCAGCAGTGCGCTATGCCCCTTCCCCCAAGCCGATAAAAAGCGGAACAGATGCGGCCCCGACGACACCGCTTTTTTGGCACCCCAGACGAAACCCAGGAACTCATACGAGAGCGCCCGAAGCGGCCTGGGATTCGCGATTACCGCGTCGAAGAGATTGACGTAGATGTGCGAGCTTTGATGCTCGACGCCGTAGCTCACGTGCTCATGGTCGTGCACGGCGCGCGCACCGGGCTCGAACAGCAGCTTCACCCCGCTGCTGCGCCATAGCGCTCCCATGAAACGGTCATCAGATGTTCGGATACCCTCGTTCCATGGCTTCGCAAGTGCAAGCTTGCGTGCGTAGACGAAAAACGCGCCAATCAGGAAATCGGGAGACTCGCCGGGACGCGCGGCCCGTCCATATCCGATCGAACGCATGACGACGGGGCTGCTCCAGGAGTCGCCCCACTGGACGCTTCCAGCAACGACGCGATGGCCCGAGGCAGCCTCGTAAGCCTCGAAAAGCCGTTGAATCGCATCGGGCTCGACACGGATATCGTCATCGACATTGACGATGAGGTCGGTATCGGCAGAGCGCGCGCAGAAATTCCGCGCAGCGGCGACGTTCTTGCCGTCGTGAAAGCGAAGTTTGACGAAGTCGTGCTGGCTGCAGACTTCGACGACTTTCGCTTGCAAATCTCGATCGGGAGTCGAATCGCAGACGACGACGTCAAATGGCATCCGCGATCGTGCGACCGATAGCGCTGCCAGACAGCGCTGCAACTTCTCAGGGCGATTGCGTGTGGGAATCACCACGCTGACGGTCGTCATACCTTCCTCCACGGTCGTTGAATCGATTGCCCCAACATCCGCGTCACCTTAACCCGTACAAAAAGCCACAAAAATATCCGAATCGGCGAACTTGCCCATCGCTAACCAAGCACGCGGCCAGCCCGGGCAATGGCCATGGGTCTGATTTTGTGGGCGTGTTGTCCGTCTGTCTGCAATGACAGCCAGTATCAGCGTCTTTCGGCATCAGGAAAGGAGGGTGTAACTTGAGCAAGCGTAAGGGCGCGGTGTCTCACCACGATAGAGAAGTCGCCGAGCTTCGAGCGGATCGTGAATTGGCCGTCGAATATTTGAAGGCGGCGATGGAAGGACTTGACGACCCTGACGAACGCGGCGGCGCGCTGCTAGCGCTGCGTGCGATTGCCGAAGCCTATGGCGGCCTCGGGGCGGTTGCGGCACACGCGGGGATAAGCCGGGAAACACTTTACCGAACGCTTTCGCCGAAAGGTAACCCGACATTGAAGACCCTGATTGCCGTATTGAAGACGGTCGGAATGAGGCTTTCCGTGGAGCCGGACCACGCCACAACATAGCCTGTGCGTCCGCGTTGACAGTTCACCCCCCCGCCACCCCCTGCGTATTGACATAAAGCGCATAGACCGACTGACACGAAGCCATGAACAACCGATTGCGCTTGAGCCCGCCGAAGCAGAGATTCGCGCAGCGCTCGGGCAGCGCGATACGCCCGATCAGCTTGCCCCGCGGCGATACGATCATCACGCCGTCGAGCTCGTCGCTACCCATCCCCCACCCGCACCAGAGATTGCCGTGGATGTCACAGCGCAATCCGTCGATCGTGCCGGCGCCCGCATCGAGAAATACTTGGCCGTTGGAGATTGTCTTCCCATCGGGCGCCACGTCGTAAACCAGTATCTTGCGATTCGGCTTGCCACGCGATTCGATGATGTATAGCTGACTCTCGTCCTGCGAAAAGCAAAGCCCGTTGGGCCCCAACACGTCGCCCGCTACGACACTGGCCTCCCCCGTCGCCGAATCGACGCGGTAGACGTTTTGCGGCAATTGCGGCTCAGCCTTGTGCCCTTCGTAGTGCCCGAGAATTCCGAACGGTGGATCGGTGAACCAGATCGACCCGTCCGACTTCACCACGACGTCGTTCGGCGAATTCAACGGCTTGCCGTCAAAGCTATCGAGAACGACGGTGATCGACCCGTCATACTCGGTCCGCGTCACGCGCCGGCCACCATGCTCGCATGTTACGAGGCGCCCCTGGCGATCGCGCGTATTGCCGTTCGCAAAATTGGAAGGACTCCTGAATAAGCTCACCGCACCGGTTTCTTCCTCCCACTTCATGATGCGGTTATTCGGAATGTCGCTCCAGAGCAGATAACGTCCGTCACCGAACCAAACCGGACCTTCGCACCAGCGAAAACCCGTTGCGATGCGCTCGACCGCCGCGGCGGGCAGCCTGAACTGCTCGAATTCGGGATCGAGCACCTGAACCCGCGGATCGGGATAACGCTCGCTCTGTTGCCACATCGGATCAAGCCCTCGCTTATTGAAAACCCATCGCCGGCACAGGTTACCGCCCGCTCCGCTTGCGGCTCACTATAAAAGTCGATACGATCGACGTCAATATTATCGATAATCTTGTTGACAATGCCATGAGCAAATCGGTGAAAGACGCTGGGCTCAAGAAGGGGTTGACGAGCTATGGCGACGAGGGCTTCTCGCTCTTCTTGCGTAAAGCGTTCATCAAGGGGGCCGGCTACACGGACGATGCGCTCTCGCGCCCGATCGTCGCGATTGCCAACACGGGCAGCGCGTATAACCCGTGCCACGGCAATGCGCCGCAGCTCATCGAAGCCATCAAGCGCGGCGTGATGCTGGCGGGTGGCTTGCCTGTCGAATTCCCGACGATCTCGATTGCGGAGAGCTTCTCTCATCCGACGAGCATGTATCTGCGCAATTTGATGTCGATCGATACCGAGGAAATGATTCGCGCGCAGCCGATGGACGCGGTCGTGCTCATCGGCGGTTGCGACAAGACGGTGCCAGCGCAGCTGATGGGCGCGGCGGCGGCGGGCGTACCGGCCATTCAGCTCGTCACCGGAGCGATGCTGACAGGCTCGCATCGCGGCGAACGGGTTGGCGCGTGTACTGATTGCCGTCGCTTCTGGGCGCGCTTTCGCGGCGAGGAAATCGACGCGCGCGAAATCGAGGACGTGAACGACCAACTCGTCCCGACTGTCGGAACCTGTTCCGTGATGGGCACGGCCAGCACGATGGCCTGCATCGCGGAGACGCTAGGCATCATGTTGCCGGGCGGCGCAAGCGCACCCGCCGTGACGGCTGACCGCATCCGCATCGCCGAGCGCACCGGCGCGACAGCCGTCGCGATGATCGAAAGGAAGCTGACGCCCGAGCGAATTCTCACGCCCGATGCGTTCGAGAATGCATTGCGCGTGCTCCTGGCCGTCGGCGGCTCGACGAACGGCATCATTCACCTGACGGCGATCGCAGGGCGCCTCGGCATCGAGATCGACCTCGACGAAGTGGACCGGATGGCACGGGAGACGCCCGTGCTCGTCGATCTGAAGCCGTCCGGCGAGCACTACATGGAGGACCTGCATAAAGCGGGCGGTTTGACGACCGTGCTGCGCGAGCTGAAACCTCTTCTCAAGCTCGATGCGTTGACCGTAACGGGGCGTACGCTCGGCGAAGAGCTCGAGGCCGCGCCGGCGTGCTTTGCGCAACGCGTCGTGCGCCCCTTCGATCGGCCGATCTATCCGCAAGGCGGGATCGCGGTGCTGCGCGGCAATCTCGCGCCGGGCGGCGCGATCATCAAGCAATCGGCCGCGAACCCGGCACTGATGGAGCACGAGGGACGCGCCGTCGTCTTCGAGAACGCCGAAGATCTGGCGCGCCGCATCGACGATCCGGCGCTCGATGTGGAAGCCGACGATGTGTTGGTCCTCAAGAACATCGGGCCCGTCGGCGCGCCTGGCATGCCCGAAGCGGGGTACATACCGATCCCGAAGAAGCTCGCGAAGCTTGGTGTGAAGGACATGGTGCGCATCTCGGATGGCCGCATGAGCGGGACTGCCGCCGGCACGATCGTGCTGCACGTGACGCCGGAATCAGCGATCGGCGGCCCGCTCGCGCTCGTGCAATCGGGCGACAGGATCCGGCTCAGCGTCTCCCGCCGCTCGATCGAGATGCTCGTCGACGATGCCGAGTTGCGGCGCCGCGCCGAAGAGGCATCGCCGTATGTCGTCGCACCTGACGAGCGCGGCTATCGCAAGTTGTTTCTGACGTCGATATTGCAAGCGGACAAAGGTTGCGACTTCGACTTCCTGCGGGCGCCTGAAACGACCGCAAAGGTACCGAGGCCACGCGGGTGAGATCAGCGAACCGCCCGAGAACCATGGACAGCCCTCCCATCCCTGCGCGATCAAATCGTTCGACGAGCGCGGCCTCGGACCCAGCCGCAGTACGCGATCGCGATGTCGCATCGAACATCGAACGCGTCTCCAACCTTCTTGAGGAAGAGATCGTGCTCGGCGTGCTGCATCCACGCGAACGGCTCGTCGAAGACGACCTGTGCGAACGTTTCACGCTGAAGCGGCACGTCGTGCGCCAGGTGCTCGTCGAACTCGAGCGACGCGGCCTCGTCGATCGGCGCAAGAATGTCGGTGCGCTCGTCAAGTCGTACTCGCCGCGCGAAGTGCACGAGTTGTACGCCGTGCGTGAGATCCTCGAAGCAAATGCGGCCGCGCGCATTGCGCTGCCGGTTTCGCCCGAGCGACTCCGTGAGCTCACTGATATCCAGGGTGCACACGATGCGGCCGCGATGGCTGGCGACTCTCGCGCTCTGTTCCGCGCGAACATTGCGTTTCATCGTGCATTGTTTGCGCTGTGTGACAACGCAGCGCTGACGGAAGCGATCGGCGAATATGCACGCCGCACCCATGCAATTCGTTCGGCGTCCTTATTGTTTCCTCACTACGTTGAGAGGGCGGGCTCCGAACATCATCAAATGCTCGAAGCGCTCGTGTCGCGGGATCGGCAAGCGCTTGTCGAGTTATGCCGAAACCATCTGGCGCCGTCCCGCGACGCCTACATCGATGCCTACGTGCGCCGCTTCGGCGCATCGGAAACCATGACGCCCACATAACGTCCGACATGCGATGCGGATCGGTTCATACTATTCCGATCCCGTGACTAAACACCGCAGCCGCATCAGCAACGATCATGAGCAAGACCCTGCCTCTGGCCGCACTGCATATCTTCGTCGAAGTCGGAAAGCTCGGCAGCATGAAGCGCGCGGCCGAGGCGCTATACGTTTCCCCTGGCGCGATCAGCCAACAGATAAAGAATCTCGAAGATCGGCTGGCGGTTCGGCTCTTCACGCGCACGAACCGCGAAGTCGAGCTGACGGACGCCGGCCGCGCGCTGTTCGATCGACTCTCGCCCGTCTTCGAGGAAGTCGAGGAAATCTGGTCGAACGCACCGGGCATGAGCCGTCATCTCACGCGCTTGACGGTCAGCACCACGGCGTCTTTCGCGAGCGCCTGGCTCGTTCCGCGACTCGGGCAATTCAAGGCGCTGCACCCCGATATCGAGGTGGAGATCGATAGCAGCCAACGCGTGCTTGACCTTCGCCGCGAGTACGTCGATGTCGCCATCCGGCATGGCCTGGGTGACTACCCCGGGCATGACGCCGTCAAAATATGGGCCCCCGAAATGATCCCGGTGTGCAGCCCTGCCCTTCTTTCACCGGATAAACCAATCACACAGCCCGAGCATTGCCTCGCCTACCCGCTTTTGCAGGACATCGATCGCGCGGACTGGGTGCTCTGGCTCAAAGCGCATGGCATCGACGACAAGCGAGCGCAGCGCGGCACGAGTTTCAGCGACGAGTCCCTGCTCGTCAAAGCCGCGATCGCAGGGCAAGGGATCGCGCTCGTGCGCGACATTTACGCCCGAGACGAAATCGCGGCGGGCCAGCTCGTTCGCGCGCTGAACCTGCCGTGGCCCACACAATTCGCCTACTACGTCGTTTCCAGCTCGCAACGAAAGAACGAGTGGAGAATCGCGGCCTTTCGCGACTGGGTCCGCAAGGAAATGGACAAGGACTCGCTCGAGGTGCCGATCAGTTCTGCTTCCCCAGGCCGAGCACTCGCGGCAAGCCGCTGAGCTTGCCCGAGGCGAGCGCTGTCCCCAGCAGAATGACGAGGCAGCCAAGCCCCGCTTGCGGCGTGATCGTTTCATGAAGGAATACCGCACCCCATACTACGCCGAAGACCGGAATCAAAAATGTCACCGACGCAGCGTACTGCGCGCCAGCGTTTCGGATAAGGGCGAAGTAGAGAAGATACGCGATCGCGGTACAGAGCACACCCAGCAGAACCACCGCTACCCAATTGATGGTATGGATCGGCGTATGCGGCCAAAGCACGAGCGCCGCGGGCGCAAGCACGACCGCCGCCAACGCCTGGCTTCCGAATGCCGAAACGAACGGGCGAACGCCGCCCAGCTTTCGCCTCGAGTAATTGGCAGCGAAACCGTACGAGAGCGCACCGAGCACGGCCGACGCCACTGCGATCAGCGCGTCCTCGCCGCCTGCTCCGACGGCATCCCACGCGAGAACCACGACGCCGGCAAAGCCGGTCAGCAATCCCAAGACCTGCATGCGCTTGAGCGGCGCGCCGAACCAGAGGAACCCGATGACAGCGGTCCACAAAGGCGTCGTGGCGTTGAGAATGGAATCGACTCCGGCGGACACGTAGAGCGCGGCGTAGGTTAAAAGACAAAACGGCAAGGCAGAGTTCGTTATTCCGACGACGAAGAGCGGGCCGACATTGCTCTTGAACTCGGCACGTGCGGCGGCAGTGCGCATGACAGGCAACAGCAGTATCGCCGCGATGCCGACGCGCAGCGCGATCAACGGCACGACCCCGAAATCGGGCGCGCCCATTCGCAGGAACAGAAAAGAGGCTCCCCATATGGCAGCCAGGACGATCAGTTGAACAGCGTTCATGTTGGCTTTGCTCGGTGATTTCAATTCCGCGGGCGACGCACGAGCGTCTCGGTCCGCTCCGTAACCCACAGTTTGTCAACGGACCGCCACGCTCGACAAACGAAGTTTTGCTATGTCATGTTTAGAGAAACTGCATTGACGCCGCTCGCCGGGTCACGTTTCGCCGGCGAGTCGTCCCTTTCGGGTGCCTATGACATTGAGCCGGGCAAGCCACCCGCCTCCGTACACGCCTGGAGTTGGGACCGACTGATCGGCGATGTTGGCCTACTGCTGGAACAAGGCCGTATAACGGCGCTGCATTTCCTCCGGCGTAAGCGCTTCTATCTGGCCCCCGAGCAGCCACTCGTGTCCGAACGGATCCCGAATGGTACCGGAACGCTCGCCATAGAAATGATTCTCCAGCGGACGGATGACGGACGCACCCTCGCGGACGGCGCGCTCGAATACTTCGTCCACATCGGCGACATGGAGATGAACCGCGAAGCTGGTTCACCCAGAAGGCGCAGGTCCAAGCAGCCCATCTTCGGGAAACTCGTCGGAGAGCATGATCGTTGCAGGCCCAATCTTGACTTCGGCGTGTCCGATGCGCCCGCTGGGCTCGGTCAGGCGAAAGAGCTCCACCCCGCCGAACGCGCGTGAATAAAAGTCGATTGCTTGCGCTGCTCCACGAACGCGCAAGTAAGGAAAAGCGTCGTGTATTTCACTCATCGTCGTCTCCGTCCAATCGCCGTTTTGAACCGGGCCTTCGTATGCGTGCCTCACCGCGTGCGCGATGACTGCGGCGAGACGCGCTCGTCGAGATGCCCCCGGGCTACTGAATGCGATGTCCGCGACCCGAGGCGTTCCCGTCACGCATTGTGGTTCTAGCAAAATCATCCGAACTGGATCTTTAGGATAAGCCCGTTTTCTCCGACAATACGTTCAAGCAAGTTCAAGCCGATAACCTTCACTTCAGCCAGCGCGCGGAACCGATATGTACATCCCAGCCGATTTCAACGAACCTCGCACAGACATTCTGCACGAACGGATGGTGCAAAATCCTTTCGGCACGCTGATCACGCATGGGAAGAGCGGGCTCGACGCAAACCACATTCCCTTCGAACTGGCAGCCGATGAAGGCGAGCTGGGCGTGCTGCGCGCGCATGTCGCGCGGGCAAATCCCGTATGGCAGGATGTCGCGAACGGCGACGAGGTGCTCGTTATCTTTCAGGCGGGAGATGCCTATATCTCGCCCAACTGGTATCCGAGCAAGCACGAGCTCCACAAGCAGGTGCCGACTTGGAACTACATGGTCGTCCACGCATACGGGCGCATTACCGTTCGCGACGACGAGAAGTTCGTGCGCGGCGTGGTCGCGCGGCTGACCCGCAAGCACGAAGCATCGCAACCCGAGCCCTGGAAAATGGCGGACGCGCCGGCGGACTACATCGATACCTTGCTCAAAGCCATCGTCGGTCTGCAGGTCGACATCACTAGACTGGTCGGTAAGAGCAAGCTCGGCCAAAACAAGGAAGTGCGCGATATTCGCGGTGCTGGCGAAGCGCTGAGGGCGAGCGGCAACGCACGAATCGGCGACGCGATGCTTGCCGAAGCGGCCAAGAAGTCCAAATAGCGCCATCGGATTCGGCCAAATGGCTCGGCGAGACGCCGCGCAACTGTCTATGGCGAATCGCGCCCAGCCATAGACAATCCCGAAGATGGTCTTCCCGATAGGCTCAACTCGCGCGTAATGCCGTCGCGATCGGCAGCCGCGCGGCCCGAATCGCGGGCAGCATCCCGCCCAGCATGCCAACCGTGCAGGCGACGAACACGCCGGAGACGAATAGCGAAGCGGTCACGGTCAGGTGAAACACAACCTGTGTAAACCCCGCGCCCAGCGTATTGACCGTGTTGCCATCGAAGAATACCCACGCCGCCGCCGAACCGATCGCGCTGCCGATCAATGCAAGCAGCAGCGATTCCACAATTACTGAAACGACGATCGGCAACCCGCCGAAGCCGATCGCGCGCAACGTGGCGATCTCGCGCGTACGAGTCGAGACGGCCGTGTACATGGTATTGACCGCGCCGAAACAGGCACCGAGCGCCATGATGCCGCCGACGAAGTAGGCAAGCAGGTTCAGGAGCTTCGCCAGATTGCGCGACTGCGCCGCGTAGTATTCGGTTTCGCGCTCGACACTGACTTTCAGCGTCGGATCCGTGGTCAAAGCAGCCTTGAAACGATCGAACGCCTGCGGCGACTCGAGCAGCAGCGACACCGACTGAAAGAGGTTGCGCCGGTACGCCGACAACACGGTCTCGACGTCGCCCTGCAATTCCGACTCATGCGCATCGCCGCCGCTTTCGAAGATGCCGACGACGGTCCATTCGGAATCGCGAAACGCGATATGGCTGCCGAGCTCCAATCCCTTGAATTGAGCCAAGGCCGATTTACCGACGATGATCTCGCGCACGGCCGGCCGGAACATCCGGCCTGCTATGAGATGCACCTCGGGCCGCAGCTTCATCGCGTTCGCGCCGATTCCGCGTAGAGTCACGTTCGCGTCGACGCCATCCTTCTTCTGCGGCAAGGCGACGATGACGACCGCTTCCGCCGATGCGATCGGCCGGCCCGCTTCGTCCTTGCGCACGCCGGGCGCGTCCATGATCGTTTGCGTGTTCTCGCGCGAGATGGTGCTCGCCAGCTCGGCCTCGGAGCCGGCGCGCAGCACGATCGCGCGATCGAGGCGGGCGGTGCCCTTCACGGTCTTCGTGAAGCCCTGTGCCATCGCGAGCACCGACACCATGACCGCGACGGTCACGGCAATCCCGATGACGATGACCCAGGCCGTGCCAATGCGCTGCGGCAGGCTGCGCAGATTCATGGCTGTCACGGCGACAATCTGCTTGATCATGAGCGCAACGCCTCCACGATGACGAGCCGCTTCGCGCGCCAGGCCGGAATGACACCCGTGGCAGCGGCGAGCACGGCGGCGATGACGACGCCTTCGATAATGACGGCGACCGGCATCTTGACGACGCCGAGCGTATCCCTCAGCAGCGGGAACAGCAGGTTGGCGATCGCAAGCCCGAGTAGCGCCGCGACAATGCAAAGCACGAGCGCCTGCAGCAGCACAAGAACGAGCACGCGTGTATCGCTGAATCCGAGCGTTTTCAGCACGGCGAGCTCGGGCACCTGCTCGCGAACCGCCTGCATTGCCGTACTGCCGACCGCGAACAGCAGCGCGAAGAAGACGGCAAAAAGGATGTAGGTGACAATCAGGCTGATATCGGCGATCTGCTTGAGGAAGGACTGCTGGAACTCCTTCTCCGTCTGCGTTTTCGTTTCGTTCGGCGAATTGGCGAAGAGCTTGTCGATCGTTGCAGCGATCTGCGCCGATTGGCGAGGATCCTTCAACTGCACGACGTACCATCCGACGGTGCCCTTGCCAAAGCTGCGCGCCTCGTCGAAATATTTGTAATTGAAAAACAGACCATCTTCGCGCGTGCGGTTCGACGGCTCCTCGTAAATGCCGACGATGTCGAAGTCCCAATCGGAGTTGCCGTCGGACGCCTTGACCCAGATCGTCGAATGCAGCGGAATGTGATCGCCGATCTTCCAGCCATATTTCCTGGCAAGCCCCGCCCCCACGACGGCGCCCGCGCGGGTATGCTCGAGCGCGGCGATCTGCTCTTTGGGAATGACGACCTCGGGGTGCGCCGCAAATTCGCGTTCGGGCTCGACCGGAAATGCGGCAATCAGGTTTTTCGGATCCTGGTAGTACGGCCCGAACCACGACTCATGCGAAACGATGGCAACCCCTGGGAGCGATTCGATCTGCGACATATACGAGTACGGCAGGCTCTCGGTCAGCGAGATCCTGTTCGTGACGATGAGACGGTTGACGTTCGATCGCTCGATCGTTTCCTGAAACGCCGCATTGATACCTTGCAGCATCCCGAAGAGCAGAAACGCAATGACGATCGAAAACAGCGTGAGCCACGTGCGCAGCTTCTTGCGCCAAAGCATCGCCCACATCAGGGGAACGAATTTCATCGCGCCGCTCCTCGTGTCACGCCTCGGTCCTGACGGGCTCTTCGACAAGCCTGCCCTTGTCGAGATGCAGCGTATGCGTCGCGAAATCGGCTGCTTTCTGGTCGTGCGTGACCATCACGATCGATTTGCCGTAATCCCGGTTCAGCACCTGCAGTAAATGGAGGATCTCATCGGCCGTGGCCCGATCGAGATCGCCGGTCGGCTCGTCGCAAACGAGCAGCTTGGGATCCGAAACGAGCGCACGCGCAATCGCGACGCGTTGCGCCTGCCCGCCGGAAAGCTCGGCCGGCTTGTGTTTCATGCGGTCCTCGAGCCCGACCACCGACAGCGCGACTTGCACGTTGCGCTTGCGTTCCTGGCGATTCAACGACGTGAGCAGCAGCGGCAACTCGACGTTACGCTCGGCGCTCAGCATCGGCATCAAGTTGTAGAACTGGAAGACGAATCCGACGTTGTTCGCGCGCCAGCGCGCAAGCCGGCTGCCTCTCAGTCGATCGATCCGCTCGCCCGCCACGACGACTTCGCCCGAGCTTGGATGATCGATGCCCCCGATCATATTGAGCACGGTTGTCTTGCCCGACCCGGACGGCCCCATCAATGCAACGAAGTCCCCTTCGTCGACCTCGAGATTCAGGTGGTGCAGGACCTCGACGGTCTGCTTGCCCCGCGTATAGGTTTTGACGACGTTCTGCAGAGAAACGATTGCGCTCATGAGTGCTCCTCGTTGAGGTGTTCGAGCGGTCCCGCATCCTGATTGAAGCTAGTGCCCTGCGCAAATTCGGAACGAACTTAGCGCTTAGCGCTCCACGACCTTCACGTGCACGCCGTCGGCAAGCTTCGAGAAATCGCCGATAGCGACGCGCTCGCCGGGCGCCAGTCCCGACAACACCGCCTGGCCGTCGTCGTTGCGCGCGCCCAGCTTGACTACGCGCCGCTCTACCGTGTCGTCGTGCAGCACGAACACGACACCGGCGTTCTGCCCCGCATCGGCGCTTTGCCGTACAGCTTCGGGCGGCAACACGACGCCCGCCTCCGAGGCGCCGCCGGCCGACTTGCCGGCTTCGCCGAGAAACGATACGCGCGCGCCCATCTCGGGAAGAATACGCGAATCGCGCGACTTGAAACCGACGCGCACTTTCACCGTCGCCTTGCTCCGATCGGCTGTGGGTATCACGGCGATCACATATGCCGGAATCTGCCAATCAGGATAGGCGTTCAGTTTTAATACGGCGGGCTCGTTCGCATGAACGCGACCGATGAAGTTTTCGCTTACGTCGACCTCGACTTCGAGCGAATCCATGTCGACGAGCGTGCAAATGCCCGTGCGCGTAAAGCCGCCGCCGGCCGACAACGGCGAGACGATTTCGCCCGGCTGCGCGTTCTTCGTCGTGACGACCCCCGTAAAAGGCGCACGAACGATGGTGTCGTCTTCTTCGCGCTGCGCGACCGCGAGCGCTGCCCGGCGCACGGCCAGGTTGCCCTGCGCCACCGCCAAGTCCGTTTGCTTCGCATCGTAGTCGGCTTTGCTCGAATCGAGCGCCTCCTTGCTGATCACGCCCGCCGCGGCGAGCTGCTGATTCCGTCGATAAATCGGCGCGATGTCGTCGGCGGCCGCCTTCGCCTGTGCAAGCGTCGCTTCCGCTTGCGTGACGCCGGCCTTCGCCTGCAAAAGCGCCGCCGCCGCGTTCGTGTCGTCGAGCTTCGCCACGATCTCGTTTTCCTTGACGTGCTGGCCCTCTTCGATGAAGACCTGATCGAGCTTGCCGGTGATTTTGGCCGACACGGTCGCCTGCCGGCGTGCCACGACGTAGCCCGATGCGTCGAGGATCGATGCGCCCGCCGTGCCGGTGCCCGTCGAGACGGGCCGCGCGATCGCGACTTTCACCTGCGGTACGCCGGAGCGAAGCCAGACGAGCGAGCCGGCCCCGCCCACGATCAGCAAAGCGATGATTCCAGCCACCCACCACCGGCGGCGAAGCCCCGTTCGTTCAGGCGCACGCTGGTCGCGATCGATGCGCAATTGCCGCAGCAAGTCCGACTTGTCGGTCATGTTGGCTTCCGGTCGAATAGTCGTTTGTGTACCTTCCGTATCTTCCATGCTTCCTATTGCCGCGGCGGTGGTTCCAGCGACCGTAGCGCGCTGCCGTCCGCGCCCCTCTCCCAATCGCCGCCGAGCGCGAGAAAGAGCGCGGCGGTGTCTTGATAGCGCGCCGCCAGCGCCTGCACGTAGGCGATGCGCGATCGATCGTACTGCTGCTGCGCAACGAGCAGATCGAGATCGTTGGCCCCGCCGAGGCCGAACCGCTGCTCGATCAGATGGAGGCTGTCGGCGGCGGCGAGCTGCGCACGGTATTGCGCGTTGAGCGTTTCGGCGTCGTTGTCGAGCGCGCGCAGCGTGTCGGCAACGTTCTTGAAGGCGAGCAGCACCGTCTGCCGGTATTGGGCGAGCGATTGGTCGTAGAGCGCGATGGCCGCGCGCCGCTTCGCATTCAATGCGCCGCCTTGAAACAGCGGTTGCGCGAGGTTGCCTGCGAGAGAAAACACCGAATTCGACAGCAGCGATCCGAGCGACTGCGCCGAGTCCCCATAGCTCGCGGAGAGGCCGAATTGCGGCAACATGTTGGCCGTCGCGACGCCGATTTGAGCGCTTGCCTGATGCAGTTGCGCCTGCGCGCGGCGAATGTCCGGCCGTTGTCGCACGATGTCGGAGGGCAGCATCACGGGTATGTCGCGTGGCAGGGTCAGCGATGCGAGGTCGAACCCTGTTTCGCCGTATTCGGCCGGCGGCTTGCCGAGATAGACGGCCAACTGGCTGCGCGCCATCGCCAGTTGCTGCCGCAAGGGCGGCAACGTGGCCTCGAGCGTCGCAAGATTCGATTCGGCCGAGAGGACGTCGGAGCGCGCCGCGCCGCCGAGCTCGAATTGCTTGCGGCTCAGATCGACTTGATGCTGTGCCGATGCGATGAGTCCGTCCGTCGCATCGATCTGCGCGCGCAGCGACGCTTCAAGGAGCGCCGTGGTCACGACGTTGGCTGCCAGCGTCTGATAAGTCGCCTGCAGCTCTTCCCGCTGAGCGTCGCGCGCGCCCTCTTGCGCTTCGATGCCACGCCGCACGCCGCCGAATACGTCGAAGTTGTACGACAGATTGACCGATGCGTTGTAGAGGGTGAAGACGAAACTGCCCGCTTGCGGAAAACCTTCGGTCGCGCCGTTTATCTTCTGCCGGGTCGCGTTGAAGCTGCCGCTCAACGACGGAAAGAGCGCGCCCCGTTGCGCGACGACTTGCTGCTCGGCGGCGCGCAACGCAGCTTGCGCCGATGCGACGTTCGGACTGTTGCGCAACGCCTCCTCGACGAGACGGTCGAGCTCGGGCGAGCCATAAGCCGTCCACCAACGCGAGTCGAGGCCGATGTCGGGCCTGAACGCCTGCGCTTCGCCGCCGGGCACGGGAGTGGCTCGCGTTTCCTTAGGAAGCGGCTCTTCGGTGACGGCACGCGCGAAAGGCGGCGCCGGTGTCTTGAAGTCTGGCCCGACCGCGCACGCCGTGAGAAGCGCCGCGATGGCAAACGCCGATCCCGTTCGGTACGGCCATGCCCGGCCACGGCCCTCGGCCGGCGTCAGGCACGATTCGCAACGCTCGCTTTCGTTGTTATCCATATCCGAGGTCGAAAGAGCTATTCAACGTCTGCCCCTTGTGAAGGTGACGACTGAAATGCGGCACCGAGTATAACGCGCCTTTCAATGACGCAACGCGACGGACCGATTGCGGGAACAGGCCTTGCTGGACATGAACACGGGGGTAAGGGGCACGTGTTGGAACCGCGCAAAAGCAGGGATACGATTGTTGTAGGTACATCGTCTGGCGGTGTCGACGCACTATGTGCGATCGCCAAGCGGCTACCGGCGAATTTGCCCGCCGCGGTGCTGGTCGTTCTGCATATCGGCAGCAACGACAGCATCCTGCCGTCGATGCTCCAGAAGGCGGGCCCGTTGCGCGCCGACCACGCCCGCGACGGCGAGCCGCTCGAGCCCGGAAGAATCTATGTGGCACCGCCGGATCGGCATCTGGTCGTCACCGACGGTGTGGCAAAAACGGTTCGGGGTCCGAAGGAAAACTTCGCCCGGCCGGCTATCGATCCACTATTTAGAAGTGCGGCCGTGGCAAGAGGCGCGCGTGTCATCGCGGCGATCCTGACTGGCCAGCTCGACGACGGCACGGCGGGCTTCGCCGCCGTGCGAGCGTGCGGTGGGCTCACGATCGCGCAAGACCCGGCCGATGCATTCGCGCCCGAGATGCCTCGCAACGCGATGCGCTACACGCCGCCGGATTACATTCTGGCGGCGAACGAAATCGGAGCGATGCTCGGCGCGCTGGCCGGCAGCCCGGTACCGGAATCCGTCCCTCCCTGTCCGGCTGGGCTTGTTGCGGAAAACCATGCGATCCTCGCACCCGAATCGATCGAAAAAATGCCGGAGAAAGTCGCTCAGCCTTCATCGCTGACCTGTCCCGAATGCGGCGGAACGTTATGGCGAATGGACGAAGCCGGGCCTCCGCGTTACCGCTGCCATACCGGGCATGCGTTCAGCCTCGAAAGCCTCGGTGCCGCGACGGATCAAGTCGTCGAAGGCGCGATCTCGGAGGCGCTGCGTGCATTGCATGAAAAGAGTGCACAAAGCAAGCTTCGCGCCGCGTATCATAGTCGTTTAGGTGAGACCGTTGACGCCGAACGCCGCCTCAGCGAGGCGCGCCGTGCCGAAGCATCGGCACGAGCGCTCGAGAAGCTTCTGCGCGGCGAGGAGTGAGTTGCCGGATCCGGTCGAGCCGCCGATATCCTCGATCGATCAACAGACAATGCGCAAACAGAGTGGTGGCAAGCCGCCCAGCAGGTTGCCTTTTCCCGTCGTAGGTCTCGGTGCTTCCGCAGGCGGCATCGAAGCGCTAAAAGTGTTTCTCGAGGCGCTACCCGCACGCAGCGGAGCCGCCTTCGTGGTGGTTCTGCATCTTTCGCCTGAACATTCGAGCAACCTGAGCGCCGTGCTGCAGCCGCTCACCGAAATGCCCGTCAGTCAGGTGACGGAAACCGTCACGATCGAGCCGAACCATGTCTATGTCATCGCGCCAGCCTTGGCGATGACGATGTCGGATGACGAGCTGCATGTCGAGAAAAAGGAAGTGACGGACGTCTCCGCCGCTTCCATCGATCTCTTTTTCCGCTCGCTCGCCGCGGCGCATCGTGAACGCGCGGTCGGCATCGTGCTCTCGGGCGCCGGCTCTGACGGATCCGTCGGCATCACGCGCATCAAGGAGCTCGGGGGCATCACGGTCGCGCAAGCGCCGGCCGAGGCGGAACATAGCAGCATGCCGCACGCGGCCATCGCGACGGGCATGATCGACTTTACGCTGCCGGCCAGCGAAATGCCGCAGCGCCTGCTCGACTTCTGGAAGAACGCAAAGCAGATCCGGCTTCCGGCCGAGCCGGAAGGAGCCGACGAGGACACCGAGACGAATCGCGCGTTCTCGGAAAGTAATGAACGAGCGTTGCGCGAGATCATGATCATCTTGCGTACGCGCACCGCTCACGACTTCCGGCATTACAAGCGCGCCACCGTCCTGCGCCGGATCGAGCGGCGCTTGCAAGTCAACGGGTTCACCGATTTGCAGCAGTACCGCGACTACCTCCACGTGCATCCCGAGGAAACTGCCGCGCTGCTGCAGGATATGCTCATCAGCGTGACTAACTTTTTCCGCGATAAAGAAGCCTACGAGGCGCTGCGCAAAGAGGTGCTGCCGATCGTCTTTCGCAATCGCACGGCCGAGGAACCGGTACGAGTCTGGGCGGCAGGATGCGCGACGGGAGAAGAAGCCTATTCGATCGCCATGCTGCTGCAGGAGGCGTCGGCGCAGACATCGGAACATGTGCCGTTCCAGGTGTTCGCCACCGACATCGACGAACGCGCGATCAATATCGCACGCGACGGCCTTTACCCCGAATCGATCGCCGCCGATGTCGATGCCACGCGCATGAAGCAATTCTTCTCCAAGGAAGGCGCCCATTTCCGGATCAAGAAAGAACTCCGCGAGCGCGTGCTGTTCGCATTGCACAACGTGCTCAGCGATCCGCCGTTCTCCCGGCTCGATCTCGTCTGCTGCCGCAATCTGCTGATCTACCTGGATCGCGAAGCGCAGATCGACATCCTGCGCACGTTCCATTTCGCGTTGCGGCCCGGCGGTCATCTCTTCCTGGGCACATCGGAGGCGGCCGATACGGTCGGCGGTCTTTTTGCCGTCGTCGACAAAAAGGCGCGCATCTTTCGCGCGAACGTCGCTGTCCGTACGGACACGCCTTTGCCGATCGCGGCATCGGGTGCGCACGGCGTGCGCCCCACGTTGTCGGTGCTGCAGCCGCCGGGCAAGCGCAAGTTCTCGTTCGGCGACCTCCATCAGCGGCTCGTCGAGCAATACGCGCCGCCAAGCGTACTCGTGAACCGCGAGTCGGAGATCGTCCATCTGTCCGACCGCGCGGGCCGGTTCCTTCATTACGCGGGAGGCGAGCCGTCGCACAACATTCTTGCGGCGGTGAGGCCCGAGCTCAGGCTCGAGCTCAGGACCGCCATCTATCAGGCGTTGCAGACGCAACGCAGCGTCGAGGCGCGACGCGTGCGGATGGACCGCGAAGGGCGGTCTTTCTTCGTCAATATGATCGCGCGCCCCGTTCATGACGACGAAGCGAATGCCGATTTCATCCTCGTCCTCTTCGACGAAGTCGAGGACAGCATGGTCGGCTCGAACGGTGGACAAGCGGACGATCAGCGGGATCCGATCATCGCCCAACTCGAGCGCGAACTGCAGCGGACGAAAGAGCAGCTGCAGGCGACGATCGAGCAGTCCGAGACGTCGACAGAGGAACTCAAGGCATCGAACGAGGAGTTGCAGGCGATCAACGAAGAGCTGCGGTCCGCGACGGAGGAACTCGAGACGAGCAAGGAGGAGTTGCAGTCCATCAACGAGGAACTCACGACCGTCAACGCCGAGCTCAAAGCAAAAGTCGAAGAAACGAGCAAGATCAACGACGATCTGCAAAATCTCATCACGGCCAACGACATCGGCACGATCTTCGTCGACCGCAACATGCGGATCAAGCGCTTCACGCCACGGGCGACGGACGTTTTCAGCATCATCTCGTCCGACGTCGGACGCTCGCTGCTCGACATCACGCACCGGCTCGAATACGACAGGCTCGCGGACGATGCCGCCGAGGCGTTCGATTCGCTGCGCCTCATCGAACGCGAATTGAAAAGCACTGACGGGCGCTGGTATCTCGCGCGCTTCCTGCCCTATCGCACGACGGAGGACCGCATCGACGGCGCCGTGCTCTCGTTCGTCGACATCACCTCGCGCCGCGCCGCCGAGGAGCAGCTACGCGAGGCGGGGCAAGCAGGCCTCGACGAAGTCGAGCGCCGCCGCGACGAGTTTCTCGCCGTTGTCTCGCATGAGCTCAAGCATCCGCTCAATCTCATCAGCGCGAGCGCCGAGCTGATCGCGCGCGCGCCCGATGCGCGGCAAAACGGCGCGATTGCGCGTGCTGCGAACACAATACGACGTACCGTCATGGGGCAAGCGCAGATTATCGACGACCTGCTCGATATGTCACGGCTGCGCACGGGCAAGCTCTCGATCACGCGCAGCGCCGTCGATCTGAAGGAAGTCGTTCAGCGCATCTCGCACACCGTGCAGGAAGAGGCGCAACGCAACAACATCGATTTCCGCCTTTCCTTGCCTGACGAGCCAGTAGCCATCAATGCGGACCTCACGCGCATCGAGCAGATCGTCTGGAATCTCGTCAGCAATGCGATGAAATTCACGGACGCAAACGGCAAGATCTCCGTCGAGCTTACGCTCGATGAGCACGCGGCAAGACTTTCCGTCAGCGATACCGGCATTGGCATCGATGCGGGCATGCTCCCGCAAATTTTCAACATGTTCCAGCAAGGCCGCACCAATACGGCGGCCAAGCGCGGCGGACTCGGCATCGGCCTGTCTCTCGTCAAGGAACTCGTTGCCGTGCATGGCGGGCGAGTGGACGCGCACTCCGATGGCCTCGGTCTCGGCGCCACGTTCACCGTGGAGTTGCCGCGCATCGTCGGCGCGGCGACGGATGCGGGGGGCGCCGCGTACCCATCTACCTTCCTCAACGGCGCAGACATCCTGCTCGTCGACGACGACACTGAAACGGTCGAGACCTTCAAGCTGCTGCTCGAAATGGAGGGCGCGAGTGTCGCCGTCGCGACAAACGGCGAGCAGGCGCTCGAGATGCTCGACAGCACACCGCCTTCATTGATCTTGTCCGATCTCGGCATGCCCGGCATGAGCGGATTCGAGTTTATCGAGGCTGTGAGGCGGCGCCCCGAACTGGCCCATATCAAGGCGGTCGCGTTGAGCGGCTTTGGAAGGCAAGGCGATGTGGAAGACGCGCTGCATGCAGGCTTCGACGCGCATCTCACGAAGCCGGTCATGCTCGATGCGCTCCTGAGCACCATCGCGCGGCTGCGCGCGCGATGACGAGACGCGCGGCTGCCCGATGAAAATGCCCGGCTCTTTGTAGGACGAGGCTGACATAGGTATCACCTGGCCTACGGAAGGTTCAGTGCCGCCTGATTTCCAAAACGCGGCGGGCGGCCGATACTGCAGACATGGAGATCTGGTTATCCGTTGGTTGGGCAGCAAGGCCGCAACGGATGACAGCACGATGCCGCTGCGCCGAGGAGAACCGCGATGAGCCACGATCCGAATCTCGATCATGCGACCGACGCCGACCACGTCCTGGCGCTTGCTCGGAGCGCCGGGCTGCTGATTACGCTCGACGGCCAGATCGGACGAGAAAAATATCAAAGCGTCGCCGGCTCGTTGACCGCGTTCATGCGCTTCGTCGATGCGTTGCGCACGAACCTCACGGACGGCGCCGCCGCTTGATGGGCGGGACTGCAAGTAGCGCCGCGTCGAGAGCTCGTTGCCGCGGCGGTTCGCAACTCCGTATTCAGCGAAGGAAACATTCAATCGCTTGAAATCGCCGTGCGATTCATGCGATGGTGCGGTCATCGGCAATCATCCCGCGCTTGGCTCGAAGCGCCGTCGAAATGAAAACCCTGACCGACCAGCTCTCGCACTACGCGGCCTACCACCGGGATCGGCGCAACATCGCCACGCATTTCATCGGCATTCCGATGATCGTGCTCGCGGTGGCCATACTGCTGAGTCGCCCTGCATCGACCTTCGGCGTGCTGCCGTTCGTCGTCTCGCCGGCTTGGGCGTTGTTCATCGGAGCGACGCTTTATTACCTCCGGCTCGACATTTCGCTGGGCCTGGCCATGGCGGCCTTCTCGGCCATCTGCGTTTCGATCGGCCATTGGGCCGCGCAAGACTCGTTTGCCCTTTGGCTCGCGTCGGGCGCGGCGCTCTTCGTCGTCGGCTGGATCTTTCAGTTCGTCGGCCACGCCGCCTATGAGCACAGGAAGCCCGCGTTCGCCGACGACTTGATCGGTCTTCTGATCGGCCCGCTTTTCGTGCTCGCCGAAGCATTGTTCGGGCTCGGATGGAGGCCAGGACTGCGTGCCGCGATCGAAAAGCATAGCGGCCCGACCGTCGTCAACGCGCGGCGCGGCCAAGCCGATTGAGAGATCGCGGAGTAAACGGAAGCAAACTCACACGCCGCGCGGTCAGAGAAGACCGTGTCCGCAGTGCGATGCCGCACAGCGTGGGCCCGCCATTCTTCGCGCGTCACCTCAGCGCAATGTCATCGTGTTGACACTCAACTATGAGTGAGTCGTTCAATGCTGCTCGAAACGGGCAAAACGCTTCTCCACTGCCCGCTCTTCACTCGCGAAATCGGTCACGCGCGCCGCGGGTGGCCCACGGCGCAGCCATTCGAGCATTCGGTCGACTTGATTGGCGGACCCTTGCACCATCGCCTCCACGGATCCGTCGGGGAGGTTCGCCACCCAGCCAGTAACGCCGAGCTCGTGGGCACGTCGCACCGTAGCGTGCCGGAACCCGACGCCTTGCACGGCACCGCGCAGATGCACGTAGTACGTTTCGATCCTCGTATTCAAATCTGGGGCTGTCATAGCCATCGCTCCAATGCTTTCTTTCCAAGCGGGCATTTTAGTCGCCGTCGACGCTCGCGGTCCGGCAACCGCGCGATTCATGCATGTGCAAAACATCTAAAGAAAGCCGACGCGAGCGCCGTTAATGCACTGATTGCGTAAGCGCGATAACTCATTAACGCGAGAGGAGACCCCACGGTGAGTCAGCGACGCCGCGCAGCAAACGTAAAGATCAGTCGCGAGAAAATCGTCGGTCGGCGCCTGGCTGCGCGAGCTCGCGCGCCTTTCGCGAGCGAACAAGGGGGCGCGTTCTTTCGCCGCTATTTCGAAGGCCATCCCCTTCCGATGCTGGTCTACGATGTTGCGACCCGCACCGTCGCCGCCGCAAACAAGGCGGCGATACACCTATATGGCTACTCGCGCGAAGAGTTCGCTGGCTTGCCGATCACCGAACTGCGTCCGCCCGAAGACCGCGCGTCCTTTCTCGAAGACTTCGATGCGCTGGTTTCCCGCGACGGGCCAGCCAGCGGTACCACGGGCGTACGCCGGCATATCCGCAAGGACGGCACGCGGTTCAGCGTCGAGCCCACCTATCACATGATGAGGTATGCAGGCCGCCGAGGCTGTTTCGTCGTCGTCACCGACGTCACCGAAAAAGAGCAGTCGCGCGAATTGTTGAGCCGGCAGGCCGACGTGGACTCGCTTACGTCGTTGCCGAACCGCAAACGTTTCAACGAACGGCTCGAGCATGCGATCGACGACGCGCGGCGCAACAACACCAGCGTGGCGCTCGTGTTCATGGACGTCGATCACTTCAAGGACGTCAACGACAGCTTGGGGCATGGAGTCGGAGACCGTCTACTCCAAGAAATTGCCTCGCGGCTCTCGTCATGCGTCGGCCCATCCGATACCGTCGCGCGTTACGGCGGCGACGAGTTCGTCATAGTCGTGCTCGAAAACGGCGCAAACTTCGATAGCGAGGCCCGCGGTGCTTGCCAATGCGACCGTCAGAGCGAGGTCATCGCGCGCGTCATGCGTGTGTTCGCTTCTCCGATCGCGATCGACGATACGGAGTTCTATGTCGAAACGAGCATCGGCGTCGCCTGCTTCCCTGCCGACGGCGACGATGCCGAGACCTTGCTGCGCCGCGCCGATCTCGCGATGTTCCGCGCCAAATCCAACGGGCGCAACGGTCTGCAGCGCTTCACGCCCGCGCTCGGCAAGCAGGCGGACGAAAGGCTTTCGCTTTCTCGACGGATGCGCGTCGCGCTTTCGAACGGCGAATTCAGGCTCGAATATCAACCGCAGGTCGATCTGCAGACACACCGCGTGACCGGCGTCGAAGCGCTGCTGCGCTGGCACGATGCCGAGCACGGCTCCGTCAGTCCGGCCACATTCATTCCGATCGCGGAGGAAAACGGGCTCATCGCGCCGATCGGCGAATGGGTCGTACAACAGGCCTGCTTTCAAGCACAGACGTGGCAGGAGAGCCTGCCTGGCTTGCGCATGTCGGTCAATTTGTCACCGCGTCAGCTCGCGCGCGGCGACATCGTGTGCATAATTCAGCGGGCGTTGGCGCGCGCGCAACTCGCGCCGCAACTGCTCGAAGTCGAGATCACGGAAGGGGCGCTCCTGAATGCCGGGTCGGTGGAACTCCTCGAAGCGCTGCGCGCGATGAACGTCGACATCGCCATAGACGATTTCGGCACCGGCTATTCCAGTCTCTCTCGGCTGCGCCGCTTCCGGGCCGAGCGTCTGAAACTCGACATGTCGTTCGTGCGCGGCATCGGCGTGCATCGCGAAGACGAAGTCATTACGCGGGCCATTCTGTCGCTCGGGCATGCGCTCGGCTTCAGCGTCGTCGCGGAGGGCGTCGAGACCGACCTCCAGCTCGCCTTCTTACGCCGCCACGGTTGCGACGTCGTGCAGGGTTACCGGTTCGCACGGCCGATGCCCGCGGTAGACGCGCATACGTTTATCCGCCACTTCAACGCGGGCTCGCTCGTGCCAGGCTGAAACACCGCCCTCATTCCCGGTTCGAACCAACGCCGCGCGCGTGCCGCGTTTAGAATCGCAACACGCTTGGAATCGCCCGCGATGCGACAGGTTCGTCGCGTCGCTTCGCAACGAATAAGGAACCCCTCAGATGACCGCCACATCACGCGATCTCGTGCTCGTCACGGGCGCATCGGGCTTCGTCGGCTCGGCCGTCGCACGCGTAGCGCTCGAGCGTGGCTTTGCCGTGCGCGTTCTGGTGCGTGCGACGAGCCCGCGCACAAACCTCGAATCGCTCGATGCGCAAGTCGTCGTCGGCGATATGCGCGACGAGACCTCGATGCGAGTTGCCTTGCGCGGCGTGCGCTATCTCTTTCATGTGGCCGCGGATTACCGCCTCTGGGCGCCGAACCCGAGCGAGATCGAGCGCGCGAACCTCGAAGGCGCCGAGGCAACGATGCGGGCCGCACTCGCCGAGGGCGTGGAGCGCATCGTCTACACGAGCAGCGTCGCCACGCTGAAAGTCACGAGCGAAGGCCGTGTCGCCGACGAAACGATGCCGCTCGCGCCGGAACAAGCCATCGGCGTCTACAAGCGCAGCAAAGTGCTCGCCGAGCGCGCCGTCGAGCGCATGATCGCCGAAAAGCACCTGCCGGCCGTCATCGTCAATCCGTCCACGCCGATCGGTCCGCGCGACGTGCGACCGACGCCGACCGGACGCATCATCGTCGAAGCGGCGCTCGGCAAGATCCCGGCATTCGTCGATACGGGACTCAATCTCGTGCACGTCGACGACGTCGCCGCGGGCCACTTGCTCGCGCTCGAGCGCGGGCGCATCGGCGAGCGTTACATCCTCGGCGGCGAAAACCTGCCGCTGCAGCAAATGCTCGCCGACATCGCGACGCGAACCGGCCGCAAACCGCCCACGATCAGCCTGCCGCGCTTGCCGCTCTATCCCATCGCATTCGGCGCCGAATGCGTCGCCAAGATCACGAAGCGCGAACCGTTCGTGACCATCGACGGACTCAAGATGGCGAAGAACAAGATGTATTTCAGTTCGGCAAAGGCAGAGCGCGAGCTCGGGTATCGCGCCCGCCCCTATCTCGAAGGGCTGCACGACGCGCTCGACTGGTTCCGCGAGGCCGGCTATTTGAAAGCTTGAGGCAAAGGGATAGGCGCAGGCACGAGCGAAGGCCCGCCTCGTGCATTTTGTTACAACCTTGATCGGCATCGCGCCGGAAATGCGTCCGCGCGCCGTTAAAATCGCGGACTCTTCTCGCGAACGAGAACGCGCATGAACCTTCACGAACAGATCGGGGCGCTGGAAGCAAGCATCGATCAGATCAATGAGCTCAACCGGGCCGCGCAAGCGGCGCTCGCGGCCGCCGCACAGCGTGAACCGGAGAAGCCCGACGCGGCCGACTCGACGGCCAAGATGCCCGAAGCCCCTGAAACGCCGGGCACTCACGACGATAAACCTACGCTGCGCGTTGGGCGGCCATCGCAAAACGAGTTGACGCTCACGATCGGCTCGCAGAGCGTCACGCTGCGTCCCGAGCAGATCGGTCAACTCGTCGAAGAGTTCGCCAATGCTCGAGCATCGATGTTGCCCGAGGTGCCGACTACGATTGCGCAGGGGTGGCAATTCGTATCGACGAAGAACCCGATCGTCGCCGTGCAAAAACAGGCGAATGGCGACCGGTTGCTCGTCGCTCGCCACACCGGGCACGGCTGGGTGCCGTTTACTTTCTCGCCCGATATGGTCATCCAGCTCTATATGATGTTGTCGAAGTAGCGGCCGCGGCTCGCCCCCTCCTTCATTCGCCCGCCTCTGCCGCAGCGCTTGCGCCTTCGCGGCAGTAGGTGTGAGCCATGAAGCAGCCCCGCCGGGGCACTAGGCAACGTCAACGATCTTGCACGGGCGCCTGCACGCGTGCCTTCCATTGGCCGCCCTTGCCGCGCCAATAACGGATGGCGGACGCCAACGTCGCGCCGACGTAAAAGACCGCGACGAGCGGCAGCGCCGGCGCCCAATACGGCGAACGACCGTAATAACGAAGCATCGGCGTGTAGGCGCAGCACATCGCGGCCCATGCGATCCAGGCGGGCCACCCCGGTGCGCCGAGCACGAGCGCGACGACGGGAGGCACAAGATAGATCACCGTCATGCCCGCGAGCGTGCCCGCGAGCAGCCACGGCGAATAGCGCAGCTGGGTAAAAGCCGTGCGCGCGATCATGTTCCAGATCTCCCGCGGGCTATCGTACGGACGCAGCGAGACGCTCTCGGCCGCGACGTCGAGCCGAATCGCATGGCCGCCCGAGCCGCGATGCTTGATGCGCGCCGCGAGGCTGCAATCGTCGATGAGTTCCGCGCGGATCGATTCGATCCCGCCGGCCTCCTCGAGCGCCGAACGCTTCACGAGCATGCACCCACCCGCCGCGGCCGCCGTCTTGTTGCCCGCATCGTTGACCCAGGCGAACGGATACAGCTTCGCGAAGAAGAACACGAACGCGGGAATCAACGCTTTTTCCCAGAAGGAGTCGCAGCGCAGCCGCACCATCAGCGAGACCAGGTCGCGCTCCTCATTCGTTGCGCGCACAACGAGTTGCGTCACGGCGTCGGCCGGATGACCGATATCGGCGTCGGTCAGCAACAAGTAGTCGGCTTCGAGACCGAGCGAGGCCACTGCCGCGATGCCTTGCGCTTGCGCCCATACCTTGCCCGACCACCCCGCGGGCAGGGGTTTCGCCGCCACGACGCTGAGCCGCTCCGCGCGCCCGAGCGCGAGCGCCGCGGCGCGCGCCGCATCGGCCGTGCCATCGGTGCTGTGATCGTCGACGACGATCACGTGGAAGCGGCCCGCGTAGTCCTGGGCGAGCAGCGACGCGAGCGCGTCGCCGATCACGTCGGCCTCGTTGCGCGCGGGAACGACCGCCACGACCGCGGGCCACGTTGATCTCGGCTCGAAGAGAACGGGCACCGGCGGTCGCGCGCGCCAGAAGCCGCCGCGCGCGAAGAGCAGCACGCACCAGATGATGAGCGAGACGAGCGACGCGCTGAAGAGCAGGGTCGTCACCATACCCGCGTCCTCGCCGGCATAAAAAAGGCATCGCGGCCGCCGGCGCGCGAATGCTCGGAGCAATCGAAGTTCATCGAGCGGACCAGGGAACGAAGCGAAAGGGACGAGTGCATCCGGTAATGAAAATGTAAGGTTGACGGCGAGACCCGTAGTTTAATGGGGTTTACCGCGAAGGCGGCGCGAGCGCGCCGGCGCCCCCTTCGCAGCTCATAGGCACGCGCAATGCGCAAGCACGATAGAAGCGCTATTGCCCTGCCTGCAACGCTCGAAAGGCGCTTTGAAGCGCTTGCGGCCCGATCGCGATAGAATGCGCGTTTGGATTCAGTCTGCCGGCTTCACGCCCGCTTTTAATAATAGTTGGATCAGGGCGATCAACGGGCCGCAACAAGTCGGCTTATTCGATACCCCGATCCAGTCGGAGTTCGCCAGAACATGCGAGTCATCCTTGCTCAGCCGCGCGGTTTTTGTGCGGGAGTCGTCCGTGCGATCGAGATCGTCGATCGCGCGTTGCAGCGGCACGGCGCACCTGTCTATGTGCGCCATGAGATCGTGCATAACCGGCACGTCGTCGAGAATCTGCGCAGCAAGGGAGCGCGTTTCGTCGAAGAGCTGAACGAAGTGCCGCACGGGGCCGTCACCGTGTTCAGCGCGCATGGCGTCGCTCAAAGCGTCGAGCGCGACGCGCAGGCGCGCGGCCTCGACGTGCTCGACGCCACCTGCCCGCTCGTGACGAAAGTCCATGTGCAGGGGCGCCAGTACGTGGCCGCCGGCCGCACGTTGATCCTGATCGGTCATGCGGGGCACCCCGAAGTCGAAGGCACGATCGGCCAGATCCCGGGCAAAGTGCTGCTCGTGCAGAGCGAAGCCGAAGTCGCGCAGCTCGATCTGCCCGACAATACGCCGCTCGCCTATGTCACGCAGACGACCCTCTCGGTCGACGACACGCGCGGCATCATCGATGCGCTCATGCGGCGCTTCTCGGACATCGTCGGTCCGGACACGCGCGATATCTGCTACGCGACGCAGAACCGCCAGGCGGCGGTGCGCGAGTTGAGCGCGCATGTCGATGTGCTGCTGGTCGTCGGTGCGACGAACAGCTCGAACTCGAACCGCCTGCGCGAGATCGGCGCCGAAAGCGGCGTACCCAGCTATCTCGTCGCGGACGGTTCGGAAGTGAAGCGTGAATGGTTCGCCAATGCGCAGACTGTCGGTATCACGGCGGGCGCGTCGGCGCCTGAGGAAATGGTCGAAAACGTCATCGACGCGCTGCGCGCGCTCGGTCCTGTCGAGGTCGAGACGATGGACGGCCGCGAAGAGAAAGTGGAATTCAAGCTGCCGTCGAAGCTCGCCGAGCCCGTCGCCGCACGATAAGTTCAAGGAGGACGCTTTGTCGATCCCACTGTTGCAGAAAGTCCGTGTCGGCGCCTATATCGCGCGCCAACACTTCTCGGGTAATAAACGCTATCCGCTCGCGCTGATGCTCGAGCCGCTCTTTCGCTGCAACCTTGCATGCAATGGCTGCGGCAAGATCGATTACCCGGACCCGATCCTGAATCAGCGCCTTTCCGTCGAAGAGTGCCTCGGCGCCGTCGATGAGTGTGGCGCACCCGTCGTCTCGATCGCGGGCGGCGAGCCGCTGCTGCACAAGGAGATGCCCGAGATCGTGCGCGGCATCATCAAGCGCAAGCGCTTCGTCTATCTCTGCACGAACGCGCTCCTGATGGAAAAGAAGATGGACGACTACGAGCCGAGCCCGTACTTCGTCTGGTCGGTCCATCTCGATGGCGACAAGGCGATGCACGACCACTCGGTGTCGCAGGACGGCGTCTACGACAAGGCTGTCGCCGCGATTCGTGAAGCGAAGCGCCGCGGCTTCCGCGTCAACATCAACTGCACGCTCTTCAACGATGCCCAACCGGAGCGCGTCGCGGCGTTCTTCGATACGCTGCATCCGATGGGCGTCGACGGCATCACCGTCTCGCCGGGTTACGCCTATGAGCGCGCGCCCGATCAGCAGCACTTCCTCAATCGCGACAAGACGAAGCAGCTCTTCCGCGAGATCTTCAAGCGCGGCGCGCGCGGCAAGAACTGGTCGTTCAGCCAGTCGGCGCTGTTCCTCGACTTCCTGGCCGGCAACCAGACCTACCATTGCACGCCGTGGGGCAATCCCGCGCGTACCGTGTTCGGTTGGCAGCGGCCCTGCTATCTCGTCGGCGAAGGCTATGCGAAGACGTTCAAGGAGCTGATGGAAGAGACCGACTGGGACGCTTACGGAACCGGCAATTACGAAAAGTGCGCCGATTGCATGGTGCATAGCGGCTTCGAAGCGACGGCCGTGATGGATACGGTCGCGCATCCGCTGAAGGCGCTCGGCGTCAGCATGCGCGGGCCGAAGATCGAAGGCGCATTCGCGAAGGACATTCCGCTCGACAAGCAACGTCCGGCCGAATATGTCTTCTCGCGCCACGTCGAAATCAAGCTCGAGGAAATCAAGCGCTCGGGCGGCGCGAACAAGACGCGGACGGCTGCCGCGCACTGAGCGGCTGTTTCGGCAGTCCACTCGTTCGAACGACCGAAGAAAGCGCGGCGAAGCGATTCGTCGCGCTTTCGCTTTGAAGGGGCTTAAGGCGCGGCAGTCCGTCGACATGAAGCTCAAGACGAAAATCTTTCTGCTTGCGATCGTGCCGTTCCTCGTTGCCATCGCGGGAATCGGCATCGGCGTGCGCCTGCAGGCGACAGCGCTCGCAAAGGCGCAGCATGCGAGCGTCGAAGCGGCCTACATGTCGAGCAAGCAACTCGAGCTCAAGCACTATGTCGAGCTGGCGACCAGCGCCATCGCGCCGCTGTACGAGGCGAGCGCCGATCCCGCGAGTGACGATGCGGCGCTGCGTCGCCAGGCGCTGGCCGTGCTCGAGAAGATGGATTTCGGCCCCGACGGCTACTTCTTCGTCTACGACATGCACGGCAACTCGCTGATGCATCCGCGCGAGCCCGATCTCGTCGGCCGCAATCTGTGGTCGTTGCGCGACCCCGACGGCGCGCTCCCGATTCAGGAGCTCATCGCGGCCGCCTCGAGAGGCGGCGGCTACGTCCGCTACGTCTGGCATCGGCCGTCGACGAACCAGCTCGAAGCGAAGCTCGGCTATGTGGTGCCGCTGCCGCGCTGGGGCTGGATGATGGGCACGGGCATCTATCTGGACGGCGTCCACGAAGCGCTCGCCCACATCGACGAAAGCGCGTCCTCGAATATCGGCCGGACGCTGACGTGGATCGGCGCCATCGCCTTGGCCGGCTTCGTCGTCATCGCCGCGTGTGCGTTGATCGTCAACGTCACCGAGCATCGCAGCGCCGACGCGAAGTTGAAGCGGCTCGCCCAGCAGGTCGTCGAATCGCAGGAGGAGGAGCGCGCGCGGCTTTCGCGAGAGTTGCACGACGGCATCTGTCAGAAGATGGTGTCGGTCAAGCTGCTGCTCGAATCGGCGCTGGCGCGGCTCGAATCGGCCGGTGGGCGCGATGCGCGAGTGCCGAGCGCGGAAGCGGCGCTTTCGACGGGCCTTGCCCGCCTTTCGGACGCATTGCGCGAGGTGCGCGGCATCTCTCATGCGCTGCGCCCGGCGATGCTCGACGATCTCGGCCTTGCCGCCGCGCTGGAGCAACTGGCGCACGAGCTCGGCGACGAGACAGGTCTCGAAGTCGTATTCACGCGCCACGCGCACGGACCCGCGCGTATGCTGCCCGATGCGCTCAACACTGCCCTCTTCAGAATCGCGCAAGAAGCGCTGACGAACATCGTGCACCACGCACATGCCGCGCATGCGACGCTCGAGCTTCGCCTATCCGAACATGCGGTGACGCTATCGATCACCGACGACGGTTGCGGTTTCGATATCGAGTGCGTGCAGGCCGACGCGCGCCGCGGCATCGGCCTGCGCAATATGCGCGAGCGGCTCGACGCGCTCGGTGGTACGCTCTTGCTCGCATCGCAGCCGGGCCGCACCGTCGTCACCGCGCATGTGCCGCTCGCGAGCAGCATCGAACCCGACGCGCCTATCCAACCGGAGCAACAGGCTCGCAGCGCATGAGTACGTCCGCCCCCGCCCCTCGTCCCGCCAAAATCATCCTCGTCGATGACCATCCGCTCGTACGGGACGGCCTGCGCCTGCGTCTCGAAGGCGTGCCGGGGCTCGAAGTCGCCGGCGAAGCGGGCAATGCGGACGAGGCGCTCGCGCTTGCGGAGAAGCTCGGCCCCGACCTCGCGCTGATGGACGTCGGCATGAACGGCATGAACGGCATTACGCTCGCCGGCATCTTTCATGAGCGCTTTCCGGCGGTGCGAGTCCTGATGCTTTCGATGCACGACAACATCGAGTACGTCACGCAAGCCGTGCGTGCAGGCGCAAGCGGCTATGTGCTCAAGGACTCGCCGGCCACCGAGATCGTTCACGCGATAGCGACTGTTCTCGAGAACCGGACATTCTTCAGTGCCGACATCGCGGCGCGAATGATTCAGGCGAGCGGGCTGCAGACGCCCGCCGAGCGGCTGACGCCGCGCGAGCTCGAAATCCTCGACGCGCTCGCCGACGGCTTGTCGAGCAAGCAGATCGCCGAGCGGTACGGGCTATCGGTGCGGACCGTGGAAACGCACCGGCTCAACCTCAAGCGCAAGCTCGATATCGAAGGCCAGGCGGAGCTGATCAAGTTTGCCGTGGAGCGCCGGCATCGCTGAAGGGCCGGCGCCGGGCGAGTCCGGCGCCACCGGCGGTAGCCGACCCTGGCCCCTCATTCGGTGCGCGCGTTGTGCTTCTTGAGGTAATCGATAAGCGCAGGCACGCCGCCTTGCTGCAGTTGAGTCTTGAACTGCCCCTGATACACCTGGATCAGCCAGGCGCCCGACATGTCGATGTCGTATATCTTCCAATCGCTGCCGACTTTGCCGAGCCGATAGCCGACTGTCTGACTATCGCCGGGCGTGGTGACGGTCGACATGACGAGCGCGTCATTGGCCGTCGCCGTACCTTCCTTGAACGCGAACCTTGCGTCTTGCGAGCCGAGTTGCGCAAGCGAGGCGGCGTAGGTGCGCGTCATCAGCGTGCTGAACTGGTCGGTCAACTCCTTTTGCTGCTCGGGGGTCGCCTGATTGAACGCGGCCTGGCCGACGGCAATGCGCACGGTGCGCTCGAAGTTCGTCGAGGGAATGAAGTCCTCGTGCACGATCTGCGTGATCTTCGTCAAATCGCCGGTGCGCGCGCTGGGGTCTTTCTTCATCGCGTCCACGGTGCCGACGACCGCGTGCTTGACGACGTCGACGGGCGTGGTCTGCGCATGGGCGGCAACGCCGACGAACGAGGCCAAGAGAAAAGCGAACAGTTGACGTTTCATGAATTACGCTTCAAGTGAAAAAAGTGCCGACCGGCAAGTCCGGCGTCCCTGGGCCGAGCGTCCACGCGGCCAGATCGCCAAGCAGCCGCTGGCAGTATACCGACCATTGGCCCGGTGGCATCTTGTTTGATACAGACGTTTTCAATCCGATACAGCCGCCGGCGCCGCGCCTTCCCGCCCTCCGCTCCCTGGAAGCGGATACGGCAGGCACCCATTCATGCGTCGCGCGCATGGCACGTGCCCACGTAGGACATCCGAGCGCATCCCCCAAGCCGCATCCGTGGCCCGCGATTTGCCGTACATGCAATCCGGGTGTCGCTCGCGCAGCCGGTATACTTAGATTCTTTTTGCTTACCCCGTACCCGTTGCCAACCCTCCCATGCTGACGTCCCTAATCGTCCGACTCGTTGACTGGTCGGTGCGCCGCCCGATCTGGGTCGTCGCGCTCGCGTTGGCGCTGGCTGCGGCAAGCGGCGTCTACGTCGCGCGACACTTCCAGATCAATACGGACGTAAGCAAGCTGATCGAGAACGAGCCCCAGTGGGCCGCGCTCGGCGCGGCGCTCGACCGTGCCTTTCCGCAACGCGACCAGACGATCCTCGCCGTCATCGAGGCCCCGGCCCCCGAGCTCGCCGATGCAGCGGCCGATGCGCTCGCCGCCGGTCTTAAAACGCCCGTTTACGCAAGTGAGATCGGCGACGTCACTCAGCCCGCCGGCGGCCCGCTCTTCGAGCACAACGGTTTGCTTTTCCTGTCGACGCGCGAGGTGGCCGGCACGACGTCGCAACTGGCGACCGCAAAGCCGCTCATCAACGCCCTCGCTCACGATCCCAGCTTGACGGGGCTTGCCACGACGCTTTCGACGATGCTCGGCTTGCCGTTGCAATCAGGGCAAGTCGCACTGCCGAGCCTCGCGACGCTATTCTCGCGCAGCGCCGATACCGTCGACGCGGTGCTGGCGGGCAAGCCGGCGGCGTTCTCATGGCGCGCGCTCGTCGACGCCGACGCGGCCCGCCAGCCCGCACGCGCGTTCGTCACCGTCACTCCGGTGCTCCACTACGGAGCGTTGCAGGCAGGCGCAAAGGCGTCGGCGGCGATCCGCGCCGCCGCCATCTCGCTCGACTTGCAAAAGCGGTTTGGCGCGGTGGTCCGGCTGACCGGACAGCAGCCGCTCGCCGACGAGGAATTTGCCTCCGTCGAAGACGGAGCGGCCGTGAACGGCATCATTACGCTGGTGGTCGTGCTCGCGATCCTCTGGCTCGCGCTGCGCTCGATGCGCATCATCGGCGCGGTTTTCGTCACGCTTGCCGTGGGGCTGCCGATAACGACGGCGCTCGGGCTCCTGATGGTCGGCTCGCTGAACATGATTTCGGTCGCGTTCATGGTGCTCTTCATCGGGCTCGGCGCGGACTTCGCGATCCAGTACGGCGTCAAATACCGCGAAGAGCATTTTCGCGATGCGCGGCTCGATCATGCGCTCGTCGGCGCGGTGCACTCGATGGGCCTGCCCCTGACGCTCGCGGCCGCGGCCGTCGCAACGAGCTTCTTTTCATTCCTGCCGACGGCCTACCGCGGCGTCTCCGAGCTCGGGCTCATCGCCGGCGTCGGCATGATCGTGGCTTACTTGAGCACGATGACGGTGCTTCCAGCGTTGCTGAAATTGCTCGCGCCTCCCGGCGAGCCGGCGAGTCCCGGCTTTCCGCGGCTCGCACCCATCGACGATTTTCTTCAGGCGCACCGCAAGCCGATATTGATCGGCACGCTGGCTGTCATCGTCTGCGGGCTGCCCCTGCTTACGCATCTGCAGTTCGACTTCAACCCGTTGCATCTGAAGGACCCGACGACGGAATCGATGGCTACGTTGCTTTCGCTGAAGGATTCGCCGGAGGCGGGCGTCAACGATGTGGTCGTGCTCGCGCCGTCGCTTACCGCCGCCGATGCCACGGCGCAGCGTCTCGCCCGGCTACCGGAGGTGGGCAGCGCCACGACACTGTCGACGTTTATTCCCGCCGATCAGCCCGAGAAGCTCGCGTCGATCAAGCAGGCCGCCGATGCGCTGCTGCCCGCGCTGACACAGCCGACTGCCCCGCCGGCCACGGACGCTCAACGCGTCGCCGCGCTGAAGCGCGCGTCGAACCTGCTCGAATACGCGGCGGAGGATCATCCGGGGCCGGGCGCGAGCGAGGCGCGACGCCTGTCGGCATCGATTTCAAAATTGGCCTCGGCAGCTCCCGCGGCGCGCGACCGTGCCGAGGCGGCGTTCTCGACGCCGCTCCGACTCGCGCTGCGGCAACTGACGATGCTCCTGCAGCCGGCCACGATTACGCGTGAAGCACTGCCGCCCGGATTGGTTCGCCAATGGGTCGCGCCAAGCGGCGCGGCGCTCGTCCAGATTGCGCCGCGCGTGCCGCCCGGCGTCGATCCCAACGACGACGCAATGTTGCGCCGCTTCGCCAACGCGGTGAAACACGCGGATCCGGCAGCGATCGGCGGGACGATCTCGATCCTCTATTCGGCGCGCGTCATCATCAAGGCATTCCTTCAGGCCGCCGTGCTCGCCGTGATCTCGATCACGGTCTTGCTGTGGCTTGCGCTCGGCCGCTTCGGCGACGTGCTGCGAACGATGATTCCGCTGCTGGCCTCGGCCCTCGTCACACTCGAGCTTTGCGTGGTATTCGGCATGCCGCTCAATTTCGCCAATATCATCGCACTGCCTTTGATGCTCGGCGTCGGCGTAGCATTCAAGGTGTATTTCGTGATGGCATGGCGAGCCGGTCAGACAAGCCTGCTTTCGTCCAGTCTCACTCACGCAGTGCTGTTCAGTGCCGCAACGACGGCAACCGCGTTCGGCAGTCTTTGGCTCTCGCATCATCCGGGCACCGCCAGCATGGGACGGCTGCTCGCACTCGCGCTTTCATGCACGCTCGTCGGTGCGGTCGTGTTTCAGCCGATATTGATGGGCAAGCCGCGCAAAGCACAAGCGCCCCGCAAAGAACTAGAAGGAATCGATAGATAAGATGCGAACCTTTGCTGCCACTCTCGCAGCCGCGGCAATACTCGCGGGCTGCGCAACAAGTCCGAACCGCACGCCGGGGGACCCGCTCGAGCCGATGAACCGCGCGATCTTCAGGTTCAACGACGCCGTGGACCACGCTGTTGCGATACCGGTTGCGAAGGGCTATCAGAAAGTGACGCCGCACCCGTTGCGCACGGCGATCAGCAACTTCTTCTCGAATCTCGGCGATCTCAGCAATATCGCCAACGAGTTGCTGCAGCTGAAGATCACCGATGCGACGTCGGACATGATCCGCTTCTCGATGAACACGGTGTTCGGCATCGGCGGCCTCATCGATTTCGCGACGCTTGCGAGACTGCCCAAGCACCATCAGGACTTCGGGCTCACCCTCGGGCGCTGGGGCGTGCCTTCAGGGCCTTACCTCGTGCTGCCGGTTTTCGGACCGAGCACATTCCGGGACGGCGTCGGGCTCGCCGTCGATGTCCGCTTCAATCCGCTGAACTATGCGGAGCCGTCCACGCGCACGCAGCTCTACGTCCTTCAATTCGTCAGCGCGCGCTCCGACCTGCTCGGGGCGACGAACATCCTCGAGCAAGCGGCGCTCGACAAATACTCGTTCGTCCGAGACGCCTACTTGCAGCAGCGGCGCTCGCGCTTGGGCGCCGAGACGGGCACGGCACCTGCGCTGCCAAATTATGGCGACGAAGAAAGCTCGGGCGCGGCGCCGGCGGCGCCCGCGAGCGGAAGCGAGCCGGCGACGACCACGCCCACCAGCCCTCCGGTGCCGACGGCACCCCTGCCCGCTCCGGCGCCTGCTACGCCTGCTACGCCGGCCGCGCCGGCAAGCTCGGCCGCCGGCAAGTAGACCTGTCGCGGGCCTATGCCGGCAATCCGAACGCGCGGCCCAGTACGCGTCGCGCGCCGGTGAGCGCCGCGCGAGCAGCGCTCGCGTCCGCCGCGAGCTGAATCATCGCGGCGAGCTGCCAGGGCGCCTTCAGAAGCTCTGTGAGGATTGGCATCAGCGCAGTCGTGCCGTCGTCGCGCAGACCGGCCGTTGCTGCGCTCGGCAACGAGCGCCAGGCGGGATCGACGATGGCCCGGCAGGCCACGAACGGCAGGCCGCGCGCCTCGGCCATCGCAGCGGCGATATGTGATTCCATGTCGACCGCAAGCGCTCCCGCGTCGCGATGCAATGCGGCCTTTTGCTCGACGGTGACGAGTGGAGCCGTCACGGCAGCGAGCGTACCGAACCGGACACGCGGCGCAAGCGGCGACGCGGCGAGCGCCGCGGCGATCCGCGCGCTCCACGACGAATCCGTGCGCGCGCGGCCAAACGGACCTTCAATTGAGTCGGCGATGATCAGTGTTCCGGGCTTCAGGTCGGCGCCGAGTCCGCCCGCCGTCCCGAAGCTCACGACGCCCGAGGCGCCGCGCGCCAGCGCCTCGGCAAGCGCATCCTCGAGCAAATCGGCGCGGGCGGCGAATACCGCCTCGACACCTTCGCCGCGCGCGATGCGAGCTTCGAAAGCCATGCCCGTGACCGCGACGACCGGTGCCGTCGCCCTCTGCCCCATCGTCACATGCCGACCGCAACGCGCGTCTCACCATCGCGCATCATGTTTCGATAGCGAGCGAGCGCCCATAGCGGGAAGAACTTTCGATAGCCGTGATAGCGCAAATAGAAGACGCGCGGAAAGCCCGTTGCCGTAAATCGCGTCTCGTCCCATAGCCCATGCGCGCACTGTGTGCGCGTCAGATAGGCGATGCCGCGCTCGATGGCCGGATGATCGACGATTCCGCACGCCATCAGGCCGAGCACAGCCCAGGCCGTTTGCGACGCGGTGCTCGGCGCGCGCTCGTATCCGCGGTAGTCGAGCTTGTAGCTCGCACCGTCCTCGCCCCAGCCGCCATCGTCGTTCTGTATGGAAATCAGCCACTGCGCGGCGCGGCGGATCCGCGGATCGTCATGCGGCATCCCGACCGCATTCAACGCGCACAGGACCGACCAGGTGCCATAGATGTAGTTCATCCCCCAACGCCCATACCAGCTACCGTCGGTCTCCTGCTCGTTGAGCAGATAGTCGTACGCGCGACGAGCCGGCTCGCTATTGCCGGGCAGTTCGCCGAGTTGCGCGAGCATCGAAAGGCAGCGGCCGGAGACGTCGGCCGTCGGCGGATCGAGCAACGCGCCGTGGTCGGAGAACGGAATGTTGTTGAGGTGGTAATGCGTGTTTTCGGGCTCGAATGCGCCCCATCCGCCATCGCTGCTTTGCATGCCGACGATCCATTCGCGCGCGCGCGCAATCGCCTCGCGATCGACGTTCGAGCCCGTGAGTCGAGCCGCGCGGTCCATCGCCATCGCAACGACGGCCGTATCGTCGACGTCGGGGTAATGGGGGTTCGCATACTGAAACGCCCAACCGCCGGGACGCACGTCGGGGCGACGCGAAATCCAGTCGCCGCGGACGTCGAGGATCTGCAGCGGGCGCAGCCATTGAAGCCCCCTGCCGGCAGCCTGCTCCGCGCGCGGCAAGCGCGTTTCGAGCAGCGCATGAGCCGCCAACGACGTATCCCAGACGGGCGAGAGGCACGGCTGGCAATAGGCTTCCTCGTCGCCCACCACGAGCAGCTTGTCGATCGATGCGCGCGCGATCGCGCGGTTCGGATGGTTGGGCGCGTAACCGAGCGTGTCGTACATCATCACGGAGTTCGCCATCGCCGGAAAGATCGCGCCGAGCCCGTCTTCACCGTTCAGGCGCTCATCGACAAAGGCGACGGCGGCCTCGATCGCGCGCTCGCGCGTCGCCTTCGGAAAGAGGCCGTCGACCGCGCGCAGCACGATATCCGCGACGCGAAAAAGCGCGAACCAACCGCGGCTTTGATGCGGCGCGCGCGGCAGCATTCTCGTCTCGGAAGGCTTGCCCACGAATAACTCGTCGATGCGCACCCCGCGCGGATTCCTCGCCACGGGGCGCCGTGCATTAAGCACCAGCAGCGGCACGATGACCGTGCGCGCCCAATAGGACACCTTGGACAGATGGAACGGAAACCATGCCGGCAACAGCGTGATTTCGACGGGCATCATCGGCACGGCCCGCCACGGAATGATCCCGTAGAGCGCAAGCAGAATCCGCGTGAATACGTTGGCGGCTTCGGCGCCGCCGGCCTCGATGATCGCGCGGCGGGCGCGCACCATATGCTCGGCATTCTCGGAATCGCCGATCATCTTCAGCGCGAAGTACGCCTTGACGCTCGCGCTCACATCGAGCGCTCCATCCGTGAAAAGCGGCCAGCCGCCACCGGGCAGCTGAATGCGGCGCAGGTAGCGGCCGATTTTCTGCTCGAGCTCGACATTGGGCGACTCACCGAGATAATGGACGAGCAGCACGTATTCGGCTGGGATCGTCGAATCGGCCTCGAGCTCGTATACCCAGTGTCCATCGGGACGTTGCGCGGCGAGAATGGCATCGGTCGCGCGAGCGATGGACGCGTCCAGCGCGGCGCCCGTCGCATGGGATTCGTTCGTGTCGGAAGCCGCCGCGAGAGCGGCGGAAGGTGCGGAGAAATCGTTCATTTTTTTTGCTGGGCTCAGAAGAGCGCATAGCGCGCGACGATCCACAAAAGGCGCGCGCGCGGCTTGGGCGTAGGTGTGCGAGGCAGATCGAACCCGCGTTCGAGCGTGCGCTCGAGCAGACACCGATAAACGCCCGACATGATGCGAGGCGCGCGCACGGCCTTTCTGGGCGCGGCGTCCATGATCGCGTCAGCTTCGCGGAAATGGTTCATCGCCCGCTCGGCAAGCGTCGCGCAAACGCGCGGCAACGAGGGATCGTCCGCGATCGTCACCGGGTTCGTCGCGGCAATGCCTTCGCGGGCAAGCAACTCGCGCGGCAGATAGGAACGGTTGATCGCCGCGTCTTCGTCGATATCGCGCAGAATATTCGTCAACTGCAGGGCCCGGCCGAGATGATGGGCGAGCCGAGTTCCCGGCTCTTCCTCCATCCCGAAGATTCTCACCGATAGGCGGCCCGCCGAACTCGCGACGCGATCGCAATACAAGTCGAGCGTCGCTTCGTCCGGCGCGCAGATATCCTCGGCCACGTCCATCGCCATTCCATCGATCATGGCGTGAAAATCTTCACGTTTCAGATCGAACGTGCGGATATGACGAGCAAGGGCCGCAAGCGCCGGCCGTGGCGCGCCGCCATAGCAAGCGTCGATGTCCTCGCGCCAGCGGTCGAGCGCCGCGCTGCGCTCGGCGCGTGGCGCATCGCTGTCGGCAATGTCGTCCACGGCTCGGCAAAACGCGTAGATCTGAAACATCGCGTCGCGTTGAGCCGCCGGCAATATGCGCATTGCCAGATAGAACGAGCTGCCGGAAGTCACGGCGGCAGCGTCGATATCGGGTTCGTCTGCGACGGGATTTGAAACGGACAAAGCGAACTCCGCTGTGGCGCCCATAGTGGGCGAATGAAAATCGATACTCTCCAGGCGGCGTGCCGCAAGCGCGCCGCATCGACTCGCCGCGCCCGTTTTCCCGGGCGCGGTCCGCCGGCGGCGCCGGAAACCGGCAAAAGTATAGCAATCTTTTAATCGGTGCCACAGCAAGGGCCGCGCCAGCCGTCAAGCGTCAGGCGCAAAGCGCGAACTGCGGCGATGCGAAAGGCGGAAAACGCGAGGCGCGTCAGGTCAGCGCGACGCAGCGATTGCGTCCTTGACGCTTGGCGCTGTAGAGGGCGGCGTCCGCCTCGTTGATGAGCACCTCATAGGTCGGCAGACCGATCCGGGCGGCCGCGCAGCCGACGCTCGCCGTCACGGGCACGCGTACCCCCTCGGCTTCGACAGGCGTATCGCCGATCGTCATGCGGATCTTCTCGGCAACGACCATGGCATCGGCAAGCGGCGTGCAAGGCAGCAGCAGCGCGAATTCCTCGCCGCCGAAGCGGCCGAAGATATCTTGCACGCGAACCGCCTCGGCCACGCGCTGCGCCATGACGCGCAGGACGGTATCGCCGACCGCATGGCCGAAACGATCGTTGATGTTCTTGAAGTGATCGAGATCGAAAAGGAGCACCGACAATTCGCCGCCGTAACGTTCCCAGCGCGAGAACTCGTCGCGCAGGCGCGCTTCGAAATACCGCCGGTTGGCGATGCCCGTCAGGCCGTCGCGGTTCGCGTATTCGCGCAGCTTCACGACGGCTTCCTCGCGCTCGCGCTGCACGACGCTCACGTGCGTCACATCGGAGATCGTCACGCAGACGGCGATGACGTCTCGCTCGCGCGTGAGCGGCATGAACGTGCAATCCTGCTGCATGAAGTCGACGCCGCCCGTGATGGGCCTGTCGTGATCGAACTTGAACAGGTAAGGCCGCTGCTCCCACGAGCTGAACGCGAAGCTGCCGAGCTGAAAGACACTCTCGACCTTGCGCGTGAGCCAGACGCGCGGCAACTCGGGAAAGCTTTCGAAGATTGACTTGCCGACGACCTGCTGCGCGGTCAGTCCGCTGTGGTCCTGCATGAAGCGATTCCACATCAAGACCTTCATCGAGCGGTCGAGCACGAAAATGCCGAAGCCGACCCGTTCGAGCACCAAATCACTGAGAGACTGATCCATCGACTGATTCATAAGCTCGACAACAGCGCGTTGAGCGCTTCATGCACGCGGCGGATCGAATCCTCGGCCATCAGCATCACGAGATGCGCGCGGAACGTCTGGTCCTCGAGCGCGAAGTTGACTTCGAGCAAGAGCGCCAATTTCCACGCCAGAACATCCGCCTGAAAAACGTCTTCGAGCGCGATCTTCTCGCCGAGCAGTCCCGGCGCGGAAAAGATCGGCGTACGGTCGAGCTGGTTCATGATGCACGACACGCAGGCGCCGGTGAGGACGTTGGCGACATCGAACATCAACTCGGTCTGGCTCACGGATTCGTAAGCCGAATGGATGTACGGATCGTTGACGAGCGAGCAGAGATTGCCGACGCCGCTGCTGCGGCAGATGACGAGCGCTTCGCCCTTGATGTCCGACCGAAAACCTTGTCGCACGGCGGTGACGGTTTCGTCGATACCCGTCATCTCGCGCAGTGCCTGAGCCGCTTCTTCGACACGCACGACGCGCACCCGCGGCACCGACAGCTCGATGAACGTATCGAGCAAACGGGCGAGCCGTGTCGCGGCCTGCCCCATCGCCAGGTTGGCAATTTCCTGCAAGGCGTCGCGCTGGTCTTCGGTCAGGACGTGATCACGCATACAACCCGTACTCCTTGAGGATGGGCAGCAATGCCTCGGTAGTCACGGGCTTGGCGACGAAGGCGGCGGCGCCGAGGGCGCGCACACGCTCTTGCGCGAGGGGTTGGATGTCGGCTGATACGACGATCACGAAGGTATTGAGATCCTCATGTTGCAGCGCCTCGAGAACCTGATAGCCGTTCATGTCAGGCATCGTCAAATCGAGGAACATCACTGAGGCCCTACCGGCGCGATACAACGCGAGCGCCTCTCGTCCGTTCGACGCATATGCGACGTCGACGTCCCAGTCCTGCGGCAAGGCTTTCGTCAAAACCTTGCGAGCAAGCAGGGAGTCATCGGCGATCACAATCGGCAAAGGCATGGCAAGCGTGACGAAGAACGAAACAATCTATGCCGAGTTAACGGCGGCCCGAAACCCTTTCTTTAGCGAGAAGCGAGCTTGTGTCGACAGACCACGGCCGCTTTGGAAGCGGTCGCCCTCAAGGTGCATCAGGGGACAGACGCAAGGCGCGGCGCGCGCATCGTCTCGTCGCGAAGCTTGGGCTTCACAGTGCGCACGAGACTCGTGGGCGCATCTTTCGCGTAGAAGTGAAGCAAAATTCTGTTGGCAAACAGGCGAAAAATCAACTCCTCGATTTTCCGTCGAGAGATAGGACATCATTCCATCTTGAGATATGAGGAAAGAAAAACGGTTTCGTTGCGCAAAACTTAGAATATTGTTCTTTTGTGTACGTTTGCGCTTCAGATTTCGTCGCTGTTTTGCGTCGACATATGAGCACGGCGACAAAACCGGGGCCATTTCACGCGGTGCGGCTTCGGGGGAACCCCGCCTCAAGCGGAGGGACAAGTCGCTTATGATGGTGCCTGCCCACCGTACCCTCATTGGACCAGAATCGACATGACGCGCCACCGGGTGGACAGGCCCACAGAGAACGACGCTCCCGCCAGCTGGCACGAAGAGCCGTCGTATCCGGCCGTACCGGAACCCGATTTCGGCGTGCGCCGCGCGACGTTGATCGCACTGTTGGCCGCGGCGATCGTGCTGCCTTTCATCTATGCGGCGACGATGGCCTACTCGGATTTTCGAGCGCGCGTTGCCGCCGCGTCCGACGTGACCGTGCGCACCGTGCGCATTGCCGACGAGCATGCGCTGAAGGTGTTCGACCTGAACGAAACGCTGAACGCGCGTGTCGACGATCTCGTGCGCGGCCTCGACGACAGTCGCATACGTGCTCGTGAAGCCGATATCCACGAGAAGCTGCAGGCGATCGGCGGCGGCTACCCGCAGGTTGCGTCGATTTCGATTTTCGGCGCCGGGGGCATGCTTCTCGCGAACAGCCGCTACTTTCCCGCGCCGCACGCCTCGATCGCCGACCGGGAGGATTTCATCGGAATTCGCGGGGGCCGGATACTTGAGCACGTTTCAAGGACGATGACATGGCACGCCGGCGCCGGCGAAGCTATCTTCAACACGGGGGCCGCCCGGCGCAAGGCGGACGGTTCGTTCGCCGGCCTCATTTCCGTCGCGCTGCGGCGCTCGTATTTCGAGTCGTTCTATCGTGAGCTGCTCGGTCAGGAAAGCCGCGCCATGACCATTTCGCTGATGCGCGCGGACGGCGCCGTGCTCGCCTCGTACCCGCCGCGGCCCGGCGGCGAGCAAGCGCTGCCATCCGCATTGTCGTCAGCGCTCGCGGCCAATGCGACCGCCGGCGTGCTGCGCATCGGCTCTTCGCCCGAAACGGGACGCGGCGAAATCCTCGCCTATCGGCGCGTCGGCTCGTATCCGGTTTACGTCTCGTGCGCGTACAGCGGGGCCGTCATCTGGGGAGACTGGTATCGCCGGGCGACGGTGCTCGTCGTCTCATTGTTCGCGCCGTCGATCGTGCTCTGGGTGGTGCTCGCATTGTCGTTGAAGCGCCTCGCCGCCGAACAGCAAGCCTGGTCGCGCTGGCAGGTGGAGGCTTCGATGCGCCGCTCGATCGAAACGGCGTACCGGCAGTCGCGCAAGATGGAAGCGCTCGGCAACCTCGTCGGCAGCGTTGCGCACGACTTCAATAACCTGTTGATGATCATCGCGACGAACATCCAGATCGCGCGTCGGCGCGGCGCGTCGAATTTGGAGCGCGAACTCGGCGCCGTCGAGCGCGCCGTAAAAAGCGGGCAGTCGCTGACACGTCAGTTGCTGGGCGTTGCGCGCAAGCAGCCGCTGCGCAACGAGACGATCGATCTCGCCCGCTGGATCTCGGCAAGCCGGGAGCTCCTGAACGCTTCGCTCGGCGCGAAGGCCAGCCTCGTCCTCGACGTGGGGCCGGACGTATGGCCCATCGAAGTCGACATCGCGGAGCTCGAGCTCGCCCTCATCAACATCGCCGTCAATGCGCGCGACGCGATGCCCAATGGCGGACGATTCACCCTTCGCGCAAACAACGTCAAGCTCGAGCGAGAGAGCGGCTTCGCACTGGCCGGCGAATTCGTTCAGATCTCGTTGGAAGATACCGGCGCGGGCATGCCGCCCGACGTGCTCGCGCATGCATTCGAACCGCTTTACACCACAAAGGCGAAGGGCATGGGGACGGGCCTCGGTTTGCCGCAGGTCTACGCTTTCTGCGAACGCTCGGGGGGACTGGCCACGATCGAAAGCAAGCTCGGCGAAGGCACGGCGGTGCGACTTTACCTGCCCCGCACGAGCGCCGAGCCTTCCGAAGCGCCAGCGGTCGAGCGCAAGCCTGAATCGATCGCGATGACGAGCGGCTTGCGTGTACTGCTCGTCGAGGACAACGAGGAGGTCGCCGCCGGCACGGAAGCGCTGCTGCGAATGATGGGCCACGAAGTCAATTGCGCGTACAACGCCGACGCGGCGATACCTCTGCTCTTCGACACGGCGCCGCCCCGGTTCGATGTCGTCATCTCGGACATCCATATGCCCGGCGCGAAGAACGGCATCGATCTGGCCGAGGCCGCGCAAGCCCTCACGACGCCGCTGCCCGTGATCCTCATCACCGGTTATGCGCAGGAATTGGAGCGCGCGAGGAATGTCAAGGTGCGCGTGCTGTCAAAACCTTTTGACATCGCATTGCTGGAGACGATGCTCGAGGGAGTTCAGCGAGAACGCGAGCAACGCGCGCAGGCGGCGGGCAGGACGAGTTGACAAAAGCCGGCGCGCGACTTGCAGCGCAGCCAGACGAAGCAGAACGAAAGTAAGGGGAGGAGCATCATGCAACACACGGTTATCGCATTTTTCGATACGTACGATGAAGCCGAACGGGCACGGGACATGCTTATCGCCGCGGGGCTCACGGCCGAGTCGATTTCGCTGCAGACGCGGTGCGAGCCGACCTATGCGACCGACGCGACGATGGGCGCCGGAACGGCACGTGAGGACGAGGGGCTGCTCGCGAGCATCGAGCGGTTCTTCGAATCTCTGTTTACGACGCAGCCGCCCCGGCATGAAACCGCGCAATACGCGGAGGCTATAAGGCGCGGCGCTGTCATGCTGAGCGTCGATGCGGCGACCGATGCGCATTGCCAGCTCGCGAAGACCACGCTCGAGCGGACGAGCCCCATCGACATCGAGGAACGGGCGGCGACCTGGTCCGCTCCGAGCGAGCAAGCGCTGCATGAGCGCTCGCCGCTCGAAGAGCTAGGCCTTCGCCGGAGTGCTCCGAAGGCGCAACCGGGCGGACCGGTGCGCAGCTTCGCCCACACTAGCGCGGAGCCGGCACGGCGGAAAGCGCCAGAGGAACCTCCGCTCGTGCCGCCCAAGTCGGTTCCCGACGAATACCTCCAAGACGAAGAGGAATTCGAGGACAAAGCCCATCGCAACGAAAGCAACCGCCCGTGACGCGGCTCTCGTCGGGCGATTGCTCATTTTCCCGGTGCGGCGGGAAGCCAGGCACGAGGATTGACTGCCCTCACTGCTTGGCGACGTGCCGCTTGATCCAGGCCTCGTAGCGGCCAATGAAGCCTTGCAGGAACTTGCGCGTGTCTTCGTTCGCGATGGCGCCCTGCTCGTCGAAGAAGCCGTCGCTGTACTTGAGGAAAATTTCGGGTTGACCGAGCGCCGGCACGTCGAGGTATGCCAGCACGTTGCGCAGATGTTGCTGAGCCAGTGCGGTGCCCGTCGCGCCCACTGAAATGCCGCAGACGCCGGCCGGCTTGTCCTTCCACGAGTTCGTGCCCCACGGCCGCGACCCCCAATCGAGCGCATTCTTCAAAACGCCCGGCATCGACCGGTTGTACTCGGGCGTGACAAAAAGCAGCCCGTCCGCGCTTTCGATTTCTTGCTTGAATTTTCGCGCGACGTCGGGGAAGTCGGGATCATAGTCCTGGCTGTAAAGAGGCAATACGCCGATATCGAGGAACGAGAAGTTGAAGTCCGCGCTCGCAAGCTTTGTCAGGGCGTGCGCCAGTTGCTTGTTGTACGAGTCGCGGCGCAGGCTGCCGACGACGACTTCGATTTGATAGGCCATTGCTGTCGCTCCTATTCGCTGAGAACTGTTTGACGACATGTGCTGCCCTTCGATCATAGTCCGAAGGCCGTCCGCACCTGCGGCCCTTTTCTCGCGCAGACCAGTCCGGCGTCGGCCCGTTGCGGGTTTTGATCCGACTTTCCACAAGCTTTTCCACAGAAACTGTGGATAACTTGTCTCCCGCTGTTGGCGCTTACCAATGGTCACATGTGTGTCATTGGTTTGACAGCATGGCGCGAAGGCGCAACGAGCGTACCCCGCTTGCCCGCGCGGCGAGCGGGATGGATGCGCATGCGTCCATCTTCGTACGAGGCGCGCGCGACCGCTTCAATCGAGCAACGCTCGGATCGCCTCGGGAGGGCGACCGATCACGCCTCGCCCATCGCGGACGACAATCGGGCGCTGCAGCAGAATCGGATGCTCGGCGATCGCCTCATAGAGCGCGGCATCCGACAAGGCGGGGTCGGCAAGACCCAGGTCAAGGTACACCGACTCGGTGTCTCTCATCATGTCGCGCACCGGACCACCGAGCATGCGATGCAGTTGCTCGAGGTCCGCGACGGTCGGCGGCTCTTTGAGATATTCGACGATACGGACTGACTCGCTGGATGCGGCGAGCGCATCGCGGATGAGATCGCATGCCGCTCTCGACTTCGAACAGCGGGCGTTGTGATAAATCGTGATCATCGTGTATTGCGGTTCTTGGATGTCTGCTTCGATGTTCGAGCAACTCGATTCTACGGGCTGCAAGAGCTCTGAGAAAGCCACGCGCGGATGAGGACGCGTTTGGGAAACAGCGTCAATTCTCTCCGCCGGCGTAACGGCGAACCCGCGCCGGGCGACAAATTCATTTCACTTCTCGTCTATTGGCCTACCCTGTGTTGCACTCGATGACATTGGTATTGGAAATATAAAAAGTTCAATCCGTTTTGAGGTTCCTTTTTCAACGTTGGTCAGTAGTGCGATGTGATGGTTAGCATGCAATTTCGCGCCTTTGTCCGCATTCGCGAATGACGCGCGATGAAACTATCGCTCCAACGTGTCCGAGTTACCTCGTCGACTAGTCTGACGTCGCCGCAATCCTACTGGCCCGGTGGCATGTCCACGGTTGCAGCAACCGTCTTTATGCGCATAAACCAGCGCGACGAGCAGCTCCCTCCGGAGCAGATTACCGACGCACGGATGCGCTGACTGACCATCTTTGCCCCCGAGGCAGATGCGAAGGCCAGACACTGTTCCGCGGAAGGTACCGTCCGCGAACTGTCCGGCCCGACTGCTACCGGCAATTGACCGCGGCAAGGTTCGGTTGCTTGGATGATCTTGCTGTGGCAAGCGCGTCTCGTCGATGAACCTCATCTTGAGACTGCCTCCGGTGTGCCCGCACCCAAAAACCGCATTCCGGCGATCGGCTCTTGACGCCGATCGCGGGTCGTTGTCTTTGGACGGCGATTCGCCGTCTATCGATGAAGACCTGACTGTCGAAGTGCCCGCCGGCCACCCAGCGTTCCGTCGCCCTCGGTTTATGCGCATAAACCACTGCCGAATGGCCGAGTGTCGTCAGCTCGCCACAGAAAAACGTTGAAATAGAAATCCTTCAAGGTAGAATTCCTCGACCTCTTAAGGAGTGAATAAATTGGCAGCGGAAATCGTCGCGGTAACTCAACAAAAGGGCGGAGTCGGGAAAAGCACGATCGCCATGCACCTCGGCGCGGCCTTCCACGAAAAAGGGAAGCGGGTTCTCGTGGTCGATGCCGATGGTCAAAACACGCTGATCCATTGGGCCAGCGCATCGAACGATGGAGAAGCGGGCATTCCGTTTCCGGTCGTCAATCTCTCCGAAGCAGGCGGGCAGATCCATCGCGAGATCAAGAAGTTCATCGGCGACTACGACGTCATCGTCGTTGACTGTCCGCCCTCCATTACCGAGAAGGTCTCGGGCGTCGTCTTGTTGGCGGCTTCGATCGCAGTGATCCCTACGTCGTCATCGCCGGCTGATTACTGGTCGAGCGTCGGCCTCGTCAAGCTCGTTCAGCAAGCAAAGGTGATGAACGAGGATCTCCGCGCCGTCTTCCTCCTCAACAAGACGGAAGAAAAGCGAATGCTGACGCGCGAGTTGAAGCGCGCACTCGAGGACCTCGGATTCCCGCTGTTGAAGACACAGATTCCCACCCGTGAAGCCTACAAGCAGGCGATGGCGCTTGGACAAACCGTGCTGCAAATGAGCGATCGCGGTGCGAAGCTCGCCGCCGCCGAAATTCGAGCGTGCGCCGACGAGATCGCCGCCTTGCTCCCATGAGTTTATGCGCATAAAGGACACCCCCATGAAACCTTCCCAGTTCGCCAAAGGCTTTCAAACGCGCCCCGACACGACGAGTAGCGAGAAGCGAACCGCGCTCGATCGCCTCAATGCCATCGACAACCTCGTGAAGAATGACGCGCCCGCGGCGGCCAAGCCGGCGGCGTCTCTCCATGAAGTACCGATCGCGCCAGCTGCCGATGACGAACAAGCGTCGAACGAATCGCCCGAATACCGCGCGTGGCGCCGGGCACATGGATATAGGCCCGGTCAAATCATCGAGCTGGATCTCAAAGCGATCAAACCAAGCCCGTTCAACCCGCGGCATTTCTATCTGAAATCGTCGATCGCCGAGCTCGCCGTCAATCTCGCCAAGCAGGGCCAGCAGCAGGCAATACACGTCATTCCCGATTACGCCAACCCGGGGACCTACTTCGTCAGCGACGGTGGCCGACGCGTCCGAGCACTGAAAGAAGCCAACAAGGAGACGGTAAAAGCTGTCGTCGTCGATATTTCAGTCGGCATCGAAAGCTACAAGCTCGGCTACGATCTCAACGTTCAGCGTGATTCGCAGACGGTGTTCGACAATGCCGTCGTCTGGAGACGCTTCCTCGACGAAAAGCACTTCCAGAGCCAGAAGGAACTCGCCGAACATCTCGGACTCGACGAGTCAACGGTGGCGGTGGCGCTTTCACTATCGAAGCTGCCGGAGACGATCATGCAGGAAATGGTGGCGAGACCCGATCGCTTCGGCTCGAACATGGCCTACCAGGTCGGCCGGTATCATTCGGCCCGAGGCGTCGATGCGACGCTTCGCTTGATCAACAAAATTGTGTCGGACGACTTGAGCACGCGCCAGGTGGCCGACATCGTCAAAGGACGCACGGGCCCGCAGGAAAGTGCGAAGCCCGCGACCCGTCAGCGCTACGCGCAGCGAATGGAAATCAAGCTCGACGGCGTCTCGGTCGGCGACCTGAAATCATATGGCGACGATCGGCTCGAGTTGCGGTTGCGCGGACTATCGCGCGAAAAGCGCGACGACATCCTTCGGCAGATCGAACAGATCCTGCAATCCGAGCGGAAATAACCGCATGTGGGTCGTGCCTCTTTGGCACGATTCGCCGGCTGCGTCCGCGAGCGGGAAGGGGAGGGGAGCGCAGCGCGCCGAAAACTTGCGACGAGCGTGCGTCTCAGGCCGCCCGCGAATGGCTCAGCGTGAAAGCTAACAGATCGCCGTCGGTCGGTTCGCCCCACGTTTTGCGAGCGAGCCAGTCAAAAAACGCTGTTTCGACGAGTTTCGAATTGAGTCCCCGGCGACGCCAGTCCTCGCGCAGATGCGGCCCCAACGCCGGCAAGGCGTCTTCCTCGAATGAGCGCCGCGCGAGTTCCTGTTCCGATTCGCCTTGCTCCTCGTACAGAGCCCTCGCTTCATTGCGGCGATATGCGGCGTACTCGTCGAGCAGGCGGGCCTTCAATTCGTCGGCCGGCGCGGCGATAGCCGGGCCCTTCGCGGCGTTACCGCCGGACTGGACGACTTCGACCGCCGGCGCGTAGCCCTTCTTCAAGGCATCCTTGAACAAGGCGGCCGCGCTGCGCACGGGGGGCAGCGTCGTACTACGCATGCGCTGCTCGGTCATCTGAAGCGCCGCGCGAATCCGGTTCTCCTCGCTATCGGCATAGAGCGTTTGCGCTTCCTTGAGCGGAATGCCGATCTTCACCATGCGATCGACGAGCGTGCTGTCGAATACATTCGGATGCTCGTCGAGCGCAAGCATCGGCTGCTTACGCTCGGTGACGCGGAACTGGATTTCAGCGACACGCCGCCCTTCGCGATGCTCGATCAATTCGACGAAGATGTTCGTGACCGCGTTCACTTCAGCGATTGCCGGCCGCAGGTAATCGCGCTTGAAATATTTGTATTCGCGCTTCGCTTCGTCTCCGGCCTCGTTGTCGGGCGTGCCCGAGAGGATCGGCCGCCACCAGGCCCACGACTCACGCATCGTCAGGTGGCTCGGATTCGTCAGATAACGTACGCAGATTTCGTAGAGCGCAAGACCTGCGCTGCTGCGCAGCTGACTTTGGAACTGAAGACTCAGGCGTGCATACTGCACCGGGTCCAGCAACTTCTTCTTGATCTTCGGCGCAAACGAGAATTCGACCCATACGCGGCGCGTAGCCGGATCCTCGAGAATTTCGGCATCGGCGATCAGCGTCGAGATGCCCCACTTGCGGCCCGGCTTCTGGCTCGACGTCCCTTGACTCCATTCGACCTGCACGGACACCATCCGTCGCAGATGCTCTTTGACGAGCGCGGTATCGTTCGAATCGAACGCGGAGTTGGCGACGATGTCCGACAGGAGCGCGCGGTAGGTGTCGCCGGACTCGTCCGCCTGCTGGGCGACGGCCAACAACACATTGAACAACTTGCGTGTGAGCAGCGTGATCTTGCCGCTCTTCGGCTGGATGGCAATCGCTTCGACGGCCTTGCGCAGTTCCGCGGAGCTTGGACCCACGACATCGGTTTTCTTTGCGCGCTTCGTTACCATGCATCGGATCCGGAAGGGATTTTCGCAAGAGGATACCTAGTGCGGTGAAGCACGTCTATAGCGGCACTCTCACCGTTTCCGGGTGATCGTCGTTTCTCGGCATCCACTCACCTGCAGCGCTCCCGGAAAGGCTCACCTCGCTGCCCACGTCCCACCGGTCCGTATTCGTTGTCCGTCGTGGATCCCTGTTCGAATCGGCCGGCAAGCGTGCCGTCGAACGCGTCGCATCGGCTCCCGAACTCCCTCACCGAGGGGCGCTGTCGCAATTTCGCGACGAATAGAGTGGCAGTCAGCGAGCCCGCGTTCTCGTCGGCCACCACAGGCCAGACATACCCAGCCCGTCGCCCGATTGCGGACCGCTCAGCGCGCCGCTCAAGACGGTAGATGCACAGGCAGGGCGTCTCGGTCCCGAAAAGCCTCACCTACGAAGTCTCTGAACCGCAGACGGCATGGGGTAGCTCCGTCATGATGCGCGCGGTTGCCCCTCTGACGGCTCCCGCAGAGGCTCACCATTGCTTTTCAGCGACGCCGATACGGCCGCCGAAGCATCGTCGCAATCGATTCCCGAAAACCCTCACCGCAACTTCGCAGCCGTCGCGAAATTCGCTGTTGCTTCGGCCACTTACGTCGAGAATCTCGCGCATCACTTACGTTTCAGTATGCTCCCGAAGAGCCTCACCTTTAGCGGAGAGGAGAGTTTCACGGACCCGCCGCATCTCACCGATCGCAGCTCCCTGAAAAGCCTCACCTTAGATGGCAATCGACATACGTTCGATGACTCACCTAACAACGCAGACGCGCGATTCAGCGAAAGTAATGACTAACTTACCAATGTGAGTTGCAACGGTACTTCGCGGCATGTCCCGAAAGCGCTCACCTTAAGGTAACGGGCTTGCTTCCCGCAAAGCTGCACCGATGCCCGACAGCCGCGCCCCGAATTACCTCACCTTTGACGCCGCGCGCACCTTCTCGGGCCGAACAACACGTCGTCGCCGCTCGAGACCAGCCGCGTTCCCGGATAACCTCACCTTTAACGTTCAATGCCTTCACCGACCGTCTCCGTCGCCCGCAAAAGCTCACCGAAATTGGGCTTTGGCTCCCGAATGCTTTCACCATGCCGGCTCAACAGGCGGAATTGGCACTGCGAGAGCCTATTCCGAGAAGTCCCGCAAAACCTCACCGATGACCAGATCGAAGCGACTCAGAACAGGTCGCCCGCATAAGCCTGCCAGGCCCATAATTCCCGAAGTCGCTCACCTCGCCATCACATCAGATCGGCGACGAGTCCTGAATCCGCTCACGTCCTGTCCCGCAAACGCTCACGCGCATCCCTGAACCTCATCACTGATGCGTCCCGCAAATGCTCACGATCTTTCCCGGAAGGCTTCACCTTGGCGCCGGCAAACCCTTATCCAGCAAGGCCCCCCGGAGTCGTTAACTTCTTTTAACAAGGTTCAAGGGTGTTTACTTCAATGACTCTCAAGCAAAGGCCGTGTGTCTTCCCAAAAAGCCGTTCCACTGCTTGCGAAGGTCGCCGTGAAACAAGTGAACGAACAGCCCGCAGGCACACAAACTCCTTATACAACAAGGCATTAGGTGCGTTTTTTAGTTTTGTTTCACGAAGTTGACACCCCGGCTTTGTCGAAAGCCGCCCCAACGGAGTTCAAGGTCCACAGATTCGCCAAAACGCAACGCCAATGGTCTCGTCGGTAGTGTACGTTACGTAATGCGTTATGATCGCTACGATTCAAATCGCCGAGGTACATCTCCGTGACTATAGACGACGAGCGGCGAGCGATTCGCCTGGAACTCGAATCGATGAAGGCGAGCGGCGCTCATCGGCGGGACCTTTCGCTCCACGCTTGCAAACGGCTCTTTTTCGATCTTGGCATACGACCATCGATGGCGGCTGTCCGAGACTTGACGCAAACCGGCAGTGCTAGCGATATCCCGAAAGACATCGACCATTTCTGGGAACGAATTCGCGCGGCATCGAAGGTTCGAATCGGATCGGGCGCCATCCCGCCCGCTCTCGAGGAGAAAGCGGGCGAACTGCTTGGCGAGCTTTTCCGCCAAGCACTGGTCGTCGCTCGGGATTCGCTCGAATCGGAACGTCGAGATTTGCATGCCCTGACGGATGACACCGAGCGGCGCCTGCGCGAAGCGGAAATCCGCCGTCAGGCGTCAGACGAAGCTTTGCAGCGCAGCGAAGCGCGAGCGGAGGCAGCGTGGGCACGCGTTCGCGAGCTGGAAGCGGAACTGGCCTCCTCTGCCACGCGAGGCGCCTCGACTCAAGAGACGTTGCAGGCCGCGCTCACGCGGCTCGAAGCCGACAACAAAAAGCTGACCGAGCATCTAAAGACCGAAACGGCCGCGAATGCCGCGCTGCGCGAACGCATCGACGGGCTACAGGCGGAAATGCGGCAGAACGCCGAACACTATGCCGCCCAGATCAAAGATGCGATTGCCGAAGCGGAGCGTCGCGTGAAGCCGATGCTCGTCGAGCTCGATTCGCTGCGCGGCATGGCATCGACCTATCAGGCTGGCATTCGCGACGCGAGCCGCAAGGAATTCGACTTCATCCAGCAGCTGAGTGCCGCCAAAACCCGCTCCGACCGACTGGATGCGCAGGTTCGCGACCAATCCGACGAGATCGACGCGCTGACACGCGAGCTCAACGCATTGCGCGCGCGAGCCGCAGTGTCCCCGGAAGTTGCCTCGGTTGTCTGTGCGCTGGCTCGGTCGGGTCGGCTCGGCGCGCATGATTTCGACGAACTGGGAACGGCCCTCGACAATCATGTCGACGTTCCTTCGCGTTGCCCCAAATGCGACGACGGGGAACCCGAGCTCGCTCAGGTCGACGGACGATACGAACTATCGTGTCCCGAATGCGAGCACAGCTCGGGCATGGGCTGCTCGCGGCTCGAGGCGGTTGCACGCTTCCTGAATGCGGCGGGCGCCTCGCCTGGCTGAGGCGATCCGGAAGCAGGAGGACTCGTCGCTGTTTTGGCTCCTCCGCGTCGTCTAATGGTGAGCTTTCCCGGGAGCTGAAAAGTGAGCCTTTTCGGGAGCGGGGGATAGTGTGAACGGCATCGCAGGCAGGCGTGGCCTGCTGTTTCCGCGATGCGACGTGCCCGGCCGCGCCGCCTCCGCCTAGCCGCGCCGCTCCGGTCTCCGCACGAGTCGATGCGGGCGTTCGGCGGCCTGGCGTGATCGCTCGGCTCGCTCGGCCTCCTCATAGGCCGATACGACGAATGCGAACGCCGCGGGTAAAGCATTGGATCGCCCGAACGTCGCCGGGTCGTCCGTTTCCGGATAGTTCATATCGGCCGGACGTTTGAAAAGCTCGGCAATGAACCCGTCGTGCCGGCTGGCGAAGCCCAGGTCGGCGAGCGCCTCTGCTTCGATGGCGTGCAGGAGGCGCCATGTCAACGGCACGCCCTGCACGATGTACCGCGCCGCGATATTCCGGACGATCTGCTCGAGGTCGCGCGCCGCCGCTTGAAAGCGCAGCGCGGCAAGGTCTTGTTCTTTCATGGCCCGCGCCTGTTTTTGAGATGAAGTACTGTACAAATATACAGCATCTCGGGGCGATGGCAAACCTCGGATTCGTGCGCCGGATCAGCCGTGGATGACGACGAGCAGCGCTTTCGCGTCGCCTTTGCCGGCGTTACGAATGGCATGCGGCACGTCGGCGACGTACCGCGCCGTATCGGCGGCTTTAAGACGCCTCGCGATGCCGTTCGCTTCGACTTCGACCGTCCCCTGCAATACGGTCAGGTGCTCACGTGTACCCGGTTCGTGCGCATTCGAGACGAGCGCGCCGCCGGCCTGCAGCGTAAGCTCATACCATTCGAATTTCCCGGCGAGCTCGATGGGTCCCCAGACGCGAAGCTGATATTTGGCGTCGTGGCCATCGAGTGTCGGGATGTCGTGCGGCCCCGCCACGCTGATCGTCTCGGGCGCCTTTTGCGCCGCGAAGAGTTGATCGAGGCTCACCCCCAGCGCATTCGTCAGCCGCCACGCGACGGCGATCGTCGGATTCGCCTTGTCGCGCTCGATTTCCGAAAGCATCGATTTTGAGACGCCGGCTGACCGCGAGAGATCGTCGAGTGTCATGTTGCGCTCGGTGCGCAGCCGCTGGATCTGTTCGCCGACGCGCGGCGGCGCGGCGAGCGCCGACGTAGGCGACATAGTGGGCGGGGACGACGGCGCGCGCGGGCCACGCCGGCTGGCGGTGCTTGCCATTTGGTTTCCGATCGCTTAAAGTTGTTCGATATATCGAACTAACGTTCGACAAAACGAAATTGTCCGCTGGATGCGATAAGCGACTATAACAGCAACAGGGCCGCCTTTCGCCGGAGATCCCGGTGAGTGACGCGGTGCAATCCGACTCTTACAGGAGCCTCTCCGATGCGCGAAACCTATCTCGCCCATCTGCGCAGCACGATCGATCAGATTCGCGCAGACGGTTTTTACAAGTCCGAACGTGTGATTGCGAGCCCGCAGTCGGCCGCGGTGCGCCTCGCGAGCGGCGCGGATTTGCTGAATTTCTGTGCGAATAACTATCTGGGTCTCGCCGATGACTCGAGGCTGATCGCGGCGGCGAAAGAAGGGCTCGACAACGATGGGTTCGGTATGGCATCGGTGCGGTTCATCTGCGGCACGCAATCTGTGCACAAACAACTCGAGCGCGCACTCGCAGCGTTCCTCGGTACCGATGACTCGATTCTTTATTCGAGCTGTTTCGACGCGAACGGCGGCCTCTTCGAGACGTTGACCGATGAAAACGACGCGATCATCAGCGACGAGCTCAACCATGCGAGCATCATCGACGGCGTCCGGCTCTCGAAAGCGAAGCGCTATCGCTACAAGAATAACGACCTTGCCGACCTCGAAGCGAAGCTGCGCGAAGCGGATGCCGCCGGTGCGCGTTTTAAGCTAATCGCGACGGACGGCGTATTCTCGATGGACGGCATCATCGCGAACCTCGCCGGCATCTGCGATCTCGCCGATCGGTACGGCGCGCTCGTGATGGTCGACGATTCGCACGCCGTCGGCTTCGTTGGCGAGCATGGCCGAGGCACGCCGGAATATTGCGGCGTCGAAGGGCGTATCGACATCCTGACGGGAACGCTCGGCAAGGCGCTGGGGGGCGCATCGGGCGGATACGTCGCCGCGCGCCGCGAAATCGTCGAGCTGTTGCGCCAGCGCTCGCGGCCCTATCTCTTCTCGAACACGCTCGCGCCGAGTATCGCCGCCGCTTCCCTGAAAGTGCTCGAGCTATTGCAAAGCGAAGAAGGTGCGCATCTGCGCAAGCGTGTCCGCGCCAATGGTGAGCGTTTTCGGGAGGCGATGAGCGCCGCCGGTTTTACGCTCGTACCGGGCGAGCACCCGATCATTCCAGTGATGCTCGGCGATGCGCTCGTCGCCTCACGCATGGCCGATGCGCTGCTACACGAGGGCATCTATGTGATCGGCTTCTCGTATCCCGTCGTCCCCAAGGGACGTGCGCGCATTCGCACGCAAATGAGCGCGGCGCATACGCCGGAGCAGATCGACCGGGCCGTCGACGCATTCGAGCGCGTGGGCGCAACGCTCGGCGTCATTTGATCGGTTGACGGAGGAGACAAAGAAATGAGAGCACTTGCAAAGCTCGAACGCGCACCAGGCCTCACGCTGACCGACGTGGCGAAGCCCGAGGTCGGCCACAACGATGTCCTGATCCGCATCAGGAAGACGGCGATTTGCGGTACCGACATTCATATCTGGAAGTGGGACGACTGGGCGCAAAAGACGATTCCCGTGCCGATGCACGTCGGCCACGAGTATGTCGGCGAGATCGTCGACATGGGACAGGAAGTGCGGGGCTTTTCGATCGGCGATCGCGTGTCGGGCGAAGGGCATATCACTTGCGGCTTTTGCCGGAACTGCCGCGCGGGGCGGCGCCATCTATGCCGCAACACGGTGGGCGTCGGCGTCAATCGCGAGGGCGCGTTCGCCGAATATCTGGTCATTCCGGCGTTCAATGCATTCAGGATTCCAGACGAAATTTCGGACGACCTCGCCTCGATATTCGATCCGTTCGGCAACGCGACGCATACGGCGCTGTCGTTCAATCTCGTCGGCGAGGATGTGCTGATTACCGGGGCCGGGCCAATCGGCATCATGGCGGCGGCGATCGCGAAGCACGTCGGTGCGCGCAACGTCGTCATCACGGACGTCAACGATTACCGGCTCGCGCTTGCGCGCAAAATGGGTGCGACGCGCGCGGTCAACGTCGCCCGCGAATCGCTGCGCGATGTCATGAGCGAGTTGCATATGACGGAAGGCTTCGACGTCGGCCTCGAAATGTCGGGCGTTCCGAGTGCATTTACGAGCCTGCTCGAAGCGATGAACCACGGCGGCAAGGTCGCGCTGCTCGGTATTCCGCCCGCCCAGACAGCGATCGATTGGAATCAGGTCATCTTCAAGGGTCTCGAAATCAAGGGCATTTACGGGCGCGAGATGTTCGAGACCTGGTACAAGATGGTCGCCATGCTGCAAAGCGGGCTCGACTTGTCCCCGATACTGACGCATCGCTTCCCGGTCGACGAGTATCAGACGGCGTTCTCGACGATGCTCTCGGGCGAGAGCGGCAAGGTCATTCTCGACTGGACTGCCGCCTGATCGCCGCGCGGCTATGCCGAAACGCGGCGCAGGCGATCATTGCGCGTCGCTGTCCACCTGTGCCGCGCCCGCCTTCTTTTTCGCAAACTCGGCTTCGATCCTCACGCGCACCTCGTCGCCGACCGCGGGGTACCAGGTGGAGAGGCCGAACTGCGCGCGGCTGAATCTGCCGCTGGCCGAAAACCCGAGCGTGTCCTCCTTCGTGAGCGGGTTGGGCCCATAGCCATGGAAAGTCACGTCCAGCGTCACGGGGCGCGTGACGCCTCGGATAGTCAACTCTCCTTCCAATGTACCTGCGGCGGCCCCCGTGGGGGTAAAGCGCGTGCTGACGAAGCGAATCGTCGGATAGGTTTCGGCGTCGAGCATGTCCTTCCCTTTCACTAGCTTGTCGAGCAAAGGAACATTCGTGTCGACGCTCGAGGCGTCGATCGAAGCATCGACGGTGCTTGCCGCGAGCCCGCCTTCTTTCCAGATGAGCATGGCATGCGCCCGATCGAATCGAATCACGAAACGTGAGTACTTCAGATGGTCCACATCGAAGATGACGCTCCAGTGGTGAGTGTCCAATGAATATTGCCCGGGTGGTACGCGCGTTTCGTCAGTACCTACGGTATGGGTGACGACACGCAGCGGCGTGCAGGCAGGCATGAGCGCCGACGTCGCGGCGACCGTTAGCGCAACGAGGACGCGCGGAATCAGTCTCCTCACCGTGCAATACATTCTCATCTCACCACCGCCATGAAGTTGTGCGAATCGTAGCTTATACGCGCGCGCTTCGCCGATAAAGCGCCGATCGCGGCGAACGGTCGCGGAATGAATGAGAACGTGCGAGAAGGAGCGAAAAGACGAAGAAGGAGAACGATCGTTCTGCTTTGAACTTGACAAGGGAGAATGATCGTTCTACCTTCATCGCCATGAAAACGCTCGATCATCCACTTAGCAGTCCCGACGAGTCCGCTTCGTCCGCTTTGCCCGTACGCGAACGCTTGCTCGAAGCGGCGGAGGCGCTTGTCTATGCTGGCGGAATCCACGCAACGGGCGTCGACGCGATCGTTCGGCAGTCCGCGGCAACGCGCAAGAGCTTTTATACGTACTTCGAATCGAAGGACGCGCTCGTCGCCGCGGCGCTCGAGCGGCGGCACGAACGCTGGATGAACTGGTTCGTCGAGGGCACGCGGCGAAGCGGGCGTACACCGCGTGCGCAGTTGCTGGGCCTCTTCGATGTACTGCGCGAATGGTTTTCGTCGCCCGCCTTTCATGGCTGCGCTTTTCTCAATGCGTCCGGCGAGATCGCCGCGCCCGACGATCCGATCCGCATCGTGGCGCGCGAGCATAAGGCGCAGTTGTTGCATTTCGTTCAGGCGCTATTCGAGGCGCACATCGCCGAGAGGGGCGGCAATGCACGTGAGGCGGCCGCGCTCGCTCGGCAATGGTTGATTCTCATAGACGGTGCGATCGGCGTCGCGTTGGTCACCGGTGCGCCGAGCGCGGCGCGCGACGCACGCGCCGCGGCTGAGCGCTTGCTCGACGCAACGAGCGCCGTGGCACCGCGAACCGGGGGCGCCCGCCCGAAGACAGGGCGAACCTCCAATCGGAAGAATGTCTGACCGACCATCCCAACTCGCAAGGAGATGCCGATGTCCACGACGAACCAGCAAGAGCAAGTCCGCCCACCGTTACCGCCGTTCACGCGCGAAACCGCGATGCGTAAAGTTCGTGCAGCCGAAGACGGATGGAACACTCGCGACCCCGAGCGCGTTGCACTGGCCTATACGCCGCAAAGCTTCTGGCGCAATCGTGCCGAATTCGTTACGGGGCGTCCGGAGATCGTCGCATTCCTTCGCCGCAAATGGGCGAAGGAGCTCGATTATCGACTCATCAAAGAACTATGGGCGCATGACGGCAATCGCATTGCCGTTCGGTTCGCCTACGAGTGGCACGACGATTCGGGCAATTGGTTTCGCTCGTACGGCAACGAGAACTGGGAATTCGACGAGCATGGTTTGATGGCGCGGCGCTTCGCCTGTATCAACGATCTTCCGATACAAGAAAGCGAGCGTCTCTATCACTGGCCGCTCGGTCGCCGTCCCGACGATCATCCGGGGCTGTCGGATCTCGGGCTCTGAGCGATCCCACACCGTTGGCGGTATCCATTCAGCGTCGCGCCCGCCCGGTTCGTGGCGGCCGGCTTATCCGTCCGAGAATTTCCTCCTCGCATGATGTGGTGGCATTGCTGTACAGTGCGCGGCGAGCGGCACCGAGCCGCGAAGGCAATGACAGAGTGCCGGCTCCGTGCCGGTGGGCGGAGAGCATATGCGTCTTTCGTGGATGGGTACCGGGAATCGGTATGGCAAAGCGGTGCGTGCCGCGTCGCTGCTGCTCGCGACCTTGTCGGGCATGAGCGCTTCGACGAGCGCTCATGCCGATTGGTGCAGCGGCGGGCTGTGGGTCGACGCGATGCTCGGCTCCTATCATATCCATCCGAAAGAATCGTTCGAGGATTTCAACCCCGGGCTCGGCGTGGAATGCTGGCTCAACGGCCAATGGGCCTTGACGGCGGGTGGGTTTCGCAATTCGCTGGCGCATCCGTCCTGGTATGGCGGCGGCGTATGGGCGCCTGAATTCGCGCATTGGGGATTCGTGCGGCTGGCGGTGATGGGCGGGCTTATTTCCGGGTACAACTACGGCCGTTGGGGCTTCGGACATGACCATTCGATCGGCCCCGTTGCCGCGCCGATCCTGATGACGAGCTACAAGCGCGTGGGCGTCAATTTCATCCTGGTCCCGCCAATTCCCTCGGACAACCTGCCCTTTACGGTCGGATTCCAGCTAAGAGTGCGCTTCTAGCAGGCTAGGCGCTGGCGCAAGAATCGCTCGACGGTGAGGGTTTTCGGGAGCCCAGATCGGCTCGCAGTGCTCGTGCTACGCCGGCCGAAATCTTCTCGATTGCCCCTCCTGTCGAGGCCTCGTTCTTGCCGGCAGGTGAGTGTTTTCGGGAGCTCGGGTTCGCAAGCTCCGCCCGCATCGACTCTCAGTAACGCTCAGCTCGACCTTGGTCCCGGAAAAGCTCACCTCGGTAAGCTACGGTGAGCGTTTTCGGGACCACGTCTCGCGCTGCGGTCCGCACAGGAATAGGTGAGCCTTTTCAGGGGTGCGCCAGAGTGCCGATGTGCGGATCCGGAGTGGCACATTACGCCCATCCCGTTGTCGGCCGTGATGCGGGAGGTTCCGACGCGAGGCTCAACGGTGAGTGTCTTCGGGATCTTCCGAATCCGCGTATTTCCCGCCATGCTATCCGCGGCAGCCAAAAGGTGAGCTTTTCCGGGAAACGCCGGTTCGATCTCGTCGGACAAGAATCGGCGATTCGGTTGGTAGCCCTGTTCGAACTGCGACGATGCCATACCGTGACGCCATTCATCTCCAGCCGCAAGAGTGAGCTTTTGCGGGAGCGCTCAGCGGCAATAGGTGAGCGTTTGCGGGAAAGTCGGCGATGGCACGTTGGCCTCGCCGCAGGCGTAAGAGCAAAAGTAAAGTGACGTTCGACTATTTTCCTAGTCCAGCGTCCCTTCCCCCGATGACATTCCCCGTTCAGGTGGGTCGGCATGCGTTCGAACGCGGCTGTTCGCAGGACTCCCGAAAAGTCTCACTTTTAACGCTTGCGGGCGCCGAAGGTGAGCTTCTTCGGGAGCCATCGGAAAGGCGGCCGACACCGTTCGGACGCCGCTGCGTTTCATGATCTTTTCGATCATTTATATTTGATACGAAACGCCCATTAAAGAACGCCCCAAGAATGCTCATGTTGTCTTTACCGACAATATGCCGGCGCAAACAGTAAAAATTCCGGTCGACGTCCGTTGGCCTTCGGCGAGATGCCCGCTCACGCGGCGTGCGAAGCCATTCTCACCGGGCCCGGCCAGCCGCATCCCGCGGCGCGAGCGCTGGCCTGCGCGAGCGTTCGCATTCGCGCGTGCCGCGTTCGGTTAGGGACGCGCGGCAACGTTTCCGCATTCAATGCTTGGGCAGCCTACGGCGCGTTGAAAATCGATATGCGCGCCACGCCTCTCTTATGGTTTCTCATATTTTGCTTTTTCGAGATTTTGTATCGATAATTGAAGTTGGCAGCACGAAACACGATCTGGCGAGGGTTCATTCGGACCCCGCCGCCGGGCGGTTGCGACCGCTCATCGCCGCGAGTCGAGTATGATTCGGCTCGGGTCCAACAGGGGAGCTCGAGCTCCCGCATCAACCATAACCGGAATCATCGATGGAACAGCTTGAAGGAGAGGCTCGCGAACGGTTAATTCGCTGGCTCCGGCGCCGCATGGACGAATACGGAATTACGTTGCAGGCCGTAGCCGAATCGATTTCGGCCGATCGGCAACCGGAGCGGCCCGTGCTCTATCGCGATGCAATGGGCAACACGTGGGACGGCTACGGCGATATGCCCGATTGGTTGCGCCGGGCCGTCGCCGCCGGACAGCAAATCGATTTCTACCGTTGCGCGGAGCACTGACGCGCGCACGCACGAGAGGCATTCCCGCCCCCCGTCGAACCGGATAGCACTCTACAAGCGCCGCTTCGGCCGCGCATGTCGCCGGCGCACGGCCCGCAAACGCGTCGCCAAGCGATTGCAGGCCAGGCCGAGCGTTTCGACGTATCGTTACCGTTTGGCCTCCGTATTGGCTTCCGATCGAGAAACGTACGACGTCACCACTTCGGGCAGATTCTCGATCAGCCACTTCGCCATCGCGACCTCTTGCGGAAGGATCGTTTCGCAACATCGTTGAGTTTCCGCGTCTCCGGCCGCTTTCGCGGCTGCGATGAGCGTCGTGTACGAGGCGATTTCGACATGCTCGAAGACGTACCCGGCGAGACCGCCTTTGACGACCTCGTCCGTCATCGTCATGCCGCCCATCGCCTGCCCGAACGCCGCGATGCGCGCCGTGAGATCCTTGATCGTGGATGGGCCGCTGCCCAGCTGCTCGAGGCGTTGTTCGAGCAGCTTTTGCTGCGACAACGTTTCGTCGATGTGTTGCTCGATGCGCTGCTTGAGCGTGGGATAGTGCTCGAGCCGGGACGCTTGCGCTTTGAGCATGGATTCGGCTTGCTTTTCCATCGCATAGGCATCCCGCAACCAATCTACGAGGTGTTCCTGGGGCTTCGTCATCGCATTCTCCTCGACCGCATCGGCACCGCGGTCAGATCGCCGGCACCATGCTCGGCATCTCTTGGTTCGCAACGGCTGTTCCAGCATGAGGAAGGACGCAATGAAGAAGGTGGGTATGCTCGTTGCGGGAGTTGAATGAGTCGCTTCGAGCCTTCCAACCCGATACAACGGAGGACTGCCATGACATCGAAGAAGTCCAGCAACAACGCTCCCAGCAATCCGCGCCAGAGCGATCGCGGCGCGCCGCAACAGGGACAGCAACAGCAAAACCAACAGAAGATGCCGCGTCACCAGGGCGGGCAGCGTCAGCCTTGAGTTTCTGTAAGCGTTATTTGTGCAGCGTCTGCCGCAGGCTGTTGACGTCGTTGCCGCTGATCGGCTGCGCGTCGTTGCCCCAGGCGCTGCGCACGTAGGTCAGCACTTGACCGATTTGCGCATCGACGAGCGTACCCGCGAAACCGGGCATGCGTTGGCGCGGCGGCCCTGACTGCGTGGCGGGGCTGCTGCCGCCTTCGACGAGCAGCCGGATCAGCGACGTCGTGTCCTTGGCCAGCACCGACGGATTGCCGGCGAGCGCCGGGAAGACGTTCGGTATGCCCTTTCCGTCTTCGCCGTGGCACCGCGCGCAAAAGGACCGGTAGACATTGAAGCCCACGGATTGCGGATCGCGCACGCGGTTGCCGTTCGTCTGAGCCTGCGCCGTCTGATTGTCCGGTTCGTAGCTGCCCGACTCTTCGCGCGCCGGCAGCGACTTCAGATAGTGCGCAATCGCTTGCAAGTCGTCATCCGACATGTACTGCGTGCTGTCTTCGATCTGTTCGACCATGCTGCCGTAGGCGATGCTGCCGGCCGCATGGCCCGTCTTCAGAAAGCGTGCAATATCCGCCTCGCCGAGCCGGCCCAGTCCCGATCCTGCGTCACCCGTCAGGTTGGGCGCGAACCAGTTGTCGTTGATGCCGCCCGTCAAGTAGCGCGGCGACGATTCGTCGTAGCCGCGCTCTTCGTATCCGAAGCCGCGCGGCGTATGGCATGCGCCGCAATGTCCGAGCGATTGCACCTGATAAGCGCCGCGGTTCCATTGGGCATCTCGATCCGGATGAGCTTTGAACGGCTTCGGCATGAAGACGAGCTGCCAGAAGCGCAGTGCCCAACGCTGGTTGAACGGAAACGCAACGTCGGAGGGCGCGTTCGGCTTCGCGACCGGCGCAACGCGGTGCATGAGGAACGCGTAAAGCGCGCGCAGGTCGTCGTCGGACATCTTCGAAAATTCCGGATACGGCATGGCCGGATAGAGCCTGGTGCCTCCGGGCGCGATGCCGTGCCGCATGGCACGCTCGAAATCGCCGAGGTCATACCGGCCGATCCCGTAACGCGGATCCGGCGTGATATTGCTGCTGACGATCGTGCCGAACGGCGAGCCCATGCCAAGGCCACCCGCGTATGGCGCACCGCCGCCGGGCGCCGTGTGGCAGCCTGCACAGTCGGCCGCTTTGGCTACATACTCGCCGCGTTGGAGCAATGCGGCGCTCGGTGCGGTGTCGCCGGCCGGTGACGGCCTCGTGGTGCCCTCGGCCGGTGAGCCGGCATTCACGCGCAGCACCCACTCACCGACTGCCGCAACAGCCACGACTGCGGGCAGCGCCAGCAGCAACAGGTGCCTCGTCAGGCGTGTTGGATTCATGGCGATGCGTCCTGAACCGAAGGGGCGCCCGAGCCGCGGGAACGGCTTTCGACCACTTCTATGGGGCGCGGTGCCGCAGGCAGTGCGCGGCCCCGAGCGAGCCAGCGCCCGGCGACACCCAGCGCGGCAAGGAGATAGGCGAGCGCCGCCGGCACCCACATGATCAGTCCGCCGAGCTGTTGATCGCGGAGCGGATCGATGCCGAGCGCACTCGCGGGCTCGATGTACGACGGGTACCACAGCCCCGGCGCCAAGGTGATCAGCGCGCCGAGAGCGCCTGTGTGAGCCATCGTCGTGAAGAGCGAGAGCATCGCATGACCGCTGCGGCGCCGCGTGGCGCCGTCGCCGACGATGCTCCACCAGAACAGCAGCGCCGTGATGAGAAAGCTCGCATGTTGCAGCGTATGGATGAGCGGATTCGCCAGTGCGGCTTCGAAGAGCACTGGCGCGTGCCACGCCCAAAGCGCGGCTGCGTGCAGAATCCAAGCTGGTACCGGCGACACGATCCATCGCCAGAACGCGCGCCAAGGGCGCCAGTGGACGGCGCGGCCAACGCCGCTGCGCGCGCGCCGCGGCAGCGCCCAGACCCAGATGCCAAGCGGCCGCCCTGCCACGAGCAGTGGCGCGGCGACGATCATCATCGATTCGTGCTGCACCATGTGCGCGGAGAAAAGCGCTTCGCTCAACGAATCGAGCGGAGAGACAAGCGCGGTGGCGAGAACCAGCCAACCCGCGGCGAACGCAATCAAACACGCATTGCGCTTTGGGCGCCCTGCGTTGCCGCGACTACGCAGGCGCACATACCCAATGCAGTAAGCGGCGAGACTGACGGCGAGCAACGTCGTTACCCACGGTGTGAATTCCCAGCCGAACGTCGAAGGCATCGAGCGTTCGGCGGCGGGCAAGGGATGCGCGAGCACGGACGGCGCCGCGGCGCAGGCCGCGAATGCCGCTGCAGCCGCCCACGCGCGAGGCGTGCGGCGCGGTCTCATCGGCAAGGCGAAAGCAGCCATTGGGGAAACCACATTGTCAGTTGAATCAACGCGCTCAGCGCACCGAGGATCGTCGCGGCGAATGCGAGGCATGCCGCGCGTGCGGCACGCGCGTCGTAGCTCGCCGGAAACGGCGCCGCCGTCGTGCGCCATTTGCGGTACGCGAGCATCGTGGCGAACAACGAAACCGCGAATGCGATTGCACTGACGATGTTGAGCGAGACCATGCTATGCCGCGCACAGGCGAGCTGGACGAGCGCATAGTCGATACTCTGCACGGCGAGCACGAGTGCCGGAGCGGCGAGCAGTCCGAGCCAGGTTTTCATCGTGCCGGTTCTTCCCTTTCTTTGCCGTTTCGGCGCCTCGCCGCTAGTGCGGCAGACGCGGGGCCAGATAAATGACCGCATAGATCGGCGGCCAACTTAGGACAACGAAATACCAGTAGAGCGCGTTCTCGCTGACATCGACGAACCGCCGCCCCTCGAGCGGCCCCGTGAACAGCAACACGCCGAGAACGGCCGTGTCGATCGTGTCGGTGACGAGGTGCGTTGTATGGAGGCCGAGCAGGAACCAGACGATCGAGCCATACGAATTGGCATACCACTTGACGTTGAGCGTGGCGAACTCGAAGCCGCGCACCGCGAGGAATGCGAGCGCGAAGGCGAGGCAGACGACGAACCAGATCCGGCATGCGCGCAGCTCGAGCCGTTGCGCCGCGCGTTTGGCCAGCTCGTTCGGAACAAGGCTCGCGAAGAGAATCGCGAGATTCAACGTTCCCCATAGCAGCTTCGGCGGTGGCGCCGTCAGAGGCCACGCGACGTTGACATCGCGAAGATAGAAATACATCGCCACGGCGATCGCGAACGCCGTGCCTTCAATCAGCATGAGTCCTGCCGTGCCCCACCACATGAGGCTTCGATGACTGAAGCCGAACGTCGGCAGCTTCGTCACGTCGAGCGCCGTCGGCGCCATGTCGGCGCGCGTTCCGGTGACCGTTTCACCGTTCATGGCCCGCGCTCCAGCGCAAGTGCTCGCGCATGATGCCTCCGGGTCGGCCAGAACCAGACCGTCAGCGTGATGACGACGGGAATCGAACCCCAAACGATCGCCCACGGCGTGAAGACCGAGCCGATGAAAAGCACGGTCGTCGCGACGGCACTCAAGAACGGCCAGATCGACGGTGTCGGAAACAGCGAGCGGAGATCGGGCTCGGCATCGAGCACCGTGGTGAGCAGCACTTCGCGCGCATCGGCGGCGAGGCCGCTCACGTAGGCCGGTTGGCCTGGCGGATCCCAGAGCGGATGGCGACCGTGCACGACGGGGATCGCATCGAAGTTGTGCGGTGGGGGCGGACTCGTCGTGGCCCATTCGAGCGTGCCCGCACCCCACGGATTCGCGCCCGCCGGCTTGCCGTGTCGCCACGAGCGTGCGACGTTGACGAGAAAGAGCAGCACGCTCGCCGCGATCGTCCATGCGCCCACGGTCGCGACGAGATTCATCGTCGACCACCCCATGCCGGCCGGATAGGTCCACACGCGACGCGGCATACCGTGCAAGCCGAGCAGATGCATCGGAAAGAACGCGACGTTGAAGCCGACGAAAAAGAGCCAGAACTGCCAGTGGCCGGTGCGCTCGTCGAGCATGCGCCCGGTGACTTTCGGGAACCAGTAGTAGAACGCGCCGAACAGCGGAAAGACGGCGCCGCCGAGCAGCACGTAGTGCAGATGGGCGACGACGAAGTAGCTGTCGTGCAATTGCAGGTCGAGCGCGACCGAGCCGAGCATGATGCCCGTCATACCGCCGATCACGAGAATGAAGAAGAAGGCGAGGACGAACAGCAGCGGCGTCTTGACGTTCAGGCGCCCGGTAACGAGCGTGGCGATCCAGCAATAGATCTGAATGCCCGACGGAATGGCGATCATCACGCTGGCAGCCGTAAAGAAGCTCTTGCCAAGCTGCGGCACGCTCGTCGCGAACATATGGTGCACCCATAGGCCGAACGCGAGAAACGCGGTGGCGATCAGCGCAAGCACAACGGCGGTGTAGCCGAACATCGGGCGGCGCGCGAACGTCGGCACGATCGACGAGATGAAGCCGAGCGCGGGCACGAAGACCAGGTAGACCTCCGGATGGCCGAAAAACCAGAACAGGTGCTGCCAAAGGAGCACGTCGCCGCCGAGCGCGGGATTGTAGAACGACGTTCCGACGAGCCGATCGAGGATCAACGCCGTGCTCGCGAGCATGATCGCGGGCATTGCGAAGATGACCATGAACTGCGTGGCGAGCGTTGCCCATGCGAAGATCGGCAGCCGATTCAACGACATGCCGGGCGCGCGCATCTTCAGGATCGTCGTGATCAGCACGACCGCTTCGAGCAAAGCGGAGAGTTCTGTGAACGTGATCATCTGCGCCCACATGTCCGAGCCTTTGCCCAGCCCGTAGTCGGGGCCGGCGAGCGGCACATAGCTGAACCAGCCCGAGCGTGGGCCGCTGCCCAGCGCGAACGCGGTGTAAAGCATGATTCCGCCGAACAGGTACACCCAATAGGCGTAAGCGTTCATCCGCGGAAACGCGATGCTGCGCGCGCCGACCATGAGCGGAATCAGATAGCCGGCCACCGCCTGCATGACGGGCACGGCGAAGAGAAACATCATCGTCGTGCCGTGCATCGTAAACAACGTGTCGTAGACGTCGGGACCGAGCAGCCGGTTGTCCGGCCGCGCGAGTTGCAGCCGCATGGCGAGTGCGAGCATGCCGGCGAGCAGAAAGAACACGAACGTCGTGGCGACGAAGCGGTGAGCGATCGTCTTGTGATTGACGGCCGCGAGCGCGCCCAGCCAGCCCGGCGGATCGCGCCACGTTTGCGCGAGTGCGAGCCGCACGTTGTCGGGTGCGGCGGGCCCGTCGAGCAGGAGGCCCGCGGCGGCGGAGCGGGAAGCGTCGGCGCGATCGCTCATCGGAGTGTGCCCAGCCAGGCGACAAGTGCCCGAAGGTCCGGGTCGGATAGGTTGGCGGGCGGCATCATCGCACCGGGCTTGAACGCCCCGGGATCGCGAATCCACGCGGCGAGGTTCGCGGGATTGTTGACGAGCCGCCCCGCCGCGATCGTCTGCCGGCTCATCAAATGCGTCAGGTCTGGTGCCAGCGCGCCAGAGGCTCGCGTGCCGCGCACGGTATGGCAACTCGCGCAGGCCGACTGCTCGAAGACTTGTTTGCCGCGTTGCGCGAGTGTGTCGGCTGAATCGGGGGCGTTCTCGCGTTGAGCGGCGGCCCAGGCCGCATAGCGATCGGGCGGCTCGGCGACGACCGCAAGCGCCATCAGCGCGTGCTCGGTCCCGCAGAACTGAGCACATTGGCCTCGATAGATGCCGGGCTTGTCCGCACGGAACTCAACCGTCGATCGGATGCCGGGAAGCAGGTCTTTTTTCCCGTGCAGATTGGGTACCCAGAAGCTATGAATCACATCCCCGGCGGTGAGCGAAACGACGATGGGGCGGCCGACCGGGATGTGCAATTCATTCGCGGTGGAGAAGCCGGGCGCGTCGCCGTCGGGAGCATAGTCCGCCTGCCACCACCAGTCCCAACCGACGAGCTCGATATGCAATGCGCGCGCGACAGGCATCTGCGAGAGGGCGCGGTCGGTCAGCGCGTCCGCAACGACGAGACCGACGAGCGCGACGACGGAGACGACCGTCGCGGCCACGACGCTGCGCCGCACGCCGCGTTCGGGCCGCACATTGCCGGAGAGATCGGGCGGCGTCGCGACGTCGGCCCGTTCGCGGCGCAGCAGTGCGACGAGAACCCCGGCCAGTACCGCGGCGAAGAAGACGCCGCACACGATCAGCGTGAGGTTCCAAAGCCGCAAGATGTGAGCGGCTTGGATACCGGCGGGCGCCAGCGCGTCCTGATTGGGTAGCGCATAGGCGAGCGTCGTCACGCAAATCGAACCCGCGGTTGCGCAATGCCACGGCAGAACGGAGTGATGCGAGCTCCGCGCGTTGTTGCGCCAGCGGACCGGCAACACACCCAAGCGACTTTTCATCCGGAACGGGCATCATGAACGAACGCTGTCGACTGAGCAGTTTTCGTTCCTGGCGATAGACCGAAGCGTAAAAAAGGGGCGGCTCCAGCGGGCAGTTCACCGATGGGCCCGTCGGCCGGCATAGGCGTTGCTCCCTCGAGAAGGCTACACTCAAGCTATCGATCATCGGCGTCGGACTGGCGCGATGCCGGGTGCCGCTCGCCTCTCGCCTCTCGCGTGTGCAGCCTATGTCGTTTGAACCCGAACGAAGCAGTGCGACGAACGAGTCGGCGATGCCCGAACGCCGGAAGAGTCTCAGCGCCCGAACGGCGTTGGACGTCCGCGAGGTGCTCGACGGCCGCCGCCGCGGCCTCAGGATTCTCCTGCCGTTTGCCGGGCCGGCCGTCGTCGTCTCGGTGGCTTATATCGACCCCGGCAACATCGCGACGAACCTGCAGGCGGGCGCGGGCTACGGCTATGGCCTGCTTTGGGTGGTGCTGTTCGCGAACCTCGTCGCCATGCTGTTCCAGGCGATCTCGGCGCGCCTGGGGCTCGTCACCGGCGCGAGCCTCGCCAAGATATGCGCACGCAGCTTGCCGAAGCCGGTCGCCGCCGCGATGTGGATCGTCAGCGAGATCGCGGCGATGGCGACGGATCTGGCCGAGTTCCTCGGCGGCGCGATCGGGCTCGCGCTGCTCGCGCATTTGCCGCTCATCGCCGGCATGGGCATTACGGCCGCGCTCAGTTGGGCGTTGCTGCTACTACAAGGGCGCGGCTTTCGGCCGATCGAGTTGACGATCGGTGCGCTTGTCGGCGTCATCGCGATCGCTTATCTCGCCGAGCTGATACTCGTACCGCTCGATTGGCGATCGGTGGCGCGCGGAACGTTCGTGCCGACACTGGACGACAGCCAGGCGCTGCTCGTCGCCGTGGGCATCATCGGGGCGACTGTCATGCCGCACGCGCTTTTTCTTCACTCGGGGCTAACGGGCGAGCGCATCAAGCCGGCGACGGAAGAGGACCGGCGCAAGCTGCTTCGTTACTCGAACGTTGAAGTCATCATTGCGCTCGGGGTGGCGGGAATCGTCAACATGGCGATGGTCGCGATGGCCGCGGGCGCATTTCACCAAGGGCATCCTCAGATCGCCGAGATCGGCGATGCGTATCGGACCTTGACGCCGCTTTTCGGCGCCACTGCCGCCGGTTTCTACTTGACGTCGCTCATGGCATCGGGCATCTCGAGTTCGGCCGTCGGAACGATGGCGGGTCAGCTCATCATGCGCGATTTTCTCGGCTTCGCCGTGCCGCTGTGGCTGCGCCGTCTCGCTACGATGGTGCCGAGCTTCGTCGTGGTCGGGCTCGGTGTCGATGCGACTCGCGCGCTGATAGCGAGTCAGGTCGTACTGAGCCTCGCCGTGCCGGCGCCGATGGCCGCGCTGATCGCGTTCGCGTGCCGCCGGCAAACGATGGGCCCCTACCGGCTCGGCCGTCCGATGGCAGCGCTTGCGATCGCTTGTGCGCTGATTGTCATCGCGCTGAATATCGTGCTCGTCGTCGATGCTCTGTCATGAGCATTGATCATTCGTTCGACATCGAGCCGGTGCACGCTGCGTCATCGCCGAGCCGGCGATCGGTCGCGGAAAGCGCGAACGGTCCAAGGTGAGGGTTTCCGGGATCGCTTCGAGGATGAGTAAGATGGCGGGCGTCGGCTTGCCGCGAGCGATCGGAATCGGCTCCGCTCTCGGCGCGTGAGACCCGCCCGGCGAGCCTTTGCGGTCAGTCATCGGTGAACGGAGCGCCGTTTGCTTGGTTCACCGTCGATGCATCGCTTGCCCCAATGGTGAGCGTTTTCGGGATTTCGTTTCTACCAAGGAGATTGATGATGCAGATCACAGGAGAGATGTTGATCGGTGCCGAAGCGGTGCGTGGCACGTCGGGAACGTTGCGCGCGTTCGACCCCGCGCGAAATGTCGAAATCGATCCGGAATTCGGAGCGGGCGATGCGAACGATGTCGACCGCGCCTGCGGGCTGGCGCGCGAGGCGTTCGATGCGTTCCGGCACGCGCCGCTCGAACAACGCGCGCGTTTGCTGGAGTCGATCGGCGATCGGATCATGGCGCTCGGCGATACGCTCATCGAACGAGCGCACGTTGAAACGGCGCTGCCGAAGGCGCGACTCGAGGGCGAGCGCGCCCGCACGGTCGGACAGCTCAAGCTCTTCGCCGCGCTCGTTCGCGATGGCCGCTGGCTCGGCGCGACGCTCGATTCGGCGCTGCCCGAGCGTAAGCCGCTGCCGCGCCCCGACTTGCGCATGCGCAAGATTCCCGTCGGCCCCGTCGCCGTATTCGGCGCGAGCAACTTCCCGCTCGCGTTTTCGGTCGCCGGCGGGGACACCGCTTCGGCGCTCGCGGCAGGCTGTCCGGTCGTCGTGAAGGCGCATCCGGCGCATTTGGGCACGTCCGAGCTCGTTGGCCGGGCCGTTCAACAGGCCGTGTCCGAATCCGGCTTGCCGTCCGGTATCTTTTCGCTCGTGGTCGGCGCCGGCAACGCGATCGGCGAAGCGCTCGTCGCGCATCCGGCAATCAAGGCGGTCGGCTTTACGGGATCGCGCGCGGGCGGTCTTGCGCTCTCGACTATCGCGGCGCGGCGCCGCGAGCCGATTCCGGTTTTCGCGGAGATGAGCAGCGTCAATCCCAGCTTCGTGCTGCCGGGCGCGCTCGCGGCGCGCAGCGAGACGATCGCGAACGGATTCGTCGAATCGCTGACGCTCGGCGTCGGCCAGTTCTGCACGAACCCCGGGCTGATCGTCGTGCTCGAGGGGCCGCACCTGCAGTCGTTCGTCGATGCCGCGGCGAGGGCGCTCGAGAAAAAAGGCGCGCAGACCATGCTGACTGCCGGCATCGCTTCCGCGTATCGCGACGGCGTCAAACGGCGCACGGGCGTGAACGGCGTCAAGCAGATTGCCGAAGGGGCGGCGAGCGAAGCCGCGCATGCGGCGCTGCCCGTCCTCTTCGGCGCGTCGAAACAAACGTTCCTTTCGGAGCCGCCGCTCGAGGACGAAATCTTCGGGCCGACGTCATTGATCGTCACGTGTTCGAACATCGACGAGATGATCGATCTGGCCGAGCATCTCGAAGGTCAGTTGACCGCGACGCTGCATGTCGAATCGGACGACTTCGGGCTGGCGGGCAAACTGCTGCCTACGCTCGAGCGCAAGGCCGGGCGGATTCTCGCCAACGGCTATCCGACGGGCGTCGAGGTGTCTCATGCGATGGTGCATGGCGGCCCGTTCCCGGCGACGTCCGATCCGCGCGCGACGTCCGTCGGCACGTTGGCCATCGAACGCTTTTTGCGGCCCGTCTGCTACCAGGACTTGCCGGCAGCGTTGCTGCCCGAGGCATTGAGAGACGACAACCCGCTCGAGCTCTGGCGGCTGCGCGACGGCGCGTTCGAACGCCGCTGATGCGCGGAGCGCGCCTCCGTTGCGGCGGGCGGGATGGTCCCGCACGCCGCACGAAGATGAGCTCGTCATCCGACGACGCGATAGACGCGTCCGGTCTGCGCCCCCTCGACGCTGCGACAAAAAGCAAGCGCCGCGCGTTGAGCGGACACAGGCTCGAACCCGCGAAAATATGCGCCGTAGGCACCCATCGATTCCTCGAGCACCGTCGGGCTCACGAGGTTGATGCGAATGCCGCGCGGCAATTCGATCGCCGCTCCGCGCACGAAGCCTTCGAGCGCGAGATTGACGGTCGTTGCGTTGACGCCGTCGCGGATGGGTTCCTCGGCGAGGATGCCGCCCGTCAGCGTGAACGAGCCACCGTCGTTGAGATGATGTTGCGCGGCGAGCACGACGTTGACCTGTCCCATGAGCTTGTCGCGCAAGCCGATCCAGAACTGGTCCGCCGTCATGTCGCGAAACGGTCCGAAGTGCAGTTTGCCGATCGTCGTCACGACTGCGTCGACGCGACCGATTTCGTGAAAGAGCCGTTCGACGCTCGGAAGGTTCGTCGCATCGACATGATGGTCGCCGTGCGATGCCCCGACTTCGATCACTTCGTGCCGCGCCTTCAGTTCGGCGCATACGGCGCGGCCGAGCGTGCCGCTTGCGCCTATGACGACAACTTTCATTGTTGAGCTCCTTCGGATGGTTGAAAGAGGCGGCAAGTCATTGCGCGACCCGCAACCTTCTCAGCGGCAGCATCAGCAATATCGCGGCCGCCAGTTTGCCGATCACACCAAGGCCGGTGACGATGGCCGCAAGCGGAAACACGTGCCACTCGCCGGGTAGCATCGGCGTGACGAAAAACGCTGCAAGCAAGCCGAGCGAGACGGCGATCCAGCGAGCCCAGGCGCGATGCAACGCGACGAAGACGTAAAGCGCGCCGAGCAGCACTCGGGCGACGATGGCCGCGAGGAGCGCGGACGCGCCGGCCGCGCTGATTTCGCTGGGCTGAAACGCGAACTCCAGCGGAATTTCGACCCATGCGAGCGCATAGCTCACAAGGAGGCAAATGACCGCGACACGAAAGCGCGTGGCGGCGGCCGGCTCGAGAGAGCCAGGACCGGATCCGGGCGCGAGCCAGGCGCGCCGTCTCGGCGCGCCGGAAATCAGGCGGCTTGCATTCATGGTCTACTCGCTCGCGATCGCGTGCGCCACTATGGTCGGGCGGGAGGAACGTTCGACGCGTTTCAAACGCGCGTCGTCTTTCCCCTCATCGTAGCGCAGCCGCTCGCAACTTCAAGCATGGATCGTGCAGGGTGTGTCTCATCCCGTGATCGATGTCGCCGGCTCGCCGGGCAAGGCGTATGCTCCCGGTTTCTCGACATGGCGCGAGGGTTCTCCCGGATTCTCATTTTGGAACCTCGGTCCTGACGCGGCTGAGACGGCGTACCGGGAGCTCGCACCGGCCCGATTTTATTTCTTCATGGAACCGGTGGTTTCTCGGGAGTATGATTCCTTTCCGGCAGCCGGCGCCCACGATCAAGAACGAGCCGCGGCCTGCCCGATTTCGCCACCTGTTGGCGACTAAGAAAGGTTAGCGAGAGGGGATTTGGAGGCAGGCGACAATATGCATTCCGACGCCGCATTCACTCATCGGGGATACTTGCTGAACTGCGCGCCCGCGCGGGCCGTGGACGGCACTTATCAACCGTACGTCGTCATTTCGCGCACGAGCGATGGCGAGCTCGTGGCCAATCGTTTCTTTCCATCCGATCTGCGTTTTTCCGACGAGGCGTCCGCCATCGCTCACGCGCGCGATTGGGCGGTTCGCTTGATCGACGCGAGCAGCGTGACGGTGTAGACCCGCGTCGGGCGCGTGCCGATAAAACGCGGTAATCTCTTCCAGATTTTTACTTTCAGGCCGCGCCATGCGGTTTTCGTCGAGCCATGTCCAATCCGCTTGCCCGCCACTGGGGACTCGAGACGATCGTCGCTGAACTGCGCGCCTCCCGCGAAGAGCGGCATCGCACGCGCCATCCGCGCGGCATCCGGGAGCTGCCTTCGCGCGACGCGATCGTTCATATCGTCGACGGACTGCGCGCCTCGATGTTTCCGACGCACTACGGCGCCCCCGATCTGACCGACGAGACCGTCGACTATTACGTCGGCCATACGCTCGACAGTACGCTGAGGCTGCTCAGCGAGCAGGTTCGCCGCGCGCTGCGCTTTTTGCCCGAGCATGCCGAGACGTCCGAGGCGGACCTTGGGGCGCTGGCGTTCCAGATCACGCGCACGTTCGGCACTCAGCTGCCGTCCATCCGTGCGCTGCTCGTCAGCGATATTCAGGCTGCATTTGCCGGCGACCCGGCCGCGCAGCACGTCACCGAGATTTTGCTCTGCTATCCGGGCGTGCTCGCCGTTATGCACCATCGCATCGCGCATGCGTTGCATCAGCTCGGCGTCCCGCTATTGGCGCGATTCATCAACGAGATCGCCCATTCCGCGACGGGTATCGACATACATCCAGGTGCGCGGATCGGTCCGAGCTTCTTTATCGATCATGGTACGGGCGTCGTCATCGGCGAGACCGCCGTCATCGGCGAGCGCGTGCGGCTCTATCAGGCCGTGACGCTCGGCGCCAAGAGCTTTCCCGCCGACGGCGACGGCACGCTCGTGAAGGGGCAGCCTCGGCACCCGATCGTCGAGGACGACGTCGTCATCTATGCCGGGGCGACTATCCTCGGCCGCGTGACGATCGGCCGGGGTGCGGTCATCGGCGGGAACGTCTGGCTGACGCATAGCGTCGCGCCGGGGACCCACGTTTCGCAAGGCAACGTGCGCGAGGGGGCGCGCGCCGACGAGCGCGAGCACGAGCCGGCGAGGCGCGCGCGCAAATGAACACCAGGCGCAACGGCCGCGTCGTGATGTACCGCTGCGCGTTGGAAGGCGTGGAGGCAACGTATGCCGACACCGCCCGGTCGTTCGCTCGCCATTCTCATGACCGCTTCGGCGTCGGCGTCGTCGTCCGCGGAGCGCAGCGCTCGGCGAGCGGATGCGGGCCTGTCGAGGCGCGCGCCGGCGACGCCATCACCGTCAATCCCGGCGAAGTGCATGACGGCGCGCCGTTCGACGCGCGTGGACGCAGTTGGCGCATGCTCTACTTGGAGCCGCTGCTGGTGCACGACATCGCGCGCGATCTCGGCGCGCCATCGCCCGCGTCGCTCGAAATCGAGCGCCCAGTGCTGCGCGATGCGAAGTTCGCGGACCTCTTCGATCGAGCCTTCGCCGCGGTGGTGGAGGGCCCACTTGCATCGGACGCCATGGCACGCGAAGAAGCGCTCTTTGCCTTTCTCGCCGACGTCGTGGCGCGCCACACCACCGTTCGATTGCGGCAATCCGCGCCGTTGCTGCGCGGCCGGACGAATGTCGCCGTCGCACGCGCGCGCATGCGCATCGATGACGATCCCGCAGGCGGCCTGACGCTTGCCGATCTCGCGGCCGAGACAGGGCTGAGCCGCTTTCAGCTGCTGCGTGAATTTACGCGCGAAACGGGCTTGCCGCCGCACGCGTATTTGATTCAGCGGCGCGTGGCGCTCGCTCGCCGCCTCATCGCGGCGGGCGCTGCGCTGGCCGACGCGGCGCTCGGCGCGGGCTTCGCCGATCAGAGCCATATGACGCGCGCGTTCGTGCGCTTCTTCGGCGTGACGCCGGCTGGCTACGCCGCCGCGGTGCGTTGAGGCGCCGGGCAATGCTTTGCATCGGGCGGTTCGCGCTCGAGCCGCCGCAACGCTTAGGAGCATGCGTCCGTAGTCACACGCATTGTTAAGCCCTTGCCGTCATGCGACATTCGGGCGGGGTTTTCCCTGACTGCCTTGAATATCAAAAGGCTTTCAAAAACAAAACGCGAGAAGACGAAAATGCAAGAAGACATAGAGGCAAAGATGTCCACTCAAAAATCGGCTGAAATCGCGGCGCGCTTCGATCGGCTGCCGCCGTCCCGGACCATCTGGACCATGGTCATCCTGATCTCCCTTGGCGGCGTGTTCGAGTTCTACGATCTCTTCTTTACCGGCTATGTCGCGCCGGGCATGGTTCAATCGGGGCTCTTCAAGCCTGAATCGCTCGGCTTTTTCGCCGCGCTGGCGCCGCTCGCCGTCGCCGGCTTCGGCACGTTCGTCTTCTCCACCTTCGCGGGCTTATGGATCGGTGCGCTCGTGTTCGGCTTCGTCGCTGATCGCTTCGGGCGCCGCTTCATCTTTACGTGGTCGCTCGTCTGGTATGTCGTCTGCACGGCGATCATGGCCTTCCAGGACTCGGGGCTCGCGATCAATCTCTGGCGCTTCGCGGCCGGCATCGGCATCGGCGTCGAACTCGTGACGATCGACTCGTACATCTCCGAACTGATCCCGAGCCGAGAGCGCGGGCGCGCTTATGCCGTCAATCAGTTGATCACGTTTTCCGCCGTACCCGTCGTCGCGTTTCTCGCCTATATCCTGAAAGACACGAAGCCATTCGGCCTCGAATATTGGCGCGTCGTGATCCTGATCGGCACGCTCGGCGCGATCCTGGTCTGGATCATCCGCCGCAACATTCCGGAAAGCCCGCGCTGGCTCGCGCGTCACGGCCGTGCCGATGAAGCCGAGCGGATCGTGGCCGATCTCGAGCGCCGTGTGGCCGCTGAGAAGGGCATCACGTTGCCGGCGCCCGAGCGCGCCGCGGCGGAAATGGAGGGGCGCGGCTCGTTCCGTGAAATCTTCGGACCGCTCTATCTGAAGCGCACGATCATCCTCTCGATCTTCAATATGGCCCAGGTCATCGGCTTTTATGGCTTCGCCGCCTGGGTGCCGACCCTGCTCATCCATCGCGGCGTTCATGTGACGGCCAGCCTCGAATATGCGTTCGTCATCGCGATCGCCAATCCGTTTGGGCCGCTGCTGGGCACTTTCTTCGCGGACAAGGTCGAACGCAAAACGCAAATCTGCGGTGGCCTCCTCATCATGGGCATCGTCATCGCGCTCTTCGCTCGAGCGTCGGACCCGGCCGTCCTGATCGTGCTCGGGGTCCTCTTCACGCTTGCCTCGAACGTGATGTCATACGCCTACCACGGCTATCAGGCCGAGCTCTATCCGACGCGTGTGCGCGCCCGCGCCGTTGGATTCGTCTATTCGTGGAGCCGCATCGCCGCTGCTTTCGCGGGGCTTGCGATCGGCATTCTGCTGCATAGCTATGGCGTGCCCGGCGTAGCCGTCTTCATCGCGGCATCGATGTTGGTCGGCATTTGCATGATTCTGCTCGGGCCGTCGACGAAGGGGCGCATGCTGGAAGCCATCAGCCACTGACGCGCGCTGACGAGGGCGAGCCGAAGAAGCGACCGTCTCAAGACGTGCGCTCGCGGCGCGAGAGGCGTACGCTTCCTATGAGGCGCGCAGGCGGCTATGCCGCCGCGAAGCCCGAAGCCGAAGGAGGATTTATGAAATCGACCGTTCGGACCGGCGCTCATATCGAAGGCATCCATTGGGTGGCCGAATACCTTGAATCGACGCACGAAGTGCGTCTGCTGCGAGAAGGCGCCGAGGTGGGCGTCTATGACGCGCCGCCCGCGTTCTTCGGCGAGGAGGCGGATGCGGGCGCGAAGAACGCCGCCGATCATCGCGCGCTCGAGGCCGCGCTGCGCGCTTACCTGCTTCGCTTCGTCGCCGAGCACGACGCCGAGGAGTAAGCGCTGCCGGCAGCGCGTTTTTAGCCGCCGCTCGCGGCCGGGCGCGGCTCGTTCAGAAAGCTGAGGACAGCTCGGGTGAACGCGTCGGCCTGCTCGACGTTCGGCAGATGAAGCGCGTCGAGCTCGACATGACGCGCGCCGGCGATCGAGGCTGCAAGCGCACGGCCGGCTTCCGGAGCGATCGCCGCGTCGTGCGTTCCCGTCAGGATCAGCGTAGGCGCTTCGATGCGGGCGAGTTCAGCGGTCAGATCGGTCGATGCGACAGCCGCGCAGTTTCCCGCGTACCCCTCGGGATCGGTATGCCGGATCATGTCGCGGATGGCGGCACAGACGAGCGGCTCGCGCGCAACGAAAGCGGCGCTGAACCATCGGGCGATTACCGCATCCGCGAGCGCGGGCATGCTGCCGCCGCGTGCCTGCTTCATGCGCTCGGCCCATATTTCGGCCGAAGTGGGATTGCGCGGCGGCGCGCTGACCGAAATCAAGCGATCGATGCGCTCTCCGTGTCGCGCGGCCAGCGCCATTCCTGTCGCGCCTCCGAGCGAAACTCCGCAGAAATGCGCGCGTTCGATTCCGAGCGCATCCAGGAGAGCGAGCACATCGGCGCTCAGTTGCTCGATCGTGTACGGGCCGGCCGGCGCGCTCGAGCGCCCGAGGCCGCGCGTGTCGTAACGCAAGACGCGAAACGTCCGCGACAGCGTATCGATCTGCGGCGACCACAACGCGACATCGGTGCCGAGCGCATTCGATAAGACGAGCCACGGCGCATCGGCTCGCTGCGCGCCGTCGATCCGATAGTAGAGGCTGATGTCGTTGGCATTGATGTAAGGCATAAGGCGCTCCTTTTCCCGGACGGAAGCATTTATTGTGCAAGATGGCGCTCAGCGCGCGCCGCGGACGTGCGCAGGGCCCTACGAAACGTGAAACAATGGCCGGAGCGGCCGATGCTGAATACTGCGACGGTTCGCTCGTGCATCGAGGTCGACTCGAGTGCGCCAACATCAAGCCCCATACGCTACATCATAGGAGGACAGTCAGCGATGACCAGCGGACCCCGATCGAAGAAGAAGAGCGAGCCGATGGCCAAGACCAAGGCGAGCGCCGCAATGGACGTGGATCCGTCGACGCGCTGGTTAGCACGGCCGACGCGCGAGCAGGCGGAGGACGCCGTGCGCGTGTTGCTGCGCTGGGCCGGCGACGACCCCGATCGCGAAGGCCTGCGCGATACGCCCGCGCGCGTCACGCGTGCTTACGAGGAGTTTTTCTCGGGTTACAACGTCGATCCGCGCGAAATCCTCGCCCGCCAGTTCTCGGAAGTCGACGGCTATGACGAAATGGTCGTGCTGAAGGACATCCGCTTCGAGAGCTACTGCGAGCACCACATGGTGCCCATCATCGGACGCGCGCACGTCGCCTATCTGCCGAAGCATCGCGTGGTCGGCATCTCGAAGCTGGCGCGGCTCGTCGACGCATTCGCGAAACGGCTGCAGATCCAGGAAAAGATGACCGTACAGATCGCCGATACGCTCAACGAGATTCTGCAGCCGAGAGGGGTCGGCGTCATTCTCGAAGCGGCGCACCAGTGCATTACGACGCGCGGCGTTCACAAGCCCGGCGTCGCGATGGTCACGTCAAGGATGCTCGGTTCGTTCAGGACCGATCCTTCCACTCGCCGCGAGTTTCTGTCGATCGTCGGTACCTCCAGCGTATCGGGGATGCCGAACGTTTGATGCCTTCAACGTCGAAGGCGTCATTCGCGCCGGGCCCCCTCGAACGCGATCAGCGCCACGGCCGCAAGCACGCATCCCATTGCCGACCACTGTGCCGGCCCGACCGACTCGTGCAGAACGAGCGCCGCGAACGCGGCTGCCGATACGGGGACGAACGCCGTGAACGCGCTCGCCTGCGCGCCGGCAATGCGCGCCGCGCCGGCGAACCAAAGCAGGAAGCCGCCGACCGTCGGCACGAGCGCGTAGTAGACGGCGCCCGCCAACGCCGATCGGTCGATGCCGGCCGGGGTCCAGGGACGCTCGAAGAGCGCCGGCACGAGCGACAAGGCGAGCCCGATGCCCGACATCAGCGTGGACATCTGTAGCGGCGAGACGGGCGTTTGCAACCGCTTGTTGAGCAGGATGAAGAACCCTTCGCAGAATACGGCGGCGAGCACGAGCAGATCGCCGAGCAGCGAGGGCGCCGCGAGCGAGGCCGGGCGTGCGCCAGCCGCGGCCGCATCCGCGCCCAGCGTGCAGACGACGACACCGATGGTGGCCAGCCCGACGGCCGCGATCGTCATCGCGCCGGGCCGCTCGCGCAACGCAAGGACGGCAACGAGCGCCGCGACGGCCGGCAGGCTGCCCGCAATGACGCCCGCATCGGTGGCCGAGGCGAGGCGCATGCCGCTCAGCAACAAGACGGTATAGCCGACGCTGCCGCAACCGGATTGCGCGACCAGTAGCCAAGCCTCGCGCCGGCGCAGGCGCGGCCAGCGCTCACCCGTGAGGCGCATTGTCGCCATCAAGATGGGAAATGCAATCGCAAAGCGCAGTGCCGTGGCGGAGAACGGCGGCAGTCCGTGTGCAATGAGCTTGCTCGCGACGACTGTGCTGCCGACGCCGATCATCGCGAGCGCGCAAAACAAATAGCCAGTCAGGCGTGAACCCATTTGCAGACCTCTTCGTCTCGTCGAAAGATGAGCGCGAAGTTAGCCTGCGTCGAACGGGGGATCTTGAACGAAATTGCAGTCGATCGCGTGCGCGTATCGCTCACTGCACGGTCGCGAGCACCTTCCTGACCGTCCCGAAGATCTTCTCGATCTGTTCCTCCTCGATGATGAGCGGCGGCGAGAACGCGAGGATGTCGCCCGTGTAGCGGACGAGCACGCCTGCCTCGAAGCACTTGACGAACACTTCGTAGGCGAGCGCGCCGGGCGCGTCGGCACGCGACTCCAGCTCGATGCCCGCGACGAGCCCCAGGTTGCGTACGTCCTTCACATACGGCGCATCCGCAAGCGCGTGCGCCGCGCGTTCGAAAGCGGGCGCGAGACGACCGGCACGCGCGAAGAGGTCTTCCTTGCGATAGACGTTCTGCGTGGCGATGGCGGCTGCGCTTGCGACCGGGTGAGCCGAATACGTGTAGCCGTGAAAGAGCTCGATCGCGCCGGGCAGACCGCTTTCCATAATCGCGTCATGAACCTTGCGGCTCGCGGCCACCGCGCCCATCGGCACGGCCGCGTTGTTGATCGCCTTGGCGAGCGTGATGAGATCGGGCGTCACGCCGAGGAATTCGCTCGCCGTCGCGCGGCCGAGCCGGCCGAAGCCCGTGATGACTTCGTCGAAGATCAGCAGAATGCCGTGCTTCGTGCAGATTTCGCGCAGCCGCTGCAGATACCCTTGCGGCGGAATCAGCACGCCCGTCGAGCCGGCCACGGGTTCGACGATGACGGCCGCGATCGTCGAAGGATCATGCAGCATGACGAGACGTTCGAGCTCGTCGGCGAGATGAGCGCCCCACGCCGGCTGCCCCTTCGAGAACGCGTTCTGTTCGAGGTTGTGCGTATGCGGCAGGTGGTCGACGTTGCCGAGCAGCGAGCCTGAGAACGCCTTGCGGTTCGGCGAAATGCCGCCGACTGAAATGCCGCCGAATCCCACCCCGTGATAGCCGCGTTCGCGTCCGATGAGCCGCGTCCGTTGCCCTTCGCCACGTGCGCGGTGATAAGCGAGCGCGATCTTGAGCGCCGTATCGACGGCCTCCGAGCCCGAATTCGTGAAGAAGACGCGATCGAGTCCGGCCGGCATGACCTTCGCCACTTTTGCCGCCGCTTCGAAGGCGAGCGGATGGCCCATCTGAAACGGCGGGGCATAGTCGAGCGAGGCAGCCGTCTGCTGGACAGCCGCAACGATTTCGTCGCGGCAGTGGCCCGCGTTTACGCACCAGAGACCTGCGCAGCCGTCGAGCACTTCGCGCCCGTCGCTCGCGCGGTAGTACATGCCGCGCGCCGAGACGAGTAACCGCGGCGCGGCCTTGAACTGGCGGTTGGCGGTAAACGGCATCCAGAAATTTGCAAGATCGTCGGACGCGGGGTGAGCGGTCACGGCTTTTCTCCTGTTGTAGGGTTTCGATCGGCGCTGCGATCAAACGATGCGAAGCGCGCTCTCGGCATGGGCGATGAATCACTCTAGCGCCCCCCGTCAGCCGATGGACATGCACAGTTATTGCACCGCTCTGCCAACTGTGCTGGTAAATTGGCGGTAACCGTATTGGGAAGGGGAGATGACAGCGTGCCCGCCTTGATCGATCTGAACCTCGAGCGCGACCGGGCGCGCGCGCCGACGCTCGTCGAGCAACTGGTGCGCGCGTTCGCGCAGGCAATCGACGCGCAGACGCTGAGGGCGGGCGCCGCGCTCCCGTCGGTGCGGCAGCTGGCGCGCGAGCACGGGCTCAGCACATTCACGGTCACCGAGGCCTACGGGCGGCTCGTCTCGATGGGGCTCGTCGCATCGCGACCGGGCTCGGGCTACCGCGTCGCCGCACGCGGCGAGGCGACGCGCAGCGAGATGCCGGCCTGGCAGCCGCCGAGCTTGACGGCGACTTGGCTGCTCTCGGACGTCTATGCCGACCATTCGGTGTCGATCAAGGCCGGATGCGGCACGTTGCCGAACGAGTGGGTCAACGAAGGCGGCCTGCATCAGGCGTTGCGCGCCCTGGCGCGCGTGCCGGCGGCGCGTCTGGCCGACTATGGGCATCCCTACGGTTTCGCGCCGCTGCGCGAGCGAATCGCGGAGCAACTCGATCGCCTCGGGCTGCCTGCCGCGCTCGATAACGTCCTGCTGACGCAAGGCGCGACGCAGGCACTCGATCTGATCGTGCGCACGTTGCTGAGGCCAGGGGATGTCGTCATCGTCGAAGACCCGGGCTACTGCAATCTTCTGCAGATTCTGAAGCTGGCCGGCTTGAAGGTGGTCGGCGTGCCGCGCACCCCGACCGGGCTCGACATCGACACGCTCGATGCGCTCGTCGTGACGCATCGTCCGAAGGCCGTCTTCGTGAACACCGCGCTGCAAAATCCAACCGGCGCGACATTCAGCATGGCGTCGGCATTCCGGCTCGTTCAGATCGCCGAGCGGGCCGGCATGTGGATCGTCGAGGACGACGTGAGCCGAGAACTCGCGCCGTCGAACACGCCGCTCATCGCGGCGATGGAAGGATTGCAGCGCGCGCTCTACATCGGCGGGTTTTCCAAGACGGTCACGCCCGCGCTGCGTTGCGGCTACGTCGTCGGTCAACGCGACGTGCTGCGTGAGCTCGCGCGGATCAAGATGGCGGTCGGGTTGACGTCGTCCGAGACGATCGAGCGCATCGTCGACAAGGTTCTCGTCGAGGGGCATTACGCGCGACATGTCGAGCGCGTCGACGAGCGGCTCAAAGAGGCGCATGCGGCCGTCGAGGCGAGCATGGACGAGTTGGGGCTCGAAATCTTTCATCGACCGCGCGCGGGACTCTTCCTTTGGGCGCGCTTGCCCATTGAGGACGAGCGTGCCGCTGAAGTGGCGACCGAAGCGCTCGGCGACGGCATCTGGCTTGCACCCGGCTCCTACTTCCGCCCCGATGATGCCGCGAGCGCCTGGTTTCGCTTCAACGTTCCTTATTCGAACGACGAGCGGCTATGGCGCTTCTTGCGGCGGGTCGTCAGTGCCTGAAACACCGGCCGCGCAGGCCGTCGCGGTCAAGCAGCGAGGGCCGGCGGCGCAGAGCGATGGAGCAGTACGGGTATCGACTTGGAAGTCGGCGTATTGCACACGTCACCCACGCTCGAGAGTGGCACGAGCGGATTCGTCTCGGGGTAGTAGGCGCCGATACACCCGCGCGGGATGTCGTACTCGACGAGCAGGAACGAATCGGCGCGACGGTCGATGCCGTCGTCCCACACCGTCGTCAAGTCGACCCATTCGCCGGCCTTCAGGCCAAGCATTTCGAGATCGGCGCGGTTGATGAAGACGACTCGGCGTTGGCCGAACACGCCGCGATAGCGGTCGTCGAGCGCATAAATCGTCGTGTTGTACTGATCGTGTGAGCGCGTGGTCATGAGCACCATCACGCGTTCCCCGTGGAGCTTCTTCGCACGCGCGATCGGCGTATCGTGCTCGATCGCGTTGACGACGAAGTTCGCCTTGCCCGTGCCCGTCTTCCAGTCGCGCTCGCGCGATGCCACGCGCAGATGAAAGCCGCCGGGGTGTGCGATGCGCGCGTTGTAGTCTTCGAAGCCGTCGATCGTTTGCTCGATCGCATCGCGGACGCGCGAGTAGTCGTTCGCCATGCAGAGCCAGTCCACTTTATCGCTGCCGAGCGTCGCATGGGCGATGTTCGCCACGATGGCGACTTCGGACAGGAGGTTCTTCGACGCCGGAACGTTCATTCCGTATGAGATGTGGACCATGCTCATTGAATCCTCCACCGTGACGCCTTGCGCAACGCCGCCTTGCTCGTCGATTTCGGTTCGGCCGAGTGTCGGCAGAATCAGCGCATGCCTGCCGTGCACGAGATGACTGCGATTGAGCTTTGTCGCGATATGGACGGTCAGGTCGCAAGAGCGCAGCGCATCGAATGTCCTCGGCGTATCGGGCGTCGCGATGGCGAAGTTGCCGCCGAGACCGATGAACGCCTTAACATGCCCGTCGATCATGGCTTCGATCGTCTCGACGACATCGTAGCCGTGCTCGCGTGGCGGCTCGAAGTCGAACACCTTGCCGAGGCGGTCCAGAAATGCCTGCGTCGGCTTCTCCTCGATGCCGACCGTTCGATTGCCCTGTACATTCGAATGTCCGCGCACGGGGCAGAGCCCCGCGCCTTCGCGCCCGATGTTCCCGCGCATCATCATGAGGTTCGACAGCATCTGCACGGTCGCCACCGAGTTCTTGTGCTGCGTCAGGCCCATACCCCACGTCGCGATGACACGCTTGCCGTCGGCGTAGATGCGCGCGAGCGCCTCGATGTCCTCGCGCGGCACGCCCGATTCTGCTTCGAGCGTGGGCCAGCTTTCGGCGCGCAGATCAGCGGCGAATGTGTCGAAGCCGTGCGTATGGGCCTCTATGAAGTCGAGGTCGAGCACGCGCTCCACGCCGCGCTCGCGCGCTTCGTCATCGAGCTCGAGCACGCGTTTCGCGACCCCTTTGAGCAGCGCGAAATCGCCGCCCACCTTGGGGCGAATGAACGTCGATGCGATCTTCGTGCTCGAAAGCGTCAGCATTTCGATCGGATGCTGCGGGCTCGCGAACCGTTCGAGCCCGCGCTCGCGGAGCGGGTTGATCGAGACGATGGTCGCGCCGCGCCGCGAGCATTCGCGCAGCTCGCCGAGCATGCGCGGGTGATTGGTGGCCGGGTTCTGGCCGAAGACGAGAATCGTATCGGCGAGCTCGAAGTCGTCGAGCGTGACCGTGCCCTTGCCGATGCCGACCGTCACCGGCAGGCCTCGGCTCGTCGCCTCGTGGCACATGTTCGAGCAATCGGGGAAGTTGTTCGTGCCGAACATCCGCACGAAGATCTGATAGAGGAATGCGGCTTCGTTGCTCGCACGCCCGGAGGTATAGAAGGCAGCTTGGTGCGGCGAGGAGAGCTTCTTCAGCTCCTCGGCGATCAGCGCGAAAGCGCCGTTCCACGAAATCGGCTTGTATTTGTCGGTCAGCGCATCGTAGACCATGGGGTCGGTCAACCGTCCATGCTGCTCGAGCTCATAGTCCGTTTGCTTCATCAGCGCTTCGATCGTATGGGCTTCGAAGAACGCGGGCGTCACGCGTTTCGTCGTCGCCTCGGCCGCGACAGCCTTGACGCCGTTTTCGCAGAATTCGAACGTTGAGGAGTGCTTACGATCGGGCCACGCGCAGCCTGGACAATCGAAGCCATCGGGCTGGTTTTGCTTGAAGAGCGTCCGGTAGTTGCCGCCCGCGACCTTCTCCTTGATCAGGTTGATCGCGACGTACTTGAGCGCACCCCAGCCTGCCGCGGGGTGATGATAGGGCTCGATGCGCCCTTGCGGTTTCGATTTGTCCATGACGTCGGTTGCGATGACTTGTCGCTATGGCGAACGGCGCCTCGTGCGGCCCGTTGCAGTATTGCCAGATGCGATGGTTGCAGCGTAAGGGCATCGAGGCCTATCCGGGGCACACACATCGGCGTCCGGAAAAAGAGTACAGTTCTGCGGAATGCTGATCTGTTCTGGAACTGTGCTCTAGGACGGTGCACCGAAGCCAGGCCAGGGCGCGGCGCGCATGGATTGTGTGCAGGCAGTGGCGCCGTTGGCGCGTTACCCCGGGAAGGACGCGGAAGGCCTATGGTGAAACTCTACGAACAGCTCGCGAAGGACATCGACGATCTCGTCCAACGCGGCGTTTTTCGCGCGGGAGACCGCATTCCGTCGGTCAGGCAGACGAGCCAGCATCGGCAGGTGAGCATCACGACGGTCATCCGTGCGTATCTGCTGCTCGAGAGCAAAGGGGTGATCGAGAGCCGACCGCAGTCGGGGTACTTCGTTCGCCGCGGTGCCGCCGACGCCGCTGAGCGCGACGTGGCGGGGTTGCGTCCCTCGAAGCCGCTCGCCGTTTCGTCGAAGGTCGACGTCAGCCGCCTCGTGCTTTCGACACTTCGCTCGATCGGCACCGATGAAGCGATACCGCTCGGCTCGCCCTATCCGGACCCGCGGCCCTTTCCGTTCGAGAAGATCAACCGCTATGCGTACTCGATCGGACGCGACAAGGCGATATGGGGCGTGACCGACGAATTGCCGCCAGGCAACCCCAATCTCATTCGACAAATCGCCCGCCGTTACCACGAGAACGGCATTGCGGTCGATCCACGTGAAATCGTGGTGACCGTCGGAGCGACAGAAGCGATCAACCTCTGCCTGCAGGCGGTCGGCAAGCCCGGCGACACAGTGGCAGTCGAGTCGCCGACCTTTTACGCGATGCTGCACGCAATCGAGCGCATGGGCATGCGCGCGATCGAAGTCGCGACGCATCCGCGCGAGGGGATCGATCTCGGCTCGCTCGAAGAAATCCTGAAGAAACGAACGATTGCGGCGTGCATGGTCATGCCGAATTTTCAGAACCCGCTCGGATTCCAGATGCCCGACGGGAAAAAGCGCGCGCTGGTCGCGCTGCTGTCGCGCCACGACGTGCCCATCATCGAAAACGACGTCTACAACGAGCTTTATTTTGGCGAGGCGCATCCGAGCGCGCTGAAATCGTACGATAAGAAGGGCATCGTGCTCCACTGCGCGTCGTTTTCGAAGAGTCTGACCGCCGCCTACCGCATCGGCTGGGCAATGCCTGGCCGATATCGCGATCAGGTGGAGAAGCTCAAGTTTCTCAACACGCTGACGACACCGTCGATCCCACAGCTCGCGATTGCCGAGTACCTCGAAAAAGACGGCTACGAGCACCATCTTCGCCGAGTGCGCAAGCTGTACCGGCAGCAGGCAAAGCTGACGAAGACGATCGTCGATCGCTTCTTTCCGGCGGGAACGCGTACATCGGAGCCGATGGGCGGCTATGTGTTGTGGGTCGAGCTGCCCAAGAAGCTCGATTCGATGAAGCTGTACCAATCTGCACTCGAAAGCGGCATCACGATCGGGCCCGGCTATATGTTCTCGACGTCGAACCGCTACAGCAATTTCATTCGCCTCAACTATAGTTATCAATGGTCTCCCGAGCTCGAGAACGCGCTCGTGACGATCGGCAAGCTCGTGGCCCATGGCGCGCGATAGCGGGCGGCCGACGTCGATCTGACGGCGGGAGACCCGCGCGACACCGTATTCGACCTTCCACGGACGAGGAGAGGAGCGCAACTTGGCCCCTGACGAACAGGCAAAGACGCACGACGACGAGCTCGACCCCGTCGTCATGACCGTGCTCCTGTATCTCTGGACGGCGTGGCAGGAATCGCCCGACAAGCCTTGGTCGCTGCCGAAGCTCAGCAAGCGGACGGACCTGCCCATGAGCACACTGCGCCGGACGCTGTCGCGATTGCAGGGTGCCGGTCTCGTCGAATTGAGGACGAGCGAGGACGACGAGAGAACCACGGCGGCACTGAGTTCAGCCGGAATCGAGTTTTCCACGCAGCTTTTTCGCCCCGAGTGAGCGGCGCGCCCGCGGTTCCGGCATCGGCCGTATCGGGAGACGCGGACGCGTTCCGAGCGGGCTGGTCACGCACCGATTCGATACATCTCGTACATTCATTGCTGACTGCGAGTGGGCTTATCGCATCTCCCGAGCAGGACTAAAGTTTCGCGTCGGCATGGGCGCTGCCCTATGCGAGGCGCAGGCGACTTGAGGAGAGATGCAGGATGAAGCGTGAACGTAACGCGAAAATCATCGCGACGCTCGGGCCGTCGAGTTCCGACGGGAAGACGATTCGGCAGCTGTTCGAGGCGGGCGTCGATGTCTTCCGTCTCAACTTCAGTCATGGCACGCATGACGACCATCTGCGGCGCTTGACGGAAATCAGAAAGCTCGAGAAGGAGAGCGGCCGGCCGATCGGCGTTTTGCTCGACCTGCAAGGGCCGAAGCTGCGGCTCGGCACGTTCGAGGGCGGCAGTGCCGAGCTGCGCAGCGGCGAGCACTTTCGTCTGGATTTGAATTCGTTGCCCGGCGATGCCACGCGAGCGCCGCTGCCGCATCCCGAGATTTTCGAAGCGATCGACGCCGGGTCCGAATTGTTGCTCGATGATGGAAAGATTCGTCTGCGCGTAGAGCGGAAAGGGGACGATTTCGCAGACACCGTTGTCGTCGTCGGCGGGCGCATTTCCGACCGTAAGGGAGTCAACGTACCGGCCGTCATGCTGCCGATTTCAGCATTGACGCACAAGGACCGCGAAGACCTCGCGTTCGGGCTCGAGAACGGCATCGACTGGGTGGCGCTGTCGTTCGTGCAGCGCGCCGAGGATATCGACGAAGCGCGCGAGATTATCGGCGATCGCGCGTGGATCATGGCCAAGCTCGAGAAGCCGCTGGCGATCGATCATCTCGATGAAATCGTCGACCGTTGCGACGGCATCATGGTGGCGCGCGGCGATCTTGGGGTCGAGCTGCCGGCCGAGCAGATACCGGAGTTGCAGCGGCGGATCGTGCGTACTTGCCGGGCGGCTGGAAAAGCGGTTGTCGTTGCGACGCAGATGCTCGAATCGATGACGAACTCGCCCGTTCCCACCCGGGCCGAGACTTCGGACGTGGCGGGCGCGATCTACGAAGGCGCCGATGCGGTCATGCTGTCGGCCGAATCGGCCAGCGGGAAATATCCGCTCGAGGCCGTATCGATGATGAATCGGATCGTCGAGCGCGTGGAGCGGGACCCGGAGTACAGGTCCGGAATCGATGCCTCACATACGCGCGCACAGTCGACTGCGGCCGATGCCATATGCTGCGCGCTGCGGGAGGTCGTTCAGCTCATCGGTCCGGCCGTGACTGTGACGTATACGTCGTCAGGTTTCACGAGCGTGCGCGCGGCGAGAGAGCGTGTCGCGACCGCGATCATTGCAATGACGCCTTCGTTGGCGGTGGCACGTCGGCTCGCCCTCGTTTGGGGCGTTCATTCGATTGCGTTCAGGAACGCTCGCAATGTCGACGATATGATCGCGCTCGCCTGCGAAGCCGCACGAAGCTCGGGATTCGCGAAGCCGGGAGACTCGATCGTGATCGCGGCCGGCTTGCCATTTGGCGAATCCGGGACGACGAATCTTCTGCATATCGCCAAAGTCGGGCCGTGAGGCGGTTTGCCGCTATGTCGCGGCGGCGGAGTGTGTTTTAAGCGCTGTACTCATTGACGGGTGTGGCTGGAGGGCGATTACTAAAAGTTTGTGGGCGGATGTCGATTCGACGCACTATCGTTCGTCGTGGGTATGGAGCCAGTCGAAGCATCGATTCGACCGTGCGGCTCTTTTCCTCATAACGTTCCAATAGGAGCCATCATCATGTCCGCGACATCCGTCCAGCCGATTCCCGAAGGCATGCATTCGCTTACGCCTCACCTCGTCTGCGCGAACGCTTCCGAGGCTATCGCGTTCTACACGAAGGCTTTCGGGGCGACGGAGCTGTTCCGCATGCCGGGCCGCGAAGGCAAGATCGCGCATGCTCAGATCAGGATTGGCAATTCCCCTGTGATGCTGACAGACGAAGCACCGGAACACGACTGCCTGGGCCCGAAGGCGCTCAAGGGTACGCCTGTCAGTCTTTACTTGTACGTCGAGAACGCCGACAAAGCGTTCGAACAGGCCGTGGCGGCAGGAGCGACTGTCAAGATGCCGCTCGCCGACATGTTCTGGGGCGATCGCTGGGGGCTCGTCGAAGATCCGTTCGGGCATCAGTGGCATATCGCGTCGCATACGCGTGATGTGACCCCGGAGGAGATGCAGCGGGCGATGAAGGAGATGAATTGCCCGGGTTGAGGAGGAGATTGCTCGGTTGGCCATTGTTGTACACGGGCGTCGCCGTCGTTGCCGGGTGCAAACGGCTACGATCGGCGGCGGCGTGCGTTTCGTGCACGGTTTCGGCTCGTTACTAGCCGCCGTTGCGAACCGACCGAATTTCGCTGACGCCAGCCAAAAGCGAGGAGCGCGGTTGCCGACATGCCTACCATCGCTGACAGCAGTTGATAGAGGGCTGGAATGGAGAAATGGTCGCAGACCGTCGGTGTCATAAAAATGACGACGCCGACCAAGCTGGTGATAAACAAGCTATTCGCGCGGAAACGGCCGAGGAGGTGCGTGGGGCATTCCGTTAAGAAGCGCGTTTCACTACGTATGCGGACGAGCGAAAAGGCGGCACCCAACAGCAGGTGCGCCGCAAGCAACGCAGGCAGCCACGGCAAGCGCGGAACAATCGATAACAGGCCGGTGACAATCACAATGAGGACGAGATCATTGCGGAGGTCGCCGACTCTGACCTTCGGGATCTTCGCCAAGCCAACGCTCGCTGCGAGTGCACCGATCGACCACGCTGCCTCCACAAGAGAATAGCTTCTGCCCGTAAGCCCGAGATGAAGGCTCATTAGCGGCGGCAAGAGTGTATTCGTGGCTTGTCCAATTGCGAAGGCCAGCGCGGAGCAGCACGTGATGGAAAACAAGTGATGATGTTTTAGATAAAGAGTGGGACCAGCCAAGAACACCCCGCGCCTCCTGTCCGGTTGATTCACAGCGGCCAGCGTGAACGGCGGCAGGCGAAAGGCGCAAAGGGCGACGACAAGGAAACTACATCCGGTAATTGGAAGGAATGCACTCCGCCATGACACACAGGAAACGATGTAGCCACCGAACGCGGTGCCTGCGATTAGTGCGAGCTGAGATACGGAGCTAATCGTCGCAAGTTTCTTGATCCGGTCATCTGATGCAATGGTGAGCTTTGTGAAGTAGTCCATTCCGCCGCCGATGACGATGCTAGACACACTGGCAAGCAGTGCGACGAAGGCAAGACCGTGGAAGGGTACGAGGTTAGGTAAAACAAAATCGATGAAACGGGGGGCCATGCCGCAAAGCAAAATGCCAGCGTGTCCCGCCATTACCAACGGTTTTTTTCTTACGCAACGATCGATAAGCGCGCCGATGAATGGGGAGAGCGCAAGGTTAGCCATGCTCGTGATGAGCAGGATCTGACCTGCGGACTCCGTCCGCCCTGTGATTTGCACCGCGGACCATGCGGTGACGACCAGCTGACATCCGATCCGGAAAAAGTTGAGCCCTACCAGCACGACTAGGAGGAGGAAGCCTACCGATGGCGTCTGCGCGCTTGTCGTCGTCGAAGGATCGTTCGTGAACGGTGGGACATTTCTTGTTCGCATCGGTTCGAGATCGGTGGCTCAATGTCATCGACAAACCGCAGTTTGCTTATCTCAGTATTTAACGTCACGCCTATACGCGCAGAATGCGGCTCTTGTATGCGGATCGCATAAAAATCCGCGAGTAGTGGCGCCTATGCTGTGGATTGGCAAGCTGGTTAGATGATGCATTTAGGTGGGGCGGTTCCAGTGTCACCCTGGGCGGAACGTGCGAATTACGCAACATCAGTCTCACATTGACACCGACCGCGTGGCACGAATGTGGAAAGCGATCTGTAATGTCCGTGAAAGACTGGAGCTTCGCCTACAGCATCAGTGCCCACGTGAAAAGTCCACCGGTACAAGCCATGAACTTGTTTCCCTTCGCCCCTGGATTGCTTTCAACTTGACGGTCGTCGGAGTGGCCACGGCGGAGAGGCGCGTCAAGCTGACGCGATAGGCCGAGGGCACCTGGGATGCTGGAGACACTCTACAGCAAGGGGATCAGGCCTATCGAGATCACTAGGTTGCAGCAACGCGGCGTCGATTACAGGCGTGGCACGCTCATGGTCCGGCAGGCAAGGGCAAGAAAGATCGGATGATTCCGATCAGCGATCGAGCGCTGGGGTGGGTGCCTCAGTATCGCGACGAGGTGCAGCCGGAGCCGGCCGTGGCGGGCGATGACGGCACGCTGTTCCAGACGGTAACGGGCCGAGCGTTCTCGATAACCGGATGACGCAGATGATGCGTAATCACGTGCGAGCGGCCGGGCTCGGCAACATCGGTAGCTGCCACTTGTTCCGGCACGCCATAGCGACGCAGGTGCTGGAAAACGGGGCCGACGTTCGGTTCATCCGGGCGATGCTAGGGCACGCGGACATCAACACGACGCAAGTCTACACGCGGGTGAGTATCCGGGCGCTGAAGGATATCCATTCGGCTAAGCATCCCGCGCGGCTCACGCGTGCGACGCTGACGCCGGAGGATCGGCCGCCGGCGACGGTGGCCGACTTTTTGGCCATGCACGACGATGAGGCGGGCTCGGAATGATGAGAAGAAGTATAATGCGTTATACATGTATAGCAAGCTTTCCGGAGGCTGCCATGCTAGCCATTCGCTTACCCGCAGAAATCGAATCCCGCTTAGAGTCGCTGGCGAAGCGCACCGGGCGCACCAAGACGTTCTATGCGCGCGAGGCCATCGAGCAGCACCTGGAGGACTTGGAAGACATGTACTTGGCCGAGCGCGTGGCGAAGCGCATCCGATCGGGAAAGGAACAGACCTCGTCGCTAGAGGAGGTGGAGGCGCGGCTTGGCTTGGCGGATTGAGATCTCGAAAACCGCGGAAAAGCAGCTTGAGAAGATGGACCGCGAGATTGCCCGGCGCATCGCGACATTCCTTCGGCGCCTGAAGGTGCAAGACGATCCACGTGCAACTGGGGCGGCCCTCAAAGGCAGTGAGCTAGGCGAATTCTGGAAGTACCGGGTCGGCGACTGGCGGCTGATCTGTCAGATTCACGACAAGCGCATCACGATCGAGGTTCTGCGCTTGGGCAATCGACGCGAAGTGTATCGCTGATGAGCTCGTTGTACACGGACGAGCCTCCTTTTTAGCCGCGTTTGTGCGGCACCCTCCATCTCTTCCAGCTGATCCGGACGGGCCGGACAATCGGGCGTCGGCGCGCTTGCTCAAATGGCAGTATCAGCCTGCCTTGCGGGGCAAGAGCTGGACACGTGGGATCGCGGTTCAGCGCAAGGACGTGGTCTACGTGCTGAACGAAGCGCCGAGTCTACGACGCAAGTTCAACGACGCGCAATGGCTCGAGTTGGTATGGAGCAAGGCCGTGTTGAGCGGTGAAAACGAAACGGGCCTTGAGGAGTCCCCTGAAACCTGTCCGTGGACGTTGGAGCATGATTCTGGATCCGGCGTTCCTGCCGGAGTGAAGCCTTAGCCAATCGAAAATGCGCCGAAAAACGAAGGCGATCGGGCTCACCGGACTGCCGGCGACTGGCACGCATATGGCAAGGCTCACCATGCGGATTATGTGCTGCTCGTGTCGCTCGTTACATAGCAAAGGGCGAATCCGACGCCGCGGGTTGGAGCGGCCAAGACCGAGCAGGCGACGGAGGCGGCCTGTCACCATCCGGCATGAAGAAGAAGCCGGGTATCGCTGCCCGGCCGGTACATTAGACCGAGGCGGGCGCGCGCCCGCCGCTCGCTCAATCGTCTTTGTCCCCGCTGTCCTGTGCCGTCGTCGCGGAAGCAGCTGCACCCGTCGCAGAGCCGGCCTCCGGCGCCGAAGCTTCGTCTGGCGCGTCTTCGTCCTTGATTTCATAACGCGCATTGTGAACCCAGCGCCGCAAGTCTTTAGCGATGGCCACGCTGGTGCGATCAAGAATCGAGCAAGTGCCTTTAAATGCGCCCCACACGCCACCGACAGACCAACGCTTGAACTTCGTGTGACGGACGACCTTCCCGTTGTCGATCAGATCGGCTGACAGAGAGATGGCTTTGGGCCCCGTCCATGCGCCGCCGCCCACGCCCATCACATAGGTAATCTGCAGTCTCAGAACCTCTGCGTCGCCTGGAGCGCTGTTCGCGTCGATCGTCCCTTCGCCCGTGCGATTGAGCCGGCGAAGGGCTTCCCCGACGCGACGCGTCAACAAATCATCGATGTGGCACTCGTCCTTCACTCGCTCGACCACGCCGGCACCCGAAGCGTAAGTGACCGGCGTTTCGAGCAGGACTTGCCTGCGCTCTCCCGCGAAAGCGGCGGAGGAGGCCAGGCACAGGGCAATCAAAAGAAGGCGTTTCATGGAATTGTCGAACCCCTCGTGTGGTTGGTCGTTATTGTTGAAGCGATGCCATCAAAAGCCGTCAATGTCAAAGGCTCGCGCCCACTCCTTGGCTATTACGGCCTCGCTTTGTGGATCTTTAACGCGCTACCTGCGGAGCCGCCAACAGGCTGCTTGTCACATCTCGGCGCTGGCGATCATCTCATCCGTTGCCGCCTTTGTGGCGTCACATCGGCGAGATTCAGACTTGCCTTCCCAGGTTCGGTTCGGCCAGGAAGCCACACCCATACCGGCCGCTCCTTTTCAGCCATGACGGTCTCCGCGAGCTCGTCGCGGAATGCGGCGCAGCCCCTCGGCCTGGACCACCGGATCAAGTTCGGGACGTAGCGAATCCTGAAGCACGTTCAAGCGGTCCAGAGTCCATAGTGCCTTGAGCAGCTGCGCCAACGAGACCGACGGTCGGCCCTTTTCGAGATTGACCACCGTGTTGACACTGACGCCCATCTTCGCGGCGAGATCGCCTTGCGTCCAAAAGCGTGCTCGGCGTGCCAGGGAAATGGTCTCACCCAGCGCGCGAGCCACATTCTCGGCCTCATAAGGCAGAAGTTCTGCAAGCTGGCGAGTTTTCACAATATACTCAAAGCAAAGGCTGGTTTCTTTGAGTATAAGCAAAGTTCTCAGGGAGCTCAATGACGTTGGGAGGACTTCGACGTTCCGTATGCGCATCACCGCAGCGGCGCTAGGGGTTAGGTGAGATTCCGTGTGCATTTGCGTTCTAATGCCGTCTCCAACAAAAGAGCCAGGAGCCAACGTCCGATGTCGGCGCAATTTCCTCAACGCCTTACCGCAAGCACCGCCGTGCTCCTCACCGTCCCGCCGATGATGTGGGCGGGCAATGCCGTAGTCGGACGGATGGTGAGCGGTTTGGTGCCGCCCGTCACGCTGAATTTTCTGCGTTGGGCGCTGGCCTTCCTCATTCTTCTGCCGCTCGCGGGACGGGTACTCAGTCCGGCAAGCGGACTCTGGGCGCATTGGCGTCGATTTGCCGTGCTCGGCCTGCTGGGCGTCGGCTGCTACAACGCCTTGCAGTACTTGGCGCTGAAGAGTTCGAGTCCCCTCAACGTCACGTTGATGGCATCGAGCATCCCGGTCTGGATGCTGCTTGTCGGCTGGATATGGTTCGGACAACGAATCAGTTTTCGGCAGCTCATCGGGATCGTCTTGTCCGTCGCCGGCGTCGTGCTCGTGCTGTGCCGCGGACAGTTAGTACTGCTAACGCATTTCCGGCTGGTCCCCGGCGACCTTTTGATGCTCGTCGCGGCCTTTGCCTGGGCCATCTATAGTTGGCTGCTGACGCGCTCTCGCGAGCCCGCCCGCTGGCGCAACGACTGGTCGGCATTTCTGCTCGCACAAATCACTTTCGGCCTATTCTGGTCCGGCATGTTCGCCGCTGGAGAATGGGCTTCGACCGACGCGCGTATCGTCTGGGGCTGGCCGCTCGCGGCCGCGCTGCTCTACGTCGGCATCGGCCCGGCAGTGCTCGCCTACTGTTGTTGGGGGCTCGGCGTGCAGCGCGTCGGCCCCAACATCGCGGGCTTCTTTGCGAATCTCGCTCCGTTGTTTGCGGCGCTGATGTCGGCCGCGTTTCTCGGGGAGCCCCCGCAGCCCTATCACGCTGTGGCGTTTTTGCTGATCGTCGGTGGCATCGTGGTCGCTTCGCGTCGCTGATCTCTTGCAAAGCCAAGCATGGCAGGGGATGACGGCAGGGAGCTACTCCTGGCCGACCGAAAGGGCGGGTCGCGGGCCATGAAGCGGCCGTTTCTGTCGCCAATATCGCAGTACAATCCCGGCAAGTCGTCGTAATATACAGAACTCTATAACGCTCCCGGGGATGACATGCTTCGCAAGCTGCTCGTTTGCTGCGCGGTTCTGGCCGCCGTGTTTGGAACGCAGGCACACGCCGCCGACGACGACACGGTCAAAGTGCTCTACGCGGGCTCGCTCGTCAATTTGATGGAGCGCGGCGTCGGTCCCGCCTTCGAAAGGGAGACGGGGCTGCGCTTTCAGGGCTATGCGGCCGGATCGAACAAGATCGCGAACGAAATCAAAGGCAAACTGCGGCGCGGCGACGTTTTCATCAGCGCAAGCCCCAAGGTCAATACGAGCCTGATGGGAACGGCTAACGGCAATCACGTCACGTGGTACGTCAATTTCGCGGAATCCCCGCTCATGATCGGCTACAACCCGCAAAGCCGCTTTGCGAACGACTTCAAGACGAAGCGCTGGGACGAAGTGCTCCAAGAGCCCGGTATTCGCATCGGTCGTACCGATCCCGCACTCGATCCGAAGGGTGCGTTTACGGTGGAGATGATGAAAAAGGCCGCCGAGCTTTATCGCCAGCCCGACCTCGTGGAGAAGACACTCGGTGCTCCGGAGAACCCCGCTCAGGTATTGCCTGAGGAAACGCTTGTCGGCCGACTTCAGTCAGGCCAGCTCGATGCCGGTTTCTTTTATTCGACGGAAACGTCTGACCTGAAGATAGCCGCAGTGAGCCCTGCGCCCGAGCTCGGCGTCAAGGCGAGCTACACGCTGACGATTCTTGCCGATGCTGCCAACCCGACTGGCGCCGCGCGGTTCGTTAATTTTCTGTTGAGCGCACAGGGGCGCACGCTGCTGCGGGAGCACGGCGTCGACGTCGTGAAGCCGGCGGTGACGGGCGACGCTCAGGCGATCCCTGCATCACTGCAGGCGGTCGTCGAAGCGGGGCCTTGAAACGATGAAGACAACCGTGGCGCGGCCGCTCGCTGCGCTTGCCGTCCTCCTTGCCGTTTATCTCTGCGCGCCGTTCATCGCGAGCCTGCCTCAAATCGGCCACGCGGATTGGGCGAGCGTCGATTGGCGAACAATGGGAGCGGCGGTCGGCACGTCGGTTGCCAGTGCCAGCGTCGCGGCGCTCCTCATTCTTATCGGCGGCGTGCCGCTCGGCTATTGGCTTGCACGTTCGTCGTCGCGGGCGATGTCGCTGCTCGGCTTCGTCGTTCAGCTGCCGCTGGCACTGCCGCCGCTCACGAGCGGTGTGCTGCTGCTTTTTCTTTTCGGCCCTTACAGCTCGATCGGACGCGCGGCGAGCGGTCTGCTGACCGACTCATTCACGGGCATCGTGCTCGCCGAGACGTTCGTTGCCGCGCCGTTTCTGATCGTGGCAGCGCGCTCGGCGTTCGCGTCGATAGACCCGGTGCTCGAAGACGTTGCCGCAACGCTCGGGCACCACGCGGCCAGCCGCTTCTTTCGTGTGGCGCTGCCGGCCGCGTGGCCCGGGATTCGCGCAGGGCTTGCCCTGGCATGGCTGCGCGCGTTCGGCGAATTCGGCGCGACGGTGATGGTCGCCTACCACCCGTACTCGTTGCCCGTTTATACCTATGTCGTCTTCGGCGGGCAGGGCTTGCCGGCGATGATGCCGTTGCTGTTGCCGACGCTCGCCATCGCCGTCGTATGCGCTGCGTTGTCGGTCTATCGCCGCGGCAACCGATATGAAAAAGCGGTATCCCACATCGAGAACGGCGACGAACCGCTCGTCCCTGTGCCGAATTCCGTCGCAAAGGTGCCGAGCCGGGATCTGCGGCTCGCCATCCACGTGAGTCGCCGGCTGGGGCCATTCAGCCTGGATATCGCGTGGGCGCCTTCAACGCGGCGGCTCGCCATCGTCGGGCCTTCCGGTTCCGGGAAATCGCTAACGTTGCGTCTCATTGCAGGCCTCGAGGACAACGCGGGCGGCACGGTCATGCTTGGCCCTACCGATTTTTCAAAATTGCCGCCCGAGCGGCGACAGATCGGCTATATGCCGCAGGATTACGGGCTCTTTCCGCACATGACGGTCGGCGAGCAGTTGGCGTTTCCTGTCGACGGGGATCCGGCCGCCGCGCGTTACTGGACCGGCCATCTGGGGTTGACGGGATTGTTGGGCCGTTTTCCGCGCGAGCTGTCGCTCGGGCAGCGCCAGCGTGTCGCGCTTGCGCGAGCGCTCACGCGCCACAGCCATCTGTTGTTGTTCGACGAACCGTTTGCCGCGCTCGACACGCCGCGGCGGCGCCGTCTGCAGCGATCGATGCGCGATCTGCAGCGCGAAATCGCGGCCGTCACGATCGTCGTCACCCATGACCCCGACGAGGCGGCGCTGCTCGCCGACGAGATTCTCGTGATCGATCAGGGGCGCGCGCTACAGGCGGGAACGATCGAAAGCGTATTCGGGCAACCGGCGAACATGCGCGTGGCCGAACTGCTCGGCTTGCGCAATATAGGCACAGGCGTGGTCTCCGAACCGGGATCGATCAGGATCAATGATCGATTGGTGTTGGAAACGGCGGACCGTTTAACCGAGGTCGGGACGCGGGTGATGTGGCGCGTTGCATCGCGGGCGATTCGGCTGTCGGCGCGAGGGCCGCTCGAGGCCGTCGTCGATTCGGTCGAACTCCGTGACGGAGAACGTTTCGCACACCTGAATATCGGCGGCGTTCAGCTTGACGTCGCGGTCGAGGACGCTTTGCTGCGCGAGCGGGAGGTCTGCCGATTCTTTATCGATCCGGCCGGAGTATCGGCATGGACCAGCGGCGCAGGGGCCGGCCACGAAGCGCTTCAGAACGCCGCACAATGCTGTCCTTAGCCTGGACGACTCCCGTTGCCGGAAGCCTTCGGCGATTGGCGTTAGACTTGTTGCTATGGAAAAGTGTCGCTACTGCGGAAGAATTCGTGACGAATGGGACTGTCACGGGGACGAGTGTCGCAAGGCGATAGCCAGGGCTTTGCGGCGGCAACGCTCCGGCTTGCCGATGATTCCAAATGTGATCCGGAACGAAATTCCCCCTGACGCAACGACGGATCAGGTAATTGGCGTGCTCTCGCGACAACGGTTGCGCGCGCGCCGTGGCAATGAAGAACGCCGGGAACGCAAGGCGGTCGAGGATGGCGAGGAAGATTGACGGGTGCAGTCTCAAAAAGCCTTCGCCGCATGACGCGCCGCGTCACGTGCGCCGCTTAGCGCTACGTCCGGCATATTCGTTGCGTCGAGCGCATTAAATGATAGAGTGACGATCAATAATGACGTTGAGTTGCCGCCATTATTCGACTTTCGAATCGCTTTCAACCGCGAATGGCCTTGCATAAATACTGAAAAATCGCGGTCACAGACGAACAAATATCGTGACGCTTGCAAGACGGGGGATCAATGAGACGAACCACCTTCTGGAATTGCTTCCGCGACGCATGGGCCGATAGCTGGGGACTGCTGATGCGCAGACCGGCACTAGCGATAGTCCCATTTTTGGTTTTTCTTGCCGCCAATACCCTTTCGATCGAGCTGATGCGTTCGCACAGTACATGGCGCGTTCTCTTGCTGCCGCTTTCGCTCGTCAGGTTCATCGCCATGATCGCTTTGCCGGTACATGTGATGCATGACTTCATGCAAGGGGAGCGCGGAGCGGGGCGAATCTCTATCTTCGGAAAGGAGTTCTGGCGTTACTGCCTCGTCGCCCTCTCGCTTGGAATCCCTTGCGTGCTCTTCGCGCTGCTGGTCATCGGAGGCTCTTCCTTCGCACTTCGCGCGAATGGTTTCCACCGCTTCCAAATGGTGGCATTTCTGCTCGCGATTGCTTGCGTGGTCTTCCTGTTGGCTTTTTTCGTATGTGCCAGGTTCAGCCTCCTTTTCTGCCATGTCGCGAGCGGCGGGAAGATTCGTTGGCGTGCGGCATGGCATGACACGCGCGGCCATTGTTGGCGCATCGTGACGTCACAATTCTTGACCGGGTTGCCGGTCCCGCTCGCTATCGTCGTTGCGTTTTTCATGGCGCGCTTTTGGGTCGTGACATTGGCGCCAGAATCCTTGCCCTACGTCTTTTCGCTCGGTCAATCGCTGATGCTCGTCATTGCGTTGATCGTTGGGGCTGCGTGTTCTTGCTGGCTGTACCGACGATTTGCCGCGACGCTGCTGAACGAGGCGTGATTGATTGGGTCTCGCAGTCGAGCGAGCGAACGAAATCGACGATGCTTACGTCAGCTTATCGCTCCGCACCAGGATCATACGGCTCGACCCGGTCGTTTTCCTCGGCCATGTTGCGCGCGACGATCGCGCGCGCGGGCACTGTGTCGCTGAGGTTGACCGGTTGATGCGGTACGCCGGGTGGCACGAACAGGAAATCTCCGGCCTCGGTGACGACTGATTCCCGCAGGCCCGGGCCATAGCGCGTCTCGACACGGCCTTCGAGCACGTAGATCCCCGTCTCGTAACCGACGTGGACATGCGGTTCCGCCTGCCCGCCGGGCGGCACGACAACGAGATGCATCGATAAATTCTTCGAACCCACGGTACCGGCGGAGATACCCACGAAATAAGGCAAGCGCTGAGTCGTGGCGATTTCGCGATCGGGATGCACCACCACCAGCGATGCTTGCGTGTCGGACGAGCCGTTTTTCATGGCGCACCTCCGAATGATGAACTTACTGCGTAACCTCGATTTGGCGTTTGCGGCGCCACTCGGCATATTGCCAAGCGAAGAGTCCCGGCAAAAAGATGATCAAGTCGCGTATCCGTCGGGCGCCCGCGAGTGCCAAGCTGGTCTGCGCATCGAGGCCTAGCGCGCTGCCGATCAGCAGGAATCCCCCCTCCTGGACGCCGAGCGCGCCTGGAACAAAGAACGCCGCGCTGCTCAAAGCTTGAACGAGCGATTCAAGGGCGACCGCCTTCAGGAAACTGACTTTCGCGCCGAGGAAGTAAAGGGCGAGCCAGATCTCGAGCGCCGTCGCGAGCCACTGCAGCGACTGCCAGACGAACAGGTAGCGGGTCACGATGCCTGGCTGGCGCCAGATCCTCTTGATCGATTGATCGATGCGCGCTGACTCGCCGACGAGCGTCGCCAGCTTGCCGCTCGTGACGTGATTGAAGAAGTGCGTAAGGCGTTGGAACGGCTTCGCATGCTGCACGACCGAAAACAACAGGAGTACGGGCGTCAGCAATGCCAGGCCCCATGCGAAGTTCGCTGCCAGCTCGACTGAACCTGACACGGTATGCCCGAGCAGATAGCCGATGCCGGCTATGGCGAAAATCACCTGGCTGATGAGCGTGAGTTGAATATCGACGATCAGGCTCGCCATCGCCGCGGCGGGGCGCATGCCCCATTGCCGCATCATGCGAAACGTCACGATCTCGCCGCCTATCCGCGCAACGGGCAACATGCCGTTCACGGATTCGCGAATCCATACGAGGCCCAGTACGGCCGACAGCTTCGGCTTGATTGCCCCGCGCATCAGCAATTGCCAATCCTTCGCGTTGGCGAGCATCGGCAACACGTGCGCGATGCCGGCGAGGAGCAGCCCCGCGCCCGCGGCGCGCATCAGCGCGAGCACGGCGTGGGCGTCCTCGCGCCAGACCAGCCAAACGGCGACGGCCAGTCCGACGACTGCTGCAATCGGGCCTAGATGTTTCATGGTGCCGTCAATATGAAACAAAGGTCGTGCAGCGCCGCTGGCCTGCCGGCGCGAAGCCCGAGCATTACTTGGTGAGCCCGGGCGATGCGGGCATCAAAACACGTGCGGGCCATGGCTATTTGTCCTGGACGGGGCGCAGCAGCCCGTTGCGATCGACTTCGAAGCTGGCGCCTCGCCAGATCACGCGCGTCGAGAAGAAACTGACGATCAGGACTGCGAACGATGCGACGTCTCTGAGCGGCAGCAGCCACAAGTCGCGACCGGGTTCTCGAACCGCCGAGTCTGAAAGGCATTTCAGCGCGATGCGGGCGAGGAGCGCGGCGAGCACGAGCAGCCATGCCCACGCGGCCCCTTCAGACAGCAGCGCGGCAAGCAGAGCGAGCGGCACTGGATGCGTGAGCACCGAGCCGAGATGCCCGAGCGGATCGACTGCGCGGATCGTTCGGCTCCAGCGCAGCTCATGCGCGGCGAGCGCCCGCGCGCTCGGCTCCTCACACGTATGCGAGACGACGAGTGGCGGAATCGCGACTTTCTGGCCGGTTTTGCGGACGGCCTCGCCTATCGCATTGTCTTCCGCCAACAGGTGCGCGAACTGGCCGAATCCGCCGATCCGCTCGAGCGTCGTGCGCCGCGTGGCGATGGTCTGGCCGAAGCACGGGCGCGCGAGACCGAGCGCCAGTCCCGTCATCACGCTGGGCATGAAGTGATAGTTGATCCATTGCGCCGACAATCTTGGCCACAATCCGGGGCCGGGCCTGCCGCGATAGACACAGGTCACGAGCCCGACGTTGGGCTTTTGCAGCTCCCCAATGACATGGCGAAGGTAGTCCGGAGGGGCGCTGACATCGCTATCGGCGAACACCAGCAAGTCGTGTAATGCGTGCGGCATCATGTTGAGAATGTTGCTGATCTTCCGATTCGGCCCGTGCATGCGCGTATCGGTCACCACGGTGACGTGTGCGTCCGGATAGAGACGTCGAAGCGTTTCGACCGCCTTCAAAGCGGGGTCCGCGCTGTCTTGCACGCCGAACAGAAACTGTATTGGCCCCGGATAGTCCTGCTCGCAGAAGCTCGTCAGATTGCTCAGCAGCTCCCACTCGTCACCATGGAGCGGTTTGACGATCGTGACCGGCGGGAAACTCGAGGGTTCCGACGTGGGCTGCGCGAAGAACCGGTAAACGAGCACTGTGGCCAACAACGTGTACAAGATTCCGAACAATGCGGCCACGCTGAAGATGAACGCGGGCAGCAGTATCAGAAGATGTGCCGCATCGGATGTGCCGGCCCGAACCAACAGTTCGAGCGCGGCAACCACGCCGACCAAGCAGGCAAGCCACGTCAAGTGCCTCATATTCCGGAGCTCAGGAGAGATTGGAGAAGCGAGGCGACTGCGCCTCGTTCCGAGGTGGGACTTCGCAGGCAAGGCTTCGCGTATCGTACAACAGTCCGGACCTCATTTGCTCCGATAAGAGAACGTGAAAGTCAGATGAAAGAGCGGTGCGACTCCTCGTGTGATGACGTCCCGGTCAAGGCAGGCTCTGTTGCAAGGGTTGCCGGCATGATAGTCGGCGGTCTCTGCCTACTTGTACCGCAGCGGATTCAGATCAAACGCTAGCGCTCAGCGCCGTGTCGGTCGATACGCGCCACACCATCGAGTTCGCGTACCGCTTCTTCGGGCAACTCGATAGCGGTTGCCGCGAGGTTTTCGCGCAGATGCGCGAGCGACGACGTGCCGGGAATCAAAAGGATATTAGGCGCTCGGCGGAGCAACCACGCGAGCGCGACCTGCATCGGCGTCGCATCGAGCCGAGCCGCGACATCGCTGAGGATCGAGGATTGTAGCGGGCTGAAGCCGCCGAGCGGAAAGTACGGCACGTAGGCAATTCCGTCCCGAGCGAGTGCGTCGATGAAGTTGTCATCGGCCCGGTGCGCGAGATTGTAATGGTTCTGCACGCAGACGATATCGCAAAGCCGGCGAGCTTCCGCGACCTGCGTGGGCGTGACGTTGCTCAACCCGATGTGGCGCACGAGACCTTGCCGCTGAAGCTCGGCCAGCACGGTGAGCGGGGCCTCGATCGAGCCCTCGGCGGGCTGATGCACATCGAACATGATCCGCAGATTCACGACGTCGAGTACGTCGAGGCCAAGGTTGCGAAGGTTGTCGTGCACCGCTTGCGTCAGTTCGTCAGCCGAGAATGCCGGGTGCCACGACGCGTCGTCGCCGCGTCGGGCACCGATCTTCGTCACGATGACGAGATCGTCGCGATACGGATGCAACGCCTCGCGGATCAATTGGTTCGTGACGTGAGGGCCGTAGAAATCGCTAGTGTCAATGTGATTGACCCCGGATGCGACGGCTTCGCGCAGCAACGCCAGTGCCGTATCGCGATCTTTGGGCGGGCCGAACACGCCGGGCCCCGCGAGCTGCATCGCACCGTAGCCGAGACGGTAAACCGGGCGGTCGCCGAGGGAAAATGTGCCGGATTGGCGGACACTGGACATCGCTGCTCTCCTTTCTCGAATGATCCACAAAGACTAAGCGCTTCGTTGTCGAACGGGAATAGGCCATAATCCGCACAGGCCGTTCGGGGAAGCGAACAATGCAAGTGGACCTTGGTGATCTGAGCGCGTTCGTCGCGGTGGCGCGTGCGAAGGGCTTCCGCGAGGGCGCGCGTGCCAGCGGCGCCAGCGCATCCGGGCTTAGCGAGGCGATACGCCGGCTCGAAACGCAGCTCGGCGTCAGGTTGCTTCATCGCACGACACGCAGCGTCGTGCCGACGGAAGCCGGCGAGCGGCTGCTTGCACGCCTCGGGCCCGCACTGACGGAAGTCGAGGCGGCGCTCGACATCGTCAACCAATTCCGTGACCGGCCAACGGGGACGCTCAAACTCAACGTCCCGGTCAGTGCGGCGCGGCTGGTTCTGCCTTCGATCGTCCCCGCATTCCTCGACGCCTATCCCGAGATACGGCTGGAAGTCATCGCCGAGGAAAGCTTCGTCGACATACTGGCCGCGGGCTGCGACGCAGGCATCCGCTATGAGGAGCGCTTGGAGCAAGACATGATCGCCGTGCCGATCGGGCCTCGACTGCAACGCTTCGCAACCGCCGCGGCGCCTGCATACCTGGATCGCCGTGGCCGGCCGGCGCACCCGCGAGAACTGCTCGATCACGCCTGTCTGCGCGGACGTTTCGCGAGTGGCGCGATGCCGCTCTGGGAATTCGAGCGCGACGGGGAGATCGTACGTCTCGATCCGTCGGGGCCCCTCCTGGTCCAAATCGGCGGCGGGGCCGATCTGCTCGTCGACGCGGCGCTCGCCGGAACCGGCATCGTGTATCTCTTCGAGGCTTGGCTGCGCCCGTACTTCGCGAGCGGAGCGCTCGAACCCGTTCTCGAGCCCTGGTGGCGGCCGTTCTCGGGGCCGTACCTGTATTACCCGGGCCGGCGTCTCGTGCCCGCGCCACTGCGCGCGTTCATCGATTTCATCAAGTTGCGGTAAGGCTTCCTTCTGATCCAGCTCGAAGACACTAAGGCGTGTTTCGCCGTGGAATCGGCTTTCTGTTCTTCCGGGCGCAGCCTAATATTCCTCTACGCATGTCTTGTCCGAACGTAATCTATCGGGTTCGACCCAATGGGGAGAGAGCGATGGCGGATCAAGTCCCATGGCACCTTTCCGGTGACTATTTCGAGAATTGCAGTTGCAGCATCGTGTGTCCGTGCCTCGTGTCGGCGGCCGCCCCGCTGACTTCGCGACCGACCGAGGGCTTTTGTGACGTCCCGCTGATCTTCCATGTCGCAAGTGGCCGCTATGGGGACATCGAGCTCGATGGTCTCAATGTTCTGGTTGTCTTCCACTCACCCGGGGTGATGGCGGACGGAGAATGGTCGGTGGCCACGTACGTCGATGAGCGCGCCGACGACGCGCAGACCGAGGCGCTAGCTGCGATTTTCAGCGGCGCCGCCGGAGGTCCTATGGCCGCGTTCACACCGCTCGTCAGCCAGAACCTGGGGGTGAGCAGGGTCCCGATCACCTTCCACATCGAGGGCAAGACGCGCTCCGCGGAAATCCCGGGCATTCTGCACATGTCCGTCGATCCCCTGCCGACGATGCATCCGGGCGAAGAGATGTGGGCGAATTTCGGCCATCCGATCAGCCCCGACAAGATGGCATTGGCGGTCGGGGCGCCCGGCAATACGTTCAGCGATCGAGGCATGCGCTGGGACAACTCCGGCAAGAACGGGTTCTATGCGTCCATCAGCTGGTCGAACCCGACTTGATCGATGTACGTGACGAGGCGGTCCGTCGGCTGGGCCGATGAGATCGTAGGTTCATGGGCGATGGCACTCTGGAAGCGGTGCTGCGGCGCGATCGCGTCGTCGTTGCGGGCGCTCTCGGCGTAGTCGCTGCGCTAGCGTGGGCCTATGTGCTCTGGCTTGCCGCCGATATGAGCATGGGTGGTATGAGCATGCGCGGGTACCGCATGGTACCTGCGGGCCTCGGCTGGATGGCGCCGGCCGCCGCGCCGTGGAGCGCTGTCGAATTCGCACTCGTGTTCGCGATGTGGGCGGTGATGATGGTCGGCATGATGGCGCCCTCCGCGGCGCCAATGCTGCTCATGTATGCCCGCGTGGGTCGGAACAAGAAAATCGCAGGCAAGCCGCTCGCGGCGACCGGCTGGTTCGCCGCGGGCTATTTTCTGTCGTGGACCGGATTTTCGCTCGCGGCAACGGTTGTCCAATGGGCGTTGGAGCGGGCAGCCCTCCTCGATGCGCGCATGGCGAGCGCCAATATCGCGCTCGGATCGATCGTGCTGATCGCGGCGGGCCTCTACCAGTGGACGCCAATCAAGAACGCCTGCCTCGCCCAGTGCCGGACGCCGTTCGGCTTCCTGATGAGACACGGCGGCTTTCGCGGCAATGTCCTCGGCTGTTTGCAGCTGGGGCTTCTCCACGGCGCTTATTGCGTCGGCTGCTGCTGGGTCCTGATGGCGCTCTTGTTCGTGGTCGGTGTGATGAACGTACTCTGGATCGCGCTCCTGGCACTGCTCGTCCTCCTGGAAAAGCTCACCCCGTGGGGACGGTGGGTCGCACGCGTTGCCGGCGCCGGTTGTATTGTCGCGGGCGCCTGGATGGCGTTTTCGTGACACTATCGGCTCCTCGGGGCCGAGCGGTTCGGCGATCGTCGAACCGATGTTTCCCTCGCAATATTTTTCGGCGCTGATGTCCATCGGCGTCCGGCCCGCGCGTCATTGTCATGGCGGCCCAATGTAGTTACCGCCTCAACTCTACGACGGAGGCTCAAATGCAATACCTGTTGATGATCTATTCGGAAGAAAACCGCTGGAACGAGATGAGCGACAGCGAGCGGCAGCAAGGCGTTGCCGCGTATCACGCGTACACCGAATCGCTGAAGAAGGCGGAGGTGCTGGTGGGCGCGAACCGGCTGCAGCACACGAATACGGCCACCACGGTACGGCTCGTCGACGGCAAGGCGCGGGTACTCGATGGCCCGTATTCCGATTCCAAGGAGCAGCTTGCCGGCTACTATCTGATCGATGTGCCCGATCTGGACGCCGCGATCGCATGGGCATCGCGTTGCCCTGGCGCGGCGCACGGTCTCATGGAAGTGCGCCCGGTCTGGAACGCTCCCGACTATGCGCGATCCGCGGCATGAGTCTTTCCGGCGGCGAGCGCGACGCTGAGGACGCTGCGCGCTCCATCGCGGAGGCAGTGGCTCGCCGCAGCTACGGCAAGCTCGTCGCGCTGCTGGCGATGCGAACGCGCGACGTCGCCGCGGCCGAGGACGCGTTGGCCGACGCGTTCACGGCCGCGCTGGCGGACTGGCCGGAGCGCGGCTGCCCCGCGAATCCCGAAGCATGGCTGATGACGGTCGCGCGCCGACGGGCGATCGATGGCGTGCGCCATCGTCAGGTTGGCGATGAGGTGGCGAATCAGCTCGCGATCCTGGCGGGTGAAATCGACGAGCGGGAAGGCGGTGCATTGCCCGATCGGCGGCTTGCGTTGCTGTTCGCATGCACACACCCTGCGCTCGAGGCCGCGATTCGCACGCCGCTCATGCTGCAAGTGGTACTAGGGCTCGAAGCAAAGACGATTGCGTCCGCCTTTCTGATGTCTCCCTCGGCGATGAGCAAGCGCCTCGTGCGTGCGAAGACCAAGATCCTTGAAGCGGGCATTCCGTTCACCGTGCCCGAGCGCGAGGAATTGCCGGGCCGGCTCGATGCGGTGTTGGAAGCGGTCTATGCGGCATATGCGGAAGGGTGGACCGACCCGGTCGGAGGCGATGTCGTTCGGCGCGAGCTCACTGACGAGGCGCTCTATCTTGCGCATGTGCTCGTTGAGCTGCTGCCCGCGGAGCCCGAGACGCTTGGTCTGCTCGCGCTGATGCTGTATGCGCAGGCACGGCGCGACGCACGTCGCGATGCGGCGGGCAACTACGTGCCGCTGTCGGCTCAGGATCCAGCGACATGGAACGCGCCGATGCTCGGTGCAGCCGATGCACTGCTGCGGCGCGCGAGCACGTTCAACGCGATCGGCCGCTTTCAACTCGAGGCCGCGCTGCAGTCTGCCCATATTTACCGCTGCCGGACGCGTTGCCCGAACTGGGACGAAGTGGTGCAGCTTTACGATGCGCTGCTCGCGATTGCGGCCTCTCCGGTAGTTGCGGTGAACCGTGCGATCGCGCTGGCGGAAAGGGACGGCCCGCAGGCGGCGCTCGACGCGCTCGCGCCGTATGCGGATGATCCGCGGCTCTCCGACTATCAACCGTACTGGGCCGCGCGCGCCGATTTGCTCGCCCGCGCGGGTGCGATGACAGAAGCGCTCGGCGCGTATGATGTCGCGATCGGGCTAGAGCGGGATCCCGCCGTGCGCCGGTTTCTGCACGGCAAGCGCGCGAGATTGTCGCAGGCGAGCGGGTAGAGGGAAGCCCTGCGCCGCCGCACTGCTCGGTATCACCCCAGCCTTTGTCCACTCCCCGTATCGAACAGATGCACGTGCTCGGCAGGCAGGCGCAACATGACCCGCTGCCCGGGCTCGATCGACGCGCGCTGGCGCGTCGTGGCGCACCACGTGCTGCCGCCGATCTTGCCGTACACGTGGGTTTCGGCGCCGGTCGGCTCGATCACTTCGACTTCCATCATCACGCCCTCGGACGCCCGCGTTACGATGTGCTCGGGCCGGACGCCGAGCGTAATTTTCGCGCCGGGAGCCGCGGAAAGATTCATCTGCGGTAGCGCAATCGAACCGCCATCGGCGAGCAAAAGCCGCGCTCCCTGAGCGTCGCGCTGCCATTCGCCTTCGACGAAATTCATCGACGGCGAGCCGAGAAAGCTCGCGACAAACAGGTTCGCAGGCTTGTCGTACAGTTCGAGCGGCCGGCCGATCTGTTCGATGCGCCCCGCGTTCATGACGACGATGCGGTCGGCCATCGTCATCGCCTCGATCTGATCGTGAGTCACATAGATCACCGTATTCTTCAAGCGCTGATGCAGCGCCTTGATCTCGGTGCGCATCTGCACGCGCAGTTTCGCGTCGAGGTTCGACAGTGGTTCGTCGAACAGGAACAGCTCCGGCTCGCGCACCACCGCGCGCCCCATCGCGACGCGCTGCCGCTGGCCGCCCGACAGCGCGCGGGGCAAGCGGTCCAGATAGCCGGAGAGGTTCAGCATCTTCGCGGCGGCCTCGATGCGCGGCTTGAAGCGCGTTGCCGGCTCTTTGCGGATGCGCGGACCGAAGGCGATGTTCTCGAAGACGGACAGATGCGGGTAGAGCGCATAGCTTTGGAACACCATCGATACATTGCGCTGCTGCGGCGAAAGCCCGTTCGCGCGCTTGCCGCCGATGGTCAGCTCGCCGCCGGTGATCTCTTCGAGCCCGGCGACCATTCGCATCAGCGTGCTCTTGCCACAACCCGACGGGCCGACCAGCACGACGAATTCGCCGTCGTCGATCGAAAGATCGATGCCGTGCACGACCTGGGTGTCGCCATAGCGTTTGAAGATGCCGCTCATCTGCACTGCTGCCATGCTGTCCTCGTTTCGGTTGGATGCGTCGTTTTGGTTACAGGATGGAAGCGAGGATCAAAACGATTCGAGCGTCAGCTCCTCGGCCATTAGCCGGTTGCCCGCCAAGAGCCCGCCGTCGACCGGCAGCGCGACCCCGGTGATCACGCGCGCCATCGGCGAGGCGAGGAACATCACGGCGTCGGCGACATCGTCGGGCGTTGGGAAGTCGCCGAGCGGGTACCACTTCTTCAGTGCTTCGAACACCTGCGGATTCTTGTCGACGCGCGCCTGCCAGGCCGGTGTTTTCACGGTGCCGGGGCAGACGATGTTCGCGCGGATGCCATGGCGGCCCAGTTCCATCGCAAGCGCCTTGGTATAGCTGATCAAGCCCGCCTTCGCGGCGCTATATGCCGGGTGACCTAACGCGGTCATGCCGTTCACCGAGCCGATCAGGACGATTGCGCCGCGCTTGCGCTCGATCATCGAAGCGCGCACGGCTTCGACGGTGTGATAAGTGCCGTTCAGGTTGAGATGCACATCATGCTGCCAGCTTGCCGGATCGGTGGAGGCGAGCGTGCCGCTTCGCGCGGCGCCCGCGTTGGCGACGAGCACGTCGACAGGGCCTTTAGCGGCAACGGCCTGTGCGACGGCGGATTTGACGGCTGCTGCCTCGCTCAAGTCCGCCGTGACAGGGCTCATGCGATCCGCGCCGAGCTCACCAGCAAGTGCGCTCAGGGCCCCGGCGTCGATATCGAGCGCGAGCACGTGGTCCCCTGCCTCCACGAAACGCCTGCAGAGCGCGCTGCCGATTCCGCCGCATGCGCCAGTCACTAGCACGACACGATTCATCGTTGTCCTCGCCTATTGGGTCGCTTTCAAAAGACCGCCACGGAAGCCCGCCTCCGACTGGTTCGCCCGCGCTAAGACGACCATGCCGACCACCCAGTCCGCACTGCACCATTTTCACTTTGTTAACAAGATATTAGGCAAATGATAGGCGCGCGGGAAATGCCGAAGATCCTACGTGACAAGCGAATTTTCGTAACGTAGGATTTTTGCAAATCGAATAATCAACAACCCGGCGGCCTGTCAGGCGGCGGATTCATTCAGGAGAGTCAACATGTCGTTGCAATCCCGTGCTTCCCTCGCGCTTGGCAAACTCGCCGTGGCGCTGGCGTTTGCTGGACTCGCCGTGTCGGCCTCGGCCGACACGGTCCGGGTCACCGTCGCCCACTACAGCGATGCGACCGCGCCATACTTCGAGAAGATGGCCCGCAACTTCGAGAAGGCTAACCCCGGCACGACGATCAAGATCGAGGACGTGAACTGGGACACGCTGCAACAAAAGCTGCAGACGGACATTTCCGGCGGTGCCAACGCTGACCTCGCGATCATCGGCACGCGCTGGCTCCTCGACTTCGTGAAGGACGACGTGGCCGAGCCGCTCGACAGCTACATGGCGCCGGACTTCAAGAACCGCTTCATCGGCCCGTTCCTGGCCCCTGGCCAGATCAACGGCAAGACCTATGGCCTGCCGATCGCAGCTTCCGCGCGCGCGCTCTACTACAACAAGGACATGCTCGCGTCGGTCGGTTATCCGAATGGTCCCAAAACCTGGAACGACGTGATCGATGCATCGAAGAAGCTCAAGGCCAAGGGCATCGCGGGCTTCGGGCTGCAAGGCAAGGAGATCGAAACGGACGTCTACTTTTACTACGCGCTGTGGACGTATGGCGGCGAGGTCGTCAACAAGGCGGACAAGGCGGCATTCAATTCGCCGGCCGGTGTCAAGGCCGCGACGATGTACAAGATGATGATCGACGAAGGGCTGACGCAGCCGGGCGTCACGGGATATAGCCGCGAGGACGTGCAGAACCTTTTCAAGCAGGGCCGCGTCGCGATGATGATTTCGGCGCCGTTCCTCGCGAAGCAGATCAAGAAGGAAGCGCCGAACCTGAAATATGGGATCGATCCGATTCCGATGGGTACGACGCACGCGACTTACGCGGTCACCGATTCGATCATGATGTTCAAGAACTCGAAGGTGAAGCAGACGGCGTGGAAATTCCTCGACTATCTGTTCACGAAGGAACCGCGCGTTGAGTTCACGAGCACCGAGGGTTTCCTGCCGACCACGAAGGCTGAGGCGGACGATCCGGCGTTCAACGATCCGGACACCAAGGCGTTCGTCGCGCTCCTGCCGACGGCCCGCTTCGCGCCGACCGTCACCGGCTGGGAAGACACGGCGAAGGCCGTGACGGACGCGATGCAGTCGATCTATCTCGGCAAGGCGAAACCGGCCGATGCGCTGAACGCGGCGGCCGCCAGGGCCGACAAGTCGCTCGGGCATTGACGTAACGATGTCACGGCGGGCGGCCTGGCGCGAGCCCGCGCCGCCTGTCCATGCACGGAATTTATGGCCCATCTCTCCTACGATCAAACCGGTGTCGGCCGTCCGGCGGCGTCGCGCTTCAATCAGCCATGGCTGCTGATCGTGCCGAGCCTGATCCTCGCGCTTTTCATCATCAGCTACCCGATCTTCAACATTGTGTACCAGTCGGTGCACGATGTTTCGCGCTTCGGGGCGATACGCGGCTTCAACGGACTGCAGAACTTCTACGACGTATTCAGCGATCCCGTCTTTATTGGCTCGGTCAGGCGCACGCTCGTATGGACAGCGTGCGTGGTCGGTGGCACGGTGCTGCTTTCCGTGCCGGTCGCGCTCGTGCTCAACCAGGATTTTTACGGGCGCGGCGTGGCGCGCACGATAGTGATGCTGCCTTGGTCGGTGTCGCTGACGATGACGGCCGTCGTCTGGCGCTGGGCGTTCAACGACGACTACGGAATGGTCAACGTCACGCTGCAGCGGCTCGGGCTGATCAGCGGGGCGATCCACTGGCTCGCGAGGCCGGAGATCGCTTTTCCCGTGGAGATCGGTATCGGCATCCTCGTGTCGATTCCGTTCACGGTGACGATCCTTCTGGGCGGTCTCTCTTCCGTGCCGGCCGATATCTATGAAGCCGCGCGCATCGAAGGCGCGAGCGCGTGGCAGCAGTTCCGCAAGCTGACGCTGCCTTTACTGCGGCCTTTCGTTAACATGGCGATCCTGCTGAACGTCATCTACGTCTTCAATTCGTTTCCCATTATCTGGGTCATGACGCAAGGCGGACCCGATGAGAGCACACATATCCTCGTCACGTACCTCTACGAGCTCGGCTTCAGGCTCGGGCGCCCCGGCCAGGCGGCGGCGGTGTCGCTGATCATGCTCGTCATGCTCTTTATCTTCACGGTGATCTACTTACGGCTGCAGCCTAAGCAGGAAGGGGAATAATGGACGACCCCCACACTCACTTTCGTTCGCTGCCCCCTCCCACACGGGGACTTCCTCAGGGGGCCCCCGAGCGGGTGCCCCCTTCGGGGCGCGAGGGGGCGGATGCCTCCCTTGGGGCGGCCCGGCGGGAGGCATCGTGAACGCCAAATTGAAACGCACCGTATGGTGCTGGCTCGCGCTATCCCCGCTGATCGTGATCGTGCTGTTCCCGTTCGCGGTCATGCTGTGCACCGCGTTCAAGCCGGCCGATGAGATCTTCGTCTATCCGGCCCGCTGGCTGCCCGTGCATTGGCGCTGGGAGAACTTCGTCGAGATGTGGGATGCGGCCAACTTCGGCGTCGCGTTGAAGAACAGTTGCGTCATCAGTTTTCTGTCGACGTCGCTCGCGCTCGCCGTCAGTGTGCCCGCCGCTTATGCACTCGCGCGCTTTCCGTTCAGAGGGCGCGGCGTGTATCGGCAGTTCCTGCTCGTTACACAGATGCTTTCGCCGATTCTGCTCGTGGTTGGCCTCTTCAGGCTCGCCGCGATGATCCCGTATGGCAACGGCAACCTCGTCGATTCGAAGCTCGGTGTGATCGTCTCTTACGCTGCATTCAATATTGCGTTCGCCGTATGGATGCTGTCGTCCTACTTTCAGACCGTGCCGCGCGATCTCGAAGAGTCGGCGTGGCTCGAAGGGTGCGGACGGACGAAGGCCGTCTTCAAGGTGTTCTTGCCGCTTGCCGTGCCTGCGATCGTCGTGACCGCGATCTTCACGTTCATCAGCGCCTGGAATGAGTTCGCGGTGGTCTATACGCTGATCCGCTCGCCCGAGAACAAGACGCTGACCGTGCAGGTGACCGACATGGTCGCCGGCAAGTACACGGTCGAATGGCATCTGGTGATGGCGGCGACGCTGTGCGCGACGCTGCCGGTTTCAGTCGTGTTCGCGTGGCTGCAGCGGTATCTCGTGAAGGGGCTGGCGCTGGGGGCGGTGAAGTAGGCGAACCTCACATCGCTTTGCTATAGCTGCGGTAGTACGCGTAAAACGAATCGTTCCGGGGCGACTACTATATGGAAACCGCTCCCGCTCGAGATAGGTTCGCCATGCGCGCCAATGATGCTTTGCCTCAGCAAGCCGGCATGCCCGTGTTCCAAATGAGGGGCGATGCTTGCTCATTCGGTAACGACATCATTGCATTGCGGTGGGCGGTCAAAGATGCACGTCTCGCCGAGTTTTCGTTGATCGATTGCGCACGGGACCGCACGCTGCCCATCGTCGCGCCGTTCGCGCTGTTGCTCGCTGACGGAAGCCGCGTAGGCCTGGATGAGCTAAGGGTCGTTGCGCCGGTGAGCGAAGCTGCGCTTGCACCCAACCCCCACGCATCCCGCTTGGCCGAACGCATCGCGGGTCGAAGCGTGAGTACCACGCTGGTCGACACTCAAGGGCGTCTACGCGTGGAATGGAGCGTGGAGCAGCGCGAAGGATCACGATATCTGCGTGAGCGCTTAGCGGTTACGGCGCTTCTTCGGGACGAACACATCGCTGTCGTTTCATTGCTGAGGACGCGCGCTGTCGGTGCTCAAGCCAGTCGCGAACTGAAGGGCACTCCCGTCATTGCGGGGAACTTCTATCTGGGGTTCGAGCTGCCGATGGCAGCAAGCCATGTGGATAGCCAGAATGTCAGCTTTACCCTGCAATGCGCGTCGCCGCTGAGAAAGGGCAGAACGCTGGTTTGCTCGGCAGTGGCAGGCGTATCGCCCGACGGTCAGTTGCGGCGCGAATTCGCCACCTATCTCGAACGGGAGCGGGCTCGCGCCTATCACCCGTTTCTGCACTACAACAGCTGGGGCGACATCGGGTACCTGACGCCATACACACAGGCACAAGCGCTGGAGCGCATCGAAACAATCGGCCGCAAATTGCATAGGGCGCGCGGGGTGAAGATTGATTCGTTTCTGTTCGACGATGGCTGGGACGATCTTGGTGGCGGCTGGCATTTCAGTGAGGAATTTCCGAATGGCTTCCTTCCGCTGCACGACGCTGCGGCAAGATACGGCGCTGCGCCCGGCGTATGGTTGTCCCCTTGGGGTGGCTACGGACCGCCGAAACAAGAACGCGTGACGCGCGGCCGTGCCGCCGGGTATGAGGTCATCGATGACGGCTTTGCATTATCGGGCCCGAGCTACTATCGACGCTTTCATGAAATGGTGATGGACTTGCTTGATAAGCACGGCGTAAACCAGTTCAAGTTCGACGGCACAGGCAACGCCGACAAGGCGTTTCCGGGTAGCCTCTTCGATTGTGATTGGGATGCGGCGATTCATCTCATCGAGGACGTCCGCGCGGCTAGACCCGAAACCTTCATCAATCTCACGACGGGGACGCATCCGTCACCGTTCTGGCTACGCCATGTGGACGCTATCTGGCGCGGCGGCGAGGACGATGGTTTCGCGGGAACCGGCACTGACCGCGAGCGCTGGATCACGTACCGCGACGCCCAGACGTATCGCAACGTCGTGGTGCGCAGTCCGCACTTTCCGCTCAATTCGCTGATGCTGCATGGCATCGTCTACGCGCAGTGCAATCCGCGCCTCAATTCGGCGATAGGCAATGGTTTCGCCAACGAGGTACGATCCTACTTCGGCAGCGGCACGCAATTGCAGGAGCTATACATTACGCCGTCGCTGCTGAGCGAAAAGGATTGGGATGTGCTCGCGGACGCCGCCAGATGGGCGCGCGCGAACGCAGATGTTCTGCGCGACAGCCATTGGATCGGCGGGGCACCTGACCAACAGGCGGTATACGGTTGGGCGGCGTGGACGTCGCACAAGGCGATCGTGACGCTGCGCAATCCAGACAGCCGTGCACGACGCTTCGCGCTGGATCTGCGGCGGCAACTGGAGCTGCCGGCGGCCGCGGCGGGACGATTCGTTTCGCGTCGCGTTTGGGGTGCAGGGGATTCCGGAATTCCTGCGGTGCTAGATGCAGATCTGCCACAGGAAGTCCAGCTCGCGCCGTTTGAAGTGCTCACGCTGGAACTGTTGCCGGTCGAATGAGCGGAGCAATGAAGTGGATGAGGCGTATCCTCCGCATCGGCCACTGCGGTTCCGCTAAGACGGTGTATCCGCAAGTTGCACCGGCTTCGCCTGAATCTGGTGCAGGTCGAAAACGAGTACTTCGTTATCACCTTGGGCAAGCCACGGCGCGGGGCAATATAAGCGCCTTTGCGGACCAATATTCCAGTAGCGCCCGAGATTGTGTCCGTTGACCCAGACGACGCCCTTGGTCCAGTTGCTCATGTCGAGCCAGGTGTCGCCGACTTCATTCAGCCGCAAGCTTGCCTTAAAAAAGAGGCCGGGCTTCAGCGGGTTCACACACGTTTTCTTGAGGTTGGCGATAAACGCTTCGTCCATCGGCAGCAGAAAAACTTCCCAGCCCTCAAGCAACGAGAGCGACCCGTCAACGTTTTTTATCGTGACCGGTTCGAGCAGGCCCTTGCGGTCGACGATCGCGGGGCCGAAGTTCACACGCCCCATGCCCTCGACCAAGATTTCCAACGATACCGCGCCGCCACGGTTTGACTCGTCATCGGGCAACGCCGACGGCAGCGCAAGCGGTGCTCGGTGCATCAGGTGGAGCGGCTCAGCGTAGCTCTGCGGGGTTTGCGCTCTCGACACCCCGCCCACATAGTGTTCGCCCACGAAAACGGTCGCGTAGTCATGAACACTGCTGATATCCATCACACCGCTCGCGTACTCCTGCAGCCGAGTGCGGTAAAGCACGAAGCCGAACGCCTGACCATAGCGCTCAAAGGGCTGTGGATCGACGCGCTGTTCGCGCGGCAGTGCCGGGGGCAGGTTGTCCCAGATCGACGCATAGAGCGTTGGCACCAAGGCATCGGCGCCCGAGCATTTAAGCGTCGCGATCGCGTCGGGTATATCAGGCAACGGCTCAGGCAAGTAGCTGGCGATGATGTTGCGGTACTTTACATAGTTCGGCGTCGCCACGCCCTGCTCGCTGATCGGTGCCGAATAGTCGTAGCTGGTGATGTCGGGTTGATAGTTGCCGGAACCGTCCAGGTTCGCGCCGGCATAAAAACCAAAGCTCGTGCCGCCGTGAATGACATACAGATTGAACGACAGTTTCGACTGCATGAACGCGCGCAAGACGTCGGAGAGGTCATAGTCCACCCCCGCGAAATCTGATTCGCCCCAATGGGTGAGCCACCCTGGGTACACCTCACCCGCCATCGCGGGCACCGCGGGGAATTCGCGGCGTACAGTTGCGATTTGTGCCGCGTCTCCATTGCTCAGCGCAATCGCACCGCCGGTCACCGTGGTGCGATTGCGTTGGAGCTGCGCGAGACCGTCTTCCGTATAGAAAGGCCCCGTTACGCCGCCTTTGAGCCAGAGCTGCCTGAGCTCTTCGAGGTAAGCCGAATTGCTCGCGTACGAACCGAATTCATTCTCGATCTGGATCATCAGGATCGGTCCGCCGTGCCGGATCAGCAATGGCTTGATGCGAGGTATCAGTTCATCGATGTAGCGAGCCACCGCCGCCATGTAGCGCGAATCGGTGGCCGAGTCGGTCCTCAACTGGATGTCCGGATCGCTCAGCAGGTATGACGGGAGACCTCCCAGATCCCATTCTGCGCAAACATACGGCCCCGGGCGCAGCAGGACCCACATCCCTTCGGATTGGCATAGCCGGATGAAGGCCTCGATATCGCGGTTACCGCTCTCGAAATCGAACACGCCTCTACGCGTCTCGTGGTAGTTCCACATGACGTACATGGCGATGCAGTTCATCCCCATTGACTTGGCCATGCGGATCCGGTGTTGCCAATACTCGCGCGGGATGCGGGCGGGGTGCATCTCGCCGCTGCGAATCTGGAAAGGCTCGCCGTCGAGCAGGAAGTGCTCGCCGTCAGGGGCGAAAGAGAAAGTGTGTTTGCGTTCGAGGTTCACGACGCACTCACAGTTGGCGGCTGAGGCGCGGTTGAAGCCAGGGAAGGGTAAGGCCAGTATAGTTGGAAATTTCCCGGTTAGGCGTGCACTGGAATCTTGCTCCACGGAAGACGCTTTCTTCGCTTTTCCTACAGCCACAGTGGTCATACCGCGCAACGGGTCATGTGGCGAAACGCCCGTGATGGACTCTATTCTCTCGGATCAGGGCGAGTTCAGTTTGGGGTTTGGGTTGACGAATGCCGATATATGAAGGTAACCTTGCCAGGTAGCCTTCATATATTTTTCCGTACGCCCGTCACCGATGTCCAAGCCCCAGAACGCCCATGGATTTGCCGAAGCCCTCGCGCTGGCGGGCGATTTGCGTCTCGTACTGGGCCGGCTCAAACGGCGGCTGCGTGAAGAAACGCAGCTTGGCGAGCTAAGTTGGACGCAAATGCGTGTACTCGCGAGCCTTGATCGGGAAGGGCCGACTACGGTCTCCTCGCTTGCGCGCGCCGAAGGCATGCGGCCGCAGTCGATGGGCGAGCTCGTCGCCGCGTTGAAGTCGGCTCGGTTCGTCGTCGGTGAGCCGGATCCGGCAGACGGTCGGCAGACTGTGCTCTCGCTGACCGATGCCGGCCGCGAGCACGTGAAGCGCGCACGCGCCGCGCGCGAAGACTGGCTGGCGCACGCAATCCTTGGCCGGCTGACCGCCGAGGAACAGCGGCGGCTCGCGAAATCACTGGAATTGATTCAGCGGCTCGTCGATGCATAGGCATCGACAGACGCACACCTCGGCTTACTCAAGGAGAACCGTCATGCCGCTTACCACACTGGATCCGAAGACCGCGCTAGTCGTCATCGATCTGCAAAACGGAATCCTTTCGTATCCGACCGTGCATCCGGTCAGCGGCGTAGTGGCGAATGCGGCATCGCTCGCTGATGCCTTCCGCCGCCATCGGCTGCCCGTGGTGTTGGTCAACGTTGCGGGCGGGGCGCCAGGCCGAGCAGAGCAATCGCGCAAGCTCTCCGATCTGCCGGCTGATTGGACGGAACTCGCGGCCGAGCTGAACCGCCAACCCGACGATTACACCGTAACCAAGTGTACGTGGGGAGCTTTCACCAATACCAATCTCGACGACTATCTCCGCACGCGCGGTGTGACACAGATCGTCCTCTGCGGCGTTTCCACGAGCATTGGTGTCGAATCGACAGCGCGGTTTGCATATGAACTGGGGTACAACGTCACGCTCGCAACGGATGCCATGACGGACACGAACGCTGACGCGCATGCGAACAGCGTTACCCGGATTTTTCCTCGCCTCGGAGAGACGGGCACCACGAGCGAAGTTCTCGCGCTGCTGAAAAAGAGCCGCGCGTGAATCGTTGAATCGGCACACCGCATCGCTATCGCTCGCTGATGAAAGGCGTCTTTCGTTCGCTGAACAATCGCAACTACCGGATCTGGGCAGCCGGCGCGCTGGTTTCGAACGTGGGTACCTGGATGCAGCGCACGGCACAAGACTGGCTCGTGCTGACGGGGCTCACGCATCGTAACGCGACGGCGGTCGGCATCGTCATGGCGCTGCAATACGGGCCGCAGTTGCTGTTTCTGCCGTGGACCGGATTCGCGGCCGACTATTTCGATCGGCGCAAGCTGTTGCTGCTGACGCAAGCGGCAAAGGGCGTGCTCGCCTTGATGCTCGGTCTGCTGACCGTGTTCGGAGCGGTGATGCTTTGGCACGTCTATGTGCTCGCCTTCCTGCTCGGCACGGTCAGCGCGTTCGATCAGCCTGCGCGGCAGACGTTTGTCTATGACCTGGTCGGCGATACAGACCTGTCGAATGCAATAGCGCTGAACTCGACGTCGTTCAATGCTGCGCGGTTGATCGGGCCAGCCGTTGCGGGCGTCATCGTGGCGGCGGTAGGGCCCGGCTGGGCGTTTCTCTTCAACGCGGCGTCGTTCGTCGCCGTAGTGTGGTCGCTCACGCTGTTGCGGCGCGACGAGCTTCACGCGCGCGTGAGAATCGCGCGAACGCGTGGCCATTTCGGGGAAGGTCTTCGCTACGTCTGGGAGCACCGCGAGCTGCGCGTCACCGCGATCATGCTCTTCCTCATCGGCACCTTCGGGCTCAATTTTCCCATCTACATTTCGACGATGTCCGCGTCCGTGTTCCACGTCGGCGCGGACCGGTTCGGTCTGCTGATGTCGATGATGGCGGTCGGCTCGCTGATCGGTGCGCTTTTGGCCGCGCGACGAGAACGGCCGACGTTCGGTCTGCTGCTCGCCGGCGCCGCCGTGTTCGGCGGCGGGCTGCTGATGGCGGCGCTGATGCCCGATTATGTGCTATTCGGCTTGGCGCTGATCGTCGTCGGCGTCGCTGCCCTGACCTTTACGAATTCATCCAACAGCCTGATGCAGCTGTCGGCTGAACCGAGCATGAGAGGCCGCGTGATCGCGATACGTGCATCGATCGCGCTCGGCGGCACGCCTCTTGGCGCGCCGATCGTGGGGTGGGTTGCCGATCGGCTCGGCCCGCGCTGCGGTGTCGGTGTGGGGGCGGCGGCGGGTTTTGCTGCTGCGATCGTGGCGGCGCATTACTTGTGGAAGCATCGGAGGCCGCAGTTGGGCGTCGGAGTGAAAGGCGACCTCTGAAGCATCGGTTTGCATTTTCTCGCCTCGCAAACCATACTTTGGGCGTGTGTCGCCTTGGTTCGGACTACTTCAATGAGCCACGATCATCCGCGTGATGTTTTGCCGGCCGAGCATCGGACGCATTCCCACCACGACCACGACGAAGGCAGCGCATTGTCGGATATGGATCTGCGTGTGCGTGCGCTCGAATCGCTGCTCGCGTCTGCGGCGCTATTGCCGCGGCAAGCGAGGCGAAGTTGTTGCACGACACGGTGCGCATGTCTTTCCCGATACCAATGCGATAGGCCAGGGCGAGCAACCGCAATGGCTCTATACGGTGCGCTTTGATGCGGCCGAGCTTTGGGGCGGGGACACGACGGCATCGTCGGTCTGCGTCGACTGCTGGGAGCCTTATCTTGAGCCGGTAGTCGGCATAGGGGAGCAGATATGACGATGCCGCAAAAATCGCCGTCACCGGAACGCAGTGCGGACGTTCGAACGTGGTTTCGCGACGGGAACGAGCCGGTTTTTACGGCCCCGTGGCAGGCAAATGTGTTTGCGATGACGCTCGCGCTATACGAGCATGGGCTGTTCACGTGGCCGGAGTGGGCCGAGTATTTGAGCGCCGCGATCCGGGATGCGCAAGCGGCCGCGACCCTGATCACGGCGACACCTACTATGTCCACTGGCTGACGGCGCTCGAACGGATCGCTATGGCGAAAGGCTGCGTGACGGTCGATACGCTCGTCCAGCGCAGGCACGAGTGGGACCAAGCCGCACGGCGAACGCCGCATGGCAAGCCGATCGAACTGCGTTGAGCCGATCCGGAGCATGATGGCTGGTCTCGCGGCGCCTCTGACTCGGATGGCGCCTCGTACGGTAGAGCGTTCCGTCACCAAGACCAGCCTTGCTGATTGTAGTAGGTCTCGTCGTAGCGACGTCCCCACCACGGCAGGTAGGCGTCGCCATCACCCCGCGCCCTGAACCAGTCCGCGTCGGCATCGATCGGGTTCGGCTTCTCGGGTGGAGCGATTACGACGGCGAAGGCTTCGTCCGGGTTCGTCGTGCCCGCCACCAACACGCGTTCTCCGAAGTGATTTGCGCGGCCGATCGCGAGCACGACGTTGGTGAGTGCGCTGCCGGCACCCATATCGCCGAGCAAGCGAGGGGTATTGAACGTCTGTTTCTGGAATTCTAATTCCAGCAGCGTTTCCGTCAGCGTACGGCCGAGCGTGCCGATACGGCTCGAAGCTTCGTCGGTGCCCATGCCCGCGTCGTGGATGATGTAATCGATGTTGTCGGTTGAGCTGTTCGCGTTGCGCGCCGCGGCGGCGATTGCCGTCTTCCATGCTTGGACCGCTCGAGTGGTGCCGGCTTTCTTTTCGTAGTCGCCGACGTTGGCCGTCGCCGCTTTGCCGATCCATGCCAGCGGCGCGCGCTCGGTCTTCATCTCCGGACCGGCCAGGATCAGCAGCACCATGTTTTCGTTGAGCTGGGCGTCGTTCGGTGGGAAGCTCGGTGCGTCCCAGTTCATCACCCAGACGCTTTCTTGGGGATGTACCTGGAGGTAGTCGAGTGCAGCGTTCAGTGAGGTGAAGCCAGCGTTGGCGCCGCCTTGGGTGATCCGGACGTCGGGTGGCGTGTCTTTGCTCCACAGATCAGGGAACGATTTATTGCCGATGTCGAAGAACATCACCATCCGGTCGCTCAAGTAGGTTGCCGCTTCGACGGGATCTAGTCGATCAGACGGTATCGCCAACTCGATGTGAATGCCGGCGAGTTCGCGCCATTTCCTTCGATTGTCCGGCTTGACCGTGTAGAAGTACTTCGCATTCATCGCGTATTTATCGGTGAAGCGCAGGATAAGCTTGTCGACGTACTTGTGATAGAAGCCCTTGAACGTTTCACTCCCCTCGTTGCCGTAGGCGAGGGCACCAATCGACTGAAGCGCTGAGAATTTGTGCGGCTTCGTTCGTACCATGTCGTCGTCCTTGTTCGGCTTGACGAGACCAAGCGTCCATAGGATCTGCCATTCCGTGGGATAGTCGCGGCGCTGCAGTGGGTTCAGCCACGCAAGCCCAACCACCTGAGCGACGAACGGCTTGGGCGGTTCCACTGGCACGGGCTGCGCAGTGACAGTTTGCGCATTAGTCTTATCAAATACGCAAAGAGAGAGAAACGTGCTTACCGCGAAAATGCATACGCCCATCCAAAACGGAAAGTGCACCAATCGCTTCATAAAGTCCTCATCGGTAAAGTATTGCGGGTTGCGGTGATCCGTATAAAGCATCCACGCCAGCATCGCCGCGAAGGTCAACACCACAGCGACGACCGCTAGCAACAGCCGGCGCGGCCACGTGCCGATGAGTGCGTTCATATGAAGTCCCCCATGTTGAGGAACGGATCGCCTTCACGCTGATCCTGAATTTTTTGTGGTTTAATGACCTCGGAATCCTTATTGGCCCAGTCGTGCAGGGCCTCACCGCGGTATTCGCCGGACGAGAAATACTCTGAATGCTTCTTATTCGGGTTGCTGTCGTCCAAACCCTCGCCGAACCGCCAATCCGCCTCAATGCGCAGCGTCTTCCAGTCGCGCTCCGACAGGTAACATAATCCGATCGCTATGTCGTATGCGAGCGCTTTCCTGGCGTGCATCGGATTGGTCAGAATCGTCGAGTGGTTCGTCGGGTTGTTGTTGCTGCCTTCGGCCAGGATCTTGCCGATCTGCCCGTTACGCCATTCTTTGTATTCGACGGTCGCCTTGGCCAGATTGTCCTCGCCGACCACCTTGCCGTTGTCGTCCACCCACCCTCTGGTACGACCGTGCCGCTCGTTTCGGCGAGCCTCCTGGCGCATGAGCGCGTGGTCCTCGTAGCGTTGCGCGGCCTCGCTTTCCTGCGTCCCTTGTGCTTGCAGTTCCGGTTCTTGCGACGGGAAGGTGTCGTAGGGATCGTCCGCGTTCTTCTCGGACTCGCGCTTTTGCGCATTCCGTGCTGCCGAAGGCGGGTCGTAACTCTCATTGAACCGACTCGTCAAACCATCGACGACAATCTCCGATACCCGCCCATAGCGCATCGCCTCGGGCTCGAACGGCTCGTCCAGCTTCGGCGCGGTTACAGGGATGGTCCAGTTCTCGGGTGGATCCGCGTTGATGCGCGGCTTCGCGATGAGCCTGGCGAAATAGAGAAGCGGCGCCGACGCCAACGTGCCCAGCGCAGCCAACGGATTTTCGTTCGCGTTCAATGCTCGGTAGAGCCCGAACTCGGCACTCGGCGACGGTGGATACCAGAATCCCTTGCTCCGGTTCACCGTCGCCCGCCAGTCGTCTTCCCAATAGCGATACGTAGGGCTGTCGGCTGGATTCTTTCCGACTACCCACCCCGATGCGAACACGCGCTGCGTGAAGACGCCATGACCGCCCGTCCGCTCGATCTCCTCGGCGCTCATGCCGCGCCAGCCGATCCCTTGCACGGTCGTTGCGGAAATCACTTGATCGTGCGGGCAGCAATAGAGCGTCACGCGGCCAAGCGTATGCCCATTCAGACCGTGACTCGTGCGGTCGTCACCGGCGCTATACGGCTTACCTTTCGCAGACGTCCGTTTGTTGCCCATGTCCTCGTCGAGTTCGCGCGCATCGGGCTCCAGCGCCGCGCGCTTGCGCAATATCTCAAAGAAGGCTTTCAAGGTCTCAGCCCGAGCGTTGAACGTCGCGCGGCCGCGGTTGCCGTCGGCATCGCGCACCGTGCGCTGCGCCCAGTTCTCCATGCCCAGCTTTTCGACGAGGCTGTACGGTGCATTGGCCAACACGTAGGCGTCCGCCACGCAGCTTCCGGCCTTGCCCCATGGATCGGTGACATCGGATATCCGGTCCCCGAGAAACGCGGCCGCCAGCCCGATCATGTTGCCTTGGCTATGACAGACGACGGTGATCGGCACATCGGCTTGCTTCTCGCGTATCGATTTGATCAGCTTCGCGAGCCGCAGCGCCGCCATCACCATATAGGCGCGCGGCGGCGTCTGATAGACCAGGCGCGGCGTGGAATTCAACGCCTGCACCGTGAGCCAGCCGAAGATTCGATCGTCGAGCCCGGGGCTCCATAGATCCGCGAGGCTCGAACAGCCATTCGCAAACGGGCCGCCGCCCCAATAGTTGTGCTCGTTGAGAAACAGGTTCGCGCCGTAGTCCTTGAGATCCTGCTTGTTCGCCTTGTAGCCCCAACGGAAATGGATCACTGGCGAGAACGACGGATCCGGCTTGATGTAACTGTTGGGCAGAAGCTCAGGATTGACGTATCCATCGGGTGTGAGGCTTTCCATATAGCGGACCGGTGACATCTGGCCCGCTTCGACGCCTCGATAGGCGAGCTGGTCGTCCAAACGCCCCAACCTCCGGTTCAGGCCTTCGCACAGTCCTTCCTCAGCAGCGGCGTACCACTCGCCCTCGGAGTTCACGCCGTGCACGAAGATGACGACGCCCGGCAATGGCATCTGTTTGACACAGATCAGTTCGTTGCCGGTGCCGAAGAGGGTGACGCCCTCCACGCGGCCGACCAGGATGCGAGGCGGCTCGACACTCTTCTTGGCCGATGTCTCGGCCGCATTGGGATTCGGATGTGTCATGTGTTTGCGTTCCCAATCGTCAATTTCCTTGCGCGCGGCACAATTTCGATCGATGAGCGCAATTCGACTGGAATGGCAAATCCTTCGCACCCGCTTTGTATCAGCCGTCGGTTGTGCATCTTTTTTTCTCCCGCTTTGTTGTTACACCTATGTCCGTTGAATCGCCCGGATCGCGCAGATGCGGCCCAATAGGCGGACCGGCGCTGGGCGACGCGAAAACATAAGCCGCGAAAGTTGGTGTGAGACCCTAGTGCGCTGAAATTCGGACAAAGCGACGCAACTGCGCGCCGTGAACTGATCGAGCGACTTCATGCGAATTGGCTAATGGCCCTGGTGTCGCCCGCCTGGTTCGTATAGATTCACGGGATAACCGACCCAAGAGCCTCCGAATGATCGACTTATCCGCCGTCATTGCCGTCTTCTTCATTTATTTAGCCGGTGTCGTCATACCCGGGCCAAATTTCGTGGCGGTGGCTCATACCGCGGCTTCCAGAGGGCGCTCGGATTCGCTCGCGCTCGTCGCTGGAGTGGTAATCGTCAATCTCTTCTGGGCGAGTTGCTCGATCCTCGGTGTCGGCCTCGTCTTTGCGGTTTTTCCCTGGCTGGCGGTGATCGTCAAGGTTGCAGGGGCCGGCTACCTTCTCTGGTTCGGCCTGCGCCTGATCGTCTCCGCTCGCGCAAACAGCGAGAGTCGGATGGAGGTCCAACAGCGCACCGGCGTGTATCCCGCGTTTCTGCAAGGCGTCGCAACGAACATCACCAACCCGAAATCGATAGCGTTCTTCGCCGCGGTGTTCTCTTCCGCCGCCCCCGCGCATGTCTCCGCGGCGACGTTCGCCGCCATGCTTGCAATGGTGTGCGTCACGGCTACCTCTTGGTACGGGCTCGTCGCAATCGTCATGTCGCACCCTAGGGTCGCATCGGCTCATCGGCGCGCGCGCGGCGTCGTCGATCGCGTATGTGGCGCCGTCATCGTCGCGCTCGGAATAAGGCAACTGATTCGTTGACGGATGCGGCCAACGGAGCTAAAACTCACCGGTTGCCTCCCAAAGGAGATCGGTCATGCCCCGTACCGTCAAAGAAAGACGCGCCGCCTTCCGAGCCCTGCACGAATCGGGCTGTTTCATGCTGCCGAATCCCTGGGACATCGGCAGCGCACGATACTTGCAGACGCTCGGCTTCAAAGCGATCGCCACGACCAGTTCCGGTTTCGCGTGGTCGATCGGTCATGCGGACAACACGTCGCCTCGCGAAATGGTGCTGGCGCACTTGCGTGAACTCGTCGAAGCAACGGATCTGCCGGTCAACGCGGACTTCGAGAATGGTTTCGGCTCCACTCCCGCCGAGGTTGCGCAAAGCGTCAAGCTCGCCGTCGATACTGGTGTGGCGGGATTGTCGATCGAAGATTCGACGGGAGATGCCGCATCGCCGCTGTTTCCGGTTGAAATCGCAGTCGAGCGGATCAAAGCGGCACGACGCGCGATCGACGAGAATGGCGGCGATACGTTGCTCGTCGGACGCGCCGAGAACTTCGTGGTCGGCATATCCGATCTCGCCGATGCCATCGCGCGGCTGAAAGCGTACGCCGATGCCGGAGCCGATTGTCTTTACGCACCCGGTATCAAGACCCGTGAGCAGATCACGGCCGTGGTTTCGGCGGTTGCCCCGAAGCCGGTGAATGTATTGGTCGGCTCGACCTCCGAATTCACGTTGCACGATCTCGCTTCGCTGGGCGTGCGGCGCGTCAGTGTCGGCGGGGCACTCGCGCGCGCGGCGTGGGGCGGCTTCATGCGCGCGGCCCAGGCATTGGCCGATGGGCGATTCGACGGGTTTGCCGGCGCCGCATCGGGCGCCGAGCTCAACGACGTGTTCAAGGTTGGCGGCCGGGTCGAGTAGCGGCCGGGATTCGCCGCCCGATCTTCGAACATCACTTCGCCGGAGCAGGCGGGATAGCCGCGAGCCGGCGCGTGACACCACTGCTGCTCGATCTGCAATGAGATCGATCGGCGCGGGAGCGAATTTGGTCCGCCAGCGCATTCCCGATAGTCTGCGGCGCGCGGCGCATGTCATCGCCGCGCAGGCGAGCCCGTGCGACGAGCTCGTCATCCGCTCGCAACGGGCCGGCGCCGGCCGGCCTTGTCGACGCAAGCGCCTTGCATTGGCCGCGACGATCCTCGGCTCGAGCATGGCCTTTATCGACGGCTCGGTCGTGAACGTCGCGCTGCCGTCCATTCAAAGCGAGCTCGGCGCAAGCGTAGCGGCAATGCAGTGGGTGGTCGATGCGTATCTGCTCTTTCTCGGATCGCTTGTGCTGGTGGGCGGGGCGATGGGCGACAAGATCGGCCGCCGCAGCGTGTTCATCGCCGGCATCGCGCTCTTCGCGCTCGCTTCGATCGCCTGCGCGCTCGCGCCGCAAGTAGGCTCGCTCATCGCAGCACGCGCAGTGCAGGGCATCGGAGCGGCGCTACTCGTCCCGAGCAGTCTCGCAATCATCGGCGCTGTGTTCTCCGGCGAAGAACGCGGACGAGCGATCGGCACCTGGGCGGGAATCGGCGCGATCACGTCGGCGATCGGTCCAGTGGCGGGCGGCTGGCTCGTCGACGCGTTTTCCTGGCGCGCGATCTTCTTCATCAACGTGCCGCTCGCCATCGCGACGACCGTTCTGGCCGTTTGGTCAGTACCCAACAGCCGCGACCCCGATGCATCGCAACAGTTGGACTGGCTCGGCGCCGCAACCGCGGCCGCAGGGCTCGGAGCCTTCGCCTTCGGTCTGACCGAGGCGCCGACGCATGGGCTAGGCCATCCGCTCGTGCTCGGCGCGATCGGCGCAGGTGTACTGGTGTTGGCCGCGTTCATGGCGATCGAAGCGAACAGTCGCAATCCGATGATGCCGCTCGACGTATTCCGCTCGCGCGATTTCACCGGCGCGAACCTCGTTACGTTGTTGCTTTACTTCGGCCTCGGCGGTGCGCTCTTCTTCTTGCCGTTCACGCTGATCCGCGCGCACGGCTATACGGCAACCGAAGCGGGTGCAGCGCTATTGCCAGTGCCCGTCATCATCGGCTTGCTTTCGCGCCTGACCGGCGGCTGGACGAGCCGTTATGGTCCGCGCTGGCTACTCACGATGGGGCCCGGCATCGCTGGGATCGGATTTGGAATGCTGGCGATGTTGTCCGTGCGCGGCAGCTATTGGGCCAGCCTTTTCCCTGCGCTGGCGGTGCTCGGTCTCGGCATGACGATCACGGTCGCACCGCTGACGACAACCGTGATGGGTTCGGTGCCGAGCGAACGCGCCGGCGTGGCGTCCGGTATCAACAATGCCGTTGCACGCGTCGCAAGTCTGCTTGCCGTTGCCGTACTCGGCATCGTGTTCGTGTTGACGCATCATGCGACGCTGGCGGCGCGGCTCGATCAGCTGCACGTGCCGCAGGACGCGCGCCGTTCCGGGCAACTGCTTGAACCGAACGCGCAATCCATGGCGGCGCCGGGTGCCGCGCATACGACGCCTGAAACGCCTCTCGCCCGCGCCGAAGGCGAAGCCATCGCCGAGGCGCTGCGCGCGGTCGCGCTGGTGTGCGCCGCGTGCGCATTTGCGGGGGCGGGCCTGGCCGCAGTGACCATTCGCCCCGGCACATATCCAAGCTCGGCCTCGTAGCGCGGTATCTACAACGGCTCGACGAGCCGCCGGTCGCTTTTCGCGCAGTATTCGTGGCAGGCCGTCCGCGCGGCCGCCGCCGCGGCATGCACGAGACGCGATGCATCGGCGCGACGCGACATCGAGACGACGATCGACGGGGGAGTGGGCTGAAGCGGCAATTCGACCATCTCTCCGGATTCGATCAGTGCGTCGACGAAGAGCCGCGGGATCGCCGCGACGCCGAACCCGTCCCGCACGAGCTGGACGATCACCGAGATCGACGGCGAGCCCGTAATGCGCGTCTCTCCGAGCGGCACCCCGTTCGCGCGCGCAAGCATAGCGACGATGTCTTCGAGCGCGCGATGCGGGGCGGTGCCGCGGCCGAACGTGAGGATAGGGTGCTCGAGGACGCGCTTGGCAAGACCGCTGCGCGCGACCGGCACGAGGCCCGCGCGCGCAATCCAGTGCACGGGATAGTTCGCGAGCGCATCGCAAACGACGCTGGCTTCGTCGCTGCCCTCGACGCGGACGATCAGATCGAGTTCTCCCCCCATGAGCCGGCGCTGCAGCACGACGCTGACGTCGACATTCAAGTCGATGTCGAGATGTGGATAGTCGATCGAGAGCCGCGTCATGTATTGAGGCAGCCAGCTGTGCACGACTGTTTCGATGACGCCGAGTCGCAGCTTGCCGCGCACGGCGCTGTCGCTCGCCGCTGCCGCCTGCAGCTGGCGCGTGGCATCGACGACGGCTTTGGCGTAGCCGAGCAGGTACTCGCCATTCGGTGTCAGGCGAAACTCACGGCTTTCGCGGTCGACGAGCACTGTCCCCAGTTCGTCTTCGAGCGCCTTCACGCGCTGTGAAATCGCGGCGGGCGTTGCGTGCAGCTCGGCGGCGGTCGTGCGGAAGCTGCGCAGCTTCGCCAGAGCGACGAAGGTCTCAAGGAAGCGTGTGTTCATGGTGAAGAACGAAGCAATCGACGCGGAGACTGCACGCTACAAAATCTTCACGAGACTAGGGAAAACCGGCGTTACGTTAAGAAATTCTATTCGTCGAACGCAAGAAAAACTAGGTGGCGTCAAATTTTCGTCTTTTCTATCCTTCGCCTATTCCTGACGACCAACGTCATTCGACTGTCACAGAGATTCATTCATGACCCCCTATGAATTTCGCCGCGCCGTGCGCCACGGCGCATTTCGCGGCCCGACGGCCGGCCACTGCGGCGAATTCGCGCAGGCCAACCTCGCGATCATGCCCGAAGCCTATGCGCTTGACTTCCTGCGCTTTTGCAACGCGAACCCGAAGGCGTGTCCGTTGCTGGGGGTCGGCGATCCGGGCGCCTATGCGATCGACGCGCTCGGGCGCGATCTCGACATTCGCACCGATGTGCCCGCGTACAACGTGTACAGGGAGGGGCGCCTGGTCGAACGCGTCGACTCGTTGAACGAGCTCTGGCAGTCCGACTTCGTCGTATTCGCGATCGGCTGCTCGTTCTCGTTCGAAGCGATGCTCGCGCGGGAAGGCATACCGCTGCGTCATGTCGAAGAGGGGCGCAACGTGCCGATGTACCGGACGACCGTCCCGAATCGCCGGGCCGGTGTATTCGGCGGGGAACTCGTCGTGTCGATGCGGCCGATGCGCGGCGCGGACGCGATCCGCGCGGTGCAGATCACGAGCCGCTTTCCCGGCGTGCACGGTGCGCCCATCCACATCGGGACGCCGTCCGAACTCGGCATCGCGGATCTTGCACGCCCCGATTTCGGCGATCCGGTCACCATCCGCGACGGCGAACTGCCCGTGTTCTGGGCTTGCGGCGTGACACCGCAGACGGCGCTGATGGCCGCTCGCCTGCCGCTCGCCATCGCCCACGCGCCGGGCCACATGCTGATGACGGACATCGAGAACAGATCGCTCGCCGTGTTCTGATGCACGCCGCGGGGCGCCTGAAGACCGGCGCTTCGCTTTTACGATTGCCACGGCGCGCCACGCCGTGAGCCGAGGATCCGCGCAGCCCGGAGGGAAGCATGCATCCTCGATGCGACGACCGTTCGCCTGCCGCGAGGCGGTTTCCTCGAGCGCTTTCGACAAGGAGCCAAAAGATGGACAGCAAGACCGCGGCGGCGCCATCCGCCGACATCGAACAGGGAGGCCGCAATGGCATGTTCGCGTGGTACGCCGATGCAGGGCCGCGCGAACGGCGCGCATTCTGGAGTTGCAAGACTGGCTACATGCTCGACGGAATGGACACGCAGATGCTGTCGTTCGTGATCCCGACGCTCGTCGCGACATGGGGAATCAGTCTTGCCGACGCGGGCTTCATCGGCACGCTGACGTTGCTCACGTCGGCCGCGGGCGGCTGGCTCGCCGGCATCTTGTCCGATCGCATCGGGCGCGTGCGGACCTTGCAGATCACGGTACTGTGGTTCGCGGCGTTTACGGGGCTATGCGGGCTTGCGCAAAACTACGAGCAGCTTCTCGCCGCGCGTGCGCTCATGGGGTTCGGTTTCGGCGGCGAATGGACGGCGGGGGCAGTGCTGATCGGTGAAGTGATCCGCGCGCGCGATCGCGGCAAGGCGGTCGGCCTCGTGCAGGCCGGGTGGGCGATCGGTTGGGGTGCCGCGGCTTTGCTGTACGCGTGGACGTTCTCGGTGCTGCCCGCCGCGACCGCATGGCGCGCGCTCTTCCTCTTCGGGCTCGTGCCGGCCCTGCTCGTGCTGGTGATTCGCCGCTATGTGAAGGAGCCGGAAGTCTATCGGCACGCGAAGGCGGCGCAGCAAAGCGAGGGCGACAAGCCGAGCCTCGGCGAGATCTTCTCGCCGCGTCTGCTCTCCACGACGCTGCGCGCGGCACTGCTCACGACGGGTGCGCAGGGCGGCTATTACGCGATCACGACGTGGCTGCCGACGTTCCTCAAGACCGAGCGCCATCTCACCGTGATGGGCACGGGAGGTTATCTTGCGACGATCATCGTCGGCTCCTACATCGGTTATCTGTCGAGCGCCTATCTGACCGACCGCCTCGGCCGCAAGCCGAACTTCATCCTGTTCGCGGCGGGCTCGATGGCGATCGCATTCGCGTACACGTCGCTGAACCTGACCGATCACTCGATGCTCTGGCTCGGCTTTCCGCTGGGCTTCTTCGCGTCGGGGATTTTTGCAGGTATGGGCGCGTTTCTGACGGAGCTCTTTCCGACACGTGTGCGCGGCTCAGGCCAGGGCTTTTGCTACAACGTCGGCCGCGCGATCGGCGCCCTGTTCCCGTTTCTGATCGGTGCGCTCGCGAAGCAGTACGGTCTCGGCACGAGCATCGGCGTCTTCGCGGTCGCCGCCTATGGGGTGCTGATCGTCGCCGCGCTTACGTTGCCCGAGACCCGCGGCCGCGAGCTCGAGTCCGCCTGACGCCTGCTCGCATCGCCTGCTCGATTGCGCGTTTTCATTTCCTGTCTTCGTTTCCGTTTTCGATTCGATCACCATGTCTGAACACTTCTCGCATGCCGACTTCGCGGCGCCTCGCTGGCAATTCTGGATCGACCGCGGCGGCACCTTCACCGACATCGTCGCGCGCCGTCCGGACGGTTCGCTCACGACGCACAAGCTGCTGTCGGAAAATCCGGAGCATTACCGCGATGCGGCCGTAGCCGGCATCCGCCATCTGCTCGGCCTCGCGCCGGGCGAGCCGATCACGCCGGCCCAAGTGGAGATGGTCAAGATGGGTACGACCGTCGCAACCAACGCGCTGCTCGAACGCAAGGGCGAGCCGACCGCGCTCGTGACGACGCGCGGCTTTCGCGACGTGCTGCGCATTGCGTATCAGAATCGGCCACGCCTCTTCGATCTCGACATCGAGTTGCCCGAGGCGCTCTACGAGCGTGTCGTGGAAGTCGACGAGCGCATCGGCGCGCACGGCGACATCATCGAGCCGCTCGACCTCGAGCGCGCGGAGGCTGCGCTCGCGGCGGTCTACGACAGCGGCATCCGGGCGCTCGCGATCGTCTTGATTCACGGTTACCGATATACGCATCACGAGCGCGCGCTCGCCGAGCTTGCGCGCCGCATCGGCTTCACGCAGGTGTCCGTGTCGCACGAAGTGTCGCCGCTGATGAAGATCGTGCCGCGCGGCGACACGACCGTTGTCGATGCTTACTTGTCGCCGATACTGCGTCGCTACGTCGAACAGGTCGCGGCCGAGATGCCGGGCGTCAATCTGCAGTTCATGCAGAGCAGCGGTGGGCTCACGCGTGCCGATGCGTTCCAGGGCAAAGATGCGATCCTGTCGGGGCCCGCGGGCGGCATCGTCGGGATGGTCCGCGCCGCTCAAGCGGCCGGCTTCGAGGAGGTGATCGGTTTCGATATGGGCGGCACGTCGACCGACGTTTCGCATTTCAACGGCGAGTTCGAGCGCGTGTTCGAGACCCAGGTGGCGGGCGTGCGGATGCGTGCGCCGATGATGAGCATCCATACGGTTGCGGCCGGCGGCGGCTCGGTGCTGACGTTCGACGGCAGCCGGCTGCGCGTGGGTCCCGAATCGGCTGGCGCGAACCCGGGGCCGGCTTCGTATCGACGCGGCGGCCCGCTGGCGGTGACCGACTGCAATGTGATGCTCGGCAAGATTCAGCCCGACTACTTCCCGCGTGTGTTCGGCCCGCATGCCAACGCGCCGCTCGATCGCGACGTCGTGGCTGAGCGCTTTGCCGCGCTTGCCGACGAGATCTTCGCCGCGACGGGACGTCGGCAAACGCCTGAGGAACTGGCCGAAGGCTTTCTTGAGATCGCGATCGGAAGCATGGCGAATGCCATCAAGAAGATCTCGGTGCAACGCGGCCACGACGTGTCGCGCTATGTGCTGACGACGTTCGGCGGCGCGGGCGGGCAGCATGCATGCGGCGTTGCCGACGCGCTCGGGATGACGAAGGTGTTCGCGCATCCGCTTGCGGGCGTGCTCTCGGCTTATGGCATGGGGCTGGCCGACCAGACCGCGATGCGCGAGCGCGCCATCGAGGCGGAGCTCGACGACGCCACGCTCCTGCTGCTGAACGACACGCTCGACGCGCTCGCCGAGCAAGCCGTGGGCGTGCTGCGCGAGCAGGGCGTGCCATCGGCGCGGATCGACACCGTGCGCCGCGCGCATTTGCGCTATCGCGGCACCGATTCGGCGATTGCGGTGCCGGCGGGCAGCCTGGATGCCATGCGTCGGGCGTTCGAGCACGCTTACCGGCAGCGCTACGCGTTTCTGATGGAGGGAACGCCGCTCATCGTGGAGCTCGCATCGGTCGAAGCGATCGGCCGCTCCGACGCGCCGCTCGACGTTGCTCCCGTTTCCCGCCGCACGCAGGGAGCGCCAACCGCCGATACCAGCGTTCGCTTCTATTCAGGTGGCGCGTGGCACAATGCGCCGCTTTACGTGCGCGAGACACTGTTTGCAGGCGACGTCCTCGACGGTCCCGCGATCGTCGCTGAAAAGAATGGCACGACGGTGATCGAGCCGGGCTGGCGCGGGGAGTTGACCGACACCGCGAACCTCGTGCTCACGCGTGTGGTTCCGCTGCCGACACGCCGTTCGCTCGGCACCGACGCCGATCCCGTGCGACTCGAGATCTTCAACAACTTGTTCATGTCGATCGCCGAGCAGATGGGGCTGACGCTTCAGAATACGGCGTACTCCGTCAACATCAAGGAGCGGCTCGACTTCTCGTGCGCGATATTCGATGCCGACGGCAATCTGATTGCCAACGCGCCGCACATGCCGGTGCATCTCGGCTCGATGGGCGAGAGCATCCGCACCGTGATCGAACGCAACCGCGGACGAATGCGCGATGGCGATGTGTTCATGCTCAACGATCCCTATCATGGCGGCACGCACCTGCCCGATGTGACGGTCATTACGCCGGTGTTCGCGAACGGATCGGCCGAACCGCTCTTCTATGTGGGCTCGCGTGGTCACCATGCCGACATCGGCGGGATTACGCCGGGCTCCATGCCGCCCGACTCGACTCATATCGACGAAGAAGGTGTGCTGATCGACAACTGGCAACTCGTCTCCGGCGGCGCGTTGCGCGATCGCGAGACGCGCGCGCTGTTCGCGTCGGGCCGTTATCCCGCGCGCAACGTCGAGCAGAACATGGCCGACTTGCGCGCGCAAATCGCGGCGAATCAGAAGGGTGTCGAAGAACTGCGCCGGATGATCGCGCAGTTCGGCGAAGACGTCGTGCGTGCCTATATGCGGCACGTGCAGGACAACGCCGAAGAGGCCGTGCGGCGCGTGATCGGCGCACTGCGGGACGGACATTATCGCTATCCGCTCGACAACGGAGCGGTGATCGAAGTCACGATCCGCGTCGATGCGTGCGCTCGGTGCGCGCAGATCGACTTCCGCGGTACGTCGGCGCAGTTGCCGAACAACTTCAACGCGCCGAAGGCCGTGTGCATGGCGGCGGTGCTCTATGTGTTCCGCACGCTCGTGGGCGACGACATTCCGCTCAACGCCGGGTGCCTGAAGCCGCTGACCGTGATCGTGCCGGAAGGATCGATGCTCAATCCGGTGTATCCGGCCGCGGTGGTATCGGGGAACGTGGAAACCTCTTCGGCGATCACGAATGCGCTCTACGGCGCGCTCGGCCGTGTCGCGTCGAGCCAGGGGACGATGAACAATTTCACGTTCGGCAACGCACGGCACCAATACTACGAAACGATCGCCGGCGGCAGTGGCGCGGGGCCCGGGTTCGAGGGTGTCGATGCCGTGCAGACGCACATGACGAATTCGCGGCTGACCGATCCCGAGGTACTCGAATGGCGGTATCCGGTGCGGCTCGAATCGCATTTCATCCGCAGCCGGTCGGGCGGCGAAGGGCGCTGGCGCGGCGGCAACGGCGCTATCCGGCGGATTCGCTTCCTTGAATCGATGACGGCGTCGATCTTGTCGAACAACCGCGTGCATGCGCCATTCGGTGCGGCGGGGGGCGAGGCGGGCGCGCTCGGGCGCAACTACGTCGAGCGAGCCGACGGCACCATCGTGCCTGTTGCACATGTCGGCGGCGCGCAGATGGCGCCCGGTGACACATTCGTCATCGAAACGCCGGGTGGCGGCGGATATGGTGCGCCGGTGGCATAAGCGCGTTTGATGAGTGCAGCAATCGTCGACGCGCTTTGCAACGGGGGCGGGCTTGGTTGCGGTGACCACCCGCTCCGGCGAACGTCAATCCTCCGTTATAAAGGTAGGTCGCGCCGGGCGGCCGTACAATTGGCTGCTCGAGCCCTCAGTCAAGCGAGACCGCCATGCCTGATTCCGCCTACCTACAGCAGTTATTTCCCGCCTCTGAAGACATCCCGGCCGAATTCAGGCTGAAATCGCCGATCCACCAGCGCGTGTCGCTTGTCGACGGCACGCTCAAGCCCTGGGACGGCGCGACCAAGACCGTGCTATCGCCCGTCTGCGTGCGGCAGGCCGACGGCGAGATCGAGCAGGTCGAGATCGGCAGTTATCCAGTGATGGGTGAGCCGGAGAGCGACGCGGCGCTCGATGCCGCCGTGCGCGCCTACGACGCCGGTCGCGGCGAATGGCCGACCATGAAGGTCGAACAACGCATCGCCTGCATGCAGGACTTTATCAAGCGAATGGTTGCCCGGCGCGAGCTGATCGTGAATCTGATCATGTGGGAGATCGGAAAAAGCCTCGCCGATTCGCAGAAAGAGTTCGATCGCACCGTCACATACATGCTGCAGACGATCGACGCGCTGAAGGAGCTCGACAACGCGAACTCGCGTTTCATGATCGCGGAAGGTACGATCGGACAGATTCGCCGCACGCCGCTTGGCGTCGTATTGTGCATGGGGCCATATAACTATCCGCTGAACGAGACGTTCGCGACGCTGATCCCCGCGCTCCTGATGGGCAATACCGTCGTGTTCAAGCCGCCACAGTACGGCACCCTGTTGTTCGAGCCGCTGCTCGAGGCATTCCGCGATGCGTTTCCGAAAGGCGTGATCAATACCATCTACGCGCCGGGCGCGGTCGTCGTCCCGCACATGCTTGCGTCGGGCAAGATCAACGTGCTCGCGCTGATCGGATCGAGCAAGGTCGCCGATCACTTGAAGAAGCAGCACCCGAAGTCGCACCGGCTGCGAGCGATCCTCGGCCTCGACGCGAAGAACGCCGCGATCGTACTGCCCGACGCCGATCTCGAACTGACCGTGAAGGAATGTCTGCTCGGCGCATTGTCGTTCAATGGCCAGCGCTGCACCGCCCTCAAGATGCTGCTCGTTCACCGTTCGATCGTCGACGCGTTCCTGAAGCGCTTTACCGAAGAACTCGCGAAGATGAAGATCGGCATGCCGTGGGAAAAAGGCGTTGCGATTACGCCCCTGCCCGGCATGCACCGCACCGCCTACATGAGCGAAGCGATCGACGATGCGAAGGCGAAAGGCGCGCAGGTCGTCAACGCATCGGGCGGGGTGTTCTACAAGACGCTGTTCTACCCGGCCGTCGTGTACCCGGTGTCCGAAGGTATGATGCTGTATCGTGAAGAGCAGTTCGGGCCGATCATCCCCGTCGCGCCGTTCGACGATGTCGAAACCGCGCTCGACTACGTGACGACGTCCGAGCACGGGCAGCAGGTGAGCATCTTCGGTTCGGATCCGGCGCAGATCGGCGCGCTCGTGGACCCGCTCGTGAATCAGGTGTGCCGCGTCAATATCAACTGTCAGTGTCAGCGCGGGCCGGACGTGTTCCCGTTTGCCGGCCGCAAGGATTCGGCGGAAGGGACGCTCTCGGTGACCGATGCGCTGCGCGCGTTTTCCATCCGCTCGATGGTCGCGGCGAAGCAGACGGACAGCAGCAAGCAACTGCTCGACGCGATCGTGTCCGACCACCACTCGAAATTCGTCAACACCGGCTTCATTTTCTGAACGGATGTTTAGCCCATTCCCAAGCTCGCCGCGCTGCCGACTACTCCGTCGGCAGTGTGACCGGCAGGCACATCCGGTACAACCAGATCGCTTGTATTGCGAGCGTGCAGCAAATCGCACCACCGTAAGCGGCAAACAAGCTCAAGCGCGTCAGCATCAGGCTCAGCAAATAGAAAAACGCGGCAAAGCCCAAAAGTCCCGCCGCCATGCCGCGCATCAATTGTTGCGCGGCCGTATGGCCGATCATGCGGTGAGTGAAAACCGCAAGGATGATCGCCATGAACGGGAACGACGCGAGTACGCCGCTCGCCTCGGGACCGACGTAAGGCGCGATGAGCGTCACGCCGACGACCAGGCCCGCGATGAGCGCCATACGCAGGGGCAAATCCCACCACGGCGGATCGAGCTTACCCGTTGGGGCTGCCTTGTTAGGGATGAGAATGAGCGCGAGTGCGATGGCCACGATAGCGACGATAAACAGGCCGGTTTCCGATAGCGCAGCTTTGCTGCAAAAGGCCGGCTACGATGGAAAACATGGCACATGCGCCTGCGAGGGCTATCGGCCACCCCACGCGTGCCATTCTGCAATACGCAACGCAAAACGCCGCTTGGGCGGCCGTCGCGACAAGCGATCCTGCCGTAGCCTGTACTGCAAACGCAGGTCCATGCTCCAGAGTCAGAAAAACCGAGATCGGCCCGGACGTGAGCGGCAGGCCTACGAGGAGCCCGCCGATTGCCTCGCCCCAGCGGCGAACGGCCAGGGTGGCAGCCAACAGCAACAGCGGCGTGACGACGAGCTTGAAGACTAGTAGATCCATGATTAGCCAAAGCGCACGGGTATGCCGACGTCGGAGACTATCGCGTACCTCGTTCAAACACGAACATAACAACAATCGGGATAGTGGCAAAGACACCACTGCAGTCTTGGTTAAAGCACCAGGGCCAGAACCGGGAGACCGCAGTGTCCGATAACGTGAGCGGCACCGAGGGCTACGCGGAGAATGCGCCGCTTCTCGTCGAGCAATGGCGGCGCGTTTCGTTTGCCGAACATCACAGACCCATATTGCATCTGATACCAGCCAACCCGTCGACCGTTCTCGACATTGGGGCGGGCATCGGGACCGACGCGGCTGCCTTTGCAGCAATGGGGCACAGCGTCGTGGCCGTCGAGCCCGTGGATCAGTTGCGCAACGCAGGAATGGAGCTGCATTCCTCGCCTCGAATCGAATGGGTCGACGATAGCTTGCCGGACCTGCCCCTCTTACGCTCAAGGAAGAGGCCGTTTGAACTCGCGATGCTGACGGCTGTTTGGATGCATCTCGACGAGGAAGAGCGACGCCGATCGATGGCGAACGTGAGCGCTCTTTTGTCTGGCGGCGGCATGCTGATTATGTCTTTACGGCATGGTCCGGTTCCAGCCGGAAGACGGATGTTCGATGTTTCGGCCGACGAGACCATCGAGCTGGCACATGCCCACGGTTTACAACCCGTGCTCAATCTCCAAACCGAATCGGTGCAAAACGAAAATCGGCGGATCGGAGTGAAATGGACCCGACTCGCCTTTGTGAAAGGCCCGGAAGCCGGCTAAATTGCGTAAAACGCTTGAAGGGAACATCAAAACCGCGTCATCCGAAGCTGCGCCACAGGACGCCGCCGTATTTAATACCGCAAAGATGCACTCTGTAGCGCTTGATTAACGTGGCGCCGCCTACGACAATCCTTACGACAGATACGCAGTTTCCCGCAACTTTCGTCACGCCGTCGCTTAGGCCGCATTCCGACTGACGAAAGAACGCCTCGACGCGAGCTAAGATCTGCCTCCCCTGAAATTCGAGGCGAACAATGGTTACCATTCGTGGCAATTCCAGGTTCCGCCTCATCTCGTACACCGGGATCGTTGTATTGGCGTATTACGCGGGTGCGAGGGTAGGGCTTGCTTATGCGGTCGTGGGCGGCGCAATCTCTCTCGTTTGGCCTTCGAGCGGCATCGCTCTGGTGGCGCTATTCGCTCTGGGCGTCGCGGCCGCCCCCGGAATTGCCATAGGCTCCTTTCTGGCCAACGTGTCCGTGGGCGTTCCCGTACCTGTGGCTGCCGTGATTGGCGTCGGCTCAATGGTAGGAACGTTGACGGCGGCGATCTCATTGAAGCGTTTGGCTCGGTTCCGGATCAGTCTCGATCGCATCAGTGACGTGTTGGCCTTCGTCGGCCTGGCGGCGGTGCTGAGTACGTCAATCAGCGCGCTGATTGGCGCGACGGCCTTGCTCCAAGTGGGCTTGGTGCCGGTCGCCGCGTACGGCGCGGCCTTCCTCAAATGGTGGCTCGGCGACATGATGGGGGTTCTGGTCGTGGCCCCACCGCTCTTCAACTGCCTTGCCCATTCCAACACTATTCGCTCCGCGGGGCACACCATAGAGGCGTGCGTGCTGACCGTTGCGACGTTCTGGGTCAGCTATCTGATCTTCGGCGCCCCGCAACTCGCGGGGCACGGCTACTATCCCGCGGCCCTCGCGATCTTTCCGTTCATTATCTGGGCGGCGCTGCGCTTCGATCGGGTGGGCACCACCATCGCTACCTTGATGGTTTGCCTAGTCGCCATCTGGGGCACGACTCACGGCACAGGGCCCTTCGCGGCTCAATCGCCGGTGGACAGCCTCGTCAGATGGTGCGCCTTCGCTAATGTCATGGCGGTAACCGGATTGCTTCTGGTGGCGGCACGCGCTCAGGAACGGCGTGTTCATAGTTTGCTGCGGGCGTCTCATATCGAACTGGAACGGCGAGTCCAGGAGCGTACCCGAGACTTGGAAAACACGAACAGCGAATTGAAGGAGGAGATGGCGCAGCGCCGCTTGTTGGAGGGAGAGCTGATTCGGATCGGCGATCAGCAGCGCAGAGCGATGGGCCGGGAACTGCACGATGGACTTGGGCAACATCTGACCAGCCTGGGCCTCTACTGCGCCGCCCTCGATCAAAAACTGCAAACGCAAGGCCATCCCGCCGCTGACGATACGGGCATCATCGTCGAATTGGTGAAGCAGGCGTCCCTCATGACGCGCAGGATTGCCCATGGCCTCGATCCCGTTGCCATGGAATACGGTGGGCTCCCGGCCGCGTTGCATGAGTTGGCGGAGACGGCTCGCACGCTCAACGGCGTGGAGTGCGTGCTGCAAATCTCGCCGGACGTGGATTTGCCCGATCCGCTGATGCAAAACAATCTGTACCGTGCGGCACAGGAGGCCGTCAACAACGCGCTGAAATATAGCCGCGGCCGTCGTATCTGGATCGACCTGGATCGAGCGGATGGCAAGCAGACGCTTTCAATCAGCGACGATGGGGTCGGCGTCGGGCTCGAAGAGATGGAGCGCGTCTCGGGACTGGGGCTTCACAATCTGCGTCACCGGGCAAGCCTTCTAGGCGGCGCTTGTACCGTGACGCGCAATGTGTGGGGCGGTACCACGGTCGCTATCAGCTACCCGCTATCGGAGGGACTCGGCCGTGCACGCGAAATCGTCTAGCCCTGGCTCTGAGACTCGAGTCCTGATCGTCGACGATCACCCCATCATCCGGGAAGGGATGACGCATTTGCTGAATCTGCAGGGGGATCTCCACGTCTGTTTTGCGGCCGCCAGCACCGAGGAAGCCTTGGCGGCGATGGCCTGCCAGCCTGACATTGCCATCGTCGACATCAGTCTGCAATCGGACTCCGGACTGGATCTGGTGAAGACCCTCCGTCATCGGCACCCGAACTTGCCGATCCTTGTCCTCAGCATGCATGACGAGAGCCTCTTTGCCGAGCGTGCCCTAAGGTCCGGCGCAAACGGGTATCTGATGAAGCTCGAGGCCACCGATCATGTCGTCAGCGCCGTTCGCGAAGTGCTGGCCGGCAATATCTATCTGAGCGCAGCCATGCACGAGAAATTGGCGCGGGCGCTCATGGTGCCTCAAAAGAGGCCGGAGGGTCCGATTGCAAGCCTGTCGGAACGGGAGTTCGAAGTCCTGCACCTCATCGGGCTCGGCTTCAGCGCGCGCCAAATCGCCGAGAAACTGAATCGCAGCGTAAAGACCATCGAGGCCCATCAAGCCAATATCAAGGAAAAGCTCGATATCCATAGCGGCAAGGAATTGATGCGCTTTGCCATTCAGTGGATCGAAAGCCAATAGGGCGGTGCCCGAGTGCTGAATAAGGCAATCCCTTAGTCCCTTTTAGGACGGCTGCCTTATTCATACCCGTGAAGTGAGCGCATACAGTCATTGGCACCTGCCGCCGTGCCACGACCCTTTGACGGATGAGCGGACGTAGCCGGAAAGCTCTATGAGGGGCGCCGCGATGAACAACAAATTTCAGCGAACCAATGCCGTCCCGGTCTTTGCGCTCATTGCCGGAATCGCCCGCGACCTATGGCCAGTGTGCCGCGCTGCCTCGGTTGCTTGCTTCGTTGCCGGCTATACGCTGGCGGCACAGGCCGCCGGCGGCATCACGGGTGCCGGCTCGAGCTTCTTCGATCCACTGGTGCAGAAGTGGGCCGCTTCGTATTTCGAAAGAACCGGTCAGCAGGTGAGCTTTCATGCGATTGGTTCAGGAAACGGCATCGACCGACTAAAGGCCGGTGCGGTCGATTTCGGCGCGTCGGATATGCCGCTCACGCCGGCTGAATTGCGCGCCGCGGGCCTCATCCAGTTTCCGGTGGCGGCGGGTGGCCTGGTGCCGGTGATCAACCTCGATGGCATTGCCACGGGACGGCTTCACCTGACCGGCGCGCTGCTGGCCGATATCTACCTGGGCAAGATCAAGAAATGGAACGACGCGGCCATCAAGGCGATCAATCCCAGCCTCGCGCTGCCTGATCTGCCGATCGTCGTGGTTCATCGCGGCGATCGCTCCGGGTCGACCTTCAATTGGACGAACTACTTGTGCGCTGTTAGTGCGCAATGGCGCGACCAGGTGGGCCGCGGCCTGACGGTCAAGTGGCCGGTGGGGAGCAGCGCCACGAGCAATCAGCTCGTCGCCACCTATGTGAAGCAGATCAAAGGCGCAATCGGCTATGTCGAACTGGCCTATGCAGCGCCCGCGCACTTGCCCTACGCGATCATCCAGAACAAGAGCGGCGCGTTTGTCGAGCCGTCGGCCGCGAGTTTCAATGCAGCGGTGGAAACGGTGGCGTGGGGACGCGAGGACGATTTCTATCAGACCGTCGCGAATCCGCCCGGCGATGGAGCTTGGCCCATTCCCGGCGTCGTTTTCGTCCTGCTACAGGCCGACGCTAAAGACAAGGCTGGCGCGGCAGCGGTGCTCGCGCTATTCCAGTGGGCTCTCATCGAGGGCCGGAAGGAGGCGGCGCTTGAAAATTACGGCACGCCGCCGCTGGAGTTGGTGCAAGAAATCGAAGTGTATTGGGCTCAGAGATTGGACAACGGGCAAAACACCAGCGTCGTCGCGCGTGCCTCGCCGAGGCGCCACTAATCGAAATGTATAGGGGTGTCATCGCGCTTTCGCGGAGGTTCGCAAATATTCGCCGAGGAAATCGACGAAGGTCCTGAGCTTGACCGAAAGCTGGTTTCGCTCCAGATAGATTGCGTGGATGTTCGCATTCGGCAGCGACCAGTCCTCCAGCAAAGGTATCAGTTTTCCCTTCTCGAGATGGCCCTGGATTTCCCACTGCGACCGCACGACGATGCCGCGCCCTTCGAGCGCCCACTGCAGGACCACGCTTCCGTCGTTGCTCGATAGCGCCCCATCGACTTTGATCGTCTCCGCGCGCTTGCCGCGAGAAAAGTGCCAAGTGCCATAAGCCGAATCGTTCTCGCGCAGCACGATGCACGCGTGGCGAGTCAGATCGTGCGGCACCGAAGGCTTGCCATGCCGCTCGACGTAAGCCGGCGATGCGCACACGACGCGCCGGTTCTCCAGCAGCAAGCGCGCGTTGACACGCGCATCGGGCACCTCGCCGAAGCGAATGCCGATATCGAAGCCTTCTTCCTGAAGACTCATCGGCCGATCGGTGAGCTGTAGCTGGATCTTCATCGCGGGAAAGCGCGCGACGAACTCAGACACCGCCGGCGCAATACGCGCACGCCCGAATCCGAACGACGCATTCACGCGCAGAAGGCCAGTCGGCTCGCCTCGACTGCGCGCGACGAGCTGCTCCAACTCCGTGAGTTCGTCGAGAATGCGTGAGCCGCTCGACAAATACAGCTCGCCTTCGGGCGTGAGGCTCAGACGCCTCGTGGTGCGGTTCATCAGGCGCACGCCGAGGCGCCGCTCGAGCTGCGCGAGCCGCTTGCTGACGGCGGGCGGGGTCACGCCCAATTCGCGAGCGGCGGCGGCAAGATTGCGATGTCGCGCCACGAGCGCGAACACATTCAAATCGGAGAAGCCGTCCATTGATTCGTTCCCATAAGTTACGATCGGATTGCTTTCTCGGAAACCCAATCGCATGCGTCATCAATTAGACTCGAACCCACGTTGGGAGACAAGCATGTTCGAAGGCTTCAGCGATGCATCGGCGATCGTCGACGGCATCACCATTCACGCGATCAAGGGCGGGCACGGGCCGGCGCTTTTGCTGCTGCACGGGCATCCGCAGACGCACGTGATCTGGCACAAGGTCGCGCCCGCGCTCGCGCAACATTTCACCGTGGTTGCCGCCGACCTGCGCGGCTACGGCGACAGCGGCAAGCCGCCAGGCGCCGCGGACCACTCGAACTATTCGAAGCGGCGCATGGCGCAAGACCAGGTCGAACTCATGCGCAGTCTCGGCTATGAGTCGTTCGCGGTAATTGGTCACGACCGCGGCGGGCGCGTCGGCGCACGCATGGCGCTCGACCATCCCGCTGCGGTGACGCGGCTCGTCACGCTCGATGTCGCGCCGACACTCGCCATGTATGAGCAGACGTCGTTCGCATTCGCGCGCGCTTACTGGCACTGGTTCATGCTGGTGCGACCCGCGCCGTTTCCGGAGACGCTCATCCGAGCGGACCCCGACCTTTACCTCAAACAAACCATCGGCGCGCGCAGCGCGGGCCTCGCGCCGTTCACGGCGCAAGCCTATGCGGAATATCTGCGCTGCCTGTCGGATCCCGACACGGCGCACGGCATCTGCGAGGACTACCGCGCCAGCATCACGATCGACCTCGAACACGACCGTGCCACGCTCGATGCAGCACAACAGATCGCCTGTCCGTTCATGGCGTTGTGGGGTGCGCAGGGCGTCATCGAGCAATGCTTCGATCCGCTCGCCGAGTGGCGGGCCTATGCGCCGCAAGTGCAGGGCGAGTCGCTGCCCTGCGGTCACTACGTTCCCGAAGAAGCGCCGCAACTGCTGCTCGACCGGGTATTGCCCTTTCTGACCCAGTAACGTATGCCCAACCGAACCCTTTACCAAAAGCTCGTCGATTCGCACGTGATATCGCGCATCGATGGCGAGAACGTCCTGCTGTACGTCGATCTGCATCTGATGAACGAGTACACGAGCCCGCAAGCTTTCAGCGCGCTCGATGCTCGCGGCCGCACGGTGCGCCGTCCGCGCCAGCAGCTTGCCGTCGTGAGCCACATCATTCCGACACATGCGGAATCGCCGCGCGTGATTCGCGATGCGGCGTCGCTGTTGCAGGCGGACAACCTCGCCCGCAATTGCGAGCGCGCGGGCATCCGTCTTTTCGCCGCGAACGATCCATTGCAAGGCATCGAGCACATTGTCGCGCCGGAACTCGGGCTGATCCGTCCCGGCATGGTCGTGCTATGTGGCGACAGCCATACGACGACGTACGGCGCGCTCGGAGCGCTCGGCTTCGGCATCGGGACCTCGGAGGTCGAGCACGTGCTGGCGACGCAAACGCTTGTCTATCGGCTCGCGCGCACCATGCGCATCACGATCGATGGTGCGCTGCCTTACGCCACATCGGCGAAGGACATCGTCATATGGCTGATCAGCCGCATCGGCGCGCAAGGGGCACGCGGCTTCGCGGTCGAGTTTCGAGGATCGACCATCGCTTCGCTTTCCGCCGAAGCGCGCATGACGATTTGCAATATGACGGTCGAAGCGGGCGCACGGGCCGCGCTGGTTGCGCCCGACGAGACGACTTTCGACTATGTGCGCGCTCACACGCCTTCCCTCGATGAAGCAGCGTGGCGAGCAGCGGTAGACGACTGGCGCGGCCTGTACTCCGACGCCGATGCGCACTTCGACATCGAGCACCGGTTCGACGCGCACCACATTGCGCCTTTCGTCACTTGGGGAACGAGTCCGGATCAGGCCATCGCGATCGACGAGCCGATTCCCGATGAAGCGGCGCAGCCAAGCCCCGAAGCCGCCGCATCGCTGCGACGCGCGCTCGATTACATGGGACTGGAAGCCAACCGGCCGCTCGCGGGCACGCGCATCGACCGCGTCTTCATCGGTTCGTGCACCAACGGGCGCATCGAGGACTTGCGGACGGTCGCCGCCATCGTACGGGGCAAGCGCGTGGCTGAGGGCGTGCGAGCGATGGTGGTGCCGGGCTCCGGCAGCGTGCGCCGCGCAGCCGTTCAGGAAGGCATTGCTGAGACGCTGATCGAGGCAGGCTTCGAATGGCGTGAGCCGGGCTGCTCCATGTGCCTTGCAATGAACGACGACGTGCTGGCACCCGGCGAGCGCTGCGCGTCGACAACCAACCGCAACTTCGAAGGCCGCCAGGGACGCGGCGGCCGCACGCATCTGATGAGCCCGGCAATGGCGGCGGCCGCCGCGATAACCGGCCGCATCACCGATGTCCGCACGCTCGAGGCCCACGCATCATGAAGCGACTGACGACCATTGAAGGCAGCGCGGTACCGCTGCCCATCGACAATCTCGATACCGACCAGATCATGCCCAAGCAGTTTTTGCGCATCATCGACAAGGCCGGTCTCGCGGATGGCTTGCTCTACGACTTGCGTTTCGACGAACGTGCCGCGCCCCGCGCGGACTGCGTGCTCAACGAGCCCGCTTACGCGAACGCGCGCATTCTGCTCGGCGGGGCGAATTTCGGCTGCGGATCGAGCCGCGAGCACGCAGTATGGGGGCTGCAGCAGTTCGGCTTCGACGCGGTGATCGCGCCGAGTTTCGCGGAGATCTTCTATTCGAACGCGATGAACAACCGCCTGCTTCTTGTCCAATTGGAACGCGACGCCGTCCATGCGCTGGTGCGAGAAGCGACTCGGACGCCCGGTGCGTCGTTGCGGATCGATCTCGAAAGGCAGACCGTGACGTCGGCATCAGGCAGCACCTACACCTACCCCATCGGCGCGCGTCACAAGCGCATGGTGATCGACGGTATGGACGCGGTCGATCTCACGCTTGCGTCTCTTGCCGACATCGAATCGTTCGAACGTGCGCACTTCACGCGTCATCCCTGGGCACAGGTGATGTAAGCGCCACCGCGCCGATATTCTCGCAATCCGCAATGCCGATTCCCTTCCGCTAGAAGAAGGGGGGAGCATCGCTTTGCCTCTAAAAATGGAGGAGACATGAAACGCAAGCCGTTCTATACCGTCCTATATGTTCAGGTGCTGGCTGCCATCGTCGCCGGCGTGGCGCTCGGGCACGTCGCGCCCCAGGTTGCCGTCGCGTTCAAGCCGCTCGGCGATCTCTTCATCAAGCTCGTGCGCATGATCATCGGGCCGGTGATTTTCTGTACGGTGGTCACGGGTATCGCCGGTATGCAGGACATGAGGAAAGTCGGGCGCGTCGGCGGCAAGGCGTTGCTCTATTTTGAATTCGCGTCGACGCTCGCACTGGCGATCGGCTTGCTTGCCGCGCATCTGCTTTCGCCCGGCGAGGGCTTCAACGTCGATCCGGCCACGCTCGACGCGAGCGCGGTCAAGGGTTATGCGGCGCAGGCCGCGCACGGTGACGGTCTCGTCGGTTTTATCGCGCACGTGATACCGGATACGTTTCTCGGTGCGTTGGTTCAGGGCGATATCCTGCCTGTGCTGCTGATCGCTATGTTGTTCGGGACCGCACTCGCGCTGCTTGGGGAGCCCGCCGCGCCCGTGACGCAATTGATCGAAACGCTATCGAAAGCGTTCTTTCGGATCGTGAGGATGATTACCAGTCTCGCGCCGATCGGCGCCTTCGGTGCGATGGCGTTCACGATCGGCCGCTACGGCATCGTCTCCCTGCTGCCGATGCTCAAGCTCATCGGCGTCTTCTATCTCACCGCGTTTCTGTTCGTCGCAATCGTGCTGGGCACCATCGCACGTTTGTGCGGGTTCAGCCTATGGCGTTTTCTCGCGTATATCCGCGACGAGCTGCTGATCGTGCTCGGCACGTCAACGTCCGAGGCGGCGCTGCCGCAATTGATGGACAAGCTCGAGCGGCTCGGTTGCCCGCGCGGCGTCGTCGGGCTCGTCGTGCCGACCGGGTACTCCTTCAACCTCGACGGCACCAATATCTATATGACATTGGCGGTGCTGTTTCTCGCGCAGGCGACGAATACGCATTTGACGCTGGGGCAGGAGGTCACGCTATTGCTCGTCACGATGCTGACCTCCAAAGGATCGACGGGGGTGACGGGCGCGGGTTTCATCACGCTCGCCGCGAGCCTGTCGGTCGTGCCGACGGTGCCTGTCAGCGCCATGGTGCTGATCCTCGGCATCGACCGATTCATGTCGGAGTGCCGGGCGCTGACGAATATCGTAGGCAATGGCGTTGCGTCGATCGTCGTGTCGGCCTGGGAAGGCGGTCTCGATCGGAAGAAACTTGCCGCGGCGTTGAGCCCGGTCGATCTCGAACGAGGCCGTGTCGATTCGAGATCGGCGAGCATTCTTGAGGCGACCGTTTCGGATGGAAAGACCTCTATTGCCAGAGACTAGTCCGAACGGATCAACGCGGTTTCACGCGCATATCGGCATATGCCTTGAAAGCGGGCTCGTCCGGCAGTACAGCCGTTAGTGTGTTAGCGCCGCTTCGCCGTGATTTCGATTTCGATCTTCATGCGCTCGTCCAACAGGCCGGCCTCGATCATCATCGCCGCCGGTCGCGCATTCCCGAGATAGCGGCGCAAAACGGGCCAGCACGCCTTGAAATCGTTGCGGTCAGGCAAGATGTAACGAACGCGCACGACATCGTCGAACGTCGCGCCTGCCTTATTCAGCGCGTCGCCAATGTTGCGCATGCATTGCTCCGTCTGCTCCACGATGTCGTCGGAGATCGTCCGGGCCTGATAGTCGAATCCGGTCGTTCCGGAAACGAAAACCCAGTCACCCTCGACAACGGCCCTGCTGTAGCCAATGAGTTCCTCGAATTCCGATCCCGATGAAATGCGCTGTCGCTCTGTCATAAAAGGCTCCGGCTGTTGATATGCGGCTGAGTGTAGACGCTGGTGAGTTCGTCGTCCAATGCGACGGTTGGAGCGACTGATCATTCAGAGGGACGACGGGCTCCGATCGACGCCCCCCGAAGTGAGTGATAATCACGCCTGCGCCCGCATATTCCGGAGATTTTCCATGAGAAGCATCGACGATCCTCTGCACGACAAAGAGGTAGGCGTTGCCGACGTTACGCAGGACACGACCCGCATCGACGACGTCCGCATCGGCGCGGTCCGTCCGCTCATTTCACCCGCGCTGCTGCAGGACGAACTGCCCGTATCGCCCGAAGTGCAGGCGCTCGTCGAGCGTAGCCGCGAAACCATCGGCGACATCCTGCACGGCCGCGACGATCGGCTGCTCGCCGTGGTCGGTCCCTGCTCGATTCATGACCACGACCAGGCCCTCGATTACGCCCACCGGCTGAAAGCCGCGGCCGATGCACTGAAGGACGACCTATACATCGTCATGCGCGTCTACTTCGAGAAGCCGCGCACGACGGTCGGATGGAAGGGCTATATCAACGATCCGAGGCTCGACGGCAGCTTCCGCATCAACGAAGGGCTGCGCTGCGCGCGGCAACTGCTGCTCGATATCAATGGCCTCGGATTGCCGGCGGGTACCGAATTTCTCGACCTGCTCAGTCCGCAATACATCGCGGACTTGATTGCTTGGGGCGCGATCGGCGCGCGCACGACCGAGAGCCAAAGCCACCGTCAGCTCGCATCGGGCCTCAGCAGCCCGATCGGATTCAAGAACGGCACCGACGGCGGTGTGCAGATCGCCGCCGATGCGATCGTCGCGGCGCGCGCGAGCCATGCCTTCATGGGCATGACGAAGATGGGCATGGCGGCGATCTTCGAAACGCGCGGCAACGACGATGCGCACGTCATTCTTCGCGGCGGAAAGAAGGGGCCGAACTACGACAGCGCCAGCATCGAGGATACGTGTGGCGTATTGAAGGCGGCGGGCCTGCGAGAGCAAGTCATGGTCGATTGCTCGCATGCGAATTCGGGCAAGTCGCATATTCGCCAGATCGAAGTCGCGCAGGATCTGGCGCGGCAGCTTTCGCAGGGCGACGAGCGGATCATCGGCGTCATGATCGAGAGCAATCTCGAAGAGGGCCGCCAGGATTTGAAACCGGGCGTGCCGCTGCGGTACGGGGTCTCGATCACCGACGCCTGTCTGGCATGGTCGCAAACGGAGCCTGTCCTCGATCTGCTCGCGAACGCCGTTCGCGAGCGGCGCAACGCAGTCAGCGGCCTTTCTTCGTCGAGCCGGAAATAAACGCGGCAACCGCTTCCCGGAAAGCGACGCTGCCGTACACCTCTTCGATCAGGTCCTCGTCGTCGAGCCGCTGCTCGACGACGATGCGACGCAGGCTTTCCTTGACCGCCTGCTGTGTCACCGCCGAAAGTGCCATGAGCCGTTCGGCGAGCGTGCGCGCCGCGGTCTCGAGCGCATCCTGCGCCGAGACTTCATAGACATAGCCGCAATCGAGCGCTTCGCGCGCCGTCAGGTAATCCGCGAGCATCAGCATTTTCTTCACGCGAGGCACGCCGAAGGCTGCCTGCAGCCGCGCGATATTGCGCGATGAAAGCGTATTGGACAGCGTCTTCGCGATCGGTGCGCCGAACCGCGACGTATCGCTGCACACGCGGAAATCGCACGCGGTCGCGAGGGCCAGGCCGCCGCCGACGGCCCAGCCGTCGATGACGGCGATCGTAGGTACGGCAATCCGTTCGACGGCGCCGATCACGCGCTCGATAAGCGCCTCGTAGGCCACGCCCTGGCGGCCATCGCGAAAGTCCTTGAAGTAGCCGATGTCCGTCCCCGAAACGAACGATTTTCCGCCGGCGCCTCTGAGCAGGATGCAGCGCACATCGCGATCACGTTCGCATTGATCGATGAGCGCAAGCAGCGACTCATACATCGCAATCGTCATGGCATTGTGCCGTTCGGGACGGTCGATCACGATTTCCGCCGCACCCGACGGATGCACGACAAGCCCGATTTCCTCGCTCATGATGCTCTCCTCTCGATTTCCGCGAGGATCTCGTCGTTGTGCTCGCCGAGGCGTGGCGGGTGGCGGCGCACTTGTTGCGGCGTGCCGAGCATTTTCACAGGGAAGCCGATGTTTTTGACTTTGCCCTCGACCGGATGATCGATTTCCATGCACATGCGACGGTGCTGAGCATGCTCGCTCTCGAAGGCCTCGGGATAGGAGAGGAGCGGGCCGGCCGGGATGCCGGCAGCGAGCAGCGCGTCGACCCAATCGGCGCTGTCGCGCCGGGCGAACTCCCGCTCGAGAATTTCCATCATCGCCTCGCGATTTTTCAGGCGCAGCGAGACGGTTTCGAAGTCCGGATGCTTCACGAGGTCCGGGCGCTCCAGCAATTCGCAGAGCCTGGTCCATAGCTTCTGGTTCGTCGCGCCCATGACGAAATAGCCATCGCGCGCCTTGACGGCCTGATAGGGCGCGCTCATTTTATTGCCGGTACCGAGCGGAGCCGGCGGCACGCCCGTGCCCCAGTAATCCGACATCTCCCAGATCGCGAAGGCCATCGCCGAATCGAGGAGCGACGCGTCGATGTGCTGGCCGACCCCCGTCTTCTGAGCACCGATGTAAGCGGAGAGCAGGCCATAGACGGCAAACAGCGCGCAACCGAGATCGGCGACGGGCACCCCGCATTTGACCGGCTTTCCGCCTTTGTAGCCCGTCACGCTCATTACGCCCGACATGGCCTGCGCGATGAGGTCGAAGCCGGGCCGCGAAGACCAAGGCCCGCTTTGTCCGAAACCCGAAATGCTGACGTACACGATTTTCGGATTGATCTTGCGGATCGATTCGTAATCGATCCGTAGCCGTTGCACGACGCCTGGCCGATAATTCTCGACGATGGCGTCGGCGGTCTTCGCCAGCTCGTAAAAGGTCTCGCGCCCTTCGTCGCTCTTGAGGTCGAGCACAATCGAGCGCTTGTTTCGATTCAGGTTCAGGAAGCCCATACTGTCGGGGCCCTTCATCTTGAAGCCCATCGCACTACGCGTCTGGTCGCCTTCGACCGGTTCGACCTTGATCACGTCCGCGCCGGCATCGGCGAGCATCATGCAGGCGAACGGACCCGCCATGACCTGGGTTACGTCGAGTACGCGAATCCCTTCCAGCGGCAACTGAGCGGCTTTCGTCATTTGGCGTCTCCTCCCAATGGGAATGGGTTGTACGCCCAACTGTCCGCCAGCGCGGCGCCTCTCGCAAGCATCGGGCCGTCATGCCTGATTTCGCCGATTGCGAAATCTCGAACTCGCCGCGTTATTCGGCGGGCGAATGGGCGAGAAGCTCGGCGACGACGTTGCGCAATGTTTGCTCTTGTGCGTGCCAATCGACGGCGGAAAGGACGTAGCTGCGGTGATGCCAGTCGCCTTCTAGCTGCACCGAGCCGAGCGTTTCCTCGGGATGAAAACTGCGCAAGACCTCGGGCGGCATCAAACCGACGCCGAGACCATGGCGCACCATGGCCAGCATCGTGTCGAAGCCGTTCGCGGTGAAATTGTTGGGAAAATGCCGTCCGCGGCTGCGATAGGCGCGTTGCACCGCGGACAAGATCGCCGATCCCTTTCCAAGACTGACGATCGGAACATCGAGAATATCGTCGATGCCGAGGGGCTCGTCGGCGAATCGAAAATGCGGCCGGCTATAGACGAGCACGAGCCGGTCTTGCCTGTAGAGCGACTGCGGTAAATCGAGGAAGCCGCTCTTCTTCTCGTATATGCCGATATCGATGACTTTGTCGCGCAGCAATTGCTGCACGATTTTGCTGTTCTCCTCGACGATTTTCAGGCTGATGCCCGGGTATTTGCGCTGAAGCCCGGCAATGTCGCGAGCGAGGAATTCGATGATGACGGCTTTGGGCGCGCCGATGATGATGCGTCCGTCGAGACCGTGCTTGAGCGCTTGCGCATCGCCTTCGAGGCGGTCGACGAGATTGTCGATTTGCCGAATGTATTGGAGCAGCTTGTCGCCGGCTTCCGTGATTTCGACGCCATGGGGTACCCGCCTGAAGAGCGTTGCGCCGAGCTGTTGCTCGAGGTCCGACACGCGGCGCGATGCGGCCGCGACGGCGAGATTCAGCTTGTCCGCAGCGCGCGAAATGCTGCCTTCCTCAACGATGGCGAGGACCAGCCGGACGGTGGTCGTGTCGATTTTCACTAGGGCTCCAGGGTGGGCGATCGATTCGCCAGACGGTTGTAGCACGCGGACGCGCGAATGACGAGCGCGCTTTGTCCGTGCGAAGTCGTCGCCGCCGGCGATGCATACAAGAGATCGATCATCGCCTTCGTCGAGCATCTCCTTGCTGCCTTACTGATATCGTCGATAGCTTTCTGAAAGCTCGTTGTCATTACCGATTCTTACCGATGGCCCACATTCGACCTCTTACGCAGTCCCGCTTACGCAGTCCCGTTCTGTTGCACAACAAGGAGGCAGGAATGACAAATGGCAAGCGGCGGTCTCTGTTCGGCGCGCTATTGGCAACTGGCGCGATTACAGTGGGTGTTCATCCGGCCGCGCACGCGGAACCGAAGCCCGATGTGAAGCATGTGCTGCTCATCAGCATCGACGGCCTGCACGAGCAGGACGTGGCGCGCTGCATCAGCGCGAACACGTGTCCGAATCTCGCGGTGCTCGCCCAATCCGGCGTGACTTACACGAATGCTTACACGCCTGGATTGTCGGATTCGTTCCCCGGCCTCGCCGCCCTCGTAACGGGCGGCTCGCCGAAGAGCGCGGGGCTTTTCTATGACGTGTCGTACGACCGCACGCTTTACGCGCCGTCGGACACGACCTGCTCGGGCAAGCAGGGTTGGAACGTCGTATTCGACGAGACGACCGGCATCGATGCTGAGAATGGCGGCGCGCTGACTCATCTCGACGGCGGCGGCGCCTTCAATCCGCAGGCGATTCCGCACGCGCTCGTGGGCGGCGCCTGTGTGCCCGTCTATCCGCACAACTACGTCAAGACGAACACGATCTTCGAAGTCGTGAAAGAGCACCTTGCGGGCGCGCGCACAGCATGGGCCGACAAGCACGCATGGGGCTACGACTGGCTGAACGGGCCGTCGGGCAAGGGCGTCGACGACCTCGCGCGCACCGAGATCAACTCGATCGATCCCGCGACGGGCACGGACTACACCGACGTCTATTCGCACACCGAGAAGTTCGACAACTACCACGTGCAGGCGATCATCAATCAGATCGACGGCAAGAACTCGACGGGTACGGCGAGCGCTTCGGTGCCGACGCTCTTCGGCACGAATTTTCAGACGTTGAGCGTGGCGGAGAAGGCGCCGGTCGCCAAAGGCGGCGGCTATCTCGACGCCAGCTTCACGCCCGGCCCGGCCGTGACGAACGCGATCGCCTATGTCGACGATGCGCTTGGCCGCTTTGTCTCAGAGTTGAAGCAACGCAATCTCTATTCGAGCACGGCGATCATCGTCACGGCGAAGCACGGCCAATCGCCGACGGACCACACGAAGCTCGTCAAGAATGGCGATACGTTGACGAAACTGCTCGAAGCCAACAACTACCTGGATCCGAACGGCAATTTCGGCCAGAACAATACGGCGAGCGGCAACCTCAATGACGGTACCGGGCTTGTCGACACGGGCTTTGTTCAGACCGATGACGTCGGCCTCATCTGGCTGCGCGACCGGAGCCAGTTGAACGCCGTCGTCGCGACGCTCAACGCGAATCTCGGCTGCAACGCGCCCGGCATCTGCGCCGACGGGCCGCAAGCGTACATCCTCTCGGGCTCGCGCCTCGCGGAGCGCTTCGGCGATCCGGCAGCGGGACGCACGCCTGACATCATCGTGCAGCCGAACCCCGGCGTCATCTATACGTCCAGCACGAAGAAGGACGAAGAGCATGGCGGCAACGCGCCGGACGATAGCCACCTGGGGCTCGTCGTCTCGTTCCCCGGCATTCGTCACGCTCGCACGATCGATGCGCCCGTTCACACGACTCAGGTGGCGCCGACGATCCTTCGTCTGCTCGATCTGAAGCCCGAGTTTCTGCACTCGGTCGCTGAAGAGGGCACGCGTGCCTTGCCGGGGCTGGGCCTTGGCCACGGGCACGAGCACGACGAGTAAGAGAAGCCGAAGCACACGATCGCTGCGCTGCGCTGCGCCGCGCCGCCGCTCACGAGCGAACGCCGGTCTCCGACTTGCGTTGGCGATCGATTCCCCTGTGTGTCATGCATGCTTCGCCTATCATGGTTCAGATCGAATCGATGCCGTACTGACCGCATTCGCTGAACGCAGTGATAACTGGCAAAGGTGAAGCAGCATGACCACTCAATTTGACGCGATCATCATCGGCACCGGCCAGGCCGGGCCGGCGCTCGCCGCCCGGCTGTCCTCGGCGGGGATGCAAGTTGCTATCGTCGAGCGCAATCTCTTCGGCGGCACTTGCGTGAACACGGGGTGCATTCCAACGAAGGCGCTCGTGGCGAGTGCCTACGCGGCCCATCTCGCGCGTCGCGCGAGCGATTACGGTGTGACCATAGGCGGTGCCGTTGAGGTCGACATGAAGCGCGTCAAGGCGCGCAAGGACGAGATCTCGGGGCGCTCGCGCAAAGGCGTCGAGCGCTGGCTCAAAGGTCTTGCGCGCTGCACCGTGATCGACGGTCACGCGCGTTTCGAATCCGCCGACACCGTGCGCGTGAACGACGAATTGCTCACTGCAAAGCGCATCTTCATCAACGTCGGGACGCGACCGTTCATTCCCCCGATGCGGGGGCTCGACCAAGTCGACTATCTGACGAATTCGACGATGATGGATCTCGACTTCCTGCCCGAGCACCTGATCGTCGTCGGCGGCAGTTATACGGGTCTCGAGTTCGCTCAAATGTACCGGCGCTTCGGCAGCGCGGTGACGGTCGTCGAGAAAGGCGCGCGGCTGATTTCGCGTGAGGACGAGGACGTCTCCAAGGCGGTGGAAGAGATCCTGCGCAACGACGGCGTAGGAATCGAAACGCACGCGGAATGCATGGCGGCCGAAAAGCGCGGGAATGGAATCGCCGTCAACCTCGATTGCAAGGACGGCACGCGCGAAGTCGTCGGCTCGCATCTGCTGCTTGCAGTGGGGCGAACGCCGAACACGGACGACCTCGGGCTCGAGCGCGCGGGAATCGAGGTCAACGAGCGCGGCTATATCACGGTCGACGATCAATTGAATACGAGCGTGCCGGGGGTATGGGCGCTCGGCGACTGCAACGGGCGGGGCGCCTTCACGCATACCTCGTACAACGACTACGAGATCGTGGCCTCCAACCTACTGGAGGGTGAAAACCGCAGCGTGCGCGACCGTATCGTCGCGTACGGTCTCTATGTGGATCCGCCGCTCGGGCGAGCCGGGATGACGGAGAACCAAGTCCGCGATGCGGGCCGCAACGCGCTCGTCGGCATTCGCCCGATGACACGCGTGGGCCGCGCGGTCGAAAAGGGCGAGACGCAGGGCTTCATGAAAGTGACGGTCGATGCCGATACCAAGGAGATTCTTGGCGCTGCGATTCTGGGGGTGGGCGGCGACGAAGCGATCCATTGCCTTCTCGATGCAATGTATGCCAAGGCCCCTTATACGGTCGTTCAGCGTGCGGTCCACATCCATCCCACCGTCTGCGAGTTGCTGCCGACCTTGCTCGGCGATTTGAAGCCAATGAGTGAAGCGCCGGCCGATCGATCCGAAGATTGACCGCGATCCAGGCGCCTCGTGGATCCGCGGCCCGCGCGGCGCCCCTCCGATTACCGATTCCAATGTGCGTGACATCACACAACGGAGTAACTTTGTCCTGCGGACCTTGCCGCCCCATTATCATTAGCCAGCGTTCCCCACGCGGCCGGCAGGTGGCGAATTTCGAGGTAATGGTCTGATCGATTAGGAGTGCGAATGTACGGAGACGTGTTGGATCTCGTGAAAAAGATCCGCCGCAGCGAGGGATTCAAATATTTCGTCGGCACGCCCGCCCGCCTTGCGGTACATACCAGGCAGCGTCTCAACAAGGATGTCTTCTCGATCGATATCTACGAGATATCCGGATTTTTTTCGGTGTTGCAGATGGTGCTGTTCGTCCTCATGCATTGCGAGGAGAAGCATCTGACTCCGCGGATCTCCGCGCGCGGAAAGATTTATGGGGACCCCGACGGGAAGGTCGACTGGTTCTCGGAGCTCTTCGAGACGGTCCAGGAACCGCGCGCCGCGTTGCAGCCCGGACAAATCCGGACGTCCAAAGTCAACGATCTGGTTCACCTCGGCTTGCGCAAAAAGTATGAAAAAAAGCTGAGGATCGAGAGCGCGAGCAAGTTGTTCCTCTCGCATTACCGCCCTGCCGCGCATATCGCCGAGGAAGTTGCGGCGATCAGCCAGGCGCTGGACCTCGGCGAATCGACGCTCGCGGTTCACTATAGAGGCACGGACAAGAAGCTGGAAGCCGAGACGATTTCGTGGGAGCGCTTTTGCACGTTCGTCGCGTCCGTCCTCCGTTCACATCCGCATTTGACGAGCATTTTCATTTCGAGCGACGAGCCCGAGTTCATCGATTATTTTCTGGACTGGCCGTTCGGCGTGCGCGTCAATGTGGCGCCCGCCAAATATCTGGCGAGCGGCAATGTGCCCGTGCATTTTGCAGGCTACCCCGGATTGGAAATCGCTCGTGAAGCACTGCTGACTTGCCTGCTGCTTGCGAATTGCGGGTTTCTCGTGAAGACGCCGTCGTATTTGTCGGCCTGGTCGAAGATATTCAATCCCGCGTTGCCCGTTGCACTGGCTTCGCCCCCTCGTCGCGACGCTTTCTGGTTTCCCGACAGCGAGCTTTGGACTGAGGCCGCAGTGCATGCCGGAACGGCGGCAGATTCGATCGGCGAGGAGTTCGTCGCCGCCCAGCTCACCACGAATGCCGAGTAGCGTTGCGGATCCGTTGCTTAGCGTTGCGAACGACGTCATCTGCGATGACGGTGTCTGTGGCATTCCAACAACGCAGAAGTACCGCTGCCGCGCCATGCGGCCATGCGATTCTTCAACACATCGGATTGTCACGATTTTTTTACTTGCGGGAGCGGAAGCACCGCGCATAGAATCCGCCCTGTTTTCGAAAGAGGAGTCCTTCGTGGACGCAAGTAGTAGTCGATCTTGTCGGCCGGTGCGAGCCGGCAGCCAATTCGCAATCGTGCGTTAGCGACGTCTGATCTCCAGTGCCGCTGACCGCGATTGCCGGGTCAGCGCGCTTGTTTCGGGACCGATGCCCACGGTCCTTCTCGAGCCGCTTCCTTTTTGTTCGACCGTTCGCCGCGTGCTTCGGGCACGTGCCAGTGTGCATCGACGGTGCTGGTCGCGCCCGCTGGTTCGCGGGCGCATGAACCGGCGCGGTTCCAAATCGCAATCGAGAAGACAAATGATATTCGTTCGCCAAATCCCGCCCATTCTCCGTGACAGCGCATCTATGCGGGTTCGTTCCACTCTCGCCTTTGCCGGCGCCGCCTTCGCGACGGCGACGCCGTCCCGTTACACAGGGACACTGCTCGCGTTCGCGCTCACCGCGGGCGCGGCTATGCCCGCTTACGCGGAATCCGCGTCCGAGGCGACCCGCGCGGAAACGCAAAGCGCGGCCGTTTCCGCGCCTGTCGTCGCGGCGGCTTCCGCGCCCGCCGAGGCGGCCGCACCTTCGCCCGAAACAGCCGCGGCCCCCGCACCTGAAACCCCTGCTGCACCGGCGGCCCCAACCGGGTTCTGGGAGCGCAGCAACCTGCTGGGCGATATGGGTGGACTGCGGACCTGGCTGGGCAACTACGGTGTGACGTTGAATATCCAGGAAACGAGCGAGCTTTTTGGGAACTTCACGGGCGGGTCGAAGCGAGGCCTTGCCTACGACGGCGCCACGCAGTTCGGCCTCAACGTTGATATGGAAAAAGCGTTGGGGATCAAGGGCGGCCAGTTCTTCGTCGACGCGTTGCAGATCCATGGCCGCGGCATCACTGCGTCGCACCTCGGCGCGCTGCAGAGCGTGAGCGGCGTCGAGGCCGAGGCCACGACGCGCTTGTGGGAGCTTTGGTATCAGCAGTCGCTGGGAGACAAGCTCGACGTGAAGGTCGGTCAGCAGAGTCTCGACCAGGAATTCATCGTCAGCCAATATTCGGCGACGTTCGTGAACGCGACGTTCGGCTGGCCCGTGCTGCCTGCTGCCGATATGCCCGCCGGCGGCCCCGCTTACCCGTTGTCGTCACTCGGCGTGAGACTGCGTTTCAAGCCGACGAATTCGTTGACCGTCCTGGGCGGTGTCTTCGATGGTAATCCGGCGCCGGGCACTGGCGACGTGCAGAAGCTGAACGCCAGTGGCACGACGTTCAATCTTCACAACGGTGCGCTCTTGATCGGCGAACTCCAGTACGCGATCAACCAGCCGCCGGCCGAGGGCTCGGCGTCGCCGCAAGCAAGCGGATTGCCGGGCACGTACAAGATCGGCTTTTGGTATAACAACGCGCGCTTCTCCGATCAGCACTACGACAGCGGCGGCGTCTCGCTGGCGAGCCCGCTCTCGAGCGGCGTGCCCGCTACGCATCGCGGCAACTGGAGCGTCTATGCCGTGGCGGATCAGATGGTCTGGCGCCCGAGCCCCGACAGCCCGCGGTCATTGGGCGTGTTTACTCGCGCGATGGGCGCGCCGGGCGACCGCAACGTCGTCAATTTCAACGTCGACGCGGGCGTCGTGTTGAAGGCGCCGTTCAAGGGGCGTGACAACGATTCGGTCGGCCTTGCTGTCGGCTACGCGAATATCGGTGCGAGCGCGCGCGCATTCGATCGCGATACGGCCGCGTTGACCACGCCCGGCTATCCGGTGCGCTCCGCCGAAACCGTCGTCGAGGCCACGTACCAGTACCAGGTGGCGCCATGGTGGCTGTTGCAGGCGGATTTCCAATACTTCTTCCGGCCGGGCGGCGGTATTCCGAATCCGACAGAAGGCGGTGCGCGGATCGGCAATGAGGCGGTGGTGGGGTTGCGGACGGTTGTGACGTTCTGAGTAGTTGCCGCGTTGTCGAATTACCGGCGCCTCGATGCTTCGGCTTCGATAGCCGCGTCGAAAGGCTGATTGCGATCGGGTATGCTGCGATTCGACCTTGACCAATCAATTTGGCTGCTTCGATGAACCCGAGATTGACTGCGATTCTGACTGCGCTCGTCGCCGCGGCGCTCTTCGGCGCGGCGACACCCCTCGCCAAGGCGTTGCTCGGATCGACGTCCGCATTCATGGTGGCGGGGCTTTTCTATCTCGGTAGCGGTTTGGGGTTGGGCATCGCCATTATCGTTCGCCGATTGTCAGGAGACCTAACCGGCGACAAGCATATCGATGGCGCGGGCATCCAAAAGAGCGAACTCCCCTGGCTGGCCGGCGCGATCGTGGCCGGTGGTGTGGCGGGCCCCGCGCTGCTGATGCTCGGCCTGTCGACGACGCCCGCTGCCTCGAGCTCACTGCTGCTCAATCTCGAAGGGGTGCTGACGGCGGTCATTGCCTGGGTCGTCTTTCGTGAAAATGTCGATCTGCAGATCTTCCTCGGGATGATCGCGATCGTTGCGGGAGGGGTCCTGCTTTCATGGCAGCCGGGCGGGCATGGGTTGGCTACTGGCGCGCTGCTGATCGTCGGCGCGTGTCTGTGCTGGGCTATCGACAACAATCTGACGCGCCGAGTGTCGACGAACGACGCAATGGTGATCGCGGGTCTGAAGGGGTTGGTGGCAGGGCCCGTGAACCTGGCGATCGCATTTGCCGCTGGGACGCATCTCCCGTCCGCGCTGACGATCGCGGCCGCCATGCTGACCGGGTTCGCGGGCTACGGAGTGAGTCTTGTGCTTTTCGTCGTGGCGCTGCGCCACCTCGGAACGGCGAGAACGGGCGCTTACTTTTCGGTCGCGCCGTTGTTCGGCGTAATGCTTTCGCTTGCGATCTGGCCCGCGTGGCCGCCGGCCCTGTTCTGGATCGCGGCAGGCTTGATGGCTATCGGAGTCTGGCTCCATGTGCGCGAGCGACACGAGCATGAGCACACTCATGAACCGCTCGCGCACACGCATCGGCACCGTCATGATGAACATCATCAACATGATCATGACTTTCCGTATAGCGGCGATGAGCCGCACGTGCATCCGCATTCGCATCTGCCGATCACGCACACGCACGCGCATTTTCCCGACATTCACCATCGGCACCGGCACTGACGAGCGTCCGGTTCGGCTCGGACGTGACACGGCTCCCGCGCGCGTTGTCTTCGTGACGCTTCCGTTATTTTTCCTTTTTGTCCAATCCCGCGACGGCTTCATGGGCGCTCGAAACGAAGCAACTGTCGGGGCCGGGCTTGCTCGCGCAGGCTGCCGAACGCTGATCGACTCGCGGATTGCCGTTGCTGTCGACGGTCATTGCATCGCCTAAACCCTTCAACTGAACGACGGCGGCCCTCGCTTCGGGTTCGATGTGCTGTTCCTCCATGTTGGCGGCAAGCATGGCAACTTCCGCGTTTCGTCCATGGGCAATGTCGGCACCGAGTTCGCGTATGCGGCGCTCGTACCAGTCCGCGACACAGGCCTTGTCCGTACAGTTGTGTTGGCGCCATTGCCATTGCGCGACTCGGTCCGCCTCTATCGCATCGGGCACCGGGGCGGCATCTTTGGCGAGCCGATAGACGACGGCGAGCTTATCGTCCAGCGCCGAGAGCCGCGGATCGCTGCATATCAGCTTTTCGGACACCGAAGCATTGTGCGGACACTTGAAGCTTGCCGCATGGGCGAGTTGAATCGTCGCCGCTAGCGCGACGAGCGGGACGATAACCGACGCCGTCGCGCGCCGGCGTGGATGAAATGCGGACTTGTCGATGTGACGAATCATGGGCGACCTCTCGTTGTGCAGCTCGGGGATGGCATCGCGGGCATGGCCGCGCCTTTCCGCTGAGAGATCGGCGTCCGTGCCCCGACGGCAACGAAGATAAGCGCGGACGCACCGACCGAAAGCTCGCATGTGCGGCGTGAATCAGCAGCTTGTTACCAGTTCTTGCGGCTCAGCCGCGGTGGTCGTGTCGGTGAACCGACAAAAGCTCCTGTTCGTGCAGTGCGGCGTACTGGAGCAGCATGATCGTCTTGCCGTCGATGATTTCCCCTTGCTCGATCATCTGAAGCGCCCTACGTAATGGCACTTCGATGACTTCGAGATCTTCGCCTTCGTCCTTCAATCCGCCGCCGGAGCCGACGCGCATCGATGCGTCGTATTCCCCGATGTAGAAGTAAAGCTTCTCCGTGACGGACCCCGGGCTCATGAATGCTTCGAAGACCTTACGAATGTGCGTGACCCGATAACCGGTCTCTTCTTCCGCCTCCGCACGAATGCGCACATCGGGCGAGGCATCGTCGAGAAGCCCGCCCGCCGCCTCGATCAACATTCCGTCGTACCCGTTCACGAACGCCGGCATCCGGAACTGGCGCGTCAATACGACGTTGCTCGAGTGCGGATCGATGAGCAGGATCGTTGCGCCGTTTCCGCGATCGTAGGTTTCGCGGCTTTGACGCTGCCACGTTCCGTCGCTGCGAAGGAAATCGAACGTCACCTTCCTCAGCACGTACCAGTCATCCGCCAGCACCTGCGTATCGATCACGCGCACGCGGTCTTTCATCGACGTCATCGTCATTGTGGTTCCCCTCGTTGTCCGACATCGCTTATACTAGCGTGCATATTCGTGCAATTTCAAGATAATTCGTGCATGGCCATGCTGACAAGTCAAAGAAAGAAGGCGATCCTCGATGCGCTCAAGCGCGATGGACAAGTGTTGGCAACCGAGCTGAGCGTCAGATTCGATGTCTCTGAAGATACGGTGCGCCGCGATTTGCGTGAACTGGCGGCCGAGGGCTTGCTTCAGCGCGTGCATGGAGGCGCATTGCCGGCGTCGCCGGCGGTTGCGCCATTCGCGCAACGTGAGGAGATGGAGTCGCCCGTAAAGCAACGCATTGCACGCAGGGCCGCCGCAATGATCGCGCCGGGGCAGGTTGTGATCATCGATGGCGGGACGACTTCGGCGCACCTGGTCCGCAGCCTTCCCGTGGATCTCTCGGCGACCGTCGTAACGCACAGCCCAAGCGTCGCGGTCGCGCTCGCGGATCATCCGTCGATCGAAGTGGTGCTTATCGGCGGACGGCTCTACAAGCATTCGATCGTCACGGTCGGCGCCGCGGCCGTGGAGGCCGTGTCGCACGTTCATGCGGACATTTACTTCATGGGCGTGACAGGCGTGCATCCGAAGGCCGGCTTGAGCACGGGCGACTTCGAAGAGGCTTACGTCAAACGCGCGCTCGCCGGCCGCGCAGCGGAGACTGTCGTGCTGGCGTCTTCCGCGAAGCTCAATGCCGCTTCGCCGTATGTCATCGGCGATATCGGTTTGGCGCAGGCGATCATCGTCGAGGAATCGGCTGACTCGAAGCTAACCGATCCCATCGAGAAAGCGGGGGTGACGGTTCTACGCGCGTAGTGCGGAGTCGCGCTTTTCGTGCAAGATTTGGCGGTGTCTCCCTAGTGACATGTGGCGCAAGGCTTTCCAGCGGTTCCTACGATTGTCGACAGTACGCTTCCGCTTCGTTGGCAAAGCTGGAATACGGAGCGGATATACTGCGCCGATATCGAGGATGAAGAGTTCGTTCAGAGCTATTGCCGATGCAAACCGAACCGCGGATCAGTGTTCTTCGACAGATTCCACGCAGCGTATGGGTGCTGGGCTGCGTCAGCCTCTTCATGGACGTTTCGTCCGAGATCATCCATAGTTTGTTGCCCATGTTCCTTATGGCGACGCTCGGTGCCAGCGCGACGGCCATTGGGCTCATCGAAGGTATCGCGGAGGCGACGGCTCCGATCGTCAAAGTGTTTTCGGGCAGTCTCAGCGATTATCTTGGCAATCGGAAGTGGCTCGCGGTTGCTGGATATGGGTTGGGTGCGTTGAGCAAGCCACTGTTCGCCATCGCCCCAAGCATCGGTGTCGTAGTGGCCGCGCGAGTGATCGATCGCGTTGGCAAGGGCATTCGAGGGGCTCCCCGCGACGCGCTCGTTGCCGACGTTACGCCGCCTCATCTCAGAGGCGCGGCCTATGGGCTGCGTCAATCGCTCGACACGGTCGGCGCGTTTCTGGGGCCGCTACTCGCAGTCGCCATCATGTTTGCGTCCGCCGACAACTTCAGGCTCGCGTTCTGGGTTGCCGTCGTGCCCGGTTTGATCGCCGTCGGATTGTTGACCGTTGGGGTGGAAGAGCCCGAGAAGGTGCCCCGCACACGCCGAGTCAACCCGATTCGCTGGCATAACCTCGAGCAATTGGGCGCGCGTTACTGGTGGGTCGTTGTTGTTGGCTCTGTGTTCGCCCTGGCGCGGTTCAGCGAGGCGTTTCTTGTATTGCGAGCGATGGCGAGCGGCGTTCCCGTTGCGTTGGTGCCGCTCGTGATGGTGGCGATGAATATCGTCTATGCGCTGTCGGCCTATCCGTTTGGCAAACTCGCCGATGCAATGAGTCACCGGAAACTGTTGGCTGCGGGTCTCATTGCGTTGATGGCCGCTGATATCGTGCTTGCACACGGCTCGCACTGGACCGTCGTGCTCGTCGGCGTCGCGCTCTGGGGATTGCACATGGGTATGACGCAGGGACTGCTCGCTACGATGGTATCGCACGCCGCGCCCGCACACCTTCGAGGCACTGCGTTCGGGTTCTTCAATCTGCTGAGCGGGATCGTGACGCTTGTTTCCAGCGTTATTGCAGGCGAGTTGTGGGACCGACTCGGTGCTGCGACCACGTTCTACGCAGGGGCTGGATTTGCTGTTGCGACGATCGCGCTGCTATTTTCTCGCCGGGCCTCTTCGTAGGCGAGGCTGTCGTGTCGCGATATCTGCGGGACCATCGGGTACTCGTGCTCACGATATGAGGCTCGAAATCAAATGACAGCCGCACGTTGCCCTGTGCCCCTGCCTCGCGATCGGAACGCCTTCGTCAGTCATCGATTCGTCGCCTTCGACGATGACATTCGGCGCGATGTCCGGATGCTTGGGGCATGAGACTTCGTCACCTTTGCGCGCCACGAAGCGGCCGTCGAAGCTCATCGTCGGCGAGCCGGTGATCACTTTGCCGCCGTGGTCAGTGCCGTCGCCTACGCGAATGAGATTGATCATGGATGGTTTCCTCGTCTTCCTGCAGTAGATTCATCTACCCTCACTTGTAGCGAAAATAGTAGTTTCCGTAGTTCGGCAGCTTGTTTCCACGGCGGTTCTCGCGCGAGGTCTTGCGGAGGTCGATGTTTTCTACGTCTGGCCAACCATAAGCGCGGAAGATCGCCTCTGCCAGGTACGCAAAGCGCACCAATCTTCGAGCTGCGCGATAAAAAAGGATGCCAAACATAAGGGATCCACCGATTGCTATGCAACCATTTAGATAAAGCAAATCATCTAGCCCTATCCCACCTACTCTTTCGCTTGCAAAGTAGGTCATAAGGAAAAAGATTGGGTATATAACGAGAAACGATCGCCACATCAATCTTCTCATATTCCTATAATGTGCTTTTCGGCCCGCGGTGGCATGCGGGTAAACCGCTAATAGGTCATCTCCCTCGCGCTTGACTGCGTAGGCGATGTATTGATCGTGCAGCACTTGTTGCGCCACGACTTCGACATTATCGCCGTTGCGCATCGGCATCATCCATAGCCACCCTTCGATACGTTTCCCGTCTAGTTCGAACTCGACCCAATCGGCTTCTTCGTCGGAATTGACAGCCATATTGATGAGTCCGATGCCGGCTGCTCCCATGCCCATTGCGGCTGCGCCCAAACCGGTGGCGCTCACCTGCCATTGCTGGGCCTGACTCAAGACAAAGTCGTGACTGCGCCGGGAGCGCTGCAAGTTCGAGATGCGCCCGCGCAACAGAACGGTGGAGATGTCAGGCTTGATCTTCTTCATGAAAGCTTTGCAATCGCGGCGATGGCGTTGTCAGCAGCGGCCGTCACTTGTAGCGGAAATAGAAGTTGCCGTAATTAGGCAGTTTATTTTCGCGACGGTTCTCGCGCGAGGTCTTGCGGAGGTCGATGTTTTCGGCATCTGGCCAACCGTAAGCGCGGAAGATCGCCTCTGCCATGTAGGCGAAGTTCATCAATTTTCGAGCAACCCGGTAAAATATTATAAAAACCATAATAAAGGCGGCTCCCCCATACAGAGCCATGTCAGAAAAAAATCCGATTGGATCTCCACCGAAGCCATTTCCGGCGATGTAAAACGCGACAATCGAAATTGGATAGACAATAAAAAAAGTCAGAAACATCATGCGCATGATATTTTTGTAATGCGCCTTTCTACCCGCGGTGGCGTGCGGGTAGACCGCCAGCAGATTATCGCTTTTGCGCATTACAGAGTAGGCAACGTAGCGGTTTTCGCCGACTTGTTGTGCTACCACTTCTACGTTGTCGTTGTTGCGCATCGGCATCATCCATAGCCAGCCCTCGATTTCCTTGCCGTCTACTTCAAATCGAACCCAGTCGGCTTCTTCGTCTGAATTGGCGGCCATATTCAGAAGGCCGATTCCTGCAGCCCCCATATTCAGCGCTGCGGCTCCAACTGCAGTCGCGCCGACTTGCCACTGCTGAGCTTGCGTCAAGACAAAGTCATGGCTGCGCCGGGTGCGCTGCAGGTTGGAAATTTTTCCTCGCAGCAGTACAGTTGGGATATCGAGTCTAGAATTTTTCATGACAGTCTCGCCATAGCGTCGATAAAGTCTTTGTCCTGCTGAGAGCAATCGATATAGCGTTTGACATCGTGATCGGTGACACGAAATAGCGTTTCTCGCCCGGTGCCGAACGCGCAGCGCGAACACCAAGCTTCGAGTGCATCTGGCGTTACCCAGTCCGCGAGGGCTTGAAGCAAAAGTAGGCCGATTGTCCCTTCCCAGCCGATAATCATCCCGACAGCCCGCAGGCCGGCGAAGACCGCCGCTCGCTCGGTAAAGGCTTCGACCGCCGCGGCTACCGCCTCCGAGCCGTAGCGTACAGCCAGTTTCTTAAGCAATGGCGCGGCCGTACTTGTGGAGTCGATTAGCATCAAACTGCCAACAATAAATCCGCCAAAGAACTTAACGTAATAGAGGCCAGCAAGATCACCTTGTCCCTTGCCTTGGGCGGTAGCGGCCTTTTCGATGTCCATCCACGCCGAAATCATCGACCCTGCGCCCCCAAGCGTGCCGCCAACGAACTTCCAACTCTGCGCGCGGATAGATTCCTTAATTGTGGCGTAATACGGCGACATAACGATGGTAATAACCGAAGCGCACAGTGACGCGCCCGACTGCACGAGCTTCAGTCGCGTATCGTTATCCGGCGCACCAGCTAACAGGTGCGCGAAGTTGACGGCTTCCAGCAGCGCTGCGACTACGGCGATCCGCTGCGTCCGCAATTGCTTCACGCCATCGTCGTTGAGCTTGACCTTCCCCCATATGTCGTACAACGCCTGCGTAGCCGGAGCAGATCCCTCTGGCGCTGGCGCGCGCAGCAAGCCACGCGTTTTCAGAAGTCGCTGGATCGTCTCCTGCCGGCTCGCGTTTTCGACTTCCGCCTGCTTGCGCACCAAATCCATCGCGTCTTCATACGACACGCCCGCGCGCTGCAGGAGCAGCGTTTGTATGATCTTCTCGCCGACAAAGTCGCCCAATTGATTGACGCGGAACTTAGCGAAGATCGCATCGCCAACGACCATGCCGAACTGGTCGATTTCGAGCCTCCGCAGCAGGTTGCCAATCGGGGTGATCTTTTTCTCGTCGGTTTCGAGCGCCAGTTGGGTCAAATTCTTGTAATAGCCGATCAGTGTCTTGGCCCCGGCAGCTGCGCCCGCCACCGTATCGAAACCTTTGTCCAGCGGCGAGTCCTTGTGGGCGCGCGCAGTTTCCAGCATCTTGCGCAGCTCGATGCGGGCACTGATTTTGTTCAACGCAATCACGCGCCAAATCAAACTCTCGGCCTGCGTCGGATCCCACTTGTTGACGAGGGCGTCGACGATGTTCTTTCCCTTGGGGGTATTCGCCAGACCGCATAGCGCCTCGCTCACCACGATCTCGAACGCCAGACTATCGGTGACGTCGTTCGAGTTGTAATCCTCGAGCGTGTCCAACAGCAACGGCGCCTTCAGCAGCCATTGCCCCACGTCATCGCTGCGCGTTTCCTGCAACGTATAAACGTCGTGCTGTAGCGCCCGGTAATGCTGGCTGAATAAATTAATCGCGGGACGATCGAGGCGTGCCTCATAAACGGACCATCGGTAAGCCGTCATTTCGTTCAGGGCGCGGTCGTGCGAACCGGGCTTTGCCTGAGCGAAAGCGCGTGCATCGGCCATGATTCGATCGCGCTCGGGATTCGTGTAATTCGCAAACGCGGCGGGGTTGACCGCGTTGGTCGAGCGGGCCAACTGATACAGGCGGGTTTGATAGCTGCCCGGAATCTGGTTGACCGCCATCCAATTCATGTCGTCGTAGTAGGCATTGATCTGCTCGACGCGGGACGGTGACGCGCTAGCCAGCGCCTGCACGCGCTGCGCGGCCAACGCCGCCCGCGCTCCGGGTCGCCCGAGTCCGGTCATCTCCTGTGCCTGTTTCGCCATGTCCTCCTGAGTGTTCAACTCCTGTTCCTCCTTGGAGCGAACGACTCGGTGCGCCGTTTCTATGTCATTGAGTGCCGCGACTTGCAAGCGCCGTTCTTCGCTCGCATATTGGTTCAGCCATGCGAGCGGCTCATTGCGGAAACCGTTCAGCTCATGCACGACACCGACCGCATCCCACAAGCCGAGCATCATCGGCCGATGGTGTTTTCCGTCGGCCGTCTCGCCGACGGCGTGCATGAGTTTGACGAGCGCCGCGCTCGCGGAATCCGGCGTGGCTTGCCGGATATGCAACGGATAGCGAGTCGTTTCTTTTTGAAGCCATTCCGACTTGTAAGCCCCTGTTGCATCGCTAAACGGTGGCGCCGGCTTTGAGGGATGCGGCGCCGCGGGTAGCTCGAGCTGCTTGGGATCGAAGCCGGGCATGTACTCGACGACGTCATCGATCCGGCGTTCGGTGGCCTCCACGGCATGCCCATGCGGATCCGCGCCGCCGTTAATCCAGCTTGCCGGTTCGATAGCCTGCATGCGGTGCTCGCGCAGAGCCGCGAATGCATCGTTTGCGTATTGCTCGAAAACTTCCTGATGCCAGGTGTGCTCGGAAAACGCGATGTAGACCTTGCCGCACTTGTGCGGCTGCTCGATCGCGATGATGTCCATCGGCACCGCGATGCCCGCCTTAGCGCAGGCTGGATCTGTATGGGGCTCTCGCGGCAGCGGCAGAGATTGCTTCCAGAGGCGCCCGTCTTCTGTCACCCGGTACGCCTCCCAGTAGCGATTGCCACGAGCGCCTCGCTCGTAGAAAAGGTAGACCCAGCCTTCACGCAAGGTCCGTACACCGTATCGGTGCTCCGTGAGCGCCACATCGGTCACACGGTGCCCGCTGAGGCCGTCGGGCAGCTTCACAGGCGCCTTCTTGGGCAGCACCGTGTAGCGCACCGGAAGAATCGGCAAACCCGCCTTTTCGCAGTTATCGCATTTCATTTTGCGCTCTTCATCTCGTCTCACGCCCACGATCGGCTCGTGCCGTTCTTCTGTCCGGCGAGCCAGCTGCCGCTCCTGATCTCCTCGATCTCTTCAGGCCTGATCGTGCTGACGGCGGCAGTGTAGAAGCAGTCCGTCGAGACTTCGCGCAAAGCCTCTATGACGCGTGGATGGCTATCGAAGTAGGGATGCCACGCTAGCGCATGCCCGATAAAGGCGATCATGTCGTCTTTGTCAGTCAATCCAAAGTGCTCGGCGCGTTCCGCGCTCGCCACAGCCGCTTTCACTTCGTCAGGCGTCGGTTGTCGGCCCGTTGCCGCCATATGCAGCGCCAGTGCGCGATTGATCAAGCCATGTCGGTGGATCGCATTCCATTGCCCCGGCTTGAGCAGCAGTTCAGCCCGCGACGGCGGATAGAGCCCTTTGTACGTACGGAGTTCAGCACACGCATCGAGCGCATACCACGCTTTGACGGGACCGAGCAGCGTCTCCTGCTGCATGAGCGTCAACACCGGCCAGAGCAGACTCAACGCGCGCGCGTCATAGAAGCGCAGCGCGCACGTTCGCTCGCGGCCGTCCTGCTGCAGTACATATTTGGACCAGTGCGCAGCGACTTCATCGGCCGGTAACGAGCTTGCCAGCCAGCCGCCGATCCGCTGTCCGAGCCCTTGCGCGACGTCATCGGGGCGCCGATCGTGGTAAGCGACGCGCACGCTGTCGAAAAGCAACATGCAGTCTTGCGGCTGTGACAAATCGAGTGTCAGGAGATAGGGCTGATGCTCAGCGGGAAACGCCGGGTGGTCGACCTCGATGACAGCGCGAGGCAAGTCCTCAAACGTTGGCTTGCCGTTTTTTGCTGGCGGTAACGCTCGCATTCCCGAGTCCACTACGAGCAGGCAATGCATATCACGATGCTGCCGCTCGAAGTGTCGGCGCAGCGCGATCGTGGCCGCCTCGATTTGCACCGATTCCGCGTCTGCGCGGCGTTGATCGTCGGATGCATCCACGGCCTTCACTCCAGTGCAACGCTCGAGGCGCTGTCGCTCGACGCTGAGGCCAGCTTCCATGCGCAGCCCTTGGGCGCGCTGGCGATCTGAGCGGGCATCCGCATCGTGGCCGGCCCCGGCTTGTCCCAGCTCGCACACTTTTCGACGATCTGGCCCGACGTACCGTTCTCGATTCCGTTAGCGGTGATCTTGATGTACGAGCCGCCCGCGCCGATCCAGATTTCCTTCTCCGCCGACAGCACGATTCGGCCATCGGTGCTCGTAATCGTGATGTCCTTCAATGCGGCAGCCGTGATGGCATCGCTTTGCGCTTGTATGTCGACGTTGCCCCTGGCGGCAAACAGCTTCATGCCGGCGTTCTGCACGAACAGGCTGACTTTCTCCATGGCGCTTGCAACCAGTGACTTGCCTGTTGCGATGTGCGTACTTTGACCGCTGACGACGTTGACGTGCTGGTTCGCCGCGACCTGCATCGAATCCTGCGTCGACAAGCCCATGCTTGCGGGGCTCGCGAGGAACATGATCGGCAACGCGAAGCCGTTCGCATTACCGGTGCCTCCTCCGGCGGTATGTGCACCGCTTCCCATGCTGCCCGTCACGCTATAACGCGTCGCATCCGTGAAGCGCTTCAGCGCGTGCAGGCCCTCATCGAGGCTCTCGGCATGGTTTGCCGTGCTCGCTTGCGATGCCATGTCGACTACGCTTTCCGCGCCCGTGAGCTGCTCGCTGGCCGCGGTCACGTTTAGCGGCTGGACGGCTGACGTGGGATGCGTCGACACGTAGAGCCCTCGGCCTGCTCGGATCGCACCATAGGCGTCCGACTTGAGGTCGAAGCCGCTTCCGAGAAATGCTCCGCGTGTGTTATTCGTGTGGTCGATGAGGTACCCAAGATGAAGCTGCGTCTGGTAGCTGGTGGAGTACAGTCGGACGCGATTTTGCCCGGTGGAGTCGTCCATCGCGAGCTCGTTGTAGCCGCTCCCGCCGTACTCCTTCGAGCGGTAACCCGAGAGGAGCCCGTTGGTGTGCCATACGGGTTCACTCGCGCCGCCGAAGACGCGCGAGACGATAACGGGCCGATCGCAATCGCCGCCGAGGAAGTCGATGAGGACTTCGTCGCCGCCACGCAGCGGGTGGATGGCTCCGCGTTGGTCTCCCGCGTCGGCAAACGCCGCCCGCACCCAGCAAGAAGCACGCGAGTCGCGATACCAGGGATAGCGCACCTTGACGCGGTTCAGGCGGTCGGTCGAGACTTCTTCTCCATTGGCAGCATCGACAATGGCGCTCATGAGCGACATCTCCGGCTTGCGGTGCTCGCGGGCCAGCCGGAACGGTGCACGACGCGGCTGCAGTTCCACTTTCACCTGAAAGAAGCCCTGACTGCCATCGAAGTGCGCGATAGTGGACCCTGTTTTCGTGAGCGCTTGCGCTTCGATTTCCTCGCGCAGGCTGTCATCGAAGGCGGGGTAGCTGTTCATCCCGGGCACATTGTTACGGATCGCCCAATCCACACCGAGGATCACGTATTCGTTATCGCCCGAAGAGCCGCCGGTGTGCGTCGCGCCGCGAGACAGCGTGAACCAGTAGCCAGGCAACGCCGCTCGTAATCCCCCTACGGCGTCGACTCGCTGCAGTTCGGATTCCCATTCTTCGGCACGGTTGGCGACCTGACGCTCGCCGTCCTCCCGTGCCCCCCAGCCGTAGGCGCCCGTGTATTCATAAATCTCGCCCTGCGCACGCAGGGATTCGGGAGTCGATGTGTCGGCTTGGACGCGCTTCGACAGATCGGGCCGCTTGTAGTCGAAGGTGCTCGCGGTAAACCGTGCGCTTTGCAAGCGCAGCCGTTCCCGCCAGGACACGAAACCATCGAATTCTTCGCCGGCGCCCGCGTGGCCGAGCGATACGACCTGCGGCTGGAGCGGTGGAAGTGCGCCGATACTGTCCACGATGACGAGCGTGTGCGACTTGCCGTCGTTGGAAAACTCGAACCGCCCAAATACGCCGGCTTCCTCCATACTGCGATAGACGAAGTCGAGGTCATACTCCCACTGCATGCGATAGGAGTAGTAAGGCATCGGTTTGCGCAACTCGAAGCGGTAACGCTGGACCGCTTGGCGGTGTTCCGCGAACACGTCGGTCAAAATCCCTTCGCCACGCTGCTCCTGCCAGTCGCGCATGTCACGGCGCAGGCCAAGGAAGTAGAGCCACGATGAAAAGCGCAATTGATAGTAATCGCACTCTCCGTCGGTTCCAAGTTGGACGAAGTCGTGGACATAGCCATGAATCGGCAGATAGGCGCCACCGGCCTGTTGAATCCATAGCGTGACTGCCTCGCCGAGCAAATTGCGCGGATCGATGGGGTCGCCGTCGCGCACCGCGGCCGCTTCGACCGTGAATTCATAGTCTCGGCCGAGCCGAGCGGTGCCTTTGACCAGCAACGGGACCAGCCGATCGGGCCCAGCTCGGGTATCGAGCTTGATCAGCCGTTGATATTGCGCATAACCGCCCCGTAACGTACTTGAGATACTTCGCAAGCTCATTCAACGCGCTCCCTCGGTTCTTCTTTTTGCGCGATATTTTTCGCGGATGCCATTCTAGAGGAGGGGCGTGACGGGTCGCAATTCTATTTTTTTGCAAAGTTTTGCAAACTCCCCGTATTTATTCATGGAGCATATAGCGCAGTTTTTTCCGAGTCATCACCAATAAGTGTTTATGTCGGTAAATATTTCATATACTTACTGATTGCCGTGGAATGACAGGTCAATCTATGCGCGCTTGATTTGCGGCGATGTGCGTTGTGCATTGTGCGGAACCCTCGCAAATCGTAAAGAGCGCGGGTTCCTTCCGTCGGCCGATGCTCGGCACTACTGCTCTGCCGCACGCACGGGCAATTGATCGTAGCCTTTCGCACGATAGATCGCGAACGATGCGAGCCACGCAAAAATGAACACGCCGATGATGACGAAGCCGAGATTGTTGAAATTGTCGTTGAGCGTACCGATCAGATCCCAAACTGCGCCCTTGAGATTGAACCGGCCCGCCAGCAGGCCGAGCGTTTCGATGCTGCCGATCAGCACTGCAACGACAACGGATACGAGAGTAATCGTCAAGTTGTAATAGAGCTTGCGGATGGGGCGCACGAATGCCCAGTCGTAGGCGCCGAGCATCAGCACGCCGTCAGTGGTGTCGACGAGCGACATGCCGGCCGCGAAAAGCACGGGGAATACGAGCACGATCCAGATCGACAGCCCCTGTGCCGCCTGGCTTGCGGAAATTCCGAGCAGGCTGACTTCGGTCGCCGTATCGAAGCCCAAGCCGAACAGGAAACCGAGCGGCAGCATCCAGACCGGCTTCGAAACAAGGCGAAACATCGGCCGGAATAGCCGGGCGATCAGCCCGCGGCTGTTCAGCAGCAAATCGAGATCGTCATGGTCGTAAGGTTCGCCTCGACGTACCTTGCGGAACGCGCGCCATACGCCTCGCAAGATGACGACGTTCATTGCGGCGATCAGGAACAGGAAGAGCGCCGATACGCTCGTCGACACTACGCCGCCGAAGCCCTTCCAGTCCTCGATCCGGCTTTCCAGGGCGGCCGCGGTCGCGGCGACGGCGGCCGCGACGAGGAGGACTACGGCCGAATGCCCGAGAGCAAAGAAGAAACCGACGGTGACGGGGCGTTGCCCGTCCTGCATCAGCTTGCGCGTTACGTTGTCGATTGCGGCGATATGGTCCGCATCGACTGCGTGGCGCAAGCCGAACCCGTATGCGAGCAGCCCTGTGCTAAGAAGCAGAGGGTGACCATGGAAGGCGATGAAGGCCCAGACCCAGGCGCCAATGTTGAAAGCGGCGAGGACGCCATAGATCGCGATGACGCGGCGTCTCAGACTTTTCTGTTGGGGCGAAGCGAATCGTGCAAGGGTAGGCATATACGAGGTCCTGATGAACAAACCATCAGCGTGCAAGCCTACAGACCTGCTCCTGTCGGAGTCAATCGCTGGACAATAAATAAGAAACGGGCCGTGTGAGATCCAAGGCGTCGCACAGCACAGTCTGGTTGGGCTCAGCACACACGGTTACGAGATGGCGCGACGCAGTGGGCGTCTCAGCCCGATCTCGCAGGACTTCGAGCGATTCCCCACACTGGTGCCGAGGTCTCAACGGCAAAAGTCGATTGGTGCCACAATGCCTCGCAGACACGAGCTTTCCGGCCTGATGAGCCAAACTCGAGGAGAGGCGCCATGACGAAGCCAGTGAAGATTCCCGGCCCTGACCATCCGATTTCGATCGAACGCAATCCGTCTCGCGTGATCGTCACGGTGGCGGGCAAGGTGATTGCCGACACGAAAGACGCATTGACGTTGCGCGAGGCGAACTACCCGCCGGTTTTTTACATTCCGCGACAGGACACGGACATGTCCTCGTTGCAGCGCACGGACCACGCGACATACTGCCCCTACAAGGGCGACTGCTCGTACTTCTCGATCCCGTCCGGCGGCGAGCGAGCGGTGAATGCCGTATGGACCTATGAGCACCCATACGAGGCGGTCAGCGAGATCCGTAGCCGCCTCGCCTTTTATCCTGATCGCGTCGACTCGATCGAAGCGCAGCCGGCCGGCGTCGCCGCCACCTGAGCGGCGCGGCACGCCGCTCAGGCTTCGCTATGCCACATGCGCGGCGAAGCCCGATTGGCCCGGCGCGATGTCGGGCCGCAACGTGAGCTGAGGGATGTCATAGGCGCCCGCATTTTGCGGGCGGAAGGGTATCGGCGCGGTGTTCCAGAGGTCGTCGAGCCGGCGTCCGAGCTCGTCGCAGATCCTTGCGTACCTCGCCTCATCAGTCTTGCCCGCGCGATAGATCACGAACGGCGGCAGGACCGCGAATCCGGGGTAATACAAAATCCCGTGCTGAATCGGGAAGAGAATGTCGTCGATCGGGCCGTTGACGCCGCGCGGGCCGTAATGCGACTCCCATCCGCCGGCGGTCACGACGAGCATCGCGCGTTTGCCCGCCATCGTGCCCTCTCCGTAGCGATCGCCCCATCGAACGTCCGAGTGCTCTCCCACGCCGTATCCGAAGCCATACGCGTAGACGCGCTCCACCCAGCCTTTCAGAATCGCGGGGACCGAGAACCACCAAAGCGGAAACTGCAGGATCACCGCGTCCGCCCAGCGCAGCTTCTCCTGTTCCGATGCGATATCGTCGGGCTGAGTGCCATTTTCAAAGGCGCGCTTGGAATCGAGTGCGGGATCGAAGCGCTCACCGGGATTGCTATCCGGGAAGTCATCAGCGTCGAGCGTCGGCTTCCACTTCATCGCGTATAGGTCCGATACTTGGACGACATGTCCGGCATCCTCGAGCCGCTTGACCGAAAAGTTCTTCAGCGAGCCGTTCAGTGATTCAGGCTCGGGATGAGCGTAGACGATAAGCACGTTCATTGAGTGAACTCCATCTTGTTGACGAGAGCAAGATAAGGGTTCGCCAGCTATAGTTGAAATGAATTGTTGAAATACGAGGCATTGCCGTGGTCAATCTAAGACGGATCGATCTCAATCTGCTGGCGACGCTCGACGTCCTGCTGTCCGAGCACAACGTGACTCGCGCAGCCGAGCGCCTGAACCTGTCTCAGCCGTCGGTGAGCGTTCAACTCGCCAAGCTGCGCGAGATCTTCGGAGACCCGTTGCTGCTGCCGGGGCCGAGAGGAATGCGCCCTACCGCGCGAGGCGACGAGTTGCGCGAACCGTTGCGGCAAGCGCTCGAGGCTTTGGAGCAGGCGGTGGCACCCGCAACCGCTTTCGACCCCGGCGGGGCCGATCACACGTGGCGCGTCGCGGCAACCGATTACACGGAGTCGACGATCGTGCTGCCGACGCTGAATGCGCTGCGCTCGGCTGCCCCTCGTACGCGTCTGGCGGTGCTCGAGATGACCCCGTTACGGATAGCGAAGCAGGCAGAGCAAGGGGATATCGATCTCGCGTTTCATACGACGGAAGGGTCGCCGTCCGCTTTGCGTCGCCGGGCGCTTTTCACGGAGCGTTATGTGCTAGTGGGCCGCGCAGGTCATCCGCGCCTGAAAAGGCGGCCGACGCTTGCGCAATTCGGTGCGCTCGAGCACGTGATCGTCTCGCCCGACGGCGGCGGGTTTTATGGCATCACTGACGAAGCGCTTGCGGAAGTCGGCCTGTCGCGACGTGTCGTGCTATCCGTTCCGCATTTCCTGTTTGTCATGTCGGTGATCGCCAGTACCGACCTCGTTGCCATGTTGCCGGAACGCCTGGTCCGGAACGTCAACGCGCTCGAAGTCGTCGAGTCACCCATCGAGGTGCCCGGCTTCGAGATCTCGATGCTGTGGCACGAGCGCGCTCATCGAGACCCGGCGCATCAATGGTTGCGCGAGTGCATCGTTCAGTCGGTTTGACGGTGCGGCCGGACGGCCATTGTTCTGCATTGGAAAACGGTGAATTCATTCCACGGCGATTGATGCCCGCTGTGAGACTTATAGACTAGAGGCAAGTGTTCGCTGACCTCAGCGTGCGGCGGAATTGGAAGAAGGGAGCACAAGATGGACATTCTGGACTTGGCGCGGAAATCGGGAATGACGGTTGTCCTCGAAGCGAAGATCGGCCGGCAGGAATATCAATCTGTGCATGGTTCGCTCGAGGCGCTCGAAGCGTTCGCGGAACTCGTGGCGACGGCTGCGCAAGACGAGCTTGCAGAGCAGGAAGCATAGAAAGGAGAACGTAAGTGAAACGCGATCCTTTGGAAGTCCTGAGCGGCGCGGATCAAAGCTGCGTGAGCAACGAGGACCGGGTATCGGCATCGTCGAACGCAATCTCGCGAAAAGCCGGCGAGCGGTCGAAAACCAGAAACTGGGCATGGGCTCACACCGCCGAGTCTTACGACTGGATGGATTGGCACAGCCCGTCTTCGACTGGTGAGTGCTATCAGTGAACTTTTCGAGCGCGTCGATGCTCGACGAGGCACGGCGCCCCAGGCGCGCTTTTCATCGTTGATAGAACCGCACTTGCTAATCTGGCGCAACGCAGGCGCGCGCTACTCCGCCGATGCCGCGCGGTCCAGCGACATTCCCGTCGGAAGGAAAGTCTCCATGAACTGCGCCGGCGGCATCGGCCGCCCGAGCAGATATCCTTGCAGCGCGTCGCAGCCGAGCTGAGTCAAAAACGCCTGCTGCTCGCTTGTCTCCACGCCTTCGGCGACGATATTGAGCTTCAGCGTTTGCCCGAGCGCGACGATCGCCGAAACGATCGCCGCATCCTCGCTATCGTGCTCCAGATCGCGCACGAATCCGCGATCGATCTTGAGTTCGGCGGCCGGCAGCCGCTTGAGGTAGAGCAGGCTCGAATAACCGGTGCCGAAATCGTCGATCGCAATGCGTACCCCCATCGCATGGAGCTCTTGCAAGATCGCGAGACTCGCGGCGGCGTCGCGCATCGCCGTCGTTTCCGTGATCTCCAGCGTCAACCGACGAGGCTCCAGCCCGTGGCGCGCGAGCGTGCCGCGCACGCACTCGACGAGTCCGGGATTGCCGAACTGCAAGGCGGATAAGTTGACGGCGATGCTCCAATCGCTCGCCAACGCCGGGTCGGCGCTGCACCATTGGGCCATTTGCCGGCACGCCTCGTCCAGCACCCACTCGCCGATCGGCACGATCGTGCCGGTACGCTCCGCGAGCGGGATGAACTGATCCGGCATGACGAGCCCGCGCGTCGGATGTGCCCAACGAACGAGCGCTTCGGCGCCCAGGAGCGGACCACCGGGCGCGGCGAGCTTCGGCTGGTAATGGAGAACGAATTCGCCTCGCGAAAGCGCGAGGCGCAGATCGTGCAGCAGTTGAAGCTGCTCGCGCGCATCGGCGTTCATCGAAGTTTCGAAGAAGCAATAGCCGTTGCGCCCGAGCGCTTTCGCGTGATACATCGCGGCGTCCGCGTGCGTGACGAGCGTATGCGGGTCGTCTCCGTCATCGGGAAAACAGGCGATCCCGATGCTCGCCGAGACACGCAGGTCCTGCCCATCGATCCGATAGGAATCGCTCAGCAGTGTGACCAGGTTGTCGGCGAGCGTTGCGGCGTCCGTCGGCTCCATGCCGGGCGCAAGCAGCACGAACTCGTCCCCGCCCATGCGCGCCACTGTATCCTCGCTGCGCGCGGCGCCTCGCAGCCGTTTCGACGCTTCCACGAGCAGCGCATCTCCGACGGGATGCCCGAACACGTCGTTGATGGCCTTGAATCCGTCGAGATCGAGGTACATCAGCGCAAATCGCCGGCGCGATTGCCTTGCGCTGCCGATGGCCTGTTCGAGCCGGTCTTCGAGCAGAATGCGATTCGGCAACTGGGTCAGGCGGTCGTGCAGCGCGAGAAACGTCAGTTCGGCATTGGCTTGCGCGAGCGAGGCGGCCAGCACCGCGGTTCTCGATTCCAGCCGCATGTCGAGGACGGAGACGATCAATGCGACCGCCAGCGCAGCCACGCTCGCCACGATGATCGCAAGCGCGACCCAACCCGTGTCGATGCCGCCGCGCGCCGCGCCGCATACGGATCCGACAGGAAAATGCGCGGCGGCCATCCCTGTGTAGTGCATACCGGTGATGGCAACGCCCATCACGACGCCGGCGCCCATCTGCGCAAGCGGTCGCCGCGTCGCCTGGCGGCGCAGATGGAAGGTGATCCACAGCGCTGCTCCCGAGGCTCCCACCGCGATGACGACCGACAGCGCGAGCAGCAGCGGGTCGTACTGGATGGCGGGCGTCATCTGCATGGCCGCCATTCCGGTGTAATGCATGCCGGCCACGGCGATGCCCATCACGAGCGCGCCGCAAGCGAGCCGCCCGTATGGCAAGTTCGATTGCGTGACGAGCCATAGCGCGAAGCCGGATGCCGCGATGGCAATCAGCAAGGAAAGCAGCGTAATTTCCGGATCGTAGCCGACGGGAATCGGCACGCTGAAAGCGAGCATGCCGATGAAATGCATCGACCAGATCCCGGCCCCCATCGCGCAGGCGCCGCCCGCAAGCCAGAGGCGCGCGATGCGGCCTCGGGCGGTTGCGATCCGGCCGGCCAGGTTCAGCGCGGTGTAGGACGTGAAGATCGCGACCGCGAGCGAGAAGAAGACGAGCAAATTGTCATACGTTGTCGGGTACATCGATCTCATCCTCTCCGCTGGTCCCCATCTGCGCTACGCGAAACGCCAACTCCTGCCGCTCCAGCGGCATGCGTCCGCCATTTTGAACTATCTGAACCGCCAACCGCCGAAAAAAATGACTTCGCTCGTTCCCGATCGCCGCCCGATCAACGCGGTTCGGGGCATACGCAGACGTTTAGGCACGTGATTCGTAGGACTACTACCGATTCGGTTTTCAGCGCGCGCAAGGATGGCCCTCCGACCCCGACTGTGCTAGCATCCCATGCTCAATCCAACGACAGCTCGCCAAGCAACGAGCGACCAAGCACGACGCCACGGCAGGAGAGGACCGAAGAGGAAACTCGCGGCAATAAATAAATCACCAATGCCGCTCACAAACAACTCCCGTTTTCAAAAGGAGCGCTAGTGAGCCGTCTAGTCGTAGTGTCGAATCGTGTAGCGGATCCGCGCAAGGCCGCGGCAGGTGGACTGGCCGTCGCGATCAGAGACGGCCTTCAGCAAACGGGCGGTATCTGGTTCGGCTGGAGCGGCAAGACCGTGGATGCCTCCGTTGCGAACAGCCACAACGGCGTCCATACGCAGACGGTCGGCAAAGTGCAGCTGGTCACCGTCGATCTCAGTCAGCAGGACTACGAAACGTATTACCTCGGCTACGCGAACAACGTGCTCTGGCCGGTCTTCCACTATCGTCTCGACCTCGCGCAGTTCGACGTGCGTTTCGGTAGCGGTTATCGTCGCGTCAATCAGCTGTTCGCGCAGCGCCTTTTCCCGTTGCTCGAGCCAGGCGACATCATCTGGGTCCACGACTATCACCTGATTCCACTCGCCGCCGAGCTGCGGGCGATGGGATGCCGCAACCCGATCGGATTCTTTCTGCACATTCCCGTGCCGCCCCCGCCGCTCTTGGCCGCGATCCCCGAGCACGAGTGGCTGGTCCGCTCGCTCTTCGCATACGACCTCGTCGGTCTGCAAACCGAGGCCGATATGCGGCACTTGTTCGACTACGCCCACTGGGAAGTGGGGGCGGAGCCGCTGACGGACGGCTATCTGCGAGCGTTCAATCGCACGCTGCGCGTCGCCGCGTTCCCGATCGGTATCGACGTGGGCGAATTCGCGGCGATGGCCGACGCTCGCGAGGGTGTCGACATGTTCTCGCGAATGCGCGCGGAGTACTCTCGGCGGCAGCTGCTGCTCGGCGTCGACCGGCTCGATTATTCGAAGGGATTGCCGCAGCGCATACGCGCGCTTCGCTATTTGCTGGAGCACTATCCGGAAAATCGGAAGCGTGCAACGCTGATTCAGATCGCGGCGCCGAGCCGAGAGGACCTCGGAGCCTACGACGATTTGCGTCGGCAGATGGACAGCCTGTGCGGTGCGATCAACGGGGACTACGGCGAGCTCGACTGGATGCCGGTGCGCTACATCCATCGCAACGTCGCGCGCCGGCGCTTGCCGGGCCTTTATCGTGCAAGCCGGGTCGCGCTCGTGACCCCATTGCGCGACGGCATGAATCTCGTCGCCAAGGAGTTTCTCGCGGCTCAAGATCCGGAAGATCCCGGTGTCCTCGTGCTCTCGCGCTTCGCCGGCGCGGCCGAGCATCTGAAACAGGCGTTGCTCGTGAACCCCTACGATGCGCACGGCACCGCCGAGGCGATTCAGCGCGCGCTGACCATGCCGCTCGGCGAACGCGTCGAGCGGCATTCGGCGCTGATGGCGACGATCCGCAAGTACGACGTCCATTGGTGGCGTAAGGCCTTCATCGAGATGCTGGAAGAGTCCGTTCGCGAGACCGGTTGATGCGCGAAACGTGCGGGCCATCGCTTGCCGTCGGTCCTTGTTGCATCGCGGCACGGCGGCGCGTCGATACCATCTACTATCGCGCGCATAGAAAATGCCAATTGGGGAACGTGCCCCCGACCTTCTAGATTAGAAAAGGCAGCGCTCGCTCGACGCTGGCGCCGCTCTTCGCGCGACGTTTTTCGCAAACCCGAACAGATGGCCGGGCGTGCCGTGCCTTCGCGACGTGTCCCGGCCCATGAAGGAGGATGAGATGGCACAGTTGAAGGGCTCCAAGACGGAAGACAACCTGAAGGCCGCGTTCGCCGGTGAGTCTCAAGCCAATCGGCGGTACCTCTATTTCGCGGCCAAGGCCGACGTCGAGGGGCAAAACGATGTCGCGGCATTGTTCCGCTCAACGGCCGAAGGCGAGACAGGCCATGCCCACGGCCATCTGGAGTACCTCGAGGCAGTGGGAGATCCGGCCACCGGTCTGCCGTTCGGCACCTCTCGGCAGAATCTGCAATCGGCCATCGCCGGTGAAACGCACGAATACACGGACATGTACCCCGGCATGGCGAAGACCGCTCGCGAAGAAGGCTTCGACGAAATCGCGAACTGGTTCGAGACGCTAGCCAAGGCCGAGCGCAGTCACGCAAACCGCTATACGAAGGCGCTCGAGGCGCTGAGCGACTGACAGAGGCCGTCGAGGACGTACTCGCCGGCCGCGGCGAGGCGTTCTCGACGCTTGTCCGCTCGTCCGCTGCTCGGCTCGGCGCGATCGGTTCGTTGCATTGCATTGATCTGTGCCGCAGCGGTTGAGCGAATTCCTACGGACGGCCATCACAACGAGTCCTCGCAAGTAGTGTGACCCCACGGAGGAGCGCCGACTCATGCCGCACAAAGAAGGCAGCCTTGAAGCGCCGACTCGCCATCCGCTCGATTGGCGCTCCGAGACGTTTTACAACCAGGATGCCATCGATCACGAGCTCGCCCGCGTCTTCGATATATGCGCGGGATGTAGGCGCTGCGTATCGTTGTGCGGCGCGTTCCCGACGCTGTTCGATCTAGTCGACGACACTGACAGCGGCGAGGCGCACGACGTCGATAAGCAGTCCTACACAAGTGTGGTAGATCAGTGCTACCTGTGCGACCTCTGTTACATGACGAAATGTCCGTACGTGCCGCCGCATCCGTGGAACGTCGACTTTCCTCATCTCATGCTGCGCGCGAAGGCGGCTCGCTATAAGCGAGGCGAAGTGGCGTTGCGCGACAAGGTGCTGTCGAACACCGATGCGCTCGGCCATTTCGCGGGAATTCCGATCGTCACGCAGACCGTGAACCGGGTGAACCGCACGAAGGCAGCGCGCAACGTGATGGAATCGGCACTCGGCGTCGATCGCGAAGCCTGGTTGCCGGAGTTCGCCCCGCGCAAGTTTCGCCGCTCTGCGAAAGCGTCACCGCAGCTGCCCGTGCACGACGGTGAGCGCACGCCGGGAAAGGTCGCGATCTACGCGACCTGCTACGTCAATTTCAACGAGCCCGGCATCGGACACGACCTGCTTGCATTGCTGACGCACAATGAGATTCCCTATGTGCTCGTGGCGAGCGAAGCGTGCTGCGGGATGCCGCTGCTCGAGCAAGGCAACCTCGAAGGCGTGGCCGCGAAAAAGGAAAAGAACATGCCGGTGCTCATGCGGTATGCGCGCGAAGGATATGCGTTGATGGGGGCGATACCGAGCTGCGTCCTCATGTACAAGCACGAGCTGCCGCTGATGTTCCCCGAGGACGAGGACGTGCGCGCGGTGAGCGAAGCGTTCTGGGACCCGTTCGAATACTTCGTTTCGCGTCACCGCGACGGTCTGCTGAAGACCGATTTCAAGCGGGCGCTCGGCAAGATCTCGTATCACGTGCCGTGTCATGGCCGAGTGCAGAACCTGGGCCGCAAGACGTTCGATGCGCTTTCTCTCGTACCAGGAACGGAAGTGAAAGTCGTCGAGCGCTGTTCAGGGCACGCGGGAACGTTCGGCGTGAAGAAAGAGTTTCATCGGACGGCGATGAAGATCGGAACCCCCGTCTTCAAAGCGATGGCCGAGGGCGAACCCGCGTTCATCGCGTCCGATTGCCAGCTCGCGGGGCACCACATCGAGCAGGGAATCGAGGAAGCAGGGCTGCGAGAAGCGCCGCTCGCGCATCCGCTGACGCTGCTTCGCAGAGCTTATGACATCTGAGCGAATGTTTTTTACGAAGGCGATTCCATGACGATTTCCCGCAATTCATTGATGACGCTCGAGGCTTATGCCAAAGCACGTAAAGCAATGCGCGAGCAGGTGATCGAGCATAAAAAGGATCGCGTCGTGCAGCTCGGGAATCATTTGACGCTGCTGTTCGAGGACGACATCACGATTCGCTACCAGATTCAAGAAATGTTGCACATTGAAAAGATTTTCGACGAAGAAGGCATACAAGGTGAACTCGATGCCTACCTGCCGCTGGTTCCCGATGGCAGCAATCTGAAGGCGACGATGCAAATCGAGTACGAGAACGAAATCGAGCGCCGCGCGGCATTGCGGCGGCTGATCGGCATCGAGGATCATGTATTCCTGCAAGTCGAAGGCGAGTCTCCCGTCTATGCCCTCGCCGATGAAGACCTGGAGCGCGAAAACGAAGAAAAGACTTCGGCGGTCCATTTCCTGCGCTTCGAGCTCTCGCCCGCGATGCGGGCGCGTTTGCGCGACGGAGCGCGTCTTTTTGCTGGTTGCGACCACGCCAACTATCCGTCGCCGGTCCAGGAAATCGAGCCGCGCGTTCGCGCATCGCTGGTCAAAGATCTCCGCTAAAGCTAGAGCGATAATCGTCTATTTTCTTACATTAAGATTACAATGCGAAAATAATTCCGCCTCGCCGGGAAATAATACCGGATTCGCGGGGCTGCAAATGGCATAAAGGCGTCAATAATTGCATTGCATGCATTGTTTGCCCTTCTGCTAAGAGATGGTGCATTCGGCATTTGCGCACAACCAAAAATATTCTAAGATAGCGACGCATTGTTCTTTCCGACAGCGGATAGCATCCATACGCCGTCGGTGCCGGCCCGGCCCGAGGAGTATCCCCGCGATCGGAGAGAGTATTGAAGCCGTGTGCAGCTGCGATTGGTATGTTTTCTGCACACTTTTTCCATGCACGAGCGAGACCGCCTTTTCTGCTTCAACGGAGGGCAAAACCGCACTGCCGCTGTGCGGATTTGGTCGCTGTCACAAAAACAAAAATACTTTGTGCAACCCGCGGCTTTGGCGTTGGACCGAACGCCCGAGCCGAGCGTCGCAGCCAGGCCAGGCTGCGTGGAGAAGAATATGTTCGAAGATTTGAACGACGATGAGTGGGCGCGCATCGCTCCGCTTGCGGCCGACGAACCTGTCCATCCGCATCGACGCGGGCGGCCTCGTGCCGAAACGCGAATCGTGGCCAACGCGGTGCTCTGGATTCTGACGACGGGGGAGCGCTGGTCGAAGTTGCCGGCGCGCTATCCGTCGGGGCCGACGTGCCGGCGCCGTTTCGACGAATGGCTTGCCGACGGCACGCTGATCGAGATGGTCAAGATACTCTCGGAGGGCGGGCGCGTCTTCACGTATGTGCCGCAACCTCAACCCGTCGTGCAAGAGGCGCCGAAGCAGATGCCGGCTCCTGAATCGCCGCGTTTGCGCGGCGTCTTCTGGACCAATCCCGAATCGTGGCAGTCGGCAGAGGCGTGCTCGTATCGCGCCGGCGATTTGCCGATCGCGTCCTCGCGGACACTTCACAATTCGGGCAGCGCGCACCCGCCGATGCGTGAATTCGCGCCTCATGGCGCGCCTGCGATCAGCGTCGCGGAGATCCAGAAGCGGAGCGACGACTATTGCGGCTATACGATTCACGCGATCGCGCAGCCGGCGACGAGGCAAATGACGCTCTCATACCGTGCCTCGGCGGAGATCGTGAAAGACGGCAAGCGCGTCGAGCGCTCCGGTCTCATCGGGCCGCCTTTCTCCGATCATGAGGGCGCGCAACGCCACGCGCTCGAATGGGCGCGCGATTGGATCGATCGGCATACCAGCGCTGTCGCTGTCATGACGAGCGCGAGAGCCGATGCGAATGCCGCGTTCCCGGCGGACAGAGCGGAGGGGGGCGCCGAACCCACACCGAGGGCCGCGACGATAGCGGATATGGCGGCGGCGGGCACCGCGAGCGAGCTCGGGTCGGACTCCGCGAATCGCCAGGCGAATTGGCTGCGGCATCAGGAGGGCCGGGGCGACTCAAAGCCGCCCGAACTCGTGTATCACGCTTAGCAGACGAACGAGTCAGGCTTCGACGTAGCGGCGCTTGTCCAATCGCGATCGATCGGGCAAGCGCCGCATGCTTCGTACGCGCAGAAAGCTTCGCGATGAGCCCCGGCCGGTGCCCGCACCGTCGTCCAAGCCGGGCCATTCAACTGCGTCCATAGGTATCGTCGAACCGCACGATATCGTCTTCGCCGAGGTACGCGCCGGATTGCACTTCGACGATCTCCAGCGGCAGCTTGCCTGGGTTTTCCAATCGGTGCGAAACGCCGAGCGGAATGTAGGTCGATTCGTTTTCCGAAAGCAGGAACGTCTCTTCGCCGCGCGTGACGCGAGCCGTGCCGCGCACGACGATCCAATGCTCCGCGCGGTGGTGATGCATTTGCAGTGAGAGCTGTGCGCCGGGCTTGACGACGATACGCTTCACCTGGAAGCGTTCACCGGTATCGATGGAGTCGTAGTAACCCCACGGGCGATGGACCTTGCGGTGGTTCGCGGCTTCGGCGCCATGCTCGGCCTTGAGTCGCGAGACGACCTTCTTCACATCCTGCACGCAGGACTTGTCCGCGACGAGCACCGCATCGGCCGTTTCCACGACGACGAGATCGCGCGTGCCGACGCAAGCGATCAGCCTGCCTTCGGAATGCGCAAGCGTCGATTGCGTGCCTTCCAACAGGACGCGCCCGCGTGCGACGTTGCCGCTGGCGTCCTTCCGCGAGATCTGCCATATCGCGTCCCACGAGCCTACGTCGGACCAGCCGGCTTCGAGCGGCACGGCCACGCCGCCGCGCAACGTGTCGTCGCTGGACAGACGCTCCATCACCGCATAATCGATCGAGTTCGACGGCGATGCGGCGAACGCGTCGCGATCGAGGCGGAAGAAGTCGCCGTCGAGCGTGCCGCGCGAATGCGCGTTGACGCAGGCTTCGTACATCGCGGGCTCCAGACGGTTGACCGCGTGCAGCCATGTCGAGGCGCGCACGACGAAAATGCCGCTGTTCCACCAGTACTCGCCCGAGGCGAGGTATTGTTGCGCGAGCTCCAGATGCGGCTTTTCGACGAAGCGCGCGAGCCGCCGGGCAGCATGAGCGGACCGGTCGGAGCCGTCCTCGCCGCCCGTTTCGAGCGGTTCGCCGAGGCGCAAATATCCATAGCCTGTCTCCGCGTGCGTCGGCACGATGCCGAGCGTGGCAATCATCCCGTCCGCCGCGTGGCGAATTCCGGCGACGACCGCGGCATGAAAGCGGGCCGCATCGGCGATGGCGTGATCGGCGGGCATCGCGACGAGCACCGCATCGGAGTCGGCCTCGGCGCGAGCTAACGCGTCGAGCGCGGCGATCGTGAGCGCGGGCGCCGTATCTCGTCCGATCGGTTCGAGCACGATGCGCGCACGCACTTCGCTCGCACGCAGCTGCTCGGCGGTCGTGAAACGATGCTCATCGCCGCAGACGACGGTGACTTCGTCGGCGAACGGCAGGTCGCTCACAAGGCCCTGGAGGCGGCGCGCCGTCGATTGCAGAAGCGATTCGTCGCCGAGCAATTCGATCAATTGCTTCGGATAGAGCTCGCGCGACATGGGCCACAGGCGCGTGCCCGATCCGCCCGCGAGAATGACCGGATGAACCTTGTATCGCGTATCCGCGCTCGCCGCCGGCTCCGGCGGAGTCGCGGCTTTGCGCTGCCTTTGCTTAGGAGGCAGCGAACGAATTTGGGCGTAGGTGCTGTTCATCTTCGCTCCTCGGCGTAGTGATGACGTATCGTTCAGTGTCGCAAGAAGTAAATCGACAATAAAAGCGGCGCACCGGGCGGGAGCCGCTAGTAGAACTCAGGGAATTCGTCGAAGGGCAGGGCGAAGTCCCCAGGGGCACGCGTCAGCCAGCAACAAAAAATCAAAAAAATAATCCGGTAAACCCCGCTGAAATTTTTTCGAATATTCGTCGGCTTGTCGTTCGCTTTTTGATAGCGCTTCATGGATACCCATGAATAGACGCGTGAAATCGAGGTGTTGCGATGCTGGGCCTTCTCTCGCGGTTGATCGACGTCGCACTGGTGAGCGTTGGGGCGTGTGCGGCGGCCGCACTGCATGCGGGGCATCCGGTTTGGCTCAGCGATACGCAGAGCATTGCGGTGGCATTCGACGCCATGCTCGTCGTCGCCTTCTTTCCTGCCTTCGGCATTTATCGCTCATGGCGGGGCAAGCCGCTCGGCGACCTCCTTTGGCGAACGGCGCTTGCCTGGCTCGTCGTGGAAGCCGCGGGCGTGCTGATGAGCTTCAGCGTGCATCGTGTCGACGCGCTTTCGCGCACGTGGCTCGCACTCTGGGCATGCTCGGCGATCTCGATGCTGCTCGGCGCCAAAGTGCTCGTCTACACGATGCTCAAACGGTTGCGTCGCCACGGCTTCAATCGGAAGTCCGTCGCGATTGTCGGCAGCGGGCCTTACGCAACGTCGCTGATCGAGCGAATGAATGCTCATCCCGAGGCGGGCTTCTGGCCTGTTTGCGTCTTCGACGACGAGGACGGCGCGCAGGGTGACGGTGCATTGCAATCGCGGCGCGAGGGTATCGGTGCGATCGAGGGGGTGCCGCTCAGGCGCAACTTCGACGAGCTCGTCTCGCTCGTGAAGCGTCGATCGATTCGTGAGCTGTGGCTGGCGTTGCCCATGTCGCGCGAGCCCATGGTTCATCGGATCGTGACGGCGTTCAGACACGATTTCGTGAACATTCGCTTCATCCCCGACGTGAGCAGCCTGACGCTGTTGAATCAGGAGGTGGTCGATCTGCTCGGCGTACCGGCGATCAATCTCGCCGCGTCGCCGGTGGGCGAGGCTCGCGCGTTGCCGAAGCTCGTCTTCGACCGGCTATTCGCATTCGCCGCGCTCGTCGCGCTGGCGCCGCTCATGCTCGTCATCGCCATCGCAGTGAAGCTGTCGTCGCCGGGCCCGGTCTTTTTTCGCCAGCGGCGCCTCGGCGCGGACGGCAAGGCGTTCGAGATCTACAAGTTCCGCACGATGAAGGTGCACGCGGAAAGTTCGGGCCGCGTCACGCAGGCGACGCGCCGCGATCCGCGCGTGACGCGCGTGGGCCGCTTTCTGCGGCGCACGAGCCTCGACGAATTGCCGCAGTTCATCAACGTTCTGAAGGGCGAGATGTCGGTAGTCGGACCACGGCCGCATGCGCTCGAACACGACGATCTCTACAAGGATCTCGTGAACGGCTACATGTTTCGTTATCGGATCAAGCCAGGCATCACGGGCTGGGCGCAAATCCACGGCTTTCGCGGCGAAACCGATCGCATCGAGAAGATGAGCGGGCGCGTCAAGCTCGATCTCTACTACATCCAGAACTGGACGTTCTGGTTCGACATCAAGATTGTCGCCCTCACATTCTGGAAGGGATTTGCCGGCAGCAACGCTTATTGAACGAAACGGCTTCGGAAACGTCTCCAGACGAAAAAACGAGGCTTTTCCGCCTGTAACCAACGCTTTTCGCTCATCTTCTCGAGGGCATCGAAACATGAACGTGACCATCATCGGCTGCGGCTACGTAGGTCTTGTGACGGGCGCATGCCTGGCCGACATCGGCAACGACGTCTGCTGCTACGACGTCGACGCAAACCGGATCGCCACGCTCGAGCAGGGCGGCATGCCCATTCACGAACCGGGCTTGCGCGAAATCGTCGCGCGCAATCGTGGCGCCGGGCGGCTCACGTTCACGACGCACGTGCAAGCCGCCATCGAGCACGGCGACATCGTCTTCATCGCCGTGGGGACGCCGAGCGGCGAGGATGGCTCCGCCGATCTGCAATATGTGCTCGCGGCCGCGAAAGAGATCGGACGCTATATGGCCCGCTTCACCGTTGTCGTCGACAAATCGACGGTGCCGGTGGGCACGGCCGAACGCGTGCGAGCAACGATTGCCGAGCAATTGGCGCTGCGCGGCTCCGATGCGTTGTTCTCGGTCGTCTCCAATCCTGAGTTCCTGAAAGAAGGCGCGGCCATCGACGACTTCACGCGCCCCGAGCGGATCGTGCTCGGCTGCGACGACGACGCGCTCGGCGAACGCGCGCGCGAGCTGATGAAACGCCTTTACGCCCCATTCAATCGCAATCACGAGCGGACGCTGCATATGGACGTGCGTTCCGCGGAGTTCACGAAGTATGCGGCGAACGCCATGCTCGCGACGCGCATCTCGTTCATGAACGAGCTTGCCAATCTCGCCGAGCGCGTCGGTGCCGATATCGATGCGGTGCGGCGTGGCATTGGCTCTGACTCGCGCATCGGCTATCACTTTCTTTACGCGGGATGCGGATACGGCGGTTCCTGCTTTCCCAAGGACGTTCATGCGCTCATGCGCACGGCACACGAGAACGAGCAGGAATTGCGCATCCTGCAGGCCGTGTCCGCCGTCAATGCGGCGCAAAAGCAGGTGCTGGCCCGCAAGATCGTCGCGCGCTTCGGCGACGACTTGAACGGGAGATCGTTCGGCGTCTGGGGGCTGGCGTTCAAACCGGAAACCGACGATATGCGCGAGGCGCCGAGCCGTGTGCTGATCGCGGCATTGCTCGAGCACGGCGCGCGCGTGTCAGCCTATGACCCAGTCGCACTCGAGGAAGCCAAGCGTGCGTTCGCGGCGGATTTTCGCTCGAAGCCCGAGGCGCTGTCACGGCTTACCCTCGTCGACGATCAGATGGAAGCGGTCAATGGCGCCGATGCGCTCGTCGTCCTCACGGAATGGAAGGCCTTCAAAAGCCCCGACTTTGCGGGGCTCACACGAGTGCTCAAGCATCCGATCGTCTTCGATGGACGCAATCTCTACGAGCCGCTCGCCTTGGCCGAAGCCGGCATCGAGTACCACTCGATCGGGCGGCCCGGCGCGTCATGGACCGCCGCGAGATCGAAGCGCCCCGGTGGCCCTGTGCCGGCCTTTTCCGCCTGACTTCTTGCCTCGATCGTCCATGACTCGACGCTTCCTTCTCCCGGTCCTTGCCGCAGGCTTCGTGAACTGGCTCTCGGCCTGTTCCGCGTTGCCCGGCTATTCGCTCGACAGGTCGCACATGCAGGAGGTGGCCGAGCCGGCGAACGAAGAGATGTACGACGTGCACCGGATCACGGCCCAAGTCATTGCCGAGATGGCCGCGAAAGTGGCTCAGACCCAGCAGCCGTTGCCCGAGTCGCGGTTTTCCAGCGCATCGCAGTACGTCTATCACATCGGGCCTCAGGACATTCTCGGCATCACCGTCTGGGACCATCCCGAGCTGACCACGCCTCAAGGCACGACGTTCTCGACGGGGGGGAACACGACACAAACGATCGCGGGCGCGCTGGCGCAGCCCTACACGACGGCGCTGCCCGGCCAGGCGGATCCGTACGGGCAGACGGTTGCCGCCGACGGCACCATCTTCTTCCCGTTCGTCGGACGCGTTCACGTTGGCGGCAAGACGCCGCAGCAGGTCCGCGACCAGCTCGCCGCGGCGCTCGAGCCGTATCTGCACAAGCCGCAACTCGATGTGCGCGTGCTCGCCTATCGCAGTCAGCGCGTGCAGGTCACCGGCGATGTCAAGTCGCCGGGGCCGCTCGCGATCACCGACGTGCCGCTGACGCTCGTCGACGCGATCACGCGCTCGGGCGGCTCGACCGATAACGCGGATCTTCAGCGCGTGCGGCTGATGCGTCACGGACGTTTCTACCAGCTCGATGCGAACGGGCTGCTCGATCGCGGCGACATATCTCAGGACGTGATGCTCGAGGACGGGGACATCATCAACGTTCCCGATCGCTCGGACAGCCGCGTATTCGTGCTCGGCGAAGTGAAGGCGCCCACTGCCGTCCAGCTGATCCGGGGCTCGCTGACGATCGCGGACTCGCTGACCAGCGCGGGCGGCATTCTCGATACGGACGCGAATCCACGGCAGGTGTATGTGATTCGCGGCATGAGCTCGCGTCCGAACGCTCCCGACATCTATCGGCTCGATATGACGCAGCCCGATGCGTTGCTGCTGTCGACGCAGTTCCGGTTGCAGCCGTTCGATGTCGTCTACGTCGGCACGGCCAGCGCGGTGCAGTTCAACCGGCTGATCCAGCAGGTGCTGCCGACGCTGGAGACCATTGTTTTGACGAGACAGCTCACGCGGTGATGCTATGAAGACGACTCCTATCGTGCCCCCATCGATCGCGGCGCTGCCGCCGGCCGCGTTTCAATCTGACGAGGAGGACGTTGTCCTCGGGCAACTGCTGCGCGTCGTGCTCGACGATATCGGGTGGTTGATCGGCATCGCCGCGGCGGTCGTCGCGATGGCGGGGCTCTACTGCTTTCTCGCCAGCCCGATCTATTCGGCCGACGCGCACGTGCGCGTCGAAGCACCGAGCAATGCCACTCAGGGCCTGCAGACGCAAAACGGCAATGGGGCGGCTGGCGGCAGTTCGACCACGCTTCCCACCGATGCCGAAATCGAAATCATCAAGAGCCGCGGTGTCGTCGCGCCCGTCGTCGAGCAATACAAGCTCAACTTCTCGGTAACGCCGAAGACGGTACCGCTCATCGGCAGCCTCGCGCAAAAGCTCGCCACGCCGGGTATTCCTTCGCGCCCATGGCTCGGGTTGTCGTCGTACGCATGGGGCGGCGAGATCGCGGACGTCGACGCTTTGCAGGTGGCGCCCGCTCTCGAAGGCAAGAAGCTCACGATGACGGCGTTGGGCGGCGATCGATATACGCTGCGCGACCCGGACGGAAATCTGCTCATCGACGGCCGTGTGGGCCAAGCGGAATCGGGGGGCGGCGTGACAATGTTCGTGAAGCGGCTGCTGGCACGTGCGGGTACGCGCTTCAACGTGGTGCGCTGGAACGATCTCGACGCGATCACGGGGTTTCAGTTGGCGCTCGATGTCGAAGAGCAGGGCAAGCAGACAGGCGTGATCGAAATCGCGCTGCAGAACAAGGATCCCGCTCGCGCGGCCGAGCTCGCCAACGCGGTGACGCAGTCGTATCTGCGGGAGTACACGAGCGCGCGGCAGGCCGAGGCGACGAAGATGCTCGACTTTCTGCAAAGCGAGGAGCCGCGTATGAAGGCCGACCTCGAGCGCGCCGAGACGAGGCTGTCCTCGTATCAGCAGAAAGCCGGGTCGATCAATCCGAGCGAGGAAGCGAAGGCTTATCTCGAGGGCAGCATTCAATACGATCAGCAGATCTCGGCGATGCAGCTGCAGATTGCGGCGCTGAAGCAGCGCTACGGCCCGAGCCACCCCGCGATCCTGGCGGCGCAACAGCAACTCGGCAGGCTCGAGTCCGATCGCAATGCTTTCTCCGATCGCTTCCGCAATCTGCCGAGCTCCGAGGTGAAGGGGGTCGCGCTGCAACGCGACGCGAAGGTCGCCGAGGACATCTATGAGTTGTTGCTGAACCGGATCCAGGAGCTCTCGGTGCAAAAAGCCGGTACCGGCGGCAATGTGCATCTCGTCGATGCGGCATTGCGCCCGGGCGATCCGGTCAAGCCGAAGAAGGTATTGATTCTGTCGGCCGCGACGATGCTCGGGCTCATCGCGGGCACGGGCTTCGTGTTCGTGCGCCGCAACATGCTGAAGGGCATCGAGGACCCCGAGCGCGTCGAGCGCAGTGCGGGCTTGCCGCTGTACGGTCTGGTGCCGGCAAGCCAAGAGGCGGAGCGGCTCGATGCGGCCTATGCGCGCGGTCGCAAGCTTGGCCCGCGGCCAATACTCGCGCTCGCGCGCCCGAACGACCCCTGCATCGAAAGTCTGCGCAGCTTGCGCACATCGATTCAATTCGCGCTCGCGGAAGCCAACAACAACGTGATGGTGTTGACGGGACCCTCTCCGCGCATCGGCAAGACGTTCATGACGGCGAACCTGGCCGTGCTCTTTGCCGATTCGGGCAGGCGTGTGCTCGCGATCGATGGCGACATGCGCCGCGGCACGTTGCACCAGTATTTCGGCGGCCTGTCCGAGGGAGGCCTTTCCGAGCTATTGGCCGGCGGGATTGCGCTCGATGAGGCGATTCGCTCGACAGCCGTCGGCACGCTCGATTTCATCGCGTCGGGTGTGCATCCGAGCAATCCTTCGGAACTTCTGATGTCGCCGCGGCTGCGTCAGTACCTCGACGCGCTCGCGAAGCGCTATGACGTGATCCTGATCGATACCCCGCCGCTGCTCGCGGTCACGGATGCCTCGGTCGTCGCGGCGCTGGCGGGCAGCTCGTTCGTCGTCCTTCGCTCGGGCATGCATGCTGAGGCGGACATCGCAGCGTCGTTGAAGCGCCTCGCGACAGCCGGCGTGCGTGTGCAAGGCGGCATCTTCAATGCAGTGCCGTATCGCTCGCATGCGCTCTCGCGCGCGGGCTACGCAGCGGTTCGCGACTATCTCAACGCTTGAATGACCGCGGCCCGATCCCGCGGATCGCGCGGCAAAAAACCGGAGCACTCATGAAGTTGACGGTCCTCGTTCCCACCTATCGGCGCCCGGACGATCTCGCCCGGTGCTTAAACGCGCTATCGCGGCAGACGCGTCGACCCGATCAGGTGCTCGTGGTCTTGCGTCCCGACGACTACGCCAGCCAGGCTGTGTTGATCGACCCCGCGGTGCGGGGCGCGCTTGCCCTCGATTGGGTAACGATCGAGGTCGCCGGGCAGGTAGCGGCACTGAACCGCGGACTCGATGCGGCGGCGGGCGACATCATCGCGATCACCGATGACGATGCGGCCCCGCGGCCCGACTGGCTCGAGCGGATCGCGGCGGCGTTCGCGGCGGATGCGCGCCTCGGCGCGCTCGGCGGACGGGACTGGGTCCATGAGCGCGGCCTCGTGCTCGACGGCTCGAGGACGTGCGTGGGCAAGCTCCGTGCGTCGGGCAAGGTCATCGGCAATCATCACCTCGGAGTGGGCGAGGCACGCGAAGTCGATCTGCTCAAGGGAGCGAACATGAGCTATCGGCGCGCGGCCATTGCCGGCATTCGCTTCGACGAGCGGCTGCGCGGCGGCGGTGCCCAGGTCCACAACGATATGGCGTTCAGCCTGCGCGTGAAGCGCGCCGGCTGGAAGCTCGTCTACGACCCGCTCATCGCCGTCGACCATTACCCGGCGCCGCGGATTCGCGACAGCCAGCGCGATGCCCAGTCGACGACCGCAATACGCAACGCGGCGTACAACCTCCATTTGACGTTGCGCGAGTATTTGCCGCCGCTGCGCCGGGGCATCGCGTGGTGGTGGTACATGCTCGTCGGCACGCGCGTTTATCCGGGAGTTTTGCACCCGTTGCTTGCGCTCGCGTCGAGGAACCGTGCGGCCGTGTGTGAGCGGTGGCGCGCGGCGCGGCTCGGCGCGAACGATGCGCGCAGAGTGACGCCGTGACGGCGCTTCTCGCTTCCGCGCGCGCGAGCGCTGGGCTCGATCGGCTGGCTCGATCCGATCCGAAGCACTGGTTGCCGCAGGCGCTCTTGTGTCTGGCGACGGCGATGCTTTGCGCCGCGCATCAGGGCACGCTGCTCACGCTCGCATTCCCCGCGCTCGCGACGCTCGTCGGATTGTGGCTGTTTTTCATGAGCCCGGCGCGCTACGTCGGGTTCGTCTGGTGGATGTGGTTTCTGAGCCCCGAAGTACGGCGCTTCGCCGACTATGTCAAAGGCGCTTACACGCCGACGAGCCTCATCCAGATTGCGCCGGTGGCGGTGACGATGATCTGCGGGATCGGCCTCGTACGGCGCTATCGCCTGCTCGGCACGTGGCGCGGCTTGCCGATTCTGCTGATCCTCGTCGCGATCGGTTACGCCTACATCGTCGGCATCGGTTCGAGCGGACCGCTCGCGGCCACCTACGACCTCGCGAACTGGCTCTACCCGGTGTTGGTGGCGCTGCACATCATCGCGCATTCTCGCGACTATCCGCAGTACCGTGACGCCATCGTCTCGACGTTCGTCTGGGGGATGCTCGTCATGGGCATCTACGGCGCGGTGCAGTTCTTCTTCATGCCGGCCTGGGACGCGATGTGGATGATCGGCTCGCAAATGAATTCCGAAGGCGATCCGGTCCGCATGGGCGTGCGCGTTTTCAGCACGATGAATTCGTCGGGCCCCTTCGCGTTCGCGATGATGGGCGCGCTCGTATTCGTGCCGGCGGCAACGCAGCGTTTTCGCTGGGTGGCGGCCGCGGCGGGATTCGCGGCGTTCGGCCTTTCGCTCGTGCGCTCGACATGGGGAGGCTGGATCATCGCGCTCGTCATCCAGCTCGCGAAATCGAGCAACCGCATGCGCGTTCGCACGATCCTCGGCTTGGCCGTGCTGGCCGGCCTCTCCATGCCGCTGCTCGCGTTCGGGCCTGTCGCCGAGCGTCTCTCCGCGCGTTTGCAGACAGTCTCGAACCTCGACAACGACCAGAGCTACGCGGCGCGCAATCAGTTCTACGCGACGTTCGCCGAGACCGCGTTCACGAACGTGGCGGGAACGGGGCTCGGGGCGACGGGAACATCGACGAAGCTGAGCCAGCCCGGCAACGGCAGTCAGCTCGGCAAGTACGGCAACTTCGACAGCGGCGTCATGAACATTCCATTCGTGCTTGGCTGGCCCGGCACGCTGCTTTATCTCTGCGGCATCGGCTGGCTGCTTGCGCGTGCGATACGGGCTTCGTTTTCGCTCGGCGACGACAAGTTTTCGTCTGCGTGCCTCGCGCTCGCCTGCTCTGTTTTCGCGATGCTCGTGTTCACGAACTCGTTCGTCAGTACGGGCGGGTTGCTGCTCTACACGAGCATGGCCTCGTTGATTGCCGGTGCGCACTGGCGAAAACTGCGGGCGCGCGAAATTCGCGAGCACGCTGCTGCTTTGGTTGCTCCACCATCAGTCGACGAGGCATCCCGCACATGAAGATCGCGATCGTCACGCACGCTGTCCGTCACAACGACGGACAGGGGCGCGTCAATTTCGAAGTCGCCATTGCCGCGCTCGCGCAAGGGTGCGAGGTCACGCTCGTCGCATCGCAAGTGTCACCTGCGCTGCTCGCCGATCCACGCGTACGCTGGGTGCCGATTCGTATCGCGCGCGCATGGCCGACTAATCTGTTGCGTCATCAGCTCTTCGCGATCAAGAGCGCCGCCTGGCTTCGGAAGCATCACCGCGAGTACGACGTGCTTCACGTCAACGGGTTCATCTCCTGGGTCCGTGCCGACGTCAATACGGCTCACTTCGTGCACAGCGGATGGATGAGCAGTCCTTACTATCCGTACGCGCTGACGCGGGGCCCGCGTTCGGCCTATCAGTATGTCTACACGCGCGTGAATGCGTGGCTCGAGCGCTGGGCGTACCGTCGATCGCTCGTCGTGGCCGCGGTGTCGGAGAAAGTGGCTGACGAGTTGCGGGAGACGGGCGTGACGGCGGAGAAGATCGAAGTGGTCCACAACGGCGTCGACACGCGGGCGTTTGCCGAAGCGAGCGGCACGAGGTCCGCTTTCGGTTTGGCTGACGATGCGTTCCTGCTGCTCTTTGCCGGTGACCTGCGCACGCCGCGCAAGAACCTCGGCACCGTCTTGCGCGCACTGCCGCGCCTGCCGCCGCATGTCCACGTAGTAGTCGCGGGCAAGGTGAAGGGCAGTCCCTATCCGGACGAAGCGCATGCGCTCGGCGTTGCCGGCCGCGTTCACTTTCTGGACTTCGTCGAGAACGTCCCGGCGCTCATGCACTGCGTCGACGCCTATGTATTCCCGTCGCGCTACGAAGCGATGAGCCTGTCGTTGCTGGAGGCGATGGCGGCCGGGCTGCCCGTCGTGACGGCGCGCACCGCGGGCGGCGCGGAAATCATCGATCCCGAGTGCGGAATCGTGCTCGACGATCCCGACGATGCGGACGCGCTCGCCGGTGCCGTCGGCCGGCTCGCCGGCGACGAACGGCTGCGTTGCACGATGGGCGCGGCGGCGAGCCGGGTGGCACAACGCTTTCGCTGGGAGCGGATGGGCGCGCAGTACATGGAGATCTATCGACGCGTCGTGCGTTTCAAAGCGGACCAAGTCGATAGGAAGTCGGGCCATGCGGTAGGAGAGCGGGTGGGTTCGACGGACCGCTGGATGCAGATCGAAGGGGGCGAAACCGAATGAGAATCGAAAGGATCGAGACGGGCCGAGGCGCCCTCAAGTCGCTGCAGATCGGCATGCACTGGTTTCCCGAGCGAGCCGGTGGGCTCGATCGGATGTACTACTCGCTCGTGCGTGCGTTGCCCGGCGCCGGGGTGGCGGTGCGGGGCATGGTGGCGGGCTCGCCGCGTGTCGCGCACGACACCGACGGTGCCATTCACGGCTTCGGGCCGGCGGCGCAAGCGCTGCCGTTGCGCCTGATGGCCGCGCGCCGCGCGGTGGCCAAGGCGATTCGCGTCGAGCGCCCCGACGTTATCTCGTCGCACTTCGCGCTCTACACCTGGCCGGGGCTCGATGTCACGCGCGACATCGCGCAAGTCTCGCATTTCCAGGGGCCTTGGGCCGACGAGAGCGGCGTGGAAGGCGCGGCGACGCTGGGGCAACGCGCGAAGCATTGGGTCGAGCGCAGCGTCTATGCGCGCTCGACGCGCTTCATCGTTCTCTCCGCTGCGTTCGGTCGGATCCTGACGTCGCGTTACGGCGTGTCGCCCGAACGCGTGCGCGTCGTGCCGGGCTGCGTCGATGTCGCGCGTTTCGATATCGATACGCCTGGCTGGAGCGCACGGCAGCGTTTGCAATTGCCGCAGAACCGGCCGATCGTGCTCGCCGTGCGCCGGCTCGTGCGGCGCATGGGGCTCGAGGACCTCGTCGATGCGATGGCGCTGCTCAAGAAGCGCCGCGGCTCCGATGCCATGCTGCTGATCGCGGGCAAGGGCCGGCTCGCCGACGAGTTACAGCAGCGCATCGTCGAAAAAGGGCTCGAGAACGACGTCAAGCTGCTCGGGTTCGTGCCCGACGAGCGATTGCCGGAGCTCTATCGCGCCGCGACGATCAGCGTCGTGCCGACGGTGGCGCTCGAAGGATTCGGCCTGATCACGGCCGAATCGCTCGCGGCCGGGACGCCGGTGCTAGTGACGCCCGTTGGCGGGCTTCCCGAAGCCGTGGAAGGGCTCTCGCGCGATCTCGTCTTGCCGACCACGGGAGCCGAGGCGCTGGCCGAGGGGATCGCCTCGGCGCTCGCTGGCCGCTTGCGCATGCCCGACGCGCACGCGTGCCGCGATTTTGCGCGCGCCAACTTCGACAACGCGGTCATTGCACGGCGCGTAGCGGAAGTCTACCGGGAGGCGGTCGCGGAAGGGGCGGTGTGACCCGTTCCGACCGGGATCGGCGATCAAATCGTGCACCGCTGCAGTGCGTGACGCGAAATTCAGTACGCCTGAAAGTCGGCATTCCTGACGGTATCTGGCGCGGCGCTTTCGATGGCCTTTTGCCAACGCGTGTATCATCGCACCCGCATCGCTCTATCCTTACGCCGTCCGTCCCCATTTTCAATGTCAGTCGCCGAACTCAAGCGCCGCCGCACGTTCGCGGTCATTTCACACCCCGATGCGGGTAAAACCACGCTCACCGAAAAGCTGCTGTTGTTTTCGGGGGCGATTCAGATCGCCGGTACGGTCAAGGGCCGCAAGAGCGGCCGCTACGCGACTTCGGACTGGATGGAGATCGAAAAGCAGCGCGGCATTTCGGTGGCGAGCTCGGTCATGCAGTTCGAGTATGGCGATGCCGTCATCAACCTGCTCGATACGCCGGGCCACGAGGACTTCTCCGAGGATACCTACCGCGTGCTGACCGCTGTCGACGCGGCGGTCATGGTGATCGACGGCGCCAACGGCGTCGAGGCGCAAACGCTGAAGCTGCTCGAAGTCTGCCGCAGCCGCCGCACGCCGATCGTCACGTTCATCAACAAGCTCGATCGAGAAGTGCGCGAGCCGCTCGACCTGCTCGACGAAATCGAACGGCATCTCGGCGTGGCGGCGGTGCCGTTCACGTGGCCCATCGGCATGGGCAAGGACTTCAAGGGCGTCTACGACATTCAGCACGATCAGGTCCGCGTGTTTCGTGCCGGCGACGATACGGCGAACGGGGTCGTGGAGACGTTGTCGTCGCTCGACGACGAGGAAGGCGAGCGACGTTTCGGCTTTCCCTGGAAGCGAGCGAAAGACGAGATCGAATTGATCGGCGCGGCAACGCCCGATTTCGATCGCGAGGCTTTTCTTGCGGGCGAACAGTCGCCCGTGTTGTTCGGCTCGGCCATCAACAATTTCGGCGTGAAGGAAATTCTCGACGCGCTCGTCGATCTCGCGCCGCCCCCTTCGATGCGGATGGCGGTAGAGCGGCCGGTACTGCCCGACGAGCCCAAGTTTACGGGTGTCGTCTTCAAGGTTCAGGCGAATATGGACCTGGCGCATCGGGACCGCGTCGCATTCATTCGCGTCTGCTCGGGTCGCTTCGAGCGCGGCATGGCGATCAAGGTGACGCGCTCCGGCAAGACGTTTCGCGCGAACAACGTCGTGACGTTCCTCTCCCAGCGCCGCGAGACCGTGAGCGAAGCCTATGCGGGCGACATCATCGGCATTCCCAATCATGGCACGCTGAGTCTCGGCGACACGCTGACCGAGGGCGAGCAGCTTCAGTTCGTCGGCTTGCCGTTCTTTGCGCCCGAGATTTTCCAGACCATCGAAGTTGTCGATCCGATGCGCGCAAAGCAGCTCGGCGAAGCGCTCAAGCAGCTCGGCGAAGAAGGCGCGATTCAGGTGTTCCGACCGACGCACGGCGGGTTGACGATTCTCGGTGCCGTCGGTCAGCTGCAATTCGAAGTGGTTTCGCACCGGCTTTCGGCTGAGTATAAAGTCGACGTGCGGATCATGCCCGCACGGTATCGGATGTCGCGTTGGGTGACTTGTGACGACGCGGCCGAGTTGCGGCGGTTCATGGATGCCTATTCGGTGCGCATTGCGCTGGACGCGTCAAATGCGCCGACGTATCTTGCTTCGCACATCTCGGAGATCGAGGTGGCGCAGAAGGCGTGGCCCAAGATCGTGTTCAACGAGTTGCGTGAGCGATCGGGCGCGCCGTTCAAAAAGGCGATGTAGCCGTTCGCCGCGTCGCGCGTCAGCAATGCGCGCGAATCGGACCAATGACAGTAACGATAAGGAGAGGGATATGTGGAAACGATTGATAGCCATTAGTGTCTCTGCGATGATCGCTTCGGCCGCACATGCGGCCGGTGCTGTCGAAACCCTGCCGTCGGGCGTCAAAGTGGAGATCACGCGAGAGGGAACGGGTGCGCAGCCGAGCGCCACCGATGTGGTCAAGGTCCGTTATCGCGGGACGCTTGCCGACGGCACCGAATTCGACAATTCCGAAAAACACGGTGGCGTGGCTACCTTCCCGCTCAATCGCGTCATCCCGTGCTGGACGCAAGGCGTGCAAAAGCTGAGAGTCGGCGGCAAGGCAAAGCTCACGTGTCCGCCGGAGACGGCGTACGGCAGCCGAGGTATCGGACCGATTCCGCCGAATAGCACGCTGAACTTCGAGGTCGAGCTCGTCGACATCGTCAAGTAGAGCGCAGTTCGATGCCACCCGTTGTCTACCGCGATACCGTGCGCGCCGAGTGGGTCGATTACAACGGCCATTTGCGCGACGCCTATTACATGCTGATCTTCAGCTTCGCGACCGACGCGGTGCTCGACGCAATCGGTCTCGACGACGTGCAGCGCAGGCAACGCCACCGTTCGGTCTACACGCTCGAAGCGCATATCAACTATCTGCACGAAATCAAGGAAGGCGCGCGGGTTAGGGTAGACGCGCACGTGCACGGCCACGATGCGAAGCGTCTGCACCTCTACCTCGAGATGTTCGCTGACGAAGGGGCCGCGCCCGTCGCCGCGAGTGAGCAAATGCTCCTGCACGTCGATACGGACGGGCCACGATCGGCCGAATTCGACGCCGACGTTCTCGAACGCGTGCGGGCACTGCAAGCCGCCGATGCGCCAGCGGCGCGGGCCCGCTACTGCGGGCGCGTGATCGGACTGCCCGCCAACCGAAGTTCATAGGCTTCCGGGCCTGCTGCTAATCCTCGATGGCAGCGTCCGTGCCTGCGGAGCCCCGCGGCTCGAAGGATCTGTGCCGGCGCGAGCCGGATAGGCGCACATCGCCTATGCTATGGGCTGTTGCCGAGAGGAGCGCCCATGACCGTCCGCAACCTCGATGCGCTTTTCAAGCCGGAATCCATCGCCGTGATCGGCGCTTCCTCGCGCGCGGGCAGTCTTGGCGCGATCGTCTGGGCGCGTGTGCTGGCCGGCGGCTTCAATGGTCCCGTCTGGCCAGTCAACCCGAAATACGATGAGCTCGACGGCCGCATCGTCTTCGCCGATGTCGGCGATTTGCTCGAGGCGCCGAGCGTGGCGCTCGTCTGCACGCCGAGCGCGACCTGGGTCGACATCGTCGGCAAGCTCGGTCGGCTCGGCACTCGCGCGGTCATCATCGTTGCCGACGCGAGACGCGATCACGCGGCCGACCCTGCCGTCGTTCAAGCCACGCTCGCGGCGGCGCGCCCCCATCTATTGCGTATCGTCGGACCGGCCAGCGTCGGCGTCGTGACGCCGGCGTTGCGCGCGTACCTCGGCGCGCCACCTTACCTGGTCAAGCACGGCGGCGTCGCATGGGTATCGCAGTCGAACGCGTTGACGAATGCCGTGCTCGGCTGGGCCGACGCGCGCGGGCTCGGTTTTTCGCATGCTATCGCGCTGGGCGACGAAATCGACGTCGATGCCGGCGACGTGCTCGACTTTCTGGCGAGCGACAGCGCCACGCGTGCGATCCTGCTCGAGCTCAACACCGTGCGCTCGGCGCGCAAGTTCATGTCGGCGGCCCGTGCCGCGGCTCGCAATAAGCCCGTCCTGGTACTGCGCACCGGCAGAGGCGACGCGAACGACGCGCTCTATACGGCCGCGTTCAGGCGTGCCGGCATGGTACGCGTCGATTCGCTCGACGATCTGCTCGATGAAATCGAAACGCTCGGCGTCGGCCGGATTGCCGCAAGTTCGACGGCAACGCTCGTGACGAGCGATAGCGGCGTCGCTTCGCTCGCCACTGACGCATTCGCGGCGGCGGGCGGCATGCTCGCGCAATGGTCGGACGAGACGGCGCGGGCGCTGGCGGGCGCGTTGCCGCATGTTAGTCCGGCCAATCCCCTGCTGCTCGGCGACGACGCGCGACCGGAAGACTTCCGACGTGCGCTCGAAGCGCTCGCGCCGCGCGGCGATACCGGCACAGCGTTCGTCATTCATTCGACCACCCATGGCGCGCCGGTGGAAGAAGTCGCGCGCGTGGTCATCGATTGTCAATGCATCGCCTATCGCGGCATGTTGGCTTGTTTTTTTGGCGGTCTCGATACGACGACGCGAGACGCGTTGCGCGCACGCGGCATCGCAGTTCATCCGACGCCACAGCGGCTTGCTCGCGCGTTCACGCGTCTCGTCGATTACCGGTTGGGCCGCGAGTTGTTGATGCAGACGCCGCAAGGGTTGCCCGTGCGAATACCGGCCGCGATCGAGGCCGCGCAAGCGTATGCGGCCGCCGCGCTGGCTGAGGACGGGCGCGCGATGCTTGCAGGGGAAGCCGCCGTGCGCCTTCTCGAGCCGTTCGCCTTGCCCGTGACGGTCGACAATGAGCCTTGTCCGAGCGATACGATCGTCGACATTGCCGTCGAACTCCGCGACGATGCCGAGTTCGGTCCTGTCTTTCGTTTCGCCGCGCCGCCTGTCGACGGCATTTCAGCCCCGTTCGTGTTCTACGGCTTGCCGCCGCTCAATCCGACGCTGGCTCGCGAAGTCTTGTCGCGTTCACCGTATGCGCATCGTGTGCCAATCGATCCGGTGCTGAGCGTGCTCACGGCGTTGTCGGAAGCCGTGTGCGTGATCGAACAGATTTCGGGATTCACGGCATCGCTGCGCATCGCGCCTGCGCGCGTCGAGTTGCGCTCGCCGCAAATTCGTCTCGCCCCGAAGCGAGGACGTCTTGCCATCGTTCCTTACCCGCGCCGGCTCGAGCAGACGATCGAATGGCGCGGCATGCACTTGACGATCCGGCCGATCCGCCCCGAAGACGAGCAAGCGCATAGTGCCTTCGCCGCGGCGATGTCGCCCGAAGACCTCCGCATGCGATTCTTCGGCGCCGTGCGCGGCTTCGATCATTCTCAGCTCGCTCGAATGACGCAGATCGACTATGACCGCGAGATGGCATTCATCGCGACGGCGGCCGACGCGAACGGAGCCATGGAGACGCTGGGCGTCGTGCGCGCGGTGGCCGATCCCGACAATGAATCCGCCGAGTTCGCCGTTGCCGTTCGGTCCGATATGAAGGGAAAGGGGCTCGGACGGTTGCTGATGGAGCGGATCATCGAATACGTGCGCGCGCGCGGCACGCGTTTTATCACCGGCGAGATCCTGCGCGAGAACGCGCCGATGCTCGCGCTAGCAAGAGCGAGGGGCTTCGAGATGCACGCCTCCGAAGATCCCGCAGTCATCTCCGTTCGCTTTCCACTCCAATAAGCACCGACGTCAATACCTCGGCAATGACCGTTGCAACGGCATTGCTTATGGATTTCACGATCCTTTGCAGTTCATTTCAAATTGTTCCGATATATTCCCGCACTCGTGCAGGGCATGGACTTTTACGTTGGAGCGTACTAGTCCATTAATCCTTCGTTTGTCGTCGAAGCATCCGCCTTCTGCACTTCGGACATCGATATAACAAATTGGAATGGGCATATGCGGAAAGAACGTCTACCTCATGAGGCGTGGGGCCGTCACGCCGGATCGCGTGTGAGTCGCGATGAAGTCCTCGATAAAGTTTCGAGCCCTCGCCCGAAGGCGACGACGCTCGCCGTTTTGGGCTATGTGGCGCTGATTCCCGCGCTGGCTCACGCAAACTGCACGACTTCGGGCACGACGACCACTTGCGACTCGTCTTCGCTATGGACCACCATGATCGGCACAGGCCCGACGACACCCTCGGGTTCCCAGGTGATCGTCGGCAAGAATGCGCAGGTCAAACTCGTCAATAGCAGCGCCATCGCGCTGTCGGACAATGCGAACATCGTGGTTCAGTCCGGCGCGGTCGTACAGAACGCTTCGAGCAGCTCCAACGGCACGTACGGAACGGGCGGCAATACGATCGATTTTCTGAAAAACAGCACCCTGACTGTCGAGGAAAACGGGAGAGTCGAATCCACGGGTACTCAGGGGCAGGCAGAGGCAGTGAACCCGGAGGGTGCGGGCAATACGATCATCAATAGCGGCATCATCCAAGGCGATCACGCCGCGGCCATTTGGTTTCAGAACACGACCGGCACGAACACCGTCATCAACAATGCGACAGGCACCATCCAGGCGCCGGGCGCCGTCATGGGCGCGTCCGGCAACGGTGCTGTGGTGTTCAGCAATCTCGGCAAGGTGATCGGCAACCTGGTTTTCGCGGGCGGCAACGACACACTGAACATGTACACGGGATCGAGTGTGTCGGGCACGATCGACGGCGGCGGCGGCAGCAATCTGCTGACGCTCGATGGCACCGGTACCGGCACACTGCCTACGACGATCACGAGGTTTCAGACGCTGCGGAAAACGGACAGCGGCACCTGGACGATCACGAACTCGATCGGCGGGATGGGCGTGACCTCGGCCGAGGTTCAGCAAGGCACGCTGGTACTGACGGGCAACAACGCAGGCTATACGGGCTCGATGCTGGTCGACCAGGCCGGCATATTGCGCGCGAGCGCGCAAAGCCTTCCATCGGCCGTGACGGACAACGGCCTCGTTCAGTTCCAGCAAGATGCGGCGGGCACCTACACGGGCCTCCTGAGCGGCTCGGGCGCCGTCGAGAAGGACGGCGCGGGCACGCTGACACTCGCTCCGACGGCAGCCGGCGGCAACACGTATGCCGGCGGTACGGTGCTCAAGCAGGGCGTGCTTTCCGTCTCGGCGGACAGCGCACTCGGCGGCGCTTCCGGCGGCGTGACGTTCGACGGCGGCACGCTGCAGCTCGGCAGCGCTTTCGACCTCGCGAGCACGCGGGCTCTTTCGGTCACATCGAACGGCGGCACCATCGACACGCAAGGCTTCCAGTCGACGATCGACCAGACCATCAGCGGATCGGGCGCGCTCGACAAAACAGGTTCGGGGACGCTGACGGTCAACGGCGCAGTGGTCGGCTCGATAGCCGCCGAGGTGCAGCAGGGCACGCTCATCCTCAACGGCGACGGCTCGCAATTCACGGGAAGCGTGACGGTCGATCAGCCGGCCGTGCTGCAGTCGAGCGCGCGGAGTCTGCCGCCCACGGTGACGGACAACGGCCTCGTGCAATTTGAGCAAAGCGTCGACGGCACCTACGCGGGAATGATCGGCGGCACCGGGACGGTCGAGAAAGACGGAGCGGGCACGTTGACGCTCGCCCCATCGGCAGCTTCAGGCAATACCTATACCGGCGGCACGGTACTGAAAGCGGGCACGCTGTCGGTCTCGGCCGACAGCGCGCTTGGCGGCGCATCGGGCGGCATGACGTTCGACGGCGGTGCGCTTCAACTCGGCAGCAGCTTCGACTTGGCCAGCACGCGTGCCATTACGATCACTTCGAACGGCGGCACGATCGACACGCAGGGCTTCCAGTCGACCATTGCACAAGCGATCACGGGTGCCGGCGCCCTGACCAAGGCCGGCACAGGCACGCTCGTCCTTGACGGCGTCAACACGTATTCGGGCGGGACGTCGGTCGCGGCCGGCACGCTCGTCGTCGGCGATGCGTCGAACGCGGGGGCGTCGGTGGCGGGACCGGCGACCGTTGCAACGGGCGCTGTGCTCGGCGGTTATGGCAGTGTCAACGGCGACGTGACCAACAGTGGGACGATCGCGGTGGCCAATGCTTTGTCGACGGTTGTGACGAGTGCGAATGCGAGCGCGAATGCGAGCGTGGCCAGAGCGAGCACGATCGCCGTGGCCCATGCGCAATCGTCCGTCGCTGCCGGCACGCAGGGCAGCTTCACGATCAACGGGCAATTGACGAACGCGGGTTTGGTGCAACTGGGCGGCGGGGGGCAAGCCGGCAACACCCTTAACGTCAACAGCTATGTCGGGCAGAACGGGACGATCGCGCTCAATACCGTGCTTGCCGGGGACAATGCGGCGTCGGACAAGCTCGTCGTCAACGGCGGCACGGCGACGGGCTCGACGACGCTGAAGGTGACGAACGTCGGCGGACACGGAGCGCCGACCCTGTCGAACGGCATCGAGGTCGTCGCGGCGGCCAACGGCGCAACGACCGATACGAGCGCATTCACGCTTGCCGGCGGCACGGTGAAGGCTGGCGCGTACGCGTACTATCTCGCGAAGGGGGGCGTGACGGCAGGCACGTCGCAGAACTGGTACCTGCGCAATACGGTGCCGGCCGCGAACAGTGCGTCGTCGGCCAACGCGGACGGTAGCGGCGGATCGGTGATCGCGGCGGGCGGTACGCCGGCGTTGCCGGCCGCAGGTGCCGATCCGGTCGCGCTTTACCGCCCCGAAGTCGCGCTCTACGCGCAGATTCCGAGCGTGATGCGTCAGCTCGACTGGATGCAGATCGACGAGTTCCATCAGCGGCAGGGCGACCAGTTGCTGCTCGGCGAAAAGGGCCGCTTGCCCGCGTCATGGGGCCGTGTCTGGGGCGCGCATAGCGTGCTGTCCGAAGGCGGCGACGTGAGTCCGCAATTCGAAGGCTCGATGGGCGGCGTGCAGATCGGACAGGACGTCTACGCGGACGGAACGGAAGGCGGCCACCGCAACCACTACGGCTTCTATCTCGGCATGGCCCGCGCGACCGGCGAGGTCAGCGGGTCGGCCTTGGGCGTGCAGGGTGTCGACGTCGGGCATCTTTCGGTCAACGCGTATAGCCTGGCGGGCTATTGGACGCACATCGGGCCGGGCGGATGGTACACGGATACGGTTGTTTCGGGCAGCTCGCTGATGGCGGACACGAACTCGAGTGACAACAATCGTTCGAGCACGCACGGTACCGCCGTGACGGCCTCGATCGAAGGAGGCTTGCCGCTTCCGATCGGTCACGGGCTCACGATGGAACCGCAGGCCCAGTTGATCTATCAGCATCTTTCGATCGGAGATCTGAACGACGGTGCGGCAAACGTGGCGTTCGGTAGCGGCAATACCGTGCTGGCGAGATTCGGCGTTCGCTTCTCAGGGACTTGGGAGGCGCTCGGCGCCGCGTGGCAGCCGTACATGGGGTTCAACGTGCTGCATGCGTTTGCCAACGGGGACCACCAGATCTACGACAGCGTCACCTCGATCGCCACGCCGGTCAACCAGACGACGGCCCGGATCGACGCGGGCGTGGTCACGAAGTTATCGAAGCACGGCAGCGCCTACGCCGCCGTCAACTGGGGCACGAATCTCGACGGAGAGCACGTGCGCACGGTAGGAGGAAATGTCGGCTTGCGTTGGTCCTGGTGAAGCAGGGCGGCCATGAGCGCCGCCTACCGGGCATGAGCTGGGCGGCGCGGACGTCGTCGCACCGCTCAGCCTTGGCCCGCTTCCAGTTTCTCGAGCCGGTAGCCGTAGCCGTAGACGGGATAAATGCAGTATCCGCTCTGCGGACGCAGATCGAGTTTGATGCGAACCGAGGAGACGTGCGTATCGAGCGTACGGGAGGGGATGTCGGCCGTTTGTTTCCAGACCGTCTCGACGATATGGCTGCGCGAGAGCGGCCGTCCGAGGTTTCGAAACAGGAGCAGCGCCACCTGGAATTCCTTTTGCGACAGCGTGATGGGCACGGCTTGACGGTAGACGATGCTCTCGCGCAGGTCGAAGACATATTCGCCGAACTCCTGCGAGGCAACGCTCTCATCGCGGCGATAGGTTCTGCGCAAAAGAGTCGAGACTCGTGCGAGCAGGATCGACGCCGCGACGGGCTTCACGACGTAATCGTCGGCGCCGGCATTCAATGCGGAGACAATGTCGGCTTCGCGCGATCGGCTGGTCATGAAGAGGACGGGCAGTTCCTCGTGGCAGTGCTCGCGCACCCAGGCGAGCACCTCGTCGCCTGGCATGTCGGCCACGTTCCAGTCGAGCACGATCAGGTCGTAGCTCTCCCGCCGCAACTCGCGGATCAGTGCGCGACCTTCGGTGAAGGCATGACAGGTATGCCCCGCGGGGCTCAGCGATTCGGAGACAAACTCCAATTGGCTCGGGTCGTCGTCGAGAATGGCGATCCGCATGGTCTGACTCAGATAGAAGTGTTGTGCCGAAGCAAAGAGGACGAAGCTACGCCCGGTTTTGGTGCATTCCGCGCGGAGCTGCCGTTTTGACGCCAGCAATGATGGGGCAAATCGTAAGGGTTTGCCAGTATCTGGGTGAGAATGACCCCGGCGCTATTCGATGGGGGAGCCCGTCCGTTGCCGGTCACTTAACAATTCTTGAGCCAATTGACGATCGTTCCTTTCTATACTGCTTGCCGGATACCAATAATGACTTGCGTTACGGGGTGCTATGAGAATCGCCGTTCTGGACGATGATCCGGCGCAGGCAGACTTCGTGTGTGAGACGCTGGCGGCGGCCGATCATGTTTGCTGCTGCTTTTCAGCGGGGAATCTGCTCGTGGAGCAGTTGAAGCACGAGATCTTCGACCTTTTGGTGCTGGACTGGAACGTACCGGGCATGTCCGGCGAAGACGTGCTGCGCTGGGTTCGCGAGTCTCTCTCGGAAAGGGTGCCGGTGGTCTTCTTGTCGAGCTGCGGCAGCGAAGCCGATGTGACTTCGATCTTCGCGCTCGGCGCCGACGACTACCTCGTCAAGCCCGTGCGCGCCGACGTATTGCGCGCGCGGGTGACGTCGCTGCTGCGCTGCGCCTACCGATTCAACCCGTGCGAGGGAACGGAGACCTTCGGCGACTTCGTATTCGACTTGCGGACTTCGCAGACGGCGGCACGCGGCCTGCCGATCGAACTGACCCGCGAGGAGTTCGAACTTGCGCTGCTGCTGTTTCGGCATCTTGGCCGGCCCCTTTCGCGTGCTCGCATTCAGGAGGCGGTGTGGCGCGATGTCGCCGGCGTATCGTCTCGAGCGATCGATACGCATATGTCGGTGATAAGAGCGAAGCTCGATCTGCGGCCCCAACGCGGCTACCTGCTGGCGTCGATCGCCGGATACGGCTATCGTCTCGACCGTATGGAGGATGAGTAGCCATGAGGCGAAACAACGACATGCCGCGAGTGCGGCGGCGATTTTCCGGATGCGAAGGCGATCTCCCGATCGCGCGCGGGTGGCGGCTTCGATGACATTGCTCGCGCGGCTGATCCGCTCGCGGCTCGGGCGATCGCTGGGGCGCCGCTTCCTGCTCGAGTGGATCGCAACCGGCTGCTTCGGCATTGCATTCGTCGCGTTGAGCTCGAGCTGGCGTTTGACCTCGAGTCTCGATCATCTCGTCTATGACGAATTCCTTGCGTTGTCGACGCGGCCGGTATCGAAGGACATCGTCGTCGTGGAGATCGACGACGACAGTATCGAAGCGCTTGGCCGCTGGCCCTGGCCGCGCGACATACACGCTCGCCTTATCGATACGCTTGCGAAGGACGGCGCGGCGGCCATCGTCTACGACGTGCTATTTACAGAGCCCGGCGCGGACGACGCGGCGCTTGCGCGCGCGATTGCATCGAGCAGGACTTATCTGCCGATTTTGCTCGACTCCCCGGATGCCGCGAGCCATCGTGACGCGGTACTGCCGATCGCCGAATTGGCTCACGCCGCGGCGGGGCTCGGCCATATCAATTTCGAAGTCGATAACGACGGCATCGTGCGCAGCGTGGCGCCTTACGAAGGCGATGCGCGTGCATGGTGGCCGCAGTTGACGGTTCCGGTCTGGCGTGCCGCGGAAACCGGGGCGATACCCCTGGCCGGCATGGATAGGACGAGGCGCGCGGCGCCCGATCTGGCCGAGGTCGGCAAACCGGGCGGCGACCAGCGTTTGCTGATTCCGTTCAGTCCGCTGCGCCAAACCTACCGAAAGGTATCCGTCGCGCAAGTGCTGGCTGGAACAGTGCCGCCCGACGTCGTGCGAGGCAAGATCGTGCTGGTGGGCTCGACGGCGTCGGGGCTTTATGACCATTTCGCGACGCCGATGTCGGGGCGCTCGGGCATCATGCCCGGCGTGTACGCCCATGCGAGCGTGCTCGATATGTTGCTGAACGGTACCGCCATCAGGCCGCTATCGTCTCTCGGATGGCTTGCCGCTTGGCTGCTGCCGCTTGCCGCGCTGCTCGTCGGCTTTCTCGTGCTTTCGCCCATGTTCTCGCTCGCGCTCGCGATCGTGCTCGCCGGCTCGGCACTCGCCGTCGATGCCATGCTGCTGCACACGCTGCGGCTCTGGGTGTCGCCCGTACCCGCGATTCTCGGGCTCGTCGCCGTTTATCCGGTATGGAGCTGGCGCCGGCTCGAAATGACGATGGCGTACCTGCGCAAGGAGCTGCGGCACCTCGCGGACGAACCTTACCTGCTGCCCGAAGCGCCGACGCGGCAAAACGAATTCATGGGCGACGCGCTGGAGCAGCAGATGTCGCTGATGGCTCAGGCCGCGCGGCGCGCCCGAGATATGAAGCGGTTCGTCTGGGACAGCCTCGACAACGGACCGGAGCCGATTTTCGTCGCCGACGTGAACAATGTCGTGCTGATCGCGAACCGCGCCGCGCGAGCGTATTGCGCGCGGCTCTCGGCGCCCGGGCCGGAAGGTTGGCCATTGCAGGCCGTGCTGACCGACTGCGCATTCGCCAAGACGGTCGGCGCCGAGCCGGAAGACGAACTGATCGCGCGCCGGGATTGGCCCGCGGTGATGAATCCGACGCGGCCCGAATACAAGCGGATCATGACGAATGGGATCGAGGTGCGCTGTCGCGACGACCGCGACTACTTGCTGCGGTACTCGGAATGCAGTAATGCGTTCGGCGAAGTCACGGGCTGGATCGCCGGCCTTGTCGACGTCACGGCGTTGCATGAAGCCGAACGCCAGCGTGAGGACGCGTTGCAGCTCCTGTCGCACGATATGCGTTCGCCCCATGCGTCGATTCTTGCGCTCGTCGAGATGGAGCGCGCGCGCATCGAGTCGGAGCAGGTGCGCAACGTCATGGATCGCATCGCGCGCTACGCCACGCGCGCACTGACGCTTGCCGACGACTTCGTGCAGCTTGCGCGCGCCGAGTCGCAGGCCTACGAATTCGAGCCCGTGAGCCTCGCCGACCTCGTGCTCGATGCGAGCGACCAAGTGTGGCCTCAAGCGCATGCGAAGCGCATCCGCATCGATGCGGAATTCGACGACAGCGAAGGGTGCTGGATTCGCGCGGACCGCTCTTTACTGACGCGCGCGCTCGTGAACATCCTGCAGAACGCGATCAAGTACAGTCCGGACGACACGCGCATTGCATGCACGATCCTGCCTGCGAGCGCGTCGGTGGCCGGGGGGCAGGTGAGCTGCTCCATTCGCGATCAGGGATACGGCATTCCGTTGGAGAAGCAGGGCCGCTTGTTCGAGCGGTTTCGCCGCTTCCACGCGGGCGAGCGTCCCGAAGTGGGCGGTGCGGGGCTCGGCATGGCGTTCGTGAAGACCGTCGTCGTGCGACATGGTGGCGAGCTGGCGGTGCAGAGCGAGCAGGGCAAGGGCACCGAATTCGTGATCTCGTTGCCGCCCCTGGTGGAGGAGGCCGAACTCGGGCGGGCCGACGAGCCGGCGTGAGACCGGCTTGCACGTAGGGAAGGTCCACCGCGCCCGGCCTTCACCTGACACTTGTTTGCAGTCGTTTTTCGGGTGACTTGGCATAATCGCCACGCTGAACAAGATCCTGCTCGTTGCATTCGACGATGGCCGTAGCCAAGGCAGGGCGATCACGGGCGTGCCGTTACGTCATGGATTCCAGGTTACCGAAAATGAGTGTGCAATCGATGCGTGAAGCGTTCTGGCGCGCAGACCCACAAACGCGTAGAGGTACGGCGTGGCTGCCGTCGCTCGCGGCGTTGGCTCGGCGCTTCCTCCGCGGCCTCGAGGACGCGGAGCGTGGCCGCTTGCAAGGCAGGATCCGTCAACTGGAATCCGAAGTGGCGCGCCTGTCGCGGCTCGCCGTGACCGATGAACTGACCGGCGCATTCAATCGCCGGCATATCGACGAAATATTCGAGACTCGCGTGGCATCGCCGGGTATCAACGAATCCCTTGCGTTCTGCCTGTTCGACATCGACGGCTTCAAAGCCTACAACGACACCTACGGGCACGGCGCGGGCGACGACGCGCTGAAACAAGTCGCCCAAGCTGTCCACGGTCAGCTGCGCCAATCGGGCGACAGCTTGATTCGCCTCGGCGGCGACGAGTTCTGCATTCTGTTGCGCGCCGAATCGCCGGCTGACGCGCTGGCTGCGATCGATCGCCTGCGATTGGCGGTGCGAGCCCTTGCATTACCGCATCCGACGAAGAGCAATGCGGTGTTGACGGCGAGCTTCGGCTTCGTATGGCGAGGCGCTCGCGGCGCGACGCGCCATCTGCCGCGCGATCTCTATCGCCACGCGGACCGAATGCTGTACGAGGCGAAGCGTGCGGGCCGCGATACGGTGAGGCTCGCGGTCCTGTAACTCGCGCGCGGCTCGCCGGCGACGATCTGCTTCGTGCTTACGCGGCGAGCTTTGCCGCCGCCTCGTCGACTTGTGCGCGCGAGATCGACAATTCGTCGAGCCACGCCTCGGCATAAACGCCGCCGGTTTCGCGCTCGAGGCGTGCAACCGTTGCGGCGTTGCGCGCCGTATCCTTCGGCGTGGCCAGAAAACGCTTGATCGATTCCCCAGCCTTGAACGCGTCGAAAAGCGGCGCGCGAATTTCGTCGGGCAAGGCGCGAGTCCATTGATAGGGCTTGCCGTTGAACGTCAGCGTCGGCGGCAATACACGCTCCTTTTTCGCCGACGAGGCGATGAGACCGTACGTGCGCGCCGCTTCGCCGATCTGCTCGGGCGAGAAGAGCTCTTCCGGCGTGATTTCGAATTGCGCGAGATAGCCTTCGATGGTCTTCATCGCGGCCGCGCGATCGTCGCGCTTTTGTTGAGCGCGCTCGACGATGAGCCGCAGCTCGTCCGCTTCTTCGGTCGTGATCGCGAAGCTCGCCTGCTTTTGCTGAAGTTCGGTGAAGCGCTGGAATTCGGAGTCGGTCAGAAGTTTTGCCATGGATGGGATCACGGGTCGTCATGCGCCGTGCGCGAAGACGCCCGGCGCGAATTGCGAAGGGCCGCCATTCTAGCGTCAGACGGCTCGGCGATCCAGAGGCGTGCCCTTCGTTGCCGAGCGGATGAAGTCGACAGTCACCGACAGCACGGCCTCGGGGCATTCCTTATGCGGCGTGTGTCCGCAGCCTGGCAGCAGCGCCGCCCTTGCCGACCCGGCGGTTTGCCCGGCGATCGATTGCAATTGCAGCGCCGTGCCGTATCGATCGAGTTCGCCTTGCATGGCGAGAAGCGGCACCTCGATCCGCGGCAACAGCGCTTCAATGTTCCACGTGGCGAATCGAGGATCGAGCCAGGTATCGGACCATCCGCGGAAGACCTGCTCCGTCTTCGCGCCGTGATAGCGGGTAAGGTTGGCGAGCTTGCCCGCCTCGTACGCGGCGACGGCATCGCGAATGGCGGCGAGTGTCACTTCTTCGACAAAGACATGCGCTGCCTCGGTCACGATGCCGAGCAATCGCTCGGGACGTATAGCGCCATAGATCAGCGCGATGCTGCCGCCGTCCGAATGACCGAACACGATGAGCGATGCCTCGGCGGGCAACAGGCTATCGACCACCTGCGGCAAGTCGCGTGTGGCAGCCGTGTGTAGATAGTCGGCGGACCAGGGCGGCGGCAGCGCCGATGAACGGCCGTACCCGAGGCGATCATAGACGAGCCCGGGACAGCCGCTCGCTTCGCAGAGCCGTTGCGGGAAATCACCCCACATTGCAGTACAACCCAGTCCTTCGTGCAGAAAGACGAGATGCGGCAGGGCCGGGTCGCCGTCGATTTTCAGATAGGCAATCGTTCCGTCGGCTATGTCGAGTTCGTTCATCTATTGAAAGCGAAGGTGTTGCTCTGCCCCGCACCGCGCGCTCGGTATGCTCGGCGGGATTTTTACTCGCTTAGGCGCCGGGATCGTCGTGGCAAACCGCTTCGACATTATGGCCGTCGGGGTCGAGCACGAATGCGCCGTAGTAGTTCGCATGATAATGCGGCCGCAAGCCGGGCTTGCCGTTGTCTTTGCCGCCGGCGGCGATGGCGGCCGCGTAGAAAGCGTCGACCTGCCCGCGATCCTTGGCGCGAAACGCGATATGAATCGGCGGATCGTTCGGCGTGCCCTTGCTCAGCCAGAAGTCCGCCACGCCGCCTGCGCCGAAGCCCGCCACGTCGGTGTGGCCCGTTACCGATGCCGGGAATTCGCGCAGCAGTTCGTAGCCAATGGGCGCTAGAGCGTTCGTATAAAAACGCTTGCTCGTTTCGAAATCGCTTACGGTTACACCTGTATGGTCGATCACGTTCGTCTCCTGAGGGCAGGCACCATTCAACGAGTGGGAAGAAACAACGAGCGACGAAAGCAGGACCGTAACGGCATGCCGCAAGCCACTATCGGTCTTTGGCGCTACTATCGTCCGGCGCCGTTGCTGGCGGCGCCGCTGACGCCTCGGCGCCGGCGTGGGTGTGATTGCCGTTCGTGCCGTCGCCGACGCGATTGATCGTCCCCTGCGCGAGCGCCACGAGCGTTTCCTTATCGCCATCGAGCACATAGACATGGCATTGGCAGGTGGCATGGCCGCGCCCCGCGTAGACGAGTTCGGCGCGCGCCAGCAGCGCGCCGCGCACGGCCGGGCGCAGGTAACTGATCTTGTATTCTCCCGTCACGACGCGCGGCCCCAGTGCGATCGCACCCGCGAACGTCAACGCGTTATCGGCGAGATAGCTGATGACGCCGCCGTGGACGAAGCCGTGCTGCTGCCGCAACTCGTCGCGAATCGGCAGTCTCAGCGTGAGCCCGCGTTCGCCAATCTGAACGAGCTCGGTGCCGAGCAGCATGCTGAACGGTTGCGCATGCAGCGCGCCGCGAGCCAAATCGAAGAAATCGGTCATTGGGGGACCCCTCGGGGCGGGGGCCCCGTATCGTGTTCGTTCCACTCTAGGAACGCTTCATCATACGCGTCAAGGAGCCGATTCACCCCGGCGACCGGCGACCGGCCTCAGGCCGGCAGCGCGGCGTACGCCGTGGCGAGATGATAGGGCGTCGTCGACGGCATGTCGCCACGGGCAATTTCGCCGTCGGCCGTCTTGCATTCGTACCAGCCGAGCGGATGCAGAAAGCGGGTGCGGAAATGCTCGATTTGCGACGCGAGGGCGCCGCGGTCGGCCGGTGTGCCGCGCGTCGCGAGTGCGCGCAGGTATTCCGTCTGCGCCCAGATGCGCTGCGTCGCGTCCTGTATCGAACCGTCTTCGTTGAGCGCGGCGCATACGCCGCCCGTTTGTGCGTCGACGCCATGGCGTTGCGCAAAGTCGAACGCTCGCTCGAGCGACGCGGCTAGCCCCGATGCCGCGATCGTGCGGCCCGCCCGCGCGACGAGATAAAACCATTCGAACTGGTGGCCGGGCTCGATACGATTGCCCTCGGTGCCGATCGGCAGTTCCGCGATCGCACCCGTCGGCGCGTGGACGAACGTGCGGGCAACGGCCGTGGCCAGCCCCCCGAGAGCTTGTTCGAACGCGGCGTCGCCCGTGGCTTCCTGCGCGGCCAGGTAGGCCTCGGTCAAGTGCATCAGCGGGTTTTGCAGCGGCCCGCTCCGCACGGACGAAAAGCGCTCGTCGAGCGCCGAGTGAAGCAGCCCTTCGGTCGCGGCGAAGCGTTCACCGATGAGCGCGGCCGTCTCGCCCAGCAGGTCGCGCGCATCGCTATCGCCGAAAGCCGCGAGATAGGACGCACACGCGAAAACGACGAAGGCATGCGTGTAGAGATCTTTCGTCGTATCGAGCGGAGCGCCCGCCGCATCGACGCTGTAGAACCATCCGCCGTGGCGTTCGTCGCGGAAGTACCGGCGCAGCGAAGCAAACAGCGTTTGCGCATGCGCCGCATCGCCGGCGAGCGAGAAGACGAATAGTTGCCGCGCGCACGCCATCGCGCGGTAGCGGGCGACCGGCAGCGGCGTCTGGTCTTCGGCGCATACCGCCTCATAAGGCAGCTGCATCGACGCGTTGAAGCCTTGAGCGCGCCAGAGTGGCAGGACGATCTGCGTAAAGTGCGTGGAAAGCGCGGCGGATTGAGCAGCGATCGCTGCGTCGGTCGTGTTTGACATTGTGCGGAAACGGAGTTCGAAGATCGATTGCGCCGGCAATTTGTGCCAACTGATGCGAGATGCGCCAAGGATAATGCAAATCGGCTTTCGCTCGATCCGCCCGTCGCGCCCTCGAGCGATCGTGAGACAATGCCGCCGACGCCACGCAGGTGGCAATCGAACGAACAAGAGGCTTCGAACCGGGCGGCGCGGGCCGCGACCGGATTTTCACGCTATGGCAGATTCCGCAGCATCTTCGACGTCGGGCCTACCGCGCCCCGCTACGACCAAAAGGCGTGCACGCGCCGCTTCATCCGAGACCGACAATCGGCCGGCCCGCGCCGCGCTCTCCGTCGAGGAAGCCGTCCAAACGGTCGGCCGGGCGGCGGAAGGCGCTGGTGCAGCCGTCGAAAAGTCCGTCGATCTTGTCCCGGCGGACGAGACGCTTGCCGTGGCGCAAATGGCGCATACGATGAACCTCGATCCGCGCCAGGGCACGCTCGACGGCTTCGAGTTGCCCGCCGAGGCGCTCTCGTCGCTTCGGGAGCGCGAGGAAAAAGAGCCGACGAGGCCCGTGAGCGATGCCGGCGATTCCGTTGCGATCGAGGAGGCCGCAGTCAAGTCCCCGAGCGGCGCATCGTCGCGCAGGCAAGCGATCGCCCGAAAATCGACGGAGCCTGCCGCGCGCGGCGCCAACGTGGCCGAGGCGGCCGATGCGTCCTCGCAGCGCGCGTACGATGCGCTGACGCAAAGCGTGGCGGCGCTTCAAGCGGCGCTAGTCGACGAGCGCCGCACGGCAGACGAGAGCCGGCGCCGGATCAGGCAACTCGTCGTTGCGGCGCTTGCCATATCGCTGCTCGTTGGCGTCCTCAGCGTCGTGCAGACGGTCGTTGCACTCCGGGCCTCCGAGGCAAGCGCCGCGGCGGAGCAAAAGACGGCGGCGCTGTTGCGCGCCCAGCAGACGGAACTCGCCGCATTCGTCGATGCGGCTTCGGCGGCCTCGGCCGACATTCGTGACGCGTCCGATTCGCTCGATGCGAAGCTGACTGCGCCGCCGGCCCGCGCCTCCACGGCCGCGCCGATCGCCGGCAAGCATGCACCGCGCCCGACGCATCCACGCAAGACCGCCGAAAAGGTGCGCGGCTCGAGCGCCTATTGAGCCGGCGGCACGCGCGTTCAACGCTTCTTCCAACGCTTCAGCAATAGCGCGTTCGTGACGACGCTCACGCTCGAAAAGGCCATCGCCGCGCCCGCGAGCATCGGATTCAGCATGCCGAGCGCGGCCAGCGGGATGCCGACGAGGTTGTAGGCAAAAGCCCAGAAGAGGTTTTGCTGGATCTTGCGGTAGGTGCGCCGCGAGATGTCGATGGCATCGGCGACGAGCGTCGGATCGCCGCGCATGAGCGTGATGCCGGCCGCGTGCATGGCGACGTCGGTGCCGCTGGCGAGTGCAATGCCGATGTCGGCGGCGGCGAGCGCCGGCGCGTCGTTGATGCCGTCGCCGGCCATGGCGACGATGCCTCCGCTCTCGGCCTTCAGATTGCGGACGACGCGCGCCTTGTCCTCGGGCAGCACCTGCGCATGGAATTCCTCGATTCCCAGTGCCGCCGCCACCGATGCTGCGGCCCCGCGATTGTCGCCGGTCAGTAACACGCTTTTCACGCCGCGCGCCTCCAGCCGTTCGATGGCCGCGCGCGCTTCTGGCTTGAGCTCGTCGCCGAATGCAACGAGCGCGATCGCCGCGGCGGGCGCGCCGGGCGCCGCCGCCCGCATCAGCCACGACACCGTGTTGCCCGCCGCTTCGAGCTCGTGCGCGCGTCTCTCGGCGGCCGGGGGCAACTCGATGCCGAGCTCGGCTACCCATCGTCCGTTACCGAGCATCACCATTTGGCCGTCGATCTGGGCCTGCATCCCGCGTCCCGGAACCGCCTGCGACAACGCGGCGGCGGGCCGGGTGCCGCGGCTCGCTCGCGCCGACGCGGCTTGGGCGTACTCCGCCTCGAAAGCGGCGACGAGCGCCCGTGCGAGCGGGTGGTCGCTGCCGCGCTCAAGGGCGGCAGCAAGTGCAAATGCGGTTTCCCGGTCCGTATCGACGTCGGCGGCGGCCAATGCCGCGCCCTTTGTCGATGCGGCATGCGGCTCCTCATCGGACGTTGCCGCCGCGGCGCTCGCTTGCGTCCCCTCCGACACGCATTCGAAGGCCATCACGCGCGGCTTGCCGACCGTGAGCGTGCCTGTCTTGTCGAACGCGACGACCGTCACGCGCTGCGCGAGCTCGAGTGCCTCAGCATCCTTGATGAGCACGCCATGCCGCGCCGCGACGCCGGTGCCCGCCATGATGGCGGCCGGCGTGGCGAGCCCGAGCGCGCACGGGCAGGCGATGACGAGCACGGATACGGCGTCGAGGATCGCCGCTTCGGCCGATGCGCCCGCCAGCAGCCAGCCGGCCAGCGTGGCGGCCGCGAGCACGAGAATCGTCGGCACGAAGATCGCACTCACGCGGTCCACGAGCCGTTGAATGGGTGCCTTCTTCGCCTGGGCCGATTCGACCAGGCGGATGATGCGCGCGAGCGTCGTCTCGGCGCCGGTCGCGCGCGTCGTGACTTCGATCAGGCCTTCCCCGTTGATCGAGCCCGCCGTGACCGTCTCGCCCGGCTCCTTCGCGACAGGCAGGCTTTCGCCGGTGATGAGCGCCTCGTCGACATGCGTGCGGCCTTCGCGGACGATACCGTCGACGGGCACGCGCTCGCCGGGCCGAACGACGACTACCATGCCGACGCGCACCTGTGCGAGCGGCACGTCGCGCTCGCCTTCGCCCTCGCCGAGCTTGATGCGCGCGCGGTCCGGGCGCAAGGCGTTGAGCGCGCGAATGGCGTCGGTCGTTTCGCGCTTGGCCCGTGCCTCGAGCCATTTGCCGAGCCGCACGAGCGCAATGACCACCGCCGACGCCTCGAAGTACAGATGCATGGTGTCGCCGGGATGCGCGATCATCTGCCAGACGCTCAGCCCGTAGGCGGCCGAAGTACCGAGCGCAACGAGCAAATCCATGTTGCCGGTTCGCGCGCGCACCGCGCGGTAAGCCCCAGCATAGAACCTTGCGCCGCACGCGAATTGGACGATGCTCGCGAGCGCGAGCTGCAGCCCGGCGGGCAGCATCCAATGCCGGCCTGCCGCTTCGGCGAGCATCGGCAACATCAACGGCAGGGCGAACGCGGCCGCCACGGTAACGGCGACAAGCTCGCGACGGGCGACTCGGCGCCGCTCGTCGGCAGCTCGCGCGATGTCGCCGACATCTTCCGGCGCTGCCCGGTCGGTGATGACGGGGCGAGCTTCATAACCGGCGTCCACGACGGCTTTGACGAGCGCGTCGAGCGCCGGCGGTTGCGCCGCGGCGGACAGATCGACGGTCGCGCGCTCGGTTGCCAAATTGACCGACGCGCGCATCACGCCGGGCACGCGCGCCAGCGACTTCTCGACGCGCATTGCGCACGAGGCGCAGGTCATGCCGCCGATGTCGAGTTCGGCCGTCGATGAGGCGACGTCGGAAGAGGAAGACAAATCGATCATGTTGGACGACAGCGAATAGGAATGCGACCTGGGCCGCGATGAGAGGCAGTGTCGTCCTTCCAATGATGGGAAGGTCAAGCTCGGTTACCGAGGTCCGCGCGGCCCTCCATCGCGTACGCGGACAGCGGCGGATAAATAGTGGGATCTCCTCGCGCATGCATCCGCGAGTCGAGAAGGATTGCGTTGCCCCGTTGCGCAATCGTTAGCGCATTCTTCTTGCCTACCGACTGAGGATACGATAAAACGCTTTCGCGAACTGATGATTCGACGACTACGCCGTGCGCGACGTCGTGGCCGGACGGCACCGCGCCGCGGAAGTGCTTCGCGGCTCGAGAGCGGCGCCTCGTAACACTCTGAAATCACAATGACAACAACACTCGCTACTGCGCGAAACAACGTTTCGCTCGCTCGGGTTGGGGCCTGGCTGGCTTGCTTTGCCGTTTTCGCTCTGGCCGGCTGCGCCGCTCGGCCGCCTGCGCCCGCCGTGTCCGCCAACCACGGTTGGACGAAGGACGAAGTATCGGACTCGTACGTATTCGGCTATCCGCTCGTGCTCATGACGAGCGCCCGTGCCGCGGCCAGCGCGCCGGGCGGCCCCGGCGTCAACAAGCTGCAGTACTCGCGGACGCTGCCGGCCGCGGACGATCCGGGCCTCCCGCCTCGCCCCGACGTCGATACGCTCGCCTCCTCCGGCTGGCTCGATCTGAGCAACGAACCCGTGCTGCTGACGCTGCCTGCCACGCGTGGACGATACCTCGATGCGCGCGTGCTCGACATGTGGACGAACGTCGTCTGGTCGACGGGTTCGCTCGAGAATGCACATGGGGCGCTCGCGAAGCCGCGCACGATCGCCTTCGTTGCGCCCGGATGGCAGGGTGGGCTGCCGGACGGCGTCGAGCGTGTCGAGGCACCGGGCAAGAGCCTTTGGCTTGCCGTGCGCGTCGCCGCGACGAGCCCGCGCGAGCTCGCCGCGGCACGCCGATTGCAAGAGGAAGTCCGCGTAACGCCGTTATCGGCGTTCGATGCCGAAGACAACGGAAGGCACAGGATCAAGCGTGTGAAGGGGACAAAGCGCGGAAGGCCGCTCGACGATGCGAGCGCGGATCGAGCGGACGACGATCCGCCGTCGTTCGACGATACGCCGGCGGGGCAGAGCGCCGCGGTGGCGTCGCTCGACGCGAACGCGTTTTTCGGCCGGCTTGCCGATGCGCTGCAGGACAACCCGCCTTCCCCGAACGATGCGCATGCATTGGAGATTCTGGCGGATCTGGGCGTGAAGCCCGGCGAGCCCTTGCATCTGCCGACGGGCGCGGCAGAGGCGATCGCGGGCGGTCTCGCCGAGGCGCGGGCGCGGATCGCGACGGCGCCGAACAACGCGCTGTCCGCGAATGGCTGGAGCTGGCTCGGCGATGGTCTCGGACACTACGACGACGACTATGCGCTACGCGCTTATGCTGCCTATGCGCAACCGGGCAGCGGCACGAAGGACGACCAGGTGGTGGCGACCGCCACGCTCGACGCGGATGGGAAGGGGCTGGACGGCAGCAACCGTTATGTGCTGCACTTCCCCGCGAAGGGGCTGCCGCCGGTGCGGGCGTTCTGGACGCTCACGGCTTACACGTTGGACGGTGCGCTAGTCCAAGGCGATTCTCGGCGCCGTTCGATCGCTTCGCGCGACGCGCTGCGTCGCAATCGTGACGGTTCGCTCGACGTTTATCTACAGGCGGACACGCCGGGCCGCGCCCGTCAGGCGAATTGGCTCCCGACGCCCGACGGCGCGTTCGAAGTCGTGATGCGGCTCTATGCGCCGCAGGGCCCGGCGATCGACGGCACCTGGGAGCCGCCGGCGCTCGTGCGTCAATAAACCGGAGCAGCGATGTCCAGCGAAACGAAGGCCGGCGTAGCGAAAACGTTCGTCAAGGTGCGCGAGGCGACCCATTCGCGCCGCCTACGCCGTATCGCGGTCGTAATCGTCGTACTGATCGTGCTCTATGGGCTGATCGGTTTCTTTGCCGCGCCGCCCCTCATTCGGCACATTGCCGAGCAGCAAATGAGCGAAGCGCTCGGGCGGCCCGCGCATATCGAGCGCGTCTCGCTGAACCCGTACACGCTGCGGCTCGAGGCAGATCGCATTCGCGTCGGCGAGCAAGGCGGCCCCGGCGATTTCGCGAGCATCGAGCGGCTCGTGGTCCAGGCATCGTGGTTCTCGCTGTTGCGTTTCGCGCCGATCGTCGACGAAGTCAAGGTCGATTCGCCGCACGCGAACATCGTGCGCTACGACGCCCAGCGCTTCAATTTCAGCGATATCGCCGACAAGTTCGCGAAAGAGCCGTCGAAGCCGTCGAAGGGGCCCGCGCTCTTTTCCGTATCGAACATCGATGTCGAGAACGGGCGTATCGATTTCGACGATCGGCTCGCCGGCCGCAAGCACGTCATCGATCGGCTTTCGCTCGGCGTGCCGTTCATCGCGACACTGCCGTCGAAGACCAATATCTTCGTCGATCCGCGCTTCATGGCGCGTGTCGACGGAAGCCCGATCCATATCGCAGGCAAGACGAAGCCCTTTGCCGCCTCGCGCGAATCGGAAATCGCGTTGAAGTTCGACGATCTCGACGTGCCGCAAATGTTGTCGTTCTCGCCGACGAAGCTGCCTGTGACCGTTGCAAGCGGCAAGCTCGCCGGCGATCTCACGCTGCGCTTCGTCATGACGGGCAGCGCGCCCGCGCTCACTGTCACGGGGACCACCGATCTCACCGATGCGCAAGTCGTCGACGAGCGCAAAGCGCCGCTTTTCGCCGCGCGCGCCGTGCATGTCGCGGCGGCGTCGCTCGAGCCGTTGCACAAAGTGTTCCGTTTCGACGAGATCCGGCTCGATCAGCCCTCGCTGCATCTCGCGCGCGAGCGCTCGGGCGACCTCAGCATCTCGCGCACACTGGCCGGATCGCCTTCGACAGCCGCCTCCTCCGCCGCGCCGGCATCGGCCCCCAGTGGGACGGCGAGCACCGCCACCGCGTCCGCGGCCTCCGCGGCCTCCGCCGCTTCCGCGGTCGGAGCAGCAGCGCAGGCCGTTCAGCCGCTCGACCTTTCGATCAAGCATTTCGCGCTCAACGATGGCGACATTGCGCTCGAGGATCATGCGCCGGCGCAACCGGTCTCCCTCGGATTCACGCACCTCGACGTGTCGCTCGACGGCTTCTCGACGGTGGGCGAAACGCCTGCGCACTACGACGTCCATACCGTGCTGGCGCAGGGCGGCACACTGGCCGCGACGGGGGCCTTGAGTCTTGCCGCGAAGTCTGCGGACCTCAAGCTGACGACCGATGGGCTTCCGCTCACGCTCGTGCAACCCTATCTGGCCGGTTCGACGTCCGCGCGCATCGAGGGCGGGACGCTCGGCACGGCCTTGACGCTCAAGGCCGACTGGTCGAAGACGCCGACGAACGTGCAGGTGGCCCAAAGCGACGTCACCGTGAAGTCGCTGAAGGCGACAGGCCCCGCCGTGGCCACCGGGCCGAATGCACCGACGCCCGCGCTCGCGCTCGACGAAGGACATGTGGCGATCAAGCAGGTGGACCTCGCCGCGCGCAAAGCCGACATTTCGGCCATCGACCTGGCGGGACTGTCGGTCAACGGAGCGCGCGCGAAGGATGGGCGCATCGATCTGATGGCGCTCGCGGGCTCGCCGCAGGAAGGGCAGACGTCTACGGCCAATACGCAGGCGCACGAGCAAAAGCCGCATGACCGCGAGCGAGCCGCGGCGCGAACAAGCGAAGGCGGCCCAGGCGGAAAGGAGCAGACGGCCGTGAACGCGCCGCCTGCGGCCGGCGCTCAATCCGGCTGGCACTATACGATCGGCGCCGTGCGGCTCAAGGACGGGTCGGCGCAGATCGTCGATGAGGTTCCGGCGCAGCCTGCCACGGTCCGGCTGTCGTCGATCCAGTTCGAAGCGCACGACGTCAGCGATGACATGCACCGCGCGTTGCCGATCAAGCTCGCCGCGACGCTGGGCGGCAAAGGCACGCTCGACGTTTCGGGCGACGTCACGCCGAGCCCGCTCGCGGCATCCGTGACGTTGCACGCGAATCGGCTCGACGTGTCTTCAGCGGAGCCGTATTTCGGCGAAGACCTCAACGCAAAGCTTGCGAGCGCTTTCCTGAACGCGGGCGGCGACGTCAAGCTCGGTATGGCGAACGATGCCCTGACGGCGACCTTCCGAGGAGGCGTGGCGCTCGTCGACGTGAAACTGCTCGACCGCACCACGTCGGCGCCGCTCGCCGGCTGGCGCGCGCTGTCGCTCGCCCGCATGAACGCCCGCTATGACGCGCACGGTACCGATGTCGACATTGGCCGCATCACGTTCTCGCAATTCTTCGGCAGCGTGCTGCTCGACGAGCAGGGCAAGCTCAACTTGCAGGATGTACTCGGCAATGAGCATAAGCCGTCGCCGGCAACGGGGACGACGGCTTCGCATCGCGGCAGCACGACCACGGTCGCCGAGGCGCCCAAGCCTGCACCATCGCAGAGCCAGCCGTCGTTCAAGGCTCACGTCGGCGAGATCGTGCTTCAGCAGGGGCACGTCAACTACACAGACCACTTCGTCAAGCCGAACTACACGGCGAACCTCGTCGACATCACCGGCACGATCGGCGCGTTCGGCACCGAAAAGCGCGCGCCCGCGCCCGTCGACGTCAGCGCGAACCTGGCCGGGAACGGGCCGATCACGATACGCGGCACGGCCGATCCGCTGGCGCCCAAGCCGTCGCTGGATCTCGGCGCGAGCGCGCACGAGATCGAGCTCAAGAGCCTGACGCCGTACTCGCTGAAGTACGCCGGCTATCCGATCACGAAAGGGCAGCTCAACGTCGATTTGCATTACAAGCTCGAGAATGATGTGCTGACGGCAAACAATCACATCTTCATTTCGCAGCTGACATTCGGCGATCACGTCGAGAACAGCACGGAGACGCATCTGCCGGTGAAACTCGCGATTGCGCTGCTGAAGAATCGCCGCGGTGAGATCGACGTGAACATACCTGTTTCGGGCTCGCTTTCGAATCCGCAATTCAGTATCGGCAGCGTGATCTGGGGCGCGATTCGGAATCTGATCGCGAAGGCCGTGACCGCGCCGTTCACGCTGCTTGCCAACGCGTTCGGCGGTGGCGGTCCGGACAGCGCGCATGCGGCCGAGCAACTGCACTACGTCGCGTTCACGCCGGGCTCAGCCGATCTGAGCGATGCGGCGCGCGGCAAGCTCGATACGATCGCGAAGCTGCTCACCGACAAGCCGGAAGTCAAGCTCGAATTGACGGGCCGTGCCGATCCGGCTATCGATACGCCGGGTCTGCGTCTTGCCTATGTCGACGATCTCGTCAAAAAGGAGAAGGCGCAGGATTTGGCGGCGAAAGGGCAGAAGGTCGACCTGTCGACGGTGAAGGTCGATCAAAGCGAATACAGCGATTACTTGAAGAAGGCCTATAAAGATGCCGACTTCAAGAAGCCGCGCAACTTTATCGGCATGACGAAGAGCATGCCCGACGACGACATGAAACGCATGCTTGCCAATCATGCGACTGTCGACGAGGCGAGCTTGCGCGCGCTCGCTGAGCGTCGCGCCGACGCTGTGCGTCAATATTTGATCGCGAAGGTCGACGCGCAGCGCATCACCATCGGTGCGCCGAAGCTCGACGCCAAGGAAGTCAAGGACAGCGGGCCGACGACGCGCGTCGACTTCGGCCTGCAGTAAGCGAGGGCACGGCGCGGCGGCTTGATGCCGACGCACCGTGCTTTTTTCATCTTATCTTGCAGCCGCACTTCGAAGCGCCGAGTCTGTGCCGGAAGAAGTCGAACCCTTCGTAAGTCGCGAATGCCACCTATCGCGCCGCGTTGGAGCAGTTTTCAAGTCCTGATGTCTTCGAGAAGCCCGGCCTGCTCATGACCCTCTGGACCGACGCGGTTATTCGTCGCGCCTGCTGCGCGTGATGCGCGGCGCTGATACACTACTCGCTTCCACTCACTCGACACGAACAGGGAGGCGTTAAATGGTAACGACAATGCTCGCGGCCACCCTGGGCATGCCTCGGTTCGTGACGCCACCTTTGCGACGTCTGTGGGGAAATCCCCTCGGAGGACGACCGTAGTTTTCACGGTTGGTTCGTCGCTTCACCTCGGCTTTCGCCCGGCGCTTCGCGCGAGTTCTCGCTTGCGTGGCTAGGGTTCCAGCATTCGCGCACGACGTTGTGCTGAGTCTTTCCGGCAGGTACGTTGCGCGCGGTTCGATGTTCGCGCGCCGTGCTTTTCGTATTTCGATTCGATGACCGCCAGCGCCCGGCGCGTGGCGGCTGAACATTTATGACCGCCAAGAATACTTTCGGCGCCCAGACGTTCAAGAGCGTCCTTGGGTACACGTTCTCTCATTGGAGCCGGCAGCGCGTGCGCATCGCCGTCATCGCGCTTTTCGCGCTGACGGGCGCGGTGGCCGACGTGCTGACCCCGCTTTTCGCGGGCCGTCTCGTCAACGCGCTCACGCATGGCTTGACGGACAAGCACGCGGCCCTTCACCCGGCGCTCGCGGCGTTTTCGGCGATGCTCGTGCTCGGGCTCGGCGGCGCGCTCGCGCGCTACTTGATGTTCGTGCAGATCATCGCATTGACGTTGCGGATGATGAGTGAAATCGCGGGCAACGCCTTCCACCGAGTCCAGCGCTTTTCGACCGATTGGCATGCGAACAGCTTTGCGGGCTCGACCGTCCGCAAGATCACGCGCGGAATGTGGGCGCTCGATTTGCTGAACGACACGGTCTTGATCGGCTTGCTGCCTTCGTTCGCGATGCTCGTCGGTGCTACGGTGCTGCTCGGCATGCATTGGCCTGCGATGGGTGCCGTCGTCGGCGCCGGCGCGCTGATCTATGTCGGCGTTACGGCCGGCTTGTCGCTCGGCGTCGTCGCGCCGGCGGCGCGGCTTGGCAATGCATGGGACACGCGGCTCGGCGGTGCGCTTGCCGATGCCGTCACCTGCAACTCCGTCGTCAAGGCGTTCGGCGCCGAGCTGCGCGAGGAGGCGAGGCTTTCGCGCGTCGTCGGAAAATGGCGCGACCGCACGCGGCGCGCGTGGCTGCGCGGTACGGCCAACGGCGGCGTGCAGAACGTGATGCTCGCATGTATGCAGGCTGCGATCCTCGGGGCGGCCTTGATCCTTTGGTTGAACGACAAGGCGAGCGTCGGCGACATCGCATTCGCGCTGACGATGTTCCTCGTGCTTCAGGGCTACCTGCGCGACGTCGGGATGCTCGTGCGCAACCTGCAGCGCTCAGTCAACGATATGGAAGAGCTCGTTGCGCTCGAGCGTCAGCCGCTAGGTATCGAAGACAAGCCGGGTGCGCCGCCGATCGTCATCGGCAAGGGCGATATCCGATTCGAGCACGTCACGTTTCGCTACGACGCGCACGCGGCGCCGCTCTATTCGAATTTCTCGGTGCGGATCGCTACGGGCGAGCGCGTGGGTCTGATTGGGCATTCGGGTTCCGGCAAAACGACGTTCATCAAGCTCATTCAGCGGCTCTACGACGTGTCGGGTGGCGCCATCACGATCGATGGACAGAACATTGCGGAAGTCGGACAAGCTTCGTTGCGCGCGCAGATTGCGATCGTCCAGCAGGAGCCGTTGCTGTTTCACCGCACGCTGGCGGAAAACATCGCCTATGCGAAGCCCGGCGCGACGCAAGAGGAGATCGAGCGCGCGGCTCGGCTCGCGAACGCGCACGATTTCATTTCGGGGTTGCCGAAGGGCTACGAGACGCTTGTTGGTGAGCGCGGCGTAAAGCTCTCGGGCGGCGAACGTCAGCGTGTCGCCATCGCACGCGCGTTTCTCGCCGATGCGCCCGTGCTGATCTTCGACGAGGCGACCTCGAGCCTCGACAGCGAAAGCGAGGCGTTGATCCAGCAGGCGATGGAACGGCTCATGGTCGGACGCACGACGATCGTTGTTGCACATCGTCTATCGACCGTACGCGCTTTGGATCGGTTGCTCGTGCTCGATAAGGGGAGAATCGTCGAGGAGGGCAGTCACGATACGTTGATTCGCATCGAGGGCGGGCTCTACCGGCGGCTCTTTGAGCGGCAGGCGCTCGAGTTGACGAAGGGAATGGATGCGGCGCGCAACGGGGTGATCGGTGAGTCGATGACGGAGGCGTGAGCCGGCGGGCTATTTGATGATCATTTCGAATGATCACGGTCCCTCGTGCTGGATTTGAATCGTGCGTTCGGCAACCTTGAAGCAATCACTCGCCACGGAGAAAGCCCGGAAGACAGGTTCGAGCGGATTATTCGGATTCATAGTCAGAAACATCCGTCAGCAGGTCAATGAACAGGCCTTCGTCAATGCGTTTCGGTCGACGGACTGTGGCCTCGATCCAGTACCAACCGTCCCCATCGACCCCGGCGAGCATGGGTGTTGGCGATGAGCCTATGGACTTCCCGCCAGATACGGTTTCTGTTGAATTTCCTGTGGCTTTTCCAACGTGGAATAGCAACGCATGTCTCGCCACTCGGCCGATCATGTCTACTCTCCCGCGTGCGCCTATGATCTTCGATCCGACAGGGACGATTTTGGCCACAGACACACCGTCCTTTGCTATGCAAAGACTCGGTGCCTCATATTCGGCCATCCTTTCCTCTCTGAGCGTTACCACACCCGTCTCCACTGACAGGCCATGTTTTTTGCACCAGCCGCTGGCTTCCATCAGGAAGGCTGTGACACGTTCCAAATACTCGTCGGGGTATAAAAGCGCGTGCTCAGTCACTGTTAGTCCTTGCATTTCACGATCCGTTCACTGTGCCCCTGCATCTGCTCGCGCGATTCGCATAGCGATCTTGCCAGTCAGAAGCGAGTGCTGATTCCTTGTGCGCGCATCAGAAGTCCAAGCTTAGCACTGACCCCATCTCAAAACATGCGATTTCCGGCGGCCTAGGACCGGCAGCGCCATACCGATCGCCGGTTCAGGCCGCCTTTGCCATAGCGGCAAAGGCGGCCTCCTGCGATGAGGGCTGTTGGGCCCTCAGCACCAGCCACATCGCGGAGCGCGCTCCTTTCTCCTTCAACGGCCTGTACACCACGCCATTGGCGTTCATGCTGCGCAGCGATTCCGGCACCAGCGCGACGCCGAGCCCCGCTGCAACGAGCCCGACGATCGTCGGCGCGGCGCGCGCTTCCTGCCCTATGCGCGGGGCGAAGCCGGCCTGCCGGCACAGCGCGAAGATCTGATCGTATACGCCAGTCCCGCTTTCACGCGGGTACATGACGAACGTCTCGTCCGCCAATGCGCCGATCGTGAGCGGCTTCGCGGCCGCTGCGAGCCGGTGATGAGGCGGCAGAGCGACGATGAGCGAGTCTTCGAACAAACGGGTCGCGCGCAGTGTCGGCGGCAGATCGGGGGCCGATATGCCGCGCACGATCGCAACATCGAGCCGCTGCTCGAGCAGTGCAGCCAGTTGCTCCTGCGTCGTCAGTTCCTCGATTCGCAGATGCACGCCCGGGAAACGCTGCCGATATTTCAGAATCAGACGCGGAATCAATGCAGTGAAGGCGGCCGACCCCGTCAATCCGACACGCAACTCTCCGATTTCGCCCCGTTGCGCGCGTGCCGCCACCGTCGATACCCGCTCGGCCTGCGCGAGCAGCGCGCGCGCCTCGGGCAACAACGCCTTGCCGGCCGGCGTCAAGTCCACGCGCCGGTTGCCGCGATCGAACAGTTGTGCACCGAGTTCCTCTTCGAGCACGCGAATCTGCTGACTGAGCGGCGGCTGCGCGATGTTCAGGCGCAGTGCGGCCCGGCCGAAATGCAGCGTCTCGGCCAGTACGACGAAGTAGCGGATGCGGCGCAAATCCATGATATCTCCCATGTATCAATCCGCGCGGAATCGATATTGGACGCGTATGCGGCGACGCGCGATTATTCCACATTGTCGAAGCACGCCGAGCAGGGCTCGAATATGACTGAACAAGACGTCGACCTTCTGGATCCACGAAGCGAGACCGCGCGGATGACGGCACGGCTTACCTCCGCCGCGGCGGTGAACGCCAAAATCGAGTTTGGCACGCCCGCATTCATCCGTACGAACTGCGCACTGTTCGCGGCCGGCTTTGCGACGTTCGCGCTGCTCTACTGCGTGCAGCCATTGATGCCGCTGTTTTCCGAGAGTTTTAACGTGAGCGCCGCAAGCGCCAGCCTCGCGCTGTCGCTGACCACCGGCTTGCTGGCGGTCTCGATGCTCGTTGCGGGCGTACTCTCGGAAACGTGGGGCCGCAAACCGATGATGGTCGGCTCATTGTTCATGTCAGCCGCGCTGGCCGCGCTCAGCGCGATACTGCCGCACTGGCATGCGTTGCTCGCCACTCGCGCGCTGATGGGCGTGGCGCTGAGCGGCTTGCCAGCCGTTGCAATGGCCTACGTCGGCGAAGAGATGCATCCGCGCTCGCTCGGTGTCGCGATGGGACTCTACGTTGGAGGCACCGGTCTGGGCGGCATGGCCGGGCGTCTGCTGACGGGCGTGGTGACGGACTTTTGGGGATGGCGCGCGGCCGTGATGACGATGGCAATGCTTGCAGTGTTGTGCGCGATCATCCTCTCGCGCTTCCTGCCTTCGTCGCGACATTTCACGCGACGCCCACTGCGCCTTATGCCGGTGGCCAGGACGTATGCGCTGCAGTTGCACGATGGTGCGTTACCGTGGCTGTTCGCGGAAGGCTTTCTGCTGATGGGCGCGTTTGTGACCGTCTACAACTACGTTGGCTACAGACTTGTCGCGCCGCCGTTCTCGATGGGTCAGACAGGAATCGGCCTGATCTTCGCCGTCTACCTATGCGGAATCGTCAGCTCGGCGTGGGTCGGCAGCCTGTCGGAAAGGCTCGGCCGGCAAACGTTGCTGCCGGCGACACTCGGTCTAATGCTGCTCGGCACCGCGCTCACGCGGGCCAATTCGCTGCCGGCGATCATCGCCGGTATCGCGGTGTTGACGATCGGGTTTTTCGGCTCGCATTCCGTCGCGAGCGCATGGATCGGGGCGCGCGCTCGGAGCAGCAAAGCTCAGGCTTCATCGATGTACCTCTTTGCCTACTACGTCGGATCGAGCGTGGTGGGGTCGGTCGGCGGCGTGTTCTGGAGTGTCGGCGGATGGCCCGGCGTGACAGGCATGACAGGATCGCTGCTCGTTATCGCGATTGCCATTGCGTTCAAGCTCCGCGCCATCACCATGCAAGCCGCGGGTTCACACTGAAGCCGAGCGGGTCAAAATGACCAAGTCTACGAAAACAATGCCGAAGCATCGAGATCGGACATTTTGTCCAACTCGTCGCGGCGTGTATCGCAGATTCGCCTGATCGTCGCGCCTTGTGTGACCCATACCGCGAGAGAGATGGCTGCGAGGCTACCGAGCGCAACGAAGGCGGCCGGATAGCCGAAGCGGCTGGCGAGCCATCCTCCAAGCAACGGACTCAGGCAACCGCCCGCGGCCTCTACACTTTTCACGGCTCCCTGACCTAGGTTCACCCGTCCGGTTCCGTGCAACAGGTGCACAACCAATGCCGGTATCGCAACGCTTTGCAGGCCGGACCCGAGTCCGTCGAAAATCTGTACGGGCAGTATTCCCCACACCGCCGTCAGCCATGCCGCGGTCAATCCTCGCAGCGGAAGCGTAACCAGCGTGACGAGGATGACCCACCAGAAACCCCAGCGCCGGATGACGCGGCTGGCATAGACGGCAGCGGTCAGCATCACGACCTGGGAAATGATGATATTGGCCGCTGTGATCCCGCTTGCACTGCGGTGGTGAGCCGCTGCTTGTGCAAGGCTGTAAAGCGGCAGCATGGCGGAGTTGCCGAGGCTGAACGCTGCGAGTGCGATGGCAAGCAACACGAGCGGGCGGCAGCGAAACACGGCGCGCATGCTCTCCGCGCACACCTGAGATTTGTCCGCATCGTCTTCGTGTACGAGTCCACGCGCATAGTGCCGATGGACCGCGCGCGCGGGAATCAGCAGGACGGATACGATGCACGCGACGCCGAATGCCGCGGCAAGCGCGAACACCCAGATGATGCCGAGCCACCAGCCGATCGCGCCGGACAATGCAGCCGCCGCGATGTTTCCCGCGTGGTTCGCCACCTGATTCCGGCCGTACTGGCGGTCGAAATTTTTCCGGCCGGTCATTCCGAGCGTCAGTCCCGTCAGTGCAGTGCCCATGACCGAGCCGGCAACGGCCGTCGCGATCTGCGAAAACGCGATCGGCCAGTAACCGCGGGACAACCAGATAACGCACGCGGCAACGATCGTCAGGGAGCTGGCGCCAACCACCACTGCGCGTCGATGACAGGTGGCATCGACGAGCGCGCCGGCCGGCACCGTCGCGATCACTCCGACGATCGCCCCCAAGGTCAGCACGGTGCCGATCATGTCGGGGGTCCATCCGTGTTCTTGCAGGTAGATGCCGAGAAACGGACCCGCGCCTGCCTGCACATCCGCGGCGAAGAAACTGACTGCCAGTAGGGGGATGCTCGGCTTCGTTTTGCGTCCTTCCATTATTGACGGGCGCGATCGATGAACTGCTGTCGTTCCGGCGCCCGTCCGCGCATTGCGCGAAGACCAGTGCGTAACGTCCACGAAGCATCATCCGTGCCCGGGCGCACCCAGCGTCCGTTGTTAGACTAGACGACACGTGCGAGATCGCAACGACACCTTGGAGATTGGCACAATGGCGCTCAAGCGGATGGACAACGTAGGAATCGTCGTCGAAGACCTCGCAGGGACGATTGATTTCTTTCGCGAACTCGGCCTTGAACTCGAGGGGCGGGCCACGATCGACGGAGAATGGGCGGGACGTGTTACTGGGCTCGGCGATCAGCGTGTCGAGATTGCGATGATGGGCACGCCGGACGGCCACAGCCGGCTCGAGCTCTCCCGGTTCATCACGCCGGCAGTCGTCACCGATCACCGGAACGACCCGGTCAACGCCCTAGGCTATCTTCGCGTCATGTTCGCCGTCGATGACATCGACGAGACGCTCGAACGGCTGCGCATGCGCGGTGCGCAGCTCGTGGGCGAGGTGGTCCGGTATAAAGACGCGTATCGGCTTTGCTACATCCGCGGGCCCGAAGGGCTTCTCATTGGGCTCGCCCAAGAGCTCAGCTGAGCGCAGCACGAGGACAGATCGGCTGCCGCGAATGTCAGGTCACTCCGACAACGACAGGTACGGCGACGTGAGGGGTCTCGGCGGGAACGGCTGCAGGCCCATTTCCTTCGTGAAGCTGTAGCGCAGATATACGGCCGCAATCCATTCACGGTACTGATATGCGTTGCCGAGCGAGGCTGTTGCGCCAAGCGACAGTTGCGGGGCGAAGCGGTATTCGGCCTCTGCTTTCAAAGAGTACGCGAGACCGGTCTTGCTCGTGCCAGGATAGGTGAGCTGCGAATCAGGGGCGTTGGTATCGTTGGCTTTGCCCTGAACAGACGCGTTATCAGACAGCACGAAGTAATTCGAGCCCTTGTTGCGGAAGTGCTGGACGCCGACCGAGCCGAGCAGGTCATACGTGAAATTGCCGTTGCGCCCGGTCCATTCGACCGGGAAGTTCAGGATGATATATTGCTGCGGGCTGAAGTAGCCCCCTTGCCCGTAGGTGTAGTAAGAAAGGTCCTTGGCGTAACGCATCAGCGTCGTATTGGCACCGATCGTAAGTGTCTGATCGGCGTCTTTATAGACGCGGGAGTAAAAGCCGCCTCCTCCCTTCAACGCATTGTTCGATGCGACGTTGTCGCCCTGATAAAACTGGTATGACGCGTTCACGTATGCACCGTTGGTCCCGTCATCCCAATCCAACGCGGCCAGTCCCCCGTTCGAAGTTACACCGCCCCACTTCACGGTAGAGCCCGAGTTCGGATCGAAATAGCGCGTGCCAGCGTAAGACAGCATGCTATCCGTCACGGCTCTCCGGGCCACTTCGAGCGAGTAGGTGAGCTTATCGGTAACTGCGCCCCGATACTTGAGCCCGCCGATAGCGTTCATCTCGACGAAGCCGAGCGGGGTAACGCCGGCATCGCCGCTCCAGGAGCGACTCTCGTAGCCGATCGAAAGTCCGACGCCGCTCGCATTCTGCGCGCCATAGGTGCTCGGCGTGTAATTGGCGCCGCCGGTTCCAAACCGAGCGATCGCATTCGGAGTGTTGGCCGCTGTTCCCGCATCGAGCAGAATGGGTGTCGCCGTTACGACGATGTGGCCATTGCCCGCTTTAATACGTCCTTGGATCGGGGCTTCGATGTCGGTCAGGTTGGACAGTCCGTCCTCGCCGTCTCGATTGCGAAATACGACGCCGCCAGAGACAGTGCTCGCTCGTTCGCGGTCGATATCGGCAAGTTCGTCAGCGACGCTCGTCGTTTGCGAACTAGCGCCGGTCGCACTGTCCACGTTAGCGTCCGCACTCATCTCGTCGGCGTAGCCTCGCGGCATAGCTTGCTGAGCATAGTAGGGCTGCCCATATCCGGCCGGCGGTTGAGGAACATATGCCTGCTGCGACTGCACAGGGTACGGCGGCTGCGGCATATACGGCTGTTGCGCGGCATACGCCGGTTGCGGCACGGGTGCGTACGGTGTGTACGGCTGCGGCTGCTGCCGATACGCGGCCTGGCGCGGGTACGGCTGCCCATAGACAGGCTGCTGCGCATACCCCTGCTGCTGTGCGTACGCAGGCTGGCGCGCATAGGCGGGCTGTGGTGCGTAAGGATACGGCTGTTGCGCGTATGCCGGCTGTTGCTGCGGATAGCCCGGTTGCCCGTAATACGGCTGCGGCGCATATCCGGCCGGCATGCCGTTCGCTCGTGCGTAAGCGCCGCGCGTCGTCCCATTAGCCGCTGAGCCCGCGTTTTTGCGCGCCGCTGTCTTCTTGTTGCCGCGTTGAGCTTCCTGCGTTCCAGCAGGCATCCCCTGACCATACGGCGCCCCTGCGGGATACGCCTGTGCCATCTGCGCATCCTGCGCGGCCGGCGACATGGGCCAAGGCGTCGGCGCGTAGCCGTCAGGCACACCTACATACGGTGCGGCGCCCGCCGCTCCCGATTCGGCGGCACCGTAAATCTCAGGACCATACCCCCCGGCGGGCGCCGCTGTCGGCGCGTTATACGGAGCGACGTAGGGAGCGGGCTCGAGCCCCGGCTGAGAGGCAGGCTGGGAAACCGGCGGATAGTAAGGCACGTTTTGCCTCGGAGTAGAAGGCGATAAGAAGGCAGGGAGTGTCGGCAAAGCACTGCGCGCGCCGCCGTTCGCATCTGCCGATGCGTCGGCGTCGAGACTCGCCGATTGCGCTGCGCCGGCAACGGGCGTCTTCCCCACGAACGGGTTCGTGCCCGGCAGCGGCGCGGTGCCGATCCGTTGCATCGCGATCTGCCAATTGCGCGGCACGTTGCTGAAGCGGTCGGCGCGTCCGGCCTGATTACCGGCCGAACTGTTCGCGGCGATCAGCGAGCGTCGGAGGTAGAGCGCCGCATGCGAGAGATCCCCCTCGGCCCGGTACATGCGGCCGACAGCGGCGAGCGTCTGCGGATCGTTCGGCGCCGCATTGAGCGCCTTCCGAGCGAGCGATTTCGCATAGTCGAACTGCTTCACGCCGCTAGCGGCCCCGATCGCGGCCAACAGCAATCCCTGATCGTCGGGGCGGCGCGCGAGCGCCGCACGGTAATTCGCGAGCGCGTTGGCATCATCGCCGGCGCTCGAGTAGAGCCGGCCCAGTGCAGCTTCGAGGTCCGGCTCGTCGGGCATGGCCGCAAGCCACGGCGACATGACGTCGTAAGCACCGGCGAGATCGCCACGCTCGCGGACAGCGTCCGTTCTCTGCACGACGATCGCAATGTTGAGTTTGTCGAGGTCGGCATGCTGGGCCGCCGTCAGCGGCATTGCCGCGAGTCGGCGCATGACGTCGTCGCGCTCGGCGTCTTGCCGCGCCGCGAGCGCGATGCCCGCGTATTGCAAGAGGACGTCGGCGCTGCCGGGCGCCGCATGGGCGGCGTCGCGAACGAGCGCAAGCGCCTGGCCCGCGTCGCCGATCTGCAGATAGCCCGTTGCGATCGCGCCGATCAATTCGGCATTGCCGCCTGCGGCAGGCAGCGCCGAACGCAGCGTCGCCGCGGCATCCTGTGGCCGGCCCTCGCGAGCGAGCTGCGCCGCGAGCTCGGCTTGCTGGTGTACCCAGAGACGGTGCTGCAGCGTCGCCATCGCATCGGTTCGCTGTTTCGCCGGCACCTTCTCGAGCAGCGCGAGTCCCTTCGACCAATCGTGCGTTTCCGCGGCAAGCAACGCGCTTGCGTAGATCGCATCGGGCATATCGGGGTTCGTCGCAAGCAACCCGTCCATGATGCTGCGCGCGTTGCCGAGGGCGCCCTCGCGTACGTAGATGCGCGCAAGGTCGAGACGCAGCCATGCGTCCGTCGGGTTACTCGCGAGCGCATCTTCGAAGAGGCTGCGCGCCGTGCCGAGGTCGCCACGCGCTTCGGCCGCGCGCGCCTGTCCGGCCTCGACGGTGCCGCGCAACCGATCGATGCCCCCGGCCTTTGCCTGCTGCTCGGTCGTGAGCTTGCTCGCGAGCGCAAGCGCTTCACTGGCGCGGCCTTGCGCGGCCAGCGCGCCGATGAGTCCGCGGATCGCATCGGGATTGTCCGCCTGCCGGCGCAGCGCCATCCGGTACGCCTGCTCGGCGCCGGAAGCATCGCGATTGGCGAGCAGCATGTCCGCGAGCAGCACTTGAGCCGTGACGTCCGACGGATCGAGCGCGATGGCGCGCTCGAAGAGTGTCTTTGCTTTCGCGTACTCGCCGTTGCTGCGCGCGCCGATCGCCTCGCTCGTGTAGCTCCAATAGGTTGCGCTCTGCAAAGAGCTCTTCCAGCGTGCGGGGTTGGCGCTTCGCGCGCTCGCACGCTCGAGATCGTTGCGTGCCTCCGCAAAACGCTCTTGCTTGAGCGCGACGATGCCCATGCCGCCAAGCGCGTCGGGATCCTCGGGCGACTTCGAGAGGATCGCCGTGAATTGCCGCTTCGCGGACTCGAGATCCCCGCGGTTCAGCGCATCGAAGGCATCGGCAATCGCACGTCCGTGCGCGCTTGCCGCCGCGGCTTGCTGCGCGCGCGTCCGCGCTTCTTTATCCTGCTCGACCATCGACTCGTAGCGCGCTCTCACCGCCACGTCGTCGCCTGCAACATGCAGGTAGTCCTGGTACAACGCAGCATCCGACGCGCGTGCGCCGAGCCAGAGCAACGCCTGGCGCCAGCTTCGGCGCGCGGCCTCGCCGGTCGTGGCATCGTTCGCGAGCTTTTCGAGCCGCGCGATGCCTTCCCGGCGCGTCGCGTCGCGATACGTGAGATGTTGCGCGTAAGCGAGCGCATAGCGCGGATCGTCGGTATGCTCGCGCGCGAGCTGCTCGAGACCGCGGCGCGCCTCGTCCCACCCCTGCGGCGTCGCCGCGAGCGCCTGGTAGTACTCGAGCTGCAGCTCGGCCGACGCGGGCTTGCCCGTCAGCGCTCGCTGGTACTCCTGCGCCGCCGCCGTGTTCTGGCCGCTTTGCGCGAGACGTCGCGCCTCGTTGACGGCCTGATCCCGCGGACTGAAGATGCCCAAGCGGCGCGCGAGCTCGTCGAGCTCCGGATAGTTCGGCGCCACTTGGCGCAGGTGTTCGAGATACTGCTGCGCCTCGCCGACGTTCTTGCGGTCGGCAAGGACGATACCCATCCCGTAGAGCGCATCGGGCTGGTTGGGATCGATGCCGAGCACCTTGCGCCATGCTTGCTCGGCGAGATCGCCGCGCCGATGCGCCTGCCAATACTTGCCCTGCGAGATGAGGACATTCATCGGATCGATTTTGGCCGGCGCCGTCTGCGCGCGCGGGGTGTTCGTCGCCCCGCAGGCCGCGGCAACGCTCAATGCGAGTGCAAGGGACTTCAGCCGCATGCAGGTCTCCAATTCGGCACGAGACGGCCGTCTACGTCGAAGCGGAAGCGGCCGTCGATGAATCCGGTGCCGAACAAGCCCAGCACGCGATCGTAGTAAAGGGGTTGCTTGTCGGGCGCATCGCCGTCGAGCACTGAGAGGTGCAGGCGCGCAAGCGAGGCATTACGCTTGTCGCCGAGCGCGGAAAAGTACGGCGCCAGCGCGCCCCAGTACGAGAGCGGACCTTCGCCGCTCGCCGTTCCGGTTGCGGTCGCGACTTTCTCGGGCGGAAAGCCTGTGCTGTCCACGCGCGCGCGCATGCCGCCGAGGGCGGCGAGCCAGGGCTTGGCAAGCGCGTCGCTGGAGGCGGTCAGGCCGGCCCACAGGTAGACGCGAATCGCGTCGTAGCTCCCCGTATCGCCCTTTTGCGGGTCGACGCCGAAGCGGCCCTGCTGCCAGGCGGCCCAGTCGGGTGCAAATCCCTGCGGCGCGGTCGCCTTGATGAGGGTCAACGAGTTGTTCGCGACGGTATTCCACGGCCCCTTGGGCGCCGCATGCGCGAGGCGGCGCAAGACCGGCAGCGGCATATAGCTGGGATTGACGCGCGTGACGCCATCTTTGACGAAGCCGTGCGGGCCCGGCAGCAGCATCGTGCCGAGACCCGGCAGGTCCGTGACTTCGTCGCTCGCGATGCGTTGCGCGAGTGCCTCGCCCAATTGCCGATACTCGGGCTCACGCCAAAGGCGGCCCGCCTCGATGAGATCGTAGGCGAGCCAGAGATCCGCATCGGCGGCCGAATTCGGATCGAGCACGCCCCACGAGCCGTCGGGCCTGCGGCCCCACAGCCATGCCGGCAGTGCTACGGCGGTCGCATCGAAGCGGTTCGACGCGAGATTCGCTCGCGTCCAGCCAAGCAGTCGGTCGAACGTGGCGCGGTCGTTCGCGACGAGCGCGAAGAACATGGCGTAGGCCTGTCCTTCGGTCGTCGTTTGTTGCGCGGGCGTCGACGCATCGATGACGCGACCGTCGCCGGAGACATCACGCTCGATAAAGAGGCGATAGGCGTGCCAGTCGTCGCACTGCGCGGCGACATGCGAGGCCGGCTCGGGCGGATTGGCCGCGTGCGCCGCATGGCCTTGGCCGAGCGATAGCGCGAGGGCGATGGTTTGCACCAGGGCTGATCTTGTTGCCATTTCAGCCGCTCATTCGCTCAGACGCCGCGTTGCGACTGCGCGCAACGCTCGATAGAACAGCGCACCGAAAACGAGCGCCGCGAATATGCCCGACAATGCCAGCAGGATCGGATGCGACGAAAGCGCCCAGCGCAGGTAGTCCAACGGCGAAAGATGGCCAACGTAGTAGGTGTTGCCGTTCGACGTCACCGTGACGGACCGACCGTGAATGACGTCGGTGGCGCCCTGGATCATCGGCACGACGTCGGAATCGAGCAATGCGGAGGCGAGGTTGGCGTCCGACTGCCCAGCCGCGCCGATCAGCGCGACGACGCTGCGGCCGCGGCGCAGCGGCGATTGAAACGCGGTGACGACGGCGTCGCTTTCCGAGCTGACGAGCGAGAGATCCGCTCGCGCGGGCGGGCGCGAGACGCCGCGCTCGCCGCCTTGCCACCAGTCTTCGACCTTGTAGACGATGTCCGAGACGGTGAAACGCGTGGCGTTGCCGTCGCCCGAAAACGACATCGAGTTCGCCCATTTTTGCAAGAGCGGCTGATGTCCCGGTGCGCCGAGCACCAACAGGTCCTTGTCGGCGAACTTGTCGACATCGCCCGCGCTCGCCACGGTCACGCCGAGAACCGGATAGCCCGTCGAGGCCCCCATGCGTCCCATTTCGAGCAAATAGAGGCTGTAGTCGCTCGCGCTCGCGTCGTCGGGCAGGATGACGGCCGTCTCGGACAGATCCGCCATCCGCGTGAACGGGAAGCCGCTGTTGGCGAATGCCGCGAGATCGGGCAGGGCAATGTAGTGAGGAAACGACGAGACGTCGATGACGGAGTTCGGATCGATCGTGCCCACCACGTTTTCGAGCATGCGTCCGTGACATTCGCCGGTGTTCGGAATGTCATAGAAGAAGTGCAGGCGCAACTGCGCGCGCGGCGTGAGCAGCAGCGGCGGAATGTAGACGCGCTTGTGCGCTTGCGCCGTGCCGTCGGGCAATACGCTGCTCAGGTAACGACCCGGGTCGAATATCGACGTTGGGCGCGCCGGGATCGGCAGCGACTCCACGAAGCCGTCATTGACGCTGATGTTGAGCGACGAGCGGTCCGGCGTCGGCCGCACGCTGTAGCGATAGTCGAGGTCGATCGGCGCGCCTTTCGAATGCCACATGAAGAGATCGGGCGGAACGCGCAGATTCACGCGCACCGCTCCAGCGCTGTAGCCCGACACGGTCAGATCGCGCTCGGCCGCCAGTTCGCCCAAGTGAACGGGACGATCGGTGGGCAGCCAGTTCGGCGCGTCGTACGGCACGCGCGGTGCGAGCGACTTGACGTTCGTGATCGTGACGCTCGAGCCGGCAAGCTCGTTGCCGCCCAGACTCAACGCCTCGGCCGCGGTCTTCAGCTCCGCTTCGTTTCGGCCGAGCACGAGAAGGAGCTTGCCTTGAGCGGGCGCCTGGCGGTCCACGATGGCGAGCATCGGTCCCGCGATCTCGGGCAGCGCGATCCCGCTCGGGCGATTGTCCGTGGTCGCGAAGACGACGGCATTGCCCGTGAGCGGCGCGTTATCGAACTGCGTCGGGAAAAGCGCGCCGCGGTAGCCGGCATTCGCGCCGAACCACGACGCGACCGCGCCCGCTGCTTCGAGCGTGCCGATGTCGGGCTTGGCCGGCAGCACGAAGGGCAGCTCGAGCCGGCGTACGTCGCGCCGATCGAAGAACGGCCGCGGCAGATCGGCGAGATCGGGTTTGCTTTGCAGCGTCGCGTAGGTGAGCTCGAGCGAGCTATGATTACTGACCGAGGCCCAGAGCGACGAGTGCGCCGGGTCTTCGCATTTGCGCGTGTAATGGCCGACGAGCTCGACGTTGACGTGATTGAACTCGGTGATGAAGCGCGGATCGATCGAGACGTCGCGCGTGACTTGCATGCCGGCCTGCTCGCGTGGAAGCGGCAGCGTGGCGGCCAATTCTCCGTTGATGAGCACGTTGAGCTGCGAGAGGTCGGGCAGCAGCGCCGGCGAATAGCTGTAGACGAGATGCAGTATCGCGCTCGTCACGACTTCGTCGCGACGCACGGAGAACTCGACGCCGTTCTGCCCCTCGACGCCGCGCAACTGCAGCGGATCGAGGGCACCGAGTTCGGCAAACGTCAGACCCTGGCGCCGCCCGCCCGGTACGACGATGCCGGGGTTCGCCGTCGTCGGCATGGTTGCCGCGGTCGCTTTGGCGGCGAGCGTATCCTGCGGTGCCGGCGTGGCAAGCGCGGCTTGAACGATCGCATTCGGCGTGAACGGCGCGGCGGGCGGCAGGGCGCTCGGCGTGGCGCTGGCCGCCATCGACGAGGTGATCGCACTCGCGATCAGCGCTACGCCCACGAGGGGCAGCAGATAGAGTGAGCGTCGGGCGTGTTTCATTCTCAGGCTGTGCCTTTTTCTTGCTGTTGTGGCTCGCGTTTGCGCGAGAACCGGGCCTTGAGGTCGCTGCCGAGGTGTTCGAACAATCCGGCGATGCCGCTCGATCCGACTCGCAGCACGTGTGACAGGGCGCGCAGCGGCGTGTCGTGCGCGCGGCCCTCCGCCCAGCCGGTCCAGGCATCGGCGCGCGCGAACGTCGCGCTGACGAGCTCGAACTCCTGCTCGCGTGTGAGCGCGTCGAACCGCAAGCCCACTCTGCCAGGCTCGCTGTAGCCGACGGTTGCGGGAAACGCGTACTCCTCGGTGCCGCGAAAGAGCGAGACGATCACGCGCTCCTCGGAGGGCACGCTCATCTGCTGCGGCAGCGCGACGGCGACGCCGCCCTCCGAGTAATCGATCGTTTCGCAGGCAAGCGTGCGGCCCGTCGAAAATTTGAGCGTGACGGGAATGCGCATCGCCACGCGGTGCACGGCGCGGATCTGTTTACGTTCTCGCGCCGCGGCCACGCATGCGCCGAGAATGAGCACGTTGTAGCCGGTCCAGGCCAGGTTCAGCAGCGTCGTTTGTACTTCGCCTTTCACATGCCAGTTGAAGCCGATGTGCGCGACGCCCGCGACGATGCCGAGCACGTTCAGCAGCAGCAACAGCAGATAGGGCCGCGAAATCGCCCAGTCGAAATAGTTCTTTTCGATCTGGCCGCCTTTGGCCGTGACGTTGAACTTGCCGAGCTTCGGGTTGATGAGCGCAAGCAGCGTGGGCAACGTGATGTAAGAGGCGAGCACCGATTCGTAGACTTCCGCCCAGAACGAATGCCGAAACGCGCGTTGCATCCGAGAGTTCGTCACGTTGGCGTGCGCCATGTGCGGCAACGCGTAGATGGCGATGGTGCCGGCCGCGGCATCGATGATGTGCGCGCCGAAAAACAGGAAAGAGAGCGGCGCCGTCAGGAAGATGAGTCGCGGGATGCCGTAGAAGAAGTGCATCATCGCGTTGAGGTAGCAAAGCCGCTGACTGATCTTGAGCCCGGCACCGCGCAGCAGCGGATTGTCGATGCGGAAGATCTGCGTCATGCCGCGCGCCCAGCGGATTCGCTGTCCGATATGACCCGAGAGGCTTTCGGTAGCGAGGCCGGCCGCCTGCGGAATGGCGAGGTAGGCCGTCGTGTAGCCGCGGCGATGAAGCTTGAGGGCAGTATGCGCATCCTCGGTGACGGTTTCGACGGCGATGCCGCCGATCTCCTCGACCATCGAGCGACGCAACAGCGCACACGAGCCGCAGAAGAAGGTCGCGTTCCAGAGATCGTTGCCGTCCTGCACAAGACCATAGAACAGTTCGCCCTCGTTCGGCACTTTGCGGAACGTGCCGAGGTTGCGCTCGAACGGGTCAGCCGAGAAAAAGTGGTGCGGCGTCTGCAGCATCGCGAGGCGCTTGTCGCGCAGGAACCAGCCGAGGCAAACCTGCAGGAACGAGCGCGTGGGAATGTGATCGCAGTCGAAGATCGCGAAGTATTCGCCGCTCGTATGCTTGAGTGCCTCGTTGATGTTGCCCGCTTTCGCATGGCGGTTGTGCGTGCGAATCGTCCAATGCACGCCGACTTCCTCGCAAAAGGCCTTGAATTCGGGCCGGCGGCCGTCGTCGAGGACGTGAATCGACAGCTTCGAAGCGGGGTAGTCGAGCGCCATCGCCGCATAGATCGTCGGCTTGACGACGGAAAGCGGCTCGTTATAGGTGGGGATGAAGATATCGACGGTCGGCCATTCGTCGCGCGAGGCCGGCAACGGCACCGGGGCACGCTTGAGCGGCCACGACGTCTGGAAGTAGCCGAGCAGCAACACGACGCACGAGTAGAGCTCCGCGGCAACGACGAACGTTCCCCAGATGGCGTCGAGCGCGTGCTCCCACTGCGTCGTGGCCGTCAGCCGCCAGTATATGTAGCGGCCGGAGGCGACGACCGAGAGCATCACCATGACGAGTGTTGCATAGCGGCCCTCGAGCCGCCGGAAGAAAAGCGCGGCGGCGAAGCAGAGAACGGCGAACAGCAACTGCTCGGAGAAGGCGAACGGCACCGTGACGACGAAGTAGAGCGCGACGAGCGCCAAGGCGGTCACGATGAGGCGCATCACACGCGTGTCCCACAGCGATGCATCGACGAACCGCTCGAGGCGAGAGGGGGCGGTGGTGCCGTCGAGCGACGGAAGCGGCTTGCTGCTCATGCGATGCTCCGCGTGCGGGCAGGCGCGCAAGCGAGGGCATCGAGGAGCCACCGCGCGCAGCTTTTAAGATCGGCGGCGGCACGGCTTACCGCATCGTAGGCCACGAGCGTCGTCTGATAGGCGAGCGCTTCGCTGACCCCTTCGTCGTGATGAATGACGCCCGGGAACATCGTTGCGCCGCGCGAATCGCGCAGCACCTTCAGCACGTCCTTCGTCAGCTGACGCGTCTGATCGACTTGATTGACGACGTACCCGTGACCGACGAACTCCCGCCGCGGCGCGGCGTAACAGTCGATGAGGCGCTCCATCTGCGGAATCGCCGCGTACGAGGCCGCATCGGCGAGCACCACGTTGACCGCGAACGTGGCTGCGCGCAGCGCCGCGCGCGCATAGACCGAGGCGCCCGGCGGCGTATCGATGATGACGATGTCCGACGCGTCGAGCGGCAATTCGTCGAGCGCGTGGCGTACCGCATCGGGCTTGGCGTCGAGATGGGCTTCGAAGCGGCGCCGGTCGTCCTCGTTGAGCTCGCCATACGGCGACACGATCACGCCATCGGTTCCGCCGACGAGGGCCGTGACCCAGCTTTCGCCGCGCAGCGTGGCGCGAGAGAGGCCATCGACGCTCTCGAGCGGTACGCCGAAGTGCAAGCGCAGCGCATTTTGCGGATCGAGATCGACCGCGACGACACGCTGGCCGCCCGCGGCGAGCACGGAGGCAAGGTTGGCGGCGAGCGTCGTCTTGCCGACGCCGCCCTTTGCCGAGACGACAGCGACGATGTTCATGGCAGGTTCCGTTTCGCGCTCGCGAGCTGGCGCAGCGGCGAGGAGTCGGTATCGGAGCCGCCGGGGACGGCGGCGAGCCGCCGGAACAGATCCGTCAATTTGCGCGACGAGCCGGCCGCGGGTATCGGCCGCTCGCCGCTCGCGCTCGCGTCCGGGGTACCGAAAAGGCCGGCGAGCGGTGAGCGCTCGATCGGCTCTGCCGTGTCGGTCTTGTCGGTCGATATCGGCGCCGGGCTTGCGCCGTCCGTTGGAGTAGTCGTTGTCGCGGCGACGGGCGCTTTTGCCAAAACCGGCGACGGCCGCAACGGTTGCTCCGCGAGCGGGGGAACGGCGCCTCGGGTCGTCTGCGTCAGTGAGCCGAGCAGCGGCCAACGCCGACGCGCGACCTCCGCACCGTCTTCGCGGCCGACTTCCTGGTAATCCGCGGCGTTTCCGCCAAAACGCCGAAAGAGATTCTCGACATCGCTTGATTGGCTCATGACTGACACTCCTGCGAGAAGCGCACGTTCAGAGGCGACCAGCGCCGCCCGGTGCAACGGGGGAAGGACGATTTATCGCGCGAGCCGGAACTCGAGCTCGGTGTGTCCGGCGGCGCGTACCTGCTTCAACGTCAGTGCGTCGGCACCGAGCGTTTCGAGCCAACGGCGATAGGCGCCTTCGAGAAACGCCGTTGCCCACGTATCGGCGCCGGGGCCGAACGCGGCGAGCGGTGCACAGAGATGAGTCAGGCTGAGATGATCGGATTCGTCGGCGAGGCGCACAAATCCCCAGTCGAGTCGCGCCCAATTTGCGTTGAGGGCGGTGGCAAGGTCGTCGATCGTCTCGCATTGTCCGAGCGGATGCGCATCGGCAAAGCGCTGGCCGATGCGTGCCATCAACTGCCTGAGCTGCGCATGATCGAGCTCGCTTTCGAACTCTTCGGCGAGCGCGGTGAGAAATCCCCCCCATTGCGGCGAGGGATGCGTGCTCGCATAAAAGGCGAGCATGGTCGTAGCGAGCGGTGTTTGCATGGTCTTTGCAAGGCGTTCTTGGAAGTTGTCCAGGGCGTCGATCCGCACCTCCGATCTTTTGCCGGCGTTTGGGCGCTCGGTTCGAGTCTTCCAACCGACGATGCGACGCGGGACGCATTATGCCCTGCCAGCGTTAACGCACGGTTGACAACCGTCAAAAATAACTGGCGAGAGTTAACGTAGCGCAACACTGTCCGGAATTTGTCAGTTCTTTACTTTTTTTAATCAGCGTGCGTTGCGCGAGCGGCGGGCTCATCAACTTACCGAATTGGCGAAACGCGCAAAGGTTTGCGCGCTTCATCGCATGGATCGAAAGGTTGCACTTGTCTAATTGGCACTCTAGCCTCACATCGCGGCCGCAGTGCCGGAGGTCATCGCTTCCGTCACGGCGCGTTATGTTGCCGCCGCGTTATGAGCGAGCGCACGCGCCGCGCGGGGCTGCGCTCGCAAGAGTAAATAGAAGGCGGCGACGTGCGTGATCATCAGTAGCGGCACGTAGACGATCGGAATCACATAAGCGCTACCTAATTCGCCGGCAATCTTCGGAAGGTCGAGTTGGACCGCAAGCGAATAGTCGACGATGAGGTCGGTCACTCCCACGAGATTGAAGGCGATAACGAACAGCCAGAAGAGCCTGCGCAGCCTGAACGTAAGGAGCGCCATCATAGCCAGCACGCTCGTGGCCAGATCGCCGTAGGCCGACCACGTGGCGAAGGCGGGGGGCAGATGAGGGCCGACGACGCCAGGAAGCATGAAGACAAGACCGAAAAACCGGAAGCTGTGCAACGTGGCGATACCGCGCTGCGCGTCGATGCGAGCCATCGATTTCAGCTTAGGCCAGATGTAGGCGCTGAAGCAAAGCAGCCACGCAACGTAGCCCGACGCGAGATGGATCCGAAATAAGGTTTCCGTCGACATGCTGTCCTCCATGATCAAAAAAAGGCGCTTTCGAGCCGGACCATCGGCTCGCTCCTGTTCGGCAACATAGATGTACCATTGCTTCCACTGGTTGACTATTTGCGACAATGGCGACGAGGTATGAAGCAAAACTTCACAGTCAGGCAGGGCGCGCTCGACGGCGTGGAGGCGTTTCTCAGCGTCGCTCAGCACCGCAGCTTTCGCAAAGCGGCCGCCGAACTCGGCGTGACGCCGTCTGCCATGAGCCAGGCGGTACGGTCGCTGGAGGCGCGTGTCGGCGCAACGCTTTTCATACGGACCACGCGCAGCGTCGGCCTGACGGAAGCCGGCGAGCGCTTCCTTGCGCGCGCCAAGCCCGCTTTCGAGGAACTCGTTGCCGCCGGTGAGCTCGCGCGCGAACTCGGACAGAGGCCGACCGGCCGGCTGCGTCTTTCGGTGCCGCGCGCCGTGGTGCCGATCCTGCTGCAGCCGCTGATCGCATCGTTTTGTCGGGCCTATCCCGAAGTCGAAGTGGAAGTCTCGGCAAGCGAAGAACTCGTCGATCTCGCCGCCGAAGGGTTCGATGCCGGGATTCGGCTGGGCCAGTTCATCGCCGCCGACATGGTGACCGTGCGGCTGACGCCTCCGTTCAGCCTGATCGTCGTTGGCAGCCCTTCCTACCTTACCGATCGCGGCCGGCCCGAACGGCCCGATGATTTGCGCGGGCACGCATGCCTGAGACTGCGTCGATCGAACGGTGCGCTTGCGCCATGGTCGCTCAGCAACAACGGGCGAGCGGTCGAGATTGCGGTTTCGGGCCCGCTCATCGCGAGCGACTTTCTCACCGTACTGGGCGCGGCTGTCGATGGCGTCGGGCTTGCGCAAGTGCCCGAGCCGATTGCGGCCGACCTGCTGGCGCAGGGCAAACTCGAACGCGTATTGGAGCCGTTCGCGCCGAAGGTGCCCGGAGTGTTTCTCTACTATCCCGATCGCAAGCAGACGATGCCGAAACTGCGAGCGTTCATCGATCACGTGAAGAGCGAGCGCGCACGCCGTTGATGAAGGCAGGCTCGTTCATCGTCGAGCCGCTATTGCGAAAACTCCTCGAAGACAAGCTGCCTGAGCCACTGATTGCTGGGCTCGCGATGATTGCGGGCGTGCCATAAGACGTTGATCGTGATATCGGGAATTTTCACGGGGCACGGCGCGCTATCGAGGCCGAATGGCGCAAGCGTGCGAGTGGCGTACGCCTGCGGGACCACGGCGATCAGGTCCGTTGTCTGAAGAATGTGTCCCACCGCCACGAAGTGCGGCACGCGCAGACAAACGCGCCGCGGCACGCTCGCGCGCTGGATCGCCGCATCGACCATCCCGTGGCCCGTGCCCTCCGCGACGATGGCAACGTGCTCCGCCTCGAGAAACGCCTTCATCGTCATGCCGCTCTTCGCCAGGGGATGGCCTTTCCGGAAGAGACACACGTATCGTTGCTTGAACAAGCGCCGTTGAAAGAAGCCCGTCTTCAGATCGGGCATAAAGCCGATGGCCAAGTCGACCTGGCCGGTCTCCATGGCATCCCGAAGCGCATCGGGATAATTGCGCACGGTACTGATCGTGACGCCCGGCGCTTCCTTCGCCAATCGCTTCATGAGCGCGGGCAGGAAGTAAATCTCGCCGATGTCCGTCATTGCAACAGTAAACGACCGGTTGCTCGACGCGGGCTCGAACGTCGACGTCGCGTTGAGCGTGTTGTATATCGCCCCCAAAGCGTAGCCGATCGGTTCGGCGAGCGATTCCGCGAACGGCGTGGGCATCATGCCTTTGGACGTCCGGAGGAACAGCTCGTCGCCGAGCAGTTTGCGCAGGCGGTTCAACGCATTGCTGATTGCCGGCTGCGAGATGCCCAGCGTCTGCGCCACGGTGGAAACGCGCCGTTGCCTGAGCAGCTCGTTGAATACCACGAGCAGGTTCAGATCGATGTCCTGAAGCTCCATATCCGTGTCTCCTGGTCCCATGCCGCGGTCCGATCGGGACTCGCGCTCGAGTGCTCGTCTGGCACTCCTAATCACTACTCCGCGGCATTATCACTGTCGGTGATGTGGATTATCAAGAAGTTTCTATTTATCAATACTATGCGCAGCGGCATCATGGCACGACGAATTGACCAGCCCCGGAGACACTGGCGCCATGGAAGTATCGATTTTGCCGCTCAAGCGCGTGCTCGACGCACCGGCCGGCGAAAACCTGCTCGACGTGCTGCGTGCGCACGACGTTCCGGTTTCCTATAGCTGCATGGCCGGCCGTTGCGGCACCTGTCGTTGTCGCGTGGTTTCAGGCAATGTGCTCGTGACGGGCGCCGCGGAGACGAATGCGCCGGCGGCCACGGGGCAGACCGTGCTGGCCTGCCAGACGACCATCGTCGAAGACTGCGCGATCGAATTGCCGGAAGTCGACGAAATCGTCGTCCATCCGGCGAAGATCATCAAGGCGACGGTCGTCGGCATCGAAGACATGACGCACGACATCAAGCGGCTTCGGCTCGCCCTGTCGAAACCGTTCGAATTCTCGCCCGGGCAATACGCGACGCTGCAGTTCACGCCGCAACATAGCCGGCCGTATTCGATGGCGGTCGCACCCAACGCGGGAGAGGTCGAGTTCCATATTCGGCTCGTCCCGGGCGGCCGCACTACCAGCTACGTTGCAACCCAGCTGAAGGTAGGCGACGTCGTTCGCCTGAGCGGCCCGCTCGGGACGGCCTACCTGCGCCGCAAGACGACCGACCCCATCGTATGCATTGCCGGCGGCACTGGCCTCGCGCCGATTCTTTCGATTCTGAGGGGCATCGCCGATGAAGGCATGACGAACCCCGTGCAACTGTATTTCGGCGTGCGTTCGCCGGACGACATCTATGGCACACATTGGATCGACGAGCTTCGCGAACGGCTCCCGAATTTGACGGCGCATGTCGTCGTGGCTTCGGCTGGCAAGTCGGACCGATACCGCGGCGGCGTCGTGACCGAAGCCGTCGGCAAGGATTGGTCGAGCCTCAAGGGCTGGCGTGCCTATGTCGCCGGTGCGCCCGTGATGGTCGATGCCGCGTCGATCTTGCTGCGTCAACGCGGCGTGGCTGCCGAGCACGTCTATGCCGATGCGTTCTACGCAAGCGGCATATGACCTCGAAACTGGGCCGATGGCACACAGAAACTCACGAATCCTACGAATCCCCAGGAGACAAAGCATGAACGAGGCTCCTATTGCCTTCACAGAACCCGTATGGAACGGCGCCGGATCGAGCCGCATTCCATTCAGGGCCTACACGGATGCCGACATCTACCGCCGAGAGCTCGAGCGACTCTTTTATACGGGCCACTGGTGCTATGTGGGCCTCGAGGCGGAGATCCCGAACCCGGGCGATTTCAAGCGAACGGTCGTGGGCGAGCGTTCCGTCATCGTCGCGCGAACGCAGGACGGAGACGTGAGCGTGGTCGAAAACGTCTGCGCGCATCGGGGCGTGCGCTTTTGCCGCGAGAAGTTCGGCAACCGCAAGGACTTCACTTGCCCCTACCACCAATGGAATTACGACCTGAAGGGCAATCTGGTCGGCGTGCCGTTCCGGCGCGGCGTCAAGCAGGACGGCAAGATCAACGGCGGCATGCCGTCTGACTTCGACCCGAAGGAGCACGGCCTCACGAAGCTCAACGTGGCCACGCGAAACGGCGTCATCTTCGCGTCGTTCGATCCCGACCTGCCTTCGCTCGAAGCGTTCCTTGGCCCGACGATTTTGCGCTATTTCGATCGCGTCTTCGACGGGCGCAAGCTGACGATCCTCGGCTACAGCCGGCAACGTATTCCCGGCAACTGGAAGCTGATGCAGGAGAACATCAAGGACCCGTACCATCCAGGCCTGCTTCATACGTGGTTCGTGACGTTCGGCCTTTGGCGCGCCGACAACAAGTCCGAGCTGAAAATGGACGAGCAGTATCGCCACGCGGCCATGATCTCGACCCGCGGCTCGGGCGGAAAAGGAGAGGTGACGAGCGGCGTATCGAGCTTCAAGGATCAGATGACGCTGAACGACGACCGCTTCCTCGATGTCGTCCACGAGCCCTGGTGGGGCGGCCCGACGGCGGTCATGACCACGGTGTTTCCGAGCGTCATCATTCAGCAGCAGGTCAATTCGTTGTCGACACGCCATATCCAGCCGAACGGGCAGGGCTCGTTCGATTTCATCTGGACGCATTTCGGTTTCGAAGACGATAGCGGCGAGATGACGCGTCGCCGTTTGCGCCAGGCGAATTTGTTCGGACCCGCGGGTTTCGTTTCGGCTGACGACGGAGAGGTGATCGAGTTCTCGCAGGAAGGTTTCGAGCAAAAGCCGTCTCACCGAACCATCGCGGAGCTCGGCGGTCGCGAAATCGGCGATACCGATCACATGGTGACGGAGACGCTGATTCGCGGCATGTACGACTACTGGCGTCGCGTGATGGAGATCTGACGATGCTCGATTTCCAAACCTATCAGCAACTCGTCGCGCTCTATACCGACTACGCCGCGGCTGTCGACAACAACGAGTGGGACAAGTGGCCCGAGTTCTTTACGCAGCATTGCGTCTACAAAGTCCAGGCGCGCGAGAACTACGATCGGGGATTTCCGCTCGCGACGCTGTCGTTCGAGAGCAAGGGCATGTTGAAGGATCGCGTCTACGGCATGACCGAGACGATTTTTCACGATCCGTACTACCAACGCCATGTCGTTGGCGCGCCACGTGTCGTCGTCGTGGAGGACGCACGAATCCAAGCCGAGGCCAACTATGCGGTGTTCCGCACGAAGCCCGACGAGATGACGACCGTCTTCAACGTCGGCCGGTATATCGACACGATCGTGCGCACGGACAGTGGCTTGAAGTTCGAATCGCGGCTTTGCGTATTCGATAGCGAGATGATCGCCAACTCCCTCATTTACCCGATTTGAGCCTCCTATGACTAAGCAATGGATCAAAGTCATCGATCTGGCCGCGGTGCCGGGCGACGACGTGGTGGCGGTCGAGGCCGCCGGACAAGAGCTCGCCCTCTACGGCGTGGATGGCGCTGTGTACGCCACGGACAACATCTGCACGCACGGCCACGCCCGTCTTTGCGACGGATTTCTGGAGGGACACGAAATCGAATGTCCTCTGCACCAGGGCCGCTTCGACGTCAGAACAGGAAAAGCGCTTTGCGAGCCGCTTGCGGCCGATATCCGTACGTATCCGATCAGGATCGAGGACGGCAGCGTTTTCGTCGAAATCTAAACGGATATCAACCAAAGGAGACGCCGGATGGAGACAGATTCGACACGTGAAGCGCGGTCGGCCTACTACGAGCAACTCGCAGCACGCGGCCTTTCCCCGCTTTGGGAGTCCCTGCATAGCCTCGTGCCGAAGGAGCCGCGGCCGCAGGCCGTCGCGGCAATATGGAAGTACGCGCGGATTCGCGACCTGATCATGCGGGCCGGCACGTTGATCAGCGCCGAGGAGGCGATTCGCCGCGTGCTCGTTCTGGAGAACCCGGGCCTTGAGGGGAAAGCGAGCATCACATCGACGCTCTATGCCGGCCTGCAACTCATTCTGCCCGGCGAAATCGCGCCGAGTCATCGGCATACGCAGTCCGCGTTGCGCTTCATCGTGGAAGGTCGCGGCGCGTGGACGGCCGTGAACGGCGAACGCACGACGATGCATCCGGGCGATTTCATCATTACCCCTTCCTGGACTTGGCACGATCATGGCAATCCGTCCGTGGAAGAAGGCGGCGAGCCGGTCGTGTGGCTCGATGGGCTCGACATTCCGTTGATCGCGAGCCTCAATGCGGGCTTCGCGGAAAGCTATCCGCGAGCGACTCAGCCTGTCGCCCGTCCCGAAGGCGACAGCTTTGCGCGCTTCGGCCACAACATGGTCCCGGTTCGCCATCGCGTCGACGATCCGAGTTCGCCTGTATTCAGCTATCCGTACGATCGTAGCCGCGAAGCGCTCGACATCCTTCACCGCAATGGCGAGCTCGACGAATGGGATGGCGTGAAGCTTCGCTACGTGAATCCGGCCACGGGTGGATGGCCGATGCCGACGATTGCCACGTTCATGCAGCTTCTTCCCGCGGGCTTCTCCGGCAGGTCTTATCGCAGCACGGATGCCACGGTCTACTGCGTCGTGGAAGGGCAGGGATCGGTGCGGATCGGTGATACGTCCTTTGCGTTCGAGCCGCGCGACGTCTTCGTCGTGCCGGTGTGGCAACCGGCCAGCTTGACGGCATCGACGGAAAGCGTGCTCTTCAGCTATTCGGATCGGCCGGTCATGTCGGCGCTCAATCTGCTGCGCGAAGAGCGCCAATAACTTCAATTCAGTAGGACTGAATCGATCCGGTAGGCGCGCAGTACCCGCTGCCTACCATTGATCGCAATTGCAATTGAACTTCCGATGTTCCATTTAATTTGAGGCCTATCGCCATGGCATTCGTATTTCCTCCCGAGCCGCCCATCGCTGTGCCTGTCGCGGGCAGCGACGACAAATTCGCCGTGCGCCGCGTCTACTGCGTCGGGCGCAACTACGCGGCTCACGCGCGCGAGATGGGATTCGATCCCGATCGCGAGCCGCCCTTCTTCTTTTGCAAGCCGGCGGGAGCGGTGATTCCCGTGGCCTATGGCGAGACGCTGGAGATCCCTTACCCGTCTCAGACGACCAACTACCATTACGAAGCCGAGCTCGTCGCGGCCATCGGCAAGGGGGGCACGGACATCGCGGTGGCTGACGCGCTCGATCATGTCTGGGGCTACGCGGTTGGTCTGGACATGACGCGTCGCGATTTGCAGATGAAGATGCGCGAGATGGGGCGGCCGTGGGAGATCGGCAAGGCATTCGACGATTCGGCTCCGATCGGTCCGCTCCATAGGGCAAGCGATGTCGGCCATTTCGAAAGCGGTGGAATATGGCTGACGGTGAACGGCGCGACCAAACAAGAAAGCGATGTATCGCATTTGATCTGGTCGGTGGCGGAAACCGTCTCGGACCTCTCGAAGTTCTTCCGGCTCGAGCCCGGCGATCTCATCTACACGGGGACGCCTGAAGGCGTGGGCCCGGTGGTCAAGGGCGATTCGATGATGGTTGGAATCGAGCGGCTGGGCGAGCTGAGCGTGCGCGTGGATTGATTGCGAGGGCGCCTTGCATGCAACTTCATAGTTTTTTCAATAGCTCCGCCTCCTATCGCGTGCGAATCGCGCTTGCGCTCAAAGGGCTTGCCAGCGATTACGTCCCCGTGAACATTCGCGCGGGCGCGCATCGCGACGCGGAATATGTCGATCGCATCAATCCTTCGGCGGTTGTGCCCGCGCTCGTCGACGGCGAGTTCACGCTCGGCCAGTCGCTCGCGATCATCGACTATCTGGACGAGCGTCATCCCGAGCCGCGCCTGATTCCGTCCGAGCCGATACTGCGTGCGCGCGTCCTCGAGTTCGCCTATTTGATCTCATGCGATATCCACCCTGTCAACAACCTGCGGATCCTTAAATACCTCGATGCGGTGCTTCACGTCACGCCCGAGCAAAAGGACGCCTGGTACAAGCATTGGATCGCGGAAGGAATGGCCGGGGTCGAGCGGATGCTCGCGCGACACGGCCAAGGGCCATGGTGCTTCGGACATGCACCGACGTTGGCTGATTGCTGCCTCGTGCCTCAGATCGCGAACGCGCAGCGGATGGGGTGTGATCTAACGCTCTATCCGTTGAGCCTCGCCGCCTACCGCCACGCCATGGAGCATCCGGCGTTCGACGCTGCTCAGCCGAACAAGCAGCCCGACTATCTGGGCTCGTAAACGAAGTCGCTCGCGGCACGCGCCGCGAGCGAACCTGCACATTCCCGATCAGAACTTGTGGCGTATGCCTAGGCGTACGCCAAGCTGCTTGTCGGTGGCGGACGGCGTGAAGCCGCTGATGTTGGCGACCGCGGGCTGCCCGAGCGAATCGCGACCGGTTGCGCGCTGCAATACGGCCAACGCATAAAGGTCGGTTCGTTTGGACAGCCTATAGATGGTGCCGAGGTCGAGCTGAAGATACTTGGCGCCGCCGTCACCTTTCACCGAATTGCGCCAGGTGTAATCGAACGCCACGCCGGTCAGCAAAGACGGCGTCCAGCGATAACGAACGCCGAGCTCCGCGCTCGTGAAGATGGCGTTGCCCGTGTAGCCGAGCGGGTTCGGACCGGATGAAGAACCTAGCGAGTCGAAGCGCGTATTCGTCACCACCGTCGAGATCGTTGCTTGGCCGAGCGTATAGGAAGCGCCGGCGCCGAGTATCTCCGTCGTATGCGCAGAGGCGTATCCGGCATAGCCGGGCGAGGACTCAGGCGCCGTGGCTGAACCGAACGACCCGAGATTGTTCGCGGTCGCGAGTCCCTTGTTGGGTGTATTTCCGTAGAATGAAACATTCGGATTTCGCGCGTTGAGGTATCCCGCCCCGAATGAGAATGCCGTGCCGCTGTAGCTGACGCCGAGCGACCAGATTTGATTTTGGCTCGTGTTGCCAGCAACGCCGCCGAAGCTATAGAGCGCGCCGGCGCGGAAGCCGCGATAGGTCGGCGTCGTGAATTTGACCGAGTTGTTGATGCGATTCGTGTTGCTGAGGTTGTCGACATCGTTGAGATGCGACGACATATAGCCGCCCCATGCGCCCGATGCCCCGAAAGACTGAACGGATTCCACCAAAGGGTCGTACTGACGTCCGAGCGTGACGGTGCCGAGCCGCGACGAAGACAAGCCGACGTACGCTTGCCGTCCGAACTCGGCCCCGCCTTGAGCAAGGACCCCGCTGTTCGCCATGAAGCCGTTTTCGATGACGAAGACCGCGCTCAGCCCGTTTCCGAGCTCTTCCGTGCCGCGCAATCCCCATCGGCTGCCGGACAGGCCCGTCGTATGAGCGTCGGTCAGAGCGAATTGACTTCCCCCGTGTGGATGGCCGCTTGCGACGCCTGTTTGCGCGCTGTTCGTATAGGTCATGCCGAGATCGACGATGCCATAGAGCGTGACGCTCGTCTGCGCGTGCGAGGCAGTGGCCGCGACGGCAAAGCCGCAAGCGGCGAGTTGCTTCTTCATCAAGTGTCTCCGTACTTTGTTAGGGATGCTTACGATTACTGCCGGACCTGCGATGGGTCTGAGGAATGCGGGCGGAGGGCGGCGGTCATTGCCGCCTTCGTTCCTTCGCCCGCCGGTTCAAGCCGCGTCGATGCCGGCGGATGCGGCAAGCGCGGGAAGGGCTGCGCGGCGTCGAGCCTGCACTCCGCATAGGTAGATGGCGGCGGCCGCGACGCCGGCCGGTACCGCAACGATGAGGAACAGCACCGAAAACCGGATATGGGCCGCGAGCAAGGCGCCGCCGACGAGCGCGCCGCAGACAGAGCCGAGCCGGCCCACCCCCAGCGCCCAGCTGAGGCCGGTCACGCGGTTGGCAGTGGGGTAGTAGCGCGCCGCGAATGCATTGGCGCCGATCTGCGAACCGCTGATGCAAAAGCCGACGCCCGCGACCGTGACGGCGAGCAAGTCGCCCGGCATGCAGCCGGTCAGAGCGAGAAAGACTGCGCCGAACGCGTAGGAGAGTCCGAGAACGCCAGTGGCGGAAAACCTGTCCATGAGTCTTCCGAGAACGAGCGCGCCGAGCGTGCCGCCCACTTGATAGAACACGCCGATTCGCGAGGCCGCGGCGAGCGAGAGGCCGGAGGCATGAACGAGCGTCGGCAGCCAGTTCGTCATGAGATAGACAATCAGCAGGCTCATGAAGAAGACGCACCACAGAAGCAGCGTTCCGGTGCGAAACGCCGGCGCGAACAATTGTTTCACGGGCGAACCCGCCGTTCGGGTTTCGTGCAAGGTGAAGCGTGTATCGACGTCAGCTCGAAGCGGGGCGATGCGGTTGAGCAACGCGGCGATCTTGCTTGCGTCCGCGCCCTTGACGACGAGGTAGCGTACCGATTCGGGCAGCCATACCGCGAGCGCGGCTGCGAGCGCGAGCGGCGCAATGCCGCCGAAGAGGAATACGCCGCGCCAACCGTAATCGGGAATCAGCTGGGCCGCGACGACGCCGCCCAGGCCCGACCCCATCGTGAAGCCACAGAACATGACCGTCGTGAGAAACGCCCGGCGGCGCTCGGGGCAATACTCAGACGTAAGCGCGATCGCATTCGGCATGGCCGCGCCGAGTCCGAGCCCGGTGGCGAAGCGCAGTGCGATCAGGATCGCTACGCTCGGCGAATGCGCGGTCGCGAGGCTCGCGAGACCGAAGAAGGCGACGGTGGCGATCAAGGTCTTCTTTCGCCCGATTCGATCGGCGACGGGCCCGAGCAGCAGCGCGCCCACCATCAAGCCACCGAGGCCGGCGCCGAACAACATGCCGAGAACATTGGGACCGATATGCCAGTCCCGCATCAGAAGCGGTGCGATGAAACCGACGCAGGCCGTGTCGAAGCCGTCGACCGCGACGATGCAAAAGCATAAAAGTAGGACTCGCCATTGAAAATGCGAGAACGGGCGCTCGTCGAGCCAGGCTCGAACGTCAATAGGGGGCGGTGCCGACGACATGAGGGGTGTCTCCTTTCATCATGGCCGAGCGGTTGTCGGCCTTTCGTTATGAAAGGGAACTTAAACTGCGTCGCACCACCCGTCGACATAGGAACGTGAATTCGGCGCATTCACCGAATCAATATTGCGGGCTGTGCGTGCCGAAACGTCAATCCGCGAGTACGATGGAAAACTGGCTCATCGATCAATTTCGGGAGGTGCCATGAACGCGGTGTGCCCGCTGCATGGGCCAACGACTATCATCGGCACGAACGCATACGGGTTCCCGGTTTATGCGTGCTGCCGCAACGACCTGCCTTATCTCACGCCACCGGACGCATGTACGAGGGCCCCGACCGAGCGCGGACCGGAGCCGCAGCAGCGAGCCCAGGAACCAAAAACGAAAAAGGAATGATGCGGAGATCGGCCTGCTATGCGTGTGCTGACGAGTTTTGAGGCTCGCGCGTTTCGATACGCCGCAGACCGATCATGAGGGCTTCACTGCTTGCCGCTGGCTCGATCGATCGTCGCAAGGAGTTCGGTTAGCGCCTGTTTGCAGGATGCCTGCTCGGGTTTGGCGGCGCGCAATGCCGCGAGCGCACGGTCGATCGCCTTGTCGACGGCATGCCAATCCGCCGCCGCGCGCGGTTTCAGCGAAGGTTCCGCGTCGTCCCAAGAAGTTTCGAGGTCTTTGATGCGTGTCTTCGCGCCGGCAAGATCGCCTTTGTCGACGAGCGTAGCGGAGTCGCTCGCGATCTTGCGGAAGGGCGCGAGATCGCCAAGCTTCGAGGGCGTCGCGGCGCGAGCCGACGCGACGATCATGCCGCCGCCCGGAAGCTGTGCCAAACCCGCGAAGGCGAGTACGGCAGCCGAAGCGAAAGTGATGGTGATTTTTTTGATGCTCATTGATTCGTTCTCCTTAGCATTGAATCCGCTTGGCGCGGGGGAGAGGGCGGTGTCGCCCCCGTTCATTGAACCAGTCGAAGCTCCGGCTCAGCGTGAGGTTTGCCCGCGAGGGCCGCGCTCGATGGCGCTCTGCCAAGCCACGAGGGCGACGATGACGGCGAGGAATGCGATGCTCGTGCGAACCGTGCCCAGGCCCACTCCGCCGTATTCGCTGGCTTGCGAAAGCAGGTCCCCGAGCGAAGCGCCCAACGGGCGTGTCAGTATGTAGGCGACCCAAAACGTCAGCACAGCGTTGCCGCCCAGGTAATAGGCGAGTGCAGTGATGCCGATAAGCGCACCAAAGACCACTACGCCGAGTCTGAATCCGAGGCCTAGCGCTTCGGTCGCGAGATCGCCGGCAGCCGTGCCGAGCGCGAACGTCAGCAGGATTGCGGCCCAATAGAACAGTTCTCGGCGATGCGTGACGATCGTGTGAATCGAAAGCGTCCGTTCGCAGCGATACCAAAGAAGAAAGGTGGCCGCGAGCGCGACGGCGAAAACGGCGGTGCTGGCGTAGAGGCTCACGCCGAGCGTATCGGTGAGCGCATCGGTGATCTGTGTCCCGACGATGCTGACGAGCACGACCGTGAGCCAGTAGGTCGATGGTACGTACCGGGTGGCGTTGAGTTGCCGGAGGAGCGCGAGCACCAACAGCGCGAGCATGAGTGCGCCCGTCACCGCGGTGCCGAGACCGACATGGACAGCGAGGTAGTCGGCCCCGGTCTCGCCGACGGTCGTCGACAGGATCTTGATCAACCAGAAAACGGCGGTGACTTCGGGCACCTTGTTCAGCATCTCGGCGGCGCGGCCAGTTCCAAGCTTGTTCACATTCTTCTCCTAGGTCTACGCATCGTTCGGTGGCCGATCGGGCGGGGCGCGACGATGCGCACCTCGCAAGGCCGGGAACCGTGTGCGAGAGTCTGCTTGGACTTTGCTTACGAGAAGCTTATGGCCTACACCATGATGAATCCGTGCCGCATCCCGAGCATCACCGCTTCGGTGCGGTTGGTCGCACCGAGTTTGCCGAAGATGGAGGAGAGATGGAATTTCACCGTGTTGTCCGAGATGTCGAGTCGCCGCGCGATGTCCTTGTTGCCGAGTCCGTCGGCGAGCATCGCCAGCACTTCGATCTCGCGTAAGGTCAAGGCTTCGAACGGTTTGCCGGATGCCGTCTGGCGCGACGGTCTTCGTCCGGCCAGTAGCCTTGCGAGGGTATCGGGCGACAGCACGCAAAGGCCCGCGGCGACTGCTTCGATGGACATAACGATTTCGGCGGGCATCGCGTTGCGCGGCAGGATCGCCGCCGCATCGGCGGGTAGCACATCAAGGAGCCAGTCGCTGTCCGTATCGTCGCTCAACAGAACGAGCGACGGTGGCGCGTGCCCGAGGTCGAACAGCGTTTTGATCGCGTCGCTCGCCTCCGGCTCGATGTCGGTCACGATCACATCCGGCACCGACCCGGCGAGGCAATCGACGAGCGTTTCAGCATCGGCTGCACTACCTAAGAACGCAAGTGCCGGGTTCGCCTCGACAAGCGATTGCAGGCTAGCGCGCACCTGCGACGATGCCGCAATCACCAGGACCTGAACCGGCGCCCTGTGTACCGTTTGTCCATCCGACATTTCGTCGCTTCCCGGACATCACCTGCACGAATTCCGTTGGGGGCGTTCGCCCACTGTTACCGAATACGCGTGGCGTTCGCCACCTCGGATCAACGCGATTTGCAACTGCTGCCCAATGCTTGCGGAGCCCAGCGCGGCATGCAAGTCATTCATGTCGCTGCAAGGCTTGCCGTCCAGTTCGATCATCACATCGCCTATCAGCACGCCACCCTGTTCCGCAGGACCGCCCGGTGCAAGCGAATTGATCAGCAAGCCGCTACTGAACGGCAGGTTCATTTTTTTGACCCATGCGTCCAGCAGGCTGACCTGCTGTGTGCCGACGCCAAGGTAGCCGCGTGAAACGCGCCCTTTAGCCAACAATTCATCGGCGACGCGCTCCACTGTCACCGCGGGAATCACGACGCCGGCGCCGCGCATCAGTGCCGACGTGCAGATGCCCATGACCTGCCCGCGCATATCCGCGAGGGCCGCCCCGGAGAAACCCGGACGTAGACCGCCGTCCAGGCGCACGAACGCATCGAGCTGTCCATTTCTCCAGGTGCGCCACGGACCACCCGTGCTGCCGATCACGCCAAAATCTGCGCTGGTGCCGAACTCGTCCGCCCGCGCGACCGCGAGCGCAAGATGACCCGGCTTCAGTGAGCTGGCATCGCCAGAATCGATAGGGTCCAGGTCCACGCCGTCCAGTTTCAGCACGCCGACGTCGGAGCCCAAATCCAGGCCCGCGAGGACTGCGGCGACCGTACGGCCGTCGGTCAATGTGACCTCGATCCCGTCCTCTCGCCTGATCGTGTGTGCAGCCGTCACGACTACGCCATTTCGCCAGATTACCCCACTCGACGGCATGCGATGTCCGCCGTGTACTGCCACGACGCTCCGCCCGACTCGCACGGCAATGTCTGCCAGATTGTCCGACAGATCCATCAAAGGATTTCCGCTCGAGGATGTGGTTTCCATTTCAAGTCTCCTGCCAATTGCATGCGAGCTGCTTGCGCTTCTCGTCATCGTCAATTGCTCACTTGCCCAATGCGGGTAGAGCGTTGTGACGACGGTTTCACAATGACAGAAGGACAGGGGGCGCACATCACCCAAATGGGTAGCCGGGTAGATGCGGTGCGGATTTCGCTAAGCAGCGTGAGGCAGAGATCGGGACATACGAGCTTGAATCGTCGGCAACCGCTATCTCGGCCCTGCGTCGAACGGCTACGCGCGGCTTGTCACGCCGACATCGGCAAGCCATCGCGCGACACGCAAGAGCAAGGCCGACTGATCTTCAAACTGTTCGATTCCCTGCACCTGCGGCGCGCCGCAGATTCCGAACACCGGTTTGCCCCATTGCAGACCGAGCGCAATTTCGGAAAGCGTGCCGAGTCCTCCTCCCACTGCAACAAGGCAGAGCGATGCGCGCGCGATCAATGCATTACGCGTGATGCCGAGTCCCGTCGGCAATGCCACGCTGAGATAGGGATTCGCTTGTCCATCATCGTCTTCGGGAAGCAAGCCGACGACGAGCCCATTGGCTTTACGTGCGCCGCGGGCAGCCGCCTCCATGACGCCGCCTTTACCTCCGCAGAGAAGCGCGACGCCTGCGCCTGCAAACGCATGCGCAACCGCTTCCGCAGTGCGCAGCTGCTCCTCGGTAGCAACGCGCGGCCCAATCATCGCCATCGGCATCGCGAGCCGATCCGGTCCCTGTTGACGCAACGACACGCGTTCGAGCGCTGCCGCGACCGCAGTCCCATCATCCCTAGCGACGTCTGACAATGCATTCTCCGATTGCAAGGACACAGGTGCATAACGCGGTCAGTATGATCGACAGCACGGCCACCTGTGAAAAATCTGTCTGCCCGTCAGACATTTTCAAATACATCAAGAGCGGCAGCATATTGATCTGCGTGCCGGCCAATGCGAGGGCAGTTCCGTACGTCCCGAGCGCGATCGCGGTGACGAGGCACCACGCTGAAAGCACCGACGGCCAAAGCTCGCGCCATGCGACGTCGAGCCATGCCCGCCAAGGGTGCGCGCCGAGTGTCATCGCTGCCTCGAGCGGCCGCCGGTCGAGATTCGCGAACGCTGGAAAGAGCATGAGCGCAACGCGCGGAATGAGGTAATAGGCGTATGCGATGACGAGGCCCGTGATCGTGTAGATCAAGCCGCCCAATTTCGCCGCATCGGCGCCGAAACGAGCAAGCAGCATCGTCACGAATCCGGCGCGGCCGAACGTCAGAATGAAGCCGTAGGCGATCACGAGCCCCGAAAACGCGAGCGGCACGCCAAGGATGGCCAGCAACCAGCGCCGCTCGCCAGGAGGCCGTCCCGCAAGCTCGAAGGCGAGCACGAGACCGACGCCGGTCGACAACGTACCGGCGCCCAGCGCCAGCGCGAATGAATGCGCGATCGCACTCACGACGAGCGGGTCGCGCGCAATGACGGCGAATGCAGTGCCACCGTTGCCGCAGGCTGCGGCGACGAGCGCGGCGAGCGGCAGTGCGAAGCACACCGCCAAAAGAACGCCTGCCGGCGCCGAGCCGAAGCGCCGAATGAGGCCCTCTCGCTCTAGTAACGAGCCGCGCATCGCCTCATCCTCACTTGCCGAGTGTGGCTTGCGACCAGAGCTGATCGATTTCGGCCTTGTGCGCCGCGGCCTTCGCGACGTCGAGCGGGTGAACTTGCGGCGCGTTCGGCATCTTCGCGGCGATTTCGGGGGCGAGCGTGACGCCGGGCACAGCCGGCCGCACGTAGCCCTGCGCGAACAATGCCTGACCGACGTCGCTCATCACCAGGTTCAGCCACAACTGCGCAGCGGCGGGATTCGGACCTTTCTTGACGAGACTCATCGCATAGGGCGCCGAGACGCTGCCGTCCTGCGGAATCACGACATCGACCGCGTCGCCCATGCCGTCCGTGTATTTAGCCTTGAGGCCGTCGTTCTCGTAGCCGATCAAGATTGGAATCTCGCCTTTGACGAACTTCGCGTAAGGCGTCGTGCCTTCGACGCGCAGCACGTTGCCCGCCGACGTCAGTTTCCCGAAGAAGTCGGCACCGGGCTTCGGATTGTCGACATTGCCACCGAACGCGTAGGCGGCCGCGAAAACGTCGACTTGTCCCTGGCCTGTCGAGCGCGGATCGAGGTAGACGACCGCATTGCGATATTCAGGCTTCAGCAGATCGGCCCATCGCTGTGGCACGTCCTTCACGAGTTTCTTATTGACGAGGAAGGCAATGTTGAGCGAATGCACGGTGAACCAGCGGCCGTCGGCCTCGCGAAACACAGTAGGCAGCTTGTCGAAGTTGACCGGTTTGAACGGTTCGACGACATCTTTACTCACCGCGTCGAGCGCGGATGCCGCGAAATAATAGGCCGTATCGGCCTGCGGGCGATGGCGCGACTTGTCGAGGGCGACGACCGTTGCGGCCGAACCTATGTCGTTGTAGGTAATCTCGACCTTCGGATAGCGCCTGCGAAATTCGGTAAACAGTGACTTCCAGTTCGCCCATTCGGGACCCGTATCGAACGAGACGACGATTCCCTCATCGGCGGCTTTGGCGTAAAGCGCATCCTCGCCGGGGTAAAGCGATGCGCCATGCGCCGTGGTCGCTGCAAGCGCTGCGCACGCGCCGAGCAAGACGCCGATACGGCGCAAGGCGGTCGAGAGGGTCAGGACTGCAGACATTCGGGTTCTCCGTTGGGCAAAGGGATGGATTGAGTGTCGGGCGTCGCATTCAACGTAACGAGATGGCGCGGATCGATGGCGATGCTGCTTGTCGGAAGCGATCGGCCTTCGCATAACAGCGGCTGCGATGAGCCGCTCGGCAAAAAGTCGTAGCGTTGCGTAGCGCCGAAATACCGAATTTCGCCGAGTACGCCGTCAATGCGATTGGCGGCGCCTACAGGCGGATTAGGTTGGATATGCTCGGGTCTCAATAGCAATTCGACGTAATCGCCGATCTGGCGAATGCCCGTATCGGCAGTCAGCAACGCGAACCCCACGTCGACCGTGTCTTTGGCGCGGATGCGGCCAGACAGGATCGTCGAATGGCCGACGAAACGCGCGACCTGCCCCGAAACGGGACGCTCGTAAAGCTTGCACGGCGTGTCGGCCTGCAGCACGCGGCCGCCCTCGACGACTGCGACGCGATCGGCCATGCTGAGCGCTTCCTCTTGATCGTGCGTGACGAGCAGCGTCGTGGCGCCGCTTGCCCGCTGCAACGCACGAATCAAATCTCGGAGTTGATGGCGAATGCCAGCGTCGAGGGCGGCGAGCGGCTCATCGAGCAGCAAGACGCGCGGCGCGATCACGAGCGCGCGAGCGAGCGCGACGCGTTGCTGCTGCCCACCCGATAGCATCGTCGTGCCGCGATCCGCATGCGACGAGAGTCCGACGCGCTCAAGCATCTCGAGCGCGCGGACGCGCCGCTGCGAGGCCGGCACGCCACGCATGCGCAGGCCGTAGGCGACGTTTTCGACGACGGACAGGTGGGGAAAGAGCGCGTACTGCTGAAACACCATACCGACCTCTCGACGCCAGACCGGCACGCCGGCCATGTCGTCGCCTGCAATCGCGATGCGCCCGTCGTAGCCGTCGAGCAGGCCGGCAGCAAGGCGCAGCAGCGTCGATTTGCCCGATCCGCTGCGGCCCATGACGGCGAGCAGTTCGCCGGGCTGCGCTGCGAGCGTGACGGCATCGACGCCATGCCCGCCGCGCGGATATTTGAAGCTGACGTTGTCGAAATCGAGGCTCATGCTGATTACAGCCTGTTGATGGTGTTGATCGACGCGAGCGTGGCCGCCACGGCCAGGACGAGCAGGACGACGGTTGCGGCGCAAGCCAAGCCGGAAGCGCCGTAAAACGCTTGGAGCAACACGACCGGAAAGTTGCGGTAACGAAAGCCCGCAATCAAATTCGAGATCTGAAATTCGCCGATCGAGAGCGCCGAGACCATCACGAGGCCCGAAAACAGGCTCTGCCGCAGGTTCGGTACGACGATCGAGAAGAACTGACGTGAGGGCGTGGCGCCCAACGTCGCGGCACAGTCTTCGAGTTGTGCCAGATCGAGATGGCGCAAGTCGCTGAGCAGCGTTTGCACGAGATAGGGGAGCGTCAGCACGGCGTGCGCGGCGACCATCAACGGCAGCGTCCCGAGCCACGGCAGCGTATCGCCGCCGAATACAGAGATATAGCCGAAGCCGAGGGTGAGCGCCGGCACGGCGACAGGCATCAGCATAACGACGCGCGACGCGGCTCCTCGCCCGCTTTCCGCGCGGTGATTCAACGCATAGGCGAGCGGCAAGCCGATGCAGGCATCGACTGCGCAACAAGCCAGCGCAACGACGAAGCTCACGCCAAACGCTCGTCGGAAACTGGCATCCGTTGCTAACTCGACAAACCAGCGCCAGGTGAAGCCGCTCGGGAGTAAGGTATTCGTCCAGCTTTTGCCGACTGAGCCGATCAGCAGCAATACCATCGGCATCAGCAGATAGAGCGCGAACAGCGCGACGACGGCGCGAACCGCGATTCGTCCGATGGACGGCTGGGCGCTCCTTTGACGAAACGGCACAGTCGGGGCTGGCGCGGTGTTCGATGTCAAGTCTTTCTCGCGTGTGTTCGATAAATGACTCGCCGCGCCCCGCTGCGCAAAGCTGCCGGAGGCGACGACGCAACGTGCAGTTTGCGGGGCGGACATTGCATCGTCATGAAACGAGGGTAAAAAGCACGCAATGTACTGTGCGGATTTGGAACAGCTCCAATGAAGTCTTCTTGCCCGAGTACCGTGGAGTTGCTCACGTTCCTGGCGTCCGCGAAGCACCTCAACTTCTCGCGTGCGGCACGCGAGCTGGGACTGACGCCGAGCGCGGTCAGCCGACAGGTATCGAATCTCGAAGCCCAGGTCGGCGTCCGGCTTTTCGTACGCGACGGCCGCCAGCTCGCGCTCACGCCGGCCGGGGCCACGTATCACGCACGAATCAAGGAGCCGTTGCGTGAAATCTGTCACGCTTCGCTGGAACTCCTCGCCTCGCGCGAGGAAGCCGATTTGCTCACGATCGCGAGCGTGCCTACCTTTACGACAAGATGGCTCGTGCCGCGTCTGCCGCGCTTCCTCGCGTCCGCGCCGAACGTGACACTGAGCTTTCGGCGACATCTGGCGCACGGCGATGCGTTTCCACCGGAGCTCGATGCGGCCGTTCGCTACGGAGACGGCCGTTGGGAAGGAGTGCTAAGCGACTACCTGGACGGACATACGTTCGCGCTTGTCTGCTCGCCCGAGTTTGCGCAGCGGCATCCGATCCGCGAGCCGGCCGACGTTGCCGACGCGCCTCGGCTCGTGCATGAGCAAGCCGCAACGGCATGGATTAAGTGGGCGGAGCGGCATGGCGTGACGCGGATGCGAGCCCTGGCGGGACCACGCTTCGAGCAATACGCGGTACTGATACAGGCGGCGTGCGCGGGGCTCGGTCTCGCGCTCGTTCCGGCGTTCCTGATTCGCGATCTGCTCGGGTCGGCGGCGCTCGTCGAGCCGATCGATGCACCGGTCGACGTCGATGATCAGGGCCACTATCTCTGCTACTCGGGGGAGCGTCTCGCCGCCAAACCCGGGCTGCAACGCTTCAGAGCCTGGATGCTCGAGGAATGTCGGGGTTGAGGCGTATCGGCTGTCGCGCCGCCGCTGCTGTTAGCCGGCAGCGCGTCGGTCGCCGATATCTTTTCAAGTGATCGCGGCTAGCTTGGCCGCCCGGCTTCGATCCATGCCTTCGTTTCCGCCATCGTCAACCGATAGCGCGCACAATTGAAAACTTCCAGCTTCGCCAACTCATCGGCGAGTATGGTGTGGAATCCCGGTGCGGAGTCCTCAGTGAGTCGAAGCTCGGACGCTGCCTCGACTGCGGTTTTTCCTCCGCGTACGACGAGTCCTATCGCCTCACTCAGTGCTTGCCGATAACGCAGACGCATCGAATCGGGCACTCCCATCGATTCGAGCACGACCTTGTATTTATCGATCGAACGCCGATAGGTCCACTCGAACAGATCGACAGCGAGCGAGACGTCGCGCAGTTCGTAGACGCCTATCATCGCAACCGCGTAATCGTGCAAGTCGACATCCAGAAACGATAGGGGCGCGCAGTTGTAGAGCATCAGCGGAATGTTCGCCGCCAGGCGGCTCGTACGCTTGTTGCCATCCTCGAACGGCTGCAGATAAGCAAGGTTCGTCCATAGGAAAAACGCTGCTTCGACAGGGTTCCTGATCAATCGAGCTTTGCTGACGATGAGGTCGAGCATTTCCTCCAGGACGGATGGCACCTGCATCGGCAGGTAGGTCGTATCGCTGATGTTGACGACCTTTTTACGGATCGTTCCGAGACCGTCTTCATCGACGAGCAGGTTCTGCATCAGCACCGCGTGCAAATTGCGGATAACGGGTGTCGACAGGCCTTCCGTCGGCACAGCGTCGACAAGAAACTCGATAGCGCTCTTGTGGTTGAGCAGCATCACGGCATCGAAATCGCCATCGGCTATGCCGCTTTCGAACAGTTTGCGCGTGTCGAGCAGCGTGAACCGATTGCCTTCAAGGCGCGAGGACGACCATGACAAGTCGATCAGCAGCTGCTCCAGCACCTTGCGGGCGTACGTGCCCGCCGGCTGTTGCCACCGCATGCGTCCGGCGTTTGCGAGCTGGATGGCGAGCGGCTCAGGGATCAACCATGATTTGTTGGGTTCGTAGTGGTCGACGAAATCGCGTTTGTAAGAAACGGGGGCGCGGCTCGCCAATGGAGCGGCCAATCGCCGACGCGCGGCAACGCTCGCAGGAGACCATTGCATCTCTGCCGGGCTGAGCGTATCGACCGCCGGTTCCGGCGAAGGTATGTTCGAAGCAAGCGAGTAGCGCGTTGCACGGCCCGTCCCTTGGCGGTTCACTCGGCCTGCCGCGCGCAGGTCGTCAAGAAGCCGCTTTATCGTCGCGAGACTTTTCCCGGTGGCGTTGGCAAGTTCGGAAGACGTGACATGGCTATGGCCCTGTGCCGCAAAACGGCGTAGGGCTTCAATGACGTCTTCGGCGGGCGGCAGTCCAGTTCTCATGAAAATCGGCTCAGAATCGGCTCAGAATCGGCTCACAGTTGAGCTGATTCTGAGCCGATTTGAGCCGATTCGCAAGATTTTGAGCCGATTCGGCATGCAATGAGCCGATTCGTGAGCCGATGAGCCGATATTTTGGTCGGTAACCACCCACATGAACGTCGGGCTTCCGGCCAGCTCCAATGAAAAGGCCCGGCAGGGCAGCCGGGCCTTTCGAACGGCCGCGCTTCGACGATCGAAGCGCGGCGATGACCACTCGGACGGCGGAGCGCGCCGGCACCCGCGCCTTACGCCTTACGCCGCCAACAACGACCGCAGCACGAACGGCAGAATCCCGCCGTGCTTGTAGTAATCGACTTCGATCGGCGTATCGATGCGCAACAAAACGGGCACACGCTGCTCCTTGCCGTCCTTGCGATGGATCACGAGCGTGACTTCTTGCTGCGGCTTGAAGTCGTCGCCGAGGCCTTCGATGTCGAACGTCTCCTCGCCGGTGATGCCAAGCGACTGGATGCTGTCGGAGCCCTTGAACTGCAGCGGCAAGACGCCCATGCCGACGAGATTGGAGCGGTGGATTCGCTCGAAGCTACGGGCGATGACAGCTTTCACGCCGAGCAACTGCGTGCCCTTCGCGGCCCAGTCGCGCGATGATCCGGTGCCGTACTCCTCGCCGGCCAAAATCACGGTCGGCGTGCCGGCATCGATGTACTTCATCGCGGCATCGTAAATCGACAGTTGCTCGCCGCTAGGCTGATGAATCGTCAGCCCGCCCTCCACACGCGTGCCGTCGGCCTTCGGCGGGATCATCAGGTTCTTGATCCGCACGTTCGCGAACGTGCCGCGCATCATCACGTCATGATTGCCGCGGCGTGAGCCGTAACTGTTGAAGTCGGCCTTCTGCACGCCGTTGGCCTTGAGCCACTTGCCGGCCGGCGAATCTTCCTTGATCGAACCCGCGGGGCTGATGTGGTCCGTCGTGACGGAATCGCCGAAGACGCCGAGCGCACGCGCACCCTTGATCGTCGGAATCGCGTCGATCGGCTGCATCGAAAACTGCTCGCCGAAGAACGGCGGTTCGGCGATGTAGGTCGACTTCGGCCAGTCGTAGACTTGACCTTCCTCGCCCTGAATCTTGCTCCACAGGTCGCCTTCCTTCGTGAGCTGCGAGTAGTTCTTGCGGAACGCTTCGGGGTCGAGCGCATATCTGAGCAACGCATGAACCTCTTCGCTCGACGGCCAGATGTCGCCGAGGTAGATGTCCCTGCCGCCCTTGCCCTTGCCGACGGGCTCCGTCATCAGATCACGCGTGATCGTACCGGCGATCGCATAAGCGACGACGAGCGGCGGCGAGGCGAGGAAGTTTGCGCGGATGTTCGGGTGAATGCGCGCCTCGAAGTTGCGGTTGCCCGACAACACGGCGGCCGCGACGATGTCGTTCTTCGTGATCGCCTCGTTGATCTCGGGCGTGAGATCGCCGGCGTTGCCGATACAGGTCGTGCAGCCGTAGGCCGCGAGCTCGAAACCGAGTTGTGAAAGGTAGGGCAGGAGGCCCGTCTTCGTCAGGTACTCGGTCACGATCCGCGATCCCGGCGCGAGCGAAGTCTTGATATGCGGCGCCACGGTCAGGCCCGCCTCGACGGCCTTCTTCGCCAACAGGCCGGCGGCCAGCAGCACGCTCGGGTTCGACGTGTTCGTGCACGACGTGATGGCGGCGATCACCACGTCGCCGTTCTTCAGCTTGATGCCGTTCGACGTCTCGTACACGGTGTCCAGTTCGGCCGGCTTCTTCGCAAAGCCGTTTTCGCCGACGGGCTTCGAGAACAGATCGGCGAACGTCGACTTCACATAGCCGATTTCGATGCGATCCTGCGGACGCTTCGGACCGGCGAGTGACGGGGCGACGGTTGCGAGGTCGAGCGTGACGACCTTCGTGAAGTCGATCTGGCCTGCCTTCGGAATCCCGAAGAGCTGCTGCGCCTTGAAGTAATTCTGGAAAGCGGCGATTTCGGCATCGGTGCGGCCGGTGCCCTTGAAGAAATCGATCGTCTTTTCGTCGACGGGGAAAAAGCCCATCGTCGCGCCGTACTCAGGCGCCATGTTGCCGATCGTCGCGCGATCCGGAACCGCGATCGATTCCGTGCCCTCTCCAAAAAACTCGACGAATTTGCCGACCACCTTCTCCTTGCGCAGCAGCTCAGTGATCGTCAGCACGAGGTCCGTTGCCGTGACGCCTTCGCGCAGCTTGCCCTTGAGCTCGACGCCGACGACGTCCGGCGTGAGGAAGTAGACGGGCTGGCCGAGCATGCCGGCCTCGGCTTCGATACCGCCCACGCCCCAGCCCACGACGCCGATGCCGTTGATCATCGTCGTATGGCTATCGGTGCCGACGAGCGTGTCGGGGTAGTAGACCGAGTCGCCGTTTTCGGCCTTCTTGTGGACGCCGCGCGCGAGGTACTCGAGGTTGACCTGGTGCACGATGCCGACGCCGGGCGGCACGACCTTGAATGTGTCGAACGCTTGCATGCCCCACTTCATGAACTGGTAGCGCTCGTTGTTGCGCTGGAATTCCAGCTTCATGTTGAGATCGAGCGCGTCCTTCTGGCGGTAGTAGTCGACCTGCACGGAGTGATCGACGACAAGGTCCACGGGTACGAGCGGCTCGATCAGCTTGGGGTTCTTGTCCATGCGCTGCGCCACGCCGCGCATCGCGGCGATATCGGCGAGCAGCGGAACGCCCGTGAAGTCCTGCAACACGACACGGGAGACGACGAACGGAATCTCGTCGACGCGCGGCGCGTTCGGCTTCCAGTTGGCAAGCTGTGCGACGTGCTCTTCGGCGACCTTCTTGCCGTCGAAGTTACGCAGCACCGATTCCAGAACGATGCGGATCGACACCGGCAGGCGCTCGATCTTGACGTTCAATGCCTTGCCGAGCTCGGGCAGCGAGTAGAACTTCCCTTTTCCTGAGCCGCTGTCGAATTCCTTGAGCGTGTTGTGGAGGTTGTGGGCCATGGTTTGTCCTAGGTTTGGAGCGAGGAAACAACGATCTTGTTGCCTTTCTTTCTGAAACCTTACTTGAACCTTGTAACGAACTACTGTATCCGATTCGATGCTCGATCAAATGACATACAGATCGACGTACTCGTTGACCGGCATGGCTTCGAGCCGCGTCTGCTCGAGCGAGACGTCGATAATCGCTTGCTGTTGCTTCGCCGGAAAGCGCCTCGCGAGGTTCGTCCTGAACTTCTCGACGAGCAGCGGCACACCCTCGGCGCGCCGACGCCGATGGCCAATCGGATATTCGACGACGACTTCATCGAGCGTCGTCCCGTCGTCAAGCTCGACGGTCAACGCGTTGGCGATCGAGCGCTTGTCCGGATCGTGATAATCCTTCGTGAACTGCGCGTCTTCGACGCACTGCATCTTGGCACGCAGCGCGTCGATACGCGGATCGGCCGCCACGGCGTCTTCATAATCGGCCGCGGTCAGTCGTCCGAAAAGCAGCGGCACCGCGATCATGTACTGAATGCAATGATCGCGGTCGGCCGGATTGTTCAGGGGGCCTTTCTTGTCGATGATGCGAATCGCCGCTTCGTGCGTGCGAATCGTGATCTTCGCGATGTTTTCGGCCGTCTTGCCGTTCGCTTTCAGGACGCCGTGCAGCGTCATCGCCGCTTCGGCGGCGGTCTGCGCATGAAACTCGGCCGGAAACGAGATCTTGAACAGCACGTTCTCCATCACGTACGAACCGTAGGGGCGCTGAAAGCTGAACGGGCGGCTTTCGAACAGCACGTCGTAAAAGCCCCAGGTTGGAGCCGTGAGAACGGACGGGTAGCCCATCTCGCCCGTCTTCGCGATCAGCGCGAGGCGCACGGCGCGCGAGGTGGCGTCGCCGGCCGCCCATGATTTGCGCGAGCCTGTATTCGGCGCATGGCGATACGTGCGCAGCGAATGTCCGTCGACGAACGCGAGCGAAACAGCGTTGATGAGCTCGTCGCGCGACAGTCCGAGCAGCCAGCCGACGACTGCCGTCGAAGCCACCTTCACGAGCAGCACATGATCGAGCCCGACGCGGTTGAACGAGTTCTCGAGCGCGATGACGCCCTGAATCTCGTGCGCCTTCACCATCGCAATCAGCACGTCCTGCATGGGGAGCGGCTTCTTGCCCGACGCGACGGCAACGCGCGAGAGCCAATCGGCCGTCGCGAGAATGCCGCCGAGATTGTCCGACGGATGACCCCACTCGGCCGCGAGCCATGTGTCGTTGAAATCGAGCCAGCGGATCATCGCGCCGATGTTGAACGCGGCCTGCACCGGGTCGAGCTGAAACTGCGTACCGGGCACCTTTGCGCCATGCGGCACGATCGTACCCGGCACAATAGGGCCGAGCAGTTTCGTGCATGCCGGATAGGAAAGCGCTTCCAGGCCGCAACCGAGCGTGTCGATGAGGCAATGGCGCGCCGTTTCGAGCGCGAGCGCGCTGTCCACCTCGAAGCCGAGGACGTAATCGACGATATCGACGAGTACTCGATCAGGCTCTGGCCTTACGTTCGAAGTCGAGGCGGACATGGTGGTCGGCTCGTGGAGGAAGAAAAACGATCAGTCGCCCTTCTTCAACGCGTTCGATTGCGTCGGAGCGGGCGCGCCTTGCGCCATCGCCGTAGTCTGGCATTCGTCCGCGAGACGCCCACCGTCGTGATCCGAGAACAGCATCGCCTTCGTCGGGATCACGACGAGGTCGAGGCCGGTCGCCGCGTCATGGAAGCGGTCCGCGCCCGTCGTCGTCGATTCGCGCGGCAGGTTGTAGTTCTTGTTCGCCCAGTGAATGGTGACGATCTGGTCCTTCTTCATGTCGCCCTTCAGGTCGAACGAAAGCCCTTCACTGCACTTCCACTCCACGGAGCCTTCGGGGATCGGATCGTTCTTGGCGGCAGCCGTCGTTTCGCGCGACTTGCGCTTCACGAGCCGGTGCTTCGGCGCGGGCGCCTTGCCTACCTTCTTCGTGGCAGTCGTCGATTGCGTCGACTGCGTTTGAGCGGACGCGTCCGCTGCTGCGAGCGACATCGTGGCGGAAATTGTGCCGATAAGGGTTGCGATCAGCAATTTTTTCATGGGAATGCCGGACCTTTCGATTTTGGAATAGATGACAGGGACAAATGACAGAGACAAATGACGAGCCCCTTGGTTGCAGTGCCACCGCGAGAGCCGCGGGGCGCCGGGCGGGGTGCCGCGCGTCCCGTCCATCTGACTGGGCGCGCGCGGCGGTCGCTATTTTCTCCTATTTAGCGGGACGAACTTCATACTTTCTGGGCCGGTGTAGTTCGCGCTGGGCCGGATGATCTTGTTGTCGATCCGCTGCTCGATGATGTGCGCGCTCCAGCCGGAGGTGCGCGAGATCACGAAGAGCGGCGTGAACATCGCCGTCGGCACGCCCATCAGGTGATAGGACACGGCGC